>CAKZLB010000046.1 GCA_937124965.1 uncultured Bacteroidota bacterium
AACACCATTGTCTGCCACTTTCGATTGGTTTCCAACACACGAAATGGTTGGTTTCTGATCGTCAGTAACAACTACATCATACGAACAGGTTTCAGCATTTCCCGACCCATCGGTGATGGTCCATGTTACTGTTGTTGAGCCTAAGCTAAATACAGCATCATCAAGTGATGATGAACTGTTAAAGTCATTCGTTACTGATGCGATCGAGCAATTGTCACTCGTTGCTGTCGGATCAAACTCCGTTCCCGATACCGTATATGTACAAACACCATTGTCTGCCACTTTCGATTGGTTTCCAACACACGAAATGGTTGGTTTCTGATCGTCAGTAACAACTACATTATACGAACAGGTTTCAGCATTTCCCGACCCATCGGTGATGGTCCATGTTACTGTTGTTGAGCCTAAACTGAAAACTGCACCATCAAGTGACGATGAACTGTTATAGTCATTCGTTACTGAGGCGATTGAGCAATTATCGTTTGTTGCTGTTGGATCAAATTCTGTCCCTGATACGGTATACGTGCATACTCCATTATCGGCAACCTTCGATTGATTCCCAATACAAGTTATCGTTGGATCTTGATCATCCGTTACAACTACATTATATGAACAGGTCTCTGTATTTCCTGAGCCATCGGTAATTGTCCAAGTTACTGTTGTTGATCCTAAACTAAATACTGCGTCTTTAAGCGACGATGAACTGTTATGGTCATTCGTTACTGATGCAATTGAGCAATTATCGTTTGTTGATGATGGATCAAATTCTGTCCCTGATACGGTATACGTACATACTCCATAATCGGCAACCTTAGTTTGATTTCCAACACACGAAATGGTTGGTTTCTGATCGTCTTCAACAGTAACACTAAAGGAACAGGTATCAGACTCACAAGAATTTGTGGCAATTATTTGTACTACAGTGGTTCCAAGTTTAAAAATTGAACCGCTTCCATTGCCAGAACCACTAGTCGAAGTTGCTCCTCTAAATTCATAACTAAGAGTAGGCGTTGGAACTCCTGTAATAGTTGTTGAATAAGTTACAACAGCTGTACATTTATTCACATCTGAACTCTGAGTAATATCCGAAGGACAAGATGTGAACAAAGGATTTGTGCAAGAGACTTCACCAGTTACGTCAAAAGAGTAACTCGAGTTATTACAGTCATCACTAATGATGTTTGCCGTTGCATCTTTAACTCCTAAGGTGGATGACCTAAAGGTAACCGTAAACGTTTTAGAAGAACTCGATGCAATTGACGCAGGTAACGATAATCCACCAACTGTAAAGTCACTTGAATTTGTTCCACTCATATAAATCGACGATACATTCAACTCATCAGTTCCGTTGTTTTCAATAGTGTAAGTGTAAATCACATTTGAATTTGGAAAGGTGTCTCCAAAATTTGTGTAATCAGACATTGCAGGAGTGTTATCTCCGTTATCAATCGATAAGCTATTACCAATGATGTCTATTTCAGGAAGAATCACTTTTACATCGTAAGAGCATGTTTCTGTATTACCTGACCCATCAGTGATGGTCCAAGTTACTGTTGTTGATCCAGGATTGAAGACTGCACCAGCCAATGAAGCCGAATTATTGTGATCATTTTTAACTGATGCAATTGAGCAATTATCGTTTGTTGATGATGGATCAAACTCTGTTCCTGAAGTTTTGTAGTTACAAGCTCCGGATGTAGATTTAGTTTGATCTCCAACACATGAAATCGTTGGATCTTGATCATCCGTTACAACTACGTTGTATGAACAGGTTTCAGTATTTCCCGACCCATCGATGATGGTCCATGTTACTGTTGTTGAGCCTAAACTGAAAACTGCGCCATCAAGTGACGATGAACTGTCATAGTCATTCGTTAATGATGCGATCGAGCAATTGTCATTCGTTGCTGTTGGATCAAATTCTGTTCCTGATACCGTATACGTACATACTCCATTGTCGGCAACCTTTGTTTGATTCCCAACACATGTTATCGTTGGATCTTGATCGTCAGTGACAACTACATTATATGAACACGTTTCTATATTTCCTGAGCCATCCGTAATTGTCCAAGTTACTGTTGTTGAACCTAAACTAAATACTGCATCTTTTAGCGACGATGAACTGTTATGGTCATTCCTTACTGATGCAATTGAACAGTTATCGTTGGTTGCCGTTGGATCAAATTCTGTCCCTGACACGGTATACGTGCATACTCCATTATCGGCAACCTTCGATTGATTCCCAATACAAGTTATCGTTGGATCTTGATCATCCGTTACAACTACATTATATGAACAGGTCTCTGTATTTCCTGAGCCATCGGTAATTGTCCAAGTTACTGTTGTTGATCCTAAACTAAATACTGCATCTTTTAGCGACGATGAACTGTTATGGTCATTTGTAACTGATGCAATTGAACAGTTATCGTTGGTTGCCGTTGGATCAAATTCTGTCCCTGACACGGTATACGTGCATACTCCATTATCGGCAACCTTCGATTGATTCCCAATACAAGTTATCGTTGGATCTTGATCATCCGTTACAACTACATTATATGAACAGGTCTCTGTATTTCCTGAGCCATCGGTAATTGTCCAAGTTACTGTTGTTGATCCTAAACTAAATACTGCGTCTTTAAGCGACGATGAACTGTTATGGTCATTCGTTACTGATGCAATTGAGCAATTATCGTTTGTTGATGATGGATCAAATTCTGTCCCTGATACGGTATACGTACATACTCCATTATCGGCAACCTTAGTTTGATTTCCAACGCAAGTTATCGTTGGATCTTCGGTATCGTTGACCGTAACCATGAACGAATCTTTTGAAATATTTCCGTAAACATCTTTTACAAACCAGACAACCTTTGTCTCCCCTAATGTGAATAGTTCTCCTACAAGAGTTGTAAGATTATTTTTATCATTCCAAATTTTGTCTATTCCACAATTATCACTGTATGATACTAGATCGAACTCGGTCGTATCTGTTATATAATTACAGTTGCCTGAAGTATTGTTTCTTATTTGGTTTGCGATCACCTGTAACTTTGGTGACACTAAGTCTTGAACAGTAACATCAAATGAAACTGTATCTTTATTTCCGCCAAAATCTTGAGCAACAAATGTGTTGGTTGTTAAACCAATTGGGAATGTATCTCCAGGGGAAATACCTTCAATTTGGGTAATTAGAACTTTGAGTTGGGTGTAAGTGATAATTACAATACCATCACCACCAGAGACACGTGGTTTTCCACCAGGATTGTAAACTGAGGAATGATAATAACCACTACCTCCTCCACCACCGCCAGTGATTCCTGCACCACCACCATACCAGCCAGCGCCACCGCCGCCACCCAAATAACCACCAGCTCCGTTTGCTTGAGTTTGGGCCGTTCCGCCATAACCAAAAGAACCATCAACGGCATAAAAACTATTACCACCGTTAACAAAGATTCCACCTTTTCCAGCTCTTGTAGAGGTTCCGCCCCTTCCACCAGAATTTAATTGGCGTGCAACCCCATTACATCCGCTTGAATATTGGCCAGTGCCCCCAAAACTATTTCCACCGTAACCACCACCTAGAGCACGGTAACAATAATCAATACCAGCACCGCCGCCACCTCCGGCTACAAGTATCCGGTCGTTTAATGTATTTCCTCCAATTCTTATGTCTGAGGCACCGCCACCTCCACCTGTTGCTAAATAAGCCCCGTTTGTATACCCTTGACCTCCGCCATTATACCCTCCTGCTCCAGCTGCTGAATAAGTTCCACTTCCACCTTTGCCACCAACATAAATCCAAATAGAATCACCTTCGTTGACATCAATAGTACCGGTAGTTTGTCCACCTCCTGCTCCGGGGTTTCCATTGTAATAATAAACGTTTCCACCAGCACCACCATATGCATTTATATTCAATGAGCTTACGTGTTTAGGAACTATAAATAATTGGGGTTCTCCTGTATAATCATATCTATCGTTTCCTTTTATAACCTCAGTCCCACAATTGTCAACGACGGAGGGCAATTTATAACTAAGAATTGCTGAACATAATCCGCTATCTGCAGAAACAACAATGTCGTTTGAAACTTTAAATTCAGGAGCTTGAGAATCTAAAACAGTTACTGTTTGATAACACGTTGTTTTATTACCACTTAGATCCGTTGCTTCCCACTTTACAACGGTTTTCCCTAATGTGTATGTCCCTGAAGCGTTGTAAGTACCTGTAAAATCATTTGTAAACGTAATTTTTGATATTGGTGCTCCTTTCGTATAATTACTTAAACATCCCTTTGAGCCGTCAAACGAGAAGTTTCGAGCCAATCCATGAACGGCGCTACCAGTAATATCGTAAACAACAGAATCTTTAGAAGCGTTATTACCACATGCTGTTCCGTTAATGGTGTAATACTGTATTAAACCTGTTTCATTTCCAATTAAAGGCCTATTTCGATTTCCACTAATCTCAGCCGAACTTCTAAGAGACGACCATATCCTTAGTTCGTCGATGTCCCCTTTAAAGTAGTTCCCTATACCTGTTTCAGTGCCGTCATGAAAAACAGCGCTGTTATACATTGCACCAATACTATTCCAAGTATTGTGCACTGGGAAATAACGATTTTGAGACGTTCCGTACATGTACTTGTAGCCAATATAAGTACCATCAAGGTAAACTCTCATGAAACTTCCGTAACCAGAATATGTAATTGCAATATGATGCCACTTGTCGTCACTTATATTTGCAGAGCTTATCCAGTTACCTGTGCCTGCTGTTCCATTCCAATAGTATCCACCTGCATAGACTTTTCCATCATAGACATAAATATTCATCCCATTTGCGTTTGCACCTTCATCCCAAATCATTTGTTTATGAGAGGAAATTGACTTGTCCGTCACTCTAAAATGAACTTCAACTGTTTTGTACAATTGAGTAGTGCTTGTGTTTATAGATGATGATGGAACATACACAATATCGTTTTCTCCATCAAAGTTTAATGCTCGAGGTGCAATTACCCCATCACAATTGTCCCTAACGTATGGTTGCTCAAGTTCCAGATGGGTTTGACACAAACCACTGTCCGCGTATATGATTGTATCTCTTGGACAATCTAATTTTGGACCATTAAGATCACGAGGATATATTGCCTGAGTACAGGTAGTAACATTATTATTGCTGTCCGTTACAGTGAATGTAACCGTTCTATTTTGTCCTGATAATATCCTGTAGTTGGAAGGTAGATTATTGGTTATGCTTAATATTCCACATTCATCCTTAGCTTCAATTGTCAAATCAGCAGCTGTTACCCAACAATATCTATCATTAAGTGGTACAACCCTGCTATAGCTGCAGCTCAATGTTGGGCTAATATTGTCCTTGAATCCTAGAGTAAAATATTCACCATCTTTAAAATTTACAGATGAAAAGGTAACAATATTGCCACTTATAGATGTCGCAGAAATTGATGTTGAACTTGAAAAATTAGATCCATCATTCGATACTAAAAGGTGAAAGTCAGTGGCACTTGTTAATGTTAGCCCCATTGTTGAAATATCCATTTGAACCTGTCCAGACCCAACGTCTCCTGCATTTTCCTCGACCAACCAAACTCTTGCAAGCCTAAGATCCGCGCCAGAGTTTAGGTTTACACATTTTGCGGCTGTCCTCAGAACTGATTCTCCGTTATTACCCCATATCATATAACGCTTATCATTGGCAATTGAACCAGTATTCGCACTATTTGAGGCCATTATAGAGTCTATTCCAACTGTCACAACGTCCCCATTGCTTGATCTAGACTGTTTTTGATAAAGTCCAGAACAATCGTCTCTTCCTATCCCAGCAACATCCTGATTAAAATTTTTAGCTGTTGATGCACTCCAAACCACTGTCGAACCATCTGAAGCTAAATAATTGGTAGCAATAACTTGGTTTAAAGTTACGCCGTATTTAATTGCAAGGTATGACACAATTGTTTGACGTTCAGTTGCATTTAAATACCTATTAAAAGCAATGACCTCTGCAATATTATTATCCGTGGCGTTGTCTCCATAATCTCCAATAGTAGTGTAAAATTGTCCTGCAGTAAAACCACTATGCGTACGACGGTAATTAAGTTTTCCATCGACATAAATAGCTCGATTACTAGCATTCCAATCGTAACCCATAATGCGTGTTTCACCGGAAGCTAAAGTCATACCACCTAGAAAGCCCGCCGGGGTTGCATCTGTGTGATAAGAAAAACTTTTACCATTATAAACTCCTAAATGTGGTTCATCCATGTTTGTATTTCCCGAAGTAACCTCAAACCCTATTAACTTTGAGTTAGCTACATCCGTCAGATTTGTTACCACGTAAACAGTTCCTGGATCTGACGCTGAAGTAAAAGGTGAACCAGGATAACGTAAAGCATCTTGTTTATTAAAGTCAATGTAGTTGTGAAAATTCATCGATGTACTTCCATTGGCACTTACAAGTGCGGGAGTGTAAGTTGTCGAAATGGCTTTTAGAGTGATTCCATTATTTGACTGACTTTTCCAAGAAGATACCTCCCCAGAGACACTCGTTATGCCAGATTCCGGTTTTAACCATAAAACAAGATTATCATCTACACAACCAGGAAACGATTCTTTAACAATAACCACTTTAAACGTACATACTGCGAACACCTTATATCCCAAGTCACAATCTGGGCAATCCACAAATTCCTTTATGGTTACCTCCGTTGTGCCTACGTTAAAATCGGAACCTGACCCAAAACTCCACATTGTGTTATTTGAGACAAAAGTGTCCATCTTAGAACCAGTTATTGATCCTGAACCACTTGTAGCTCCAGTAAACCCATAAGAATAGCTATGCGTCGATGAATTCGTCGTGTTCGGTGAAATAGTGTAGGTAATACCAGTTTTACTCCCGGTGGTAGAGTCCAAAATGTCTGATGGACAAGTAGGAAAACTATTTTGTGATTGGGCATTAATTACTGATAGGAATAGAAAAAAAGTTAAAAGAAGTTGCTGCAAGCCTTCTGTTTTTTTTTGCTTATACATAATGTTGCTTTTTAAGTGCAATAGGCTTGTAAACAACTTTAATGTTTTAATCAAGAGGCCACTTTTATTACCCGAAACTACACCAGTCAAAGGTCGAGATATAAACCTGACAAAAAACTTGCACAGTTTAAACAATAAGTCTAAGCAAAATCATAACATATTGAAATACAGCAGAATAAAATTAGGACGTTTCGAAAAATTTGAGAATAAAGCAACTTTTGACTAGTCAAATAGGACTAATTATCATCTGAATGAAAAGAATTTATTTGATAAATGGTTAAGAAATCAATGATATCGTCAGAAATATGAGACTTAGGGCAGTTATCATTATTTCTATTCATCATAAATATTCAACGAAAAATCAAGCAGATCTATGACGTCCTAATACAAAACCATTCATATCACTTCTACGTTAAATAAACACCCAATTTCCACAGCTCACTTCCAACCTTAAATTTAACCTACCTTTGCCTCGATTTGAAAAAGAAGAAAAAAACACATAAATCAGGTCCAAGAAAACTACCTGGTAAATACCGCCAACTCCTTGAATTCTTTCAAGGCAACCCAAGAAAATCCTTTAACTACAAACAAATTGCTCACAAATTGAGCATTACTTCCGAAGAACAACGTCAAGATATTATTAAAATTCTGAACGTTATGGAAAAGGAAGAAATTATTGAAGCAATTGATCGGGGTCGATATCGATACGTTCCAGATTTTAGTCTGTTTACGGGTAAAATTGAAGTAACCCAGCGTGGTGCTGCTTTTGTTATTGTCGATGAACTTGAAGAAGATATTTACATAAGTAAACCTTTAACTGGAATGGCACTTAACGGAGACATAGTTACCGTTGAACTGACTCGACAGAAAAAAGGTAGCCGAATGGAAGGCAAGGTCATCGAAATTGTTGAAAGGGCTCGAACAGAATTTGTTGGTACCGTTCAACGAATGAAAAAGTTTGCTTTCGTTATTCCAGATAATAGCAGAATACATGTTGACTTTTTTGTTGCAATAGACGACATGAACAAAGCGAAAGACGGCGACAAAGTAATCGTTGAGTTGAAAGGATGGCCAATTGGCACTCCTAACCCATTTGGAAGAGTCATAAAAATTCTTGGTAAAGCAGGAGAGCACAATACCGAAATGCACGCAATTATTTCAGAGTTTGGATTTAAGACAGACTTTGAAGAAAACGTGCTCGCCGATGCAGATGCGTTTCCTGATGCTATTTCACCAAAAGAAATTGCAAAACGTGAAGACTTTAGGAAAACCTTAACCTTTACAATCGACCCAGTTGATGCAAAGGATTTTGATGATGCAATTTCATTTAAGACGTTAGAAAACGGTAATTATGAAATAGGTGTTCACATTGCAGATGTAAGCCATTTTGTGAGACCACATTCAGCCTTAGACGATGAAGCATATGACCGGGGAACATCCGTTTACTTGGTAGACCGAACGGTGCCTATGTTACCAGAACGTATCTCAAATCATTTGTGTTCGCTTAAACCAAATGTTGACAGGCTCGCTTTTGCAGTCATTTTTGAACTAGATAAAAATGCAAATGTCAAAAACTACCGCATCACAAAAACGATCATTCATTCAGATCGACGATTTAGCTATGAAGAAGCACAAGAAGTGATTGAAGGCAAGTCTAAAGAATATGGTAAAGAGATTCAAACACTTAACGCAATTGCTTTAAAGATAAGAGAAAAGCGTTTTAAAAATGGTGCCATTTCTTTTGAAAGTGATGAATACAGATTTACGCTTGATGAGAATGGAAAACCCATTGAGGTCGTTAAAAAGGTCAGAAAAGAGGCTCATAAAATGATTGAAGACTACATGTTATTGGCTAACAAAACGGTTGCACAGCATGTATTCACGAAAATTAAAAAACCCCTTCCCTACCGAGTTCACGAAGCGCCAAATGTCGAAAAGATGGCGTTCTTTATTCAGACTGCGAAAAAATTTGGATACGAAATAAAAACTGAGAGTCATGAAACAATCAGTAGCACAATTAACCAGATGGTTGAAAAATCTGAAGGTAAAATTGAGGCAAATATTCTTCATCCACTCGCAATACGAAGTATGGAGAAAGCAGTATATACAACCAAAGACACTTACCACTTCGGACTAAATTTTGATTTCTACACACATTTCACAAGCCCAATTAGACGGTATCCAGATTTAATCGTTCACCGATTAGTATTTGATTATTTGAATAAAAAAGGAGGAGGGAATGCTGAGGATATTGAAAAAGCTTGTAAGCATAGTTCTCAGATGGAACAGCGTGCAACACAAGCCGAAAGAGCTTCGACAAAATACAAACAAATCGAGTTTTTATCCGAATATGTTGGTGAAACGTTCGAAGGCATTATTTCAGGTGTTACTGAATGGGGTATTTTTGTTGAACTAAAAGAAAATCATTGCGAAGGCATGGTTCGAATAAGTGATATAAAAGGGGACTTTTATGAATTCTACGAAAAGGACTTATGTGTTGTTGGACGGAGAACTGGTAAAAAGTTTGGTTTTGGCGATACGGTGAAAGTACAAATCAAACGTACTAATATGAATAAAAGAACTGCTGATTTCAATTTAGTCAATGGATAATTATAAAAAATTATTAGCGCAATATCTATTATACCAAGAGAATCATACGCTTGAGGGTGCTCCAGACGAGCTTTATGATCCGGCAAACTATATATTAAGTCTAGGAGGAAAAAGAGTTCGACCATTGTTAGCTCTTTTAGGATATCAGTTGACCAGTTCTGATATTACTCCTGCTTTGCCGCTTGCTCATGCCGTTGAAGTGTTTCATAATTTCACCTTGATGCACGACGACATCATGGATAATGCTGATGTACGAAGAGGCCAACCCACTGTTCACTTAAAATGGAATCCGTCAATAGCCATTTTAAGTGGAGATATGATGCTTGTAAAAGCGTATCAATTTTTAACTTCACTTAACTGTGAACCAACCATTAAAAATCAAATCATTGAAGAATTTGGTCTGATGGCTGAAGCCGTTTGCGTCGGTCAGCAATGGGATATGAATTTCGAGGGTTTATCAGACGTTACTGAAAGTAATTATCTTTCAATGATTGAAGGAAAAACATCAGTTTTGCTTGCATTTAGCTTAAAATCTGGTGGAATGCTAGCAGGTTTGCCTGAAACCGATACAGATTCATTGTATCAATACGGATTGAACATTGGTCTAGCTTTTCAAGTGATGGATGATTATTTAGATACATTCGGCAACAAAGACAACTTTGGCAAACGCATTGGCGGTGATATAATTGAAAATAAAAAAACGTTGCTATGGATCGAAGCGAAAAAACGTGCTACTGAATCTCAGTCTAAACAGCTTGCTTCGTGGTACCTTTCAACAGAAGATAGCAATGAAAAAATTGAAGCTGTCACGTCACTATACAAAGAACTAAAGGTTGATGACTATGCTAAAGATTTGATGATGCAATACTTTGAAAAAGCGTCAACGATCCTAATAGATTTAGAAAATCGATACGACGTTTCAAACCTGCGTTCATTGGCCACTGATCTAAATACACGAACTTCGTAAGTTACCGTGAGTAAGGTTCGATTAATAATTTCAGAGAGTAAATCTCCCCATTTTAACTTAGCAACAGAAGAGTATTTATTGCATCATGTTGATGAAGACATAGTATTTATATACGACAATACTTCTTCCGTAATTGTTGGTAAACATCAAAATGCCTTTGAAGAATGTAATCAAACGTTTTGCGAAAAATACAATATCGATGTTGTACGTAGATTAAGCGGAGGAGGAACGGTATTTCATGGTCCAGGTAATTTAAATTTTTGTTTCATTCAAAACGGTGAACAAGCAGATCAATTAATCAATTTCAAAAAGTTTTTACATCCTGTTAATTCATTCTTAAACAGTATCGGTGTGGCTTCTGAGTATAGTGGTCGAAACGATTTATTGGTAGACGGATTTAAAATATCTGGAAATGCTGAGCACATTTATAGCCGCAAGAAGCGCGTAATTCATCATGGTACGTTGTTGTATGATGCCGACTTAAGCACCCTAAACACAGCAATCAAAGCTAAAGTTAATGCCATTTTTAAAACACATGCAGTAAAGTCTGTTCGAAGTACAGTGGCAAACATCTGTGATTATCTTCCTGATAACTGGAACTACGATGTTTTCAAATCCTCGCTTGCAGAGTCATTGTTGTCGTTTTATTCTGGACAAAACTTACCATTGTCCGATTCTGAAATTACGACAATCAATACATTAGTTAAAGAAAAATACAGTACTTGGGGTTGGAACTTTGGATATTCTCCTGGATTTGAAGTTCGACTGTTAATAGATGATAAACAGTCTCTAAATCTTACAGTTAAAAAAGGAATAATCATCGAGGCAAGCATAGGTAACGATGAAGGAGCACAAAATATACCTCAATTAAAAGGGAAACCGTATTCCATAAATTCCTTAGAAAATTTAAATTTAGCGATTGATTTTACCCACTACTTCTAATCTAAAATTGAGAGTGAATACTAAAGCGCAATCCGTAGTAGTTTGCAGAACTTTCAGCGTTTTGAGATAGTTGAGTTCCTAATAAAAATCCAAGACCGAAATAGTATGGTTTTTTATCAAGAGGCTTAAACTCGATGCTAACTGAAGATTCTAAACGAGCTTGGATCGTTTGTTTTCGTTTACTCCAATCAAACTCTAACAGACCATGATACTCTCTGTTTTCTGACTCTAAGTTTTCACCGACATACATTCGTGTAATGTTCCCAGTGTAAAATGCTTCCTGAATTCCATATTTAATTGGCACCAATCCGCCGATTGAGGTGGATGAATTGATGCTGAAACGATCGTTGATTAGGCCGCGAAGTTTCACCATTGGGCCAACTACCGCGAAATCATTATATTCCGAGAATGTCGTTGTTTTAAAGCTTGAATTTGTTCTAATACGTCCTTCTTGTTTATCGATAACGGTTTCCTCCAACAATGTT
Organism: uncultured Bacteroidota bacterium; assembly: GCA_937124965.1. GTDB lineage: Bacteria > Bacteroidota > Bacteroidia > NS11-12g > UBA9320 > UBA987. Next base: position 12,052 of record CAKZLB010000046.1, read on the forward strand.
TCTGATTTTCCGATTAAAATCGTGTTTCTCTGAAAATGCCCTGACACCTTTACACCAAGGTAAAGTTCTTTTCTAAGATCTTTAGACTGAAATCGACGAATTCCAAATGCTAGTTCAAACGATCGTAAAAGTCTCTTGTTTGAATACCACGTTGCATCTAAAAAGTCCTCAGCAACAATTTCGGGGTTAACTAATTTGTTGAGTTGATTAAAAGTATTAATGCTAGTTTTATGTTGCTGATAGCTGCCAATTCCCACTTCGATTTCATGCACATTACTTCGAAATTGTCCATAACATGCAAATGTTATGATCATCGAAAATAAGATCGTGAGTAGATATGACTTCATATTATGCAATTGGATACATTTGAAACGGCAAAAGCGGAAGATAATTATTTCATTGTAAAGGATATGACAAAAGCAGAAAAAGTAACAGAAATAATAAATATACTAGAGGATTTATACCCAACCACTCCTGTTCCTTTAGACCATAAGGATCCATACACGTTGTTAATTGCAGTGTTGCTCTCTGCCCAATGCACGGATGAACGTGTAAATAAAATTACTCCTTTGTTGTTTGATAAAGCCGACAACCCCTACGATATGGTAAAATTGTCTGTAGACGAAATCCGTGAAATTATAAAACCATGTGGGCTATCACCCATGAAATCTAAAGGGATTTATGGCTTAAGTCGGATGATAATAGAAAAGCATAATGGAAAGGTTCCTAAAAATTTTGCCGATTTAGAAGCCATGCCAGCTGTTGGACACAAAACCGCATCAGTAGTGATGTCGCAGGCTTTTGGATTTCCTGCGTTTCCGGTTGACACCCATATACATCGTCTTGCTTATCGTTGGGGACTAACCAATGGTAAAAATGTTGAACAAACTGAAAAGGACTTAAAAAGGCTTACACCAAAAGATTTATGGAACAAGCTCCACTTACAAATAATATTTTTTGGTCGTGAATATTGTCCTGCTCGCGGGCATGTAGTAGAGATGTGCCCAATCTGTAGTCGATTTGCCAGGAAAACAAAAATGAGATGAAATAATTTTATGAAAAAATCCGACCCAAAGTGTTATTAAAACCAAACCCATTCTATCTTTGACTTGTTAATACTTCAATATGAAAAACCTATTTTTACTGAGTCTCAGTCTAATTGTTTTAAGCGCTTGCTCAACAGAAAAGAAGCAAGATGAATCATCTACAGAAAACACCACTCCTGCCGTTTCTTATGAATATCAGCGAGCTTTTACATCGCTAAAATGGACAGCCTATAAAACTACGGCTCGCATCGGTGTAAGTGGGACGTTTGATGAATTTGAAATAACTCCAGGAAAAAATACTAATACTGTAAAGGGATTGCTTGATCAACTAACTTTTGATATTCCTGTGAGTACAACAAATAGTGAAAATGAAGAACGAGACGGTAAAATCATGACTACTTTTTTCGGAACCATGATGAACACTCAATCGATTACCGGCAGTTTTAAAGAAGTTGTTGGTAGTGATTCCGCTGGAATGATCAAGATCAATATCAACATGAACGATGTTGATCATACAATTGAAGGAACATACACAGTAATCAACAACAAAGTTGAAATAAATGCTTCATTGAAGTTGGCCGATTGGAGTGCAGAGCCTAATGTGCAAGCTTTAAATGATGTTTGTGAAGATTTACACAAAGGTGAAGACGGTGTAAGTAAATTATGGCCAGATGTTGATTTAACGATCGAATCGACGTTGAAAGTAAATACTGTGAAAAATGAAAAGTCTTAGGCTGTTATTCATACTTGTTATAGGTGTTGTCGCTTGTTCTTCACCAGAAAAGAACGACTCCCAAAAAGATTCCACTCCGCCAAAATCGATGGTGGAAGACAAATTGGAAATACCTTCTGATATAAAATCTATATTAAAACGTAACACCTGCTTAACGTGCCACAGGTTAGACACTAAACTCATCGGACCTTCATACATTGACGCTTCGCAAAAACTGGCGTCAGTTGAAGAAATAATAGGTTTGATTCGGAATCCGGATCCTAGCCGATATCCTGAATATCCGCCGATGGCAGGTATAAATATTTCAGATGAGGATGGGACAAAAATAGCTGAATGGCTCTTAAGTCTCAAAAATGGCGAGTAGCCACAACGATTAATTTAACAAGTCTATTCCAAGACCTTCCCTTACAATAAAAGGCTGACTTTCAGTGCAGTCTATAACTGTACTGCCCATATTTTTTCCGGCACCTCCATCAAGTACTATGTCTACCTTGTGTTTCCATTCTTCGTAAATGCTGGAAGGTTCTGTCAAATATTCAAGTATTTCATCTTCAGAATGTATAGAACTTGAAATTATTGGATTTCCAAGCTCAGAGAGAATAGATTGTACTATTTCATTGTTTGGAACACGTATACCTACCGTTTTTTTATTGGTTTTAAAAACCTTAGCCACTTCATTTGTTGCATTTAAAATAAATGTAAACGGTCCTGGAAGAACTCGTTTCATGAGTTTAAAAACAGGGTTTGGTAACGGTTTACAATAAGCCGCTAGATGTGTCAAATCCTTACAAAGAAGAGATAGGTTCGCCTTGTTCGGTTTTTTACCAAGAAGTTTACAGATTTGCTCAATTCCTTTTCTATTATGCAAATCGCATGCGATGGCATAAATAGTATCCGTAGGAATGATTATTAATTTACCTTGCTTAAACGAATTAGAAATTTCTCTAATTCTCCTTTTGTCCGGCGTAATTTCATGTAATTCAATTAATTCCGCTGGCATATCAATGTTTAATTAAGAAAGGACCTCTTTTACTACGTCAGCAGCTTCTTGTAATAAGATTGCAGATCGAACCTCCAATCCACTTTCATCAATTATTTTCTTTGCCTCAACAGCATTGGTACCTTGTAGCCTTACAATAATTGGAACTGGAATATCTCCGATGTTTTTATAGGCATCTACAACACCTTGAGCTACACGGTCACAACGAACGATACCACCAAAAATGTTAATTAATATTGCTTTTACTTTAGGGTCTTTCAAAATGATCCTAAAACCAGCTTCTACGGTTTCTGCACTAGCTGTTCCTCCTACGTCAAGGAAGTTTGCAGGTTCCCCACCACTCAACTTAATGATATCCATGGTTGCCATTGCTAACCCAGCGCCGTTTACCATACAACCAACGTTTCCATCTAGGTTAACGTAGTTTAGATTAAACTTTTTAGCTTCAACTTCAACTGGATCTTCTTCGCTTTCGTCACGCAATGCTGCGTAATCTTTATGTCGGTAAAGCGCATTATCATCTAAATCAACCTTTGCATCGACAGCAATAATTTTATCATCGGAGGTCTTAAGAACAGGGTTAATCTCAAACATAGCTGAATCAGTATCCACATATGCCTGGTACAATGAATTCACAAATTTCACCATTTGCTTCATCGCTTGACCTTCCAACCCAAGGTTAAAGGCAATCTTGCGAGCTTGAAACGGCATTAATCCAGATGCTGGATCAATCCACTCTTTCCATATTTTTTCTGGGTGAGTTTCTGCAACTTCTTCGATATCCATTCCACCTTCCGTAGTATAGATAATTACGTTTTTACCTAATGCTCTGTCGAGCAATACACTCATATAATATTCTTTCGGCTCACTTGCTCCAGGGTAGTATACATCTTGAGCAATAAGTACCTTATTAACTTTTTTTCCCTCTGCACCAGTTTGAGGCGTAACCAATTGCATTCCTAAGATGTCGCTAACACGTTGTTTCGCTTCATCCATATTCTTTGCAAGCTTTACTCCACCGCCTTTACCTCTTCCGCCAGCATGGATTTGTGCTTTTACTACTACCCAGTCAGTTCCCGTTTTTTCTTGAAGCGCTTTTACACTTTCTTCAGTTTTTGAGGCATCATCAACTACCACCCCTTCTTGGATAGCAACGCCGTATGATTTTAATATTTCTTTCGCTTGGTACTCGTGAATATTCATGCTCTATAATTTGAGGGCAAAAATAAGATTTTCGTAGCCTTAGAACAGTTTAAATGATTGTTTTTTAGAAACAAAATCGCACCAAGTATTCCCATATTTAGACATAATTGTCCATATATTAGAAAAATGACATTTAATTTTTGATTAAATAGCCAAGCCTGCCTACTTTCGTATTGATGAAAATTACTACTACTGCTATTGCTTTATTGTTAAGCTATGCTTTTAGCTTAGGTCAAAGTTTACCAGACGACAGTCAATATGACTGGAAATCATCTGTCGATACCGCTTCTATTGTTCAAACTAATGTCATTAATATATCCAAACTGGGCGCAGACAAAACTGGCGAAACACCGTGTGATGTCTATGTTCAAACAGCACTGAACAACTCTAAGCAAACTGGTGCGATTCTTTACTTTCCGAAAGGATCTTACTTAATCACAGAACCAATCGTGCTATCTAGCAATCAATACCTTATCGGTGAGGGAAGCGACAAAACACTAATTTGTTTTGACCTGGAGGGTTCAAATCATTTAATCTCATCTGCAGGAACAACATTTGGCGGATGGTCTCCGATATTATCCAACAACGAACTCGGAGAAACCAGTATTCAAGTATCAAATTCATTCGTGTCGGAAGGTGATCTTGTACAAATACGCGTTAATGACAATAACAGAATAACCTCTAATTGGGCTTCAGGTACGATTGGACAAATTACCAAAGTAAAAGAAATAACCGACTCAACAATTACATTAGCAGATGCACTAAGGATTCGACTAGATCAAAATGAAAAACCGCAACTTATTAAAGTTAGACCACAGAAAAATATAGGCGTAGCTAACCTTAAAATTGTTAGGCTAGACCAGACCGATGCCCAAACCAATAATATTCAATTCAACTATACAGAAAATGCCGTCGTATCTGGCATACAATCGGATTCGTGCAATTTTGCCCATGTAAATATTCTACGGTCTTATAAGGCTGTGGTTGAGAATAGTTATTTTACTAAAGCGTTCGACTACGGTAATGGAGGAAATGCATACGGTGTGGTTCTGGCGTTTACTTCTAGCCAATGCCTTGTTCAAAACAATATTTTTCAAAAACTAAGACACTCGCTGTTATTTCAAGCTGGTCCTAATGGAAACATAGTTGGATATAATTATTCCACCGAACCATATTGGACTGGGGTTTTCAGTCCTTCAGATTTTGCTGGAGACATCGTCTTGCATGGCAATTATCCGTTTATGAATCTAATTGAAGGAAATACCGTTCAGAACATCGTGATAGACAATAGCCATGGCATCAATGGTCCAGGAAACACGTTTATGCGCAACAGAATTGAGAATGCTGGTATATTTATGAATTGTAATCCAGCTTCCGATGGTCAAGTCTTTATTGGGAATGAAATAACAGGTAAAGGGATGTCTTCAAATGGTCTTATACCGTTTCCTAGAGGCTTGTATAGTCTTTGTGGAAATGGACACTACGAATTTGCCAATAATAAAAATGGCACACTATTAACAGAAAATGTAACCTCACTCATAAACTCATACTATTTGGATGAAAACTCTTCGTTTATTAACAGTGAAAAACTACCAATAGTTGGCTATCCAAACGTTTACAACTCGAGTCAAATTCCAGCATATAGCAGGTTTCGCAGCTTCAAAAAGACAATCGATTACAAATTCCCAATACCTCTTGGTCCTTCTATTAAAGAAATGACTGCTCGTAAAAAAAATGAGGAAATCATAATTGAATGGAAATCATCTCATATCGAGGAGTGTGAATCCTTTAAAATATTTAGGATTAACGACGCTGATAAATCAAATAAAATTGCCACAGTTTATCCTGAAGATCAGTCGCAAAACGACGTCTTTCAAATACGTGACGCCTCTTTTAACAAGCAAGCCTCATTTATTTCATATTTTGTGGAGTATCACGATGATTTCGGGGATTACATTACTTCAGACACCATCAAGATTAAACCAGATGGCCAAATAGTATCTATATCAAGTGATGGTTTAGGATATATATTTAGCTCTGAACAGTTAGAACAAATTGAGATATTCTCCATAACTGGTAAATTAGTTTTTGAATCTAAAACAACCAATAATCGCTATCAGCTTCCGAAAACAATTCCTTCTGGAAATTATATTTTACAATATAGAGCTGGGAGCAGGAAGGGGCGTAAAAAATTGGTACTACTTGAGTAATTATTTCTGTGCAGTTCTATACAGCCAAAGTCCAACTAAACTAAACGCGACATTGGGAATCCACACTGCTAAAATGGGCAACATTGCTCCTTTAGAGCCAATGGATGTAAAAAACTGAATGATAAACAAGTAGAAAAAACTTATTAGAATTCCTTTAGCGAGATTTTTACCGACTCCCCGACGAACTTTTGCGGAGGATACGCAAACCCCAATAAACGTGAGTATTATCATAGAAAACGGACTAGCATACCGCCTTTGTTTCTCTGTCTGATAGAAAAATGCATTTGATGTTCCACGCATATTTTCTAATTGAATATACTTATCTAACTCTTTCATATTGAAAGATTGGACATCTTCCTGACGCCTAAAGAAATCTTCAGGGTCAAACGGAACCATTGTATCTAAATATGCACCTTTAGTTAAGGTTTCAGTTCCATTCTCTGAAAACTCTCGAATCCGATAATTTGAGATTCTCCAGGTGTTCTTTTCATCATTCCACCGAATTTTATCTCCAAAAAGCCTTGACTTTAAAACGCCATCTTCAACGTGTTCTAATTGCACTTTATAGCCAAAACTATCCAGATAATTAAAACTCTGAAGAGTCATAATCATACCCGGTCGTATTTGTTGTTTAATATTTTGACGATAACTATTCTCTAAGTTTCGCGTGTACCTATTCTCAAATTCGACTCTTTTTTTATCGGAACTCGGAATAATCCAAGCATTTAAAGAAAAAGAGAAAAAACCAATAATTAACGCAGAAAGCATATACGGCCTTAAAAACCGTAGATAAGAAACACCACCAGATAAAATTGCTACAACCTCTGACTTATCGGCCATTTTGGAAGTAAAAAATATTACGGTAATGAAGACAAAGATTGGACTAAATAAATTTAGTAAAAACGGAATAAAATTTAAATAATAATCAAAAACGATTTCATTAAACGGTGTTTGTTTCTCAACAAAATCATCGATTTTCTCAGCCACATCAAAAACGATAATAATTACCGTAAAAAGTCCTAGCGTAAGCATAAAGCTCGTTAGAAACTTCTTGATAATGTACCAATCAATTTTTTTGATCATTGGACTTAATCCATTTTGTTCTTAGCAGATTTAAGTGCTACTAAAAACATTCCAGATAATGTATCACATTCTTTGATCAATGGATTTAATATTTCGGGTTTATTCAAGATACCATCTTCCAAAATTAATTGGAGCCAAAATCCACAGCCGTTGCAGTGGTCAACCGCCTTACTTAACCTGTCAATAAAAACTTCACCAAGTTGCCCAACTAACAATCCTCTTGTTTTAATACCTAAATCAGAGGCATGTCGAACCAACTCAACTCGAGCAAAGGTTGCCATTTGACTATCATGAGGCAAGACCATTGCAACTTTTAAGCATGCTTTAGATAGTGTGTTTGTTTTATTAAATATTTCCTTTGGATCCATAAGTTATAACCGTGTTGTGATTGATTTCATCGTTGTTTCTTTCCATTCACTAAAATCCCCAGCTTGAATGTGTTTTCTAGCTTCTTTGACTAACCACAAATAAAAGGACAAATTGTGGGTACTTGCAATCTGACTTGCCAAATACTCTTTACTTATCGTTAAATGTCGCAAATAGGCTTTTGAGTAATTCGGAGTTAATTCATCATCAACAGGACTTAAATCGTTTTGCCAGCGTTGGTTTTTTATATTGATAATCCCATTTTTTGTAAATAGTTGACCGTTTCTGGCATTTCTTGTAGGCATTACGCAATCAAACATGTCAACCCCAAGACTTATACATTCTAAAATATTAGCTGGTGTCCCCACACCCATTAGGTAGCGTGGCTTATCATATGGTAAAATTCCACAAACTAGGTCAGTCATTGCGTACATGTCTTCGTGTGGCTCCCCGACGCTTAAACCTCCAATAGCATAACCGTTAGCCTCCTTTGAAGCAATATACTCAGCACTTTGCTTACGTAATTCAGGATAAACACTCCCTTGTACAATTGGAAAAAGACTTTGTTCATGGCCATATAATGGCTCCGTTTTATCCATTTGGTCGAAACACCTATCTAGCCAACGATGTGTCATTCGCATCGAGTTTGCTGCATAATCATATTCGCATGGATATGGCGTGCATTCATCAAAAGCCATGATGATATCTGCTCCTATTGCACGTTGCGTATCGATAACATTTTCTGGTGAAAAAAGATGTTTCGATCCATCAATGTGACTTTGAAAAATAACTCCTTCTTCCTTTATTTTACGTTGGCCCGAAATGGAATACACTTGGTAACCTCCGCTATCCGTAAGAATATTTCGGTCCCAGTTCATAAATCCATGGAGTCCACCAGCCTCTTTAAGCAAGTCAATTCCAGGACGTAGAAAAAGGTGATACGTATTCCCCAAAATAATGGGGGCATTAATTTCATTTTTGAGCAGCTCTTGACTGACTGCTTTAACGGTACCTTGAGTACCAACAGGCATAAAAATTGGGGTCTCAATGTTTCCATGAGGAGCATGGATAGTACCTGCTCTGGCTTTCGACTTATCGTCGGTTTGTTCGAGTGTAAACTTCATTAATCTTATCCTTCAAAATGAAGAAAGAATTGTATCAGTTTTGGTGACATCCTTGACAACGAGGATGCGTAAATAAAAGAATCTGGGACTAACGAGTTTCCGATTCCATTACTGATTCGTATTTCAGGTGAGAATTTAAAAAACTCATAATAAAAATCAAATCCAGCACCAAAATCGTAACTAAACGTGGCGGGATAAAGTGCTACAATGGGCTTTGTATTACTTCGCTCTGTATCGATGTCGGATGCAAAATCATATCTGTATGTTGCTCCACCAACCCAATAGAATCGTTTATTGTGATTTCTTTTCGATTTGTATTTTAATTGTAGGGGAATATCCATGTAGGTTGAGTTGATTTTCGCTGTTTGAATTTCACCTCCTCTAAATCTATATTCCAAGTGTCTCTCAACAAATTGAATATTAACCATCGTTCTAAAGTCCCAATACTCCGCCAGCTTAATATTCATTATCCCTCCTACTCCAAATCCAGGAAAACTATTGGTATTGATCGTTTGAATCGTGTCGTTATTCATAAAATCGGATGCAGTGGTATACTTTAATTTCCCATAGTTTCCAATAATTGAGAATCCAAAATGTATTTTATGCAAGTCATAGGTAGGATTAATCTCCTGACCTTTTGATGTTGTGTTTACTGCTATTACGAGCAATATTACCAGCAATCGTTGCACTATTTTTTTACTTTGTTCCTTCATAAACTGAGGTTATCCCAAATGTCAAACGACTAAAACTTGTGTTTTTGTACCCGCATTGAGATAAAATATTAATAAAATCTTTTCCTTCTGGGAAATGTTTAACAGATTCAGGAAGATAGACGTATGCCTCTTGGCTTCCTGAAAATATTTTACCCCACAAAGGTAAGATGTATTTAGAATAGAACGTAAACATCTGTTTTATTGGAAACGCTGAAGGTTTTGAAAACTCTAAAACCACCAATTTGCCTCCTGGTCTTAAGACACGTTTCATTTCGTTCAATCCTTTTTCAAGATTTTCATAATTACGCACACCAAAACCAACCGTAATTGCATCGAATGCATCATCTTCAAAAGGCAGATTCTCACTATCACCTTGCATTAAGTTAATGTGCTCAATGCCTTTCTTTGACAATTTTTTCCTGCCAACACTAAGCATGTTCTCAGACAAATCTATTCCTACAACTTGATCCGGATTGAGTTTTAATGCAGCAATAGCTAAATCCGCTGTTCCAGTTGCTACATCTAATATTTTTTTTGGTTGTAGTGACTTGAGACGACTGATTGCTTTTTTCCTCCAAATATGATCCACACCAAGTGACAAGAAATGATTAAGAAAATCATACTTGTGAGAGATGCTATCAAACATTTTTTCGACTTGATCGCGTTTCGATCCGTCTTGACTGTAAGGCTTAACCTCTGTTTTTGTTGACTGCAATTGCTAAAGTCTTTATGAATAAATTAAGTTTGCAAATATCCGTTATGACAATCAAATCAGCAAAGTTTATCACCTCTTACCCTACCATTTCTAAAATGGCCGAATCAGAAACTCCAGAGTTCGCCTTTATTGGTCGATCTAACGTTGGTAAGTCTAGCCTGATTAACATGCTAACCAATAATAAAAACTTGGCTAAAACAAGCAGTAAACCAGGTAAAACTCAGTTAATAAACCATTTTGAAGTAGATAATGTTTGGAATTTAATTGACCTCCCGGGTTACGGTTTTGCGAAGGTTCACGCTCGTAAGAAGTCGAATTTTAGTGCAATGATTTTGGAGTATTTGGAGCAACGTAAAAATTTATTTACTGCTTTTGTGCTTGTAGATTCACGACTAACGCCTCAACGGATTGACCTTGAGTTTGTGGAATGGTGTGGTATTAAACAAATTCCTTTTCAACTCATCTTCACCAAGTCCGACAAAATAAAAAAAACTGCACTAGCTGAAAACATAGGTTTGTTTGAAGCAGCAATGTATCAACAAGGATGGGAAGAGTTGCCCCATAGATTCGTTTCTAGTAGTAAAGACGGCAAAGGAAAAGACGAGATAATTGAGTTTATTAATGAACTAGTCAAATCATCAAAAAAATGAAAGATGAAATACTAGATGAACATCAGATTCATCGCACACCGGGGCAAACTAAGTTGTGGAAAATCGCCGAAATCGCGGGTTTAACAATTGGGATTTTAGGGTTCGTTTTTAAAAAAATGCACTGGTTCGGATCCTTGCAGCTATTCATTGTAGGTACTGGCATTTTGGCGTTTCTGTACAGTTTTGCTTTAATCCGTTTAATTAATATCAAAGGAAATAAATCCCAAACTAGATATATAAAAATCTCTGGATTAATCTTAGGATTCGCAGTTATAATAATTGTTTCTAGGTTATTACTTTGGAGCGTATTCGATGGATTCACAATCATCGGATATCCCTTGGTACTTGTTGCAGGTTTCTACTATTTTTTAACTAATCAAAAACCACAATGGAAATTAAACAATGTTTTGTTTTTTTGTACGCGATTCGTTGTTTTTGGAGCTATTGCTATCTATTTCTTTCATTTACCGATTCGAACGCAGTTTCAAAATTCATGGGAATTAAAAAATGACGATCCGCTTATTGATGCTTTTGAAGACAACTACTATGCACCAAATGATACATTAAAAAAGCAGCGATATGACAGATTGCGTCAACAACATTGGGACTCATTGAATCAAATAGAGTTTGACAAATACACCAGGAAAAAATAGTGTTCAAAACACGTTAACAACCAAGCAAAAATAATAACCACCTTTGTTTAAGAAGAACCGCAATGGAATTGGGATTTTATCTTTTTGTAGCATTTTGTATAATGGCATTAATTCAATTAATCTACTACCTCGGCGTGTTTAGTCGTGTTTTTAAAAAGGTTACAAGCCCTGCCCCTTCTAAGCAGCCAGTTTCGGTAATTATTTGCTCGCGAAATAATCGAGAATACTTAGAAGAAAATTTGCCAAGTATCTTAAGTCAAAATCATCCATCATTTGAAGTGATCGTTGTAAACGATGGCAGTACTGATGGCACCATTGACTACCTTGACAACTTAAGCAAAGAAAACGAACAGTTAAATGTTTTGCATTTGGACATCGACGAGCGGTATCACAGAGGCAAGAAGTTTGCTCAAACCATAGGCATAAAAGCAGCTAAACACGAACTTATGGTGTTTACTGATGCCGATTGTAAGCCTTCATCAAACGAATGGTTAACACTAATGGTTTCTAGTTTCACCCAAGACAAATCGATTGTGCTTGGGGTTGGAAATTACAAGCGTAAAGCATCGTTTACAAACTGGATTATTCAGCTGGAAACCTTTCATAGTCTTTTGCTATACATAAACTTTGCATTAGCGAAACTGCCTTATATGGGTGTTGGACGAAATTTGGCATATCGTAAACCTTTGTTTTTTAGTGTAAAAGGTTTTGCAAGTCACCAACATTTACTGTCGGGTGATGATGATCTCTTTGTAAATGAGACAGCCACCAAAGACAATACAACTGTTTGTTTAAATCCAAATGCTTTCACAGAATCAGAACCTAAAAAATCGGTTGGGCAGTGGATGAAACAAAAAAGAAGACATTTCAGTACAGGAAAAATGTACAAGAAAAAACATCGCATTCTCTTGGCTTTATATTCATTTAGTTTGTTCTTTTATTATGTTCTAGGTGTTCTTGGAATACTTGACGCTTCATATTTAATCCCAATACTTTCGATAGTTGGATTTCGCTTTGTTGTTCAAGGAATCGTTTTATATAAGAACATGAAAATGTTTAACTTCCTGTCTTACTTTTGGGTTTTCCCATTCTTAGATCTTGGGATTTTATTAATTCATATTTTTATAGGAATACGAGGATATTTTTCAAAACCATTACGTTGGAATTACTAAAAACACTGTTTCCCGATTTGACTGATACTCAGTTAGAATCTTTCGAAAAGCTTGAAGGCTTATATCAACTATGGAATGCTCAAATCAATGTGATTTCTCGAAAAGACATTGAACATTTTAACACCAGACATTTGCTTCATTCGCTGTCAGTTGGTTTGTTTACTTCTTTTAAAAGTGGAGGAAAGGTATTAGATGTTGGTACAGGAGGAGGCTTTCCTGGTGTGCCACTTGCGATTCTATTTCCTGATACTGAATTTACATTGGTAGACAGTATTGGTAAAAAGATAAAAGTTGTAAATGAGATTACCTCTGAGCTTAAGTTAACGAATGTTACCACACACCAGCTGCGTGCTGAGGAGGTTGAAGGAGAGTTTGACTACATCGTTTCTAGAGCGGTTACTAGACTTGCGCCTTTTTACCACTGGATTCAGAACAAGATTGATTTTAGTCGTTTTACAAACTCAGGTTTGTATGCCTTGAAAGGTGGAAATCTATCGGATGAAATTAAGTCGTTTAAAAGCGAATTTAGAGAAGCACATGTTGAAGAATTTGATATCAGTACTAAACTAAATGATGATTTTTTCGAAACGAAAAAGATTGTGTTTGTAAACTAACTAGAAAAGTTCAATTTCAGTGACTCCGTTATCGTGTGGAAATTTCAATACCGCAGGGCGATCAATTGATGAAACGTCAAAGCATATCGTTAAGTCAAATAAGCTATTGCAGTTTTGTTCCGTAAAAATTAGTTTTACATCTTGCTGGGGTGGGTTTGATTTGGACTTTTCTTCACTAATTAAGAGCCTAAAGTTTCGTTGAAAGTTACATCCCCTGACCTTCATGGTTATTTTCAATGTATTTCTGGTGAGTGTGTGAGATACTAACTCAAATTCTTGCAAATCGTTAGAATCAAATACTGTACGTTTCACAATTTCAACTGGAGGACAACTGCTTATATCCACTTCCACATCATCGTCGTTTGCAGAGTTGCAACTTATAAAGAATAAGATGATTATTGGAAACCAGTTTTTCACTATCGGGTTAATTGTATCGTACCAGACTTCTTGTATTTTTTATCATTCGAATCTGTAAACTCTAGCAAATACATATAAATTCCAGATTGAACCATTGTGCCGCCATACGTTCCGTCCCATCCAATTTCTTGACTTTCAGAAACAAATATTTTTTCACCCCATCTGTTAAAAATAGACATAGTAAAGTCTTTAACCGCAACACTCACAGGAAGAAAAGTTTCATTTAAACCGTCGCCATTCGGACTGAAAGCTGTGGGAACATATACATTTGGATTGAAATAGAAACATATCTCATTACTCCATGAATTTTTTTCTTGACCCAATAGCTCAGTAGCTTTAACTCTAAAGCACTGACGGTAATCTTTACTGCTTCCGGGAATTGCTATGACCTGACCTGGCTCAACTGTTTGCATAAAAGAAAGATTTCTGTCTTCATTAACGCTCCGGTACAAATCGTAAAAATCAACGCCATTATCCCAGCCAACATACGGTGTAAAGTTTAATTCAATTGAAAAATCTGATGGTTCTTGCTTCCCTGTTAAAAGGATGCTTCTATGGATTTCGGAATACACTAAATTACCACACAAGTCTGTGGTTCTAACCTGATATTCAAAAGGCGTTTCATCCGTATTTATACCAAATTCAGTAAAATTTGTATAGTACTCACTTTGAACATTATTCCATATAACTTCAACCCCGTATGCACGTTTTTCCAATGTGAATGGTTCTCGAGTTAAATCATCATTTAAAAGTCTCCAATCACCTAACATTCTATCATCTGGAAATCCAACCGAAATTCTATCCAAATCAATGTCAATATTATTGATATAAACCGGCAGTTTTACTGTATCTCCAATACAGCCGAATTCCGACGTCTCAACAACTGATATTTCACCATAACCCGACTCATTCCAGTCTATTATTATAGAATCGCTATCAGATTGTTCAGCTGTCCCATTAACAACATTCCAACTATACGAAGAGTTGTTATACCCACTTAATGTATAGACCGACTGCAACACGTCAGGAAAGCACTTAATAAAATCTCCTACTATCGAATCTGCAATTGGTTTTGGATAAACAGTCACTATAGTGTCTATCAAAACTCCTGGACATGAATCCTTACTTAACTCTAAAACCTGCATGTTGAATGTTCCATGATCCGGCCAACTTGTTGTAATCTGATTTGTTCCCTGACCTGTAAAACCAGCACTTGACCCATTTATTTTCCATTCATACGTAGATCCTGCAAATCCATTAACCATGTATGATCTAATATCATCACCTTGGCAAAATTTAAATTCTCCTTCAATTTCATCTGCAGTTGGTAACGGATTAATATCTACATCGATAGTTAGAACTGGGCTTGTACATGCCTTGTCATTAACATTGTCGTATGCTGTTTGTTGCACTGAAACCTTACCAGCACCCGTTGGTCCCCAATTAACTTCGATCTGAGAAGTTGAATCCCCACTGACCTGAGTTCCGCCAGAAATATCCCATTTGTAATTTGAACCATTTGACTCGATTACATAATACAAATCATTTTCATCAAACTCACAAACACTTAGGTCCCCAACAGGTTTAAACCCTTGTAGATTATATGTTTTATCAATTGTAGTAGCAACAGGGATACTCACACAACCCCATTTGTCTGTTTCGGTAATCACTACAAAGCCAAGTCCTTCATTACCCCAATTTACTAAAATCGTTTTTGAGTTCCCACCAGACACCTGAGATCCACCAGCTATTGACCAAGCATAGGAAGAGTTCGGACTTCCCAATGCATTATATTCTATATTCTGTGAATTCGGACAAACTGAAGTTGGTCCTACTAGGGATGGTTCTGGTTTTCGAACATTAACATCGATATACCCAGTATCACTTTTACAACCCTCTTTGTTTGTTTCTAATACCTTCAGCTGATAATCGCCTAATTGATACCATGAATGCGTTATAGAGTTGGTTGTATTTGGACCAGCACTTCCATCTGGCAGAAACCAATTGTATGTCGACCCAGTTGTGTTAGCTACGGAATACGAGACATTTTCTTCATCCAAACATACTGTGTCTTTTCCTGAAATTATCGGTGTTTCTGGTGATGGAATCAATTGAACTTGATACGATACAGTATCGCCTGGACAACCATATTGGCTTATTTCCACCATCCGAATAGTTGCAGTACCAGTACCTTTGAATGTAATAAACACCGACTCTTTAGTCGCGTCACCAACAATTTTTCCATTCGTAACATCCCACCAAAACGTACTATTTGGCTTTGGGTTTACAACGTCAAAAGCATACTCATAAGCGCTAGTTGCACATACTTGATTTGGACCTTGAATTTCTTTTGCCCCAATAAATTTTCTCACTTTTATCTGAACATTGTAGTTGTCATATTTCGGAGGACAACCATCATCTTGTGCGGAAAAAGTGACCAAATATGGTTTTTCTCTTGCCTGGTCACACGATGGTGTCCAGCAAAATTCAGATTCAACACTACCTTGAGCAGTGGCACGTCTCATTGTTGCTAACGGCGCATTCACACCATTTTCACCTGTTAAAATATCACCTGTTCCAAAAATGGTTACACTTTGAACAGGATTCACATCCGGGTCTTGACCACGTACCATAAAGCACAACGGTTCGCCGGCTTCTATTTCAAAGTAATCTCCACCATCATTTGATGCTACAGGGTTTTTATTGGGAGGACAATTAAGTACCAGAATTTGCATGTCGAGCCTCACTCGACTTAAGAGCACACCGTTTCTATATTCTTCTACTTCGATAGCAATTACGAAACTACCGACCTTTCTAGAGAGTAACGTTGTTAGACCATTGGACGAATTAACGATTGCTACTCCATCATCTCCGAAAGGAGTAACTTGAGTAAACCCTTGTTTGTAATCAACAGTTACAATTGGAAATTCTTCTAACTTAATTGGTGGTGTTGGCTTCGATGCGTTTTGACCGATATTCCCACCTTGATAAGGTCTAACAATTTTATAAACCAACGAATCACCATCTGGATCAATAGCACGATTCAAAAAGGTATTGGAATCGTTGTTACACATGTATGGACTCGGAACACCTGAGAAAAATGGACTGCTGTTTTCTAACGCTGGGTTTGGAATAAAGCAATAATAGGTTTGCCCTTGGTTTGGTTCCCCACTTGCTCCTAGGGTAAGATTGTTTTGGATATTTCTACAACAACGAACAAAGTATACGTGGTATCCCTGAGCATATGGCGAAAGTGTTACAGTTCGCTCGTAATAACCCATTTCAATTTTCTTATTAGAATAATAATCGCAATCTTCACTTCCTGGAGGTCTTACGATTTGTCTCTTAAGAATATTAACATTGAGAAGCTGATTTCTATCGCGATCCGCGTTGTTTAAGTAGATTCCTATTTCAATTTGATCATCGAAATCGACATTACTTTGTTCAACATCACGAAATAGCGTTAAGGAAATCAGGAATGTTTTATCATTGTTGGATTCGGTTCTTAGAAAACGATAACTCATATAGCCTCCCACCAGGTGCGTTGCACTTGCTTGCGCCATTCCGATTAAGGTAAAAGCGAGTATCCAAAGGAGTTTATATAGTGTTTTAATTTTCAAGTATTGATCCAGTTGTTACAAAGTACAACAAAATGATTGGAATCTTGTTGGGCATTATGTCATTTATACTGTAAGATAGACGTAAAATCACACAATTTTGTTGTCTGGAAGTGTGTAAGTTTTCCATCAGGTTCCGAAGGGTTTGGCGTTATGAAGACGTTAAACATTCCTAATGATTGTCCAAACTCCATGTCGGAAATAGAGTCGCCCACCATAATACTTTTTTGAAAATCGATTTGCGGAAAATCTTCCTTGGCCTTTAAACCCATTGTTGGCAATGGTTTTCTACAATTTGGTTTTTCAGTTTTCAACTTTGGACAGTGATAAAACTTGTCAATCTTCCCCCCTAACTTTTGAATTTCATCGTGCATATTGTTGTGAATGTTTGTTAAATCATCCTCAGACATTAGCTTCTTTCCTATTCCTTGCTGATTCGTTACTACCACAACAATACCAAAGACTTTGGATAAATTTGCAACCGACTTGGGCACGTCTTCAAGAAATTCAAACTCCGACCAATCTTTAACATAATCGTCAACGAGTCGTTTATTAATAACCCCATCTCTGTCCAGAAACAGCGTCCATGTTTCGTCAATATGTAACTCCTCAATTTTCAAAATAGACATTTGCTTTTTGGTAATCTTCAGGTATTCCAATGTCGATGAAATACTTTTTGCTTTTATATCCTTCAATACGCAAACGGTTGACTTGTTTTTCCATAAAGTCCGTTTCCATCGAAAACACACCTAAAACAGTATTTGACATAAATTGCTGAAGATTCAATGCATAAATTCCTCCATTAATCCAGCCAGACTTTAGCTCCGTAGACTTCTCACTGAATCCAACAACCTGGTTATCATTTAGTTCTACCATTCCGTATCTATCTACCAATTGCATGTCTTTTAATGCAATAGTCATCGCGCATTTATTCTCAATATGTTGCTTTTGAAATGCCTTGAAGTCAATATCAAAATAGGTATCTCCATTCAGAACCACAACGTTTTCTGAACGACATTTTTCTGCTGCTAAGCGTATTCCACCGCCGGTACCTAATGGTGTATTTTCGACCACATACTCCAACTTCAACTGTTTAAAAGAGTGACCGAAATAATCAATGATGACGTGATGCTTATACCCTACCGACAGTTTAACATTTCTGATAGTTGTCTTGGATAATTGATTTAGCAAATAGGTTAAAAATGGCTTGTTAGCTACTGGAGCCATTGGTTTTGGCACTTCAGAAATTACGGATTGCAATCTTGTCCCTCGTCCACCAGCTAATATTATCGCTTCAAAACTCATGAATCTATTGAGTAACTGTACAATCCTGACATAGCAAATTCATACGGAGTCATTTGAATATTTAGTGCCTCTATTGCCTCTATTACCTTAAAACGAGAGTTGTTTGGGCAATAGAAAAATATAAAGCCACCACCACCAGCGCCAGATATTTTTCCGCCGTTTGAACCTGCTTCAATAGCTGTGTTATATAGTTTTTCAATTTCTGGGTTAGATATTCCTTCTGCCATTTGCTTTTTAAACTCCCAACCAATATGAAGAATCTCTCCGATTTTGTCCAATTCGCCTCGCAAAAGAGCCTCTTTCATCTTAATGCTTTGTTCCTTAACCTTTAAAGTTGCATCAATTTGTTTTTGAGCGTTTTGGTTAATTGCAGCACTTTGTTTGTCTATAATCGTTGCAGACTCCCTGCTTTTTCCAGTATAAAACAGAACGATATTATTTTGCAGTTCCGTGGCAAACTTCCGTCGGATGCGCAATGGATTCACAATAACTTTATCATCTTTATAAAACTCCATAAAGTTAAAACCGCCAAAAGTAGCTGCGTATTGGTCCTGTCGACCACCAGCCAATCCCAAATCAATTCGTTCAATTTCGTATGCTAAATGTGCAATATCATACTCACCCAAAGGGAGTTTTAACCAATGAGCAAACGCACCAATAATGGCTACAACCAGCGTCGACGATGAACCAAGGCCAGAACCTGGAGGTGCATCTACATGTGTTTGTAGTGTAAATGATACTGGTTCGGTCAAATACTCTTTAGCAATTCGATTGTACACTCCTTTAAGAAGATCCAGTTTGCCATCCAATGGAAGTGCTAGCTTTGTATCGTAATGAATCGTTTGTTCCTGATCAATAGCATCCAACGTAATTATACCGGATTCATTTGGTATAATGGTGGCATGTGCATATAAATTTATTGTTGCATTCAAAATGCTTCCACCGTACAAATCAGCAAAAGGACTAACATCGGTCCCTCCTCCTGCTAACCCCATTCGGAGTGGTGCTTTACTTCGAATTATCATAGAATACTTAGTTGCTTAAACCTCAAAACTTGAGTTCTAAACCATATCAAACAATCGAACTCAGGGTCAAAGATAGAAGGCGTTATTGCAAATAAAAGATAAAGATTTACCGAATACTATCTGTGACGTCGTATAATCGATACGGGTAATCCCAATCAGAGTATAACGCTCTGTCTGGCTCGAGTTCGTAACTGCCATCAAAATACTTATTCATCACAACTTTAAACGAGTTGATTGGGCTAATACTATCGTATAACATGGAGTAATCCTTGTCTGGAAAATAGTATGCATTCAGGATAGAGAAACGCTCTTTAAAATCATTGTTTTCAAACCCATGATGGTTTCTAAGCTCAGAACAACTACCATGGTCTCCTTGAATAATAATGATAGGTGGAACTTTTGAATCAGCTAATATTTTATCAATCAGGTGCGTTAATTTTTTGTTGACGAATTGCAATTGTTCGATATATGCTTTTTTGTAATACGAATTGTCGGTAGTCGAATCCAAAGGCAGCCAAATATTATAGTTGTGACCAGGGTTTACTGGGTTCCCATCCTTGTCGAACAAAAACGGTTGATGCGGTGCAAGCACGTGCCCATGCACGTAATACGGAGAATTCTTCTCAGGTATGGTTTCCATTACCCGAAAAGCCTCTAATATTTTTTTTCGATGAAAGTCCTCTGGCGATTCTGTTACGATTGGTTTACGACGGTTAAATGCCCTCAAGATTGACATATTAACTAGCTCATTTTGATATAAACTAAACTTTGTACCTGGCGTTTGATGAAATACATCTGCACTTTTCAAATAGACCACTTCAAACATTGACGCATCAAACGAAATAGACTTATATTGTTGGTCTTGAAGAATGTTAAGAACCTTGTTGTTGTTTAACACGGTTGCCATTGGCCAGCGACTTTCATGTTCGTCACCAAGTTCATTAATCACCGAGTCTAAATACTCCATATTTAAAGCCGATGGAATAGACAAAACTGTTTGTCCATAATTTGATATTGCTTTATCAGCAACATAAAAACCTTTGTCTTTTAGGTAGTCAGTAAATTCTGAATTATCAAAACCGAAATACTCTTGTAAAACATCATTTCGAGTGTATGCATCCATTACCAAGTAGTAGATGGTGGGCCTAAATTCTTTAATCTCTGAAGAAACCTTGTCGTTTGACGAAACTAGATTTGCATTATCTGTCTTAGACTCTTTAATTTTAAAGTCAACAATTGTGTATAGACTAAAAGCCAAGAGAATGAATGAAACAAAGTTCAACAAACTATTGAGCTTCAGGAGTTTGCCTTTCGATTTAATTAGTCGCCACGAGGTTAGTGTAATCAGAGCAAGACTGCTCCATTTATAGAAGTTGTGGTCCCAACGAATGTTTTTTGGGTAAAATGGAATTTCCCAACTGTAACAATTCTCATAATACGGGCCGAAACTCAACGCTAAAATCATTACCAATGAAGTAATTATTCCCGCTTTTGCCCATGATTTAAAGAGCAGCTTAGTCAGCAACAAAACAACAACACTTAGTCCTAAAATGATTAACAAAGGCTTGATAACATCTGCAAACCGAACCATTTCAATATTTTGAGAGAATAAGAATATTGGTGGAAAGGCGGCAAAAAACAGACTATGCCAAGGCTTATTTTTAATCATGTTACTTTTTGGATTTCAGTAAATAGAGAGTGCGTAAAGAGTCTCCTACTTTTTGTTTTTTCGTAATGTCGAAATATGCTGAAAACGCTTTTTCAAAACCATCAAGGTCATAGTCAACAAAGATATCTTCACGAGTTGCCAATAGTATTTTCACCTGTGAATCTTCTTTGGGCACAAACTCTATGATTACGTTCTTTCCTAATTTCGACAGATATTCTGCAACCTTCCCTAAAGGAACATTGTTACTGATTGAAATATGGTGGATTAATGCCAATGCCATTACTACATCTGCTCTACCCCGCTGTTCTAGACTATCTCGTTCTTCATGCGCCCAGCCAATTGCATTGCTTGGATTTGTCAAATCCAATTGCAACGGAAGCATTGAAATATTGTCTTGTTTTACTCGTCGGTAATTTTTCTCTACGGCTATAGGGTCAATGTCAAAAGCAACTGTTTCAATACCCTTAAGAGCGCCGATTGAACTAAAAGTTCCATCGTTTGCACCAAGATCCCATAACGAACTTGGGTTTACCTCATCGATAAAAGACGAAACTAAGTTTTTCTTTTCATCGAAGCTTGAATCTGAATAGTTTGTGAATGTATAATACTCACCCCATTCTGTACCTTTCGGATTCCAGGTTAATCGTTTGACAGCATTGATGAGGTTGTCAATTAATCCGCGCATTGCCATTTCGCTAACACCCTTACCCGTTTTTTGATTCGTTTGTTTACCTGCATACTTCTGTTGCGTTTTTGCATGCCAGTGAATATGTGTTGCAAGTGAAAAAGCAAATTTTGTTTTTCGAGGAAGTAGTGTTGAAGCAAGATCGAGTGGAATTCCGTCAATATTAGACTTCAGCAATTGAAGGCATCGAATATCGGTTAAGCTCGCTAAAGCAAGAGGCGCCAAAAAGTGCTGACAGAATTGCTTGTAGGCCACCCATGGTTTGCCATCTTCGTATTTTTCAAACGACAACGTATCAATGAATACAGGTTTCCCTTTAACAAACTGAACATTATACGCTGAAGCATCTTTAAGAGACATGCCTTTTTTTAATGCTGCTTTTTGAATGTATAAAGTGAGAAGTGCCGCGTCTTTTAGTTGGCCAAAAGACCATTCGTATGGATACGAAATAAACGGGAGGTAATCTGGCTTAATCGTTTTGTATGCATCAGCATGAACGTTGTCAACTTCAGAATGAGCAATTAAGTACCCTTTTTTTGTAAGGTTCTCATATAGACCTGATGACAAAAGTAAGTCGAACTCTTCTGCACCAATTTGGTTAATCTGACGTAGAATTTGATTGTCAGATGATTTAAAAATAAAACCTGCTGGATCTCTGAAGGACGAATTTAGTTTATTCATCATCAGCTTCTTCTAAAGCGTCATCTTCCTGAGCAGACGTACCTTTAAAAAAACTAATAATTTTAGCCCAATACAGTTTGATAGCGTAAACACTACCTAAAAGGCCAGCGATGATCATTTGCAGAATGTAGCTTCCAGACCCTGGATCTAGGTAGGCAAAAGCCGAATTTGTAAAGCTAAGAATAAACAGCGCTAAGAGTAATGATATCTTAAGTTTCATACGTTTTCGTTGCGGCAAAAGTAAAAAAATAAGTTAACATACATTTAACAATATAGTAACACTTGACTTTGTCAGGATATTTAGAGTGAAATCTAATTAATAGAAAAAGAGAATTATAGGTTAAATCCTTGCCAACATTACAATTCGAAATGGGTTTAATATTTTTTCAAAAAACTAGTATTGTTTTATCTAAAGAATACTAATTTTGCAGCCCTTTGGCGAGGTAGCTCAGATGGTTAGAGCGCAGGATTCATAACCCTGAGGTCGGCAGTTCGATTCTGCTCCTCGCTACTAGAAAGCTTCACAGCAATGTGAAGCTTTTTTTATGTTATGCTCTTAGTCATATATTTTACTCGCGCGGAGATCGCTTCTGAAATAATGCGTATTTAATGGTGCCTACATCGTGGTTTGGATTATTTTAACTCTTGGAGGTCACCTTACAACTATCGACAAAACTAATAGTGATATAAATAATATAGTTTTTGCAAATAATATATTGTCTCTAACTTTGACGGTGTCATCAAATACACATGTAGTTATGAAAACAAAAATATGGATAGGTGTTGCTTCAATATTATTTTTAGGAGCTTGTAACACCAACAAAGAAGAAAAGACGGAAGCCAAAGGGGAATGTCCTTTTGGTTTTGACAAAGGTCACGAAAAACAACAAGTATCAGTTATCAAGTCGAATGACGATTGGTGGCCGAACAAATTAAACCTAGATGTGCTTTCTCAAAACTCTTCGTTGTCTAACCCAATGGGAGATAATTTTGACTACAAAAAAGAGTTTTCAAAATTAGATTATGCTCAGTTAAAAAAGGATATTGAAGCCGTATTGACGGATTCAAAAGATTGGTGGCCAGCCGACTATGGAAACTACGGCCCACTGTTTATTCGAATGGCTTGGCATAGCGCGGGTACTTATAGAACAGGCGATGGTAGAGGAGGAACTCGCATGGGTATTCAACGGTTCGCACCTCAAAATAGCTGGCCAGACAACGTTAATTTAGACAAAGCTCGAAGATTGCTTTGGCCAATAAAACAAAAATATGGTAAACAAATATCGTGGGCAGATTTAATGATTCTTACAGGAAATGTGGCGCTCGAATCAATGGGTTTCAAAACAATTGGTTTTGCAGGAGGACGAGAGGATGTATGGGAGCCACAAGAAGATATTTATTGGGGCCCTGAAGGAGACTGGTTAGAATCGAGGAGGTTAAACGAAGAAGGCGAGATGGATTTGACCATTGAAAATCCATTAGCAGCGGTTCAGATGGGTTTGATATATGTTAACCCTGAGGGTCCGGACGGCAACCCAGATCCTGTTGCATCTGCCAAAAATGTGCGTATTGCTTTTGGACGAATGGGAATGAATGATGAAGAAACTGTAGCGTTGATAGCTGGCGGACATTCTTTCGGTAAAACGCATGGCGCCGGACCTGCTGATAATGTCGGACCCGCTCCAGAAGCTGCAGCTATCGAAGAACAAGGGTTCGGATGGTCTAGTAAATACAAATCAGGGAAAGGGCAAGATGCAATAAGCTCTGGTTTGGAAGTGATTTGGACACCAACCCCAACAAAATGGAGTCATGCATTCTTAAATACACTGTTTAACAACGAATGGGAGTTAACAAAAAGTCCTGCTGGAGCTCATCAATGGGTTGCGAAAGATGTTGGCGAGGTATTCCCTGATGCTTTTGATGATGCTAAAAAACACCGACCGACAATGCTAACTTCAGATTTAGCGTTAAAGTTTGACCCAGAATACAATAAGATTTGCAAGGCATTTATTGAAAATCCAGACTCATTTGAAAAAGCATTTGCAAAGGCTTGGTTTAAGTTAACTCATAGAGACATGGGACCAAAAACAACGTATTTAGGTTCTGAAGTGCCAGCAGAAAATTTTATTTGGCAAGATCCAGTTCCCGCAAGAACATATGAATTAATTACAGCAGCAGATATCAATAAATTAAAAAGGGAGATTTTAAACTCAGGAATTCCAAACAATGAATTGATTGAAACCGCATGGGCGTCGGCATCAACATATAGAGGATCAGACAGACGAGGAGGAGCAAATGGTGCTAGAATACGATTAGAACCTCAAGTAAATTGGGAGTCTAACAACCCCGAACAACTTAAAAAAGTATTAGCCGTTTATGAGAAAATACAAGCCGCTTTTAATGCTAATCCAAGTAAAAGGAAGGTATCCATTGCCGATTTAATTGTGTTAGGTGGTAATGCTGCAGTAGAAAAGGCAGCATCACTTGGAGGAGTTGAAATATCTATTCCATTTACACCAGGCAGAACGGACGCCACGCAAGAGCAAACAGATGTTACTTCATTCGCTGTCCTTGAGCCAATGGCTGATGGATTTAGAAACTATCAGAAAAAAGCGTATACATTGACTACCGAAGAATTATTGGTTGACAAAGCTCAATTATTAACACTTACAGCCCCAGAGATGACGGTTTTAGTGGGTGGAATGAGAGCCCTAAATGCAAATTTTGACGAATCCAACTATGGCATACTAACAAAAAATCCAGGTGTTTTGAGTAATGACTTTTTTGTAAATCTGTTAGACATGTCTACCTCCTGGAATCCTTCATCTTCAGATAAATTAGTGTTTAAAGGAAAAGAACGAGGCACCGACAATGTGCGATGGACTGCAACCAGAGCTGATTTGATTTTTGGTTCTAATTCCGAATTACGAGCGATAGCAGAAGTCTATGCGAGCAATGACGCCAACCAAAAGTTTATTTCCGACTTTGTGGCGGCTTGGACTAAAGTGATGAATTTGGATCGTTTTGACGTGAAGCATTAATTACAGTCATAAAATGTTTCAACGAAGAGGCTGTCTCAAAATTGAGCAGCCTCTTTTTTTATGCTTGCTCGTTTGGTTGTCTGCAGTAATCGCAGGGAGATTGGTTTTACGATAATTAGTATTTGTTAAAGGCTACGTGGTGATTTTGATTATTTAAACCCTTGGAGGGTTAAAATAATACGGACTGTTCCCTTATAGAATGATAGGTTTGTATCAAATTAAGTAGAAAACATATGCTGAGCAAAGCACAACTTGATAATCTTACTAAAATTCGAAGAATTTTCCATGCAAACCCAGAAGTTTCAGAACATGAAACCGAAACGCAAAAGAGAATTGCCAACTATCTGACAAACGAAACCATAGCTAATTTCAAAAACGTTGGTCACACTGGAATTTTGGCAAGTTTTGAGGGCAACCAATCGGGACCAACGGTTATGATTCGCGGTGATATTGATGCTTTACCTATTACCGAAACAAATACTTTCAAACACAAATCGAAGTCACCAGGCGTTTCCCACAAATGTGGTCATGATGGGCATACAACCATTTTGCTAGGGTTAGCAAAATTATTGTCGGAAAAGCCCATTACCAGAGGAAAGGTATTACTACTTTTTCAACCCGCTGAAGAAAATGGTGCTGGTGCAGCGGCAGTTTTACATGATGAAGAATTTCAAAAAGAAACCATCGATTATGTTTTCGCTTTGCACAATTTACCTGGCTATCCTCTGCATGAAGTTGTGGTAAAGGAACAAGAATTTACCGGAAATGTAAAAAGCATTATTCTAAAAATGACTGGCAAAACAGCACATGCTGCAGAACCTGAACAAGGTCATAATCCAAGCATGGCTATTTCAGAAATCTTCATATTTGCGAATAAGATAACGAAGAATCAACCAGAGAATTCAGACTTTTTCCTAATGACTCCTGTATACGCAACGTTAGGAGATTTAGCTTATGGGATATCTGCCGGTTATGGTGAAGTACATTTTACGATTCGAAGCTGGAGCACTGATCTAATGAAAATTCGTAGTGAAGAGATTGTAGAATTCTTTCAAAAAACGTGCAAAAAGCATGAGCTACATGCAGACATATCATGGACCCAAGTGTTTCATGCAAATATCAATGAAACCAAGTCTGTTGATCTTATACGGCAATCAGCCTTGCAGAATGGTCTGTCATTAACCGAACGAGAATACCCATTTAGATGGGGAGAGGATTTCGGTCTATTCACACAACAATATAAGGGTGCTATGTTTGGGCTAGGAGCTGGAACTGATTCACCTGCTTTACATAATCCAGATTATGATTATCCTGACGAAATAACCGAAACAGGAATCACCATGTTTTACTCTATAATCCAACAAATCCTGTAAAGAATGTTTCAAACTTCATACATCGAAATTTCAGAATCTGCAGTCAAAAACAATATTGATTTTATCAAGAGTTATTTAGGCAGGAATGTAATATTTTCATCTGTGGTAAAGGGAAATGCGTATGGTCATGGCATCAATTATTATTGTCCGATTGCGCACAAATACGGTGTGAGGCACTTTAGTGTTTTCAGCGCACAAGAAGCTCTCGCAGTTACATTAGCGCTTCCAAATCACGAATACACGCTCATGATAATGGGTCATATTGACAATGAGGAATTGCAATGGGCCATTAAAAACAATGTTGAGTTTTACATTTTTGAACAAGACCGATTAGATGTAGCTATCTCTACAGCTAAAAAACTTGGGAAAAAAGCTCAAATACATGTTGAACTTGAAACAGGAATGAATCGAACTGGAATTCCAGATCGAGACGTTGCACAAACGTTCAAAAAGATTGAGGCAAATTTGCAATTCATTGAAGTAAAAGGGGTTTGTACACATTTTGCTGGGGCTGAAGATTTTGTAAATCACGAACGTGTCCAGAAACAATTTACACGTTTCAAGAAGTATGAATTAGAATTAAACAAGTATTCATGGTTGAAACCACTAAAGCACTTAGCCAGTTCTTCTGCAACTATTCGTTTCCCAGATTCGCAACGAGACTTGGTTCGATTAGGGATATTACAATTCGGGTTTTTTCCGACACAGGAAATTTTCGTTCATTATAATTCTTCACAAAAAACAAGTACAAATCCATTGAAGCGAATTTTAAGCTGGAAAACTCATGTAATGGATGTCCAGACGGTGGAAGCTGGAGAATATGTGGGATACGGCACTTCTTATTTCACCAATCATCAAACAAAAATAGCCTTGGTTCCAGTTGGATACTCCTCTGGCTACAGTCGATCGTTAAGTAATCAAGGAAAGGTGTTGATTAACGGTATTCGTTTTGACGTAATTGGTACGGTCAATATGAGCATGCTAGCAATTGATATTACCTCTAGCGAAACGATAAGGAAAGGAGATGAAGTTGTACTTATTGGCAATCAAGGAGATCAAGAAATATCGGTTTCTTCGTTCAGTGATTTTAGCCATTTAATTAACTATGAATTACTTACTCGATTGCCCGAAAATATACCTCGCATTATTACACGTTAAATATTAATCTTTATAGCAATTACACTAATTCCTTTTCAATCGGCTACCCAACATTGAAGTTAGCTTATCAATACCACTACTTACCGCCTTTTCAATAGTGCTACCGTAACTAGTAACAGCCATAGGTTGTTTGTTAGCCAATCGTGCTTCAAGAGTACATCGCTTGTCATTCTCTCCTTTTTTGTCACCGTTTTCATCCGCCAAATGGACTTCAACGCGGGTAATATCTTCTGCAAATCGTTTTAATCCATCGCTGATCAATGAATCAAGGTATTTTTCAAGTTTCTCGTTTCCTGAAATGTTCTTATCTGTATTTAGTTTTATTATCATTGTAATAGTATTATAATTATAGAAGTCAAGAGGTTAACTGTCAGGTCAATATTAAAGAATAATTAGTCTCAGACCTAAAATTATTGTGTTCCATTGACCAATTAAAAGGAATTATTGTCGAATTCCAAGATGTACAGGTTTTAGGTTGGTTTTCAAATGTATATACTTGCTTAAAGTACACTAAAATACTAGAGGTAGTTTGACTCAATTCTCTGTTGCACCATGTTGTTAATCCTGCGATTGATTGGTGAAAGCGATTGTAAATATTGACAATACTCTTCCACAGTAAAAAGTGCTGTAACTAAGCCTCTTAATTCTGTTTGTAATCGTCCATTTCCCTTTAATATTTTAACTATCAATTCTTTCATTTGTTCTTTATTGAGTTGATCAATTTTAACACAATTTTGTTTCAAGTTGTATTCGAAATGAGAAATAATTAGGTCGTGTTGTAACTTAATAATTGGTCGAAGTTTTTCATTCTGAAATGTTTCTTCAGAACTGCTTTGCAGTGTGTTAACAATGGTTGGAATAGTTGGTCGAAGCTCTATTTTTAACTGATCTGTGTTTGTCATCATTCGCGCACTTTACTCCATACCTTTTCACTATTTAATTTGAACGATCCAAGATGTTTTCTTTTCCATGTATCTGGAGGAATCATTGAAAGGAAACGTTCGTCTCTATTGTCTCGCTCATACAAGTGATACACCTCTCCTATAATTGGCTCAAAGTCGCATTTCGCATTGTAAACTAGTTCATTGATTTCGTATTCCGACAACAAAGCATCATACTCCACTTTTATTTGTTCAATCTTGCTTTGTAGAACGTGGTTAAAACTAGTAACACCTCTTTTTTTCCAACTCGATAAATTTGTTGCTTGAATGCTTGGCGCTCCAACGTTTGAACCATATGGTAGAAGCTTTGCATTGTAGGTTTGGCTCTCTTCGTCAAACACTACATTATCTGGTCGTTTTTTTCGCTTAAAATTGGGCAACTCCTCTACCCTTGCATATGGAAGCTTTACTAATTTATGGCCAAATGAATATTGGTTTAAACCAGTAACACATACATCGTTTGACATTTCTAAATCCAATTGGCCATCTTCTTCAACATACTCGTCTTTGACTCTAACACATTGAACCTCCCCAATTATCAAGCGACATTGACTATGTTTTAGTTCAATATCGTCTTGTAATTTGAGACCAATTTGGATGCTACTTTCACCAACGAATGGTGCAAAAAAGCTGTCCGCGTACTCCTCTTCCAAATTACAATGTTTAAACTCTGAATGATCTGAAGAGAATTTTGCAGAGGTGTAGTGTGCTTTATCAATAAACGACTTGTGAACGTGATTGATAGTATAGAAACCCGTTTCTACTATATTCTTATAGGTATCTCGCGGTACAGTTAATGGACGCATAATAAAACCAATTCTTGCCGGATTTGAACTGATGTGCACCACCGAATTGAATATTGCTACATTGGTGTTTCCATTTTCTCCTTTGGTTGCAACAAGATGTACACCTTTATATCCTGATAACGAGTTGATGAATTTAAGTCGATACTCCGAATTCCACGAATCAATTTCTTCTTTCTTAACTAGCACAACAATTTAATTTACTGTATCAATTGAACAACATAACAATGTTGCTGTCTTTTTGATTTAAACCCAGCCATAATTAACGTTTTAATCAAATATTTACGTAACAACGAACAAATAACTATAAATGAGAGAATTGTTTAGAGAATCATAGGTAGTTCCGATTGTGTAATGTGTAATTTCGTCGATTCAAAAAATAAATGTAACATTTAACCTATGGGTAACGAAGAGAAAAAGGCAGGGAAGAGCAGTGATAACTACGAAACACTTAAAACATTATATTATTCAGGTAAAGTAAAGCCTTCATTAAACAAAATGTTGGCATATCTAAAAGAGAATCCTAAGGACGTAAATGTCACACTTTTGGCATGTAAATGTTTGGAACGATCTAAGAATTATAATGACTTGTCTGACTTTGCTGATACAGTTATAGAATTAGCGCCAGAAAACGGAGATGGTTATTATTACAAGGGAGTTGCGTTAAGTCATATCAAAGGAAAAGAGCAAGATGTGATCAGTAACTTTAACAAAGCATTGGAGATATCACCTGAAAACTTATCCTATCTTAAAAGTAAAGGAGCAACACACTATTCGTTGTTTACCGATTACCATTTACCAATAAAATTTGCTGAAAAACACCGTATTAAGGCAGAAGAAAGTTTGTTAAAAGTTACACAGCTAATTGAAACAAAAGAGAACCCTGACTACATCGAATACTTTACAACTGCAGAGGTTAACGTGTTACTGGAGCAAAACATTGCAGCTAAAAAACACTTATTACGAGCAGTAAATGCCTTTGAAGCAACCGAAAAATCAGACCAAGACATGAATATTTATAAGGAAATTATTAAGGTTCAAAAAGCAGTTCAAAAGAATTAAATCTAACTGACAATGGTTGCACTAGTATTGATAATATTTAACTAATTTCGACAGCATATTAAATTGAATAAATATGTATCAAACTACCAAAAATGCGGTGATCGCCCTGTGCACAAGTCTTTTGCTTGTTATCCTTTTATCTATTCCATCGAGTGCCAACGCTCAAGTTGCGTTTAGCGTTTCTCCAGGCTTAGGTTTAAATAGTGCTTTTGTAGGCTATCAAGTAAATGACCGATTGCTCCCATTTGTTAGTTTCCAATATGCTAGCTTCGGACTAAGCGTTTCTGAAACTGGAACCGATTTTAATTACGACTCTAATAAAGTCGAAAATTATGAGTATACTGGGAAGTTGACAGGTGGTATTCTAATGCCAAGTATTGGTGCGAAATATTATTTAGCAAATCAAAACAAACTTAAGTCGTATGGCAGTGTTGCGATAACCAAACCAATTGTTGTGGCAAAACTCGAGAATGATGGGGAAATAGACAAAGAGTTTGAAGAAAGTGTTAAATCATTATCCCTCATTGGCGGCGAACTAGGTTTCGGAGTTGAATATTTCTTTGATTCTAACTTTAGTATTGGAGGGGAATTTGGATTAAGGTTGATTACAGGAAACTACCAAGAGACCTACGATACAGAGTATTTTGACCCAAACACAGGAGATTATGTTCCATCTAAAACAGTAATTTCAGTAAATGGCCGTGTGACACCAACCTATACCAAGTTTTGTCTAAACTTTTATTTTAACCGAGATAAGGGATAAGCATCTTGGGACATCTCCAAATTGTACAAAGTGTTGATTGTCAAAGCATGACAATTTCAATATAATCAAAACAAGTAATGCTTTAGTTTAATATGTGAAGCACTCCTGATTTTATCTGTTTCTTCACTCCAAGATTGTAAGTGATTATATACATGTAGACCTCACCATCCAAAGGGCTTCCTTTGACAAAACCGTCCCATGCTGTTTCATTATTCGTCGTTTGAAAGACTAATTGTCCCCATTGATTATATATGTCCAAATGATAATCACTTACGCTACAATCTAAAAAAAATGGTAAAAAAACATCATTGATTCCGTCGTAGTTCGGCGAAAAGGCATTTGGAACAAAAACGTTACATGGACAATCAACTATGGCAAGCTCAATCGAGTCTGTTACAATGCCGCATTGGTTTACTCCAGTGAGATAATACTTCCCTGGTTGACTGATTTTCAGGGTATCATTGTTTGAATCATCCGACCAAGTAATAGTAGAATTGGGTGAATGGCTGATTAAATTTAAGGTGTCGTCTGCACATAACTTAACATCCTTATTAAAGCTAATTTTAGGAATTGTTTCAATAAAAATATTTTGAATAAAAGTATCAGGATATGGCAGATAAGAAATCAATGTAACCGTATATAGTCCTGAATCCGTAAATTGGTGCACAGGGTTAGGCTTATTGGAGTAGTTTGAAGCTCCACTCTTGTGGTCGCCAAAATTCCACAAAATGCTGTCGCCGGAACTAATGACATTAAACTGTGTTGGTTTATTGTTACAGGTGTTTGCAAACGTAAACTTATTATACCTTTTAAAAAAACAGTTAGGCAGCAGAGATCTCCGAGATTGGCCACCAAGTGAAAATGATTTTCGTTTATATTGACATTTTACCCCCAAAGAATCTGGATAAGCAATTGTTGCCAAATAATCGTTGTGATTAGGATATTTCACCGTTGAATAAATAATACCATCAGGACCCAATTGTAGCGTCCCCCCTGAATAGCCAGACACACCTACTCTCACACCCGATTCATATATTTCCCTTGCTGTATTGAAGGATAAGTCGTATTGATAAGTGCCTTCTCGAATGTCATTTTGATAACACTTCTCAATCGTATATAAAAATCGCCCACTTGGCGAGAACTCTGCACCATCGCCATACCAATCACTTGGAACAAAATTCAACAGCATGGAATTGGATAACAAACCAGTAGAACGATCAAAATCGAATATTTCCAACGCGTAATGGTCTACACTGACTACTCGTTCTCCATTTAAGGTGGCTTTTAATTGTCCTACAGGGTACCCGTTCTGACCAACATCACTTTTTATTGGCTGTTTGTCAACACCATCAGATGTCACTAAAAACGAAACAAATCTACTTGGAATTCCAGTCTGTGTTAATAACCAAATGTCTTTGTTATTGTGATGGTTAATAGCCGTAATTCTAGTTGATGTATTTGATCGCAGTAAAAAATTCTTTATCGACACTACCTCACCAAAACCGTTGTTTAGGCTCATATCCACTTCTGCATATACAAGGTCTACCCCTTTTAAACTGGGCTCATTATGAGACAAAAAAACGAGATACATTGAATCTGAACCTGGTTTTTTCAATATCAGCGTATTTTGTCCAGAATTCCACTGCCGGGCAACATTACTTCCATTTTTCATCACTGCATGATTTCTATCCCATATGTTATACCCGTTGGTATAAAAAAGTAGCTTTCCGTTTTGGTCTGATATGCATGCTGGACTTCCAGTTTGTACATTACCGTTTGTTACAAGTTTTGCTGAATCATCATTGAAATCTATTCCTAGTTTATGGTCAAAATACCAAACGTTGTTTTCTTTTTGTGCCCATGATAGACATGGTAGTATTATAAAAATGATTAAACTGATGACCTTCACTCTATCGAGATGCATTTAAGACACAATAAGCTGCACATCGAAAGACGATGTCACTCCGTTAAACAAAAAAACGGCAGTCTCGACTGGCCAAGACTGCCGCCCTTCACGCAACGGGGCAAATTAAAAATGTAGTCAACATTTTAACACCGATTGCTGTATTCTGAAAAACTCGGTGTCTATTGCGTGAAGTATTAAGTAGTCAAACGTAGAATCAATGGGTTGTCAAGCAATGCTGATCTTTCTTGAGATTAGATCCTGTAGTACCGCCCCTACCCTGTTGATTGAGTTTAGGTTTTTATCTACGTACTCTTTTACACCTTTGTTTATTAATGTCCTTTTTACGGCGTTGTCTTCTTGAGATGAAACCATAATAATTTCGCATTTAGGACTGCATATTTTTACTATGTCCACAACATCTCCTCCGGTTAAAACATCATCTTCTTCCATGTTTATCAAATAATAGTCGATGAGCATAAACGTGATATCGTCTTCTAACTCTCGGATACAATCATGCGCATTGGTGTAGGTCTTAACATCGAATTTACAGTTTGGGTAAACTTTGCTACTACAGATGGTTTGCACGTATCGAGTAAGAGCCTTGTTTTGATAAATGTCGTCTTCTAGAATTACAATTTTTACTACTTTCATAACCATTCGTTTTAGTTACTCAAGTATTACTACAGTTATGCCACAGACTTAATAGGCTGTAATACAAATGATTAACACCAGCACTGACAATAATTATTTTCAATATGAAAATTAATTGTCAAATGGAAAAAAAGAATGGATTCGTTTATTCTTCGGAATTCGCTTCCTTTAGCAACCGATAAACGGTCGTTTGACCGATGTCTAGTTTTTGTGCAACAACTTTCGTGTCATTATTGTATTTATTCATATAAATATCAACGATGCGTCGGTTATATTCTCGTAGTGTTATATCCTGCCCCAATAAATCCGGAGAAGCTTCTCTAAAATCTACCATAATATCACTCGCAGAAAGCTCAGAATCTGCAGACATAACGATTGCAAGCTCGATTGTTGATTTCAATTCACGGATATTGCCATGCCATGTGTAAGACATTAACTTTTCTCTAGCCTCCTCAGAAATTGTTTTAATTGGCATTCCATTATCTTGGCAAAACTTTTTAATGAAATATTGTGAAAGTAATAGAATGTCTGTACGTCTTTCGCGCAAGGGTGGTAAATGAATAGGAATACCTTTTATTCGATAATAAAGATCCTCTCGAAATCTTTTTTCATTCACTTCATCCAACAGGTTAACATTCGTGGCTGTTATTATTCTACAGTCAATGGCGATGGCTTTTTCTCCTCCAACTCGTACAACTTCTTTTTCCTGTAATACACGCAACAATTTCGCTTGTACGTTAACATCCATTTCACCTATTTCATCCAGAAATAATGTCCCACCATTTGCTTGTTCAAATTTTCCGATGCGCCGAGTAATTGCACCAGTAAAAGCTCCTTTCTCATGACCAAAAAGCTCGCTTTCCATTAACTCCGCTGGAATTGCAGCCATGTTTACGGGAACAAACGGCCCTTTGTGGAATTTTGAATTATAGTGTATGGTTTTGGCTGTCACCTCTTTACCTGTTCCGGTTTCACCAGTTATTGAAACATTAATATTGGTATCCAATGATTTCGTAATCATGTCAAACACCTTTTTTATTTCAGGACTATCTCCAATTATTTGACTGAAATTGTATTTATTACGTACCTCTTTTCGTAATGTTTGGATTTCTTTTCTAAGGCCACGATTGTCAATTATATGTTTGACACTATTTAGAAGTTTATTTCTAATGTCCTTTTCTTTAACAATGTAATCAAACGCGCCTTTTCTCAATAAATCAACAGCTGTTTCTACATCTTCTTGCTCAGAAACAATTAATACTTCTATTTCAGCATTATGCTTCTTAATCTTATCAAGTAATACATCTCCCAGCATATCAGGAAGTCGGTAATCAAGTGATACAACATCTGGATT
The DNA here is from genome assembly GCA_937124965.1 of uncultured Bacteroidota bacterium. Classification (GTDB taxonomy): domain Bacteria; phylum Bacteroidota; class Bacteroidia; order NS11-12g; family UBA9320; genus UBA987. The sequence continues at coordinate 47,785 of CAKZLB010000046.1, forward strand.
GCGACCGATTTGTTGCAACAATGCCTCACCAGTTTCGAAACTTTCTACTTTAAAATCTGGGTTAGATTCAAAGCAATGCACAATCAATCTTTTGTACCAATCATTATCCTCAACTACAAAAATTAGGAACGGATTATCAGTCATGTACTTTCTTTTAGCTATTCACTTCAATCTTACAACGTTACAACGCTTTGAGGACAAACTATCCATTAAACTATTTGGTTGCTTCAAGTTCAATTTTGGAGACCACTTGTTTTCTTACCACTTTTGCTCCTTGTTTAACAGTTTCGACCATTGCGGCAACGTCTGAAAGAGACAACTTACTACTTCTTATTCCATTTTCAATTCCTTTTAAACTCGTATACAACTCCATAGCACCAAGATGTTTGCATGGAGAAGCAATCCGATGTGCGTGTTCCGCAATCATTGGAAGATTTTTATTTTTCAACTCTTTGGAGAGACATGACAAACCGTTGTCCAAGGTTTCGATAAACGTCTCAAGCATATCCATAAAGAAGTGAGTGTCACCATTGCTTAAATCCATTAGGTGTTTGAAATCAAGCTCACTACCTTTTTCTTTAATATGTGTCTCGTTCGATTCTGTTGTATCAATTTTTATTTGACCAGTTACCAAACCTATTTTTGCTATCAAATCAGACTCCTTAAATGGTTTCGGTAAAAACCCATTCATTCCGGCTTCTTTATAATTCTTTTGATCAACTTCCGATACAGCCGCAGTTATTGCTATAATTGGAACGTCCGAAATGGACGCTTCTTCATTTTTTCGGATTAGTTTCGTAGCTTCAATACCATCCATAACAGGCATTCTTGTGTCCATTAGAACAACATCATAGCGATTTCTTTTTACCTCCTCAACTGCCTCTATTCCATTTTCTGCCTCGGTTATATTGACTTGATGCTTACCAAGAACAGCTCTTAGTAATTTACGATTGTAAATTTCGTCATCAACAATTAAAATGGATACATTTTTTAGTTCTGTCGTAGTTTTTGCCTCTCCACGGATAACATACATGTCAGACTCGCTCCCAACCTTAAACGGTAAATCGATTTCAAAGGTAGTTCCTACACCTTTTTCGCTTTCAACAGAAATAGTTCCGTTCAACAAATGAACTATTTTTTTAGTAATACTTAATCCAAGTCCGGTACCTCCAAACTGCCTTGTAGTAGAAACCTCAGCTTGCTCAAATTCATCAAAGATTCGTGACAATTGCTCATCAGTCATGCCAATACCGGTGTCCGTTATAGTAAAACGCAGGGTTCTCATATTTGGAGAACTATCAAGCTGCTTTACAGATAAATTGATACTTCCGTGGGTTGTAAATTTTACCGCATTGCCAACAACATTGATGAGTATTTGGTTGAGTTTATAGGGGTCTCCAACAATCACTTTCGGAATAGTCTGGTCTACATCAATGAGGAATTCAATTCCTTTTTTTCGAGCGGAAGGAGTCATTATTTGGTTTAGATCTTCAATGAATCCATAAATATCAAACCCTCGCTTATCAATTTCATCTTGCTTATGCTGTAGCCTATTGTAAACTAAAACTTCATCAATTATATGCAACAAATAGTCTGAAGATTTAGAGATAATATCGACCTGTTCCTGTTGATCTGCATTTAATGAACTTTTCGAAAGTTGTTTGATAAATCCTGAAATAGCATTCATTGGTGTTCGAATTTCATGACTCATATTATTTAAGAATCGCTCCTTTGTTTCTGCCAATTGTTCTGCCCTATTTTTGGCCTTTTCTAGCGCTTTTCCAAATCGATTATTTGTTTTTACATACCTAATAATCAAGAATATAACGAACAGAACTAATAGACCGACGTTTACAAAAAGTAAGGTTATTTGTTGATTAATTGTATGTATTTCCTTTGCAGCTTTTTCTGATCTAATTGCAACACGTTGGTTTTCAGAAATTTCGAATTGGTTGATAATTTCATTTATTTCAGTAGTAATGGTTTTGTCCTCTAACAGGAGTGATACCTCCTCTGCAACTATTGATTTATTTATTCGATTTTCTTGGTTTTTTATGGCTTGAATTTTTTCGTCAATATGATTTATTTCAACCTTTTCATTTTTTTGGTGTGACTGATTATCTTTTTGAAATAACTTTTTAAAAAATCGATTTACTTTAGGCTTGGTTTCTTCTGTTTCATCTCCTGGAGTTTGTTCTGAATTTGCGTCAATACTTTTGATGACTTTGTCTAAAGCAATTTCTACTCTGGAATCATTTTGAAGTTCGAGATAACTATTGAGAATTCTAAATTTCTGGGTTATTAAAGAATCTAATAATTCTAAGTCAAGTGTCGAACTTTGGTCTGAACCAAAGCTGTTCTCCATCAAATTGTTAATAATATCACTTGCCGAATTTATAGATTCATAATATTGATTGAGGTACTCAGTTTTTTTTGTCAAACCAAAAGTCTTAACACTGTTTTCAGCCAAAGCAATCTCGCTTAAAAGGTTTTTTGTTTGTAATAATTTACCCTCAGAAACAGTAGATTTTTCAACGTCTTTTACAACTCTAGAAATATTGGTATAACTATAAGAGCCTACAAATAGTACCAAACCTAGCAGCAGTATTAAAACTAATACAATTACATAAGAGCGTTTTATTTTTAACTTTTTCATTGCTTTTGAAAAGGGTTATTAAGTACAATTTACAAGAAAGAAAATCAATTTAACGATATTAATTGTGATATCAGTTGTTCCAACCAATGCCTTGTGTAATTAAAATTTAAAGTAAATCACACTGTGGTTAAATCACTTATAAGAATCACGCAGCTTAAGGTTTTAAACAAACTTTACAAAAAAAGAGGGAGATAAATCCCCCTCTTTAGTTTCCACAACTAACTACTTTATAGTGGAAAGATCGATTTGATGCCTATGTCCAAATCTGTCTTATTGTTGGCACCAACTGTAAAGCCACCTAAATCAGCACCACCCATTAGTTTTAACTCAAGCTTTCCTTTAATTTCCATTTTACCATCATTGTTTGAATCCGTATACTCAAAGATGTGAATTTCGTATTCTCCTTCTTCAGCAAAAGCTATTTTAAAGGTTCCATCACTTGAAACTTCTGCACTGTTTACAGCATTTTTGAATTCAATGTTGCTTTCACCTTGTCCCTTCAATTCGGTAAGATCAAATGTTCCCTTGCTGTATAGGTAAGCTACTGCCTTGCCTTCTACCTTAGAAGAACTATCAATTCGCCCCTCAACGGTTCCTGTTTTCGCTGAGGATACAATTCTAATTGAAGACTCTAATTCTGAACTAGAAACTAATTCAAAGTTTCCTTGAGCTTCTTCTTTAATCATTTTTCTCAAATCAAAGTCGATAACGATGTCGTTTGATCCTGAACTACTGATGTCAAGGTTTTTTGTAAATGTCAACTCTGTTTCGTTGGATGCAATCGCATCCTTCGAGCCGTCCAGTTTTAAAACATAAGACCCTGGAGAGTTTCCATTTGCATCCATTTCGTAGTCCAAAACCACGGTTAATTCGTTAACTGAACTTGCGTCGACTTCTGCGTCATTCAACAATTGTGTTTTTCCTTCAGTTAAAGCTGATACTTCAAGTGTAGTTTTTTGGAAACCTTCTACTTTTTTACCATCTACTTTAAGCTCTGATACAGTAACAAATACTGCCTTCACTTCAGCATTGTCTATCGGTGCGTCTGTAGCGTAAATTGAAGCTTTGTTTGCTTCTCGTTTTACGTCTTCATCACTACAGCTGGTCATTAATAAGGAGGTTAACCCTAAAACAATTAATCCAATACTTGTCTGTCTTTTCATTCTTTTTACTAAGTTTTTCATAACATCCATTTTTAATTTTTACTATCTATTAATTACAAATTCAACTGACTTTACAGTTGTTTGATATGTAATAGGCCAGTTATGTGCCAAATACTTAACTAGCTGAATACTTGCGCATTAAATCAAAACAGGGAATAAAATCTTTTCAAATCGAAATGTGTTTTTCATTTTGAAAATGTTTTTTGCTCGTTTAAATAGTTTTTAAAAGACTCGAGTTAAAAAACATAGCTTTACAGCTGCAACGTTGGACAATGAGGCTAGCATATTGGTGTCAAAAGGTGGTGTTGCTCAACAACCTGAGCTTCAGTAGGATGTAGAAACAATTTACAACCCATTTACATGAATTCCTTTAGCCTCAGTTTCGTCTATTAATTGTACTATTTAGAAGCGAATACATAGCTGAAATAGATTCGTTATATATTGCAGCGAATCACAAGAATATGAAATCAAACATTATATACCTCCGCCAAGTTTGTTGGTTTATTGTACTAACATTATCAACGATACCTGTATTTGGACAAGGCCTTGTAAGTACAGCTCTAAAAACTCAAAGTCTAAAAAACACTGAAACCTCATTAATAGAATGCGGTAGTGATGAGTTTATTGAAACCGCGGATAAAGAGTTTTCGTCATTTCAGTTACAGACGGATGCCCTTCTTCAACAAATTGCTACACAGGTAAAACATCATAAAAAAGCTAAACTCTTTGACGACTTGTTCGTGATACCAGTGGTTTTTCATATCGTACACAGAGATGATGAAGAAAATATTCCTGACTCCGTTATACGAAACCAGTTAAGAGTTCTTAACGAATGTTTCCGCCGCGAAAATGCTGATACTGCAAACCTTAGATCCGATTTTCATGATATCGTATCAGGACTAAATATAGTATTTCAACTGGCTACATTAGATCCAAATGGGCAACCAACTTCTGGTATTACTCGAACGAAAACGGATGTTAGAACCTTCGGTGGCACTCTTCCATACCGTCCTGGTCAAAATGCAGAAATAGCACAATGGGTTAACGATAGTATGTTTACGAACCTATTTCGTATTACCCAAACTGATAAAGGAGGTCATGATCCATGGGATGTTGATGAATACATTAATATTTATGTAGGTGATCTTCGAATTTTCGAACCACGATTTGATAATTTTGAAGAGATTCTTTACTTCGGTTTGTCAACACCACCTTTAGATCATGAGAATTGGCCGGATACGCTGTTAAAACAACTTGAGCCGTTCAATCAAGGAGTTCTGATGCATTACAATGCCATTGGACCTAATAATCCTGCCAAACTTAAGGCTCCTTACACGCCATACAACGGCATCGTAACTACTGGGAAAATGTTAGTCCATGAGGTCGGTCACTATTTAGGTTTACGCCATATTTGGGGAGATGGAGGGTGTGAAATGGATGATTATGTTGACGATACACCACGAGCAAACGCTTCAAGTGCATATGATTGTAATAGTGCTGCAAATACCTGCATCGATACGATAAATGGCAAAAACTTACCAAATATGATTGAGAACTATATGGACTATTCGAGTGCAGATTGCCAAAACAGTTTTACTATTGGTCAAATTGCTGTGATGCAAGAAGTACTTAATAAACTAAGGCCTCAGTTAGTTTCTATTGAAAACATAGCACGAGTAAACTCTACAATATTCAACGTCTACCCTAATCCAATGACAAATTCAGTAAACTTGATTAGCAGCAACTTTATACCATTAGACAATCTCAACATATTAACATCTACTGGGCAATCGGTAGCGTATAGCTTAGAGAAAACTACAGATGGCTATTCTGTAAGTTTTGAGGGAAAATCAGGGTTGTATTTTCTTAAAATACAATTTGGTTCAAACGTCGAATTTGTTAAAATCATTAAGCAGTAGCATTGTCTAATAAATATGTTCTATTTGATGGTTAAAGTAATTATTACCTTAAGTATACAAACTACATAAACCAATTAATAGCGTGCAGTGTTACCTTTGGGTAATTTACCGATTGAACAAAAACATAATCATAGCTATTATCATTGTTGCAGCATCTTTGCAACAAGCGTTAGGTCAGGCATATTTCGCTAATGGAGACGCACGCAGTATTGGTAATCAATGTTATGAATTAACCTCTGCATCCAACAACAAGCTTGGTTCCGTCTGGTATGCAGATAAACTCAACCTTCAGAATGATTTTGATTTGGAGTTCAATCTAAATTTTGGTCAAAGTAATGCAGGAGCAGATGGTATTGTGTTTGTGTTACAAACAGTTGGAAACAAAGCTCTCGGAAACACAGGAGGAGGCATCGGTTTTGAAGGGTTTTCGCCAAGTTTTGGTATCGAATTCGACACCTATCAAAATACAAGTTATGATGATCTTACCTTTGATCACGTTGCAATGTTTAGAGATGGCTCTGTGAACCACCGGTCAAACAATGCTTTGTCAACGCAAGTATCCGCGCTAAAAAGTCAAGCAAATATTGAAGATGGAAAGGAGCACCTTGTTCGAATTAAATGGGATGCTTCCAGAAAAAATATTACGTTATGGTTTGATTGTGAATTGCGTCTGACAGAAAAAATTGATCTCATTGACGAAATTTTCGATGGTACTTCTGAGGTTTTCTGGGGTTTTACAGCTGCGACTGGAGGTGCTAACAATAGACAGGTAGCATGTTTGAGAGATGATATTTTATTATCTGATACCGTAGAAATTTGTAAAGGAAACTCCATTGTCCTTAACTCTCGGAAAAGTAGTGACGATAGTTATTTATGGACACCGAACATTGACTTAAACAATGCTACCATCCAAAAACCAACTTCTAGCACAATAATAAACCGTACCTATATTGTTCAGTTTAAAGACTTATGTAACGAAGTAATTTCTGATACAGTTACAGTCAAAGTGTCTGAACCATTCGTTATGGATGTTGTAAAAGATACTCTAATGTGTGATGGACGTGGTTACCGCGTTGACTTAAGGAGTGAATTTGATTCTGTTAGATGGAGCAACGGATCCAGAGCATTATTTCAAGACTTTAAGAATGCTGGAAGCTATAAAGTCACAGCATGGCGAGGAACCTGTTATGACCATGATTCGTTCGAACTTCGAACAAATAATACTCCAAGTATTGAAATTGTTGGAGATTCGATTTTCTGTGAAAATGACCTAATTAATCTTACAGTTAACATCACCCCTAACAACGCAACTTATAAATGGCACGATGATGTTACGCAAACAAATAGAACATTTAGTTCCACCCAAAATACAAGCGTATTTGCAGAAAATGAATGCGGCATTGATGTAGAATCAAAGTTTATTAGAGAAATAACTCTTCCTATTGTTGACATTGGCCCAGACACCTTACTTTGTCTTGGTGACAATATTACATTGGCCTCAAGATCTAACCTCACCGATACTGACATTACTTTACAATGGAATGATGGCTCTACAAATAGAACCTCAGACATCAACGAGGGAGGATTATATTGGTTAGAAGCAACGAATAAAATATGTTCTCACCGTGATAGCATTGTTGTGACTGATTTACTTCGACCAATCTTAGAATTTGATAATGACATACTACTTTGTCGAAATGAAAGGATTGTATTAGACCCTGGTATTGCAAACACAGAGATAGTTTGGAATGGAGTTACAAACCAACAATCATTCATATTATTCAACTACGAAGGTTCATTGACAATTCGAGCAGAGAATGACTGTGGTATCGATTCTGCCAAAATGGAGATTGAATTAAAGGATTGTTTTTGTGATATGTTCTTTCCGACCGCAGTTTCTCCAAACAATGACGATTTAAATGAAATTTTTAGACCTACACCAAACTGTAACAAACTGCGTAATTATGAATTAACTGTTTACAACCGATGGGGCGAACAACTCTTTCATTCTGAGGACATTAATAAAACATGGGATTTGAAGGTAAAAAATCAATTGGTACAACCTGGTTTATATTTGTGGATTGTTGATTTCATGGGTTTTGAAAACGGATTAGATACCCGAAAAAAACAATATGGATACGTACATGTCGTTTATTAATAAATGCTTTCTATGAATAAAATACTTGCAACACTTTTTGTTTTTATAACACTTTATGGTTGTGATGAAGCTCCAGCGGTAGATACTCCTCACAGTGTTGACATTGACTTCACCATTAGTAACTGTACGGAGTTAAAACTTTTCGAAAACGATGTTTTAGTAAGAACGGTAAAAGGAGCAACGGGGACTTCCTTTGGTGTAATGGCCGCTCCCGACATTGTAACCCATCCGTATAATGTTGTATATCGACTAACCGGAACCCCTGTTGACGCCAATAAAACTATGCGATTATCGGCTACAATTTCTATAGAAGATCAAACAAAAACTCTTTCAAACGACAACTCAGGTAATGACTTTTTAGTATTTGAGTTCTTTGTTGACTAAAATCTCATCCAGGCACACGTCGTGTTTCTCCCGAGGAACAGATTCCACCTCCTGAAACGGATAAAACACTCCGACAGTTTTTGCCTCAGGATGATTATTTAGGAAAGTATCATAGTATCCCCCACCATATCCAACTCTAAATTTCTTAGAATCAAAAGCCAAGCCTGGAACAATCACTAAATCATAAACACCAGAGTACACCTTTTCCTTTTTGGGATGTTGAGTTTTCATCGGTCCGAACTCCAAATCTTCAGGCTCCAAAGATTCTAAAACTCGATTTTCTAGTTGCCTCCTCGGAAGCGTTTTAGGACAAACTACAGTTTTGTTTTCTTTAAGCAAATACTCGATAACAGGCTTAATATCAATTTCATTAGACATAGGGATATAACAATGAACTACGTCACATCTCATTTCCTTAAGCTTCATTATTAACGTTTCACAAATGGAACGATCATATGGAGATTTAAAGTCAGTTGTTACCTCTTTTCGTTCTTGAAACAAACGGGAACGAATTTTTTTCTTTTCATCAACTATGTTCATTTTGATCTGGATAATTTAGAAACTTTGATACGTCACAGAGGAACTTACTTCTTTTTCCAACGCTCTAAACCTTTTAGCCCATAAAACATAAAGTTCGCTAATATTTTGGGCACCCCACTACTTACCATTTGATGTTTAATATGCTTTTTCATATCCTTGATAGTCCATTCAGGATTTCGAAATTCTCCTTCATCCATGCAATATTTACAATAGGTATAATTCAACGTACCATCCGAATTCATTGCTCGATGCTCTAATGAATTCTTAAACGGAAGTCTACAACTTTGACAGTGTTTATGCTCTTTTTCCACTTTATTTTAGTTTATTCAAAGTAAGTCACTTCATTCATAAAAATTATGTCACTCTGCATCAAAATTAAAATTTACAATACAATTCACGAGTATTCTGAGTTCAAAATCTATAGGAATTGACTAATTAAAAAAAATTGAACCAAAATGTGTTGCCTAAAACAATACAACAACCCAGGTGGTGCCCTGACGATTATACTTCATAAAGTTCGATTGGTAGCCCATCCGGATCCTCGAAAAATGTGAAGCGTTTTTGAGTATTTATATCAACCCTGATGTTTTGTACTGTCACTCCCTTCTCTTGTAACTTATGTATGGCTTCATCGAGATTATCTACAGAAAATGCAAGATGACGCAACCCAGCTGCTTCAGGCATACTCGAACGTTTTTTAGGATCTGGAAAAGAAAACAACTCGATTATATATTCACCATGTAGTCCAAGATCTAACTTATAGGATTTACGTTCGTCACGGTAGGTTTCCCGAATAATTTCAAGCTCTAATACTTCGGTATAAAACGCTTTAGACTTTGTGTAGTCTGAACAAATAACAGCAATGTGATGAATTTTTTTGAACATACAATTTTCTAAAATGCCAAAATAAAAAATGGGAGCCGAAACTCCCATTAAGCAACCAGAATAATGAACAAACATAATTCTAAGGTCTTTGTATTATTAGTTTTTACGATTGACTAACATTTCCAAGCATACACATCTTCTCCATGGTTGGATTTACACTACCTCCAACAGGTTCGATTGTTACAGCAAATGCAACAGCATCTCCATTAATTGGCTTCATTTCAAGCAAGTCGTCTTCAGATGTAAAAAGTCCAGCATCTACAGGTGCCCCGTCAACTATTGCCCAAAGTTGATATTGTTCTCCTTCTTTAAGGGTTGGTAAACTTTTAGCAGACAAAACAACTTTTGCCGATGTTTTATCCCAAAATACTGTGCTTTCATAACCATTAAAGTTAGGGGTACTTTGCATGGTCGTCTTCAAGACATCACCTGAAGCAACATGGTCAACGATTGATGCTAAGTAGTCTTTTTGGTCCTGAAGTTTAACGGTATTTGTTGCCATTAAATCTTTTTCTGATTCTAACGCCAAGTAATCCGCTTGCACTTCACTTAAGTCAGAACTTAGTTTAATATTCAATCCAACAGAAGCGATTAGTAATAAGGATGCTGCCATAGCAATCCATGAATAGTTAGATCTTGGCTTTATGTTGTCAGATACTTGAATTGGTACAACATTTTCTGGCGAAGCAGTATTTATTGGTTCCAAGTCTTCAATCTCGGATTTTGCTTTCTCTAGTATCGACAATGGTGGCATTTCACTATCTACCTTACCGTATTCGGTTAAAGCATCTGCAATGGAACTGTATTCTTCCTGCAAGTCTGGGCTGGCCATTAGGGCTTCCTCCACTTCACGTATTTCTTCGTCAGTCAATGCACCTAGTGCATATAATTCAAGCTTTCCTGACTCAATTAAATCTTTGTAATCCATTGTTAATTCTTTAAATAAGTTCGTAATTGATTAACGGTATAACGAACACGTGTTTTAACACTCCCAACCGGCATACTGAGTTCTTCTGCAACTTCTTTCTGGGTATATCCTTGGAAGTATAAAAGATTAACTATATCCTGATCTCTTTTTTCAAGCTTCTTATGAATCACTTCTTTCAAACCTATAAAGTCTTCATTTTGAGTACTAACCCCATACGCTTCAACAATTGGCTTTCCTGCCATTGTATCGGTTACGGAAGCTTTCTTCGACGCTTTGGATTTGACATAGTCTAATGCAGTGTTTTTAGTAATTTGCACTAACCATGTCAATAATTTTGCTTTCATTCCGTCAAATCGACTCGCGTTTTTCCATATTTTAACAAGACTATCTTGCAAAACATCTTCGGCCTCTTCTCGCGATTTCACTATTCCTAGCGTGATCTTAAATAAGATAGGTCCGTACTCTTTGTAGAGTAAATCCAAGAAACTCCTATCTCCAGACTGCATCATCCTGAGGATTTGACTTTCAATGGTTTCTCTTTGTGAAACTGTTTTATTCAAAGTGTTTTTATGTTAATATTCAAAAAATTGGTTGCTTCAAAATTTTTAAAACCGACCTCTTTAACTTTTAAAGAGGCCGGAAATTTAACTAAAACTAAATCAAGGGAGCAAAACTCGGTCGATAACCTGAATTACTCCATTAGATTGATATACGTCGTATGTAGAAATGTTGGCATAATTACCGTTTACATCCCAAACTGTAATATTTCTATCTCCGTTCATCATAAAGCTTAATTTTCCACCATTTACCGTGGTTAATGTAGCTGTCCCTTTACCTTTTTTGATAGCCGCTTTCAACGCTTTAAAATCATACTTTCCTGATAATACATGATACGTGAGAATATTCGTCAACTTTTCTTTATTCTCTGGCTTTAAAAGCATCTCAAGTGTTCCACTTGGCAAGTTTTCAAAAGCATCATTAACTGGAGCAAAAACAGTAAACGGCCCATCCGTTTTTAATGTTTCTACTAACCCAGCGGCTTGAACTGCTGCTACTAACGTCGTGTGATCTTTTGAATTAACTGCGTTATCGACAATAGTCTTTGCAGGGTACATTTCCTCTCCTCCTACCTTTGTTGTTTGAGCATTTAAATTAAATGTAAATCCGGCAAGCAAACCTAGTACAAGCGCGAATTTTAATGTTTTTCTGTTTTTCATTATTTTATTTTTCTGTGTTCTGTTCTGTTATACGAGTCTTTCTTTTGTTTGGATTTCATAAAATTAAAAAGTCCCAAAAAAATTGGGACTTTGTCGCGAAACCACAGTATTTCAATATACGTACACAACTCGTTTCACCGAGCCTTAGGGTATATAAAACTACCACAGTTTTGTAGTCAGTTATTTATACGATAAAATGATACATTTAGATTTATACAAATCATTTTGAAGTGCTCGATATCTTTTAAACAGACCCACATTGGGCTATTTGAAATTCGTTTAAGCTAGTTACATTTGAATTTTACAAGAACATGAATCAAAATATTGAAAATCTACGTGAAGCACTTCGTTTTTCACCTGAGAATATACCCCTAAGACTGCACTTAGCAGATAGTTTATTGAACGACAACCAACTCGCAGAAGCTGAAGAAGAGTATCAATACGTTCTTCGTTTCGCTGAATCAGTAAAAGCGAAACTGGGTCTTGCTCGTGTGTATTTTGCTAAAAATTCCTTTTCTGCATGTAATGTAATATTAGAGGAGTTAATCGATTCTGGTGAAAAATCTTTTGATATATACTTATTGAACACACGAGCCTTAGTTAAAGAAGGTTCTATTTCACAAGCGGTTGAGTCTTATAAGAAAGTTCTATCAATAAATCCTAACTACTACGATGAAGAGCTAGATGCAAAACTACGATTGGCGCAGGATAGCAGTGTTGACGACTATGATGAGGAAGAAGACTTTTCTGACGAGTTAGAGGATCGATTTGTTGAACGCCCAAATATGAATTTTAGTCATGTTGGAGGTATGGGCTCGATTAAAAAAGAAATAGATTTAAAAATTATTCAACCACTCAAACATCCTGAAATATATGAAGCATATGGTAAGAAGATTGGCGGAGGTATTTTACTATATGGTCCTCCAGGGTGTGGTAAAACATATTTAGCAAAAGCCACAGCCGGTCAAGTCAATGCTAAATTTATTAGTGTCAGCCTCAATGACATACTTGACATGTGGATTGGAAGCAGCGAGAAAAATCTTCATGAAATTTTTGAACTTGCCCGCGAGAATACTCCATGCGTGTTGTTTTTTGATGAAATTGATGCGTTAGGAGCAAGCCGAAGTGATATGAAACAATCCGGTGGCAGACATTTAATCAATCAGTTTTTACAAGAACTAGATGGTATGGAAAATGATAACGATGGGCTATTAATCCTTGGTGCGACGAATACACCGTGGCACCTCGATTCAGCTTTTAGACGTCCTGGTAGATTTGATAGAATCATTTTTGTTCCACCTCCAGATAAACAAGCTCGGGAAGCAATTTTCAAATTAAAACTAGACAAAAAGCCCATTGAGAAAATTGATTATGAAAAATTAGTGAAGAAAACTCAAGACTATTCCGGTGCCGATATTGAAGCAATTATTGATATTGCGATTGAGTCTAAACTTGAAGAGGCTATTTCCAAAGGAACTCCAAGCCCAATTAATACTAAAGACTTACTGTCTGCGGTTAAGAAACACAAAGCTTCGACGAAAGAATGGTTTTCATCAGCGAAGAATTTTGCACTATATGCCAATGAATCAGGCCTCTATGATGACATTCTTGAATATTTAAAAATTAAATAAATGAGCGAACATATCATAGATAGAGTCTTTGTTTTGCTCTCACAAAAAAGGTTTTCCGAAGCAAATAATTTGCTAAATGACTTGCTGCGCGAATCCCCGAATGACTCAGAATATTTGAGGTTAAGTAGTCATATCGCACAACAACTAGGTGATTTAACAAAAGCATTAAATCAAGCGAATGCTTCCATTGCCGCAGACCCCAATTCAAGTCTCTCTCATTATACTAAGTGCAACGTTCTACTTGAATTGGACAAGTTGCGTGAGGCCAAAATATCAATAAACAAAGCGATACTATTGGCCCCATTGGATGCTGACAACTATGCTCTATTGGCGCATTTATATTTCAGAGAGAAACAATACGACAAGGCTTTAGAATCAGCCAATGACGCACTTGCTTTTGAGCCAGAAAATCTACTTGCTTTAAATACTCGAAGTTCTGCTTTACTGAAACTTGGTAATCACGACGAATCTTTTAAGACTATTGAAGGAGCACTAAGAGAAGACCCTAACGACTCAAATACTCATGCAAACTATGGTTGGAATTTGTTGGAGTCTGGCGATCACAAGAAAGCGTTAATTCATTTTTCAGAAGCTTTAAAGAATAATCCCAATTCTTCTTTTGCTCAAGCAGGGATGATGGAAGCACTGAAAGCTCGCTATGTTGTATACCGCTGGTTCCTTAAGTATTCTTTCTGGATAAGTAACCTGACATCGAAAAACCAATGGGTCGTGATTATTGGCTTTTATGTTGGCTATAGAATTATTAATACGCTAGCAAAGAGCTATCCCGTTTTAGTGCCTCTATCTGTCCTACTTATGGTAATTGCTTTGTCTACCTGGGTAATCACTCCGATTTCCAATCTCTTTTTAAGACTGAATAAATTTGGTCGACACATGCTTGACAAGGAGGAAATGACCAGTTCGACATTAGTTGGAATTAGTTTACTAGTCGGACTAATAAGCGGAATCTCATTTTTGTTTTTAGATCTTCCATTTTTACTGTCTACCGCCATTTTTGGAGTAACTATGATGATTCCTTTGAGCTCAATGTTCTCAAATTCAAAAAATAAATGGCTTTTACCTGCATACACTGTGTGTCTTGGCTTGTTGGGATTGAGTTCGATACTTACGACGTTTAGTACCCAAAACCTTGCTACTCCAACAGCTACATTATATTTACTTGGTTTCTTTGCATACCAATGGGTAGCTAATTTCACGATTATTCATAAAAACTAATATGGCTAAAATTACAGAAGGCAAATTTTGGTATGACTTGTTAAAGAAGATTTTAGAACAAATACTCAAAAAAAACAGCCGCTCCCGTAAAACAAAAAACCAGCATGTTGTACCTCATGAAGACGGTTGGGCAGTTCGTGGAGAGGGGAATGAACGAATAACAGCATCGTATAACTACCAAGATGATGCGATTGATCGTGCAAAAGAGATTGCCAAAAACTACCAATCATCTGTAATTATTCACCGAAAAGACGGAACTATTCGAGATCGGATAAGTTATAAAAACTCTTAAAAAATGAAAGGGGAAGCAACTACTCTCCCCCAATCTTGTTTTGGATAACTGTATTAAAAAATGTTTTCCTTATGAACCTACTTTTGAATAAACTTGATTGTTTTCAAGTTACTTTTACTATGATTTTCTATTTGAATAAAGTACACTCCTCTAGGTAATTCATCTAACGAAACAATCTGTGTTGTTGCTACTTTTGTTTGAAGAATCTGTCCGTCAATACCTTTTACAACGATTGTGTTTGCTCCTGCGTTAAGTCCCAAGTCAACCTTTACTTCTGAATCGATATTTGGATTTGGATATACCGTAATTTTTTCTTGTAATTCATTTGATTTCACCAACACCACACTAGAATACGATGTGGTTCCGTCAAAATCTGTTTGACGCAATCGGTAATATACTGGAGTCGATAGAGTCTCAAAATCTGTTGCAGAATAGTGTAATACGTCGTTACTGTTTCCCGATCCAACAACTTCTATAATATCCTCAAAATTTTCTCCATCAGTAGATTTTTCTACGGTAAAATAGTCATTATTTAGTTCCATCGCGGTTGACCATTCAAGCACCACCATGTCTCCTACTTTTTCAGCGTCAAAAGATATTAAGTCTACAGGCAATGCTTCTATTTTACATTCAACCTCTTGAGTCGAGATTCCTGGACCATTTATAGTAATAACAAATTTTTCACAACCTAAGCTAGCTGGAGTAGCAGTCTTACAGTCGCTGTTTCTTCTCGTTACGTTACTACCTGAAGTCATTTCACCAGAACCACCTTCATTAGGTAATGGTATAAAATGAGAACCATCTTCACAACCAAGTCTACCTTGCAAGGTCCACAAACTTTTAGGCGTGTTTTCTCCAGTAAAACTAATGTCGTACTTATATACAATGTTGTAATTGTACCAGTTGTCGTCACATGAACCATTCTGAATTTTAACAGAAGTTGCTGTGATTGAAATGTTTACGTCGTAACCGTCTTTTGAACTTATAGTACATTGACCCTTGGCCAATACCGAAAAAAGAGAAAGAATAACTAAGGCAGAAAATGCCCGTGTAACTAGATGTTTCATAACTTTGACTAAAATGCGAAACACTAAGTTCAAACGGCATGCCAGCGACAAAAAAGCTCACCGACAGATACATAATACATTATTTTTCAGAAGGTTAACCAACAACAACTAATTTTTCATTTTGGCCAATTGTTTCATTTTGGGAATATTTACCACAATCGGGACTCGTTTTGAATCAATTTACTCGACAAAAATGTTACAACTAAAACTATAGTAGCAAGGGTTATGCAGCCAAAGACCTCTAACACATCAGAAAACCATACTCCCAACAATCCGTCTGTGGACAGAATGGACAATGCAAGTGATAAAAAGAAAGCTACCTTAAGAAATACACGGTGATGATTTAGAGTAAACAGTTGATGATATACCATTACATACAATGGAAATAAAAAAACGAAATAGTATTTCCATGCTAATGGAGAAATAATAGGAATTACAGCCAATACAACAGAAAACTGTTCAAACTCCCTAAACCGTTTAAACGTTCTTTTATCTTGATAAAAAATTGCCAAAACAACTAAACCGAAGAAACCAATAACCCCATATGCAATTCTCTTGGCAACAGATATTGGCATGTCAAACAGGTTGTAATAAATATTCAAGCCTCTAGTTTGGTTGGCAAAGAAAGCCTCACTCAGTGGAAAGAAAGATTGATTCTTATGAGTAATTATGGTTGGAGCCAACGCTTTGTTTCCAATCCAATCTTGATAATAACTTAGAGCAACTTCAACGTCAAAAACGAGTATACTAAGTAAAACAGTAAAAGCAATTGTTGCTACTCCGGTTGCAACTAACTTGTATGATGATTTATAAACCAAAAAGAAAAGAAGGAAAATCGGGTATACTTTTAACGCAATGATTAATCCCAAAACAACACCTCCTATCAACCATCCTCCATTTATATGTTGCTTTACGACAAACAAACAAGCTAACAACATGAATGAGTTAATCTGAATATTCGACAAATCATCAATCACAAATCGCAACACAAATAAAAAAGGCAACAAGACTGCCCAATCTGTTATTTTAATATCAGTAGAATCCGTGGTATTAAACCAACGCAACCTACGACCTAAACCAAGACGTAAGGTACATTGGATGATAAAAAACCATGAGACAATTATCATCATAAGCCAAATTAAACGAGTTCCAATAGGACTAATCGAATCAAATAAAGCAATGGGAACGCTAAATATCGAAAAAAACGGAGGCCAAGTGTTGAGATAATCCGAATAAATGTTCGTACCATTTAGAACAGCGTTACCAGCATTCACATAGCCAATGAAGTCCCCATCGCGCTGACAATCACGAACCAGTTCGAATAAAAATGCCAGCGCTACAAGCGCGAGCAAAACCTTCTTCAATACTTCAAGATTACGTTTCATCAACTACTAGTGAATAATCAAAAGCTTAACTGTAAATGTGTTATCAATCCGAACATAATAGCTCCCAGAGTTAAGATAGGTAACATCCATACCTTGATCATAACTTAACAAACCTTCATTGACTAGGGCGCCAGCTGCCGAATAGATTTTTACATTAACCGCGTTTATTGAACCAAAATAAAGTTTGGAGTTCGCAGGATTTGGAAAAAGAACATTTGTGTTCGAATATGGCAACTCAAATGAAGGTACGTACTTTTCAGCCAGTTGCAGAGCCTTCAATGCGTTGACTTTACCCCAGCCCCACGAAAGATCTGAAGTATCACGAATTTCTCCTGTGTTTTGATCAAGTCTAGCTGATTGTTGTAATATTAATTGAACATCATTATTGTTCAAACGAGGATTTGCCTCCAACAACAGAGCTACAACTCCAGCAACTGCGGGAGATGACATCGAGGTCCCTGATAATCGTGCAAACGGATACGACCTACCATTAAAATCTACTGACTCTAGCAGGTCATAATTTCGAGTAGTATATGAAGAGACAGATGACGCAATACTCACTCCTGGTGCCGAAATATCTGGCTTTCTCCGTTCGTCGATAGTTGGCCCTTTGCTTGAAAAATTAGCGATTCGACCACCAACGACGTTTCCATTTTGCAACCGCACCTCACTTGAGTGAGCAGCAACCGTAACAACAGATTTTGTACATGCTGGCTCCCCAAGACTATACGTATCATCCCCAGAGACCCAACCTGGATACCATTTGTCAAATGTTCCACCCCAGTTACCTGCATCATTCGTTAATTCTACGACGTTCCAAAGGTGCAAAATACCAGAATCTGCATACACTCTTAAACCTACTCGATACACAGTATTCTTATTTCTTACACGCAATCGCATAGTTGGACGATTATTTAATGAATAACTCGCTTCTTTACTGATGTTGTAAAATACAGTGTCAGAATCGAGAATTATAGCGGTGTCGATGTATCCTTCTGCAACGTGAGTTGAATATGGCCGTGTTATATGAACTATCGAATCTTCAGAATCAATCAACAAAAGTTGGGAGTTAAAACGCATGCCTGTTTCTCCCCACATAGATATTGACTGTCCCCAAAGTAATGGGTAAGTGTACGTATAGAAGCCAATTCCTGTATGCAGCGTATCCTTGTCAAACTCTTTTTTAATATGAAACTGTTCGCCTCCGTTGTTTCCTGCACTTGTAACAAATATTACACCGTCTTCAGAATACTCATCAATAGCCTGACTGATGAGAGACGTCCCGTCCATGGGACCAATATAATAAAGTCCCCAACTCATGTTCACCACCAGTCGTTTACCCAATTTGTCTGCTTTCTCTTTCATCCATGCAAAGGCATCTAAAACACCTGCCTCATCTAACTGAACAGAAACCATTAGAAATTGAGAATTGTAAGCAACCCCGCGATGATTCAAACCTCCTCCACTCCCTCCGGCAATACCACCGACGTGTGTTCCATGAAACGCGTAATCATATAACCCTGCAGTGTCCGATTGAGCCGTTAACAAGCTCTGGACATCATCATACTCTGCTCCATAACTAAAACCAGCAGGATGTGGACCAGAAGTCTTAAATTGATCCCAAGCTGCAGCAATTCGCAGTTGTGTAAGTGACGTATCGTAAAATGTTGGATGACCATAGTCAAAGCCCCAATCTGTGATCCCAATTAAAACATCTTTTCCGGAATAAGGTAGCTCCAGACTATCTGCTAAGGAAACACTATCTAATCGCATGTCGAGTCTAGCCCGACTTAAATTAGGTTTTATTTTAGATGCTTCGTGCACATAATGTACAGTTGAAATTTTGTTAATTTCTTCAATCGAGGATTGTCCATGCAGCGTGATTATGTTCCCGATTCTTGAGCCAACTTCTAAATTAAGTTGGGTTAGATTTGACCTATCAAAGCCATCATCAACTAACGCAATAAAAGATCCAGTGGGCTCTTTAGCGTTAGGCAAACTTTCGGATATTGACGCATCCTTAAAAAATAATGCGGCAATGCATAAAATCAGAACACATGTTAAAATACGCCTCATAAAAGTCAAAGCTAAGAATTAATAGAATGACTTTAGCCACCTTTTTCAAGATTGACTTATTGAGGTTAAATCATTTGAAGGTAGAGGTTTTCTACTTTCGTGCGTGCCCATGGTGTTTTGCGCAGGAAAGCTAAACTTGATTTTCTAGTTGGATTGTAGAGAAAGCAGCGTATATTAATTTCTTCGCCAAGTCGTTCCCAGCCTAACTCGTCAATGAGATAGTCTAAAATATCTGCTAACTTGATACCGTGAAGCGGATTGTTGGGTTGTTGCTCTATTTCTTTTGAATTGCGTTCCACATTATAGTTTTATCAATTTACCAGTAGCTTTTGTTTCTAAGCCGTAAACCTCAATACTGTATACACCCGAACCTAAATCATTAACGTTAACCGTTCGTTGATTACCAGTTATTGAACAGACCTCTCGACCATCGAGTGAGCGTACCACAACTCTTTCAATAGTTTTTATGTCAGTGTTAATAAAAACAACATCGTCCACAGGGTTAGGATAAATCGAAACTGAATTAGATAAGGAAGCATTTTGCTCGACTGAAACTGTCGTTGGAGCTAAAGTAAAAACTGTTCCATTAGGAACCGTACCATCCAAAAATTCAGTGTACACATCCTCTGCTACTATTAAGGATGCGGTACTTGGTTTGCCACTAACAACAAGGCCATCTTCCTTAGCTTCATCCTGATCTAAATCATAGGATTCAAAAAAGCCAATGTACGGTCCGCTTTGATCGTCATAACACAAATCTGGGTATGTCACAGAATTAGATCCGTATCTAATTTCAATTACTCCAGTCTCTTCATACAACCACAATTGAACATTGATAAAATCGTCTGATTTGTCGTCATCTTCAATTTCAGAAAAGAAACCAGCGTTTTTCCATTCCAGTTTAAATACTCGCTTACCTGCCTCACCGTCAACTAAATACGAAATTGGGGAAAGTGATTCTTTCGTTGGTTCGTCAATTACAAAATCATATCCTCGATCCATTAAATCTGAACCACAAGGGATCAACAAAGATGTTTCTCCTGACAGTCCAGGTTCTGTAGTTAATTCCCCTCCTAAACCCCACTCAGACAAATACAACGTATCGATTGTTTTATTAAAATACTTAAAATCAAACCCAATAGGTATGGATATTATTGGATCATCCCAAGTCATTCCATCGTTTAATGAAATAGCATCCTTCAAATCTGAATAGGTACTATTACTGACATCCATCTTGTATGACTGTCCAAACGTAAAAAATGAAAAAGTCGCAAAGACGACACTTAATGAAAGCTTTATTATGTTATACATAGCCTACTATTGGATTAAACAATTTACCCAAAGGTACGACAATTGTTTATTCGCAAAAAAAATGTAGACTAGAACTATAGAACTAAAAGTATTACGCGATATCTTTTTGTCGTGCAGTGATTTTTTTATTCAAAGGCATTTTAGAAATACCTATTTCCCTCAATAAAAGATGAATACTTGACGTATTGTTAAACGATGATTCTAAAACATTTACCCGTGCTTTAATCATGTCGTTTGATATCTCATTATCCCAATATTTTTTGATTGCTGATTTGTATTGTGAAATCGTATCAGCTTGTACGCATAGATCCTCTAGCCCAGTGTTTTCAATCATTTTAGAGTTTGCAATACAATGTCTGCCCATAAATAAAGCATTGAGAAGCTTTAATTTAATGCCAGTTGCCTGATTTGTGTGAAGTATATTTATTTGAGCCTCCGAAATCAAATGATTAATTTCTTCTGAAGTAATTTTAGAATGAAGTGTCACGTGATCCATTTTAACAACTAAATCCTTTAATTCTTCACTTGGGTCATTACCAGCAATTACAACTGGATACTTTTTATCGACTAAAACATTCTTGAGTAAATAAATAGCTGCTTCATTGTTTTCTCCAACCGACAAATTGCCATGGTACAGGATAAACTTCCCCTTGCCAGGCTCAACGTTTACAGCTGTGTTTACATGAAAGGGCGGCAACAAGACTGCGTTTCCGTATTTACGTTTTAAGTACGCGCAGTCATTTTGCGAAATCGCAGCAATACAGTTTGCGTGCTTCAAGATTCGCTCATATTTTTTCAAGCGTTCAGACTCTATTTTGAAAAAGAAACGTTTAAACCTATTCGTTTCAACTTTTTCTAGATGCTTATAATAATGATGCTCAATATTGTGCGTTCGAACTACTTTAAATCGATCTTTCAAACGTTCATCCGCTAAGTAATATGTAGAATGAAGTCCTTCAAACAAAATCGGATAATCGTCCTTTATTAAATTCTCTATTAAGGCTGTGGAATTTCTTGAAGCAACAATGTATGGTTTTGTATTATAGATGGGGTTTCTGAAAATTTTTCGTTTGTAATAATTCACTTTATAGCAAACGCCTTTCAACATAGCACTTTCTGCGCGTCCATATTGGTAACAATGCAAATGAACTTTAACGCCACTTTCGGATAGGGCAACTAACTTGTAATAAATATCAATTACTCCTCCATAATTTGCCGGGTAAGGCACATCAAATGCAATTACATGTAGATGTTTACTTTTTTTACTCATATTGCGCCAACAACTTTGATTCTTCGTTTTCCCACGTCAGCGTATTTGCAGCTTTTTTGCAGTTTTCCTTTAAGCGTTTATGAAGTGAAAGATTGTTCTGTAATTCTGTTATTGCCTCAACAATTGCATCTATTGTTGGCTCAACCAGAAGCATAACATCATGCTCTTCATTGATCTTTTGGTACTCTGGAAAGTCGCTACTGATTTGAGGTATACCTGCTTGGATATAATCAAAGCACTTATTACTCAATGAGTAATAATAACTTAGACCATTATTTGCCAATACATTTAATCCCATACTTGCTTTCTGCGTGAGTTGTCGCAATTCCTCGGGTCGTAATTTCCCTTTAAACTGTACCTTCTCTGAAAGCTTTTCTTGATCAACTAAGTTTCTTAATTCGGCGCTCAAATCTCCCTCACCCACTAATACTAGGTGAGCGTCAATGTGATGCATAGCTTTAATGTATAGGTCAATACACCGACCTTCATTAAGTGCTCCTTGATAAATTAAAAAACCTGATTCAGAATTCTCCGACTTAGGTTTCACGACATTATTAGAACGAAGAAACGGAACGTTTCTTATTACCTCAACCTTTTTTTTGTATTTTTTCTGAAATATCTCTGATAACGAGTGGCTAACAGTATAAAAACAATCTGCATTATTGAAAATTATTCGCTCCATCCACCCCCATATTCTCTTTACAAACTTCCTATTTACAAGTTCTGGAACTTCTGTAAAATGCTCATGACTATCAAAACTCCATGGCACTCTAACTAAAGTTCGATATAAGTATGCCGCCAAACCAGTATCTAAATCAATGGTATTTATATAGTTAGGTTTCAATTTGATTAATTGTGCCAAAAGGCGAAAATTGTATTCTAAATAAAATATTGGCCCCTTATTGAACCTGCAAGGTATTCGAATTTGGTCAAAATTGTGGGGTGAAAGTTCTTGGCTAAAAGGTAGAACGCGACCGACCAAAATGACTGTATCGAATCTTTTCAATAGAGAATCGCAAATGCGGTGCATCCGTTGATCATTAACCAAATCATTGGTAACCGTACAGACTATCTTTTTCAATTAGAGGGTTGCAAATATCCACTTTTATCGAGTATTATTTTCTTATCCTCAACAAGCCAGTATAAAACATCTCGAACGTTATCCAAATCTTCAGACAACTTTTGCTTCATCACATCAATTGGTCGACACTTTTTAGATTGAATTAGGTCCATAATTTGATCCTCAATACTTGAAAAGTCGCCTTTATTTAATGTTAACCGTTTTTGCAAAAGACATAAATCGCACACACCACAGGTATCAGAAGTAGACTCTCCAAAATACGAGCATATTTCATTCGATCGGCAAGACTCGGATTCAAGGTATTTAACAACTGCATTTACCTTTGCGATGCTTCTTTTTTTGCTTTGTTTCAACAATCCTTCTCTATCAACAATTTCGGTCACACGCCGTTGCAAGAATGTCACAAAAGGCTTTTCGGTTTCTTTTTGATAAGACACAACACCTAAATCATTCAACCGATTGAGTTTCTCCTTAACCTCTGCTACAGTCCATCGTAAACGCTGTGCAAGCGTTGCTTCATTTATTGTTGCATAGTAATCGTAAATACCCGCGTATGATCGTAATACTGTTTTGATGAGTTTATCAAAACCAGGATATCGAAGTTGGAAATCATACAATAAGGTACTTGAGATGCTTACTTTTAATTTTGATGGTCGATAAAAACTCGGAGAGAGATGCAAGTACCCGAGCTTTTCAAGTTGTTTGAGAGCAGTATAAACATCCAGAGGTTTTAGTTCAAATTTTCTACTAAAATCTGCTAAATCGATGTCAAAACGTGCATCTAATCCGCTATTAACAGCCAATTTTAAGTAATTACAAAAACTCTCATAAATTCGTGAAATGTGTTTTATGTCATGAAACTGACTACTGACCATTGTTCTCAATTGAATAACATCAGATTCTTCATAAAGCAAAGAACAGATTGATCGCTTGCCATCACGTCCGGCACGACCAGCTTCCTGATAATACGCCTCTATGCTTTCCGGTAAATCGTAATGAATTACAAATCGTACATCGCTCTTGTCGATTCCCATTCCAAAAGCATTCGTACATACAACAACTCGAACCTCATTGTTTATCCACTTATCCTGTTTGGTATTACGGATTTGAGAAGGTAAGCCTCCATGGTAGTAATCGGCAATAATCTTCTTTTTATTCAGTAAATCAGCAATCTCTTTGGTCTTCCTCCTTGTCCGAACATATATAATTCCAGATCCATTCGTGCGCTGTAAAAGCTCTACAATTTTGTTTCTTTTATTCTCTTCATAAATTACGCGATATGACAAATTATCTCGCTTGAAACTTTTTGTGTAGATGGCAGGAGATTCCAGCTTGAGTTGATCAATAATATCTTGAACCACATTTTTTGTTGCAGACGCTGTTAACGCAAGGATAGGAAGTTTAGGAAACTGCTCTTTAATTTCAGCAATTTGTCGATACTCAGGTCTAAAATCATGACCCCATTGTGAAATACAGTGCGCTTCATCAACCGCTAAAAAACCAACTTGTGTTCTTTTTAAGTTTTGCTTAAATGCCTTGGATTGCAATCTTTCTGGTGACACATAAACAATTTTATACCGACTATTTCGAATGTTTTCTAATTCAATGCTGATTTCATTTGAACTTAGCCCAGAATATAAATAAGTAGCAGAAATGCCTTTTGACTTTAGTTGCTGAACTTGATCGCGCATTAAGGCTACTAATGGCGAAACCACAATACACACCCCATCAAACAATAGAGCCGGCAATTGATAACAGATAGACTTCCCTCCACCCGTTGGTAAAAGGGCAAACGTATCCTTCCCGTCTAAAATAGATCGAATGATGGCTTCTTGCTTATCTCTGAAGCTAGAATATCCCCAATGTTTTTGTAATACTTCGTTGAGCAAATCTGCTCAAAAATAATTCTATTCGTCGAACTAACGTATGATATGAAGAAGACCATTTATATTTTGGAATTCCCCATTTTCAGTAGTAATGAAGCGAATCGTATATAAATACACTCCTTCTGGCACAAGTGCTCCATTATACGTTCCATCCCAGCCTTTATTAACATCTGTACTAATAAATAATTGTTCTCCCCAGCGATTAAAAATACCTAAAGAATAATCTTGAAAATTAACAAGTGTTGGTTTAAAAACGTCATTAATCCCATCGGCGTTTGGACTAAAACTAGATGGTATATGGAAACGACTAATACATTCTGTTCCAATTCTAAAATCATCAGTACCTTCACAGCCGTCCTTATTAGTTACGATAACTGTATAAGTCGTTTGCTCCTCCGCTTCAATTTTTTGAGTTGTTTCACCAGTTGGCATCCAAGAATACAACATACCAGGGTTTCCTGCATCCAATGGAAGTTTAAAATCACCACAAAGTATCGTATCAATACCTAGATCTACAAACGGAATTGGAGACACACTAAATTCTATAGAATCTTTTGCCACTCCGCAATAGTTACTAATTTCAACCCAATGAACCCCTGCAGAATATAACGTGGTCTCATTGTTTGTAGATAAATCCGACCAATTATACGTTTCAGAATTCTGCGTTTGTCCGACTGTAAACGTTTGTGGCGACACCTTGTCGCAGAATACTTTATCCTTGCCAAGATTTACTTTAGGATCAAACAACAAGTCATACGTAATTTCATCTGAGGCGTTACCACATCTATTAGTTAGTATAACTTTATAAGTTCCAGGTGCACTTACTGCGTAGGTCGGCAGATTTGAATTATCTTGCCATTCGTAAATCATTTCTGGATCAGTTGAAGAAACATCTAAACTAGCTGATATAGTATTGCAAAAAGTTGTGTCTTTTGGAAGGTTGACGGTTGGTGTATTTTTGAGAATAATCGTCCAGCTTGCTGAGTCAATTCCACATTTATTTGAAATATAACCCATATAATTTCCAGCTTGCGTAACATTAATAGATTTGGTGGTTTTGTTTGCAACTGACCACGAATAAATCTCCTGATTTTGGTCGATAGCAGATGTAAGCGTCAAATCCTCGTTGACAACATCACATTCATAAACCGTGTCTTTGGGCATACCAACTGGGCTAACTATTTGCGTAATTGATATACTGTCTTCAGCGGTTCCACAATAATTAGAAATAAGCGCTCTAACACGCATTGGCGCAGTGATATTTAAAGAATCTGAAGTATTCAAACTGATCTGATTATCAATATCCTCCCAATCATAGTACTCGTCATTTCCGGGTGTACCAATTTTCAAGGTATAATTCACAGTATTACAAAAAACAGAATCTTCTGGCAGTTGAATTACTGGCGAAAGAAGTTTGTTTATGTATACAGAGTTACTGTCAAAACCACAATAGTTCTGAACTGTAACCCAATATAAACCGGTATCTAAAACCGATATACTTTGAACCGAATCTAAAGTGCTCCAATTATATTTCACTTCATTATTAGTATTCTCAGCGTCAAGTACTAGCCTAACGGAATCACAAGCAGTTGAGTCAGTAACCAAATCTAATTCTGGTGTATCCAATAATTTGAAACGGACAGTATCCGTCTTTGTGCCACAATTGGGTGTCGAGATATCAACGTAGTATTTTCCGGGGGTACTGACTGTTAAAGTTTGTTTATCACTCCCATCATGCCAACGATAAGACCGAAGAATCGTATCATTTTTGGCATCTAATGTTATTGATGGAAAGTTATCACAAAATGTGGAATCAGGCATAAGAACTGGTATCTTAGGGCTGTGCTCTAATACAATTTGTATGCTGTCTCTGACTGTATCACACCCATAGGTTGCTTGAACCCAAATTAGACCAGAATCTTTGGTAATATTGTATCGATTTGTACTTCCGTCGCTCCACATAAAATCTGCTCCTTGATTCCTCCCGTCAAAAATTTCAAACACTTGATCACACTCGGTAAGAGTGTCTGCTAATCCAAGGTCAATCGTTTCGGTAAATAGAGTGTCTCTAAATTTTGTTATAAAACCATTCCAGTAAGTTCCACTTGATGCGATAGTATCTCTATATGTACCAGCCGTAGTTGGATAATTCCCTGAGTATGAATTACCTCCTGAAAGAATATATGTTACACATCCAACTCTTTTTGCTTTAATACCACCTGGGAACTCTCCCCCACTTCCACCAAAATACGTCCCGTATAAAACCTTTTTACCATCGAACGATATTTTGGAAATGGATAATTTCCCATAATAAAAAGATGAGTTATTTACTTTCTGAAGTGCGTCCGATGTTATTGGAAAATTGTTAGACTTTGTAGTAGCTGCAATAATGGCTTGTTCTTTAACATTTGCCGTGATACTTGCGTTTTCAAAGTACCAATTGTTGTATCCATAGGCATCATCACCTCCTCCACCTAAGTATGTGCTATAATAGAAGTTTGTTCCAGCGCTAATAAGCTTAACAACAACCATATCATAACCACCACCGTTTGACTTTTGAAAAGCGTCTTTTGACACTGGAAAATCTGATGAATTTGAATTCCCAACAATATAAGGATCACCTTCAGAGTTTGCGTAAATGCTCTCAAAAGACTCATCTCCAGAGCCTCCCATTAATTTTGCATAGGCCCATTTAGATCCACCTGATTCAAATTTTATGACAAATGCATCTGTATTACCTTTAATAAATCGATTAAAAACTGGAGCACCAGGAGTTGTTTTGAAATTTCCAGAATTAGTTTGACCTACAACATAAACGTCATCTGTGTTGGTTACAAATACGTCACGTGCAACGTCATAGCCATCACCACCAATGTACGTTGAATATACCAGAGAAGTTCCATCTGAACTCAAACAAGACAGGAATCCATCACCTCGTGAATACCAGCCTGCAGTTGTTGATCCGTCTCCACCATATTTTGACTGATAACAACCTGTCGTTGTAGGAAAATCTTCCGAAGTTGTATTACCAACCAGATAAACCTTTCCTTTATCATCGACCTGCATTCCTCGAATCCAATCGATATTATAAAAACCAGCGCCAGACGTATTACCTGTGAGGTATGTTGAATAAATCAACGATTGACCTGTTTTGCTGAACTTTGTCACGAAACCCTGCCAACAATATCCGCCCGAACATGATTTTCCATCTTCGTCAAATGCACCACTTGTTGTTGGAAAACCTCCGCCATACGTAATTCCAGAAACAACAACTTCTTTGCTGCCTCCAACAGAGACGTTCATCGCATATTCGTAATTGCTTCCGCCAAAATATGAAAAGAACAGTAGGCTATCTCCTTTTGCGGATATCTTACATACATAGGCATCCGAATATCCATTTACCGATGTATCATACCCTCCTAGTTTGCTATAAAACTTCTGGTTGTATGCCATTCCAGAAACATATACATTATCCTCATCATCAATGTCTACATCCAAAACCCATGTGTAGCCCCAGGTAGTCGCTCCAGTTGTTTCCCCATAAAAGTAGGTACTCCAATCAACATATATTGGGTCGATTATTAAGTCGTAATTCTTGTTAAAGGGCCCATTCAGTTTAAAACCTACATTTCCATTTCTTATCTCATAGACTACTTGGACTTCTATTTTCTTTCCATTTATTAGTTGATATGAATAAGGCTTGTCTTCTTTAAATGAACCCCATGCGGTTCGCAGGCTAAGTTCACCTGATGGCAGTACTTTAACTCCTTCAACGCCATCGTATCGCATAGATATTTCGTTGATATCACCACCTCTCTTAACTATAAAATCGTATTTAAGTTCACCATTCTGAGAACCGTAAAACTTTAAATCTGTGTTGGGATAAATGTCTTTATAGAGAAGTTCTTTATACTCCGAAAAATGGGTTCCATTCGGAGAGTTTGGGCCAAAGTAATTAATATTTCTATCTACTTTTTGGTTTGGTAGTATTCGCTTTGTTTGACTATTCTCAAAAGAGATGCTCCAGTTCATAAACGAACCTGCAACCTCAAAGGGTTTATCATCATTGTCTGTAGGTCGTATGTTCCTAGACATCGAAAACGCCACTTTATCTGAATAGAAAGCAGCAGAAGCGTTTTGACCAACAGACTGATACGCAATATTAGGATCCCATTGACCGTTATTCGCTGTAAACAATTGATTAGTCACCAATAAATCGTTTAGTACTTTCTGGTATTGTTGATTAGTTTGATCTTGTGAGTTATTTTCCTGACCTTTACTAGTGGCTGTTGCACAGACAATAAAGACACACACCAATAGTATTTTTTGCAGATGGTTCATAGACATTACAGGGTAAATATAGGTGGAAGACACTTGAAAGTCAATTATTGTTGCTTGTTGGACGAAAAAAAAATCGAGTGTTGCAGCGATTTGACATTTTTTTTGATAAAATGATGCGTTAATTTGTCCACAAATGAATAGTGGCTTAACCTTATTAGTTGGAAAATATAAAAACAGTATTTATACACTGCTAGCCATTACCTTCAGTTTTATATTTTATCAACCTTACTTAAATACTCTGCCGTTAGGAGTTCACAATTGGGCACAATCAGATCGTTATTCTGTAGCTGTTAAGTTTCTTGAACACAATGATATTCTAAAAGCACGTACGCATAATTTAGGTAGCGTTGATGGTAGATGTGGTGTTGAGTTTCCCTTAGTTCAATTCATAGCAGCAAAACTGGCAAACGTCTTCGGTGAGAATAGTCTACCGATGCTTTTTAAAGTGTTAAACTTCAGTATTCTGTTCTTTGGGTTCATCTACTTTATTTTTCAGTGGCAAGGAAATTGGCTAATAAATAGAATTATTGGAAGTTCTATTTTATTCTCTCCAATGCTTTTTTTTTACGCCTATAATTTTCTTCCAGATACTGCTGGATTAGGCTTTTTACTTTTCAGTTTTGGCTTTTTTGTTAAGTATTACCATAACAAGCATCAGAAGGACTTTACGTTTTCATTAATATTCGCAGGATTAGCCACGTTAGTTAAAACAACATGTGGCATATCTCTTTTAGCCATGCTCGGTGCATATTTTCTGTATTTTCTAAAAAAGAAAGATTTAAAGAGAATTGCATCAACCGTAGTTCATGGAATAATTCTACTATCCGTTATTTACATATACGACTACTTTTTCTTCCATAAGGTTAATGAAGACTTCTATTCACGCGTATTTATGTCGGTGAATCACCCAATCGAGTCTCTGCATGATTTAAATAACGTTCTTAAAGGGTTGCTATATTGGTTTGGGCAGTACCTTACCATTCCGCAGTTATTTCTACTAGTAACTTTGATTATTCTATATGTTATAACTCCAAAGTCGAACGTATCGAAGCTTCTACCTACGCTTTTTATTGGAATTTATTTAATCGGTCTTTTGGCTTTTTTAGGGTTAATGGGAAAACAATTCATCAACCACGACTATTATTTTATCGCCTCATTTACCCCCATATTTGTGTTTATGCTTTGGGCATTCTCGAGAAAATTAGCAACTTCATCTAGTCAAAATAAATGGTTATTACTTGTTGTTTCGGGATTAACTCTTGTTACCATCACCCTAACAGTGTCAACGTACACTGAACGCATGCAAAGTCACTTTCTATGGAAAAATCGAGATATAATAACGGACATTGAATGGATGCAAAACGGTGATTACTTGCTAGATGATTTAGGGATTAAACAAAGTGATAGATTATTTGTGTGTTATGAGCCAGCTCCTAACACGTCTTTGGTTTATTTTAATAGAGATGGCAAAGTATTTAATCATGAGGAAATGTCAAGAGACTCTGCAAACATGAAGTATTGGAGTGAAAGAATTCAACCTGAATACTACATAGTTCCTTCAATCTGGGTGAATAGGTTATCCAGCGACCAACCATGGTTATATAGTCGGCTTGTACTTTTTGCAAAGAGACCTAATTTTTATATTTATAAACCTATAGATTAATCAATGGACATTGAAGAATATCGAAACTATTGTGTAACAAAAACAGGGGTAACGGAGGAATTTCCATTTGATTCTAAAACACTCGTATTCAAAGTAATGGGAAAAATGTTTGCGCTATGCAACGTTGATGATTACCGTACTATTAATTTAAAGTGTGACCCAGAATGGGCTATTGAGCTTCGTACTACTAATTCTTTGGTACAACCGGGTTATCACATGAACAAAAAACATTGGAACACCATTGATGCGTTAAACTTTCCTGATGGAGAATTGTTGCGAAAAATGATCGACCACAGCTATGATTTGGTCGTTGCAAGATTGCCGAAGATTCAAAAAGAGGCATTAAAAAAGGGCCTGTAACACAAGCCCTTACTAAATTAAGTATTTAATATTTTACAAGATATCATCAATGATATGCATCACACCATTGGTACCAATAATATCTTTTCTAATAACTTTTACGTCACCATTTAACATTACATCTGCACCGGAAGTGGCAGAAATATCATCTCCTTCAGTGCTAATTGTTCCTTGCAACTGACTTGATGTGTACGCTTTTCCGTAAATCAAAGTATTGTAAAGTAATGCTCTTACAGCACTTGGAGCCAAATCTCCAATTCTTATAACTTCTTGGGTTTCTAAGTACGCAACTAAATCATCATCATTAATTGCAAAAACAGTATTAGGACTTTTTTCTAATTCTGTTTTGATAGCACTCTGCGTATTAACACCAATTTTATAGTTCGCTAAATTTGGGTTATTTGCTAGGTGATCAATAAGTGTTGGTTGTTTAAGACTTCCGTTTAAAACGTAAACCATACCATTAGTTGCCTCGTAATTCGTATTAGCTTGCTTTCCATTAAAGCGAACAGAAGCTCCAGTTACCTCAGTATAAATTGAAAGCTTTCCTCCTGTTGCCGAAGTAGCTTCGCTCGAGGTATAGCCAGTATTAACAAAATCTCCAGGAGATTTCTTTGACCCTATGAAATGGTAGTTGGCAAATGCTGCTTTTTCATCATTCGTCATAGAACTTAAGTCAACTCCATCATCAATTAACTGTGCATCAGAAACAGCCAAAAGTGTGAAAGAGCCAGATCCCGTAATTTTAGAAGTTATACCGGCAGCGTCTAATGCAGCCATAAATTCTACATATCCGCCATCAGATATTAAATATTCAGATATTGATTGTGTTGGTTTGCTCCCTCCGTCATCAGTGTCATCTTTACACGATTGCAAGCTCGTTATTGATGCTATGACCAATAGACTTAGGAAGTAGTTACGTAATTTCATATTTCTAGTTTCTTTTTTGATGGTAAATTTAGAAGAAAAATCGTTACAAAACTACAAGTCGAATTGTCAAATCTTTCTGATTTTAGCAAAATACATCGAATCCGAATCGTTCTGATATCCTTTTATATACCCTGACTGGAGTTTTTCGTACCCACTATTTACCAACTCATTGAGAACTTGTTCGTTTTCTTCTTTATAAACCGAGCACGTTGAATAAAATAGAATGCCGCCCTTTTTCAAAAACGGCATTGCGTTTTGGACAATCGCTACCTGTAATTTTTTAAAGGTATTTTGTGTATGTTGAAACCCAACTTTAAACTCAGGATTTCGATTCCAAGTTCCTGATCCTGTGCAAGGTACGTCCGCAACAATTACGTCAAAAAATGGTGCTTGAATAACCTGTTTGGAGCCGTTTTGCTTAAATACAATTGACTTTTGGTGTTCTTCTAAATTCGTAACTGATGTGTGAATTCTTTTTGAATACCGACGTGTTCTTTGTGCAAAATCTTTCAGAATTGAAACCCGTTTATCCGATGCATAAATCTTAATATTAGGACTTTTATCTAAAAGCAAAAGGCTTTTACCTCCCGAAGCACTGCAACAATCCCATACCGTCTTTACCCCATTTAAATCCAAATTATTGTATGCTAGTTGACAGCTTAAATCTTGTACCTCAAAGTACCTCCTATACTTTTCAAGGTCCTTATTCACTCCAGTTTCCAACCCTAGTGCTCCAGACGGGTGCCTGGTTACACTTTCAATATCCTGAAACAGTTTTATTTCATTTGCTTTTTCTGATGGACGCACCCACAACTTGGATTGTTTCATTGAATGAATAAGAAAAGGGCGGGGTTCAAAGTCCACTGAAACCTGTGTTATGTCAGGGTATGTTGATGACAACTTCCAATCTGTGTTATTTTCAAGGAATGAAATTCGTTCGTTTAAGTTCCAATCTAACCATGTAGTGTGAAGTGTCAATTCCTTAAAGGAATTGAGCATATAACTTTCTAAATTTGGCTCTAAGACAAGAAATGATAGAATTATTTGTTGGTCTTTCGACATGTCAGCGAATGAAAAACCCAATCGAAACCAGGAATAACATAAAGACTTTATTCTACGTCTATCTTTACTACCGAATTTTTTATTAACTCGAAAATAGTTTTTTAAGGTTTTGTCGAAAGGGTATCCTAGAGTATGGTCGGCCAAACATTGTTCGGCAAAAAACACATGCCTTTCAAATATCACCTGCGCGTTCATCGTATCACTATGTCATTCAATCATTTCACCAAAACATCACTCAATAGGTCGTAATTCATAATTCTCAAACTTGAGTAAAAATACGTTTGTGTTTTGATTAAAGCCTTTTTGATACTCGTAATGATAGGTTGAACTTAGATATCTAAATTTTTTTTGATTGATATATGTAGGAAAAAACTCACCAAAAGCCATTAAGAACTCACCCATAAACAAAATTTGATCATAACCCAGATATGCATAAACCCCTGGATCTGCTTTATTTATCAATCGATAGTTTATTCGAAAATTTCGAACTTCAGATGTGGAGTCATCAACAAAATCGGAAGCGATTAAATGAACATTCAACTTGCTCCAAAATTTATAGTCATTATCTTGAAAATTTGACCAGCTATTATCACCAAAAATAACTACATCGCTTTTGGTTTGATACACCTTAGACAAGGTTGTACTAACCACTGTTGGGTTGTGTGATAGTATAATAATAGTTGTGTTCTTTACGTCAGCTAACGCTGCACTCCAGCTACTAAATGAAGCAGATTCTGTTCGGATATTTTTAAACCCAGCTTTTTCTAAAACAGCGACATATTCATTTTTATCCGACATTGAATAAGTTTGCTCATCGGTCACCAATATTATCGGATTTTTCTTATAGTTTGATTGCAAGTGTTGAGCAACCTTTGTTGCCTTTGCCTTCGTTCCAGGTGTGGTACTATAAAACTTAGGATTAATTTTGTTTAGACTGTCTATACTTGAAATTGGAGAGATTATTGGAATATTATTTTCTAAACCAAAATCCGAAACAATCTCCATGTGTTCTTGCCCTATTGGACCTATAATCAAGTCCATTTTAGATAAATCTGATTTCTTTAAAATTTTGTTAAGGACAACAGTACTATTTTCATTATCGTAAACATGTAATTTTAACTTAAAACCTCTATGTTCTAATTCAGTTAGCGCTAATTTAACACCTTGGTAGTACTCAAGCATGTAATCAGACATTCTCCTTTCTCGGTTCGTTTGAGCGTTGAAATAAAACGGAAGAATTAAAGCAACCTTGAATTCCATTTTATGAGGTTCCACTTTAAACTCATGTCCTTGCAGGTACACTAGTTCACGGGTAACTTCTTCAACAACTTCTAACTCTTTCCCTTCTTCTTTTATTGGGTCAGAATTTTTTTCTGTGTTTGGTTCTACGACAACTTCCGAATCATTCGGTTTGTCATTGGTATCTTTTGAAATAACCTTAAACGCATTACAGGAAACCAGAATAAATGCAGATAAAACTGCAAATAGGCTATTCCCATTCAATCGTAGCCGGAGGTTTTGAACTAATATCATATACTACTCGGTTTATACCTTTAATGGTGTTAATTATCTTATTACTTGTATCCGCCAAAAAACGATGAGGTAAATCTACCCAATCAGCAGTCATACCATCTAAGGACGTAACAGCTCGCAAACAAATCACATTTTCATAGGTTCTTTCGTCACCCATAACCCCAACGGATTGAACTGGTAAAAACATAGCTCCAGCTTGCCATACATCATCATACAAGCCAGATTCTTTTAACCCATTTATAAAAATAGCATCTGCTTCTTGAAGTATTTCAACTTTTCGACGTGTAATTTCGCCAATAATCCGAATAGCTAATCCAGGACCTGGAAACGGATGTCTTCCAAGAATATCTTTACCTAAACCAGCCTCTGCTCCTATTTTACGAACTTCATCTTTAAACAAGGTATTTAACGGTTCGAGCAATTTTAGATTCATTTTCTCAGGCAAACCTCCTACATTATGGTGGCTTTTAATGGTTGCTGAGGGGCCGTTAACGGAAACGGATTCGATTACATCTGGATAAATCGTTCCTTGTGCTAACCACTTAGCATTTTCAACTTTTTTCGCTTCAGAGTCAAAAACTTCAACAAACAATCGTCCGATTATTTTACGTTTCGTTTCAGGATCTACAACACCATCAAGTTCGTCTAGGAACATATCTGCAGCATCAACGCCACGTACATTCAACCCAAGGTTTTTATACGATTCTAAGACACTATCGTACTCATTTTTCCGCAACAATCCGTTGTTTACGAAAATGCAGTGTAACTGTGTTCCAATGGCTTTGTGAATTAATATTGCAGCCACAGAAGAGTCAACTCCACCACTTAAGCCAAGTATCACCTTATCTGACCCAACGGTCTCTCTTATTTCCGAAACAGTTGACTCAATAAAATGAGCAGGCGTCCAATCACCTTTTGCTCCACAAATATTTACAACAAAATTTGACAATAGTCTTTTTCCATCCGTTGAATGTGTGACCTCAGGATGAAATTGAATGGCAAAAATGTCTTTATCTGGAATTGAGAATGCAGCAATTTCTACAGATGAAGTGCTTGCAAGTATCTCAATATGATCAGGTTTTTTCGTTATTGTATCACCGTGAGACATCCACACTTGCGAACCTGCTGAAATTCCAGAAGTCAACGGAGATTCGCTTACTGACACAAGATTCGCTCGACCATACTCTCTGTGTTTAGATGCTTCAACTTGTCCTCCATACATGGTTGCAAGCCATTGGGCACCATAACAGACACCTAACAAGGGGACTTTTAAATTCAGTACATCTAATTTTGGTTTGGGTGCGTTTTCGTCTCTAACAGAACAAGGGCTACCGGATAAAATCACTCCTTTAACACTTTCGTCAATTACGACGTCAGAATTGTATGGATAAATTTCACAATAAACGTTCAGCTCTCGAACTCTTCTGGCTATTAATTGGGTATACTGTGACCCAAAATCTAGAATAATAAGCTTTTCTTCCATGCTATAATCAAGCACAAAAGTACTGTTTTATGGCGTTAGAAAAGAAGTGTAAACAGAATGATTTCCAGTTGTTTTGAACAAAAGGCTATGCTTCCACAAACTTATAACCTACCCCTCGTAACGATTTAAAGTACATTGGATTTTTAGGGTCTGGTTCAAAGTACTTTCTAAAAGCAAGTATAAAATTATCGATTGTTCTTGTTGATGGATAAACCGAATATCCCCAAACCGTTTGTAATATTTTTTCTCTACTAACAACTTCGTTCTTATTTTCTATCAAAAGTTTTAGAAGTAAAGCTTCTTTTTTTGTTAGTGAAAAATCGCCGTTGTTCCCTTTAGCTTCATAGCTGACAAAATTGACGTAGTTGTCGCCAAACGTATAATCATTTGAAGAAAGCTTGGTTGCTGTTTGATCGTTTCTTTCGATAAGGTTTTTAACACGTAACATGAACTCCTCCAAATTAAATGGTTTTGTCATGTAATCATCTCCACCTTTACGTAAGCCTAAGATTCTGTCTTCAGCAGAACTTTTAGCTGATAAAAACATAATTGGAACTTGAGAGTCGTGCAGTCGTATATTTTCACAAACTGCAATTCCATCTATGTTTGGAATCATAATATCCAGGATAACTAAGTCGAATCGTTGCTCTTTAAATTTTGTAACCGCCGAGAGTCCGTCATGAACTACAACTGGATGATATTCATCAATTTCTAGATTTAATTTTATAGTCTCTGCAAGGTGTTTTTCGTCTTCTACAAGTAATATTCGCTTTTTCATAAGGGCTGAACTGAATAAATTAGTTTTTTAATAACTGAACTATATAACGTTATAGTATGTATTTTGTCAATTCTCTATTAAAAAAATATGACTCTCAAATATCTTTTCTTAAAGACTATGGTATGTCATAGACTACTCATTTTTTATGTAAAGCGGTAGTTCGATTCTAAAAATAGTGCCTTTGGGTTCATTGGAAATAATCTTAATAGACCCCTTGTGCTTTTCGATTGTCTCTTTTACAATAAACAATCCAAGACCAGTTCCTTTGGTGTCTCGCACTTCTTCGTCCTCAACTCGATAAAACTTTTTAAATATTTTTTTTCGCTCTTGATCCTCTATCCCTATACCTTGATCTTTTACAAAAATAAGTGCCTTTTTGTCTTTCGTTTTTAATTCTACCTCTATCGGTGAGTCGTTACCATATTTTATGGCATTTTCGAGTAGATTATTAATTGATATTCGCAAAATAAAACGATCACCTAGGACATTAACATCATCTTCGATTCTTGCCGACAGATCAACTCTCATCTTGTAGCTGTCAGCTAGATTCTCCATCATGTCTGTCAGCGAAAAAGACTCCTTACCGTACTGGTAGTTATCGTTTTCAATCTGCATCGCAGTCAACATATTTTCAGTCAGTTCATTCAAACGATCTGCATTCATTACGGATTTATCCAATAATTCATTTCGTTTTTCGTCTGACAATGCACGACTTCTAATAGTTTGAAGCAGTAACTTCATGGAAGCTATTGGTGTTTTTAGTTCATGGGTTACAGACAGTAAGAAATTATTTTGTTGCTTGTTTAAGCGATAAATCATTTGAACTGAATAATAAACACCATAAACACCTAGACCAACTAAAATAAATAACAGAAATGCTTGAAAAAGATATAATCGAATTCTGTTATTCAATGTTAATTCGAGGTCTGCCAACTGACCAGGTCTAATAGTAATATCTAGTTCATAAAAAGAATCAACTCGCGAGTATGAAGCTTGATAGACTCCATAATTATAGTTGCTAAAGAATTTATTTAACAAACTTGTATCTGCTTCAATTTCCGCTTGTTTAAATCGAATATCTATTGCATTCGGTGAATTAAACTCGTCATTCTTACTCATCTCGATTAATCGTAAGATACACGCTTGTTTTCCCACCTCAAGAATCTGAAGTTGAGAGGAGTACTCTTTGTTACTAAAGTTCAGTAACGAAAACGTTAGCCAACCAAATGAAACAAAGATGTATGCGATTACAAAAACAAAAAGAAGTTTAAATTTCATTCGAAAAATTCAGATTGCGAAAATAGTTGATTCTGAAGAATGAAAATTTTATGGTTTGTTTGCATACTCAAAAAATATCACTGCTATCAAAACTATTACAAAACGACAACTTTCTTTGAGGAACGGTCAAGACAAACTTGAAATTTGGGTTGCTTTTCAAGGTCTTGTTTATGACGTAAGTGAATCGCGTTTATGGAAAAACGGCAAGCATTACGAACATTGGGCTGGTCAAGACTTAACTGCAGAGCTTGCTGATGCTCCACATTCAAAAACAGTTTTTAAAAAATTTGAGATTGTTGGAAAACTGACTGATTAGCAAGAGATTTTATCAACTCTTCGCTGATGTCTACCTCCTTCAAAATCACTCGTTAAAAATGACTCGATAATTTGAAGAGCTTCTTCAAAATCTACAAACCGAGCAGGTATGCACAAAACATTTGCGTTGTTATGCTGTCGAGCTAGGCTTCCTAATTCAGCGTTCCAGCAAAGTGCCGCACGTATACCTTGATGTTTGTTTGCTGTCATACAAACACCATTACCACTACCACAGATTAATATCCCCAAATCGCATTCTTCAGACTCTATGGAATTGGCAAGAGGATGAACAAAGTCTGGATAATCGACAGAGTCCGTTACATCGGTTCCAAAGTTTTTAAAATCAAACCGATCCTTGAATTTTTCAATGACATCAAATTTGTATTCAGTACCTGCATGGTCGTTGGCAATTGCGATTTTAAGCTTCATTTTTTGCGTTTTTAGTTTCAATTCTTTTGGCAATAAAGATACCCACTTCATATAAAAAATATACTGGAATAGTGAGTAAAATCTGACTCATAATATCTGGCGGTGTTATTACAGATGCCAAAATCAATATGACGATTACAGCATGTTTCCTATATTGTTTCAAAAATTCTGAACTTACTAGTCCAAGTTTAGCCAAGAAAAAAACAATTAATGGCAATTCGAAAACAACACCTGACGCCAACGTTAATGTAGTGATAAACGACACAAAAGACTGCATTGTAAAATGGTTTACAATGTTATCTGTAAGTTTAAAGTTGACAAAAAAGTTGATAGATAATGGTGCTAGCACATAATACCCAAACGAAACCCCAACGAAAAAAAGCATTGAAGTAGCAAACACCAAACCCGTGGTATACTTGCGTTCGGAGGGTTTCAGAGCTGGTCTAAAAAATCGCCAGAACTCCCATAAAATATATGGAGCTGACATGATTAACCCGATGGTAAAACAGACAACCATGAGGTAAATAAACTGTCCGCTTACGTCCAGATTCTGTGTTTTTATTTCTACCGTCTCAAAACATAAGTCATCGGTGCCATATAGCCATTGCGACAACTTACAGAACATTCTATAAATCGGGAACGACTTATCTGTAACTGCAAAAATGATTTTATCAAAAATGAAACGATAATTGACCATCGCAACTATCGAAAAAACGATAATTGCTATGACAGATCGCATGATGTGCCACCGGAGTTCTTCTAGATGGTCTAGAAAACTCATATTCTTTTCTTGCTGATCTATATCAACCTGATCTAATGGCATCTATTTTCTACCCTATTAGGTAAGCATTCCTCCACAAACGTGAAGAGTTTGACCGGTAATATAACTTGACATGTCAGACGCCAAAAATACACAAGCATTTGCAACATCTTCTGGTGTTCCTCCACGTTTCAAAGGAATATTATCAACCCACGATTTTACAACATTTTCATCAAGCGCTGCGGTCATTTCAGTTTGAATAAATCCAGGTGCGATGGCATTACAACGAATGCTCCTGCTACCAATTTCTTTCGCAATTGATTTGGTAAAGCCAATTATTCCAGCCTTTGAAGCCGCATAATTAGACTGACCTCCGTTTCCGTTCACTCCAACAACAGAAGTCATGTTGATTATAGAACCAGATTTGTTTTTAAGGAAGGTTCGCAAGCAAGCTTTTGTCAAGTTAAAAACTGATTTCAGGTTTACGTCTATCACCTCGTCCCATTGTTCTTCACTCATTCGCATAAGCAATGTATCACGAGTTATACCTGCATTATTTATTAAAACGTTTATCGTTTGAAAGTCTGCAAGGACTTCGGTAATCAACTCTTCAGATGCGGCTAAGGATGCAGCATTACTTTTGTAACCTTTTGCTTTAACACCGTATTTCTCCGTAAGATCTTTTTGAATTGCAACTGCCTTTTCTGCAGAGTTAGCATATGTGAATGCTATATCTGCTCCTTGCTTAGCACATTCTGTCGCAATACCTAACCCTATTCCTCTTGTTGCACCAGTAATAAGTACAACTTTATTTGATAATAAACCCATTCTTACAATTTTTGACAAAAATATTCTATTGTTTAATAAACCGACATAAAAAAGTCCATTAGTCTTGAGACTAATGGACTTTTTTGTATTAAATATTTTATTATTTATCTGTCTGCATCTCGTTCAATCTCAAAGTACCCTTTTGTGAAATCTCTAGAGTTTATACCTGTTTTCATTTTTCCTGAAAACGAACCATTAATCATTTCACCTACTTCACCGTATTCGACTATAGTTACAGTCATGGCGTTTTGCAGGTCACTAGAGTATTCAGTCAATTTAGCACCCTCACCTGTAGACAACTCAAAGCTAAACCCTGGAGATGCTTCAGTAAGTACACCAGCTTGTTTTCCTTGAAATATTAATTCCATAGCTGCTGGTGAAGTAATAGTCGCCCCCGCATTACCTTTAGTAGAATAACCTACTAAGTTAATCTCAGTTGAGCCAATATCATTTCTATAGCTTCCAGTTGATTGATTTGCATCTAAAACCATTTGATAGTTTTGGAAACTTACAGTAAAACCAAAAGCTGGAGTGTCTGTAGCTTGGGTTGGTGTTGTATCAACTGGTACAATTACTACATCATCATCTCCACCACAACCTGTGTTTATAAAAAAGATAGGGCTAATCATTAACGCGATTAGAAGGTATTTTACGTTTTTCATATTATTTTTCAATTATGCTACAATAATAAACTTTATCGTTTAACTAAAAACTCAACTTGGCGTAATTTTTTTTCTAGTAATTTAAATACTTATTGGCATTATCTAATTCAAAATCAAGTACTTGATTAGGATATTTGTAAACCTTCATGTTTTCATTTCCGTGATACGTCGAAACTCCGTTTACTATTTTCACCCAACTTCCTTCTGGTAAACAAACAACATCCGTTTTGTTTAACGTTATGTATTCTAATAGTCTCGCTTTTCGCGATTCCCCTCCATGATTGGGCACCGTTGCTTCAGAATAATGAGGATTAATCTGATACCTCACTAAACCAATTGCGTTAAACGATTCTGGCTCCACGATAGGCATGTCGTTGGTTGTACAAATGGTTTGCCCTGCCACATTCGACCCAGCACTCCAGCCAACATAATAGGTCCCGAGATTTACCTGATTATTAATGAGTCCAACTAATTCTTTTTCATACAGTTGCTGCAACAACCGAAACGTGTTTCCTCCACCTACAGCTATAGCCTTTGCGTTTTTTATAGCCTCTTTCGGGTCGTCGACAGTATGTATACCAGTAACCTGAATACCAAATGGAGCTAAGTTATCTTGAACAGTTGCTGTGTATTGGTCATAACTAATGGTTACACCAGCATACGGTATAAACAAAACGTCTTTAACATCCCCAAGGAAATCAGCTATTTCAGCTTTAACATGCTCCATGTATGATTGACCATAATTGGTTGAATTACTTAACAAAAGTGCGTTGATTGTATCCATATCGACAAGATTAACGGTTTTGTTTTAAAACAAAAAAGGCTGCCTTGAATAAGACAACCTTTTAACCTGAGTTCGATTATTATTTATGGTTTAGAACGCTAGGAAATAGTGATTGTCGACTAAAATTTATGCAGTAATAGCGGGCTATTTCAAATAATTTTTAGGAAGAGAAGCGCTTTTTCCTAGTGGAATAAGTATATGTTGTTCCATAAAACCCAATATACTTCGTTGGATTTGATTGATTAAACCCGAATTGTGTATTAGTACTTCGTAGTGAGAGTTAAAAGCCCAATAAAATCAAGGCTTTTGTCGATTTTAGCATAGTTACCACTATGGTGAATGAGAAAAAGCCAGAGCAACGTTTGATTTTGCAGGGATTTTCTCTCGTAATAGATTTACTAATGCATAATTTGGGTTCAACCCGCTAAATCTTTACAAAACCGCCTTGTCTATTGACTTTTATGAAATTCTAAACCTATAAAGAAGAATCGAACTCAGGTTTTTTGATTAAGTATAAAAAGTATAAGAGAATTAAAAAGGAGAGATTACAATGCCCACTGAAGCAGTATTCACTTGTGGACCACGATTCTGTTTAAACGTGTTTGTTGGATAGTATTTTCCATAGATTACAAAATCTCCGTATCCAAACTGCGCAACATACCCTAAGCGGTAGTCTTCAAAACCATAGTCGCCTTTAGCCTTTCTTTTTTCTTTTTTGTTGCCTTGCTCCCACTTTTGTTTTTGATGCGAACCAATCAAATATCCAGCTTGTATACCCGCTGCTATTTTAAGTGATTTATCATCATCGTTCGGGTCACTTTTGAAATTAATCATCAAAGGCACAGTAGCATAACGACTAACAATCTTGTTTTTAGAATAGTTAACATCGTCGTCTATTTCGTATTCAAAAGGGCTAACATCTGGTGTGATTGTAACATCTTGCTTTAGACGATAATTGTTGAACTCAATTCCAAACCCGTATACTAAACGCACTTTGCCCTTGTATAAATTTATTCCTTGTTGGATGATTCCCAAGTGGAAGTTTGCAGAAATATTTTCAAGTTCCATATCAGAATATTCTGCTGGAAGATCGAGTGAGTTGTCTGACACCCAGGCGTTAATTCCCCAATCCATAACCCACATACTTGTTTCTACTAGTTTTGGTTTTTCTGGTGATTTTATTTCTAAGTCATCCACTTCGACCATTTTTTCTATTCTGATAATTTTGGTTGAATCTTCATTACCATCAGTAATTATTATGTCTTCGACCATCGTTGTATCAAGCTGGCCATTAACATTTTTTATTTCAATTCTAACGCGCTTTGACTCAATAACTTTAGAATCTGAATTTTGCGCAAACCCTAAGGTTGATACGATCAACAGTAGAATTAGTAAACTGTATTTGTTCATTGTATTTCGCATTTGTTTTTTATTAATTTTTTAAAGGTTTTAAACTCA
This sequence comes from uncultured Bacteroidota bacterium, assembly GCA_937124965.1. Lineage (GTDB taxonomy): Bacteria > Bacteroidota > Bacteroidia > NS11-12g > UBA9320 > UBA987. The sequence continues at coordinate 91,534 of CAKZLB010000046.1, forward strand.
ACATTGCACTTGCTGCATATTGGTTTGATCTATATTCTATACGTAATGTCTTATTGTCTGATGGTTTAACTTCTAACTTAGATCCTTTGAATGGTAATGCTAACAATGCCAATCCAGAATTAATCGTTGGTCGAATTCCACGAAAACCACCCTCTTGATTGCTTCTTGGTATCAAATAATCCACTTCTGGGGAGATTAAAACAATGTTTAAACTTTTTAGGGGCTGATTGTTCGTTTTTACGTGCAAAGCAGGAGAGGTACTTTCAACCGAAACATATTCCGTTGAATTTGAACTTGATTGCTGAATAACGTGAGGAACTAGATCCTTCTTCACGGCACCCATTGATTTTGTGCTTCTTTTGGGAGCAACGTTTTCAACATTATCATTAGGGTTTGAAGCTAAACTCTTTACATTCTCAGATGCTTGTGTTGGTTCATCGATTGGATACATGGCATCTGGCGTTATTACTTCACTTGGGACAGCGTCAATTATTGTTGAGCTAATTTGCACATCAGACTTGTTTTTAAGAAAATACCATCCGATTGGTAACGCAATAATTACCGCAGCCGCTACGCTTGCTGCTTTAGTCCACGAAAAAGCCGCAAATGCCAATATCCGTGTATCTTTTTTTAGTAAGTCGTTTTTATGTTTATAGACGATTTTTGATTCAGGTAACTTTGTATTTTGCAAAAGCTCCCATTCACTTTGTAACGCTTCGCTGCCGTTTATTTTAGCGAGAATCTTATCCGCGTCCTCTGCAGTCATCCCTCCTTCTAGGAGTTCAAACATTTCCCAATCTATGTTTTTATTATCTTTCATAGCACTAATTGCATGTCTTTCAAATAGGTTTTAAGAAATTGTCTTGCTCTAAAAATGTTAATTTTCACTTGAGCTTCCGTCATCCCTGTAATATCTCCTATACTTCTGTAATCATAGCCTTCGTAATCACGTAATAAAATCGCCGTTTTTTGATTTTCAGGTAATCGTTCTACTGCTTTGTTTATAATTTCCAGCGTGTCTGAATACTGTTCCGAATGACTATACGTATTCTCCGAAACCTCATCCATACCAGTCTGTCGCTTCCTTTTGCGTATTATGTCGATACAGTTATTGTATGCGATTTTAAATAAGAAAGCTTTTGCTGTTTTCATTTCAACTTTATCTTTTCTGACCCAGAGTTTTTCAAAGGTGTTTTGCACAACATTTTCGGCTTCAAATTCGTCTCTTAAATTCTTAAGGGCGAATCTGAAGATTCCATCCGAGAGCAACTCAACACAACTATTATACTCTTTAGTGGTCATTAATTGTTTGTGATACGATATCAGTAATTAAAAGTTACAGTAAAGTTAGCTTTTTATGCCACTATATCATAAATGCCTTATTACCAGTACTATAAATTATCTAAATCTTCCAGTTTTTTTACCAAATTTGCAGCGTGAGTAAAACAAAACCTTGGTTTGAAGAATGGTTCGATTCCTCCTATTACCATTTATTATACGGGAATAGAGATCAGTCCGAAGCAAATCACTTCATAAAAAATCTCTTAGAATATTTACAACCAAATTCTAACGATCACTTTTTGGATCTTGCATGTGGTAAAGGGCGTCATGCGCTTGAAATTGCACTGAATGGATATAAAACTACAGGGATTGATTTAAGTGCGAACAGTATTGAAGAGGCAAAAAAAATAAATAACGCGTTGCTGTCGTTTCATGTTGGCGACATGAGGCATATTCACTTTGAAGATAATTTTGAGTACATTTTTAATCTTTTTACAAGTTTTGGCTATTTTGAAACGGTAGATGGTCAAAAAGAGACGTTGCGTTCCATAAACTCTCAACTGAAAGAAAATGGAACCTTTGTTCTTGACTATTTCAACACCAACAAAGTCGAGAAGTTAATTCGTGAAAAGCCGAATCGAGAAATCACAAAAGATGGTGTGCATTTTAAAACTAAGAAGCGAATATCAAATCAATTTATTTCTAAAGAGATAAATATAACTGACGGGGATCAAACCCGCACTTTTTATGAGCATGTTTGGAGGCTTACGTTTAACAACTTTTCAGAACTATTGTCAAATGCTGGCTTTAAAATCCAAACAATTTTTGGTGATTATGAGTTAAACAAGTTTAATACAGAAGAATCGGAACGATTAATCATTATCGCACAGAAGTTGTAAATGCTTGAATATTTAGAATATATCGACATTAGGTTGTTTTATCACATTAATCACTGTGTAAAAAATGACTTTTTTGATGTTCTGATGCCACTTGCTAGGGATAAATATACTTGGATACCGTTATATGCGCTTCTTTCATTTTTAATTATTCGAAAGCATAAGATTAAGGCGGTTTACGTTCTTGGATATGCATTACTTAGTTTAGTATTAGCTGACCAGATAAGTGCCAGCATTATTAAACCTTTAGTGGGAAGAGTTAGACCTTGCAACGATACGTCTCTTGCTCAATACGTTCACAATGAACTAGTCGATTGTGGCAGTGGTTTTAGCTTTGTAAGTAGTCATGCAACAAATCATTTTGCTTTGGCAATTTACTTTATAATGGTTTTTTCAAAACCAAGTAATCGTTTTTTCATAGTTTTAGGCTTTGTATTGTGGGCTGGTCTGATTTCCTTTGCACAGGTCTATGTTGGTGTCCATTTTCCATTCGATGTGATTGTTGGAGGAATCCTTGGAAGCTTGATTGGTTATGGTGCTGGATGGGCTGAACGATACACTTTATGTTTTAGGTCGGGAAAACTCTTATAAACAAATTTGAACTTCTGGTTTTACTTTATTCTATTCTTCTTCCCATTGCTTGGAGGAACCATTGGACTGATAATCCAAAATCACAAAACAGAACAACTTAAGCTGTTCCTTGCTTTTAGTGGTGCGTTTTTATTTTCTATAACAGCCATTAGTATCATTCCTGAAGTATATGGGCATCACACTCATGTTAATGTCGGTTATTTCATTTTGGCGGGCTTTTTTCTGCAAATTGTAATCGATCTTTTTTCTCATGGTGTAGAGCATGGTCACCTGCATCATCACAAATCTGACAAAACACCATACGGTATTTTTATAGCGTTGAGCCTTCATGCTTTTCTTGAAGGAATGGCTGCAGGCAGTAACCTGTTTTCTGAGAACATACAATCAAGTTTTATATTTGGAATTGCGCTACATGAAATCCCAGCGGCATTTGCCCTTATTACATTACTTAAAGCATCAAATGTTAAGAAAAAGTACCTCTATACGTGGCTTGTGGTATATGCATTAATGACAATTTTCGGGTCGATTGCAAGCACGGTCGCTCTAAAATACATTCCTCATTTAGAAGATTATATGGTGTACTTAGTTGCTCTTGTGATTGGGGTATTCTTACACATTTCTACCACAATACTTTTTGAGAATACAGACAATCATAAGTTTAGTCGGTACAAACTCTTAGCGATAGCAATTGGCGTTGGAGTTGCACTATTAAGCACTGCGATACATTTTCACTAAGGTAAATTTCAATCAGACATTCTTAAATTCTATTTTTTTAGATGATTATCATCCTATATTAGCGGTCTGATTTTTTTGACTGCTGTTAGAAATATGGTTGATACGCGAAAGTTTGTCTTGCTTACTTTGATGTTGTTAGTCACCTTACTAGGTGTTTCTGGTTGTCAACTTGGCCGTTTTGTCTTTTACAACTTTGCCGACATCAGTGATCATAAAAAATTTCAAAATAGGGTTGTCCATCGAGACACTTCACACTTCGAGTTTTTTCAGACCGAAACAGGTAGGCACCCAAAAAAAATGATTGGATTAGACCAAAAAGAAGTCTCATTTGAAGAGTTTTTACACCAAACAAATACAGTGTCTTTTCTAATTATTCAGAACGACACACTGCAGTATGAATCCTACTTTCATCATTATACGGATTCAAGTATTATCCCTTCTTTTTCTATTTCAAAGTCTGTTATCTCCATATTAATTGGTTGTGCAATTGATGATAGTTTGATTAGTAGTGTTGAAGATCCGATCACTAAATACTTGCCTGAATTAGAAGATAAAAACTTAAAAAAGGTCAAAATAAAACACCTATTACAAATGACCTCAGGAATTGATTTTAATGAGAGTTATTCAAATCCATTCGGAGATGCGGCGGCATTTTATTACGGTACAAATCTTAGAAAGAAAACATTGCGTTTAACGCTGAAAGAAACACCAGGGACTCATTTTGAATATATTAGTGGAAATACCCAACTGCTTGCAATGATTCTGGAAAGTGTTTTGGCTTCAAAGAATGTTAGTCACTATTTAGAAACGAAAATTTGGAAACCTTTAAACATGGAATTTGATGCTTCATGGAGCATTGATAAAAATGATGAAGGAATTGAAAAGGCATTTTGTTGCATTAATGCGCGAGCCCGTGACTACGCAAAAATTGGTAGACTGTACGCGAATAAAGGTAATTGGAACGGCACTCAAATTGTGTCGGAACAATGGGTTGAACAATCCACTAAAATTGACACTAGTGAGGCCAGCGTCAACTACTATCAATACAGCTGGTGGCTTCCATCTCCTGATGGAGATTTTATTGCTGAAGGCATCCTCGGACAGCTAATTTACATTCACCCAAAGAAAAACTTGATTATTGTTCGAATGGGCAAAAATGAAGGTAGCACGGATTGGTGGGGTATGATGAAAAGCTTGGCATCATCATATTAATTTATCCTAATCAACAATATGTCTTTGATCAAAATCCACGTTAATACAGGTACTTAGAGTTAATCGAAAATAACTCGACCCAACTTATATTCCCTTCTACCAACTAAATAAACCGTAGATCTGCCATCGCGCATACTTACGAATTCTTTAGGCACAGGAATTAGTTGCTTGCGTTCAATCATCCCAAGAGACTGTACTTCTTTTTCTCCGTCAAACGTCATAGAAGCATGAACAAAGTGCAAACCTTTATACGCCTCTTTATCTGTTTTTTTGTCATAGTCAAGACCTGCTACGCTATAACCATTGTCGACAAAAAGGAAATTCATTTTTCCATCTGAAATTACAAGATTGAAACCACTATAGCGTCCTCCATCGTTTGTAGAATACTGTTTTTTCAATATTTTTTCATGCCACTCAATTTCACCTTCTTCATCAAAGCTTACTACTATGATATCATTGTAGTAATAGTGATAGGTAGTTCTTGTAGTTGTGGTACCATTGGCATTTGTTGTGGTTGTGGTTGTTACACGGATATAATATTGTTCAGCAACCATTACCAAACCACCGTCTTCTTTCTCGATAAGTCCTCGAATACTATATGAGTATAGTTCAACATTTTTCCCCTTACTTGCTCGTTTTTTCGTTTTCTTAGTTTGCTTTTCCGTTAGACCTTGAGTCAAAAAGTCCATGTCAAACTCTTCTAAGGTTTCAACAAGTATGTCTTGCGACTCGCTATCAATCTCAAGATAAAAAGCACCAGCCGCTCCTGAAATTGTAGAATTAGAATACAAACCAGAGCATAAGATATCTCCATTGTCTTTAATGAAATAGTTAATCTCAGAAATAAACTTCTGCGAAAGTTTCAGGTCGTATTCGACCATGTCACTACCTTCTTCATAAAATGCTATAAGCTTATAGGTTCCACGTGGCTTGCCTTTAGTACGCGCCGACTTTTCCTTGTAGTACTTACCGAGAATTAACACATTTCCCTGATTATCAACATCGTACTGAGATATCCCAAAATCTCTATCAGCGTAAGGAATGGTAAGAACATCATCCCACAAGATTTCAAAGTTTTCATCCATTACCACAACGCTTACCTCATCCCGTGCATCTTTCGCACGTTTATTTGGCGTATTGGCAAAAGCTAACAACTTTGACGAATCCCTCGAGATACTAATGTCAAATGATCCTGAATTTCTTTTTGACGTATATGTTAAACCAAAAACTTTAGTCTCCGTTTGTAAGGTGCTTAAGTCGTCCTGTGATAACGTAACATAAAACAAATCATTTGTTCGACTTGCCTTATCAAGCTTACTATAAAAAACGACCAAACCACCATTGAAACTGATAATTGACTCAATATAAGACCGTTTTGGCACAATGTCGGGCGTAAGTAATACCGACTCTTCTTGCTCCATGTCTTCATTATACTTTACTATGTATGGCTTCTTTTTTATCCAGTTACGACTAAAGATAACATCATTTTCACCCAAAATAAGGTAGCTCATCACATTTTTCTTGGTCGAAATAGGGTCACTAAGATTTACAGTGACACCATTTCCCTCAAATTGTTGAGCTAAGGCGTTGGGAATAGTTATGACAAGAGAGAATAGTAATACAAGTAGATTCTTTTTCATGATACAAGTTTACTGATTATGTGATTTATTTTAATACAATTGGCACTATTATAATGAATTAAATTTCAAAAACTTCTTAGATTAATTCCTATGCAGTGTATTTAACATCTTTCTGGTTTGCTTGATTTCGTTTTATCTCAATGTTATCGTTCCCATCTTATATTCCTTCTTTGTAGACGACATAAAAAGAATTTGACCGTCACTTAATACATTTAAACTTTCCAAGAGAGGTTCAAATTCTTTTTTAGGGATTACCCCTAGTGATTGAGCTTTCTTATTTCCAGAACCATCAACCACTAAATGGGCAAAATGAGAGTCGTAATAGTAGTCATTGGGCGAATCAGGGACATAGTTTAAATCAGCTATGGCAAACCCTTTTACATTATAAAAAAAATGTAATTCATTATTTACAAAGACATAATTTGAGAGCGTATATCCACTATAAAAAGAGTGACCTCCTCTAATCATATCCACGAACTGAGCTTTCGGGATTCTCTGTTGCCATGATACACTTCTATTAGGATCTAAACATACTACAATTTCATCATACGTTCGAACATGATAAATAGGGTTATCTCCACTTTTATAATGCATCCAAGTATGCTCAAGAATAATTGCAATACTCCCATTTTTTAGTTGTTCCCACCCATTATAACTAAGTCCCCTATGTTTACTTAATGACTCCTTGTACATTGAACGTTTTTTAGAATCTACCTCTCCGTGATACTTAATTTCATATATATCGTCCGAAAACGGATTTAACCTTTCTTTAATAATTTCGAGTGTATTTTTATCGATTTCAAGGTAGAAAATACCAGCATCTTTCAAGGCATATGTATTGTTCGTTTTGTAAGAATACGCACTATCCTCGTATATCCCCACATAAGCGCAATTGCCGTTTGCAAGAAATTTAATCTCACCATCGGAAATTTGGTGGTTTGATAGCTTTAATACCACAGAGTTTTTAATAGTTCTCTCTGCTGTATATTTGATCAACATCTTAGAGTATGTAACTTCTTTTGGTCCGTGTACCTTCTTTAAAGTCCCTTTACAATAAATGGCACCCTGCTCATCAAGTAGTATATCCGTATCTATCATATCGTCTAAAGACTCTACTTCAACTTCCTCCTCAAATTCAAAATCTTCAGACATCTTTTGAACAAACAATGGTTTATCTTTAGATTGTTTAAATAGTAGCAGAACATCCCTTTTTACGTTTACACGGAAATAATAATAATCAACAAACCACTCGAACTCTCCTACTAAAATTGGTTTGGTTTCAATACTTAAGTCATCTTTGGATAAAACCAAATAATAAACACTCTCGTACTTCGACTTTTTTCTTTTGGTCTCATAAAAAATAATAATTCCATCCCGAAAATCTTTAACGTAACGCACAAGTGAGTGATCCGGAATAACCGCAAACCTTTCTGGGCTTCCTTTTAGTTTTAAACCGTTGTCATAATGATTAATATAAAACTCCCCATCTACTTTTGTGAGGCTATGTATTCCATTATTTGAAGGTAGAAATTCAAAATCCGAAACTTCCTTTTTATCAAGAGAAGGTGTTTGTTTTATTGCTAATCCATTTCCTTGATATATCTGAGCAACACCAATCGAACATCTTAGAATAAAGAGAATCGTTAATAGCTTAGTCATTTTCTTCATGTTTAGAATTGTTTTTTTTATGGTGACACGAAATTCGGATTAATTTTCCCCATAAGCAATGAAAGTACTAATATTGAAGTTTGAAATACATTCACTATGAAACCAGAATTAATTCTTGTTAATCCGTCTTTTGAAGAGCACATTGCTCTTATCCAGATAAATCGTCCAAAAGAGCTTAACGCACTTAACTTACAGGTTATGGGTGAAATTAGAGACGCTCTTAAACTATTAGATGATGATGACTCCGTTCGTGTAATAATTATAACGGGTAACGAGCGTGCGTTTGCAGCTGGTGCTGATATTAAACAAATGGCGGGCAAAGGTGCCGTTGACATGCTTAAAATAGATCAGTTTAGTACCTGGGATCAAATTCGCAAAACGAAGAAACCTATCATCGCTGCAGTTAGCGGATTTGCGTTAGGTGGTGGATGTGAACTAGTGATGACCTGCGACATGGTGGTTGCTTCCGAAACTGCTCAGTTTGGACAACCAGAAATAAAAATTGGTATCATGCCAGGTGCTGGTGGAACACAACGACTGCCAAGAGCTGTTGGAAAAACAAGAGCGATGGAAATGGTATTAACTGGCAATTTCATTTCGGCTGAAGAAGCTCTTAAGTACGGACTGATTAACAAAGTGGTTCCAACCGAAGTTTATCTTACTGAAGCAGTTCGCATGGCAAAAACAATTGCACAACAAAGTCCTATTGCCGTTCAACTTGCAAAAGAGAGTGTATTAAAAGCATATGAAATGCCCTTACAAGAAGCACTTTCGTTTGAACGAAAAAACTTTTATATGCTGTTTGCCACTGAAGATCAAAAAGAAGGGATGAATGCTTTTGTTGAAAAACGAAGACCAAGCTTTAAAGGACAATAATTGATATCTCACAGAAATACATTTCTAGATCATATTGCTCAGACTTCTGATGCCCCCATGGCACTAGAAATCAAAAAAGCGGATGGTATCTATCTAAAAACAACAGATGGGAAACGATACATTGATCTTATTTCTGGGATAGGTGTCAGTAACTTAGGGCACCGAAATCATAAGGTTCTACAAGCAATTCGTAAACAGTTGGGCAAGTACTTGCATACAATGGTTTACGGAGAATATGTGCAATCGCCACAAGTTAAGCTGGCCAGAAAATTAAGTACACTGTTGCCTAAAACTTTAGACGCGACGTACTTCGTTAATTCGGGAAGTGAAGCTATCGAAGGCGCTCTTAAGTTGGCAAAAAGAATAACTGGAAGAACTAATTTCGTTTCTATGCAAAACGCTTATCATGGTAGCAGTAGCGGTGCTATGAGTTTGATGAGTGATCCTTATTTCACAAATGCCTACCGACCACTATTACCAGGCTTCTTTCATGCTTCTTTTAATGATATTCAATCGCTTTCTGTAATCAATAACGAAACTGCGGCGGTTGTACTTGAAATTGTTCAAGCAGAGGCAGGCTATCTTGCTCCAAATCCAGATTTTTTAGCTGCGGTTCAACAAAAATGTAGAGACACTGGTGCGTTACTTATTGTAGATGAGATTCAAACTGGCATGGGGCGAACAGGCAAACTGTTTGCCATCGAACATTACGGAATTGTTCCTGATATCTTATGTCTTGCCAAAGCCTTTGGTGGTGGTATGCCTTTAGGAGCTTTTGTTTCTTCAAAAGAAAATATGCTTCAATTAAGTCATGACCCTGTACTTGGACATATAACAACTTTTGGTGGTCATCCTGTTTGTTGTGCAGCAGGACTAGAGAACCTAAACCAGTTGTCTAAGTCGAAACTCGTATCTGATGTCGAAAGTAAATCTCAATTATTCAAAACGCTCTTGGTGCATCCAGATATTGTTGAAATTACAGGAAAAGGATTTATGCTTGGTGTGCAGTTAAAAAGCAAAGAACGACTTCATGCAGTTGTTGATCACTGCATCGCCAATGGAGTAATCATTGATTGGTTTCTATTTGCAGAAGACAAACTTCGTATCGCTCCTCCCCTGATTATCACCGAATCTCAAATTAAAAAGGTTTGCAAAGTGATAATCAATGCCTTGGATGCCACAAAACTTGTTACATCTTAATCAATTACTTAAATATTCTTGGTCATTACCTGATCTCTTGATAGATTTTAAGCTTTTGTTGCAATACATTTAAACGCTCAACCAAAGTTTACTTACGTTAAACGAATCAACAGTACAAAGTAGACAACAAAAAGAGTGATTTCATGGTTATTCATTGTGAAGAGCTTGAGTGTCAATCTCTTTCCTAATAATGAATCACTATGGTACTACTTCATGTAATTACGAACGATACAAACCAAACAGACGAGATAGTTGATCAACTAATCACCCAAAAATTACTTTTAAGCGGTATAACTATCGAAGATGTTAACGTGAAAAAAATGGGTCATGAAGGCAACATTATTTCAGAAAAACAATCCTTAATAATGGGTACAACAAAGGCTCTTCTTTTCAATAAAATTGATGCGTTTTTAAGGGATAAATATCCAGATAATGTTCCCACAGTGTATTCAATTCCTATTGTAAACATGGATTGGGAACAAGCTGACCAATTGGTTAAAGAAACAAAAGCAATCTAAAAACGAACGTTGATTTCGACTTTCATTTTCATTCGAAAATGAACAATTGTGTTCATAATCGGTTTCATTTTGTCATGGAACCTCTGTTTCTAAGACTAAGACAATTATGAATATGTACAAATTAATACTCTCACTATTTTTTGTTTTTATTGGATTTAGTTCGGTGAACTTCGTTTATGGTCAAACAACTCGAAATGTTGTTGTTGAACATTTTACAAATACCAGATGTGGCATTTGTGCAAATAGAAACCCAGGGCTCTTCACAAACTTAGAATCATCTAAAGAAGTAATGCATTTGTCTATCCATCCAAGTCGACCATACTCAAATTGCGTTTTAAACAATCACAACACTTCAGAAAACGATGCCAGAACAAACTATTACAATATATACGGAAGCACACCTCGAGTTGTGGTTCAAGGAGAAGTAAAGTCGGTTGGTGAAGACTTTAGTTCAAAGTCGCTTTTTTCATCGGCGTTGAACCAGACAACGCCAATTGAACTTAGTTTAAATACTATCAAAAAAGGAGATGATTCATTGGTTGTTGACGTTATCGTTAAAACCACCGAAGCTCACTCATTATCTGATTTAAATTTATTTGTAGTTGCTGCCGAAGATACAGTGTTTTACGATGCTCCAAATGGCGAAAAACAGCATTATGATGTTTTCCGAAAGGTTCTTTTAAACCAAGCCATTACTCTTTCCTCAACGGATGGAGATTCTACAATTTATCGAGTATCAGTAGCAAATCATTCAGATTGGGATGCATCAAGAATGTTTGCAATGGCAATGGTTCAAAACAGTAATGACAAAAAAATTGAGCAAGTTGAAAGTTCAAAAGGTGATGCAGATGTGATTACAGTCTCTACGAAAAATGTTACCCAAAAGTTTTCTAAGATTTATCCTAATCCGTTTAAAGAAGTACTCACAATTCAAACCAACAACGCAGACAATTATGTTGTTGAAATATTTGATGTTACAGGAACACTGATAAAAACCAAAACGTTTCAGAATAGTACCGCTATAAATACTAAATCGTTTACAAAAGGCGTCTACATTTTTAGCATTTCTAATGGAGAATCTGTGCAAGTAGAACGACTAATTAAGAATTAGCTCTACGCGCCAAAATCTAAACGAACACCTATAGCCAATGGAGGTAGGTCAAAATCAATTTCATTATTGGTCAAATCAGACAGACGATAGTCTGCGGTAATTACAAGTTTGTTAAAACCCACTCTTGCGTGAACAGAGTAATTAGGTTTTTCAATGTATTTTATACCGGTCAAAATTAGTTGACTTTTAGTATGATTAGCCGTTGGGTCTTCAACATCACTCTTTGTACTTAATTTTGTGTGGAATACATAATCTCCACTAATACCTAATTCAAGATAATTACCAATTCTATTTCCTCTCTTTCCAAAATTAAACCGATTCGCAATTTCTAAGTTAACATCGTTTACGTTTAGGCGGTTATACTTAACTGGGTCACTAGTCTCAAACTCAAACTGAGTAAGTCCATAGTTCAACGAGCTAACAATGCTATAAAAGTTCGACACTCGATATTTATAGTAAAGTCCGTAAGAAAATCGCGTTGATTCCCCGGATTTCAACTGAATAGAATCATTATCTATTTGTCCTGGCAACAACCCAACACCAATGTACGAACTAAAAAAGTGCTTTCTATTCTTACCAAAATTAGAAATCACGGTATCCGCGTTCACATCTTGTTCTAGTTCAATTACCTGAGCACTAATCGATTGATATGTAAAAAAGCAGATTAGAAGTGCGAATACTCTATTCATTTTATTATTAATCTTATTCATTATTATTTTACTAAAATTTCCTCAACATGCCCCTTATAAAACACGCGAAGTGTAAACGGACGAGCGTAATCCGCTTTTGAAATATTTAATGGAGATGTAGATTGTGCTCCTTCTTTAAGTTGATTATCATCCACCTTGATGTTTCCAAACAAATCCGTTGGATCTACTACAAAATATTTATCCAAATACCCCTTTGAGTTTTCAATATGGTAAAACACATAGTTGGGCCATTTAATATATCGATCTTCGAATTTTAGAGTGTTTTTTGACCCAAGATTTTCATCTTTCATTTTTGAGGTGTCTAACAAAATATTGACTGTTGTATTCTTTATTTTAATTTCAAAAGTCTTTTCAGATTTCTGTGGCATCTTAAAGTAATAAGAAGCCTGAGGAACACCATAGCCATGAGCATAGTCGAAGTAAGGATACAAATCAGCAGATTTATGAATATCGTCAAAAAGTTGCATGTTCGTGTACCCTGGACGTGCTTGTTTCGCGCAGGCAGCAAACCCAGCTACTAAAGGTCCACTGAAACTCGTCCCTTGTGTCTCTGAGATTCCTTTAGGTCCAGAACCTATTACATGCCCATAAGCTGTTACATTTGGTTTTAATCGTTTATCCCACGTTGGACCAAAAGAGCTAAATGACGTATGAATACCCGTTCGTGGATGAATTCCTCCAATTGACAATACACTATCTGCGTCTGCTGGTGTTCCAATATTTTTCCACTTTGCAGACCCTTCGTTTCCAGCAGAATTGACCACCAAAATACCTTTTCTCGCTGCCATATTTGCTGCTTTTGCAACCAAACTTGTCGCACCATCCATGTCTTCTCTAAAATATCTATGATACGTGTAGCCCAATGAACTATTAATCACATCTGCACCGTTTTTATCTGCCCACTCCGCAGCGGCCAGCCAGTTTTCTTCTTCAGAATAGAACTCAGTCCAAGTCTCAGTTCGTGCTAATAAAAACTCTGCGTCTGTTGCTAGGCCGATGTTATGTCCATTTATAATTCCTCCGACACAACTCATTACAAATGTGCCATGAGTGCCTCCATTGTCAACGTCTTCTTTCTTTTGAACGAAGTTATACGTTGCGATTATTCGGTTATTTTCTCGAATGTGATTAAATGCAGGATTCGTTGTGTAAGACTTAAAACCAACGTCAAAAATGGCAACCCGAACCCCCTTACCAGTAATACTATTTTTCTTAAACGACTCCACGCCCATTCGTTGAGTCTGGGCTTTCAAGAATTTTATTTGATCATCTGTTGGTTCAAAATCACCATCCTCATAGGTGGAAGACAGTCCTGCACAATGCTTTTCGATGGTAGAAACCGTTTTGACGGATTCCACATACGGCAAGTCTAAAATCTTCTTCTTTTGATCTTCCGTTGCGAAACAGCATACCCCATTAAACCATCTAGTAACCACTTTTACATTTCCAGTAATGTCTTTAACAGACTTGATGTAATTTGAAGTTACCGCTACATCCGTAAACTCAACTAATGGTAGGCCGTTCAATAATCGACGATCTATTGCTTTTTGATCAAAGTATTCATACGGATTAAAAGATGAAACATCTTTATCCTTAAAAAAAACCCAAACCTTATCTTGCGCAAAACTAGTTGTTGCAATGGCAAGTAATAGCAGTGTAATCAGTTTCTTCATTCTTCTAAATTATCTGTTATCTCCATCAAGCAAATCTCCTATTCCTCCTAACAAACTTCCTTCGCCAGTTCGTTTTCCTCCAACTCTCGGTGCCGAAGCAATTACCTTATTGGCAAGTCGACTAAAAGGTAAGCTTTGAATCCACACTTTTCCTGGTCCTTCTAAGGTCGCATAAAACATTCCTTCGCCTCCAAAAATAGTATTCTTTATCCCGCCTATAAACTGTATGTCGTATTTTATATCTTTTGTAAACGCTACAATACAACCAGTATCTACTTTTAGTACTTCTCCAATTTTTAGCTCCTTTTCGGTTATAGTACCTCCAGCATGGACAAACGCCATTCCATCACCTTCTAGTTTTTGCATTATAAAACCCTCTCCACCAAAAAAACCTGTTCCTAACTTCTTTTGAAACTCGATTCCAACGGAAACACCTTTGGCGGCACATAAAAATGCATCCTTTTGGCAGATAATTCGCTCACCCAATGTCGATAAATCTAACGGAATAATTCGCCCAGGGTATGGGCTTGCAAAAGCAACACGTGCTTTGTTGAAACCATTGTGGGTAAAGACAGTCATAAACAATCTCTCACCTGTGAGAACACGTTTTCCTGCATTCCACAACTTGTCCATAAAGGACTCTGACTGTTTCGAACCATCCCCAAATATTGTTTCCATTTGGATATCGTTGTGCATAAACATGAAACTACCTGGTTCGGCTACCACCGACTCTTGTGGATCAAGTTCAATTTCAACAAATTGCATTTCTTCGCCATAGATTGAATAATCTATTTCATGTGCGTTACGTGAGTTCATGTTACAATTTTTAATATAAGCTGGTGATTTTTTTTGGTTAATTCGGTAAGAAGATAGAACACTTCTACAAACTATCTCCGCCGTTTCATTTTAGGATCAAAAACACCTTGTTTTACTTTTCTCCGTTTTTTTCGTGTCTTTCTGTTTTTTTTGTTTTTATCAATTGTTCCACCAGTCATTCGTGCTTCGTGAAAGGCGGGGCATTCTTTTGCTTTTCGCCCCCCGCAACCATAGATAATTGATAGTGAAAACATTACAAGTAGGATTCTCAGAATATATTTCAGCTTGTACGCTCTCATAAATCAAATATAAAAGTTGGCATTCGTTTGACACAATTAGTTGCTTAATTTGTAGACTGAAATGAGAAAGACAATGTTGAGATGGATTTATTTTACAGTGTTGATAGTCTTTGGTAGCACCTTGTGCTTTGGTCAACAGGTTCGGATAACTGGGTCTGAAAATGAACCGATATCAGAAGTTGATGCGTTGATTTATTCAAAACGAAATCAAACCGCGTTATCGTCGGATGAAAACGGTATCATTCGATTAAATACCACCGTCTTTGATTCAATTGTTTTTTTTCACCCTTCTTATTTCAGGAAATCACTTAGCCCAGAAGCCCTGAAAGCGGCAAATAACAATGTTTCGTTAGATGTGAAGGTATATGTGGCACCGACGCTTTATTTCAGACATGATCCTGATTTTGAACGACAAAAAGATCAGCCAACAAAGCTGGTGACAATGAAGCCAAAGGACACGAAATTTTTCAATCCACAAACCACTGCAGATTTATTAGGGTTAAGCAATCAAGTATTTATTCAAAAATCTCAAATGGGTGGCGGAAGTCCAATGATACGTGGTTTTTCTGCCAACAATGTGCTTATTGTGGTTGATGGGGTAAGGATGAATAATGCTATTTTTCGAGATGGAAATATTCAAAATATTATTACACTTGATGCTAATCTCATTGACCAAACCCAAATAGTTTTTGGCCCAGGGTCTGTCTTTTACGGTAGCGATGCAATGGGAGGTGTTATGGCGTTTGAAACTAAAACACCTTCAATAGATTCCGGAGCACATTATGATGGAAATGTAATGTTGCGAACTGCTACTGCCAATAGAGAAAATTCTTGGCATGTTGATTTAAGCTATGGCAAAGGAAAGTTTGCTGGTTTGAGTAGTATTTCTATCTCAAATTTTGGCGAATTGCGAATGGGTAATGATGGACCCCAAGAATACACCAGACCTTTTTTTAGCGAATACAATGGCTCCACTGATACAATTATCAGAAATGACGACCCTAATGTTCAATACTTTACAAGTTACAGTCAGGTAAATATCAACCAAAAGTTTCGATATAAACCAGATAGCTTGAATGACTTTGTTCTACATTTTGGATTAGCTACATCTTCCCCAATTCCACGCTATGACAGACTACTTCAAACCAGAAACGGTTTACCAAGATATGGCGACTGGTATTATGGTCCGCAGAAATGGACCCAGTTAAACGGTAGGTATTTAAGAATTTTCCCTAAAAAAGTAATCGCTGACAAACTGACTACAACCATTGCATACCAAAGATTT
Source organism: uncultured Bacteroidota bacterium (assembly GCA_937124965.1). Classification (GTDB taxonomy): domain Bacteria; phylum Bacteroidota; class Bacteroidia; order NS11-12g; family UBA9320; genus UBA987. The sequence continues at coordinate 108,045 of CAKZLB010000046.1, forward strand.
GAAGAAAGTCGCTTTGTACGGCCTTTTCGAAGTTTTGAGTTGGAAGAAAATAAGGAAAACGTTGATGTCTATTCGCTAAATATTGACTTAGACAAAAAGATAAATAAACTTGATGTTATGTATGGAGTTGAACTGGTTTCAAACCTAGTTTCTTCTTCCGGTCAGGGAACAAAACTCGATTCAAACATAACCTTTGACATAGCGACTAGATATCCAGATCAGAGCACGATGAATACAGCAGCTGGGTATGTGAGTTTAAAAAGAGAGTTTGCAAAATCATGGCTCATTACTGGTGGTGCACGGCTGACTTACATTTCCCTTAATGCTCCATTCAAGAATAGTTTTTACAATTTCCCATTCCAAGAAATTAACTTACAAAAATCTGCATTAAGCGGAAGCGTTGGTTTGCGCAAAATCATAAACAAACGATCATTTATCTACGGAAGTGTTGCTTCTGGTTTCAGAGCGCCCAACATAGACGATATGGGTAAAATATTTGATAGTCAGCCGGATAGAGTAATCGTTCCAAATGAGAATTTAAATCCTGAATATTCATATACCGGTGAAATTGGTTTTCAAGCCGATATCACCAAAAAGGTAAGCGTTCTCGTTAATTCATATTATTCGGTCATTGACAACATAATTGTTCGAGAGGATTTTCAATTAAATGGAAGCGATAGTCTTTTTTATAATGGAGAGATGATGCGTATTCAATCTCTTGTTAATGCGAACCAAGGTACAATTTCTGGATTAGAACTGCAGGTTAATATTGAGCTAACAAAAGAACTTGACGTTAAATCCTCGTATAACATTATTTCTGGAAGCACGAAAGACGGTTTACCAATTAGACATGTTACACCAAATTTCGGAAACACCACTATTTCTTGGAAACATAGCAAGTTTAATGTTATCGCTTATGCCAACTACAATGCTGAGTTGTCTAATGCCAGTTTATCACCATCAGAACAATCTAAAATCCATTTATATGCTAAGGACATCAATGGACTTCCCTACTCTCCCGCATGGTATACAGTTAACTTAAAAACTGCCGTTACCTTTTCAAAATCTCTTAACCTAACATTAGGTTTGGAAAATATACTAAACAAACGCTATAGACCATACAGCTCAGGCATTTCCGCTCCCGGACGCAATCTTATAATAGGATTGTATAGTAAGTTTTGATTAATAGAGCTAGAGTGAATAGATTATAGTGTAAAGTGAGTAGTGTATAGTGTATAGTGAATAGTGAATAGTTTGTAGTTAATAACACTTAGTTTAAAGTGAACAGTTAATAGTAGTTAGAATTAAAAGTCCCAAAGGAGCATAACAGAGTTTTCTGTTTAATTAAAAGTTAGAACTTGAGTGATTTGAGTCAAATATCATTAACCAGATACTTCCAAACGTTTTTGACGAATGTGGAAGACATTGAAGCACCTAAACGCTTTTCAAATCCTTATAAGGTAAACCCTCATGAATTGGCTCAAATTGCGTGTAACGAAGTGAAACACTTTTTGTCGAATCAATCAACCATACCGCACAACTTTGGGTTAGGAAAGCATTCGGAAATAAAGCCTATTGGCAAAATGTTCGGAGTACTTGTTGTTGAAAATGAAGATAATTCAATTGGTTACATCACAGCGTTTTCTGGAAAACTGGCAGGCGGTAATCATCATGCTCATTTTGTCCCTCCGGTTTACGATGCCTTGACTGAAGGTAGCTTTGTTAATGTCGGAATGACAGAGTTGACCGAAATAAATCAGGAGATAACTAAACTTAGAGAAGACAATTCCAATGAAGGATTAGGTAAGCTAAAAACAGCAATAGATAATAGAAGAATTCACTGCACTGCGATCCTTGATAAAATCGTAGACAGTTATTTCTTTCTCAACTCTGACGGAATAACACTTGGCTTACGAGAAATATTTGAAAAGAAACTCAACAAAAAACCTCCAGGTGGTGCTGGTGAATGTGCACTTCCAAAATTACTTCAATTTGCATTTTTGAATAAACTTAAGCCAATCGCAACGGCGGAGTTTTGGTGGGGCAAAACAGACAAAGCCAAAGTGATGAATCACGGTGAATATTACCCTTCTTGCACTGACAAGTGTGAGCCAATTCTTGAACATATGTTATCAGGAATTGAACTCGAATAAGAGTTACAATACAACAAACTTAACTTGAGCGATACGTTCTTTCTTGTTATCCAATACCTGAACAAAATACATACCCTGCATCATTTCAACGGTTGGAAACTGAATTTCATTAAGTCCTTTTTTAACAAATGTTGTTAGAAGTTCCCTAACCAATTTACCGTCTACAGTGTAAATATTAAAAGTTAGCTCCTGGTCTTTTTCAGAATCAAATTGAATAATCGATTGCAAGGTTGCTGGATTTGGAAGAACCATCAAAGAACTTTCACTATTAATCACAGTCAGTTCATTGTTAACTTGTACTTTACCAATTTGAACTCCATATCTGCCAAGCGGTGCACCCTGAGAAAAAGGACGTCCAAAAGAACCAGACATCCAAACCACACCTTCCTCGTTATATTTTGTTTGAATTCCTGTATAATCACCCCAACGCTGCAACGTGTCTGCTTGTCGATTGATTGACATTTCTCCAACCTTAATGTTAACCACTGGCGAGTAGATTGGTTTCTGACCAACAACTCGATTATGAAGTATTGCACTAGTTCCCGGAAAATCTAATTCTGATGTGTGCGAAAAAGTGATAACCGAAGCATGAGGAAAATCACTATTTCCTGCAAAGGCGATGCTTGGGTACGCGTATTCGAATGTATCAGACTGTATATAATTTGCTTGAATTTCACCAGTTTCGTTGTTTATAAAGCCATGAAAAACTCCAGGCATTTTTGTTTCAGGAACTATTGTACTTTGTACAAATTGAATATATCCATCTTCTGAAATTGCTGAAAGTACACGGGTATCATTTGTTGCCAAAAGTTTGGCCGGGTCTGGTTGATATGCAGATGGGGGAACGCCGTACTTTTTGTCTGCCGTCAAAACCCTTAAACTATACTCTGCATTGCCAGATAATCGCGTATCTGTAATTTCATGGAGAAACACAGTATCATTTGATGCGGTGCTTGGTCTCACAGATAAAAACTGCATGCCAGGAGAAGTAAAACTACTTCCTCCTTGAACAGTACAAATACTCCAAAGTGGTTGATTGTTGTATTTTAAATCATACCAAACATCTTCGTAAATAGTATCCAGCCCAGCGTAACCAGAAGCCTTGTCTACTTGCCATATCACGGATTGTGTAAACCCCTCTTGCCAACTTTCACCATCTCGTAAAATATTTACTGTTACAAAAAAGTCCTCTTCAGACAAGCCAATAATTGGGTAATCAGACCACGTTTGTTCACTAAAAGGGTTTCCATTGATTGCGTAAAAATTCCACGTTGAGTTTGGATCGTTTGTTTCACTAAAACCGACTACAATTCTAGTATCTGCACTTGTTGATCCTTGTAAAAAGACCAAGATAAAACGATCTTCAACTGGATCATAGGCAACTTTTGGATCGTATGTACGGTCGAGATTTGGTAGTTGCGAACCTACAATTCCAGATAATGGATAATAGCGAATATACTTCCCATCTTCCTCAAGAATACTTACAGAAGAGTTCACCACGCTAACAATCTTACCATCGTTAGATATCGCCATGTCATTATCATTTGGAATTCCTGGAACTGCCGTTAACCCAACAAAAGAAGCTTCAACTGCAGGTTCAATATCTTTCGAGTTCTCTTGATATTTATCTAATCTTGATGTGAATTTTCGTTTTCTATTTCGGTCTAACTGCTTTTTGAGGTCGTCTGCATGACTCTTAGGACGTGGAGCTACCTCATCAACTAAATATACATGTGGTTTGGACTCCTCTAGATCCGAAAACTTGAGGCTTCGAATTTTTTCAATTGGAATATCTCGTTTTACTTTGTACTCAAAATCTTGTGCAAATGCATAGGTAAAAGACAGTAAAGTACTTAGAATAATAGCAAACCTGTTCATACCTCAAATTTAATTTTATTTAAATGAAATGGTAAACTTGAAAGAAAATCAAAAACAAAAATGTGACCTACCTTTGAGTCGTGAAAAAACTTCTACTAAATCATAAAATCGAATTAACGGTTTTCATCACTGTAATCATTTCCTTTTTTTACAAACTAGGATACATGCCTCTTAGTGCTGATGAACCGATAAGGACTCTCATTGCGATTGATATGATTTACGATGGAAATTATATTTCGCCTAAGCTTAATGGAGAGACTTATTTAAATAAACCGCCTCTTTACAATTGGATACTTGTCGGTTTTATTAAGATTTTTGGTTCGGTTGAGGAATGGGTAATTCGGCTTCCGAGTATATTATCCCTGCTATTGTTTGCTGGTGTTATTGGTTATATAACAAACAAAGAGTTACCAAATAAAAAAGTCGGTTGGATTGTTGGTCTCAGTTTTTTAACCACCGGTAACATTATTATTTATTCTTCATATTTGGGACATATAGATATTACCTATTCCCTTGTAACGTTCCTTCAAATTTATCTCTTATATCACTTCTCCTCCAAAAACAAATGGTGGCAAGCTTTCACAGTGTCATATGGTTTAGCTTTTGTAGGATTTATGATGAAAGGACTGCCTAGTATTGTATTTCAAGGAATCAGCATCCTTGTTTTGCTGTACGTCTTTAAATCGATACGAAAGCTAATTAGTAAAGAACATGTTGTATCAAGTTTGGTTTTCGTATTCCCTCTTCTGTTATACTTATACCTCTTTAGTCTAAATGACGATGTATCCTCTCTTCTAAATAAGTTGGTGCTAGAAAGCGGTAGTAGAACTATTGCTGATAAGTCTTTTATGGAAAGCATTAGTCACATTTTCACCTTTCCTTTCACGTATTTTGTTGACATTTTTCCTTGGGGGATCATGTCATTGATTTTGTTTTCGTCATCATCTAGAAAAATTATCAGAAGCAACCCTTTCTTAAAAATTTGCTTACTTCTTTTTTTAAGCAACATAATAGTGTACTGGTTATCTCCAGACTATCGTGCACGCTATGTGTTTATGTTAACTCCCTTTTTGCTAATTCCTTCTATTTATTGTTTTAGAATCTTAGTTCCTTTAAAATGGACTAAAAGGATCACTGTAGGTGTTGGTGTAGCAGTACTATTAAGCATTGTCGGTATGTATGTTTATGCTAATTATTCATCACAATCATACGTTTCACCATTTAACTTTTTTGTTCTAATTATTCTTGGTGGTTTTATGTTGTTTGGAATATTTCGCAACAAAAACAGAAAGTACTTTTATTATTTTTTAGTCTTTTCATTGGCAATGGGTAGGATTGGCTACTCGTATTATATGGTTCCTTATCGTGTAATGAGTGGACCATACTTAACTGAAAAATTAGAGGGTGAAGAAATTGCAAAAATTACGCATGGAGAACCATTAGCGATGTACAACTGCAATGTGTCTAATACTATGAATTGGTACATTACTATTAATCGACACAAGTCATTGTGCACCGTTACCGAAGACTATTCCTTTGACTCATATTACTTAGTTCCTACTGAAGTGATTAAGGATACATCAAATATCACAACGTATTATACCTTTGTTCGTAGATTTGAATCAAAACCATTTAGTTTGGTCAAGTTCAAATACCGATTTCCAGAGATGCCTAAATAAAATTATCAATGCCAGAAGTATCAGTTGTGATTGCAATGATGAACGAAGAGGAAAGTATTCAACCTCTTCTAGAACGATGTTATAAGGCTTTAGAGCAATTGTCCTACGAATTAATTTTGGTTGATGATGGATCGTCTGACGGCACCATAGATGAAGTAAACAAGTATGCCAACGAGCATACACATGTGGTCGAGTTTATGAAAAACTATGGCCAAAGCTCAGCACTACAAGCAGGTATTGATCAATCGAAAGGTACGTATATCGTAACAATGGATGCTGATTTGCAAAATGACCCTTCAGATATCCCAATGCTTTTGGAGTTAATAAAATCTAAGAAATGGGATTTAGTAGCTGGAGAGCGGGTTAATCGTCAGGATGGTATGCTAATACGAAAAGTACCGAGCAAAATTGCGAACTATTTTATTCGTAACCTTACACAAGTCCAAATAAAAGATTACGGATGCACACTTAAAATTTTCAGGAAACAAATTGCCAAAAATCTAAGTTTATATGGTGAACTTCATCGCTTTATTCCTGTATTAGCGGCTATTCAAGGTGCAAGAATACATCAAGTTCCTGTGAAACACCATTCTAGAGAGTTCGGTAAATCAAAGTACAACTTAAATAGAACATTTAAAGTTATTAGCGACTTAATATTGATGGTATTCTTTCGCAGATACCTTCAAAAACCTATGCACCTTTTTGGTACATTAGGTACAATTATTTTTGGAGTTGGGGGTGTAATAAACAGTTACTTTTTAGTACAAAAAATTCAAGGCCATGACATTTGGGGGAAGCCGATGTTACTATTGGGAATTCTAATGCTGCTAGCTGGTGTTCAACTAATTACCACTGGAATCGTGTTAGAGTTATTGATGCGAACGTATTATGAGTCGCAGGATAAAAAAACCTATTCCGTTCGCCAAATTCACTCATACTAAATAGCAGTGAAACCAACGTTGAAAAAGCATTCATGGACTGTTCTCAAAATTACGCTGAGTGTTTTAGGTTTCTGGTTTGCTTTTAGCAAAATCGATTTTCATCTATTCAGAGATGCGCTATCGAATGCCCAATTCTCACTGCTTATTGTTAGCTTGATTCTTTACGTTTTAAGTCAAGTTGTTTCTTCCTATAGGTTGCAAGTTGTTTTAGATTGTGTTCCACACAAGATTCCGTTTTTATGGAATTTACGGCTATATTTTCAGGGAATGGCGTACAACTTGTTTTTGCCAGGTGGTATTGGAGGTGATGCATACAAAACGATCGCATACGCCAAAAAATCGAACGACAAATACAAACCAAAAAAATACGTTATTCCTCTTTTAGGGGATCGCTTGATTGGATTAGTTGGAATAGTTGTTTTGTTAACTATATCGTCGGCATTTTTAACCAAAATCTCTAATTATGGTTTCGTTCGGACATTGTTGTTCATTCTAACCCCAGCTGGCTTAATCGTAGGCTATTGGCTACTCAAAAAGTTTTACAAACAGTATGTCACCGTATACTTCCTAACGATCGGTTTATCGATAATTATACAATTATTGCAACTATTAGCGGTGTTCTTTATTGCAATGTCGATAGGTCTTAACTCCGTTGAAGTAATGCCAATATTGGCAACAGTATTTTTAGTCTCTACCATTGCAACCGCAATACCTGTCTTCTTGGGTGGATTGGGAGCGCGAGAAATTGTTTTTGCTTCTATGTTCCCTATTTTTGGTTTTGACTCAGAAATAGGCGTGTTGATATCAATACTATTCAGCTTAATAGTAGTAGTAAGTTCCGTGCCTGGATTAGGGTTGGGCTTAGTAAGAGACTAGCTAGTTTCTTACTACGGTTTGTACTCGATCTGGACCGAGAGAAACTACTTTAATTGGCACTCCAACTTCCTTTTCCAACCAATCGATATACGATTTAAATGTTGATGGGAACTCCGACTCAGCTCTTACTGTTGTCAGATCCTCTGACCAACCTTCATGTTCTGTATAAGCAGATTCAAATTCAGCTGAAACAAAATCGAATGGAATCGTTGAAACGTGTTCACCTTTGGCGTTAATATAACCAGTACCAACACAAACTTTTTCAAATCCGCTCAAAACGTCAGATTTCATCATAATCAACTCATCAACTCCACTAAGCATTACAGCGTACTTAAGCGCTACGAGGTCCAACCAACCGCATCGTCGAGGTCGTCCAGTAGTTGCTCCAAATTCGTGACCCTTTACACGTAAATCTTCACCAGTTTGATCAAATAGCTCTGATGGAAATGGTCCGCTTCCTACTCTTGTACAATATGCCTTAAAAATACCTTTTACCGAACGTACGTGTTTTGGGGCAACGCCCAAACCAACTGTCATGCCACCAGAAATTGTGTTTGAAGATGTTACAAAAGGATATGATCCGAAATCGATATCAAGCATAGAACCTTGAGCACCTTCAGCAAGGATTCTTTTTCCTTGATGAATTAAGTCATTTATAAAATATTCGCTATCAACAAATTGATAGGTTTTTAGCTCCTCAATCGCTTGAAAGAACTCATTTTCTAAAGATTCTAAATCAAATTCGGTAAAATCATAATGTTGAATAAGAGCTAAATGCCGTTTGATTGTCTCAGCATATTTTTCGGTAAAATTTGGATCAAACATATCTCCAGCACGAATTCCACTTCTACCGTACTTATCTCTGTAAGTTGGCCCGATACCTCGAAGAGTTGAGCCAATTTTTTGATCACCTTTATCTTTTTCTGACGCGGCATCAAGTAGCTTATGAGTAGGTAAGATTATGTTAGCCTTTCTACTTATAAAGAGGTTCTTCTTGACGTTTGCTCCTGCAACTTCAGTACGTTTTATTTCTTCCATCAATCGTACTGGATCCATAACCACCCCGTTGCCGATTAAATTGATACAATTCTCGTGAAAAATTCCGCTTGGAATAGTATTTAAAACGTGTTTTATGCCATTCATTTCTAAACTATGGCCAGCATTTGGACCACCTTGAAAACGAGCCACAACATCATAATTTGGTGTTAAAAAATCAGCTATTTTGCCTTTTCCTTCATCACCCCACTGCAAACCTAGAACAACGTCTACGTAACCTTGTGTATTCGACATAAGTCTTTATTCTTTATTCAAATGAAACTTGATTATCACAATTTAAACACAACCCATTTTCATCAATCTTTGGTTTACCATAAAGATTTAGAGAGTGTTGTGTTACTTCAAAATTGAGTAAATCACCCATGGTAGATGACGTTTGTTGAATTCGAGGATCACAAAACTCCGACACCTTTCCACAAACAGTACAAATCATATGGTCATGCTGTCTAAACCCATACGCTTGCTCAAATTGGGCCATGTTTTGACCGAATTGGTGTTTAACAACCAACCCACACTCAAGTAATAAGTCTAAGGTGTTGTAAACCGTAGCTCGACTTACTTGATAGTTACGATTTTTCATTTGGATGTATAAGGTATCAACATCAAAATGATGTTTTTTCGAATATATCTCGTCAAGAATCGCATAGCGTTCTGGGGTTTTTCTCTGCCCTTTGAGTTCGAGGTACTTTGTAAAGATGTCCTTAACCTCAGCCCGAATGTTCTTTAGCTGCTCACTCATTTTAAAAGTAAAGAGCAAAGTTAGTCAAAACATGCGTTTATAAACTGAAACTAATAAACAGATTATCCAACTTCTAGACGAAGCTTACTCCAAGTCAGTTCGAATGACCTCGATATGTGGATCACTAGATTTTATCTTTTTTATAAGTCCTTCTAAATGGCTTGTGCTATCTATTTCTAAAATCAGATTTCCAACAAATGTCCCATCTTTCGCAGCAAATGACACTTTCTTCATGTTTACTTTTAATTCTCTCGAAATAATGTCTGTCACTTTACTAACTAAACCTACGCTATCAATTCCTGTGATTTCCAAGCCTGCTGAGAATGAATGATCGATTATCGGGAAGCCAGCCCAACGCGCTTTTATTATTCTGTAACCGTAATTAGACATCAGTCTTTCTGCATTCTTGCAGTTCGTGCGGTGCACTTTGATTCCATCTCCTACTGTAATAAATCCTACTACATCGTCTCCAGGAATTGGAGAGCAGCATTTAGCAAAAGAATACTCAAGGTCCAAACTGTCGTCTTCTCCAATGATTAAATCTCCCGCTTTTTTAGTCGACTCAACCGGTTTTTCGATTGACTTCTTGCCTGATTCTTTTCTTTCTTTATGATTAGCAATTATCTCTTTGTAAGAAATCGTTGACTTTGGCATTTTGTCCTCTTGAACTAATACGTAAAAATCTTGCTCGCTCATTATCCCAAAATACAAACACAAAATTCTCATGTTTTCAGTATTCAGAGGAAGCTTCCAATTTCTAAACTTGCGAATAAGTATTTCTTTCCCTTCAGTAGCTTTTTTACGTTTTTCGTCTTTTAGGACTTGTTTAATTTTTGTACGTGCCTTTCCTGTTACAACAAATTCTAACCAGTTTTTTGAAGGTTTTTGTTTATTTGACGTAATAATTTCAATTTGATCCCCACGACTAAGTTGATGACTTAAAGGCACTAACCTGCTATTTACTTTGGCTCCGATGCATTTGGAGCCAACTTCTGTGTGAATTTCAAAGGCAAAATCCAAAGCAGTGGCGTCTTTGGGAAGTTTTTTGATATCCCCCTTTGGTGTAAAAACGAAAATCTCTTCACTGAATAGGTTTAATTTGAAATCATCTAGAAAGTCTATCGCATTACTCTGAGGATTTTCTAAAATTTCTCTAATACGCGCCAACCAATCGTCTAATCCGGAATCTCCGGTTTGCCCTTCTTTATAGCGCCAATGAGCAGCATAACCCATTTCCGCAATTTCGTCCATTCGAACTGTCCTGATCTGAACTTCAACCCATTTTCCTGATTGACCCATTACCGTGGTATGTAACGACTCATAACCATTACTTCGTGGGGTTGAAATCCAATCACGCAGTCGGTCAGGGTTTGGACGGTAAATACTCGTAACAATTGAATAGATATTCCAGCAATCTAACTTCTCCCTTTCAGGTTTTGAATCCACAATAATTCGAACAGCAAATAAATCGTACACCTGTTCAAAATCTACCTTCTGCTTTCGCATTTTCTGAAGTATTGAATAAATAGATTTTGACCGACCTTTAATTTCAAACGATAGTCCAAGCTGCTCTAACTCTTGTTTTACAGGCTTTATAAACTTTCGAATAAATCGAGTTCGCTGCTCTTTCGTTGCACTTAACTTCCCTTTAATTTCAGCATATACCTCTGGTTCTGTATACTTTAACGCCAAATCTTCCAATTCAGTTTTGATAGGGTAAAGTCCTAGTCTATGAGCTAAAGGTGCATATAAATACTTCGTTTCAGATGCAATTTTCAATTGGCCTTTGTTGGACATGTGTTCCAACGTCCTCATGTTATGTAATCGATCACAAAGTTTAATTAGGATTACTCGAACGTCGTCGTTCAGGGTAAGCAACATACGACGAAAGTTTTCTGCTTGAGGAGAGTTTGATTGGCCAAAGTAGCCACTCATTTTGGTCAAACCATCAATAATGTTTGCGACTTTTGATCCAAATTCTGACTCAATATATTCTAATGAGGTATCAGTATCTTCTACTACATCGTGCAACAATGCACAAACAATTGCAGTAGTTCCTAATCCAACCTCTTCTGCTGCAATACGTGCAACAGCAATCGGGTGATAAATATAGGGCTCACCTGACTTTCTACGCATGTCTTTATGCGCATTAACCGCCAACTCAAAAGCCTTTCTTATAATCTTGCCATCGCCTTCTTCACGAGTTCCTTTTGAAACCCGCAATAACCCTCTATAACGATTGAGTATTTCTTTTTTTTCTTCCTCTAACTCATGCAACTGCATACTTCAAAAATACACTAGGTTACGTATATTAAATATTGAAATCATTAGAAAATAATAACAGAATTAAGGAATTCATTTACCCTTAAAACAAATTGAATTTATCGCAGAATGTTTATGGTACCACTAAATTCATAGCTTGCCCCTGATAGGCTTGTTGCTTGAATCATGTAAGCATAAATCCCAATTTCGCAGAATTTATTACCTGACTTTCCGTCCCACTCTTCTGAAATGTCATCAGACTTATAGACTTGTTGGCCCCAACGATTAAATATTTCTATGTGGAATGAAGAAACGTTATTCCCAATAACTTTAAACTCTTCCGTTATCTCAGACCCCTTATTGTTAGGTGAAAAGGCACTTGGAATATAGAGTTTAATGTCAGGCCCGACGTAAATATTACGAATAAATATATCTTCACAACTATATTGATTAACAACCTTCAATGAAACTGGATAAACCCCTGTATCACTTTCAAAGCTAAATGTTGGAGACATTTCTGAGCTGGTATCTTGTGGGTTATTAGTTCCAAAATCCCAGAAGAACCTAACATTGTCACGATTAGGTGTCTTATTTACAAAAGAAACAATTGGTTCTCTTATTGAAACTTGGTCGCTAGGCAATGTATTGAATAGGGCAATCGGACTTTCATGAGCCTTTACTAGGTTTTCCCAAGTAAAGGTGTTCATACATCCTTCATTTGTTTCTGTCGTGAAACTAACAGAATAATTCCCAGCGTCTTTGTAATTGTGACTTGGTTTAAGTTTATTTACGGGTTTTGACCCATCTCCATAATTCCAATTCACCATAACGTCTTTCCACATAATCCCTTCAACCGGAATAGCTTTGAAATTTGGCTCAAAAGTGAACGGAACACACCCTTCATAATAGCTTTCCAATAGTTCGATTTTGGCCAGCGGGTTAATTGTTATCTTATATTTTTCTATTTCAATTGGACAATAACCAATGCCTTGTAGCTCTAATGTTACTTCTAAAGATCTATTTGTAATATCATTAGCTGAAGGTTGGTATACCCAACGTTTCTTTTTAGTAAATATTTCGGTTGCACTGTCAGGACCAGTAATCTTTAGCCATCCATTGCTCACATTAATTTGCTCCAATTTCAATTCTTCCCCTTCACAAATCGAAGCCGGTAGTTGGTTAAACACTGAATACTGAGGTCTCTCAAAGATTTTAAGATTTTGAGGATATGTAAAATTGCAAAAGTCTTTGTTAACTATATAATCAAATGATACGTTTCCATTTGCTTGTGTGAGATCAATTTGGCTACCAGTTACAAAATCACCCGTAAAATTTCCAATATCAGGATTTGCACTCAGGGTGTAAAAATCATCAAATTGACAAACACTATCAACAATATCAAATTCAATTACTGGTTTGCAAACCACAGTCAATGTTAAGTCTTTACTCACATAGCACCCAAATTGATCGTATGTATAGTTTAATCCTATAATCCCGCAGCTATCAGGATTCCGGAATTGCGAATTGTATACGTCTTCAAAATCACTTGTGGAATTCCAACTGCCTCCAATAATAGGTATTGAAAAAATATCAGTTAGTGATCGAACATCATCTTGACATATATTCTTATCGGAAATCTGCGATAAATCAATGTTGTCTAACAATGATAAAACTCCAGTATCTCTAGTGGAGCACCCAAAATCATTAGTATATTCTCCAATAATTTGATAGTCTCTAATTTGTAGCCCCGTTAGTTCTACTAAATGAGGTTTATTGAGTTCATTATGATTAAGTGGGTTCCCATCAATTAACCATGTAATGTCATAGTCGCCAAACGAGAACAAACGACTATCCATATTCGTCAAATTGAAATACCCTGTTGCACCACATACAGTCGTTTTTGTCAAATCAAATGAAGGATTTGGATGGACCCACAAACAATATGTGTCTTTCGAAACACATCCTGACGAAAGTGAAGAGGAAGAAAATTCTTGACATAAATACTCCGAAGTTGTTATGTCGCTTAAACTTGAAAACTGTAGTTTGTCATCAGATAACATATCATGTTCTAAAGCTTTCCAGTTACCATCTTGGCTATTTGTTATTGTAGATAAGTCTAATTGTTTCTCACTTGCACATAAAAACTCTATGTTGTTAAACGTTATTTCAGGACCTTGTTCAACCACAATATCAACAGTATGTGTGTCTCGGCACTGTAAACCAAAACGTTTCCCAAAAACAAAAGCCCCAATTGAGTTTGCTCCATGTAATTGATCAGAAGCGCCAGAAAAACTCTTTTCAGTCTTAAACCTACTGCCATTTAGTTGCCAATAAATTGAATCTACTGATGTATTTGTATACCCATTCGCTTCTAAGTGGATTGTATCACCTAGGCAATAATTGGTTTTTCCTTGAACAGTAGTAAAAGATTCAACAAAATCTAGGCGCGTGCGTTTAATCGGAGTTATAAATGAATCCTTACATCCAAGTTTTGATCGCATAACTGCAATCAGTTGTCCGTCAATTTGTTCGTCTAAAAACACAGTGTCAGATAACCCGATTGAGTGATATCTAATTTGATTAGACTGGTTTACTATTTTCCAATCAACTTCATGCAAAGTATTTGAATACGTTGAATCTCCAACAAGTGACAGATTCCCGCACCATAAGTCATTTACAAAAACATTGTTCTCTGGCAGATCCTTAACAAAAATCGTATAATCTTGTGTTATGGAAGATGTCAATGGGCAGTTATTGTCGGTTGCAGTTACTCTAAGAGTAAAGACATTTCCAGCATCCGTAACCTTAGGTTTCCAGCAAAATGAAAGTTTGTTATAAGGAGCATTTGATTGTGACACCTCAGTGATTGTGGCGCCAACAATATTTGTCTCATAGGTATAACTTACTGAGTTACTTTTCTGAAAAGACCCATCAGGAAACTTGTAAGCTTTATCCTCGGCCGTTATATCAAAACACAGCTCTTCGCCTAAGCACACCTCTAAGTCGTTGTCGGTTCCTAATGAAGTACCTTGTAGTCTGGGAGCATTATTGTGTGATCCAATCGACGAAGTTTCTACTAATATATCACGTCGAATAGTACTGATTAATTTAGTTCCCGTTTCAGTATTTCTGAACGTGTTAACCTGAATTACAATAGTTGCTTTTTCACTATTTTTTATAGGTGTAAAAGCGAGATATCCAGATTTCTTATTTAGTGTCATGCCAACTGGTAAGTTAGCGAAAGCATTCGGTGTACAAGATGCGTCACCGTTGCACCAAACTGTAATCGGACGATTAACAGTATAACCACTTCTGTAGTTTATGGTTTCGTGAGCCTCCCGTAACGGTTGAGCAAACTCCACCACTACCGAATCGGTGGTATTTAACTGCGAAACATATGTTCTTACCGGTACATTAATTGGGAGGATAAGTTGTGGGTTTGCGGTAAAACTTGGAGAATCATGTATTTCGAAAGGGTTTATAAAACTATAGTTATACAGACGCTCTTCGGGTGTTGATTGTGACAAATTATCGATATCATCTGCTCTACTTGATAGTTGCACATACATTTCGAACCCACATGACTGGTACGATTTATAATTTTCAAAATCAATTTGAACAGAAAATGTATGAGCTTCCACGCCATAGGAAATACCTGTATCACTTTGACACTTTGAACTTGCTGACTGACACAATGGAAGAATCTCTACAATATTCTCTCGAGTCAAAGTCATTGTTCGCAGATTCGTGCTTGTGCATGTACCACGATCTGAAGTCTTCAAGTATAAAAAAATTGAATCACAATTCTTTGTGTTACTTCCCCCGCCAGCACCAGCAATTTTACATTCATTACAATCCCTGTAGACAGTAACAAAAGCATTGTATTTATAATCTGAAACATGCTTATAGGTAATTTCTGCTCCCAAGATATGAGAGGCATATGTTGAACCACAAAGGCCAACAAGCAACCATAAAACACCTATTATTTTTTTCACTGAGTTATTGTTACACTAAGATACAATTAAATTATAAAAAGAAAGCAGTGCGTTAACACTGCTTTCTAAAATGTTGATTAATATCTATCGAATTAGTGTTACAGTTCCTGTGTATTTGAACTTTTCACCACTCCAGCTTACAATCTCAAGGTAATATCCGTAAACATCTTGTGTTACATCATCGCGTTGATCATGACCAGCAGTTTTTGGATCACCATCCCATTCTGCATTTCGGCCATACTTTCCATCCCACTCAGCTAATCGATCTTTCGTTTCCCAAATCACTTCACCCCATCTATTGAATATCATTAAGTGATAATCTCTAGCAGCATCATTAACAACTGCTCTAAAGCCATCGTTTGCTTCTGGCCCTCCGCCATCTGGGGAGAACGCATTTGGAATAAATACTAATATGTCTGGTCCAATTAATACTGGGTAAGTAAACTCACTTTCACAGCCGTAGTTAGTTCTTACTCTCAATGTTACGTCAAAGGTTCCAGTATCAGATGGATAGAAAAATAGTGGACTTACTTCTGTTGAAGTATCATCAACTTCAGACAAGATACCGAAATCCCATTCATTATCTACAATGGTACTTCCAAGAACACCGCTCGTTGTAGACTCATTATTAAATTGGAATCTTGGCAATGCAGCAGTTGTACTATTATTCGGGTTAGGAACAAAAAGAGCATTTGGTATAGGATAAACTTCAACGTCTTCTGTTATTGTCGTATCGCACCCAAAAGCTGAAGTAACCGTTAATGTTGCTGTATTCAAACCATCAACTGTGAATTGGTATCCTGGATTTTGTGCAACGTCAGAGCCTCCATCATCGTATGACCACTCATAGGTTGAAGTTGTTGGATCAACGTCGTTCAATATAGAAGTTGTAAATGCAACATCCACAGGGTTACATCCATTCAACGTATCAGCGGTAATTGCAGGTTTTGGGACAGGATGAACGAATACTTGTGATGTAGTATCAACCGCAGGGCAAACGTTTCCTGCGTTTACAATTGTTGTTGCATAAAACAGTAGACGAGTCACAGAATCGGCAGAAGATGTAAAATTAAACGTAGTTTTATCTGCACTTGGATTTGACATTGATCCACCTAAAAGTGCCAGCCATAACACCTCAGTTGCATTCGTATAAGTAGCTTCTAACTCGAGAGACATATTGTCATCATATCTACAAAATGAAGTATCCTTAGGAATTTCAATAGTGTGTTTTTGATGTATTACAACCTGAACTGAATCTCGTCCTTCACAACCATGTATATCGGTATAATCATATTTCATATAAAATGGCTGATTATAATTAGATGCACCTGCAGGGCTAAATGTTCCTGTAGAAGATAATGCTCCACTTTCAGTTGTTGACCAATCTCCTCCAGAATAGTTCACTTCTAAGTCCATGTCTGGATTTGTTTCACAGAAAGTATATGGAGAAAACGAATTGTTTACTTCACCTAGAGGTACTTCGTTGATAATTGGTATAGGAAGACCTCGAATTGTTAAGGTTGTATCTCTAAACGTCGGACAACCTGAACGATCGTGTGAAAAACGCATAATATATGTCAAGCTATTTCCTTCACCTGGGTTTGTTGTTCCAAGAGTATTTAATGTGTCACCATTCAAAGTGTCACCTTTCAAGGCAATATTCAAACCAGACGCTGGAGCAAAACCACTTGAGTCTACTGCTTTCCAAATACCATCGTAAGGAGTTACTTTGGTTAATGCTTTAAGATCAACAATTCCCTCATCCCAACATAAATCTGGGAATGCATCGAAGTCAATCTTAGGCACTTTAGTTATTGCTATCTCACCTGTATCTCGGTTATAACAACCGAACACATTTCTAAATTCAAACTCTACAGAGATTGTATCTGATAACTTAGAACCAAGAGGAATTACATTTTCATCAATATGGAGTACATAATCCTGAGTTGCACCTGGACCTCCACCATTTACGTCCTCTATAATTTCATTTTCTTTATATGTTCCGCAATCAACACATTTCCATGCTTGACGACCTAAGGCTAGTGTACCGCCACCTGGTCTAACGATTATTTTATCATTTTTTACATTGACAATTTCCTTGTCCTGACAGAAGTAACCGTCTCTTAACTCTACAATTGGGAGTGGATTTACTTTAATCTTGAACGAATCCGTTTTCACACAACCTGTTGAAGGGTGCACATATTGATAACTAATATTCCAAGTCCTTGATTTAGTTGCATGTCCCGCTTTGTCTGTAATAAACTCAGATTGCTTTTCAACTAGCTCAGCAGAGTCAGAACAAAACCAAATACCACCTGACGCATTCGCATCTTCTAGAATTCTTAGGTTAATCTTACCTGCGTCATGACAAACATCCATATCTCCAGGCATTTTAACGGTAGGCAACGGGTTAACCGTTATTATCACTGTATCGGCGTCGTAACATGTTGTCGTGTCTTCAGTCACAAAAAGTTCTAACTGAAAATCGGTACTATTTTGAATATTATACGCTAGGGTATCTTTAGTTCCCATGTCTGTCCGTGCTGGCGGATTTGTTATATCCCACCACCTAAACGTTCCAGATTTGGACGTCCCGGCAGTATCCAACTCAGTTCCTATAAGCTCCATAAAATCATTCCAACAGTATGTTTTATCTAAACCAGCATTTGCAACAACGGTATCGTTGACAGCCAACACCATGGTATCCGAGGCATAACAACCTAAACTGTCAATTACTTTGATAACATATTCACCTTGGTCATGCAAACCTTCCATGGTCGTATCTTCACTCACCAGAACCCCGTCCAAATACCACTCTTTCAAAAGAGTGTCTCCTTGTCTCACTCTAATTTCAGAAGTGTCTCTTGGATCATCCCAATACGCTAAACTATCGTTTGGTATCAAATTAATGGTATCATACGTACAAATTCTGCGATCTGGACCAATAAATACCAATGGATTCTCTTTCAAGAAAATAACAGTGCTATCCCAAGCAATACAATTATTCTGATCTTTAATTTCTACGTAGAAAGTTGAATCCTCGGTTCTATTTGGGATTTGTACATCGACAAACGAAGTGGTATCACCTGTTCCCCATTTGAAGCTTACTGGCATGCTGCCATTCGCAACCTGTGGCTCTAAACGCAACGTTGTTCCTGCACAAACAAATGTATCTGGACCAAATGCTAAATCAACTTCCAACAATGGTGGAACCACCAATGTGTCATAGTAGTCATTTGGACACTTAGGACTATTATTAATAGTATGTTGAATTATATATGTTCCTCCCTTTCTAAACTTTAGGGTATCATATTGTTTAGAACTTATAAAAGAGGTTGTACTTTCAAAATATCCAATTCCTTTATCGAAAATAACAACACCGCTAGTATCCTTTAATTGCCAAGAATATTTAGCAGGGTTTTTAAAGTTTGGAAATGGCTTACTTTCAATGGCATATCGTCCACAATCCAATTTCGTGATTTTTCTATCTGCTTCAGCAATTGGATTTACCTTTACCAAGAATGCTCGAACAGTTACAGCATTCAAAGGACAAGCATCATCACGTGCAGTTACTGTATATGAATATGGTAGATCACTGGCAGCACCAATTGGAGGTGTCCAACAGAATCGCGCTGATTGATTGATTGCTTTTGCATTAGTAACCGTAAATGATGCTCCTGGAATACCACGATTCCATTTCACTGTCACCGTATCCGGATCGGGTGTGGGCAACGGTGGTGGCGGAACCTTGACCTTGTCCTCCGTGGTTATTGTATAACAGAGCTGGGAGCCCTCACAAACCGTCGAAGTAAACTGCCCTTTTATAATGGGCGGATTATTCCCGGGACATTGCTTGGTAATAAACTGCATATCCCGCCTTGTGACCCCAATTACTTCATATTTCCCTTTATCGTTCTTTCTCCATTCCTTTACTTCCAATACTGCAACAGTAATCTCATCACACTTTACTGGTGTAAAAATTAAATCTCCAGTTTCTTCATCTAAATAGATTCCGATTGGTGGATTAGCATTTTGATTAACATATGGTGGCTTTAATGAACCTGGGTAGTAAGAATCAAATGGGTTCTTGTACGTATAGTTTCCACTGTAAGCGATTTTATTATTATACCCTCTTAATGGATCAGCAAATGAATATGACAATGAATCAAAGTCTGATGTATCCGATGCACCATTATTATAGTAGAATGGTTGGTTACAACATAAGTATGCAATTGGCTCCGTTGTTAACGAAGGCGAAGAGTTACACGGTGCTTTACAAAGGTCAATAGTAGCATACGTATAAAAGTTCTGGTTTGCAGCTCCCGAAGTAATGTTCGAGTTTCTACAACACTGCCCTGTTTCTAATCGAATTTCACAACAGCCATTTTTAGTCAAATTACTATAAGGCGCCTTGTTAAAGTCAATAGTAACAGTATAATAATGCTCTTCAATGCCGTCACCTGTTCGACTTGTATTAGAAGGATTACAAGGTTTGGTTGCAGTAGCACAAACCGGCGTTACATCTCGAATACTTTGACGTGTCAAAGAAACTCCTTGTGAAGCTCCAGTTTTTGTACAAATCAACTTCGTGATATTACTTGGGTTACCAAAAGGAACCCCACCACAATAACGATAATATTTTACCGTAAATTCAAATTTTAATGTGTCGAGACACTTGTACGTGATGTCCGCTCCCATTACGTGTGTTGCTTTTGCTTGTTGTACATTCGCAAACAACACGAATCCAAGTAATGCTAGCGTGCTGACAATCAGACGCTTAAACCTCAGTGTATATTTTTGTAGACCTTTTTCCATAATAAACGTGCTAAAATAATCTTTTTTGTCCAATATTAAATTCCTTAAAATGTCATCAATCGGTTGTGAAAATCACTTTCTTTATTATCATTCCGTTTGATGTTGTTGCCTTTATTAAGTAGATACCAGCCGACAACTTTTCGCTGCATGGTACCTTATATTTTTTTTTCTCGTTATCCACAACTATTAAACATCCAAGCTTTTTCCCTTCGATGCTCCATAGTTCTGGGTTGTCGCCAGAAACCATTAATACATCCGAAATGCGCAGATTGAGTGGATTTGGATACACATTAAAACCGTTATTGAAACTAATTTTTCTTAATGATAACGTTTCATTGTAACGTCTAATTATCCTTTCTGTTTGCTCAGTCAGGGCACCCTCAGACGATTTTGCAGCATCTCCAAGCGCGAAAACGAAAGCAAAATCAATCTTTTTGAAGGATTTAGGTTGGAAGCTATTAAACTTTGAAACAGCTAAAAATTTTCGAACTCCTGGCGTATCCCCAGAATTTTCATCTCTCCAGTTATACTGCGAAGTGTTCCATTCTGTTTTTCCTGGATATATAAACTTAGTTTTTTCTGCTTCTGTTCCGACGAAACCTTTACCGTTCGAATATTTCGGATTTCCACTTAACCAGTTTCCTTCCAAAATCGACAACATCTGGTCTTCTGTTTCAGGAAACCCTCGTGCGCTGTCTCCCTTTACTAGACCTGATGAAGCATATAACCGTTGATTCAAGAAAAGCACTCCTGCAGAAGGGAGCTTAGTCTCAAATCCACCCTGATCAATTGAGTCACCATTATAACCATAAACCAAATCTCGACTGAGATCCGTTGCGATATAATTATCGTTTCGGTTCCCCAGTTCTAAATCAACATACTGGCCGTAATAAAAAGGAGAGTAGTTATTTGTTGAACGATTAATAACAAATAGCCTAACAAATATTGCATTTGACAACATTGGGTCGTCGTAAACAAACGCCATTCCCTGCATTTCTAACCCCATTTTATTGGCCTGTGGAAACACATTTTCTCCGTACAAGTCATTGAGTATAAAGTAAACCGCGTGATCTCCATTGAAACTTGGGTAATCTCCGTTTTCAGGATCGTATACACCATTTTTATTCCAATCAACAAAAGGCGCTAAGTACGCATTTACGTTAGTTTCATTGTGTTTTGAAGGCCAGTTATTGAAAGACTCTGGAACTTGATACCCAGTGTTTTGAAAATTTTCTAAGTGGTTAGTCACCTCAGATTTAGATACTGCCCAAACTTTGGACCAGCTCACGGCACTTTTTGCCAAATTTGTTGCGGTATCAATTGGGCCTGGCCATAACTGTTGAGTTTCTCCACCAACATTTTTATTCGCATAAATTGTCCCACCCACTACACCTGCCATCCAACTGTTTGAATAACGAATTAGCTGTGGACCAATAACCTCCTCTAAGTTTGACAATGGTTGACTATTCTTTTGAGAGAAAAATGTACCATTCGACTGAACAACCGCATTTAAACTTTTTGAAGAAAGAATACTGGAGTCACTTTGTCCAAAACAAAATGTTCCAACAAGCATCCACATACAAACGGTTACAATTGACTTCACGAAATAAAATTTTATTTACAATCCAACTTTTAAACCGAACATCAGACCATACCCGCGATCTTTTTGACTGATGGTATAACTTGAGTTATTTGTTGGGTTTAAAAAGAACATCGCTCTAGGTTCAGCAATCAGGCTGATTCGTTTCGTTGCCAAGTAACTAATTCCAGCACCAAAGCCTGCCGAAGCACCAATACTAGTTCTATTAAAGCTTTCTCCTAATTGCATGGTTTCGAAGGAATTTGTGATAATGTTTCCTTTAGACTGGTTTACAACCTCTAAACCGAATTGACCTGAAACATAACAACTCCATTTTTCAAAACGTGGAACATAAAAGTTGCGTCTAACACCAAACGGAATAGAAACATGTCTATATTTATTTGAAGAATTCCCTTCTAAAACAGTAGACTTTTGTCGAACTACTGTATCATAAATTGTAATTTCTCGTTGACCATAAACGGGATGGTATTCAGTTACTTTCTTTTCGGAAACATCAATCCACATGTCATTATTCTCAACGCTAAATTCCATTTTTTCATGACGATTAAAACTATTTACTCCAAAGTAACCTTCCCATTTATCCGTCAACCTATAGTTCAGAGAAATTTCAGCCATCGTTGAAGCTCTCTGATATTCGGTATTGTCACGTAATTCTATCAAACCATTGTCTGTGCTTGAACTCTTCAAGACTCTTTGACCAATCGCTGGCCCTACAGTCATTGAGACACTCCACTTTTTTGGTTTAACTATAGGTACATCAAATCCTCCCAAATCGTCATCACTGCTTACATCCACCGCATCTTCCGCCATTTTCTCCGTTGATTCGCCCACCTCTATGGTTATGTCTTTTTCCTTTGATTCACTTACTGTAATTTCAGGTTGATTGCTGTCGACATCATTATTTTCATGAGAAGTTTGGCTTACGCTTGGTTTGTTTTCTTCAGGAACTTGAGTAAGTTTTTCGTTTGTTCTAGTTGCCCCCGCAGCCGTATATTGGTTATTATTTGAATTAGTGGTTTCAGATTGTACATGGTTAGGTTTAGCAATCTCGTTTGGTTTTGTTTCTTTAGAATTTATTGGTTCGTTTATTGGTTTGTTAACCTCAGACTTTACAAAAGTCGCTTCTTGTTCTAATGATTTCTCATTTTCTGTTATGTCAACATCCTTTGATGCGACTTTATTAGTAATATCATTTTTTACAACTTCTTTCGCAATTGATTCCACTTTATTAACCTTTATGTTCGATTGGTTCGATAACGTGTTTTGAGTTGTGTCGGAATTTGATATAAACCCGAAGTAGCCAATAACTACCCCAACAAATAGAGTAGCAGCAATTAACTTATATTTATTCAGTATTAATTTATTTCTGAATATGTAAAACGGTGTTCGTTTTTCAAACACCTTCCCCATCAAATCAGGAGCTTTTTCCTGATGATCATAAAGGAGATCTTTTACGCTTTGTTCAAAATTTTTCTTCTGCATTTCAACTTTCAATTTTTTCCAACATGGAAATTAGATTTCTCCTCGCTCTTGCATATTGAGAGCGAGAAGTACTCTCATTTATGTTTAGTAGTTCACCAATTTCTTTGTGGCTGTAACCTTCAACTGCAAAAAGGTTAAAGACCACTTGATAACCTTCTGGCAGCTTCTTAATCATTGCCATTATTTCTTTTACCCCAATGGAGTCAAGAACCATTTCACTCACGACTGGCTCCTGAACATCATCGATGTTGCCGGGCTCAAATTTTTTTGATCGCTTATCCCAGCTTCGCAAAGCAGTGTTTACCATAATCCGTCTCATCCACCCCTCAAAACTTCCCTCCTGTCTAAACTTCGACACTTTGTCAAAGATTTTGATAAACGCTTCTTGAAGAACATCCTCCGCTTCCTCTTTACTGTTGCAGTATCGCATACAAACACTAAACATTTTATCTGCGTACTTTTTATACAACAAGCCTTGCATGTGGCGGTCTTCGCGAATGCATCCCTTAATTAGCTCCTCATCGCTATTCATCCATTCTCCACTATGTTGTTCTTCCTTGCTCAACTCTATGACACTTTGTGTTCTTAAAACGCTGCGTTAACTCTACAAAAGTTTCAATTTTTAAAAATATTCAGCATAATTAACTGAAAAACAATGAAATACAAAGTAAAAAAATCATTTGACAAGCATATCAGCTTCTTATATTTGCAACAAAAAAATGCATGGCTGCTGAATATCACACCGTTAATCCCAAAAAACTTCTTGAACTAACCACCTCAATTTTTATTAAAATGGGCTGTTCTGCTACAGATGCCGCTCTTGCGGCTGAAGTACTCCAAAGTGCAGACCTGAGAGGTATCGACAGCCATGGAGTAGCGAGACTTAGTGGTTACGTGCGATTATGGAAAGCTGACCGGATAAATGCAAAAGCAAATCCCAAAATTATCCATGAGACGGCAACAACTGCAACATTAGACGGTGATTCTGGCCTAGGACTTACCAATGCTGCAAAGGCTATGGACATTGCCATTGAAAAAGCGAAAAAATATGGTAGCGGTTGGGTTGCTATTCAAAATTCCAATCATTTTGGCATTGCTGGTTATCACGCAATGAAAGCGCTGAAACATGATATGATTGGCATGTCGTTAACCAATGCAAGCCCATTGGTCTCTCCCACTTTCAGTAAAGAACGTTTATTGGGTACAAATCCAATTTGTTATGCAATACCTGCAGGCAAATGCGAACCTGTTGTAATCGATATGGCCACTTCCGCAGCTGCAAATGGTAAACTAGAAATTGCAAAACGAAAAAATGAGCCAATTCCTTCTGGTTGGCTTCAGGATAAAAAAGGTTCTATTTCAAATAATCCAGACGACTTAAAAGGTGGTGGTAGTTTACTCACGCTTGGTAGCACCAAAGAAATGGGCAGTCACAAGGGATATGGTCTAAGTGCTTTTGTCGATATTTTTAGCGGTGTTTTAAGTGGTGCAAATTATGGCCCATGGGTTCCACCATTTGTAAGTTTTTTACCATTGGCACCCGATATGCCGGGAAAAGGCATTGGACATTTCGTTGGGGCCATGCGCGTTGACGGATTCCGACCAATTGAAGAATTCAAATCAAACATGGACCAGTGGATACATCGATTTAAATCTTCACAAACTATTGAAGGTCAAGAAAAAGTGATTATTCCAGGTGAACCAGAAATCGAAATGTTCAAAGAACGGACATCTTCAGGGATCCCATTAATTGATGCTGTTTATCAGGATTTACAAACGTTAAGTAATGAACTAGACGTTCAATTTACTATTTAGGATTTCTACCAACAATTACAATATTTGGTGTAAACAATACATCA
The DNA here is from genome assembly GCA_937124965.1 of uncultured Bacteroidota bacterium. Taxonomy (GTDB): domain Bacteria; phylum Bacteroidota; class Bacteroidia; order NS11-12g; family UBA9320; genus UBA987. The sequence goes on from CAKZLB010000046.1 coordinate 133,380, forward strand.
TGCCATGTTCGCGCTGTGTAAAACAGCTGAAGTTTTAGTCGCCATTTTGTTATAGACCACCCAAGTTTTCGCATCAGTTCTTTTAACGGATTTTCTATGAACACAATGCCTTCTGAGATAGTTACATCTTTAAACCCTGAAGACTCCATCAATTGTATGGATGAACTTTTATTTAGAAAAACTTCATGTGTAAAATCAGCAAATGCAAAGACTGACGCTTGAGGTGCATCCATATTGGGTGTTCTAAAAATCACCAAACCACCTGGTTTTAATGCTTTTTTCACCATTGCTAAAAACTCTACCAATTCGTCTTTTCCCAAATGTTCAATTAAGTCTACCGCAAAAATTAAATCAAACGAACTCTGTTTGCCTCTTAGATATTCCCGAACATCTCCATGCTCAATATTGTCAACTCCGAATGTCTTAGACATTGCCACCTGTTCCTCACTTAAATCAACACCAGCAGTATTCAGATAGCCTAATTCATTTAACCCTTTAATTAAAGAACCTGTACCACAGCCTATATCTAATATGTTACAGCTTTTATCTTTTGGAAGTTGCTTTTCAAATTCCATTTTAAAGTAGCGAACTTGCTGTTTAAAATGCGACAACTGAGCACTTTCATCAGTGGTTCCAGAATGTGTCAAATAATAATTTCGGTAAAGTGTTTCTCGGTATTTATACATGATAAAAGGTTTTGCAAACATAGCTTATTTTTGCCTATGCTAGAGTTTGGGTTGGATGAAAATAGGCTAGAAGCTGGATGCGATGAAGCAGGTCGTGGTTGCATTGCTGGGCCTGTTTGTGCAGCCTCTGTAATTCTACCGAAAGGCATAAATCTCCCGGAACTCAATGATTCCAAAAAACTGAGTAAAAAGAAACGTGACATACTTCGAATTCAAATTGAACAGGAAGCATTGGCATGGTCCGTTGCGATGGTCTGGGAAAAAGAGATTGATCAGATAAACATACTCAATGCTTCAATTAAAGCGATGCACTTATCATTAGATTCATTAGACGTTGAACCAGAATTTATTATGGTTGATGGTAATCGATTTAAACCTTACAAATCCATCCCGCACAAAACCATAGTTAAAGGTGATGCAAAATTTTTAAATATTGCAGCCGCCTCTATTCTTGCAAAAACACACCGTGATGAATATATGGTAAAACTTCATGACGAGTTTCCGCACTATAATTGGATTCAAAACAAGGGATATCCAACAATTGAACATCGATCTGCGGTAATAATGCACGGTATGTGCCAACACCATAGAAAGTCATTTAAAAATACTGATTCACAATTAAAAATATGGAATTCAAAAACGTTGTAACCATACTGTTCATATTCTTTACCTCAACAATTGCTAATGCACAGAAGCAATACTATTTTGGGATAGACATTGGGCCAAAATTCGATCAATACAAATTGGTAAAAAATAGTCAACAAGCATTTTCGCCAAACATAAAAATTTATAATCCGTTGGCCGCAACTTTTGGTGTTTTAGGAGGAATGATGCTGGAAGAAAAATATCAACTTGAAGCGGGCATTTACAAATCAGATTTTCGAGTGAATATTGATTTACTGACACAGAGTGGTGACAAATTTTTCGTCAATACTCCGATAAACACTTTTACGAGTTACATGATTCCTATTAATTTCAATGTGGTAAAAACATGGCAAGGAAAGTATGAACCCAGGCATTTTATATTTGGGACAGGTTTCACGATACTAGCGAACACAAAATTAGGTATCGCAGAAACTTTTTTTAGCCCTGAAGTACCTATTGACCCTCAAAATTCAAGTGCTGGTGCGATTTCATATGTAATCTCAGATAACACCATTGATGGTGGAATGGTTATGCTTAATCTTAATTTAGCGTATCGATATCCAATAAATGAATCAGTAAACATCAGCGTTGGAATGAATTCAAAAATTGGAGTAGCGGGTACCAACTATTTTAATATTTCACATTCTACCCCAAACTTTGCCCCTGTGAAAAATCGACTTGAAACGAAAGGATCCAGCGTCCAGTTTAATATAGGATTTAGATACTTTCTCGAATCCGAAGAAGCAAATCTATAAATGAAGATTATTTTTGTTGAGCTTTGGAAAACACTAAAAATACAAGAACACTCGACAAACATCATCTTAGTCGCAAGGAAAAGTGGCGTGAAATAATTTTTGAGGCAGAAACCACAGACGCACGATTATTTGATTTAATCCTACTATGGGCCATTGTTGTGAGCGTTTTTGTGATAATGCTAAGCAGTGTTCAAACGATTTCTGTTAAGACCGCCGAAGTATTGCATGTTTTTGAATGGTTCTTTACAATACTATTTAGTATTGAGTATTTTCTCCGTATTTATCTAAGCTCTTCAGCGAAAAAATACGTTTTAAGTTTTTGGGGAATAATCGACCTAATCAGTACCATTCCAACCTACCTTTCGTTGTTCATTACTGGATCGAAGTATTTACTTATTATTCGAGTTCTCAGACTCTTACGTGTATTTCGCATTATGCGATTAACGCGATATAGCAAAGAAGCGACAAGTTTGGGTAAGGCTCTTAGAGCAAGTAGTGCTAAAATCACAGTGTTTCTTGGTTTTATTCTTATAATCGTTGTTTTGATAGGAACGGCAATGTACATTATTGAAGGTGCTTCAACTAATTATGAGCTATCGTCGGACAATCAGTTTTCAAGTATTCCTGCAAGTATCTATTGGGCCGTTGTAACTATTACTACAGTTGGGTATGGCGACATTACTCCTCAGACTATTCTTGGCAAATTTTTATCTTCGGCACTAATGATTTTAGGTTACGCCATCATTACTGTACCAACAGGAATTGTTACCGTAGAGTTTGCTGAACAAAAACGACAAAATAACGTTTGTAGTACCTGTAAGGTTGAGAATGAAAGAGACTCGAAATTTTGTAAGTCTTGTGGGTCTCAACTAAAGTCACCATAACACAACTTATGTCAGATCTAAAAGAAAATGAGGATTATTATATTAATGATGATGGCTTATTGGTAATGACTAAAGCTTATCATTTGAAACGCGGCACATGCTGTGGTAAAAAATGCTTACATTGTCCGTATGACCATGTTAATGTTCCAAAATGGCGCAAGAAGTTTAGTTAAATTTGATTGCTTTTACTGGCGAAATAAATCGAACCATAATTGCTGGAATTAGCATCATAACAGCACTTATAATCAACGTCCCGATATTTAAATAAAGAATTGTTTCCATTGAAATTTGTACCGGCACTGTCGACATGTAATATGTCTCTTCTGGTAATGTAATTAATCCAGTTTTTACCTGTAAATAAGCCAGCCCTAATCCCAGAACGTTGCCGATTATTAACCCTGGAATAACCATAGAAAGACCTTTTAACAAAAATACTCGAACCACTTGACCATTCGTTGCTCCTAAACTCTTTAGCACACCAATCATTTGGGTTCTATCAACGATTAAAATCAAAAAAGCCGTAATCAAATTTACCACCGAAACTATGGTCATTAGTACAATAATGATTATTGCATTTGAGTCGACAATATTGAGCCATTTAAAAATTACATCGTGTTTCTCCTCGACATTTTCTGCTCTTAGTTTTATTCCAATTTGATCGTCGACCCACTCGGTCATTTGATCAAGATTCGTTAAGTCGGTAATGGTAATTTCAAATCCACTAACGAGGCTATAATCAGTTGTATAAATACGCTGAATTACACGTATGTCTGTATAACAAATTGTTTTATCAAACTCTCCTAAACCAGTATCGTAAATGCCCACTAATTTCATTCTGCGTCGCCGCACTTTGGTATCTTGAATAAAAAAAACTTCAATATTTTGGCCGGTATCAAGTTGTAATTTATTCGCTACTTTCTGCGACAATAAAAACTCATACGTATCTGTTGTATCCGTAAATCGAGGAAGACGGCCTTTTGACAAATTTGTCTTAATAAATTGCCAGTCGTACGTTGGACCTACACCTTTAAAAACCATTCCTTCAATCTCTCGCTTGGTGTTTATTATTCCAGCTTTCAGGCAAAACGGTGAAACTGATTTTACTTGTGGATGGTTAGATACCGAATCTATAAAATCTTGTTCAATTGGGATGAGTTTCAACTCCCTACTTTGATTGAGATCTAGATTACGAACATGGATATGTCCGTCGAAGCCAACAACTTTATTTTTTATTTCTGTTTGGAAGCCTTTAACAACACCAACGGCAATGAGCATTACAGCCAGACTGATGCCTACTGCCGCTATTGCCAGTCTGATAATTAAACGTGTGAACGTTTTTCCAGACTGCGTGGCTAATTTTTTCCCGACGAAATAACTAAAATCCATACTTTCGAACTTTCACAATCGTTATAGCGTTCAAAAATGCACAAAATTGGTCTCATAGCTTTCATTCTCATCTGCTTTAATTTTTCCGCATGTGGAGAATCTAATAATTCTTCTTTATTAAACCACGAAGATCCTCCATTAGGCGACAACATGTCTTCTCCTAAAATCGAAGTAGGCGCATCACGTTTAAACGACTATTTACCCTTACTTAAAGACAAAAAAGTTGCAATGATGGTAAATCAAACTAGTGTCATTGGCTCGAGTCATGTGGTTGACACGCTTTTACAATGGGGTGTTGACATCGTTAAGATATTTGCTCCAGAGCACGGCTTTCGTGGCGATCACAGTGCAGGTGCTCATGTAAATAGCTCAATTGATGACAAAACTGGCTTACCCATCGTGTCGCTTTATGGCGCTTCAAGAAAACCGAGCCCAGAGATGATGGAAGGTATTGATGTTGTAATTTTTGACATACAAGACGTCGGAGTACGCTTTTATACCTATATCTCTAGCATGCATTACCTAATGGAATCATGTTCAGAAAACAACTTAGAAATGATGGTGCTTGACCGACCTAATCCCAATGGTTTTTATGTAGATGGCCCTGTATTGGATATAAAATACAAATCGTTTATCGGCATGCATCCAGTTCCTTTAGTGCACGGAATGACCGTCGGGGAGTTTGCTCAAATGATTAATGGTGAAAACTGGCTTTCGAATAAAAAACCATGTAAACTGACGGTAATAAAATGTATAAATTACACACACGATTCACTTTACAAGCTCCCGATTCGCCCCTCTCCTAACCTACCTACCATGGCGTCGATTTATCTTTATCCATCTCTGGGGTTGTTTGAAGGAACCAATGTAAGTATTGGACGTGGAACTGAGAAACCTTTTGAAATGATTGGTCGACCTGTTGATTATTCAATAAAAAAGCGACCGAATCAAGGTTCTTCAAGTGGAAACGACGGTCCTTATTTATTTACGCCACAGTCAATTCCTGGAGTTGCTGACAACCCTAAGCATGAGGGAGTTCTGTGTGAAGGAAAGCTCTTAACCGATTTCGGAAATAACGTTATTCCTGACTCTAAAAGCATCAATCTTCGATGGTTAGGATATATGTATCTCACCAATAACCCAAGTTCAAGTACACCATATTTTAAGTCATTTTTTACCAAATTGGCTGGTGGACCAGAACTGCAAAAGCAAATAGAATCGATACAAACAATGGATGACTTGGACGAAACCATAACAGCAATACATAAAAGTTGGGAACCTGGTCTAGCAGCATTCAAAATCACAAGAAGCAAATACCTATTATATTAGCCGAAATAATGTTTTAAAACTTGCGTTGTAATCATACGTAAAACCCTTTTGCAATGTATCGAATAGTTGTCGTAAACCTTTTCATTTTATTTTCTACGTTGTCCTATGGACAATTAGGTGGGAGTCAATCTTTTGCATTTGTCAATATTGACCCAACTGGACGAACCGCCGCTTTAGGGTCAAGTACTATGGCAGATTTCAAAAAAGATTTGGGCGTTGGATATTTCAATCCATCTGGTTTGAATAAAGATATGGACAATACCGCAATGCTTTCGTACAACAACTACTTTGTAGATATAAACAGCGGATTCGGAGCGTACGTAAAACATTTCGAAAACATCGGAACCTTCAGCGGTGCTGTAACATACACAGACTACGGATACTTTAAAGAAACTGACGTTACCGGTCGTGTAATTGGCGAGTTTTGGGCTCAAGATTATGTTTTTCAAATTGGTTATGGGAACATCTGGTCTAGAGATAATCGGTTTACTTACGGAACTAATTTTAAGTTTTTATATTCGGTATATGAAAAATACGTAGCCACTGCTTTTGCTGTTGATTTTGCTGGAGCCTATCACGACACAGCTTCTGATTTTCATGCATCTATGCTAATTCGGAACTTGGGCTACAATGTCATTCCTTACGTAACTGAGCGCGTTGATCTTCCATTTGACATACAACTCGGTTTTTCTAAAAAACTACAACACAACCCGTTAAAAATGACAGTGGTTGCTCACAACCTCCAGAAATTTGATATTAGTTATGTAAATGTAAACTCTAGAAATAAAAACATTGATCTTGAAACAGGAGAAATACGCAACGAATCCGTACCAACTGGCGACAAAATTATGCGTCATTTTAACTTCGGTGCGGAATTAGTTTTCTCTGATAACTTTCAAGTACGAGGTGGGTATAACCATATGCGTCGAAAAGAATTAGCTCCTGAAACCGCCAAAGGTGCTGCAGGTTTTAGCTGGGGCGTTGGTATCGGTATAAAAAAGTTCACACTTGATTATGCCATGGTCACCTACTTCCCAGGCGTAAATGTTTCTTACTTTACGGTTTCCAAAAACTTGTCTGATTTCAAGAAAGCCAAGCCTGAAAATTATTAAAAAATGATACGATTTGTTTGTGTGTTTTTTTCATCGGTATTACTCTATGTTACTTCTTACTCGAAAGACTCTACGGTGAGCACATACGAGCAAATCGATAAGAACTTGGATAAGTTAAGTACAGAAATCAAATCCCAAAACCAAGGTAGAAATAATTCAGAAATACACGTTGAAGACAAATATCAAAACAGCGCTCAACCAATTTCCAGGTATGAAGTTCAACAGCAAATAGAAAAACAAATAGCCAAACAAAAGCAAAAAAATACGTTACGTTTTCTCTCCTTCATCTTTGCAATAACCGTCTTGTTCACCACGTTGCTTTCGCGTTATGGAAAACGGAAGCGTGAAAAAGCGAAAGACGATGCAGAAGTAAATCAAAGTGAGTAAGTACCATTTAAAAATGGGTTGTATTGTTTTTCGTGGCCTATAGTTGTTTCTGGACCATGACCAGAATAAACCAAATAGCTGTCTGGTAACGTGCACAACTGCTCTTCAATCGACTTCAATAAAACCTTCGGATCACCGCCAGGAAGGTCTGTCCGTCCAACACTGTGGCGGAACAAAACATCACCACCAAGAACAAAACCTTCATCGTTTGCAACAAAGCTTAAACTACCCGGCGAATGGCCCGGAGTGAATAGAATATCCATACGAGAATTACCAAAAGTCAAAGTATCTTTCTCAGTAATAAACGTAGAAATATCTGGCGACTCATCATACGGTATCCCATACATTTTCGCAGACATTTTTCCACTTTCTAAAACCGGAATTTCAAGCCTGTTTGCTATTAAATTTAATCCAAATCTTTTCACCACATAACTGTTCCCAAGTATGTGGTCAATGTGACAATGTGTATTTATTAGTTTCACAGGTTTTAAGTCTTGCCCGCCTATAAACGTGCACAATTCCATTTGTTCAGACGCCGTTGAACAACCTGGATCAACAATGACACATTCCAGCGTATCATCCCAGATGACATATGTGTTTTCTTGGAATGGATTAAACGTAAAACGATGCAAGTGAATCATACTGCGAAGATAACAGGCTTGTTTTTATTTTTATGTACTAGAACTAGCTAGCCTACGTTAACTACACATGCCCTATTTTAAACCACTTTTGGGACTGTGTCTTTTTGCTGTTGCTTGCAACAATTCTCAAACAATCTCAACAGACCAAAACGTACCCTCAGAAGAGGTTACAGAAGTAATTTCTAAAGACGATGCACAAGGCATTCAGAAAAAATCATTTAGTAGTAAATCTCTTGGATCGGTATCAGAAGGACGTTTGGTGAATGGAAAAAGTGTGCCTTTTGAAGGTCCTAATTTTCGTTATTTTGACTCGCTAAGCTTTGTAAACGAAAGGTGCTATCTCAACGATAGGGTACTGTCTGTTGTACTGCATGCATATGAAGATTTGGAAAGAAAAGCACCGAACCGACAGTTCACCATTATGGAGTGTTCCAACAAAGATGGAGGTGTTATCCAGCCTCACCGAACCCATCAAAACGGTTTAAGTATTGACTTTATGGTTCCCTTACAAAAAGATAATTTACCATGTTACGATTATGACGCTATAGGAGGAAGACATTATTTACTTGATTTCAATAATAACGGCCAATTAGTCTCAGACACCGATGTACAGATCGATTTCGACTTAATAGCAAAGCATCTATTAACCCTTGACTCCATTGGAAAAACCAAAAACGTACAGATTAAAAAAGTAATTCTTAAAACCGAGTTTAAAAAACAATTATTTAACACATCTAGCGGCAACGTTTTAAGGTCAGCAGGCATCTATTTTGTGCAAAAGCTAACACCGTTAATTAACGAACTACATGACGACCATTACCACATTGATTTTGAAATTATTTAACCATTCAACTTTTTTTGTACTTGGTTGCATAATGGTATGTTACAGTTGTGATGATCAAACAGGTAAGGCAAATGAAACTTCAAATCACCTTACAACTGAGGAAAACTATGAGGTAATTAAAAGTGTAAATAATTACTCTTACTACAATTCTCAGTACACTGTTACGATTAAAACGGTTAAAAATTCAAATATCTACAAAGTCAATATGGTTCGGGACAGCTTATTGGTATTTGATGCTTGGATTGACTCCGAACAATTGAGAATTGCAACCGATTCTTCAAAGAACAAAAACATCATTAAAGAGTATTCCCGTTTAGCTAATTTACCCGTCCAAGAACTAGCTTCTACTGGCGGTGGACGCTTAGGTTACACGTATTTCAAAGCCACTTTTGCACCACCAAATGACAAAAAAGTTGTTTTACGATTTGGGATAAACTATTTAAAAGATCCTGGAAAAATTGTGGTTTTAGGGATTTATACTTTACAGAACCCAATTGTAGATTATGAAAAGGAATCACCTACTACTGATTTAAAGAGAAACCATGAAAACGAACGAACGGCATTTATTCAGAACTTTTTGGGGCGATATCGATTCGAAAAGACTTCTTCAGCAGAACCATATTCTCGTGTGATAAAAGCCAACCGTTTTTATCAAATAAATCTCAAATCTACTGAGTCATTCATTAACAAGTATAGTCAAAAAGATTACAACGAATTTCGTTTTGATTTCTATTATTACAGAAATAGTGATGAACTTAAAGAAGTCAGGAAAGAGATTATTTCAAATTATGGGACGGGAGGAATGGAAATTACACCTGAAACAAAAGGCGTTAAAAACCCACCACAATACTACATATTTAACGATTCAACGCTTATTGTTGGGAAGATGTCGTGCGAAACCATGGATATGGATTCCTTTTGGACCTGGGACCATGTTAAACAAGCTATGCGTGAAGCTTTTGCAGATTCTACCAGTGAAATAATTGGTAACGATTGCGCTAGTCCGTTTTATTGGATTAATAATAAGGAAGAGTAACGGACTGACTGGAAGATTGACGATAGCAATATTTATTCTTTAACGTAGTTTACCCCTCGATCGCTAAGATATTTTAGAATAAAGTCAAAACACTGTTCATCCTTGCCCAAATATTCCGGTGGTGAAATCCCTTTTACCGTATACAAGTCTTTCAAAAACAACTCAACGGCTGCCGTGGCCGTATAACCTGTGCAACGCGCCATAGAAGATGTCTGAGTTGTCATATCGTATGTATCTTGAAGATCGTAAACAATTTTGACGTTTTTACCTTTTTTGTTCAATCCTTCAATCGTCACCCGCATAACGGTCAACTCCTCATCGGTTGATTCAAGTTTCCACTCATTGAACAGAACCTTGCTCGTAAATTCCAATGGAGAAATGGAAACACCATTAACCAAAAGCTTCTTTTCACTAAAAAAGCCAGACGCTTTTAACACCTTGATGTACTCAGCATGGCCAGGATAGCGCAACGTCTTTTCCTTCATGTTCGGAATGTGCGACATGGTAAAAAGTAACGATCGCAGTCCATCTGAGTTAAAGGACTCCAGTGTCCCCACGTGTGGAAACTCATGCAATTCTACATCGGTTAGTGGCTCACGAACAATCACATTACTATTTTCGACAAATCGAGCAGGACGCGTATATTCTTCAATTACATCGATTGGTGAAAACGGTGCTTTATAACAAAACGGCCATTTTCGCTCTTTAGGTAATCCTCCGACCAAACACTCGAAATTCGTAACGGTCAATTCTTCATTGTATCGACCAAGAATGATATTGTCCATGCCTGGAGCAACACCACAATCGACGATTGCGGTTACCCCATTTTCTAAAGCTAAATCGTGAAGCAACAGTGCATCTTCTGGGAAGAAAGAAATATCTACAACGTCTTTTTTCGCTTTTATAATCGACTTCAGTGTTTGGAATCCTAAAAATCCAGGCACTGCACAGACCACCAAATCAAACCGTTGAATTACCTCAATCAATAGTTTTTTGTCCGTCACATCTACAATTTTAGTTGTAAGCAACGACTGTTTCGCCAACAAATTTGCCAATGCTTGTTCGTTAGCATCAAAAACTGTAACTTCATGATTTTGAGACAAGTCAATAGCCATTGCGCTTCCAACCATTCCTGCTCCTAATACTGCTATTTTACTCATGATTTATATTGTATTTTTTTATAAGAGATGAGCAATATAAGGTTCCATTTCTAATATTTGGAATGTCAGCTTGTACGGCTGTAAATTTGCCGTACATGAATAAACGAATAATAACCATCTTACTAATGCTTTTCGGGTTGACTCCATCGTTATTGTATGGACAAATCGATAGTGACCAACTTGGATCTTGGTACATTTATTTCTGGAAAACTCAATTAGCCGAAAAACAATGGGGGTTTCAAGGCGATATCCAATACCGAAATTGGAATATTCTTGGAGATCTTGAGCAGCTACTAATTCGCGGTGGCGTTACGTATACACCAAAAAACACAGAGGTTTTACTTACCGTTGGTTATGCTAATATTAACACGGGTCAATATGGTCAAAGACTTACTAGTACCATCATGGAAAACCGAATCTACCAAGAAGCATTACTACCAAACACCATTGGGAAATTTCACTTTACACATCGGTTTCGTTACGAACAACGCATTATGTACAACCAAGAGTTTAGGACACGATATCGTTACAACCTTTTTCTAAACATCCCTCTTAAGGGAAATACTATAGATGTAAAGTCACCGTATTTAGCTCTTTATAATGAGTTGTTTATCAATGGTCAAAACAGTTATGGACAAACGACCAATACCTATTTTGACCGCAATCGATTCTATGCTGGCATTGGATATAAAGCGCAAAAAAATCTAAAATTTCAACTTGCCGTTATGAAGCAAACAACAAATAATTATTCGAAGAATCAGCTTCAAATTAGCGGACACCATAGTTTTTAATCGGATGACCGCCGAATATTTATTTGACGAATACGCCGAGATTTACCAGAACAAATATTGGGATGTTTCTAAGTATTCTAAAAGCATTGACGCCCTTTGTTCTGAGATAAAAAAAGACTGTCCAACACTAATTGAACTCGGCTGTGGCCCGGGTAATTTAACCAATGCACTGTTAGCCCAACTGCCTACTTCAAATTATTTGGCAACGGATATTTCTTCAGAAATGGTGAAGCTTTCGGTTAAAAACAATCCAACAGCCGACCACGAAGTACTTGACATAAATAACCTAGCAACCCGCTCAAAAACCTACGATGGTATTGTAGCGGGATTTTGCATTCCTTACCTATCGCCCGAACAGGTTGTTGATTTTTTAGAAGCGGCGAAACGCATGTTAAATCATGGTGGTATGCTTTATTTAAGTGCAATAATCGCCACTCAAAACAGCAAGGAACGCACTGTTTCCAGCGATGGCCAGCAACATCTTGACATGTATTATTATTCTAAGTCATGGTTAATTAACCAACTAAAAAACCATGGTTTTACGCTATTATTTGATGAAACCATTCACATAGATAACAATCCCAAAAATGAAAAAATGGATTGGACTGCAGTGATGCGGTTGGATTATAATAAAAAGTCACCTTGCCCTAGTTAGGTGACCTTATTTACAACACGAAATATTAATGAGGGTTGTTGGCCTTGGCCATGCGAAAAACCTCTTTTACCATTAAAGTCTAATAAATTTTCTGTTTTGATTACGGAGATGTCAGATTGGATTGCATAATACAACCTTTAGCTAAGCGCATGTGTATCTCAGGGCATTGCGTATAAGCTTTGTTGTATGCTGTTTTTTCATTTTTTGTTTAAGCCTTTGAAACAAATAGCCCCGAATTGCTCGGGATGGTTTGTTACAAGTTAGTTTTTCACTGTTACAAACCACATGTCAACTTCCCCTTTGCCTTTTGCCTCAATCTTACCTCTGTGTTCAAAATCGAAGTGTGGTTCATCTTTGATGATTTCATAGGTGGTGTTGGAGATGTTGACCTTCCCCACTTCACCAGCACTTTCCATGCGGCTGGCGGTGTTTACCGTATCACCCCAAATATCGTATTGGAATTTGGTTGCACCAACAATACCAGCCACAACAGGACCGGTATGAATACCCGCTCTCATTTCAAAAGCAGGTTTGCCAGCCGCATCATTTTCTGCTTTGCGCGATGTTATAAACGCTTGCATTTCTAATGCAGCCAATACAGTATTCTTCGTTGATTCGGCTGTTGGTATAGGCAAACCTCCGGCCGCCATATAAGCATCTCCAATGGTTTTGATTTTCTCTACGTTGTACTTTTTACAAATGGAGTCAAAGGCTTCGAAGCAGATATTGATTTCTGCCACTAGCTCTTTGGCGCTGAGCTTTGCCGATGTCTGTGTAAATTCCTTGAAGTCGGTGAAGAGAATGGACACGTTTTCAAAATCACGGGCTTCGGCTTTGCCATTTTCTTTGAGCTCTGCAGCTATATCTGCAGGGAGAATGTTTAGCAATAGATTGTCGGAACGGTCTTTTTCTTTGGAGATGGTGTCTCTTGATTTTTTAATATAGCGGTTACGAGAATACAGTCCGCCTGCAATTAGTAGCAACAGCATTCCACCACCTGCCAACATATTTCTCGTTCTGTTCTTAATAGCAACTTCTTCTTGGTGGGCTTCTTGCACTAGACGGGCTTCTTCGGCTTTTGCAATGCTGTCTTGCAATATGGTCTTGGCAAACTCCATTTGTTGGAGTTTTTGGGTAGTTTCTTGTGCATTTAAACTGTCATCAATGACTTTCATTTTTTCCATGTATATCAACGCCATATTGCCGTTACCGATGGCTTTGTAGGACTGGTAAATGCATTGACATGGACCGCTCTGATCTTTCAAAACATTTACTTCTTCAGCTAGTGCCAACCCTTGCATACAATATTTAAGTGCTTCGTCGTATTGTCTTTTTGAAAGGTAAATATCTCCAATATTCGTAAAAACACCTGATGTTCGCTTTTTAAGCCCAAATTGTTCATATTGTTTTAAGGAACGATGAAAATATGCTAGCGCGTTTGTGTAATCACCTTGCCTACTATAAACAAGACCAATATTGTTCAAAAGGTCTGCAATCAACTTTTCAAAAACAATCTCTTCTGCAATTTGTAAAGCTTGGTTGTAATAATCCAATGCCATAGTATAGTTACCCTGGTCAGAGTATACATTTCCTATCAAATTTTGAGTTGCAGCGACGTCGTTTTTAAGTCCTAGGCTTGTTGATAAATTTAGGGAACGGTTGCAATACTTCAATGCTTCGGTGAAGTTTTCTTGATACAAGTAAATTATGCCAATATTAGACAAACAAAGTGAAACTCCTCGTTCGGACTTTGCCCCTTCAAACATTATTAATGAACGCTTAATATATTCAAGAGCTTTGTCGTACATACCTTGTTCAACGTATATACTTCCGATGTTAAAAAAACTTCCTGCAGTATTTAAACTATCCTCAATTTCTATATTATATTTAAGTTCTCGATTGAAAACGTTTATGGCCATAGCGTATTTACCCTGCATCTTGAATAATTTACCAAGAGAATTTAAAGCAGTTCCAACTCCTGCTTTATAGCCAACCTTTTCAGAAATAGTGATGGACTGATTTACATATTCAATTGCTTTGTCTAAATCGCCTTGTTGCTCATAAACGTTCGAAATTCTAGCCAACAGCTTTGCAACCCTTCTATCTTCGCCTAATTCTTCATATATCTTTAGTGCATAATTGTAGTTCTCCAAGGTTTTGGTGAAGTCTTTTTTATTGAAATATGAAGCTGCTATATTATTGAATCCCTTTGCCTCACCCAATGGGTAATTATTTTTTTTACTGTAGGCAATTAACCTTTCTGAAAGAGCAATGGCTGTGTCTGGATTGGATGTTACATATCCGGACCAAATGTAATGTTGGAAAGCCTTGGTCCGGCTTGAATCATGTTGTGTTTCATCTTGCCAAACGCCGTATAAGGAGTCTAGGTTTTGCCCATGCGCAGAATTAGTTCCAATAGCTACCGGGAGCGAAAAACTGATTAAAGTTAAAAGTGAATAGTTAAGGATTCTAGTTTTCATAATGAGTCGGGATTTCACTGCTTTTGATTTTGTTTTTATAAAGGTATCTCTCATTGTTCGTTGTTCACTATAAACTTTTCACTGTTATACAATATCCGACGGGTTTATGCTGTTGTTGGGTTTTGAATGGTGGTTCATGCTGTTGTTGCAAATTAAGAAAAATATGGGTTTGGACAACCTCCAGAGTTCGTGAACGTTGCTCGTATTGTTCGTTGATTTTTGTTGGTTTGGAATTACTAAAGAGTTGTTGGGGGTGGCACATAGTTGGTTTGCAAAAGACGGATGTTGCGCCCCGAGACTGGAGGCCTGAACGCAGTGAAGGGTGCGCAGCACGGAGCAACGCGAACCCGTAAGGCGAGGAAATGGCGCCAAAGAAAATGATATTCAACCAGTTGTTTGTGCGCTTCGTAGGAAGATAGCGGTGTTCTCACATCGTGTATGGCGCTCAATGCATGATGTAGGGTTTGTCGACTAACTGTTTACAAACCCACTCGACCTTCACACAACCGCCATTAGTGGGTCAGAGCTGCCTCGTCGACTTCGTTTTATGATATTCTAAACCTATTACTTTGGTTTCTACGAAGTCCCAAAACATCTCTCGGGTATAAAAGTAAAAAGTCACCTAACCGAAGCTAGGTGACCTTATTTACAACACGAAATATTAATGTGGGTTATTGGCCTTGGCCAAGCGAATAACCTCTGTTACCATTAAAGTCATATAAATTCTCTGTTTTGATTACGTCGATGTCTGCAACAATTGCATGATTCAATAAGCTTGTAATGAATAACTTACTAAATTTCCCACCATTCTTCACTTCGAATCTACATCGCCAGTGATCCGTGCAAAAAGTTTCTTCAAATCCGTTCGGCCACACCTTCACGCCTCGATTGGTAATCATGGTGAGCGTTGTTTCGTCGTTTAACTTTTGAAGTTTTGCTGCTAATTGGTCAGGATTACTTCCTTTCCAATCGACAAACAAATCGACGCCTTTTAATTCCTTATTCTGCGGTGCTGGGCGCTTATACTCAGGAATTTTAATAGAAACCGTAGAATCATATTTAGCAGGTTTAAACATTTTTGGAATTGATCCTAAACGCTCAATGACCGCCTCGCCAAATTCTTTCGTACCAACTTTCGATGAACTAACTCCATCTTTATAAATATCGACAGTATGAACGCCGTCTTCTAGTGTTTTTAACCATGCGTTCTCAATTTTTTCAGCAATGTCTTGTTGTCCAATTTGATTTAACATCAATACCGATGCGCGTAATAATCCTGATGGATTGGCAATATTTTTTCCTGCAATATCGGGTGCCGAGCCATGAATAGCCTCAAACATAGAACAGGTTTGACCGATATTCGAAGTTCCTACAAGTCCAACCGAACCAGAAATCTGAGCAGTTATGTCAGAGATAATATCACCATATAAATTTGGCATTACCACAACATCGAAAATCTCTGGCGTGTCTGCTATTCTTGCCGCTCCAATGTCAACAATCCAGTTATCAGATTCTATCTCTGGGTATTCAGCTGCAATTTCTTTAAAGACTTTATGAAACAAACCATCGGTGTGTTTCATAATATTGTCTTTGGTAAAACAGGCTACCTTTTTTCGACCATATAACCTGGCATACTCGAAGGCATAACGGATAATTTTTTCAGATCCGGGTCGAGTTATCAACTTAAGACATTGCACTACCTCGTCTGTTTGTTGATGCTCGATGCCGGCATAAAGGTCTTCTTCGTTTTCTCTAATAATTACAACGTCCATTTCTGGATGTTTTGTAGAAACAAAAGGGTGGAAACTCTGGCATGGTCTGACATTACCAAAAAGCCCTAAAGACTTTCTCATGGTTACGTTCAGACTCTTATATCCTCCCCCTTGAGGTGTGGTGATTGGTGCTTTTAAAAACACTTTGTTTCTGCGGATACTTTCCCACGCCTCCTCTCCTATTCCACTTGAATTTCCCGCTAAATATACCTTTTCACCAACTTGAATTTCTTCAAAATCAATGCGCGCACCTGCGGCTTTTAAGACTGCCAACGTTGCGTCCATTATTTCTGGACCAATTCCATCTCCTTTTGCGTATGTAATCTTTTGCATTGATTAATTTTTCACAAAAAAAGAGACATTTATTCATAATTTTATATTTATTCTATTTCTGAATTACATAACTTTTATTTATGTTTTTCAAAACTTCAGGGCATCTAAAAAATCCGATTGTACACAAAAAAGTCCTAACCGAATGAACAGTTAGGACTTTTCAATCCTGTCCTAAATATTTTTACATATAGTTCTACTTGGCTTATCAGCCAAACCGATTTTACTTTTTGGCTTGAACCAAAAAGTAAACAAAAAGTTCAAGGCTCCTTTGGCGTTGTTCGTTTCCGCTAGTTTTTCTTGGAATCCTGCGGGTGATTCTCGAACAAGTTCTCGACTTCCCTTGGATTTGACCAAAAAAACTTCTCGGACACTCCACCTCCAAAAATGCCATTACCTAAACAATAAATTTAGATAGGTAGTAAACGCGAGATCATTCAAAGTACACCTTGCCTTTGTTCATTGGGATCCCAAGCATTACTAAAAGGACGTTATATAGGACTTTTGATAATTTTAAGTTGTCTTTATAAATGAATTACTTCGTCGTAAGCTGCTGCAGCTGCTTCCATAACCGCCTCGCTCATCGTTGGGTGCGGGTGAACAGATTTAATAATTTCATGTCCTGTTGTTTCCAATTTACGTGCAACAACTACTTCAGCAATCATTTCAGTTACATTCATACCAATCATGTGGGCTCCTAAGAACTCGCCATACTTAGCATCAAAAATAACTTTCACAAAACCTTCTTTTGCTCCTGCAGCACTTGCTTTACCACTTGCCGAAAACGGGAACTTACCAATCTTCAACTCATGTCCTGCTTCTTTTGCTTTTGCTTCAGTCATTCCAACGGATGCAATTTCTGGTGAACAATACGTACAACCAGGTATATTGCCATAGTCTAATGGCTCTGGGTTATGACCAGCGATTTGCTCCACACAAATAATTCCTTCTGCACTTGCGACGTGTGCTAATGCTGGACCAGCAACGATGTCTCCAATGGCGTAAACTCCAGGAACATTTGTTTGATAGTAATCGTCAACAACCACTTTTCCTTTTTCGGTTTTAACACCCATCATTTCTAAGCCAATGCCTTCCAGGTTGGTTTGAACTCCTACCGCTGATAATATAATGTCGACGTTCATTTCTTCCATTCCTTTTGACGTTTTGATAGAAACTTTACATCCAGTTCCAGAGGTATCAACTTTTTCGACAGATGAATTGGTCATCACGTTTATGCCTTGTTTTTTGAATTCCTTTTCTAATGCTTTGGAAACGTCTACGTCTTCAGCAGGAACGATGTTTGGCAAATACTCCACCAACGTTACTTCTGTACCCATAGCGTTGTAGAAATACGCAAACTCGCTTCCTATCGCTCCACTTCCTACAATAACCATTGACTTAGGAAGTTTTGGCAAAACCATTGCCTCATGGTATCCAACTACTTTCTTCTTGTCTATTTTCAAATTTGGCAATTCTCTTTCTCGAGCACCCGTTGCCAATATGATATTTTTTGCTTCAACAATAGTTTTTTTACCATCGTTATCAACTTCAACTTTTCCCTTTCCAACAAGCTTCCCAAATCCAGTGTGAATCTCAATTTTGTTCTTTTTCATTAAAAATTGAATTCCCTTGCTCATTCCGTTCGCAACGTCACGGCTTCGTTTTACAACCGCTCCAAAGTCTGCAGATGCATCTTTAACTTCAATACCGTAATCTGATGCGTGATTGATATAACTAAAAACTTGTGCTGATTTCAGTAATGCCTTTGTCGGAATACAACCCCAGTTTAAACAAACTCCACCTAACTCCGCTTTCTCTACAATCCCTACTTTCATGCCTAACTGTGCGCCACGTATTGCGGCTACATATCCTCCAGGTCCACTACCAATAACTAATAAGTCAAATGCCATTATCTATTTTTTTTGCAAATGTATAATTAACTTGAATAAAAGAGGGACACTATTGAATTGATGCCTACAAATTAAAAACGGATGGATAACCAACGAGTATTGTCTTAACGCGTTGATCTTGGAAATACGGCTCGTTTTGAAGCAGATGTAAGAAATCGCCATGCCTAATGTTTATTTCAACATTCCATGTGTGATACTGAATGGCTGGCGAAATCTGGTTTTGCAATTGAGCTTTAACAAAAGTATACAGAGCTGCATCAAAAGAAATACTGCTCACTTTTTGATATTTCAACTGCTTGATTAGTTCTACTGCCTTATTTCTCTGTTCATCTTGAGTCATTTGAGCAATCTCAGTCGGTAAATAATAACTTACGTCAAATCCCTGTTGAGCAATTAATGAAACGTTATAATCCGTTGCACTGGTTTCAACAATCAATTTCTTCTTTAAACCAAAAAGACTGTCAATTTCATTTAATCCACGGATACAGCGTTGCAGATTTTCCTTGTTGATATTCTTTATATCTAACCAAACTTTGGATACGTCTCTTAAGTCAACCGAAATCAAATAGTCTTTCAGTTGTGTGTTGCTCATGGCATCATCTTCACCGTGACCAACAAGTAACTGACCATTGACAATTTTTATGTCTAATTCGATCACTTCAAAGCCATCACGTTGCACTTCGTTCAATTTCCCAAAAGAATTTACACGATGTATTCCTACCCGACTTAGCTGATTGAGACTTTTTAATGAATCTTTATTTGTTAAGGTATTTGTATACTGATTTGACGGTGAATCATACAATAGTCGACCTCCTTTTGTCTTGAAGGTATCCACTGCAAATCGAAAATCGGTTAGGTCATAAACGGGATTATAGTACGGTGTTTCCACTCCAGTAAGACTCAACGCTAATTGAAAGAACAAATCATTTGAAAACCTCTGCCCCTTTGAATCCTCAACAGCATCCCATATCAATGGATATCTCTCCTTGTATTCCTTATCCGCCCAAATAAACATGGGTATTTGAGTCATTCGATAGGTAAATTGTCCCGAATTATGGCCTCGTCCACCACTCAAATCTTCTGCATGATCAGCAAAATACGTCATAAGCTTTACATCTCCAGGAGCATCACTCAGGACGTCTTGTATTTGGCCTAATACATAATCATTGTACAAAATTGAGTTATCATAAGCTTCCCATGTAGAAACTTCTCGATCAGATCCAAAATCACTTTTACCTCGTGAAGGTAGTTTCTTAAAGGATGCTGGATACCTCTCGTCGTATTTACCATGATTTCCTAATAAATGGATAAAAATGGCCTTATTCTTTGAAGACTTTGTATCAAGAATTTTCTCTAATTCAGGTATTAAGGATTCATCGTAGGGACTTTTAGAAACAGCCTCTCCGATGTTCTTATTGACAAAAATCTGCTTCTTGCAACCGCTCGCTATTGCTGAAACGATGTTATCCCAATTACTCAGTTTTACTTGATTGCTTAACCAAACGGTTTCAAAATCAGCAGCGTTTAAGATGTTTATCAAACTTGGCACCTCGGTGTACTTCAAACCATTATATTGATTCGATTGGGTTAAAGCGTCCTGCAACACCATAATGGTATGGGTATGACTTGAATAAGCCTCGCTAAAAACTTCAATTTCTCTCCGCGAATTCATAGAATCTAAAAACGGAGTGGTTTTGCGGTGATACCCATACAACGACATGTGCTCTTTGCTTTGAGATTCGCCAATCACAAATATGTATGTTTCACCAGTTTCGTCTTTTGAGGCAGTTATGCTCTTAGGTTGATTGAATCGGTTTTGAACCTCATTAAACTTCGCTATCTCTTCGTAATATTGGAAGTATGCTGCCGAAGTATCTGTCAGGAAATTGCTCGAACCGATCAATCCAACCACAACTAAGCCAGACAAAATCATTGCAATCAAATGGTTTATTTGCAAACTCTTTTTGGCAATTCTATTTTCTATCCATAAAAGAAAAAATGGAACTATTAAAAGCAGCACCAAGGCTCCGATAGTTAAGACATTCAGTTCAGAAATGGCAAATTCGAGGGTTTCTGAAATGTTCGACTGCAACACCGCGACAATGGTATCGTAATCTATTCTAAAACCAAATCGTTTGTAGTTCCATACAAATCCAGCTAAAATAACGACGACAGCTAAAAGCAGATAGTCGTAAATTAAAACAAGGATTCCGCTAATGAATCGTATCGGAAATTTTGACACCAGAAAACGCAACAAGGCGAGTCCCATAAAACCAAATACGAATCCAATCATTGGAATAATCCACTCCGTTGAAGGATACAAATGTTCATTGTAAACAGACAGTAGAAACGCTAAACTTGGTAGAACAAAGTGATACCCTTTAACAAAGTACATCAGTATCAACCCACACAAAAAGTATAAGAGGATTACGACGTAAATAAGCAATTGATTTTTAGAATTACTAAGCTCAAATTTTACTCCAACCTCAGAGTTGCTATGCGCCGACGCACGAACGTGTATTTTAAAATAATCACCTTTTCTAAGTTTTATACTTCTTACTTGAACCGAGTTTAAAACATCAAAAGAATCAATATCTACACCATTAATAGCATACAAAAGTTGACAACCAGTCTCGCTTTTTTTAGTTTGAAATTTAAACCGATAGAACCCAGATGTTTTAATAAACAGTTCGGCTGTTGCTGTTTGGCTTTGATACGCAACAAAATCAATGACCCCATTGTAATCCACTACATAACCATCTGAAGTGTCGGTTTGAATTGCAAGTGAATATTGGTCATGATTAACCGCAACCGTTGCTTTATTGAACGGTTTTAATATCATCACAAGGGCAAGTAAACTAAGAACAAATAGCATCCATCGAAGCCAATTATACCAAGCCCTACTGCCTTTCGACTTTACTATTTCCCCTGATTCTTCCAATTATTGTATTCTCGGCGCAAACATACAATATCAAGACTTCACTTTTTAGGACGTTTCTTATGCACTTTTTACTAAGTAACCTTTATTGTTACATTGTTTTGTAACAACTTTGCCGCTTTAAGAACGCACATGTTAGAAGTACAGCATATTAGAGAAGATTTCGAAGGCATTAATGGCCGTCTTTCAAAAAGAGGGAAAAGTTTTGAAGATGCATTGAACAAAGTGCTTGAACTAGATGATCAACGCAAGCAAACACAAACTACGTTAGACGGTATGTTGGCCGAAATGAATGCGATTTCGAAAGAAATCGGCATCTGCTTTAAATCAGGGAAACGAGATGAAGCGGAAGCACTCAAAGCCAAAACTGTTGAAATCAAAGAATCTTCAAAGCAATTGGAAAATACGCTAAAAGAAACCATAGAAGAATTGACCAATGCGTTAACTCAAATTCCTAACGCACCGCACGATTCTGTTCCAAATGGAAAAACTCCCGAAGAAAACGAAATTGTACTTTCTCATGGAGACATGCCTGAATTAGCGCACAAACTTCCACACTGGGAACTTGCTGAGAAATATGATTTAATTGATTTTGAACTTGGTGTAAAAATTACTGGAGCTGGTTTCCCTGTGTACAAAGGGAAAGGTGCAAGACTACAACGTGCGTTAATTAACTTCTTTCTTGACGAAGGATTGAAGCACGGATACAACGAAGTTCAACCACCGATTTTCATTAATGAGGCATCCGGTTTTGGAACAGGTCAATTACCCGACAAAGAAGGTCAGATGTATCACATGACGGTCGATAACCTATTTGCGATTCCAACGGCAGAGGTTCCGATTACCAATTTATACCGAGACGTAATTGTTAAAAAAGAAGATTTCCCAATTAAGAATATGGCGTATACACCATGTTTTAGACGAGAAGCAGGAAGTTACGGTAAAGACGTTCGTGGTTTAAATCGCTTGCATCAATTCGACAAAGTCGAAATCGTTCAACTTGCGCATCCTGATGAATCGTATACCATTTTAGAAGAAATGAGTTCATATGTTCAAAGCTTGCTTCAAAAACTTGGATTAAACTACCGAGTATTACGATTATGTGGCGGAGACATGGGATTCACCAGTGCTTTAACGTACGACATGGAAGTGTATTCTGGTGCTCAAGAACGATGGTTAGAAGTTAGTTCTGTTTCGTGTTTTGAAACATACCAAAGTAATAGGCTAAAACTTCGATTTAAGAACGAAAACGGCAAAATGCAATATGCCCATACGTTAAATGGAAGTGCACTTGCGTTACCTCGAATTGTTGCAGCCTTATTGGAAAACAATCAAACCGAAAACGGAATTGAAATGCCAGAGGTATTACGACCGTATTTGGGTTTTGATCGGATAGATTAGAGGCCAAAAACATTTTAATAAACCATAAATGAATCGAATAATAATCATTGGAAACGGTTTTGACCTCTCGCATGACTTAAAAACTAGTTATGGCGATTTTGCCCTGCATCACATAAAACTTGCCTATCACAAGTTAGTGGATAAAAACTCTTCTGGCTCTAAGTTATTTAGTCTGCAAAGAGGAGATTCGTTCTATGACCATGAAGAGGTAAAAGATATTGACACTTATCGTTCTATGGTTAAAAACGGTAGTATTATTGTTTTGAAACCGAATCAGACTGGAAATAATGTCAATAATAGGCTTTTTTCGGACTCTTTAGATTTTCTAATAGACCAAAGATGGGTTGATTTTGAAATATCTTTTTATCAATCTTTAACAGAAGTTTTGGATAAACCAAATTTGTATATAAAAAATGGACGACTAAATCGAGATGGTTTATCGTATGTTGCGGAGAGAAACAGACAACTTGAAGAAATTAAAGTTGAACTAGAAAAGTATATTGTTACTCAAGTAATAAACAAAACTGAAGTGGTTCAATTTGATTCTTACATGAATCTTTTCTATGAACGATTATTTCACCACAGTACTGATCCAAAATATCCTCAACAAACTTGCTTTCTTAATTTTAATTACACGAATACTTTAGAACGCTACACAAGCAAAGTCTATGTCCAAGAAGCAAAAATTGAAACTAAAAAAATCGACGTTATTAACATTCATGGAACTGCAGGAGACGTGAATAATCCTATAAATTTTGGTTATGGTGCAGAGCTAGATGGCCGATTTAAGGAGTTACGAAATCTTCACGAAAACTCAATTTTAAAGTTTGTTAAGAGTTATGATTATCATTTAAACTCTGATTATCAAAAGCTGCTAAAATACCTTAAAACAGATTATGAAGTGTATATATTTGGGCACTCTTGTGGTCAATCAGACGGAACAATACTCCATCAATTACTTGACAATCCTCGCTGTAAAAGAATTAAAATTTTCCCTTTTAAAAGCTCAGAAAACTTTAGGACAATTACACAAGAAATATCTGGACACTTTGAAGATTGGAAAGAGATGTATCACAAGATAACTCCCTTCACTGAAACAGATTTATGTCCTCAGTACTCTGATCGGCATCTTATTAAAACACTTTTTCCTAATGTAAATTAACCTACTCCTCCACCTTCACACCTTTCCAAAAAGCAACTTTCCCTTCGATGCTTTTGGCTAATTCGCTGGTTTTTGGATAGTACCACGCCGCGTCTTTGTTTTCTTGACCGTCGACTTCTACGGTGTAATACGATGCCTCCCCTTTCCATGGACAGGTTGAATGCGTGTTGCTTGGTTTAAAATATTCCTTTTTTATTGATTCTACTGGGAAGTAAGGATTTCCTTCTACATTTACGGTTTCATCGCTCTCGGCGACTACGGTATTATTCCAAATGGCTTTCATTGTTATGCTTTAGTGTTATCAACTCGTTTTTACGTGTTTTGTTCATTGTTTGCTCGAAAAGATTCTTCCCAAGTCTTCACATCCTCGATGCTCGGATACAGAGAGTTTAGCTTTTTAATATACCTCCAAGGGAAAAACGCTGGATTGCGACCAAACTCTTTAGAAACAACTAGTTCTTTTATCAGACCATGCTCCACAGCATTACGATCGGCCGTAATTTCTGCTTTTTTCAAAAACGATTTACTGAAATAATATAAAACACCAAACCATGCTAAGTCCCAACTGCCCCGTAGCTTGTAATCCAACACGTGACCTAATTCATGACCCAACCAGCCTATCATCACATCGGATGGAACCCGATTATTCGGTACTTTCTTATTCTTAAGAAAGAATTTCTTCCTCATGATGATTTGATATTCTCGTCGTTCTTTGGGTCGAAACAACGTTGGAACCTTGGGTTGTGCCAGCATAAACGAGTGTTGCGTAAAAATACCCCACCGAAAATGGATTGGCACATTGCGTAATTCGGGATAATGCGACAACGCTTTTTCGACTTCCGCTTTAATTTTACTTGGATACTTTTTATTCCCAACCCGCATGTGTCAAATGTAAAAAACTTTAACAGTCGAATGAACGTTCTATAAAAACAATCAGGCGCACTGCACCTATATTTATCTGAATTAATGGAAATGTATGAAGACTAATTGATACTTTTGAGCTATGAAATCAATGTACAGAGCCCTATTTTTTCTCCTCTTTTTTGCAAGTGCATCATTGACTTCTAAAGCACAGTTCAACCAACAATGTGTTGATTCTGGGAGAGTTGACCCCTTCTTTCAGTGCAACGATCCAAGTTTCTTACCTGTATGTGGTTGTAATTTGGTAACTTATAGAAACGAATGTGTAGCTAATAGAAACGGTGGTGTCAACTTCATCAATTCAGACGGAGTTTGCCCAAACGACTACATTTACGCGGAAATTTTCCCGACAATTGTTACAGACTATATTACCCTTTACCTGCAGTTTTACGAAAAAGGTTCAGCCTTTATACAGATACGTGACACCTATGGCAAAATTATGTTTAGCCAAAATTACTTGTCTCTCACTTCACGTATGTTTAGCCTCGATCGAAGTGGGTATGGAACTGGAATTTATTATGTCCTAGTCTCAGCAGGTAACGTTCAAAAAATTCTAAAATTTGTAGTTTTATAATATGCGATTAGCAGCAATTCATACCGGTAATTTCAGATTAGATGGAGGCGCCATGTTTGGTGTTGTTCCAAAGGTTATATGGCAACGTTATAACCAACCCGATGAAAACAATTTATGTAATTGGGCAATGCGCTGTCTTTTAGTTGAAGATGGTGATCGACTTATACTTATAGATAATGGCATTGGAGATAAACAAAGCGAAAAATTCTTCGGCTACTATTTCTTAAACGGCGAACAATCACTCAAAAACTCGTTGCACAAAGCAGGAGTTGATTTTGACGACATCACCGATGTGGTTTTAACGCATCTTCATTTTGACCATTGCGGAGGAAGCGTGCATTGGAATTCCGGAAAGACGCACATCGAACCTACGTTTAAAAACGCAACCTATTGGAGTCATGAAGGCCATTGGAATCATGCTATAAACCCTAACCCAAGAGAAAAAGCATCCTTTTTGTCAGAAAACATTTTACCCATAAAAGAAAGCGGACAATTAAAATTTGTTGGAGACGATTTGAAAATTTCCGATAATATTTCTATGATTTTAGCAAACGGACATACTGAAAAGATGATGTGTCCAAAAATTCAATACAAAGATCAAACATTAGTATTTGCTGCGGATATGATTCCTTCAGCAGCTCACGTCCCTCCACACTATGCAATGGGTTACGACATTCGACCATTAGTTCGTATGGAAGAAAATGCAGCATTTTTACAAGAGGCCGTCGACAATGATTACACCTTGTTTTATGAGCATGATTTAATGAATGAATGTGGCAAAATCACGCTGAACAACGGTAAGTTTAAAGCTGGAGAAGTTTTCCCTCTTTCAGAATTTATTTAACACATATATGCCTATTGAAGTTGGTTTAATCGAATTCAATTCGGAGCAATATATCGAGTCCGTAGCCTTACGTCAGGATGTTTTGCGAACACCATTGGGACTAAAATTTACCAAAGAAAATATGGTAACCGACGAGCATGAATATCACCTGGCTGCTACAGATGGTGAAAAGCTGGTGGGAATATTATTGCTTAGACCAATTAACGACGATGTGGTTAAAATGCGCCAAGTAGCCGTAAGTCATGAGGTTCAAGGCCAAGGAATTGGAAAATTAATGGTTAAACATTCAGAAGAATTAGCTAAAAACCTTGGGTTTAATTTACTTGAATTAAATGCTCGTAAAGTAGCACTAGACTTCTACTTGTCGCAAGGATATTCTATTGAAGGTGAGGAATTTCTAGAAATTGGCATTCCGCATTTTAAAATGTTCAAACGCCTATAAATCAAACGTTTTTCTTTTCTTTGTCGCTTCTTGGAAACAAATTCAAAATCACCTACCCTTTTGTCTGAGCTGCGAGCTTTAAGTATCGATATGCTTCCTCAATATTGTGACGATTATCGTCAGTTTTTGATCAATGAAATCCAATTACACGGCGGCCATTTTAGTGCAAACCTGGGAACTGTAGAACTTACCGTTGCGCTTCATTATGTCCTAAACACTCCAACCGATCAACTCATATGGGACGTTGGACATCAGTCGTATTTACATAAAATTATTACTGGAAGGAAAAATCAGTTCCATACCATTCGAAAGAAAAATGGGTTAAGTGGTTTTCCAAGCAGAAGTGAAAGTGAATTTGACACTTTTGGAACAGGCCACTCAAGCACATCCATAAGTGCTATTTTAGGAATGGCTGAAGCAGACAAACTATTAGGATTTAAAAGACAACATGTTGCAGTTATTGGCGATGGAAGTTTAACGGGTGGAATGGCTTGGGAAGCATTGAACAACGCGGCAGTAAGCGATACAAACGTTTTGATCATCATCAATGATAACCAAATGGGTATCGACCCTAATGCTGGTGCACTGAACCAATATCTACAAGATCTAAAGCCTAATGATAATTTTTTTATCGACTTAGGTTTTGACTATTTCCACACAAAAGATGGCCATAACGTAACGGAATTAGTATCCACGTTACAATCACTCATAGACATCAACAAACCTAAAATTTGGCACATTAAGACTGTCAAAGGCAAAGGATATCAGCCAGCTGAAGATGAACAAACGAAATGGCATTCCGTGAAGTATGTAAAAGTTGGTGGTGACAAAAAACTTCATGAAGGTGATAAATTTCAGGATGTATTTGGGTTAACGCTGCTAGATCTGGCTTCGAAAGATAAAAAAGTAGTTGGTGTTACCCCAGCTATGCCTTCAGGTTGCTCGATGAAAATTTTGATGGACGCTTACCCAGCACAAGCGTTTGACGTTGGAATTGCAGAACAACACGCAGTTACTTTTTCGGCAGGATTAGCAGCTAACGGTCTTACCCCTTTTTGCAACATTTACAGTACATTTTTACAACGAGGTTATGATCAGGTAATTCATGACGTATGCCTTCAAAACTTGCCCGTTATTTTTTGCCTAGATCGCGCCGGAGTGGTCGGCGAAGACGGTGCTACACATCATGGTTTGTTCGATATTGCATTTTTAAATTGCATACCAAAGGTTACCATAGTTGCGCCTTCAAATGAAGTTGAACTAAGAAACCTAATGTTTTCATCCATATCATGGAATAGGCCTGTTGCCATACGCTACCCTAAGGGATTTGGCAAATTAAAACACTGGCGAAAGGATTTCGATAAAATTGAATTCAAGCAATCAAAGACCATCAACTCTGGAGAGGATGTCTGTATTTTAGCTATTGGCCCAATGGTCGATTCTGCGTTACAAGTTGCTGAAAAGCTTTTGACAGAAGGTGTTTCTGTTGAAGTGATTGACGTTCGATTTATTAAACCCTTAGATGACGTTCGATTGCACGAAGTTTTTGCAAAATTTGAAATAATTATAACCATTGAAGATGGGACCCTAGTTGGAGGTTTTGGATCCAGCATACTGGCTTTCAGCAATCTAAACGGTTATTCAAGTCAAATAACAACCTTAGGTTTTCCGGACGAATTCATTGGTCACGCTACTCGAGAAGAGTTGTTAGAAATGTATAACTTAGATTCTGAAGGACTCTTTCAAACTATCAAAGAAACTATCCAGCCAAAATAACCCCTTTGGCCCAAGTCAATGCAATTTTAGCCTGCTCATCACGCGTCATTTCCGTATTATTCAGTACAATGGCATCTGGTGCTTGCATCAACGGACTATTTTCTCTCGAAGAGTCAAATCGATCACGATGAATTACATTTTCATAAATCTCCTGTAAATCAGCTTCTATGTCTTTTGACTTTAACTCTAAATAACGCCTTTTCGCTCGAACCATTGGTTCTGCCGTCATAAATATTTTTAGTTCTGCATCTGGGAAAACTACAGTTCCGATATCACGACCATCCATAACAACTCCCTTGTCCTCTCCCATTTTTTGTTGTTTGTTAACAAGATAGTTACGCACCTCTTTAACTGCACTAACTTCACTCACCCACTTCGAAACTTGCATGCCGCGTATCTCAGACTCAACATTTTCACCGTTTAAGTAAGTGTTGTAAAAACCTATCATCGGATCTAGTCTAAAATCAATGTCAATCTCCAGGAGCAAACTGGGATTTTTCGGAATTTCGTCAAGAGTAATTTGGTGTTGAATAAGATATAGCGTTACCGCACGATACATCGCACCAGAATCAATAAACATGTAACCTAACTCTTTTGCTAAGTTTTTTGCTAAAGTCCCTTTGCCACAACTGGAGTGACCATCAATAGCTATGTTTATTTTTCGTGACATACACTTTAGATTTAGCGGGCAATATAACAGAAGTTTTATTAAATGACATTTCTAAATCGATTAATTTGAATTCAAATAATTGAAAATTTGGTTCGTATACAATCCAATTTATCTCAACATAAACTGTTCATTTGATTAAATTTGTCCCCATTATGACAACCTCAATGAGTTTATATACAAAACACGAAGAGTTATTAGAGCAAGCAGTAAAGGCACTACATACTAGAACCTACTACACTCCTTATCCAGAGCACCCAAA
Source organism: uncultured Bacteroidota bacterium (assembly GCA_937124965.1). Classification (GTDB taxonomy): domain Bacteria; phylum Bacteroidota; class Bacteroidia; order NS11-12g; family UBA9320; genus UBA987. The sequence continues at coordinate 163,170 of CAKZLB010000046.1, forward strand.
AGCTTATCCAGCGGAAGCGAACGATAAAGGAAAAGATTGGTTTGCAGGAATGATGAACCAAGATTTTAAGGAATTAAATATCGAAAGTAATTCTTGGATTGGAGAAGAAGTTTCGCCTTACTTTCAAACTGGTATTGGAGTTACATACCCATCTCTTTCGGTTGACTCACTTGTTGAAAACGCAACCAATGCAAAAACATGGAAATCTACTCCTGTAAAAGAGCGAGCAGCTCTGTTGATAGAATCTCTTGAACGAGTAAAAGAAAGATACTTCGATATCGCATACGCAACTATGCATACCACCGGTCAAAGCTTCATGATGGCATTTCAAGCTTCTGGACCACATGCAAATGACCGTGCACTTGAAGCAATTGCAATGGGATATCATGAAATAAATCGATTCCCTTCAGAAACTGAATGGGTTAAGCCAATGGGCAAATTTGATTTAACACTTAAAAAGACTTGGAAAGCTGAGCCAAAAGGTATCGCATTAGTTATTGGATGCTCTACATTTCCTACATGGAATACGGTTCCAGGAATGTATGCAAGTTTAATTACTGGCAACCCTGTGATTATAAAACCTCACCCAAAAGCGATTTTACCTATTGCTGTTGTTGTTGCGGAACTACGAAATGTATTGGTAGAAAATGGCCTAAATCCAGATATTATTCAACTTGCTGTTGATACCGTTTCAAACCCAATAACCAAACAATTAGCTGAACATAAAGCCGTAAAGTTGATTGATTATACTGGAGGAAACGTTTTTGGCGACTATATCGAGAGCTTAAACAAAACAACGTTTACGGAAAAAGCAGGTGTAAATAGTGTAATACTTGATTCAGCTAAAGACATTAAATCGGTTGCACAAAACATTGCATTTTCAGCCTCATTATACTCTGGTCAGATGTGTACAGCACCCCAAAACATTTATGTACCGGAAGAAGGTATTGAAACAGAAGAAGGACATGTATCCTTTGATGAAGTAACCAAGCACGTTGCAGCTGCAATTGAAGGTTTAGTAAATCACCCTAAAATGGGTGCTGGTACACTAGGTGGAATTCAGAACGATAGTACTATTAAACGCATAGAAGATGGAGGAAACTTTGGTGGAACATTAGCTTTAGGTGGCCAAGAGATTTCAAATCCTGAATTTGAAAATACTCGGTTGTTTACTCCTCGAGTAATCGCTACGGATCACACGAACAAAGAAGCTTATAGCCAAGAGTGTTTTGGTCCTATCGTTTTTGTTGTTAAAACCAAAAATAGAAATCACTCCGTTGAAATTGCTGCTGAATTAGCGGAAACAAAGGGAGCGCTTACATGTCTTGCGTACTCAACAGATTCAGATATGATGAACACCATCGAAAATCGAATGAACGAAGCATTTACTCCTGTCTCTTTTAATTTTGGAGGAGCGGCTTTTGTCAATCAACATGCTGCATTCAGCGACTTTCACGTAACTGGCGGGAACCCTGCAGGAAATGCTAGTTTTACAAATCCTGAATACGTAAATAAGCGCTTTGTTTGGGTGGGTAATCGTTATGCATAATTTCCGTTGGTCAATTACCACAATCGGATTATAAAACGATAACACTTCAGAGCATAAATAATAAATTGGAATTCACTAATATTGCCGTAAGTCAACAAAAACAATGGTTAACAATATTTTAAAAATCGTTTTTTTCGTAATCGCCTGTATTCTAGGGTATCTGTTGTACAACTCTATCGCAGGAGAGATACGATATCGAGCAGAAGTAGATGCCGTTGAGGCTCAAGTTATTGAAAAACTAGAGAAAATCAGAGAAGCAGAATTAGCTTTTAAGGATGTTCGAGGAGAATTTACAGGAGATTTTGATACATTAATCCATTTCATCAATAATGGTAAGATGCAAATTACAGTTGAATACGGTGATAAAGATGATTCAACAAGTGTATATCGACAAGAAATCATTGAGGTTGGTATTAGAGATAGTTTGTTTAAAAACTTCAATGTTGACTCAATAGCATTTGTACCTCCAGCTGACACTGCAAAGTTTGAATTGCTTGCAAGTGAGGTGATACAAGGAAATGTAAAAGTTCCCGTTTTTCAGGTAAGAGACCCATACCCATTTGACCGTCAGCGTGCAAACGACAATCACCCTAAAAAAGCGTTACAAGTAGGTTCGATTTCTGAAGCATCATATTCAGGTAACTGGAAATAATATTCCGTTGACAACGATTTATTCGCATTCCATTCGTCATAAGCTTTTTATAGCACTTGGTTTCGACGAATTAGAATACGCAATAACTGATAATAATTTCAACAAGCTTTCTTCAGGAAAGTATGCTACAACAGATTTCGAAATGTTTGAAAGTGTTTTAACGAACACAAAGGAACTGAACGAGATATACAATGGCACGACAGTTATTTTTTGCGGTAGTAATGCCTTATGCCACCCTTCTACTTTCATTAATACAGCCGAACGAAAGAAGTTATATTCTGCAAGTTATAGGTTAAAATCTTCCGAAACTATTTGTAAAGGCAGCATCAGTGATGATATCACTATATCATATTCAGCTGATTCAAAAATACTCGACCTCGTAAAGCAGAAATTTCCAAACCTTGTTTACCAACATGACTTGGAAGTATTTGTAAAATACATTCTTAAAGAGATTAAACCCTCTGGAACGTCCATTTCGTTAAGTAATATGGGCGAGTACACATTGATGGTTGTTAGCGATGCTCAAAAGCTTCTTCTAATGAATCAGTTCTACACGAAGGATCTACAGGATGTTTTCTACTTCACCATGTTAGCAATCGAACAATTAGATTTGGACATAGAAAAACTTACACTGAACTGGATTCAAAACGACGACTTTGGAAAATGGGAAGACGTTAACCTATTATTTAAAGATTATATAAGGACGGTACAAAACGTTCAAGTGCCTCAAACGTATCACTCTGCACTAACAATGGCAATTGCATGCGAATAGTTGCAGGGCAGTACAAAGGAATGATTATTCCCTTACCCAAGGGAGGAACAATACGCCCAACAACCGATCGTGCTAAAGAAGCTCTTTTTAGCATCCTCACCAGCCGGATTAACTTTGAGAACACAAGCGTTTGTGATTTGTTTAGTGGAAGTGGAAATATGGCTTTTGAGTTTGCATCAAGAGGAGTTGAATCAGTTATCGCCGTCGAAAAAAACCGTCGTGTACTAGATCAAGCAAAAACGTTTGCAATCAACAAAAACATTAACGAGGTGACGTTTATATCTTCCGACGCCTTTCGTTATTTAAATCAATCAGACAACCAATTTGATATAATTTTTGCAGATCCTCCATACAACCTTAAAACTATATCTGAAATACCGAATATAGTTAAGAGAAATAATCTTTTAAAACCAGAGGGTCTCTTAATTATTGAACATGAATCAAATTTATCATGGAACGATGAAGCTTTAATAGAATCACGGAACTATGGTCAATCTGTTTTTAGCATATTTCAATTTCCTGTATCTTTGGAAAAATGAAGAGAGCATTGTTTCCGGGAACCTTTGATCCATTCACAAATGGCCATTTAGATATTGTCGAAAAAGGCTTAGATATTTTTGACGAAATAATAATTGCCATTGGAACGAATGCGTTAAAAAAGACAATGTTCGACTTAGAGACCCGAAAAAAATGGATAAGAGATTGCTTCCCAAATAATCCCAGGGTTACTATTGTCGACTATCAAGGCTTAACGATAAATTACTGTGCAGACAACAATATAGGTTTTATTTTAAGAGGCCTACGCACATCTAACGATTTTGAGTACGAGAAACAAATTGCCTTTGTAAACTCAGATTTAGCTCCTACAATTCAAAGTGTTTTCGTTCTTAGCGGACAAAAATATGGAGCAGTAAGTTCTACTGTAATTCGTGATTTAATAAGACATCACGGCGATTTTTCTAAGTATGTGCCTAAAGCGGTAACAATCGATTTAGAACGTTCTTAATATTTAAGTAGGTATCCAACGCAGATAAATCTAATTCATCTGGATTAACCCATTTAATTTCCTCAATATCCTCTTCAATTTGGGGTTTTGCGTTTTGCCATTTTTCTGAGATCATATGATACCAGTGAGTCTCTTTTAAAAGCCACTTTTTATCGAAATATATATGGTACGTCAAACCTATTTTCTTTTGAATGTCTATCCCAAACACATTGCACTCTTCCTCAACTTCTCTCACTGCTGCATGAATTATAGATTCACCCTTGTCAAGTTTACCTTTTGGTAAGTCCCAAAGTCCTTTCCGTTTCATCAATAATAAGTCACCAGAAGGGTTAAAAATTGCTCCGCCTGCCGCCTGAATTATTTTAAAACTGTCTTTAAAAATCTCAAAGGCATTTTCTTCTTTAAAATAAATAGTTTGTGTTGTTTTTTCATCGCGCAAGTAGCCTAATAGAGCTCTTAATAAGTCCTTACTAATTTTTCGAACAATTAAATCTGGCTCTAAATCGTGAGAATCTAGTTCAAAAACAAGATGGTGTCTCCGATAGAATATTTTATAATTTTGTCCCATGAATGCAGAGTCAAATACTTCCGTCAAATTAGCTGAATATTTATTAGAAATAAAAGCTGTAAAATTAAGTCCTAATAATCCTTTTAAATGGTCTAGCGGATGGAATTCTCCAATTTATTGTGACAATCGGGTAACTCTGTCTTATCCTGAAATACGAAACTTTATAAAATTAGCATTGGCAAACCTTGTTACGTCAGAGTTCCCAAATGCAAACGCGCTTTGTGGAGTTGCTACTGCAGGAGTTGCAATAGGTGGATTAGTTGCGGATGAATTAGACATGCCTTACGCATATTGTAGACCTAAGCCTAAAGAACATGGAATGAAAAATCAACTTGAAGGAAGAATTGATAAAGAGAAAAAAATTGTTCTAGTCGAAGATTTAATTTCTACAGGTGGTAGTAGCCTAAAAGTGGTTGATTATTTAAGAAATGAAGGATATCAAATCGAGGGTATTGTTTCAATATTTACGTACGGATTTGACGCAGCTCAGCAAAATTTTGACAATGCAAACTGCAAAAATATTTCATTGGGAAGTTATCAAGACATGTTGCCCTTAGCTATTGAGAAGGGCTACATTGAACAAGGTCAATTAAGCACATTAGAAGCCTGGAGAAAAGAGCCTGAAACTTGGAATGTATAAAGTTTAGTTAAGGTTTCGTTGCTCTTTAATTTCTTCGTACGCTTGTTTCATCTTTTTAAACTTCTCTTCTGCTTTAGAAACATGTTCTGGACCTAAGCTCGCTACACGATCGGGATGATATTTACGGGCTAAACTTCTGTACGCTTTTTTTACCTCATCATCCGTTGCACTTTCAGGTATTTCCAAAATCACATATGGTGAAACTTTTGGTTCTTGAGACGCAACCGCCATTGCAGAGTTAAATTCCGCTTGACTTAAACCAAGGCCTGAGGCTATTTGCTGTAAAACAATTCGTTCACGTTGATCTAGATGGTTATCAGAAACAGCTATTCCTACCAAATACGAAAACAGATATCTTCTATGAGCAATTGTCATTGAATACCGTATCTGAGAAACTACGGGTAAGACATCGATATCTTGTTTTAACAAATCGCGTAAAAGAATCATGTCACGCTTGGTCTGTTCAACTCCAAAATTTTGCTTAAAATACGCTTTTACGAAGTCAAGCTCACTTTTGACAACTCTCTTGTCAGCTTTCATTATTGCAGCAGTTAAAACTAGTAAAGCAGCTTTAAAGTCGAATGTTGTAGTATTATACCTAGTCCGACGTTCTCCATCGGCAATTCGTTTTGGTTTATTATCAGAGCCCAACCAGCTACCTAAGGTAAAACCAATCAGCGCCCCGATAGGGCCACCAAATGCCCAACCTAGGCCTGCTCCTACCCATTTTTCAATTCCCATAGCTCAAAGGTAAAATTCTCAATTGGGATACATATTAGATTGCGATGTATCTTCTTAAAATCACGATATAAAAAATCCCTCATAAACATAAAGTCAATGAGGGATTTAATTTATTTGTTAATTAATATTAGTATCTATACATGTCAGACTTATAAGGTCCTTCTGGGTTCACACCGATATAAGAAGCTTGTTCTTCGCTAAGCTCTTCCAACTCAACTCCAATTTTTGCTAAATGCAATCTTGCTACTTTTTCGTCAAGGTGTTTTGGTAATGTATAAACTTCGTTTTTGTAGTTTCCACTGTTCTCCCATAATTCCATTTGAGCCAAAGTTTGATTTGTAAAACTATTTGACATTACAAACGAAGGGTGTCCTGTTGCACAACCTAAATTCACTAAACGACCTTGAGCTAAAACAATAATTTCCTTTCCATTGACATTGTAAACGTCCACTTGCGGTTTTACTTCATATTTAGACCCACCATGGTTTTTCTCTATCCAAGCCATGTCAATCTCATTATCAAAATGACCAATGTTACAAACTATAGTCTTGTCATTCATCATTGAGAAATGTGTTCCAGTAATAATATCTTTATTACCTGTAGCAGTAACAACAATATCCGCACGTGGGATAGCATTTTCCATTTTCTTAACTTCAAAACCATCCATTGCAGCTTGTAGAGCACAAATTGGATCTATTTCAGTAACAATTACCCGCGCTCCGGCACCTCTTAAAGATAGAGCTGTACCTTTTCCAACATCTCCATAACCTGCCACAACAGCTACTTTTCCAGCCATCATGATATCAGTTGCTCTTCGAATAGCGTCTACTGCTGATTCTTTACAACCATATTTATTATCAAACTTTGATTTAGTTACAGAATCATTGATATTGATTGCTGGTACTGGTAAAGTTCCATTTTTTACTCGGTCATATAATCGAAGTACTCCAGTTGTTGTTTCTTCAGAAATTCCTTTAATTTCTGGAACAAGCTCAGGAAATCGATCTAGAACCATGTTTGTTAAATCTCCGCCGTCATCAAGAATCATATTTAAAGGCTTTCCTCCTTCAAATGCAGTCAATGTTTGTTCAATACACCAATCAAACTCCTCTTCGTTCATACCTTTCCAAGCAAAAACAGGTACACCCGTTACTGCAATAGCCGCAGCTGCTTGGTCTTGTGTTGAAAAAATATTACATGACGACCATGTAACTTCAGCACCAAGTGCTGTTAACGTTTCTATCAAAACTGCAGTCTGAATTGTCATGTGCAAACAACCAGCAATTCTTGCTCCTGCAAGTGGTTTAGAATCACCAAACTCTTCTCTTAGAGACATTAAGCCAGGCATTTCAGCTTCAGCTAAATTCATTTCTTTTCTTCCCCAATCTGCAAGATTGATGTCTTTTACTTTGTAATTTGTTGTTGTCAACGTTGTCATGTTTGTTGCTAAAATTTAGTGCAAAGGTAATATAACTAGTACAGGGATAAAAACAAAAGGTATAACGGTTTGTTTTAGCTAAGTAATAAATTTGCAAAAACTTAATAAATTAAGATATGTATCCAGAAGAATTAGTACGACCAATGAGGTCTGAACTTACGGTTAACGGTTTTATAGAGTTAAAATCCGAGAATGATGTTGACCAAATAATGTTAAAAGCTCAAGGTACGACGTTAGTTGTAGTCAATTCAGTTTGTGGTTGTGCCGCCGGCACAGCTCGTCCAGGTGTTGTAAAGTCTCTATCAGGAGACAAAAAACCAGATAATTTATTTACAGTCTTCGCAGGTCAAGATAAAGAAGCAACGAATAAAGCACGTGCGAGCATGGCTCCGTTTCCACCGTCGTCTCCGTCGATTGCTTTATTTAAAGATGGTGAGCTTGTCCATATGGTTGAAAGACATCATATTGAAGGACGATCAGCAGATATGATTGCAGCTCATTTGCAATCTGCTTATCAGCAATTTTGTTAAATGCAAAATGTTCAAACAATAAAAAAGGCTTTGCAATCGCAAAGCCTTTTTTTTGTTTCTTTTAGAATTTTATCAAGGTGCTCCAACTCTGTGCATTGCACATCGGAAACCTAACGTTGATAAAGATTGCCTTTGGTCCAAAAATCTTCTAGTACCAGGAGACATCCAATAAGCTCTATCATTCCAAGAAGCTCCTTTAAAAACGTGTGCTTGATCATTGACTAGAGAAGATACTCCATATTCATACATTTGAGCATCACCATTGTAAACCTCTTCATCCAAGTATCCTTTATTATCGGCTTTTTGATAATTTCTTCTTTCTTGAACATCAACAGTTTCAACGTCTTCATATACAATTCGTCCTAAACTGTCTTTGATATCTATCACACCCCATTGATCCAATTTCGGTTTTTTGAAGTCATTACCTCTGTATGTATTGAAATCTGAGTTGTCGTCTAACGAAAGGGCTCTATAAACATCCATTACCCACTCACTTACATTACCACTCATATTGTACAAACCATAATCGTTCGGCCAGTAAGCCTTCACTTCAGTGGTAATTAAAGCTCCATCATTTAACCAAGAAGCAATACCCCCCTGATCACCCTTTCCTCTTTTGAAGTTAGCTTGAATGTATCCACGATCTTTTTCTTTTCCACCTTTATGCCGAACAGTTAAACCATTCCAAGAGTAAATCTTTTTGTCGTTAACATTTTCGTAGATCGACGAACCAACATTAGCTGTAGCAGCGTACTCCCACTCGGCTTCAGTCGGTAGCCTATAATCTGGTAAGAATATTCCATCTTCCATTTTCACGTTACGAGTACCTTTCTTGATATTGATATCTTTTACTAAATGCTTGCCGTCCATACCTTGGTATTGACCGACTAAGTATGCTCCAGTGTTAAAGTTTTCTTCGTTCATTTGATTGATATCTGGCTCAAGGATTCCTTCTCGAATCAGTATCATTTCATTCACTCTGTCAGTTCTCCACTTAGCGAATTCAGTCGCTTGCAACCAATTTACTCCAACTACAGGATAGTTTTTGTACGCTGGGTGACGAAGATAGTACTCTACGTAAGGCTCGTTATAAGCTAATTTGTCTCTCCAACAGTTGGTATCTGGTAGAGCAGTTTCATAAACTTCTGGTAAATCAGCGAAAACTCGCTTTAACCAATATAAGTACTCTAAATAGTGCAAGTTACTGATTTCAGTCTCATCCATATAAAATGAAGCCACAGTTACTTTTCGTTCAAAATTGTTGCGATCATACAAAACATCTTGCTCTGAAGACCCCATAGTGAACGCACCACCTTTTACATATACCAAACCTGGTCCGGTCTCTTGACCAGCATAATCATAGGTCTCGAATCCTCCCCATTTGGCGTCATTATAATTCCATCCTGTGATGGATGACTTTTCCTTTTTACATGAGGTTTGAAATATCATCAAACTACATGCAAATAAAAAAACTATCTTGTTTCGTTTCATATTACTAGAAATATCGTCTTTCTACTAAACTGCAATTCTATCGAATTATTGTCTAAAAATCTATTCTTTGATTAAAAATCAGGGCAATGCAATGGTTTGTGCTTAATCATTGGTCTTCTTGGGCACCATTCTATAGCAGTACTAATTTCGTGAGATCCTCTAGCTGCTGCTTTTTTCGAATCGACTGTTAAATCAAATGAATAACCAAATTTAAACTTGTCTTTTCTGAAACCAACAAGCACCATTAACGCATCAGAATTTCGAACCTCACCTAACGTTTGTCTGAACCATAAACCAGAAACTAATGGCCCTCTGTTTAAATAAAAACCAACATTTAACTGAGTAAATTGACCTTGTTTCATAAACAAAGCATTCGGACTGAATGTACTATTTGGGTTCTTTCTTTTGTCTAAAGGAATTACTGATCCAATGTGAGCAGTAAATCTTCTTGGCAACTTTGCCTCAGGGTCTTCATAAAAAGACTGAACCGGTTCAATAATATTGTGAACTGCAATACCTCCATAGAAGTTTTGCGTATAAATTAACCAACCAGTACTGAAGTTAGGGGTCGTAATTTTAGGTGGCCCCGGTGGTTCTCCAGTAGGTAAAACAAAACCTCTTGTTGCTTCTATCTGATCCTCCCAACGCAACTTAGACCAATCTAGTCCACGTTGCATTACTTGGCCTTCTAAACCAAATCGCATAAACAACTTTCGTGTAACCACTAATTGGTAACTATATATTGCACTTAACTGAGTAGTTGTCAACAAACCTTCACCTGCTACATCTCTTACAGCCAATAAACCTAAACCACCATTGATTTTGTCAAAATGTTGATCGTACGAAAAAGCTGTTGTAACAAATGTGCCTGGCAAACTTGGCCATTGATTACGATAATTAATAACGGCCCTTCCACCGCCTCCACCGCGTTGGCATTGACCTGTTCCAGCCATTGCTGGGTTGGTATAAACTGGTGTCGCATAAAACTGCGAAAACTCAGGGTCTTGACCAAACGCTGTATCACCTCCAAAACCTACTAATAGTCCGGCGAGTAATACACTGAATAGAATTCTTTTTGTCATCTTGTTCTTATAAAAAATGTGCGTTAACTGTATGTTTTGCAAAAATTCTTGTAAAGTTAGCAACTTTAAGTAACTCAAGCAAAATAATATTTAATTTTAAACAACTATTTCCAATGTTTATTGTCTTTCAGCGTAACTATGCCCATCACATTTCCTATGTGTAACTTTCAATAAAGAATTTGAAAGATAAACTAAAATATTACGTTTTTCCAACAATATTATATGGACTTTATTGTTAAACCTTTTAAACTTGTGTGTCGTAAGTTCAATTTAATATCCAACGAATGAATATAAAAAATGCCCTTTTGGCTATCTCACTTATCAGTTGCCATTTGATAACACACGCTCAAACAGGCTTCAACACTGTAAGGACTATCAATTGGGTCGATTCGTTGCATGATGATGACAAAAAACTTTCTTCCGTTGGTTTTTTTGAAGGTTGCTTCTTCAACGAGAATAATAATCAGCTCTTTCCAATGTATTTCGAAAGAATTCCTATTTCGAACCCGAACTCAAGAGTTCGACTAACCATATTAAGTTCTGAAAAAGCACCTTTCAACAATCAAAGCGACAATATAAAACGTACTATCTCGCTAAAGCAATTTGTTACCTATACTCAAGGAAAACCCATATTAAATATTGAGTTTTCTCCTTTATTCTTGTCAAACAATCGAACAGTCGAACGACTAAAATCTTTTTCCTACAGCGTTTACACCGAAAATCAATCCAATCAACCTTCAAAACTTAAGAAAGCAACCACGTTTAAAACAACCAGTGTTTTGAATCAAGGCGATTGGTTTAGATTTTCTATTACTAATGATGGATTGTATAAAATAACAGGAGCGCAACTGAAAGCATCAGGTGCAAATCTATCGGGTATCGGAGCTAAAACTATTAAAGTTTTCGGATTTCAAGGTGGACCTTTACCTGAAGACATTCCTACTGAACGTCATGATGACTTAATTGAGCTACCTGTTGAATTAGTTGATGCAAACGGAAACAATCAATTTGATGATCAAGATTTTGTTCGGTTTTATGCAGAAGGAGCAAATACGTATAATTTCACAAACAACCGCTTTGTGCACGAACAGAATGTTTACTCAACCAAGGCGTACATATATATCACATTTGGAGGGTCTAACGCGAAACAATTATCTAATTACCCATCTGGATCTGGAAGTTCCTTCGAGAAAGATCTAGACTTCTTTTACGATTTGATTCATCGAGAAAAAGAAGAGGTGAATTTGATTCAAAGCGGACGCCATTGGTACGGTGATGAATTCAGAGTAGAAAAGACGAAAGTATTCACTCACAATTTTTCAGATGTAAAAACGAGCCTTCCTGCCATCCTATCGCATCGTTTTGTTGGTAGATCTATAAAACAAAGCGCCTCATGTGTTTTGTCGGTTAACGGACAACCTTGGCACGATATGTTCATCTCGAGTGTTCCAGGCGACTATGACGAAACATTTGGTCAAATTCTGGCTAAAAATGATTCGTTTAATTTAACCTCAAACACGGTTTCACTTAGATACCAATATAATATTGGAGGTGAAGGCAACGGATGGATAGATTTTTACTCTTTATCGGTTCCTGTGAAACTGCAATTGACTGGAAACCAAAAGATTGTACGGTCTTCGGAAAGTCAGAAATATAACTCTACACAGTTTTCTTTTTCTGGATCGGATTATACTATTTGGAACGTAACCGATATCTCAACAAGCGGATTGCAACAGACTTTTACAGATGGGAATTTCAGAAGGGCGATACTTTCAAACAATAAAACTCCTCAACAATTTGTACTGTTCAAACCTGGCTCAGAAGCCATTCCTGAATTTGACAGCAAGGTTGAAAATCAAAACCTTCATCAAGTGATTGACGTAGACTTTATTATCATCTCTCATTCTTCATTTCTTGCTGAATCAGAGAGATTAGCGTCACTTCATCGAAAAGAATACAACCAGAATGTGTTGGTTGTTGATTGCAAAAAGATATATCATGAGTTCTCTGGGGGTAGACAAGACCCAGTTGCTATTAGAGAGTTCATACGTATGCATTACTCAAGAGGTTTAAACAGTGGTACTCCTCTAGAAAATGTGCTACTGATGGGTGATGGAAGTTATGATTACCTTAATCGAATTGAAGGTAACACCAATTTTATACCGACATTTCAAAGTAGAAACACTACCAACCCTGTAAATTCTTATTCTTCGGACGACTTCTATGCAATTTTAGATGATACCGAAGGATACTACGACATTAGTTTGTCGCCCGAAGATATTGATATAGGAGTCGGTCGAATACCATGTCGAAGTGTGGAGCAAGCAAAGACAATGGTTGATAAAATAATACGATATCATGATCCTGTGACGTTTGGAGACTGGCAAAATACCCTAACCTTTTTAGGAGATGATGAAGATGGTAGCAGACACTTGGACGACTCGGAGACTATGACAAAGTACGTAAGAGACCAAGAACCTGTTTTTAACATTAACAAAATATATCTAGATGCCTATCAACAAGAAAGCTTTGGAAGTGGTGAGAAGTATCCAGATGTAAATGTCGCAGTAACGAAAGCCTTTGAAAAAGGCACTTTAGTATTCAATTACTTAGGGCATGGCGGAACGAGTGGAATGGCTCATGAAAGGGTTGTTACTAGAGATGAAATTCGGTCTTGGAATAATTTCAATCAGCTGCCACTAATGGTTACTGCCACGTGTGAGTTGAGTCGTTTTGATGACCCAGCACAAGACTCTCCTGGAGAACTGATGCTCTTTAATCAAAATGGAGGCGCTATTGGATTAGTAACTACAATGCGTTTGGTTCAAATTTCATTAAACACAAATCTTAGTCGTCAGATTTGGAACGACAACCTTGTTAACTTGACTAATGGTCCTAAAGATCTTGGAACTTTCTTCAGAGACACCAAAAATGCTACACAGCGAGATGTTAATCAACGAAATTTTTCATTGCTTGCAGATCCTGCAATGGAGTTAGCGATTCCTAAATATGAAGTTATTACAACTCACATCAACGATTCAATTATCGGGTCTCAGTTGGTTGACTCATTAAAGGCTTTCGCTCAAATAAAGTTAAAAGGTGAGGTTCGAAAACCAGATAACACGTTAGCTTCTGACTTTAACGGTTTTGTCTATCCAACGATATTTGACAAGTTTTTGAACTATCAATCCTTGGGTAACGATGAGACAAGTTACATCCGAACATATCAACTCCAAAACAGCGTTTTATATCGAGGAAAAGTCTCTGTAACTAACGGCAAATTTTCATTTCAATTTGTAGTTCCAAAAGACATTTCATACAATTTCGGAGCTGGTAAAATATCTTATTTTGCAGACAACGGAGTAATTGACGCTCACGGTTATGACACCTCGATTATAGTTGGAGGATCAATCACCGATGTTGCTGATGACCAAATTGGGCCAAATGTGGAGTTGCTTTTGGACGATGAAAGTTGGGTCTTTGGCGGTACAACAAACTCGTCTCCTTTGTTAATAGCAAAGGTGTTTGATCAAAATGGGATTAACACAGTAGGTAATGGAATAGGAAGAGACATTACGGCAATAATTGATGCTGGTACAGAAGACGAACAAATAATTGTACTGAATGACTTCTACCAGTCAAAACTGGACTCCTACCAAGAAGGAGAAATACGGTATCAAATGGAGGGGATTAGCCCAGGGAAACACACACTAAAAGTTCGAGTTTGGGATGTTTATAATAATGCATCGGAAGATGAAACTGAATTTATAGTTGCAAGCGATGAAAACCTTGCTCTGAATCATGTTCTCAATTTCCCCAACCCGTTCACGTCAAGTACTGTTTTTCATTTCGACCATAACAAATCTGGAATGCAGATGGATGTGCTAATTCAGGTGGTCACAACAACAGGACGAATTGTTAAAACATTTCATTACTCATCGACAACGGCCAGTAGTCACTTCGATCACATCACTTGGGACGGTAAGGACGAATTTGGAGATCAATTAGCAAGAGGTGTTTACCTGTATAAGCTCACTGTAAAAACAGAAGATGGTGACAAAGCGGACGTTACACAGAAATTGGTTATCTTAAAATAGATGGTCTCAAAATAAAAATATAAATTTGCCTTTAGCGTTATAATTTAACTAAAAACGTATTTATAGTGAAAGTAACAAGTAAAGTAAAATCGTATATCGTAGCAAGTGCACTGCTACTATCAAGTCACCTCGTCTTTGCTCAAGGTGGTTTACAAACTGAAGAAAATTTACTAGGTCAATTAAATACCATTACTACTGCGGTACCTTTTCTAACCATTACACCTGACGCTCGTGCAGCAGGTATGGGCGATATTGGAGTGGCAACATCACCAGACGCTAATGGCGCACATTGGAATCCAGGAAAAATGGCTTTTATTGAAGATGATGCCGGGTTATCTTTAGGTGCGGCTCCATGGTTAAAGAGATTAGTTCCTGATATTTGGTTTTACTATTTGTCTGGTTACGCTAAAGTAGGTGACAAAAAACGAAGTACTGTTGCTGCTTCTTTACGATACTTCTCTCTAGGTAATATTCAATTTACGGACGAGTTTGGCAACCCACAGGGAAGTGATGAACCGAAAGAGTTTGCTTTTGATCTTTCTTATTCTCTTCAACTTTCAAAGAAATTCTCCTTAGGGATTTCAACTAGGTATATTAATAGCCGTTTGGTTAGCACAAGAGCATCTAATCAAAATGTTCAACCAGGTCAAGCTGTTGCAGGTGATATTGGTGCGTATTATAAAGATGAAATTGAAATTTCCGATCGAGATTGGAAATTTTCTTTGGGTGCGAGTATTACAAACATGGGGTCTAAAATTACGTACACGAACGACGCAAATAGAGATTTTATCCCTGTTAACTTAAGACTTGGAACTTTTTGGGAAACAGAAATTGATGAGCATAACAAAATTGGTTTCGGTATTGACTTTAATAAATTAATGGTACCAACTCCACAACCGATTTACCTTAAAGGTGATAGCGGAAATGATACGTTAATTGATAATACACGTCAAATTATCGGTTGGGAAACTTCCGATGCTCCTCCGATTTCAGGTATGTTCTCTTCGTTTGGAGATGCTCCAGGAGGATTTCAAGAAGAAATGAATGAAGTAATTACAAACATTGGAATCGAATACTGGTACGAAGAGAGTTTTGCAATTCGTGCAGGTTATTTTAATGAAGCAGAAACCAAAGGTGGAAGAAAATACCTAACTCTTGGTGCAGGTATACACTACAACGTTTTTGGGTTAGACATTTCTTATTTAATGCCATTCAAAACTCAACATCCATTACAAAACACAATACGATTTACCTTGCTATTTGATATGGATGCATTTACGAAACAAAATAGTGCACCTGCAACAAGGTAAGATTTTTTTCGGTAAGACATAAAAAAAGGGCTTCAACAAGAAGCCCTTTTTTATTATTGATCGTTTTGCTTTTATGAAGTTTCTGTCTTCAGTTCCCAATCTTTAGCGTCGTTAACCTTCTCTTTTGTTAACGCCAAATCCAATACATCCAACATATTTCGTACATAGTGGAATGTTAGGTCTTTCACGTATAGTGGTGGAATGTCTTGAATATCTTTTCGATTTGACTCAGACATCACAATTTCCTTTATTCCCGCTCTTTTAGCAGCAAGGATTTTCTCTTTAATTCCTCCCACCGGCAAAACACGACCACTAAGTGTAATTTCACCAGTCATTGCCAAATGTGATTTCACCTTCCGTTGTGTTACCATGCTGGCTATTGAGGTAAGGATTGTTATACCAGCAGACGGTCCGTCTTTTGGAACAGCTCCCGCTGGAAAATGAACGTGAAAATCATATTGGTCAAACAGGTCATAATCAATATCTAAATAGTCGCTATTGGCTTTCAAGTAAGTTAACGCAGTTATTGCTGACTCCTTCATTACGTCGCCCAACTTACCTGTTAAGGTTAACTTCCCTTTTCCTTTGGTCATAGAGCTTTCTACAAATAAAATCTCCCCTCCAACAGAAGTCCATGCCAAACCAGTAACTACACCAGCGATATCATTATTTTCGTATTGTTCTTTTTCAATTCGTTGGTTGCCTAGTATTGTCGTTACGTCGCTTGCTGTAACCTTAGCAACAACTTCTTCATTCCAAACAATCTGTTTTGCTCTAAATCTTGCCAATGAAGCAATTTTTTTCTCCAAGCCTCTAACACCGCTTTCTCTCGTATACTCGTCGACAACCTTCGCAATGATTGAATCTGACACTTTAAACTGGTTTGCTTTAAGTCCATGCTCCTTGCGTTGTTTTGGAATGAGATACTTCTTAGCTATTTCTATTTTCTCCTCCAACGTATAACCATTGATTTCAATGATTTCCATTCTATCTAATAATGCAGGCTGTATTGTGTCGAGCCTATTGGCTGTTGCTACAAACATGATTTTTGATAAATCATAGTCTAGGTCAACATAATTGTCATGGAAAGAGTTGTTTTGCTCAGGATCTAATATTTCTAATAATGCAGAAGATGGATCACCTCTAAAGTCGTTTCCAATTTTATCGATTTCATCTAAAACAAAAATTGGGTTTGACGTTTGTGCCTTTTTTAGCGATTGAATAATTCGACCTGGCATAGCCCCAATATATGTTTTACGATGTCCTCTTAATTCAGACTCATCGTGTAAACCTCCTAACGACATGCGGACATATTTTCTTCCAACTGCTTTTGCTATCGATTTACCCAAAGATGTTTTACCTACACCAGGAGGGCCATACAAACATAAGATCGGGCTTTTCATATCGCCTTTCAGTTTTAAAACCGCTAAGTACTCAAGAATTCTGTCTTTTACTTTCTCCAAACCAAAATGATCTTGGTCTAGCGTCTTCTTTGCTCGCTTTAAGTCAAACTTATCTTTAGTGTATTCATTCCAGGGTAATTCCAACAGTAACTCAGCATAGTTCAAACTCACAGAATAATCTGGAGCTGCTGGATTTGTGCGTTGAAGTTTATCTAATTCTTTATTAAACGCCTTGTTTACCTCTTCATTCCACTTTTTTGTTTTCCCTTTAGCTCTAAGCTTTTCAATTTCAAGATCTGGTGACTCTTGGCCTAACTCTTCTTGAATAGCTCGTATTTGCTGATGAAGGAAGTATTCTCTTTGCTGTTTATCTAAGTCAACCTTAACCTTAGATTGTATTTGGGTTTTAAGTTCCAGCATCTGAAGCTCTTTCGTCAGATGTTCTAAAACCTGTTCTGCTTTAGTTGGTAAACTTTTTAATTCGAGAATTACTTGCTTTTCGGCCAAACCTACATTAAGGTTGGATGCTATAAAGTTGATTAAGAAATTCGGACTGTCTATATTTTTTAAAGCAAAGTTTGCTTCAGTAGGAATATTCGGAGACAACTCAACTATTTGTGTTGCCAACTCTTTTACTGAGCTCATCAAGGCTTTAAAGTTCTTGTCTGACCGAAACTTAGACTCTGGCTCTGCAAGTACTTTTGCTTTAAAATAAGGTTCAGAAGCTGTGAATTCGTTTATCTTAAACTTTCGTTTGCCTTGAATGATTGCGGTGGTATTCCCATCAGGCATTCGAATCATTTTAACTATATGGGCAACTGTACCAATTTGGTGCAAATCTTCAACGCTTGGGTCTTCAATTTTGGAGTCTTTTTGTGAAACCACCCCAATTGTTTTAGTGGTTTTGTACGCATCCTTTATTAATTTAATGGATTTGTCGCGACCTAGCGTAATCGGGAAAATGACTCCAGGAAATAATACCGTATTACGAAGTGGTAAAATTGGAAGCTCTTCGGGAAATTCCTCTTTATTCATTTCGTTTTCCTCATCTTGTGTCATTAAAGTCACAAAACCTGGATTGTCGATATCATCTTCGGAATCTACTTGTATAAAATCTTTTGTGTTATTAAACATTGTCAATGTGTCAGATAAATAAAATACCTCTAAGGTTCAATGAATTGACAATTGTCGTGCCAGCCTAACTAAACAGTTCCCCTTTTTTTGCAAGTCTTCTGAATAACTCAAAACTTAAAATTGAGACTATACCAAATTGTAACGCCTCAGTCCATTCTTGAAAAATGATTTTACCTGAGCAAAACAACACTGTATAAACCATAATTATTCCACAGAACCACGACCCTAATAGATACAAAAGTTTTGAATTGTCAGTTTTCCCAAATGGCTTCCATGCCCCTCTGGGCTTGACTCTATCAAAAAACACTTGCAATTTCTTTTGATCTGTTGGTTTGGTTAAAAAAGTGACAATCAACCAAGTTATCGTCGTTACTCCAACGGATAGAAGAACACCATATGAAAAATCAAAATACCAAATTGAATCTTTAATAGCTGTCAATTGATCTGGGGTGACAGTTTGTTCGAATTGAAATCGTTTGTATTGAATTATACCATATACGACAAAAGGTGTAATTGTGGCAGTTATTTCCGACCAAACGTTAATCCTATGCCAATACCACCTCATTATTAAAACTAAACCCAATCCACTTCCACATTGGAATATGAATTCCCAAACTCCTGTAATAGTTTTTATTTGAGTAGTAACGAACAAACCAACAGCCATAATTATGAAGGTCATTATACGACTCGTCTGGACTAACTTCTTATTTTCTGTTTCTTCATTTTCCTTTATAAACGATTCATCCAAAGAGTCTTGTTTCTCTGATATGCTGATTTTTTTCTTTCGAATAAAAGGAACGTATAAATCATTAACCAAATAGCTCGCACCCCAGTTTAACTGAGTTGAAATAGTACTCATATATGCTCCCAAAAACGCCACGAGCAACATCCCTTTTAACCCAGTGGGCAGATAATCTTTCATCGCCATAACATATCCAAGCTTTTGATCATCAGGTGATAAATCTGGATACAAAATCAACGCACACAATGCCACAATAATCCATGGCCACGGGCGCAGACAAAAATGAGCGATCTGAAAAAACAGGGTGGCATATACCGAGTTCTTTTCATCTTTTGCTGCCATTATACGTTGTGCAACATAGCCTCCACCACCAGGTTCTGCACCTGGATACCAACTACTCCACCAAAGAACACCTACATATGTTAAAAAAGCAGTAATGGATAAAGCAAAATGTTTCCCCACTTCTGCGCCTCCTACTTGAGGAAAAAATGCAAATGCAGACTTTGGTAGTTTTTCTTTTAGCCCTACTATTCCTCCAACTTCTTCTGCATTTAAAACTAAAACAGCTAATATGATACAACCCACTATTGCGATAATAAATTGAAATGCATCAGTAACAGCAATACCCTTTAGGCCTGAAATAGAAGAGTACGCAAAAACAAATACCATGGCTATTGCAGTTATTATATACAAGGTATTTCCATGCACATCAAAAAACACCTCCATTAAAGCCATAAATGCAATATTTACCCATGCAATGATCATCGCATTAATAAACATCCCGAGGTAAATAGATTTAAATCCTCGTAAAAAATGAGCCGCCTTACCACTATAACGAATACTAATAAACTCGACTTCCGTTAAAACCCCTGACCTTCGCCAAAGCCGCGTAAAGAAAACTGTTGTAAGAAGTCCACCAGCAAGACCATTCCACCAAAGCCAGTTCTTTGAAATTCCACCTTGAGCTACTAATTCTGTAACAGCCAAAGGAGTATCCGCCGCAAATGTCGTAGCAACCATACTCAAACCAGCTAAATACCAAGGCATGTTTCGGCCTCCAAGAAAAAAACCAGACAGTCCTGATTCTCCAAGTTTTTTATATCGAAAACTAATGCCTATTGAAAATGCAAAAAATGCGATAATTATTAACCAATCAATCCACCCTAAATCCATTGAAACATGTAATAAATAAGTAAGTTTGAGCAATTACATAAATTTTTCTTTTCTGTAATGTATCTTTGCGCAAAACTTATAGACATTAAATAATGAAAAACGTTAAATTCAAATTATTATTAGCTTTAGTTGCATTTGGTTCGGTGACATTTACTGCATGTAATCCAGATGAAACAGTTGAACCTACAAAACCTCAATTAAACTTCTTAGCTGGAGCAGGTTATGTATCTGGCGACGGGGATATCGTTGCAGGTTCAGACTTTACAGTTGGTTTAAGTGCTAGTC
Organism: uncultured Bacteroidota bacterium; assembly: GCA_937124965.1. Classification (GTDB taxonomy): domain Bacteria; phylum Bacteroidota; class Bacteroidia; order NS11-12g; family UBA9320; genus UBA987. Next base: position 183,783 of record CAKZLB010000046.1, read on the forward strand.
ACGAAAGTAAAATTGAAACTTTAAAGGTAACGGTTAGTTACGATGGTGGAACAGAGGTAGCTCCATTAAACTGTACTCTTTGCGACACAACTTTTGGTGAAAAAACGTTCACAATTGATTTCACAAACACAGTTGAAAACAAACCTGGAACTGAAACTTGGAACTTTACTATCGCAGATAAAGATGGTAATTCTACAACGAAATCTATCACGTTAAATAGAACTTCAGCTCCGAAGGCTGTAAGAAAAATCGACATCACTTTAGGAAATCAAAAAGCTGCTAGTGTTGGTTCTACATTAAACATGGAAGATATGTCAGTAAACTTACTTGCTGCAGCTAGAACTAATTCTGAAATGATGGATTTGATTTATGTTGTTGATGACAATGGATCTTCTTACTTAGGTGCTCCAAGTTCTGATGATGTTGATGCTTTACTTACAACTTCAGATTGGACAACTCGTAACAAAACTGAAATTAGAGTAACGAATATTACTGTTGGACAATTTGGATCAATGACTGATTCTAAAGAATTACTTGCAGAATACAATAGCTCGGAAGCAACAACACAATATGCTGAAATCAAATCAGGAGATATTGTTTTTGTAAATCCAGTAAGTGCTAATGGTAAATTTGCATTAATTAAAATTAACTCAATTGGTCTTGACAACACAATGGCTGTTGAAGTTCTTGTTGAAGATCAATAAATAAAAATTTTATTTATAAGAAGGTCGATGAGCAATCATCGACCTTTTTTTTGCTTATTTGTATCGTGAATAATAACATAAAACGAATAGGAGTTTTCACCTCTGGAGGTGATGCCCCAGGAATGAATGCTGGAATCAGAGCCGTTGTAAGAACAGCTACTTACCACGGAATCGAAGTCGTTGGGATTCGAAGAGGATACCAAGGGATGATTGACAATGATTTCATTGAGTTAAAAACACGGTCGGTTGCAAACATTATTCAATTAGGCGGAACAATGCTAAAAACCGCTAGGTGCGAAGAATTTAGGTCTGTAGAAGGAAGAACAAAAGCAGCTAATAATCTGCGGAAAAGAAAAATAGATGGCTTAGTTTGTATCGGTGGAAATGGTTCTTATACAGGAGCGATGAAACTGTATGAAGAACACCAAATACCCACTATGGGGATACCTGGAACCATTGACAATGATTTATTCGGCACTGACTTTACCATTGGTTACGACACTGCTATCAACACGGCAGTTGACGCAATCGACAAGATTAGAGATACGGCCGGAAGTCATAACCGTGTGTTTATGGTTGAAGTGATGGGTCGTGATTCTGGTTTCATTGCAATGGCAGTGGGAATTTCTGGAGGTGCTGAAGCCATATTTATTCCCGAAGACACGAACGAAATGGAACTATTGCTTTCTCATTTCAAGAATGCTTCTAGACGGAATAAGTCATTCTCGATTGTTGTTGTTGCAGAGGGAGACCGACAAGGTGGTGCTTTAGCGATTCAAGAACAATTAGAAAAAGAGTTTCCAGACCTAGATGTGAGAACAACAATATTAGGGCACATTCAGAGAGGTGGAAGTCCAACAGCAAGAGATCGAGTTCTTGCAAGCCAGTTGGGCTACGAAGCCGTTGTAGGACTATTAAACGGAATAAATTCGAAAGCAGTTGGAATTGTTGCTGGAGAAGTCGTTCATACAGACTTTATAGAAGCCATTGGCAAATCGAAGAATATAGAACCAAGGCTCATTGAGATGGCAAAAATATTATCGCACTAAAGAAATCGAGACTAATCCCTTTACCGCATTTGTTAAAACAATGAAATCGGCAGACTCTAATGCTTTTAATGTAGTTGGTGTTTCTATTACGTCCACAAAGGATTTAAAATACGATGAATAAACGCCGTCAATTGGCCCTTCGGTTAATGGAATTCCATACCACTGATTGTCTTTAAGGTAAAAAACGTTTTGGCTTAAGCCTTCACATATTCGGCCATGCTCATTCAATAAAATGATATTTTGTAAATCTGAATTCCTTTTAGCAATCAAAGCAGCTTTAACGTAAAACAATGCTGATGTTGACTTAATACACGATAATGGTGTACAAGGTTTCTGCCAAGATTGTAAAACATACGTTGGTATTTTTTTTTGAGATTTTAAATTTCCCCACCAATTACCGTCGAGTAAAAAATTTGTGGTTGACAAGTCGCTAACTTTTCTAAAAGACACAGAGTAATCAATTTTATCAGATTCTGGCGTGTATAAGCCTCCATCATGTCTATAGAAATCAAGTCGAGCAACGTTTTCGTCCTCGCTCCTATTTTTTAATATCAACTCGCTAAAGAATGAGTAGTCCCAGGAATTAGGCCATCGTAACTCCAAAAATTTCGCAGTTTTTTTAGCTCTGTGTAAATGATACCTTAACAAAGGAATCATATTATCGACGATTCTGACAGTTTCGAAAAAACCATCCCCATATGCGAAACCTCTATTCATCAAATTATGAATAAAACATACCTGCTACTGCTGCCGTCATTAGGCATGCGAGTGTTCCTCCTAATAGTGCCCTCATACCCAAACGAGCCAGAGTTGGTCGTTGATTTGGTGCAATAGTTCCAATTCCCCCAATTTGAATTCCAATGGATGCAAAATTTGAAAATCCACATAATGCATATGTCATAATCACCACCGTTCTATTATGATGAAAAAGATTTTTCCCATTGAAATCACTCAATGAGATGTACGCAATAAACTCGTTAATCACCGTTTTCTCGCCTAATAATTGCCCTGCCAACAAGGTATCATTCCATGGAACTCCAATTAACCACGCAACTGGTGAAAATAAATATCCAAGTATCATTTCGAGTTTAAAGACCTTGTATGTGCCCTCGCTAATTTCATTAACCCAGCTATTCAAACCAGTGTATTGACCAATTACATCAGAAAGCACATAATTTATCATGGCAATAAAAGCTAGAAAAACCAGTATCATTCCTGCAACATTAACCGCTAGTTTAATCCCTTCTGTTGTTCCATTTGATATTGCTTCAAGTGGACCTGAGCCAATTTTAGTTTTATCAATTTTTAGATCTTTTTCAACCTTTTGTGTTTCTGGTAAAAGAATTTTTGAAAAAACGATAGCAGCAGGTGCCGATAAAACCGATGCTGTCAACAAATGTTTAGCAAAAACTTGTTGAAGCTCTACACTGTCACCACCCAGCATACCTATAAACGCGGCAAAAACACCGCCTGCGATTGTAGCCATGCCACCAGTCATTAAGCAGAGAATTTCGGACTTCGTCATGTTTTTAATGTAAGGCTTTACAACCAAAGGAGCCTCAGTTTGTCCAACAAACACATTAGCTGCTGCAGCCAGGCTTTCTGCACCAGACATGCGCATTGTTTTGCTTAGCACCCAGGCAAACCCATAAACTATTTTCTGAAGTATGCCTAAATAATATAGCAATGAGGTTAACGCAGAAAAGAATACGATTGTAGGAAGCACCTTAAAAGCAAAAACATATCCAATGGTGTGTTCAACTTTAACAAATTGACCATCAACGTTTTTTGTTGCGAATATCTCAGCCATATCCGGCCAAACACCAAAGATGAATTCTGCCCCTTTATCTGTGAACGACAATAATTTTGTAAATGATGCTGCAAAAAATTCAAAAACACGCTCAACTCCAGGGACTTTAAATATAAGAACCGCTAAAAGAAGTTGCAGCCCAACACCTGTTATTACTAAACGCCAGTTAATGGATCTTCGATTTCCTGAAAACACAAAGGCAATTGCAACCAGTGACAATAAGCCCAAAAGGCCCTTCATTATGTACATTGAGCAAAGGTGCAAAAAAAGATTGATGGTTCCAATGTAATGAAAACACTTGATTCATCACTTATTGCAGAATTTATACAAACCAATTAACGATTAATTGTTCAAGCACAACACAAATAGAGAATTTGTCTCGTTTTGATTATTTTGTCCCTTTTTGGAACTTTTAGAGATTGCCACACGGGCTACATACTTAAAGTGAAATTTAACGTAAAACACTATTAAACAATCTATTACATCCCCCATTTACACGATTATCATTGTTTATGGCACACCAATTGCAATTTATGTATCGCTCATATGGAGTAACGAAATTTGATAAATACTATACTACATTACTTATTACTTACTACTTGAAAATTATTTAAAATTCTGTTTTTACTATTTGTACTACTATTCCACTTCGCCCGTGAGGGTAAAGAAAAACTAACTCAAATTACTAATCCATGCTCCGAATGAGCTAGAAAGACCGCCCCAACTAGGCGGTCTTTTTTATTGTCACAACTTTCAGTACAAAAATTAGCAGAAGAACACTCGCAAATAATTCAATACCCTACTCTTTATTTAACACCACAATATTTTCAACCATCACTAGACTTATTTCCAAACCACATTCACTCAAATCTAAACAATAATTAAAATACGAGAATAAGTCTCATTTTGAATACATATTCCCATAATGGTTCTATGTGGGGTTTTTTAATTGCTATAAAACCCGCTCGACAAAACAACCTAACAAATTATATATCAATACATTAACACACATACTAGTCAACAAACCAACTTCCTGGCATATCGCTTGCAATTAACATATTGCTCTTAAGGAGTAACGAAATTTGATAAATACTACACTACTTATTACTTACTACTTGAAAATTATTTAAAATTCTGTTTTTACTATTTGTACTACTATTACACTTCACCCGTGAGGGTTAAGAAAAACTAACTCGAATTACTAATCAATGCTCCATATGAGCTCGAAAGACCGCCCCAACTAGGCGGTCTTTTTTATTGTCACAACTTTACGTTCAAAATTTAGAAGAAGATTAGTCTCAAAAAATTCAACACCCCACACTTTATTTAACACCACAATATTTTCAAACATCACTAGACTTATTTCCAAATCACATGCACTCAAATCTAAACAATAATTAAAATACGAGAATAAGTCTCATTTTGAACACATATTCCCATAATGGCTCTATATGGGATTTTTTAATTGCTATAAAACCCGTTCGACAAAACAACCTAACAAATTATATATCAATACATTAACACACATACTAGTCAACAAACCAACTTCCTGGCACACCGCTTGCAATTAACCTATTGCTCTTAAGGAGTAACGAAATTTGATAAATACTATACTACACTACTTATTACTTACTACTTGAAAATTATTTGCACTACTGTTATTCTAGCCCTAAACGCTGAGTAACTACAATTAAATTACGTAACCATGCTCACGTTAAGAGCTAAAGAGGCCTCCTGAACAAGGGGGCCTTTTTTTGTCATAGATTGTCGAAAAGAATATCTTTGCCCAACTCATTATTCCTATGATCGATCAGTCACCATATACTCCAAAAAATAAAGTCCGAATTGTTACAGCTGCCTCACTATTTGATGGCCACGATGCTGCGATAAACGTAATGCGCCGAATTATCCAGGCAACTGGATGTGAGGTAATTCATTTGGGACACGACCGAAGCGCTGAAGAAGTAGTAAACACAGCAATTCAAGAAGATGCCAACGCAATCGCAATGACCAGTTACCAAGGTGGACACAATGAGTACTTTAAGTACATGCATGATCTGCTAAAAGAGAAAGGTGCTGGACACATAAAACTCTTTGGCGGCGGAGGTGGAACAATACTGCCGTCTGAAATTGCAGATCTTCAAGAATATGGTATTACGCGTATTTATCATCCGGACGATGGCAGATCTATGGGTTTGCAAGGAATGATTAACGACTTGATAATGCAATCCGACTTCCCTACTGGGTTAAACCTAAATGGAGAAGTTGAAACCTTTAGAAAAGGCGATAAAATGTCTATTGCTAAAGTAATATCAGCCGCTGAAAATTTCCCTGAGGAAAACAAAGATCTTTTAACTTCGATTAAAAATGAAGCCAAGCAAATAAGCACACCTGTTCTAGGTATCACGGGAACTGGTGGAGCTGGAAAAAGTAGCCTGGTCGATGAATTGGTGAGACGATTCCTTACGGACTTTGAAGACAAAACGATAGCTATTATTTCAGTCGACCCAAGCAAACGTAAAACAGGAGGAGCTTTGTTGGGTGACCGAATACGAATGAACAGTATTCGTAACGACAGAGTATATATGCGCTCTCTTGCAACTCGTCAAGCTAATTTGGCTCTATCTGCTCATATTGATACTGCCAAGGATATTCTCAAGGTAGCTGGGTATGACCTAATCATTTTAGAAACTTCTGGAATTGGTCAAAGTGATACGGAAATAACCGACCATAGTGACGTTAGTTTATACGTAATGACACCTGAATACGGTGCTGCAACTCAATTGGAAAAAATTGATATGTTAGACTTTGCGGATGTTATTGCGATAAATAAATTTGACAAACGCGGCGCATTGGATGCATTACGTGATGTAAAAAAACAGTTCCAACGCAACCATAAGTTGTTTGATCAAGATCCAGAAACAATGCCTGTTTTCGGAACTATTGCCAGTCAATTCAACGACCCTGGCGTCAATTCTCTTTATGGGACACTTATAAAAACGATTAATGAAAAAGCAGGTTCCAGCTTTGATACAGGATATGGTTTGGAACAAGACTTATCTGAGAAAATATACATCATTCCTCCAAAACGAGTTCGTTACTTATCTGAGATAGCTGATAATAACCGAAATTACGATAAGTGGGCTCGGACACAATCAGCTATAGCTCAAAAGCTTTTCGGACTTCGAAAAACGATAGCAACGATAACAGAAATTGGCGCCAATGACGCTGATCGACTTATCAAAGATTTGGAAGAAACGTACTCAAAAGTTGCGTTAGATTTTGATCCAAAACTTCAAGTAGTTTTAGATGAATGGGACAGTGTAAAGGAGTCCTACGCAAATGACATTTACACTTATTTAGTTCGAAATAAGGAAATACGAGTTGAGACAAAGACAACTTCATTATCACATCAAAAAATAAGCAAAGTTTCCCTTCCGAAATTCGAGGCATGGGGTGATGTATTACAATGGAACTTGCAAGAAAATGTTCCTGGAAAATTCCCATATACCGCTGGAATTTACCCTTTTAAGCGCCAAGGAGAAGACCCAACGCGGATGTTTGCAGGAGAAGGTGGACCAGAACGTACCAACAAACGTTTTCATTACTTAAGCAGCAGTATGCCAGCAAAGCGATTAAGTACGGCATTTGACTCGGTAACTCTTTACGGAAATGACCCTGATTACCGTCCTGACATCTACGGAAAAATTGGTAATGCAGGTGTTAGCATTTGTTGCTTGGATGATGCTAAAAAACTTTATTCTGGTTTTAACTTAGCACACCAAATGACTTCGGTTTCAATGACTATCAATGGTCCGGCACCAATGTTATTAGGTTTTTTCATGAATGCCGCAATTGACCAACAATGTGAGTTGTACATTAAGGAAAATGGCCTTGAGGAAGAAACTAGGAAAAAAATCGATGCATACTTTGCCAATAAAGGAACAAAGCAACCTACTTATAACGGTGAACTACCAGAAGGAAATGATGGTTTAGGCCTTATGTTGCTTGGACTTACTGGCGACAAAGTGCTTCCAGAAGATGTTTATACCAAAATCAAATTTGACACTTTAAGTCAGGTTAGAGGTACTGTACAAGCAGATATATTAAAAGAAGACCAAGCACAAAATACTTGTATTTTTTCAACGGAGTTTGCGTTGAGATTAATGGGTGACGTGCAGGAGTATTTTATCCAAAACAAAGTTCGTAACTTTTATTCGGTTTCTATTTCAGGATACCATATTGCGGAAGCAGGAGCTAATCCAATTTCGCAACTTGCTTTTACACTAGCGAATGGGTTCACATATGTTGAGTATTATTTAAGTCGTGGAATGGACATCAATCATTTCGGTCCAAACTTATCGTTCTTTTTCTCAAATGGTATTGACCCAGAATACGCGGTAATTGGCAGAGTTGCACGAAGAATTTGGGCAAAAGCGATGAAATTAAAATATGGTGCTGATGAACGTAGTCAGATGCTAAAATACCATATTCAAACGAGTGGTAGAAGCTTGCATGCTCAAGAAATTGACTTTAACGACATTCGCACAACGCTTCAAGCACTTTACGCCATTTACGATAATTGTAATAGTTTACATACAAATGCATACGATGAGGCAATTACTACTCCAACAGAAGAAAGTGTGAGGCGAGCGGTTGCTATCCAATTAATTATCAATAGAGAACTTGGGTTAGCTAAAAATGAAAATCCACTTCAAGGCTCATTCATCATTGAAGAATTAACCGATTTAGTTGAGGAAGCAGTGTTGTTAGAATTTGATAAAATTACAGATCGTGGTGGTGTTTTAGGAGCCATGGAAACGATGTATCAACGTTCAAAAATTCAAGAAGAAAGTCTGTATTACGAAACCTTAAAACACACTGGAGAATTCCCAATTATTGGAGTTAACACTTTCTTAAGTAGCAAAGGCTCTCCGACGATACTTCCAAAAGAAGTGATCCGAGCCACCGAAGATGAAAAACAATTTCAAATTAATACATTGCAAGAACTTCACGCTAGAAATTCGGATGAAACTGAAGCACAATTAGCTAAGGTTCAAGAAGTTGCGTTGACCAATGGTAATGTATTTGATGCGTTGATGGAAGCCTGTAAATTCTGTTCACTTGGGCAAATTACAGACGCTTTGTTTAATGTTGGCGGTCAGTATAGAAGGAATATGTAAGGAAGCTGTAGCAAGTCTAAGACTTGCTACAGTCAGACTTGCTACAGTCAGACTTGCTACAGTCAGACTTGCTACAGCCAGACTTGCTACAGTACATATTATTAATCGTGTGCCATACGCACAATCTTTGGAGTAAAACTCCCTAAAACCTGAACTAGGTCTTTTTGATGAGCCATAACTTCGTCAATATCCTTATAAGCCATTGGCGACTCGTCCAAACCTCCACCAATCAGTTCTACGCCAAACTCCTTAAGCTCCTTCATCATCGCACTTCGAGTAGTTGACTGCTTTGCTGCCCTCCTGCTCATAATTCTTCCAGCTCCATGAGACGCTGAGTTAATCGATTCTTGATTTCCCAAGCCTTTTACGATGTACCCATTTTTTGTCATCGACCCTGGAATTACACCAAGAATATCTTTACCCGCTGGGGTTGCTCCTTTTCTGTGAACAATTGCTTCCCTTCCATCAGGCATCAACTCCTTCCACGCAAAATTGTGATGATTCTCAACCACATTTTTTGCTTGAATTTTGAGTGCTTTTGATATTCTGCGATGAATATCATGGTGACATGCAGAAGCATAATCGCCTGCTAAGTTCATAGCCATCCAATATTCTTGTCCATCTTGACTATTTAAATCCAGCCAAGCAAGATGTTGAACATTCTTAGGTAGGTGACTTTGAGACTTTGCCAGTTTGGTATAGTGCATCGCTATGTTTGCTCCTAACCCTCTAGACCCTGAATGCGACAATAGCGCAGTGTACTCCCCCGCTTTTAATCCAAGTTCTACAGAATCCGTTTTTAAGGTTACCACACCAAACTCCACAAAGTGATTCCCTCCTCCTGACGAACCAAGTTGTTGATAGGCTGTCATTTGTAGTCGCTTTAGCATTTTGATTTCACCAAATAGTGGATCTTCTAACACCTCAGCTTCACCAGGACGATCGAATCGTTCTTTGAGTCCGAATCGTGTATGGGTTTGAAGTATTGATTTCAACTCATCTCGACGTTGATAAATCATCTCTGGTCCATCTCGATAAATACTCAGACACATTCTACATCCGATATCCATACCAACGCCATAAGGAATTACCGCATTATTTGTTGCTAATACGCCTCCAATTGGTAGGCCATAACCGTAGTGGGCATCAGGCATAATTGCTCCGTCAACTGTGATTGGCAACTTCATGGCCGAATACATTTGATGTTTTGCTGGTTCAGAAATATTCTCTTCACCAAACACTCTAAAAGGTTTGCTTTTTTCAGCAAAATCGGATTCAGGTTCTCGACTAGGTTTAATTTCTTCGACCAATTTACCAAATACCTCATCTGTACGATAGGCTTCCAAATCTTCGATCACAGCCCTCACCTTTTGAATCAATTCTTTGTTCGTTTTATGTTTATACGCTGTTTTTGAAATATGTAAAACCAAGCTTACTGCCTTTGGAGTTTTTATTCCAATTTTTCTAAGTTGATTTCCTTTTAATTTTATCTGTTTCATTTCACTTTATTAAAATTTTAATTGAAACAAGTGCATTCCAGCCCCTTTTCGGACTAACTTTTTCAATGCATTGCACTTTTTAAATAAACCTGGAACTTCTTCCACTTTGTTAAACCCAAACTTCTTGGGCAATTTGCTATAAATAGACTTCGGCGGTAGACTGTAATGTGGCATCATTTTGTAATGTTTGCTCGAACCAAACGAGTGGTACCAAACATTTGTCACTCCCAACTGATTTACCAAGAACCACAATCCGGCTGAAAGAATTAACTCATCCCAGATGCGCTTGTACTGATTAAAAAACTCCACATAATGTCTTACTGCATGTGGTTTCTCGCAGGCTAAACAAGAGCAATTTGGGTCGAATGGTTTAGTGTTAAGTTTTACTTCATATTCAGAAACATCTTTAACCCAGTCTGATTGTACCTCTTCGATTAACGCTTCACCATTGTCTAAATCAATATCCAATCGCAACCAACCGAGAGTATTTAACTTTTCATTTTCAGGATGATACGAGTTGCCAAAAAGGAAGCGATTTTCTTTACCAATGTTTTGATAGAATTTCAAGTCATGCGATGAATCAAAATTCACTTGTAAGACTAGATTTAATTCTGGTCTGCTAACTTGATGGTAGTTTCCTTTTTTCCAACGTTGATCCTCTCCCCACTCACCAATACTCAACCTCATAAATCGAGTATTTTCAACCCATACATGATCTTGTTTTTCTAAATCGATTTCTCCAGAACCACAGGTTGATAGCCATCTTTTAACAATCGGTTTGTTAAGATATCTGTTAAATTTTGACTGCTTTAATTCAGCAATACTTACTTTTTCGGAGTATGAATGGCGGATTAAATCCAGAACATATTTGTCTTTAAAATATGGATAAATCATCTGTTCAGGTAAACAGCTTTTTATCCAATCAATTTCTTGTTGTGTCATTTTCTTTGTCAAATGTGTCTGTCAACAGCATTTGAGCAAAGTCGACAGACGGTTAATTAATTTTTGTTTTATTCATTTTTTTTAAAAAAAAGCCCGGATTCTCAGAAGAAACCGGGCGCTTATTTATTGTATAATAATCACTTATGGTTCCTTATGAGAAAATAGTACCAACGGCACGGCATTGATTTGACAATTTTCTAAATATGTGAAACGTGTTTTCATTGTTTTAAAATTTTAAGCAAAAAAAATCCCGAGATCGAAGCTCGGGATTTAAAATATTATTATTTCAGATTATCTCCGAACCAAAAGCTTGGTGCTTGTTTTTGCGCTATGTAATTTTCTTATTTTCAACGGTGCAAATATACGTTCCAATGATTCGAAAAAAACAAGCACAATTTTCATCGCCAATAAATTTCTATTTCCAAAGTAGTGGATCTTAAACACTGTAGAACGTTGTAATTACTGAAAAAATTCATCATTAAGAGAAAAAGTAATCTTCCCTAAAAAATGAGTTTTATGATAGTAATATGATTAAACTTGCAATCAAATGAGGCATTAATTTTTAAAAAAACAAAACCTAATACCTTCTATACTGTTTCGATATCATGTTAAATTTTGAATTAAAAAATCCAGTTAAAATACTTTTTGGCAAAGGTGAAATTGCTAAAATCGCAAGTGAAATTCCTAAAAATGAAAAAGTGTTACTCCTGTATGGTGGTGGCAGCATCAAAAAAAATGGAATTTACAATCAGGTAGAAACTGCATTAAAAAATCACACATGGATTGAGTTTGGCGGAATTCCTGCAAATCCAGAATATGATATTTTACTGGAAGCATTAAATGTTATAAAATCAGAAAAAATAACCTACTTATTGGCGGTGGGAGGTGGTTCTGTTATCGACGGAACCAAATTCTTATCGTCGGCTGCACTTTACGAAGGTGAAGAGCCATGGGACATTTTGGCAAATGGAATTAGAACTGAAGTTGGCATGCCATTCGGAACCGTTTTAACGTTGCCTGCAACTGGCAGTGAAATGAACAGCGGCGCAGTTGTGTCGAGAAAATCTATTGGAGAAAAATTGGGTATGGGTGGACCAGGATTATTCCCACAATTCTCAGTGTTGGATCCAACAGTGGTTGCAACAATTCCAAAACGACAGTTAGCCAATGGTGTTACAGATGCTTTTACCCACGTTATGGAACAATATATGACGTATCCAGTTGGCGCTGATTTACAAGATCGAATTGCAGAGAGTATTATGGTGAGTCTAATTGAAACCGCTCCTAAAATTATTGCGAATCCAAGTGACTACACAACTGCTGCAAACTTTATGTGGTGCTGTACCATGGCGTTGAATGGTTTAATACAAAAAGGTGTTCCTACGGATTGGGCGATTCATGCCATTGGACACGAATTAACGGCGCAATATGGTATTGATCATGCACGAACCTTAGCGGTCATTGCTCCAAGTCATTACCGCTACAACATCGAAACGAAAAAGGAAAAACTAGCACAGTATGCCCAGCGTGTTTGGAATATCACTGAAGGGACTATGGAACAAAAAGCCGAGGCCGCTATTAAGAAATCTGAAGAATTTTTCCAATCTATGGAAATTGGAACACGCTTGTCGGATTACACCTCACAATTTGAAGGAACGGCGAAACGAATCAAAACGAGCTTGATAAATCGTGGTTGGGTGGCCTTAGGAGAACATAAAAAAGTCACTCCTGACGACGTTGAGAAGATTGTTGAGATGAGCTATTGAATTGATAATAATTAAAAATTGAGAATTGTTAGTTGAAAATTTACAACTGCGTTTCACTTCCAAAGTCGAGATTTAAATACAGCCAACTTGTTATAAGAAGGTTTCTGTCTATAAGGTTTGCCTTAACCGATTTCATCTTTTGACATGACTAGCATTACTAAAAAAAGTTTAAGACACTATTCCATGCACTACATAAAATCACCACCACTTTTCTATTTCGGAATCACCTTGAAATAGGTATACGTATATTCTTTAGGTGGCAATGGCATATTTTGAATCGCTCCTTTAGTTACAAAACCTTTTTTGTAAACACTTTCTTTGATTAAATGACCGGTTCCTTTATTTCTAAAATAGGTAGTTGAGGCAGGTGTGGCATCTCCGAATAATGGATAAGCAATTTTTAACACAATACGATTTTGATTATCGTATCGATTTTCCTCAATCAACTTATTAACCGTATTCCCAGAATCAATCGTGACTAACGTTTTGGTCCGAACATGCCAATTTACATCGTATTCGTTTTTTGCAAGCAACTGGATATTAGTGCCTTCCATTCTAAAACAGCTCACTTCATACCCCATGTTAGACGTCTTCACATCAACGTAACTGGAACTAGAATCAGTTCCTTTTAACACTAATTCGTTATTCTCATACCAATAATAATACGGTTGTTTTTTTGCAGAATTAGAAACTGAACCTTTGTTTTTTGCAGCAACTAATTTCTCTGGATATTGCACTTTATACCGAACCATACTTCTAATGGTTGTGTCATAGGCAATGGTGTAGTTCGGTTTTAAAAGTAAATGATTATCGACTAGAACACCGCCCGAACTGATCATTTCTGAGACTCTCCCTTGCTTATCGTACGTCAACTCTTCTTTAAACAAAATTGGATTATTTCCCAAGTTAAGCTTAGACATTCTGGAACTCATTTTACCACTTAAATTGTAGGTATAAAAATATGCCAACCTAAATTGGTTTTCTTTACTCCCTGAGTTTGTATAATGTTTGACAGAATCAATCCGACCTATACTGTCAAAATAATATGCAATCTTAAACGACGATTCTTGATAGTTGGAATTGCTGTTTTGACGTATCACATATCGAATATTGTTACGTTTAATATATTCCATCGTTGGTTCATCGAACTGTTGCCAATTAATGGTTAATGGGTCAGAAAAAATTTTAGGGAAGTCATAAGATGTTTGCGCTGACGCTGAAATCACTAAAACCATCAAACCAACTACCAAACTAATCCTCATTGGCTCAAAGATAACGCGTTCGGTCGATTTCTTGATTCGGTATCAACACTTACATTATTTTTGCCCTCCATGATTAAATACAATCCCAAAATTTGGTTTCGACATATCTTCAAATTTGCAAAAGGTGATACACTGCGTGTGCTTTTTCCAGAAATGGTCATTTTAGCGCTTTTTACATATGGTTTAACATACGTTGAGCTCACCTACCTTGAAGACCTTCACATATTCAAAGACGCCATTGCTGTATACTCGTTAATTGGATTTGTATTGTCTCTTTTGCTCGTTTTCAGAACCAATACAGCATACGACCGTTGGTGGGAAGGTCGCAAAAAGTGGGGTGAGATGGTGAATGATACGCGCAGCCTTGCAATGAAAATATCTGTATCAAACGGAAGTAAACAAAACAAACTTTTTTTCAGACGAATGATTGCGGACTATGCCAGTGTTGTAAAATGGCACTTACGTCAAGAAGATGAAGACTTGATCCATACTATGGATAATCCAACTTTTGAAGCGTTCAAAAAAGCATCTCACAAACCCAGTTTTATTGCAAAACAGATGTATGAAAGGCTTCGTGAGATGCGTCAGAAAAATGAAATCACCGAATATGAATACCTAACAATCGACACCAACTTAAATAACTTTTCAAACATTACAGGTGCTTGTGAGCGAATTCTCAACACCCCGATGCCGTTTTCCTACAGCATCTTTCTTAAAAAGTTTATTTTTATTTATGTAGTTACACTGCCGATTGGCTTTGTTTCTACGTTTCAATATGGCACCATCTTAATTTCCGTTTTCATTTTTTACGTTTTGGTTAGCATGGAACTATTAGCCGAAGAAATTGAAGACCCTTTTGGCACCGACGATAACGACTTACCGTTAGACGATTTATGTGTGAAGATACGTGCGAATGTGGAAGATATTTTGGACGAAGGCAGAGGGCTGAAGTGAGAAGTTTGAAATATGAAGGTCGAAGTTCGTCTCTCGTTCGTATGAGGGGATAGACTAGCTGACAGCAAGAAGGTGTGATGGAGAAATTACCTAGCATGACGTCTTTCAGAGATTGCGACGATAGGAGCAAGCGAAGAAACTCAGAAGAACCTCAATGACTGAAACTTGATTAAATCTACATGATGCACTTGACTGTATATAATCTAAGAAGGTTGAAAAAGGAATTGTGAATTCTCAATTGATAATTGTCAATTGACTTCTACATTTGCCCAAACATTAATTCACATGAGTAAAAACTGGATTACAGTCAAAGAATATGAAGACATCACCTACAAAAAATCTGATGGTGTTGCCCGTATCGCATTTAATCGTCCAAATGTTCGGAATGCATTTAGGCCCAAAACAACCAGTGAATTACTTGATGCTTTTCACAACGCACAAGAAGATACGAGCATTGGAGTTGTCCTATTATCAGCAGAAGGTCCAAGCACTAAAGATGGCGTTTATTCATTTTGTAGTGGTGGAGATCAAAAAGCTCGAGGTCATCAAGGTTATGTTGGCGAAGACAATTACCATAGACTAAATATATTGGATGTACAAAGACTCATTCGTTTTATGCCAAAAGTTGTTATTGCCGTTGTTCCGGGTTGGGCTGTTGGAGGCGGGCACAGTTTACATGTGGTTTGCGATATGACGTTGGCAAGTAAAGAACATGCTATTTTTAAACAAACAGATGCAGACGTGACGAGCTTTGACGGTGGTTATGGTTCGGCATATTTAGCCAAAATGGTTGGACAGAAAAAAGCTCGTGAAATTTTCTTTTTAGGCAGAAACTACTCCGCTCAAGAAGCCTTCGAAATGGGTATGGTTAACGCGGTTGTTCCACACGAAGAGTTAGAGGACACTGCCTATCAATGGGCTCAAGAGATTCTTGAAAAATCACCCACGAGCATTAAAATGTTGAAATTTGCTATGAACCTAACAGACGACGGAATGGTGGGTCAACAGGTGTTTGCCGGCGAAGCAACCCGTCTTGCTTATATGACCGATGAAGCGAAAGAAGGACGTAACGCTTTTCTTGAAAAGCGAAAGCCTGATTTCGGTAAGGATAAATGGATACCGTAGAAGGGGGAAGTTTGATTTCAGATTTATGATTTTTTGATTTTTGATTTGTCTATGCCTAATTATCCGGTTGTAAAACTATGACCACAGGTTAGTCTAAATAATAGAAAGAAACTATCTCAGAAACATTGCCATCTGTGAAATGTATTTGCCTTAAGTGATAATGTGTAAATCTTGGGGAGTTTGAGTACTCATAGGAGACTAAGCCAGAATCTCGTGAATATTTATTTAGAGGTTCACCTAGAATACGAATTACATCATTTTCCATCATTCCAATTTCAACCGACAAAAAGCCCTCATCTGAATATCCCGCTGCAAACTGGGTACTTGACGATCGAAAAAAACACTTCAGCATCACATCACCTAAACCTTCAACATTTCTTTTAGGATAGAAAACACCAATTGAACAGATTACTGTCAGTAGCAAGACCACCTTTATACCCGTATCTTGTTTAATCATTTTGGCGCTAACAGTTTGACTCCATGTTTTTTAATTGATATGTTGGCCTCAGATATCTCATATTTCGGCTCACCATCTACATGATAAAATAAGCTTTTGGGTAATCCTATTCTTGCTTCTTTCGCTTGAATAATTTCAATATGGGAATGGTTCTTTCGTAAATACAAACATATTAAAAACCAAGGCACTTGAATAAGTTTTGGTTTACGTACAAACACAAAATCCAACAAACCATCACTATATGAAGCATTTGG
Source organism: uncultured Bacteroidota bacterium (assembly GCA_937124965.1). Classification (GTDB taxonomy): domain Bacteria; phylum Bacteroidota; class Bacteroidia; order NS11-12g; family UBA9320; genus UBA987. Next base: position 200,788 of record CAKZLB010000046.1, read on the forward strand.
AGAAACGTAGAAATTACTTCCCCATTGAGTTCCATTAGCAATACTCAGCATAAACGCGTTTTTCACGACAGTATGTCCATCGTAACTAAATGAGAATTGGAGATCACTAGTTTTACCAAAGTCACCTATTACAGCCTTAGCGTACGACCAAAAACCTCGTTTCTCAATTGCTGCAAAAGAATGAGAAACTAATGCGTCAAAACCAATCCCTGCGACATTTATAAATACGTCATTGTTAATAAAACCAAAATCAATTTTTTGATCTACGTGCGTATTTAAACTCTGTAAAGCTTTAACAGTATTTCGAGAAATATTCAGCTCTCGAGCAAGTCCATTACCGCTCCCCATAGGCACCACGGCTAGACGGGTTTCTGAATTAACTAAATAAGATGCAATACTATTGATTGTCCCATCGCCCCCTACCGCAACAATAGCATATCCCTTTTCATTAATGAATGGCTGGACAACTGCTTTAAGACCTTCTACTTCTTCCCACCAATAAATAGAGTATGAAAATTTTTTTAAATCAAGATATCGGTCAATTTGTTTTGTGACATCTTCTTTTGATTTTCCACCCGAAATTGGGTTAATAACAAATAGTAAATTTTTAATGCTAGGCATCAATTCGTTAAAGCGTACTGAATCAAATTTGCTCCCATTTTTAGTGCCTTGATCCGAGTTTCTTCTGAATCGTTGTAAACTCCAGCGTCTTCCCAACCATTCCCTAAATCACATTCAACATCGAAAAAACACACTAAGCGACCTTTATGAATAATGCCATAACCTCTAGCTGGCTTGCCATCATGTTCATGAATCTTTGGAAGTCCATTGGGGAAATCATATTTCTGTTTATAAATCGGATGCGTAAATGGCAATTCAACAAAATCTAACTCAGGAAAAACTTTTTTCATTTGTGGCCTAATGTATTTCTCCAAGCCGTAATTATCGTCAATATGCAAAAAGCCACCTGCTTCCAAATATTTACGAAGATTGTCAACTTCTTTATCCGAAAAAACAACATTCCCATGCCCAGTTAAGTATATAAATGGGTAATTGTAAAGGTCAGAGCTTGTTAATTCAACGACTTGATCTTGAGGGTCGATATTGGTTTGTAATTGTTGGTTACAAAATTGGATTAGATTCGGTAATGCTGTTCGGTTTGCATACCAATCTCCACCTCCACTGTATTTTACTTTTGCTATTTGAAACGAGTGCCTTTGAGTAAATGAACTACAAATACCAAAAACTAACATCCCAAAAATGAATAACTTCCCTTTCATCTATTTTGATAATGTAACGTTAAAATGATTCAATAAAGTACATGCAACCACTGCTGCAGTTTCTGTTCTTAATCGAGACAAACCTAATGAAGTTGGTTGAAAATTGTATTCGTTCGCCAAACTTATTTCATTTGTTGAGAAATCCCCCTCTGGGCCGATCATTATTGTAACTGAGCGAGCTGATTCTTCTCCAGTAAGCTCTTTCTTTTTTTCTTCGAAACAATGAGCGATTAATTTTAAATCAGACTTATCTTCTTTTACAAACTGACTGTAGGGTACCTCTGTAACAATTTCGGGCAACCATAAGTTTCCAGATTGCTTCATTGCTGAAACGGCCTTTTTATATAAACGTTTCTCGTTTAACCTACTTCGTTCTCCTTTTTCAGTTTTAATAAAAACAATCTTTGCCAGTCCAATTTCGATAAGTTTCTCAAGCATCCACTCCATCCGGTCTGAACTTTTGGTTGGACTTACAGCTATTGTTAATTTAAAACGATTTTCAATGGGTCCAGCAAGATGTCGTAAAATCGTTCCTTCAACATTTTTTTTATCATTGGTAATGGTAACATGATACTTCCCTCCAACACCATCAAAAACTACAATATCATCACCAATAGATAAACGCATAACTTTCGTGCAGTGACGACTCTCCTCCTCGGATAACCGAATCGTTTCATCAGAAATATCAGTGCTATAAAAATGATGCATGTTATGCTGTTTTCAGACCTTCGTCCAACAAATCAGATGGTTTGGTTGGGCGAACAGACTTTACCCAAAACAAACTAATAAATCCAATAATAAAGATGGAACCCAATATAATTACCGCATTTCGCATCCCACCTAAGTGACCGTTGGCAAAGCCAAACAAGAACGGTCCGATAATCAATCCTATCTTTTCTAAAACATCATAAAAACTAAAATACGATGCATGATCTGTGGTTTCTGGGAGCATTTTGGAATAGGTAGACCTACTCATAGACTGTATCCCTCCCATTACAAAACCTACCCCTGCCGCTAATGCATAAAACTCTATGGGTTCGGTAATGAAGTATGCGGCAACACATAATAAGAACCAGAATACTACGGATAATTTTATTACCGCTATATTTCCTATCCGTTTAGATAAACGAGACATAATTAAAGCCCCAAGTACAGCAACTAATTGAATTAGGATAATACTGATGATTAACCCGGTTTTATCAGCTTCACCAGTAGTCTCATCAATTGGCCAATTGATTTCTGTATCTGCAAAAACCACAGCCAAAAGCATAATAGTCTGTACACCCATATTGTAAATAAAGAATGAAAGCAGGAACCTTTTCAATTGAATCTGCTCAGAAAGTTCTGCCCACACCTTCTTTAATTCTCGATACCCTTTATAGATATAACCTTTTTCCTTTTCTCGATTCTTATCATATACGTTATTCGGTAACCGGAGATACGTAATTTGTGCAAAACCTGCCCACCATAACCCCACAGAAACGAAACCAATTCGCGGAATCATTTTGCTCAATTCTGGATCTTTAACCACTTGTAAAGCAACTATTATTGAGATAAGAAGGATGATACTACCAATGTAGCCTAACGAAAACCCTTTTGCGCTAATTCGATCGTGTTGATCTGGTGTTGCGATTTCGGGTAAATACGAATTGTAAAACACCAAACTTCCCCAGAAACCAATACTCGCAAAAAACGGCGACAACATACTAAGTTCTAAATGATTAACATCAAAGAAAAACATTGACATACATGAAGCAGCACCCAGATAGCAAAAGAATTGCATAAACCGCTTTTTGTTCCCTAAATAATCGGCGATACCGCTTAACAACGGAACTAATAAAGAAACAATTACAAAGGATGCTGAGAAGACATATGAGTACAACTCAACGTTATTGAACTCTCTACCAAAAAATAAAACCGTATTGGCATCCAGCCCTTCTAAATGACTTGTTTGAGCTAAGAAAAATTTAGGAAAAACGACTGACGTAATTACAAGATTGTAGACGGAGTTTGCCCAATCGTAAAAAGTCCATCCATTAATTACTTTCGAATCGTTTTTTTGAATCATTTCATGTCAAAGTACGACTTTGCACATGAACTAAGCAAGAACTTTAAGCCGCTTTTAGTTGAAACTTATTCAGCTTAACCTTTGCGTCTTTCAGCGTAATTGTAATTTTAACTTTGGTATCATCTGAAGGAGAGTTGTACATGGCGTCAAGCAGTAACGCTTCACACATTGATCTTAACCCACGAGCCCCTAATTTATACTCCAATGCACGATCGACGATGTATTCCAACACCTCCTCTTTAAAATCAAGTGTTTTACCCTCCATTTCAAAAAGTCTTTTGTATTGCTTTACTAATGCATTTTTGGGCTTTGTCAAAATTTGCATTAGCGCATCTTTATCAAGAGACTCTAAGTTAGTAAGTACAGGCAATCGGCCTATAATTTCAGGTATCAAACCAAAGGTTCTGAGGTCAAATGGAGACAAATATTGCAATGTTTCATCACGATCTGCCTTTGCCTTTTGCTCTTTTACAGTTTTAAAGCCAACTTTTGCAGAATCAACACGACGTTCAATAATCTTTTCGATTCCTTCGAACGCGCCACCACAAATAAATAATATGTTTCGTGTGTCAACGGCAATGTATTTTTGATCAGGATGTTTACGACCACCTTGAGGTGGAACATTCGTAATAGTTCCTTCTAATAGTTTCAAAAGTCCTTGTTGAACACCTTCTCCACTTACATCTCTCGTAATACTTGGGTTATCACTTTTTCTCGTGATTTTATCGATTTCATCGATATACACAATACCTCTTTCAGCTGCTTCAACATTATATTCAGATGCTTGAAGTAGTCTTGTTATTATGCTTTCAACATCCTCGCCAACATATCCCGCTTCTGTTAATACGGTTGCATCTGCAATGCAAAATGGGACTTTTAATATCTTAGCTAATGTTTTGGCAATTAAGGTCTTACCTGTACCAGTTTGACCTACCATTAAAATATTGGACTTCTCAATATCTACATCGTCATCAGCAGAATGTTTGACGCTTGTCAGTCTCTTGTAGTGATTGTATACCGCAACTGAAAGAACTTTTTTCGCATCTGCCTGACCAATTACATATTGATCCAGATGTTCTTTTATTTCTTTAGGTTTAAGTAAATCAATTTTGAAAGAAGATGAAGCTGTTTTTGCTTTATGTGAATCCTCTTCGCTTAAAATTCTATGACCTTGCTCAATGCATTCATTGCAAATATGTGCATCAATACCGGAGATTAGTAATCCTACATCTCCACTTTCTCGTCCACAAAAGGAACAATTTATTTCGTCTTTTTTCACAGACGTTATTTCTTTTCTTTGTTTCGCAACAAAATATCGTCAACCATACCGTACGCTTTTGCTTCTTCGGAAGTCATCCAATAATCACGGTCTGAATCTGCAGAAACTTTTTTGAATGTTTGACCACTGTGATGTGCAATAATATCATAAAGCTCTTTTTTAAGCTTTTTGATTTCATTTACAGTAATCTCCATATCGGTTGCTTGACCTTGAGCACCTCCCAATGGCTGATGTATCATGGTTCTTGAATGCTTTAAAGCAGTTCGTTTGCCAGCAGTACCCGCACATAAAAGCACGGCGGCCATACTTGCAGCAATTCCCGTACAGATTGTTGCAACATCTGAATTGATAAACTGCATAGTATCGTATATACCTAAACCAGCATACACAGAACCTCCTGGGCTATTAATATAGATGTTAATGTCGCGGTTAGGGTCGGTAGAATCTAAAAACAGTAATTGTCCCATAACGATGTTCGCAACCTGATCATTGATAGGAACACCTAAAAAGATAATCCTGTCCATCATTAATCGCGAGAAAATATCCATTGAAGCAACGTTTAACTGTCGCTCTTCAATAATATTTGGCGTTAGTCCCACCGGTCTCATGCTACTTTCAATGTAATGATCAACATGCATGCTGTTCATTCCCATATGTTTTGTAGCGTATTGTCTAAATTCTTTTCCGAAATCCATAGTTTAAATTTTTACCAAAACAACGTCTTTTTTCATTAAAACAACCAATGCTCTTATGAAAAAATAATTAAATGAAATGCTAATTTATAAAATTTCAGCATTCATCATGGGTAAACAAAACGATTAGTGATTATGTTCAGCGTTATGCTTCTCAATCATTTTGTAGAACTCTTCTAACTTGATGCTTTTTTCTTTGATGGTCACAATTGACTTTACTTGTTCAGTAACCTTTTGCTCAATTGCGATATCTCCGATACGACGCATGTAGTTCTTATCCTCTTTGTTTTTCTCTTCGAAATACCGAATAGTTTCCAAGTCTGGATTGCTCATTCCATATTGTCTCAACTGTTGAGCAGTATACCCAATGGAAATTTGATTAATATCTTCTTGAGTAACTTCAACTTTATATTGAGAAACTATTTTTTCTGTAATAAGCTGACGACGCAATTGGTTTGACTCTTTTGCATACATTTCGTCAATATTTTCTGAATTATAGGTCTCTGGGTATGATTTTACCAACCAACGTTTCAAGAATTCATCAGGTAAATTAATTGAATCATGCTTGTCAAGAATCAAATGCGAGATGCTATGATCTAATTGATTCTCAGCCTCAGAATTATAGTATTGCTCAATATTTTCAGTAAGCTTCGCTTTAAACTCTTCTTCAGTAGTTACCGCGTCCTTGCCCAATACTTGGTCAAAAAGCTCTTGATTTACTTCTGCTTTTTCGAATCGTTTAACTTCAGTTATCGCTAAATTGAAATCTTTATTAAGATCTTTAATTCCTTCTGCTGGTAATTCAACTGTACTTGCTAATACTTTTTCGTTATCGTTAAAGAATTTAAAAATGTCAACTTTAACTACATCACCAACCTTTTTTCCTATAAGTGACTTTTGAGTAGCTTTATCTTTTACCATCTCTAAAAGCACAGTCGTTTCTTTTTCAGAAACTCCTCCTTCCAATGGATTACCGTCAGCATCTAGCTCGGTCAACATACCCTTTACAGTATCTTGATCATTTTCTGTTACGTCGATTTCCAACATCTTACCAAATCTTCTTTGGTTGTTGTCTACCTCTTTATCAACCTCATCTGCAGGAACAGCAATTTTGTATCGGGTTAACTTGTCTTTTTCTGAAATATTCAGTTCAAAACTTGGAGCTAATCCTAAGTCGAATTTAAAAATAAAGTTACTTGGATTTTCGAAATCCATTTCTTCTTGACCTTCGGCAGCAAGTGGTTGTCCAAGAATGTCAATTTTATTTTCTTCTAAATGCTTGAATAAGCTGTCGCTTGCAAGTTTGTTAATTTCATCAACCAACATAGGCGTACCTACCATTTTTTTAATGATTCCCATTGGAGCTTTTCCTGCTCTAAAACCTGGGATGTTAGCTTTTGCTCGATACTTCTTTAATTCTGCATCTACTTTTGGTTGATAATCCTCTGGATTTAACTCAATAGTAAGCAACGCATTCAAAGCGTCTTTTTCTTCAAATGTTACGTTCACGTGATTATGAAATTGTTAAGTTGAATTGTGTTAAGAAAAAAAGTGCGGGTGAAAGGACTCGAACCTTCACGCGGTTAAGCACTAGATCCTAAGTCTAGCGTGTCTACCAATTTCACCACACCCGCATCCTCGTTTTAAGGGTGGCAAAAGTAAAATATAATAATCGAATTACCACTTAACATTTATTTTTTTTTCGAAGGATTAATTTCAAGTCAATTTAACTGAAGTCATTCAAGCAGATTATACAGTAAACCTTACTTCAACACTTGCATCTTTTTCGTGACCTCACTGTCATTTGTTGATAAGGTATAGAAATAAACTCCTGACGTCAATGCTTGACCATCAATAGTCAATTTATGGTTTCCAGCTCCTTTAAAGCCCATGTTTTGAATAGAGACTACTTTTCCCATTGCGTCTGTAATCGTGCATGTCAAGTCACTCTCCGCTCTCAGATATATCACAACCTCTGTTGCATCGCTAAATGGATTTGGCTGATTTTGACTAACTACAAAAACTTTAGACTCACGTATCACTGGTTTGGTTGACAGCGTATTTTGACCCAATACGCTATCCATCAAATCTTGAACAGGAATCGCTGCATACAATATTTTGTTTTCTACATTTGGGTGAAGGTTTCCTGATCCACTGTTAATTACATTCGTTCCAGGATGTTCATCCATCTGAAAGATGAAGTGCACAAAATCATCCGTACGCTTTGTCAAACAGGCATAAACCGCCTCTTGACTTCGCACTTGTGTTGCATTTTGTGAGGTCGCCCATGATGCTCCATTATCTTTTGAATACGAAATATGAACATCTCTGTAGTTTGCTAGATAATCATTAAAAGTAAACTCAACAGGTGCGTCCCACGTAACGTAGATGACATTATTCTTGTCGACTGACAAACTTGGATGGGTAGATATACTTGTTCCACCGTATCTAGCTGCGTAGGCTAATCCATTTTGCGGGTTTCCATCTGCCCCCATGGAATTAGTCGTTTCTCCAGTGATGTCATATGGAGCTCCAGAAGTGGAAGGTTGGCCGTCCATGTCGATCGGAGAGCCACAGACTTTCCAGCTTGGCCAGTTTTCACTCCAATGATATAAATCATAAAAGCTACCTGAACTCGCTAAATCATCGGTTGTGTCGTCGTCACTATAACTTAAGCGACCGGTTACAACATGTACATCCCCATTATTATCAATAAGAACGTCCAGTGCTCCGTCATTACTCGTATACGTTTCTGGAGCCGTTAAATGTCTTCCCCATTGAAAACGTGGGTACTGAAATGAATCAATAATACTGGTAGTCCATGTCGAACCAGAATCTGTAGATTTAATTAAAGTAACATCTCGAAAACTACCACCTAAAACAATCGCAACAACAGAATCTCGAGTATCGATTGCATATACATCACCATCACCGTCAAAGTGGCGCGTTGAATCATAACCTGGTAAAAATGTGAGTGGTGACCAAGTCTTCCCTCTATCATCTGACTGTGAAAACATAATTGGATTTACAATTCCATTTACCGTTACATCGCCAGTATTTTCTGGATAAAAACACGACAACGAAAACATTTTATCTCCGATATTAGCCGTTCTGTTCCAAATCAACTCTCCACTTGGGTGTTCCATAACTTTGGAATTATCTGAAACCCAATCACTTTTACCTTTTCCTGAATTCCGCGTAATAAGAAACCCGCCTGCGGCTGGATCATGCGAAACGATATACATTGAACCGTCTCCAAACATCCCTATAGACGGCCAACCCGTTCTCAAATTAGACTCAACACGAGATGTTGGAGCACTTCCCCAATTTGTACCATCATGATAATTCACAACGGAGCCACGATCTGGCCAAGTTGTACTTGACGTTCCACTGTATGTCCAGGAAACAGAAACTGTACCGTCATCATGCAGTATTGCTCGTCGGCCTACACTTGCATTTGATTGTAAATCATAATAGGTATTTCCAACTTCAACAAAATCATATACCTCTGATCTGTATTTTGCTTGCTTCCCTCCTACCTCATCAGTAACTCCATCTGGACTTACAAAAATTGGTTTATCCACGTGTACCGCTTTGGGGCTGAGTTGATTTGCGCTTTGAACATGAATTTTTGATGATTCATTTTGAGCAAAAAGTGTTAGTGAAGAACTCACTAAAACACCTACTAACATTGATTTATTCATTTCTCTAATTCTTTGAAGCACGATAATACAAATAAACACTGACATTTTCATGACCGTAAAACATGTCTTGTGAAATTCCAAAGATGTGTAATAACTAAATGTAAACTACACAAAAAAAGGGCTTTGAAAATTCAAAGCCCTTTTAAAACTATGGTTGAATCTTACTTCAACACTTGCATCTTTTTAGTAACCTCGCTGTCTTTTGTAGACAAGGTATAAAAGTAAACTCCTGAAGTCAATGCTTGACCATCTATCGTTACTTTATGATTTCCAGCTCCTTTAAAGCCCATATTTTGAACAGAAACAACTTTACCCATTGCGTCTGTCACTGTACATGTTAAATCACTTCCAGCTCTTAAATAAATAACAACGTCTGTTGCTTCGCTAAATGGGTTTGGTTGGTTTTGACTAACCACAAAAACTTTAGCTTCCTTAGCAACTGGTTGTACATTCAATGTGTTTTGTCCTAAAACGCTGTCCATTAAATCTTGAACAGGAATCGCTGCGTACATAATCGAGTTCTCTACATTTGGATGCAAGTTACCAGAACCACTGTTTTGCAAGTTAGTTCCTGGGTGCTCGTCCATTTGGAAAATAAAGTGAACAAAATCATCTGTTCGTTTTGTCAAACAAGCAAACACTGCCTCTTGGCTTCTTACTTGAGTTGCGTTTTGAGTAGTTGCCCAAGTTGCCCCACCATCAGTAGAATAAGAAATATGTACATCACGGTAGTTTGCTAAGTAATCATTGAAGGTAAATTCAACTGGTGCATCCCAAGTAACAAAGATGTTGTTGTCTTTATCAACAGAAAGACTTGAATGTGTAGAAATACTTGTTCCTCCGTATCGTGCCGCATATGCTAAACCGTTAGCTGGGTTACCATCTGTCCCCATGCTATTTGTGGTCTCAGCGGTAATATCATAAGCAGCTCCAGACGTGGCAGGTTGACCATCCATATCGATTGGCAAACCACAAACTCTCCAAGTTGGATTGTTTTCGCTCCAATGGTATAAACCAAAGAAACTTCCTGATCTCGCTAAATCATCTGTCGTGTCATCGTCCCAGTAGCTAACTCGTCCACCAGCAACATGAATAGTACCGTTGTTGTCGATTAAAACATCTACAGATCCGTCATTTGAAGTTACTTGATCCGCTTGTTGTACAAGGTAACGTCCAAACTCAAATCTTGGGAACGCAAACGAATCTATTATTGAAGTTGTCCAAGTTGAACCTGAATCAGTTGATTTAAATAAGGTTACGTCTTTATACCTACCAGCAATTACAATTGCAACGATAGAGTCTCTTGTATCGATTGCATACGTATCTCCTCCACCATCAATGTATCTAGATGAATCGTATCCTGGAAGCAAGCTTGGTGTTGACCAAGTTTTCCCACCGTCTTCCGACATTGCATACAATGTTGGGTTTAGAATACCATCAACGTCTACATCTTCGTCATCAGCTTGAGCAGAAAAGTTTACTAATGTAAACATCTTGTTACCAAGGTTAGCTGTTCTGTTCCATATCAAATTCCCACCTGGGTGAGTTACAACTTTTCCCGCTTGAGAAGTCCAATCTGTTGATCCTTTTCCTGAGTTCCTTGTAATTTTTAGACCACCATCTGCGGCATCATGTGCAACTGTATAAATTGAACCATCTGGCAACATCCCTATTGAAGGCCAGCCAGTTCTCAAATCTTCAGTTCTTGCTGTAGGAGCACTTCCCCAGCTAGTTCCATCATAATAGTTCACCGCACTTCCTCGATCTGGCCAAGTTGTACTTGAAGTACTACTGTAAGTCCATGCAACTGTGATTGTACCGTCATCGTGTAAAATCGCACGATTTCCAATTGATGCGTTCGTTTGAAGATCGTAATACGTGTTACCCACTTTTACGAAATCGTATACTTCTGATCGATACTTACTGTGACTTGATGATGCAGTGTTTGCTTCTTGAGCTGCCGCATCTGGTCGCATCGCCTCTATTGCATTGAATTGACTCTTGTGAATCAATTGACTTGAACTAGCCTCATGCAGTTCATTACTTGTTTGACCGTTCACCACCAGTACAGTAGATAAAATGGCCGTTAAAAGTATTCCTCTTTTCATACTAAAAAATTAATTCTCTATTAAATTTACTTTAGGTTCGACAAATCTATTAATTACTTAATTAATCTAACTACCAATTCTGTCAAAAGTTCACTGTCTGTTGCTCTACCGCCTTTAATTCCTTTACTTTTAAGGTCAAACTCGTGTAAAACATCGAAAATACCGCTCATTTTTGGTGGAGGGTAGTTTTTAGCGGCGGTGATATATTCATTCACAAAATAGGGACTCATCCCAATTGCCTGTGCAATTTCGTTTTTGTTTGTGGTCTTTTGAAAATGAACCAAATGAACCTTTTTAAAATAATTATACAGGTTAATTAATACCAAAACAAATGGGTTGTCTTTTGGATTTTGTCCGAAATATTTCACTATTCTTATGCTCTGATTCAAGTTACGAGCTCCGATGCACTTCGTCAATTCGAAGGCATTGTATTCTTTGTCAATACCTCCACCTTTTGCTATATCATTTACTTCAATGGCAACTCTTTTCCCCAGATTTGCTTTCGCCTTATCCAACTCACTTGCAATTTTTTGCAAATCGCTTCCAAGTGTTTGAACCAACAATCTAGCAGCCTCGGGTTGTATTGTTAACCCCATTGATGTAACATGCGCAGACAGCCACGAGTTTACATCTTTCTCATATAATTTATTTGACGTGAAAACTCCGTATTTTTTTAACTGCTTCCCGAGCTTAGTGGCTTTACTTACTTTCTTATTTTTATATAAAAAAACCAAAACAGTTGATTTTACCGGATTTTCCATGTACGATAAAATTCCATCAATCCCTTTCAAATATTGAGCCTCTCGCACAATGATAAGTTGGTATTCTGCCATCATCGGGAAACGTTTTGCAGCACTAATAATGTCAAGTACTTCGGTATCCCGTCCATAAACAACTTGATAGTTGAATGACTTCTCAGCCTCAGTTAGCACTGTGCTTTCCAGCTTTTTTGCAATTCTATCTATAAAATAAGATTCCTCACCTTCTAGAAAGTAAACTGGTCGGAACTGTCTATTTTTTATTTCCGTAAGTATCTTTTGAAAATCTGCTATACTTGCCAAAATTATCTTTTTACAGGTGCAATTTAATTGGGAAAATATTGGAATAAAGACACGTGTTGAAAAAAACGTGCTTTATTTTTTTGACCCTATCCGAAAGAGATATTTACAAACAACACCAGAAGAAGAGGTTCGACAGTGGATTATTCACTTTTTAATTCATCAAAAAAACTTTCCAATCAGCAACATCTCTGTTGAAAAACAGATTACGTATTTAAATCGGAAGAAACGTTTTGATATTCTAATCTATAAAAATGCTAAACCACTTTTTCTAATTGAATGCAAGGCTCCCACTGTAGCAGTCAACCAGGAAGTTTTAAACCAAATTTGCACCTACAACTTTGTCCTCTCTGTTCCTTACTTATTGGTAACCAATGGAGAAAGTCAGATTTGTTGTCGCATGAATTTAGAACAAAAAACGTATCAGTTTTTGACTACAATACCTGACTACAAAAGTCTCTAAGTTTAGGTTATTTTTGCCGAAAATTTAACAAGATGTCAATACTTATTATTGCCGTTTTCGTGCTAGGCTATATTGCAATAGCACTTGAACACAACATTAAAATCGACAAAGCTGCTACGGCGCTGGTAACCGGTATGGTTTGTTGGGCTTTGTACGTTTTTTCGATAGACGGTCATGGTCATGAAATTCAACACATAATTGAACATGGGGTTGATGGCATTTCCTACAGAAATGGTTTAGTACACCATCTGTTTGACATTGGAAGTATCTTGTTCTTTTTGATGGGCGCAATGACTATTGTAGAGTTAGTTGATGCTCATGAAGGTTTTGCAGTGATTACAGATCGAATAAAAACAACCAACGCAGTTAAACTGATTTGGATTATCTGTTTGTTAACTTTCTTTCTTTCTGCCATTTTAGATAACTTAACAACAACCATTGTAATGGTTTCGCTTTTGCGTAAACTGATAAAAGATAAGCAAATGCGCTGGTTGTTCGTAGGAATGGTCGTTGTAGCAGCGAACTCTGGAGGAGCTTGGTCTCCAATTGGAGATGTGACCACAACAATGCTTTGGATTAAAGGTCAATTACCTGACGTTGGTTCAATGGTTGTCGACTTAATTATTCCAAGTTTAGTTGCGATCATCGTTCCATTAGGAATATTGAGTTTCACCCTTAAAGGAAAAAAATTAGAAAGACCAGTAAAGTCTGAAGGTGTTGAGCATTATATGAATCCTACAACTGAAAAAGAACGAGTTACCGTTTTGATTCTTGGAGTTTTAGGGCTGTTGTTTGTACCCGTTTTTAAGACGGTCACTCACCTCCCTCCTTTTATGGGCATGATGCTGAGTTTAGGTATTCTGTGGATTGTAACTGAGATTATTCACCGCGCCAAAAACAAAGAAGACAAACATGAGCTTTCTGTAATTGGCGTTCTTCAAAAAATTGACGTAGCAAGTGTGTTGTTTTTCCTTGGTATCCTTTTGGCAGTTTCTGCACTCCAAGAATTTGGTCACCTAAATGAAATGGCAACAATGCTTGATGAAAAAATAGGAAATATATATGCTATTAACGTAGTGATTGGTTTCCTTTCTTCAATTGTTGACAACGTGCCATTGGTTGCGGCAGCTCAGGGTATGTACGAAATTGCTCCCGACGGATTATTTGCTGCAAATGGTAAGTTTTGGCAGTTCTTAGCATACTGTGCTGGTGTTGGTGGAAGTTCATTAATTATTGGTTCAGCAGCGGGTGTTGCAGCAATGGGTCTAGAGAGAATTGACTTTGTTTGGTACCTAAAGAAAATTAGCTGGTTAGCTGTTGTTGGCTATTTAGCTGGTGCAGCTACTTACATTATAATTTACGCTTAAGGTTTGATATCAAACAAAAAGATTGTAGTCGTCTTACCTGCATATAATGCAGCCAAAACCCTGGAAATGACGTACAACGAAATTCCTTTTGACATCGTAGACGACGTTGTATTAGTCGATGACGCCAGCAAAGACGACACTGTTGAAACTGGGAAGAAATTAGGTATCACACATATTGTAAAACACGAACAAAATCGTGGTTATGGCGGAAATCAAAAGTCCTGCTATGCTAAAGCGTTAGAGCTTGATGCGGATATAGTGGTTATGCTACATCCAGACTATCAATACACCCCAAAGCTGATTAGAGCAATGGCAAGTATTATAGCAAATGGCGTCTATCCAGTAGTGTATGCTTCTCGGATTTTAGGCAATGGGGCACTAAAAGGAGGTATGCCTTTGTACAAATATGTTGCTAACAGAATCCTAACCTTAACTCAAAATATTTTAATGGGGCAAAAGCTTTCGGAATACCACACAGGTTATCGAGCTTTTTCAACGGAAATTTTCAAGACAATTGATATTGAGGCAAACTCAGACGATTTTGTTTTTGATAATGAGATGTCTGCTCAAATTTGTTTTGCTGGCTATGAAATCGGAGAAGTAACCTGTCCAACAAAATACTTTGAAGAAGCTTCGAGTATAAATTTTAAACGAAGTGTAACCTATGGTTTAGGTGTTTTGCGAGTAAGTGTTGTCTATCGATTACAGAAATGGGGCTTTCTCAAAAGTCCTATTTTTAAACTAAAATAACCTTAGTTACAGTATTTCTGTCGATGCTCCGCTCCCATAGATCCTGCGCGACTCATGCTTTTACACGCCTCAGTTTTTCGCTTACTATTAAACTCAGCTACGCCTTTATTGTAATATACAAGTTCTGTGTCGTGTACGCCAGTTGCGAGTGAGTTTTGGAATGCCATGATTGCTTCATCGTACTTCTTCAATTCTAACAAGTTATACCCTAACTCAAACCAAACTTCTGGTTGTTTCGCATCCAACTTAACTACTCTTTTAAAATCCTCAACGGCTGCCTGCGTAATACCATTCGAATTGTACAACATTCCACGACTTTTAAGTGCTTCAACGTTTGTTGGCTCGTTAAGAATAACAACATTTAAATCGTCTATCGCTTGATTTGATTGTCCAATTTGTGCAAACAACTGAGCTCTATACAAATATGCTTCAGCAAATTCTGGCTTTTTCTCAATATATTTTGAAATGTCTGCAATGGCTCCAGCGGTATCGCCTAGAATTAGCTTCACTTCACTTCTACTTATTAAACCGTCTTCATCAATTGGCTCCAATTCCGCCACTTTTTTATACTCCTCACGAGCTAAAGTCGTATTACCATTTTGCTGATAGAACTCCGCTCGGGCCAAATAACCTTGAGGATCTTTGGGTCTCATTGAAACGTATTTATTAAAATCTTGTATGGCCAAAGAATGATATCCTTTAGCAGAATAAACTACACCTCGATTAAAATATGCAAGCCCCATAGAAGAGTCAAGGTCAATGGCTTTGTTGAAATCTTTAACCGCCATGTCATAACTTAATAGCTCAGCATAAACACTACCTCGACCATAATATGCGTCTACTAGGTTACTATTTATTTCTAGAGCTGCTGTGTAATCTTTAATTGCTCCAAGCGTATTCCCTTCTTTCATTTTTAGGTTGGCTGATTCCATCCACTGAGCAGGAGTTTGAGCAAAACAGACAATGGGAAAGATCAGAAATAGAAAGACTATTTTTTTCATAATTTACAAAAGTAGATTCTACCATTACCGTAATCAAACTTTATACCGAATCGTTATCCCACCTGCAGTTCTTCTGTACACTAATCGGTACGATAGAAAAAAGTACCTGAACCAAACTATTTTGTACGTTTGAAACATGGAATCAAAAAAGAGTAAACTCTTTATAATTTTAGGAGGCATATTTATCGCGAATGCTTTGCTTGCCGAACTCATTGGTGGGAAGATATTTTCCCTTGAAAAGAGTCTAGGTTTGTTGCCAGCCAACATTGTTTTGTTCGGTGATCAATACTCTTTTAACCTAACGGCTGGAGTATTGCTTTGGCCAGTAGTGTTTATATTGACTGATATTATAAATGAATACTTTGGCAAAAAAGGCGTGCGTTTCTTAAGTTATTTTGCCGTTGGCTTGATTTCGTATGCCTTCCTTATGATTTATCTTGCTATAGGTTTGAAGCCAGCCGATTTCTATATAAACAGTCAACTTGCTTCAGGTATTCCCAATATGGATACTGCGTTTGCTAAAGTCTTTGGACAAGGTTTATGGATCATTGCGGGTTCTATCGTTGCGTTTTTAGTTGGACAAATTGCTGATGTTACGGTTTTTCAATGTATTAAAAAGAAAACTGGAGAAGGAAAACTATGGCTTCGAGCAACAGGTTCAACGCTTGTTTCTCAATTGATAGATTCTTTTATTGTCTTGTTTATTGCATTTCATTTAAGTGGCATTATGACCTTAAAAATGGTAATTGCTATTGGTATAGTAAATTACATCTATAAATTTTTGGTTGCAATTCTCTTAACTCCATTATTGTACGTCATCCACAACTGGATTGACAATTTTTTGGGAAAGGATTTAGCACAAAATATGATTGCAGAAGCTAAAAATTAGCCATAAAAAAACCCGAGGATGCTTCCACCCCCGGGCCGATAATATTTCACCTTTGATTAATTCTTTATCAAACGTTGACGAAGTATTTCATCGCCTCTTTGAATTTCAATTATATATAAACCTGCTACAATATTCGACAAATCAATTGAGAATTCATCATTTGAGTTTGTAAACATTGTAACATATTGACCTTCCAATGTATAGATTTTAGCACGTGTCTGCAAAATACTGTTCGACTCCCACCTGATAGTCAGTGTATTTCCTGCTGGACTTGGATAGACCTTAACCCCTGATTGTGTCAAGTCTTTAACAGAACTAAAGTCTGGAATATCGATATCTTGCGAAGAATTTGCAACACAATTATTGTTGTCAGTTACCATTAAAGACGCGTTTACCGTTTTGTTAGAACTTGCCTTATAATTATGGTCTGGAGTTTTTAAAACACTTGTAAACCCATCACCAAACTCCCAGAAATACTCTTTATAATTCTCATTTTCTGGCTTAAACGAATAATCGCTGCTTGAATTCGTATACGTAAACTTTGGATTAGGCGTAGGAACAACAACCAGGTAAATCTTTCCTGATGATGCCTTGCAAGCTCCTTTAGTCACCTCAACATACGCTGAGTCACCATCGTTGAATTGGTTTTCGTAATAAAAACTATCTGTAAGACTTGCTCTTAAAACATCATTCACAAAGAAATTGTACTCATCGTTGCCACTTGTTGCCGTAAACTTGATTGAATCTCCTTCGCAAAACGCATTACTTGATTTATCCGTTCTGAACCTTAAATCCGTAATTTCATCGATATGCATTGGGAAAACAAACTTCTTTGGTGGACAACCAAGCAAGTTGCTATCAAGTATTTCTAGCGTATAGTTACCAATATTTTGTGGTGAAAATTTAAAGATAGTATCGGTAAACGCGCCACCACTTTGGAAATTCAATGAGTAATTTTCATTTGCTAGCCCATTAACCTCAACCGTTACCTCGTCACCTTTACAGACGTTGGTATCAACTTGAATAGTTGCGTTGATTGGGCTGCAGTTTCCAGTTCGACAAACTTGTTTAGTTACTTCACTATAGAAACATGGAGACTTTGTGATAGCTCTAACTAGTATGTCGTAGTCGGTATCAGGATCTAAGCCTGATAAGGTGTGTGAGTTTCCGCTGGTTCCTGAAGTTGGTGTATTCCATGTCTTCCCGCCATCAACACTAACCTGGGCTCCTTTATGACTTGCAACTCCAGCCCAGTCAAATGTTACTGTAAATGGACCAGTATTAGTGCATAGTACTTTAGGTTTTTCGTTTTTGTCGATAACAATGTAATCTACAGAATCGCTAAATTCACTTAAACATTGATCCTTGCTCCACGCTCTTACTTGAAAAACAGAACCGCTGTCTACATTAACTGCAAATGTTTCTTTGGTTGTTTTTCCAACTTGAGTTTGATTTTTATACCAAACAAAGCTATCGTAGGCCGCATTTGCCGTTAGTGTAATTAAATCATTGGCACAAATTGAATCATTTGTATTTGAACTTGAAATTGTTGGAGTAGCAACAAAATGGTTTTTCACAGTAATTATATTACTCACTCTAGAGCAGTTTCCAGATTTCGTGGTAACGAAATACTCCCCTGGAGCTGAGACAAATATCTTATTCGTTGTGGCTCCTGTTGACCATTTGTATTCGTATTTAGGGTTAAACTGAGCAACTAACTCTGTTGAGTCTGATGGACAAATTGTTCTACTATTCGACCCAGAAATAAATGCAGTTGGAGATTGTTGCACGGTTATTACTTGAGTATCTCGTTGACTAACACCTACAGAATTTTCAACTTCTAATATGGCGTACTTTGTTCCAAAACCAGAGAATGAGACGGTTGGATTTTGACTTGTCGACACGGAAGGAGTGCCTCCAGGAAATATCCATGAATATTTAGTCGGTTTATTGGTTCCAGACCCAGTAAGAGACACCGTTTCTCCAGCGCATACAACTGAATCTTTAGTACTTGCTGTGGCAACCGGTATACCGTCAATATTAATGCTAAACACTTTTGCATAAACTTGGTCTCCGCCTGTTCCGCTATTGTTATTTGTTGCATTTACCGCAGCATAGAATTTAATAATTCCAACATTAGTAGATGGAGCCTTCCATTCAAACTCCCACTCCGCAGTGTTGCTTGAACTAGCGGCAGATCCCGCGCTTGTATGTTCCATGTACTGGCGAGTTTTTCCTGAAACGCCTTTTGTTCTTTTTTGTGTTCTTGAATTTGTATTCTTAAAATCACCTGCCGGCGAATCCGTTGAATCATCAAGTGCTGTAAGGTTAAAACCAAATCGACTAATAGACGATTGTGTATACTTTAGTGTGAACGTATATGTAGAATCAGGCTCGTAGCCTGCCCCTTTCATTGTGCTCGTTAACGTTAAATCTGAAAGCGACCCACTCCCACCGTTTAAGGAAGTGCCACCGTGACAACTTGTACAGTTTCCTTCTCCGGGTGCATTGCTATATGCCCCACCAGGTCCTCCCCTATAGGTAAAAGATTTAAAAGAGATTAGAATAAAAGCCAACGTAAAAAAAACAGTAATTAATTTCTTCATATATTTATTTATATAGCAAAATTAAGGCTATCTATTAGGAATAAAAGTCATGAGGAAAATATCGAAGTATATGACCAAAAACTAACGTAATGCCTGCGCCATAATCTCGCTAAGTAAAGCGTTCTCCGCTTCTTCCGACGTTTTTATTCGGATAAAACTTCCACCTCCACTTGTACTCAAATTTTCCATAAAATCAATCGCTTTTTTATCTCGACCAAAGCCAACAACGGTTGTTAATATGCCAGAATTTGCATTTTCAGAAGCCATAGAATACATATCCTTATCTGTAAAATTTGGAGAATTAAAAAGTCCATCCGTTGCTAAAATCAGTTGATTATTTCCTCCAGCTATAAAGTTACGTTTAGCATATTTATACGACATAGATAATCCTTCTGCACCATACGATCGACCTCCTGGCGTTAAAGCATCTATTACTGCATAGATTTCCTTTTTGCGATCACCGGTCATAGATTCTAGTCTAACTTCGGCTCGACGGGAATAAACGATAATCGTTACTCGATCTTCTTTCCGTAACGCAGCAACTGCTTTTTTCATGGAAACTTTGAGCATATCCATTTTTTCGTGCAGCATCATACTGGATGATTCATCAATTAGAAACACCACGTTATTAGACGCATATTTTGATGGATTTAACTCGCCAGACTCCTGGAAATCTTCTTGAGGTTCATTCGAAATGACCTCAGGTATCGTGTCCGCGACTTCTGAAGTTAGTATTGGATCAACAGTTTCGTTAGAGTCTGTAGTTTCTTTAACAACCATAACATCTCTTTCGATTATTGTTTTTCCTTTAAACCTCTCATTCATTTTCTCACGAAGCCGTTCAATCGCATCTTGATCTGACTCTTTAGGTTTTTCAATTTCTACGATTTTATCATCTTCATCGGTTTCAGGTATTTTTTCGATGACGTCAAAATCATAGGGGCTTCGTTCCAATTCGACAACGATGGTTTGGGTGTTCTTATTAATGTAAACTAACTCTTGTTTCATTATGTAGCCAGGCTTACTGACGTCGATTTGATACAGTCCGATGTCAACTTTTTTAAGCGGAATAGACATTTTGCGAGTCTTCTCAACAAAGAAGTTTTTGTTGGGTCCTAAAAGCAGAACATCCACACCGTTTATGATTTCTCCAGTTTCTTTATCTTTCACAATAATTTCTGCAATTTGAGAAGATGCTTCTTCTTTCTGTTCCTGCCCCATGTTAGGACATGCTGTATGTGCATCTGGATGAAAGCTTATTATTTTCCCTTTCATACTTAGGTATATTGGTTCGGACCAACCGCTAAGGTATAAGGGCTGATTCACTATAAAATTCCCTAAGTCTTCTGTATAAAAAATTGCCTCCAGCTTTACTGTTTCGCCAGGGTTAACATAACCTTCTGGTAGATTAACGTATAAATTTCGTTGATACGGGATAGGAAGAAACAATACCCGTTCATTACCGTTATTCGTAAATAAAATCTCTGCTTTAGGGTTGTTCCATAATTTTACTTTCCCGAAATTATAAACGGACGGTGTAATTTGCTGAGCGCTTGCGCTTAGGTTAATAAACAAAATGCTTATCAATAGATATTTTAGAAATTTCAGCACTAGATATACTTTTTAGTAACGTTAAAACCACACGCTATCTTATGACAAATTGTGATGTTCAAGAATGTTTTGGTTACTTCATAAACAATAAATCAAAAAAAAACCGTTGTTTTGGCAAGTATCCGATTATTTAAAATCAAAAACTAGTCCAGCACTTGATCAATTGCTACAAAATTTTAGAAGTACCTAACTTTTCGGACGAAACTATCGTACGAAAATCTTATTTGAAGCTAGCCAAACGTCACCATCCAGACGTTTCCATAGAAAAAGATGGTGAACGATTTAAGATAATATCCAAGGCGTATGACACTCTTTCAAACGACGCTACTAAAAGGTACCATGATCAGAAGTTGCGATATTATCTTCAACCGCCTACAACAACATATAATACTTCTACACAAACTCAACGTACGCATAGACAATCTCAAACGAGACCGACTCCATCGCCTCAGGACTACAAAAAACGCAAGGAACGTGCTGCTAAAGTTCGGTTAAGAAGTGACATGTTGTTTTACCAAAAACAACAGAATCAACTTCCATATGAGATTAGAATAACCGGATGGGCCGCAATCGCACTTTTAGGTTGGCAACAAGTGTATCAACATTGGTTTGTGGATGAAGAATCGTATGATCATATTTTAGGATTTATTGGTGTTATTCTTTTTATCCTAAGTTCAATCATGTTGTACTCAAACACATACAAGATGTTGCGATTTAAAACGTACTCTGGAAAACGGAAGTACAATTACAAAAAACAAAGCTTCAAAATTTGGATGATCGTTTTGTTGATTGGTGTTATTAGTATGCCAATTGTAAATAACTATAGAAAAACATACCATTTAGAAAACTATGGTGCACTTATCAGATTAGAGTACATGCCTGTTGCATATTCAGATGATCAAATCTTTGTAATTTTCGACCCGTACAATTCGGGCAAACCTATCATCACTAAGGTGAGTTTTGGCCCCAATAGCGACATTGATAAAGAAAAACAGCGTGTACTTGTAAAGTACTCTGTATCTGACCCACGAATTATGGTGGTCATGGACAAGTAACTTGAAATTCCTTAAGACTTTCCTGATCCTTTAAACTGTTGATCTTTGTCCTTAAACAGTACATTAAACGTTGTGAGAGAACCATATGCTCGAGTAATATATTGTTGCAGTCCAACCTTCTCATCATCCGATAATGACTTGTGAGAATTAATGTTTTGCTCTAAAACTCGTAGTCGATCTCGTACCATCACAATTTTGTGAAAGAATGTGTCAATTGGAATCTCTTTAACCTGAAGATTCTCATCTTTGGGCTCTAAAACCAGAAGACCTCCCCGCCACTTATCGGCAATATCTACTATTTCTGATGTATCGGAATGCTTTGTGAGTATTCGATATAAAATGTCTTCTACTTCATCAAAACTAACCATGTTTGCACTCGACTCAATTGCTTCTACAACTTCGATATCAGTGTCTGTACGTTCAATTTCACGCAGCCCACCTTCAAAAAAACTAATTGAAAAAAATTCAACTCCGATTCGACAAATTATTCCTTGACCATAGGTCGCGTGTTTTATTCTTGTCCCAATTCCTAAATTATCCATTTTAAATTGTTTAAAGCCCAAAATTAATAATTCAAGTCTTTTAAATTTGCTAGATGAAGTACTATTCTTCCGGAAAATTATTACTTACGTCTGAATACATGGTTTTAGCTGGATCGTTGTGCCTGTCGCTTCCAACGAAACTGGGTCAGACGATGGAAGTAAACCAAAATGCTAAGAATACTATTTCATGGAAATCTTTCGACAACAAAGGTGAGTTATGGTTTAGTAATGAATTTAAAATTAGCGACCTTGAGCCAACTCAAAGCAAGAACCCTGGAGTTGAAATGCGTTTAACCAAATTACTCTCCTACATTAAGAAAAATGGGTCTATTGACTTTGACAACGTTGGTTATGCAATTGAAACTCACTTGCAGTTTGATCGAAACTGGGGTTTAGGGAGTAGTTCTACACTGGTGGCTAATCTCGCTAAATGGGCAGACGTTGACGGAATTGATTTACTTCATTCTGCTTTTCAAGGAAGTGGTTATGATGTGGCTACGGGCATTGAAAACGAAACAATTCTTTACCAACTATTAGACAAACCAACCTGGCGAAGTACTGTGTTTAACCCATCATTTTCAGACGAGTTGTACTTTGTATACCTAGGTCGAAAGCAAAACTCCGAAGTTGAGGTCAATCGATTTAATAAAAACACAATTACCAAATCCCAAAAAAAAATATTTACGGATTTCACTAACTCGATATTGACGTGCACAACGATTAATTCGTTTGAACAAGTACTAACTGAACATGAACAAGCACTATCGAATATTTTGCACAGACAAACTATTAAGGAGGAAAGATTTGAAGACTACCCTCGCTCTATTAAATCACTTGGTGCCTGGGGTGGGGATTTTATTTTGGTCACAGGAGATGAGGAGTCTCAAACGTATTTTAAAAACAAAGGATATGATACCATTGTTCCTTGGCACGAAATGATTCACGTTTAAACTTCGTTGTGGTTGCGAATTGGATATAATGCTAGTCTAATTCCAAAAACTAGGTTGCCTAGAGTTCTCGTTCCGGTAAACAATGAAATGTTTTCAAATGCCTCGACATTCTGCCTAATCGCACTTTCTTCGTTATGTGTTAATGGGGTTATTTTCTGATAATCTTGCGTTATTCCAATTCCACAATAAAATTCTAAACCGACCAAATCCTTAATTAACATTTCACGTTCACCAATTACCGCGCTTACACTGTAAATCGAGTTCCGTTGAATAAATTTTTTGTTGTAGCGCAAACCAGTTGCGTTCAATTGGAACTGCAAATTATTTTCTTCTTGAAACTCACTTTTCCCAATGATTAGCCCAAGATACATCGCATGTCGATTCCTAGAAACTAAGTAGTAATTTGATTGCAAGGTTATGTAGTTTCCGCTCACGGAAGTTTTGTTGGCGTCGTTAAAAAAGGAGTTGAAATATATTCCCGTTTTTATTTGACCTGATAGCACAGATGTAAATCGTTTTTCCACAGCTAAATCAAACGTATTGGCTTGTTTAAAAATTCTAATTGGATTGGGTGATACTTTAACTAACAATTCAGGAATTGAGTCTTGCCCCAAAACTTTTTGTGTTGATGCTTTTCCAACAATAAACAGGACTAAAATTAGTTTGACTTTTTTCATTCGAATTACAGATGTAATACGTTTTTATTGACCGTTTAGTACATTAACGTAACACCGCGTATGCAAGTCGAACATTAAAAAGTAAGTCTGAATGTATTTGAGGTTGAGTTCCACTCTCATTTTCGAACTCTGTAATCAAATTACGTTCTATGAGCATTAACTCGAATTCACTTAGTCCTTTTATATGATTGTTATCGGAACGAAGTCCAACTCCAAAGAACATTTCCAGTTGAAATCTTCCAGAAGGAAACGAGCGATTTCCAGCCATTAAGAAATAACTATGGCTTGATGTATAGATTTGGGCTGTTTTGGAGTACGCGTCATTTGATGTCGGGAAAGTTCCAGTTAATTCTTTTGAATGTTCACTATACCTATATCCAAACCCATAAAAGCTCACGCCTCTATTTTTTTTGGGATAATACCTCACTTGATTTAATGTGTAAACGTTTGTCCTCTGCGTTTTTCCTTTAAACCATTTTGACGTTTGAAAGATGCCGTAGTTAGAACTAACACTAATACGTTTTGCTATTTTCACCTCAACGCCTAAATCGATGACATTGAAAGGGTGAGTCAACTGCACATAGTCGCCACCTAAAGATAAAACAACTCGATGAGGAGCAAATGTATCAACGGCAGTGGTATCGATTTGACCCAACGTTTTTAATGATAAAAACACAAACCAACTTAAAAGTAGTAATCGAAACATTGGATAAACTATAGTTTCGAAACGATTATTAAAACACAATAGTATCAAGCTTTGTTATCTTCGCAGCTTTATGAAACAACGTGCAAAATGGCAAAGTCCAAGTAATATAGCCTTGGTAAAATATTGGGGTAAAAAAGGCTTTCAAATTCCTTCAAACGCCAGCATTAGCTTTACCCTATCTAATTGTCATACAACTACTCAATTAGATTGGCAACGGGCCGAATCAACAAGCTTTGAAGTGTATTTGGATGGAAAACGCAACGAATCATTCGAACCAAAAATTGAGACGTTTTTCAAGAACATTATTCCATTATTTCCTGACCTAGCTAACTATTCCTATACGATAGAAACAACGAACACCTTTCCTCATAGCAGTGGTATTGCAAGTTCGGCAAGTGGAATGAGCGCATTAGCCTTGTGTATTTGCAGTTTATTACAACAACTGGGTAAAATTGACACTGACTTTTATGAAACTGCTAGCAACTTAGCACGAATAGGAAGTGGAAGTGCTAGTAGATCAGTCTATGGTGGTTTGGTAGAATGGGGGGAACACGAAGATTATGAAAAGAGTAGTGACCAATTTGCTATTCCTTTTAAAGGTTTCCATCCAGTTTTCAACACCTATCAAGATACTATATTACTAGTTCATGAAGGTCAAAAGTCGGTATCAAGTTCGGTAGGCCATGGATTATTAAATGATCACCCTTTTGGTACACAGCGTTTTGAGGTAGCAGAAAAAAATATGTCAAAAATTAAAGACATTTTGAGTTCAGGTGACTTAGACAAACTCGTTGAACTAATTGAATCAGAAGCGCTTATGCTCCATGGTTTGATGATGACATCGACTCCATCATTCATCTTAATGCTGCCAAATACATTAGCAATTATTCAAAAAATTCAGACCTTCCGCAAACAAAACGATTGCCATATTGCTTTTACTTTAGACGCTGGTGCAAATGTTCATATGCTTTACCCAGAAAAGGATATTGACAAAGCCCAACAACTGATTGACACGGAACTGATAGGACTTTGTTCAAATGGTAAGTATATTTGCGACAAAGTTGGAAATGGTCCAATTGAAATAGAATGTTAAAAGAATCACTTTTCTACGCTAAGATTCTCCTTTTTGGGGAATATGGAATCATTCAAGACTCAATGGGTTTGTCTATTCCTTACAGTTCATTTAAGGGAAGTTTAAAATTTAACCAAGATTTAAAAGGCGATTCGCTTATTTCCAATCAACATTTAGAAAAGTTCGGAAATTACATCAATGAGCTTTCTGACTCTGGAGAATTACTTTTTTCTTTCGATTCTGCAAAGTTTTACTCAGACCTTTCAGACGGAATGAGTTTCGACTCAAGTATTCCACAAGGGTTTGGTGTTGGTAGTTCTGGTGCGTTGGTTGCTGCGATTTATGATCGATATTCGACCGACAAAATTGATTTCGACAAAAAGCCAAGTAGTAATCAAATTGCAAAATTAAAATCCATCTTCGGACAAATGGAAAGTTATTTCCATGGAAAAAGCTCTGGACTTGACCCATTAATTTGTTATTTAAACTTACCAGTTCTTATTAAGTCCAAAGAGAATATGGGAACCGTTGGATTGCCTTCTGCCAATGAGAATGGTAAAGGTGCAATCTTTCTTATAAACAGCGGACAGCCAGGTAAAACCGAACCGATGATCAACATCTTTATGGAAAAGATGAAAAATGAAGGCTTCCGAAACATGTTGCGCAAAGAATTTAAGAAGTATAACGATGCGTGTATTCAGTCTTTCTTAAAACGAGACATTGCACCTTTGTTCTCCAATATAAAGGAACTATCTAGTCTTTTATTAAAGAACTTCTCTCCAATGATTCCAACTGTTTTCCATAACCTATGGAAAGAAGGTATTGAATCAAATGCATACTACTTAAAGTTGTGTGGAAGCGGTGGAGGTGGATATTTCTTAGGTTTCACACAAGATATTGACGAAGCTCAAAAAAGACTGAAAGACTACCCTCTGGAAGTTGTATTCACATTCTAATTGTGGCTGTTGTAAGCCGTAAAGTTCGATATTTTCTATTCAAAGTTTTTGGTCTGCTTTCAATTGTGCGGTGGCCAAATGTTCTTTTTACAATCATTACTCAATACATCGCTGCTGTATACATTTTCGCACCGAACAAAAGGTACTGGGCAATACTCAAGGACTTTGAACTACACTTTATCGTTGCGTCTTCTGCATTCATAATCGCTGCTGGATTTATTATCAATAGTTTTTACGATTACGAAAAAGACTTAGTCAATAGACCACACAAAACACTATTTGATCGAGTTGTAAGTAAGGAGTTTTGTTTAAATACCTACTTCGTGCTAAACGGAATAGGGCTATTCTTCGCTGCTCTAGCATCATGGCGTGTATTGCTCTTTTTTAGTGTTTTTGCCTTTGGACTCTGGTTTTATTCTCATAAGTTACAGAAGCTACCAATCATACGAGAAGTTACAGCATCTATATTATCCGTTTTATCTGTTTTTAGTATCGTTTTGTATTATCAGCAGCTAAACTTAGTTATGGTTATCTATGGTAGTTTTTATATGTGCCTACTTCTCAATCGGGAGATTATAAAAAACTTACGAAACATTGAAGGTGATATTGTCGTAGGAAATAGTTCCATTTCTACGGTTTGGGGCAGCAAAACGAGTAAACACATTTTTGGAATTGTATCTGTGTTAATGGGATTACTCGCATATAGCTTTTATGTTATTTCGGATGGTAGTTACGTTGTAGAATTTGTAGTGACTACATCAATTATTTTACTAGTGACATGGCTTTTATTAATAACCGCCAAAACACAACGTCAATATCAAATTGCTCATTCGCTTTACAAACTACAAATGGCCATCAGTGTATTATACCTAATGATCTATTAATCTATTTTTAAGATTTTCTTCTGATATACTAAGCCAAACTCGTCAGTAATCTCGATAATATAAACGCCTGAAGTATAGTTGTTCAGCGACACGTTGACTTCCGAGCGTACATGTGATGGCTCCAGTTGCTGCATTATAACTCCTTGAATATTTTGAACATTAACCCGTGCAATTCTTAAACTTGAACTACGTATGGTAACGTCATTTTGGGTTGGGTTTGGAAAAACTTTTAACTCAGAAACAAAGACATTACGGACACTGCCCCAGAGGAGAGATAACGTGTCGCTAGTATATGTGCACCCTTCTGCTGAGATGAATTTTACAAAACCTTCGGAATACTGGGTATCGGCATGTTGTGAGTTCATTGAGTAGTCCATAACAGGAAGACTACTAAACGTGTCGATAGCAACGGCAGAACCATTATTTCCCATTAGGTATAAAACCACCTTAGTGTTGTTTGGTAAAATTCCACTAACTCCGATTTTATTGTCTGAATTGTTACCAGTTCCTGAGATTTTGTGAAGTTCGCCTTCTGGTAATTCGTTGTTCTTTACCGATTGCATAGCGCTAGATTCGCATCCAAAAACATTGTAAACTTTTAACGCATATTGATAAATTCCTGCCTCCGTTGAAGTAAAGTTTGGCTCTTTTACTGATGAGTCATTCAAGTACGTTTTGGGAGACCATGAATACTTCAATCCTGTATCTGCATCTACTTCAAAAGTCGTTTGGTCCGTAGCACACAGTATAATTGAACTGTCTAGTATGGTTACCTTTGGAATTGGATTTACTGTAACATCCACAGAATCAAAACCTTTACATCCTGTTGATGTATCTAACACGTTCACAAAGTACCGCTGATTGACATTTCCGCTAAAATCAGGATTTGTCGACGTCGAATCTGTAAGTCCTTTACGTGGTGACCAAGTAAATGCATATGGGGAGTTATTCACACCGATCGAAGCCGTATCTCCATCACAAAGGGATACTGATTTCTTTAAGTTAGGAAGTTCAATATCTGGATTTACATCCACTTCAACTTTTATACTGTCTACACAACCATAACTTGTATTGGTTAATTTAAACCAGTATGAGAAGGTTCCGGTATCGGACGCTGTAAAGGTGGGGTTCGCTGTATTTTCATTCTCAAGAAAAGTAGTTGGCAGCCATGACCCAGATTCATTTTTTATGATGTGTTTTCCCAATTTAACTTCAGACCCTTTACACAAAGTCCACTTGTCAACAACGTTACTAAAGTCTGGAGAAGTGTAGGCAAGAACCATTTTGGTCGAACTGTAAATCTCTGGACTTGTTGACTTTATGCGATACACATGATTGAAGCCATAATTTCCTTTGGGAATAACACATCGAATGCTGGATGGCTTCGAACTTTGTTTAACACTCCCAAGTGTTATTGGTTTTTTAAAGTCTCCGTTGTTATCAGACATCTCTACCACAAACGAATTTCCAGAATTATACGTTCCTATCCCATCCGCAGTAATAGATAAGTTTACATCAAATGAGTCTCCAGGACAAGCTCCTACTGTTCCGGATGGTTCAAAGTAATGTAGCTTATGAAACTCCATTTTATTACAGAAATGGCATAAGACAATCAATAAATCTAAATCAGTATTCACTGCCATTCCAGCAGGTTTGTTATACGATGTTAGTTTTTTTAAGTTCTTGAAATCTTTATCGCATCGGTACAAATAGCTGTCATCCCAATTTGTAATAAAATAGTTGCCTTCGTTATCTTGAACAATGCTATTTAGGCTATCTAAACCTGTGTCCATGTATTTAGTGAGCTTTCCTGATGCAGTGTCAATTTTGTAAATTTTCCCTGCCGTGTCGTCTGTTACTACCAACAATTCGTTTTTAGAATTAAACGTCAATCCTTTTGGTCGACTAAGTCCGGTCGTAACTAAGTTTGTAAAACTCGGAGTATAAAATGGTGGACTACCCACTTTTCCTTTAACAATTCTATTGGCTCCGACATCCGACAAATAGAAATACTGCGGATCACGTGGATCAACCTCTATATCATCTATATCCATACCCGTAGCTTTAGAAATGTCAAAGGCTATTACCCTATTATAGCCAACCGCATCATAAACCACAACCTGGTTATTATCGATTAGTAATAAACCTTTGTTCGCTCCAACACTCCCAACAATTAAATCACGTGGATCTTTCAAGCCAGTTATTACCGTTGAAACTTTATAATTTGAGTCCATTTCAAGGACTTTCCCATCTCCCCTATTTGTGATTAAATATGATTTTTTTGCAGCATTATACGCTACTCGATAGGGTCTACTGTACTGAGCATAGATGCTCGTTATGAACAGCGTGAAGAAAAGTACTAATCCTAATTTTTTCATTGACTCTGTGCGGTTAAAAATTGTTGGTAAATGGTTTTTATTCCCTCTTTGAAACTGTGTGGTTCGTAACCAAGTTCTTTTCTACTTTTCGTCAAATCAAATCCGGTTATAGGTGGTCGTTTTGCTGGTTGATTTAAACTTAAGCTATCAATTCGGGTAACGTGTTCCATGCTAAGACCAAAATAGTCTGCAACACGCTGCACCAGCTCATAAATATTCATTTGATCTTTTCCAGAAATATTAAAAATCCCTTCAGCTTCTTTGCGCTCAATCAAGTAACATCCTTTAGCAAGGTCTTCTGCAAGTGTTGGTGATCGGTATTGATCATCAACCACATTTATTTTCTTTTCATTTGCTAAACTTTCCCTAGCCCATAAAACAATATTGCTTCTACTCATATCTGCAACAAGTCCGTAAACCAAAACTGTTCGAGCAATTGCCCATTTTTTAGCTTGAGCTTGCACAACCTGTTCGCCTTTAAGTTTGGAATGGCCATAGATACTTAACGGATTTGGTTCATCTTCTTCTTTGTAAGGTCCACTAGTTCCATCAAAAATAAAATCGGTAGATACGTTTATAAAGTGGGCATTCACCTTATTGCTTGCATCTACTAAATATTGGGTTGCTTTAACGTTCAACAACTCACAACCTTCTGGGTCAAGTTCGCACGTGTCTACATTCGTCATAGCTGCAGTATGGATTATCGAATCTGGTGAATGTTTCGAAATTACTCTATCAACATCGATAGGATTTGTAATATCCATCTCTTCATAAACATAACCTGATTTCACTGGATGACGATTGTCTCCTCTTGCCGTAGCAATCAATTGGACTTCCTTTTCGTTTAAATATAAATCCGTTAGTTTTTGGCCCAACAAACCGTTACTACCTGTTACTAAGACTTTTTTCATAGATACTACACAAAGCACGTTGAAAGTGACCTGAATTGCAAGCAACAAAGAGTATATGACAAATCAGTTAACTAACTGAAAATCACAATGAGAATAGTCGCATGTATCAATTAAAAAGAAAAACTTGTGCGACTTTAGTTGAGAATAGAATTATCTAATAATACTAATCTCGCCTTTTTTGTGGTGCTTCATTCCACGCAAATCAGTAATGGTCATTATATAGACATAAGAACCCATTTGCACTTTCTCCCCCATATAGGTTCCATCCCACTGCTTAAAGTCCTCAGATTCAAATATGCGTTCGCCCCATCGGTTAAATATTTGGATTATTATGTTTTCATATCCCAAACCAACCACTTTAAAAACATCGTTGTTGCCATCGCCATTTGGGCTAATAGCATTAGGTATAAATACCAATAACTCATCATTCACAATCAGTGTTTGCTGAGTTGTATCCAAACAGCCTTTGTCGTTTTCAACAACCAAGGTTACTGGATATTCTCCACCTTCTGTGTATGCATGCTTCGGATTTTGATTTGTTGATGATTCAAAATCCCCAAAATTCCAATCCCACGCCACAATGTTCAATACCGAGAGATCTTTAAATGTTACAAGCGGATTTGACAAATAAATATCGGTTGGAGAATAATTAAAACTTGCTGTAGGTTTGGGGAAAACATCTATCGACGTATCCTTTGTGATGTCACAGCCATTGGTTCCAAAAACTCTTAACTGTATTGGATACAAACCCTTGTCAAAGGTTTTACTGAAATTATATTGATCATTTTCAAACTGACCTAATATATACCAACTTACGCTGTCTTCATTCCCAACTTTCTCAGTTGAAATAAACACAGGAAGTGGTTCACAACCTTCATGAGGATTTAACAGAATGGTATTTGTTGGTAACGATAAAACTTCAACCTCTATTGAATCTGACGCACTGCAATTTGAGGCGTTTGTAAGCGAGTACACAACCTTATTTGTACCAATGACAGCATCCTCAGGCGTAAACAAACCTGCACTTGAGACATACTGACCACCGCTAAATAACCCTCCCATTGAATTTGGTATTATTTGGACTGGATTATCATTTAAGCAAAGTGGGTTGATTGGGGTAATAGTTGCATCTGGGTTGTCATTTACAATAACTTGAATTGAATCCGTTGATAAGCATGTATTACCATCTGTAAAGGAATAATAAATTCTATGATTTCCTGACGTTGCTATGCCTGGTTCAAAAAGACCAGTAGCTGATGTCCCATTACCACTAAAAGCACCTCCACTATTGGTTTGTGCAACTAATTGCTGTGGCAAATCATTTACACAAAATGGTCCAGCTGCTACTATTGACGCATCAGGTATCGTGTCTACAGTAATTTGCAATGAATCTTTGTTCGAACATCCATTGCCATCCAACACAGAATATAAAACCCAATGTTGACCACTCGCCGCAATTTTCGGATCAAAAGTACCAGTTGAGGTTAAATATGTTTCGACTCTAAATGATCCAATTGAGTTAAACAATGCTGAAATTGTTTGTATTCCCCCATTTTCACAAAATGGCCCAGCTGGAGCAATTTGTGCGTTAGGAATTGAATCCACTTGAATTGTGGTTGAGTCTATATTCGAACACCCGTTACCATCTGTTGCGGTGTAGAAAATTTTATGGAGCCCGACATCTGCAACCGTTGGATTAAAATTCCCTGACGTATCTAAATAACTTGTTGAGGAGAATCTTCCATCTCCAGCGACTACAGATTCTAACAACTGAATAGTGTCGTTTTTACAGAATGGTCCGGCTGGAATAATGGCTGCATTTGGGAAAGAATCAACCTTAATTATGGCAGAATCCATTGCCCAACATCCATTACCATCCGTTAGTTGATAATATATTTTGTGATCACCAGTACCTGCAATGATTGGCCGAAACACACCATTTGTATCAATAACCGTGGACGCAATAAACTTCCCTCCGATTAAATTCTCTGGTTGAATTACCTGATTTCCAGCATTAGGACAAAATGGTCCTGCTGGTTTAATAGCGGCATTTGGAATACTGTCAACAACCACCGTATTTGAATCAATATTCAAACATCCGTTTCCGTCTTCATTTTGATAATAAACCCAGTGAGTTCCTGCCTTAGCTATAGCTGGATCAAACAAACCATTAGAATCCAAATAGGTCGTTTCAACAAACCTTCCACCAGCTACTACAGGAATTAACCGCATAGTATCAGCGTTTTCACATACCTTCATTGGGTTAATCGCAGCATTAGGAATACTATCCACCCTTATCTCCAAAGAATCTAATCCACTACAACCAGCACCATCGTTTATTTCATAATAAATTCTGTGGCTACCGATTCCGGCAATTTGAGGATCAAAATTACCAGCAGTATCTATGTAAGTAGTAGCGACAAACTTTCCACCAACGATTTCTGGTTCAATCAGTTGAATCCCACCATTTTGACAAATTGCACCCGGGTCTTTTATTGAAGCGTTTGGTAAAGAATCTACTCGTATAGAAGATGAATCAGTATTGCTACAACCATTCCCATCGGTGTAGGAATAATATATTTTATGATTACCTACGTCAGCAATCATTGGGTCAAATCTACCTGCAGAGTCAATATATGGCAATGGCCCGAATTCTCCACCTGCGCTTACAACAGCTGCCAAGGTTTTAACACCTGAATTAAAACAGAACGGACCTGCCTGAGCAATACGTGCATCTGGAATTGTATCAACTATTACAGTATTCGAATCAATATTCGAGCAACCTTTACCATCCGTATAAGAATAGAACACTTTATGGTTTCCGTTTTTAGCAATTGTTGGGTTGAACAGGCCAGTCGTGTCAAGATATGCCGTTTGTATAAACTTCCCACCAACAACCTCAGTAGTTAAGCGAATCGTATCAGCATTTTCGCACACTTTTAATGCATTGATCGTTGCATTTGGTATGCTATCAACTATAACTGAAATGGAATCTAGCCCAATACATCCTGCAGTGTTTGTTATTTCATAAAAAATCGTAAACGAACCAACACCTGCAATTTGCGGATCAAAATTTCCTGCAGTATCCAAATAACTGGCGGTAATAAACTTTCCTCCTGATAACTCTGGTTTAATTACTTGAACTCCTGCATTTTGACATATAGATCCTGGATCTATAATCGAAGCATTTGGCAATGAGTCGACAGTAACTATGGTTGTATCGGCATTACTACAACCATTTCCGTCGGTGTACGAGTAATATATTTTATGCGCACCAACATCTGCAATCATTGGATCAAATCTCCCGGCAGAATCTATGTATGGTAATGGTCTAAATTTACCTCCTGTATTCACAGCTGCAAGAATAGTTTGTACTCCGGCATTTAAGCAAAATGGTCCAGCCGGCTGAACGCTTGCATTTGGCAATGAATCGACAGTGACTATGGTCGTATCTGCAGATGTACACCCATTGTTATCGGTAAAAGTATACGTTATAATGTGGCTTCCAGCTTTCGCGATAAATGGATCAAATTTTCCTGATGAATCTATATATGCAGTTTTCCCAAACGTCCCGCCAGAATTGGTCACTGGTCTAATTGTTTGAATACCAGCATTCTCGCAAAACGGTCCAGCAGACTGAATGCTCGCATCTGGTAACGTATCAACGGTTACAAATAGAGAATCACTTGCGGAACACCCGTTAGCATTCTGAATTGTATATATCACCTTATGGTTACCTGGCGTGGCACTGTATGGATTAAAATATCCGTTTGAATCGATATACGTTGTTGGAGTAAATGTACCACCGTTACTAACTGTGTTTATGCGCTGAACTGTGTCGTTGACACAAAAAGGTCCAGCAGGGTTTATAGCTGCATTTGGTAGGCTATCGACAGATATTACGATTGAATCTTTATTCGAGCATCCGTTTCCATCGGTAACTTTATACACAGCTTTGTGTTTTCCAGCTAACGCAATTTTTGGGTTAAATCGCCCATTAGTATCAAGATAACTAGTTTGAACAAACTTCCCAAACGTATTTACACTCCCTGTGATTATTTGAATTGAATCATTTTCGCAGTAAGGCCCAGAAGCTGAAATTGCGGCATTTGGCAGACTATCTACCCGAACAAAAACGGTATCTCGACCAATACATCCAGAACCATTTTCTCGTTCATAAACTACCTCATGACTACCTATACCTGAATAGGCAGGATTAAACCATCCGCTCGTGTCGTTATAAGCTGTTGCAACAAAACGACCACCACTGAACAATGCTGTAATTTTTATCGAATCATCGTTCAAGCATAAATCGCTAGGTTGAACTAGTGTAGCACTTGGTAAGCTGTCTACATAAATTACTGTAGATGCATAGGTTATACACCCTTTACCATTTGTCTGAGTGAAATTAATACTGTGAGATCCTTGACCAGCAATGGAAGGATTAAAATTACCTGCAGAGTCAATATATGTTCCTCCCGAAAAATATCCACCCAAAAATGGACTCGCCGTTAGTTTGCTGACAGTATCATTCAAACAGTATGGTGAAGTGGTGTTAATCGTTACTGGTGTTGTCGTGTCAACTTGAATAACTGCACTGTCAACTGCAACACAACCATTGCCATCGGTAAAGGTATAATACACTTTATGACTTCCTTTTTGCGCAACAAATGGATTAAATACACCTGCCGTGTCGATATAAGCCCCCCCTGAAAAGGAACCACCTGAATTGATGAGTCCTATCAGTGTATCTTTTGCACTATTCACACAATATGGCTGATTAGAGCTAATAGATACAGAAGGGATTGAATCAACTGTGATGTATGTTGAATCAGTATTCGAACACCCATTGCCATCTGTAATGGCATATTGAGCCAAATGAGTTCCAGTATTCGCTATACTTGGGTTAAAGTTACCCAAACTATCGAGATATGCTGTTTTAATAAAAGTGCCCGAAGTACTGCCGATAGGTTGAAGTACCTGAACTCCAGAATTCTCACAAAAAGGACCAGCCGGTCGAATTGATGCATCTGGAGTCGAATCGACCACAACAATAATCGAATCTGTATTACTACAGCCACTGCCGTTAGTCGTTGTATAATACACCGTGTGACTGCCAGCTAGCGCAATGCTGGGATCGAACTTTCCAGTTGAGTCTATATATGCACCTTGAGTAAATAATCCTGATGTTGCAGAGACGGGATATAATTGGAAAATTGTGTCATTTTCGCAGAACGGTCCTGCAGGTATTATACTTGCACTTGGTATTGTGTCAACTACGATATCAATAGAGTCAATAGCTTCACAATCGGTAGAATACGTTTTATAATACACTCTATTTACGGATTGATTGGTCAACGACGGTGTAAATAAACCGCTCGAATCAACATAAATTCCGCCGAAGTAGTATCCATCTGTATGATTCACAACGAGTTGAACTGACGAATCGTTCTTACACAATGTGTCAACAGGGTTAAACACGAGTGTTGGAATCGAATCAACTATAAAAAAGCCAGTATCCAACGCCAAGCAGCCGTTGGTATCTATTACCGAGAAGTATACTGAATTGCTACCAAAAGATGCTGAATCAACAACTACTAAACCTGTACTATCAACTGCATTGTTTCCATAAAAATAGCCATTAGTATCTGGTTTTGTTAATGTAAAAGAATCAAGCAATGAACAAATGTTTTCATCTGAAGTAAACAAGCTATCAATTTTCGGAAATTGAGTTACTTCAATACTATCGGTGTTGCTCTCACAACCAAAACCATCCACAACAGAAACAACTAATTTTTGTATTGGACTTAAATACTTAACTGAATCAGAGGATGCATCGGACCATGTGTAATTATATTGCCTTTCAGACTGAGGAGTAATAACAACTAGTTCACTATTGTTTTTAGATAGTTGGAAATTCTTTAGTCGATACGCATTGTTGTAATAACTTCTTGCCCCAACGCCAAACTTGAACCCAGTTTGTGTTCGAGTGATTCCGTCTGTATAGCTTAAGTAAAGCACCCCATCTATGTAAATTTCAACATATTGATTTCTATAATAAATCTTCACATTGTGCCAACCAC
This sequence comes from uncultured Bacteroidota bacterium, assembly GCA_937124965.1. Lineage (GTDB taxonomy): Bacteria > Bacteroidota > Bacteroidia > NS11-12g > UBA9320 > UBA987. The sequence continues at coordinate 237,878 of CAKZLB010000046.1, forward strand.
CGTTATCCAAGTCTATCCCTGTATTGTGGGTGTTTAATCTAGCATTATTCCATTCAAATTGAAGTTGGTTATTTCCATCAAACGCAAACGAATATCCTCCACCAGAGAAATCCTCATTTGTAGGGGTCGTGGTATTAAACAAATAGAACCATAACGCATAGTAGTTCTTTCCAGAACTAAAGTAATCAAAGGTTACCGTAAAACTATCGGTCAAACTCAAGGTTGAGTCCTCCCATTCTATTTGACCATTTCCACTAAATATATCTTCAGAAGTTAATTGAACATACCCATCGCTTGCACTGTGTGTCGCATTGTTTTTCACAGATCCTGTTATTGAGGAATTCATCGAATCTTTAACTAAATACGGACTAAAGTATGTAACCGTAGGACGGATTGCAATTGAATCATTGGCGCAGATTGTCGTATCTGAAGGCAAGCTGACCACTGGGTACGGGTTGACTTGAACATAAACACTATCAACGTATGGGCACGCCGAACGCATCTTAACTTTTAAGAAATCAAAAAATGTGTAACTCGTGGTAGTACTTGTATTGACTTTATTTGATTGTAAAATAACTCTAAGCTTCCTTGATGTTTTTGGGGTCGTTCTAGAATGCTCAAGATATTGCCAATCATTATTGTAGTTTTTCAACCCAGACTGATAAATGGCTAACAAATTATTATTTGCATCTAGATACTGCAGTATAATCTGACCTTCGTCTTCATACGACGAATGCCCTTTTATAAATCCAGTAATTGAAGTTTTTGCAATCCCGGAATCTATTTCTACCGAGTCTGAAGAAATATCAATATCTTGGTATGCTTCCAATACACCCGTTGATGCGGCAGCCGAATGACTTGCATAACCAACATAACTTGAGTCTCTTGGACTGTAACTGCTCGTCCTATTCCAATTTCCCGAATTAATTGTCCAACCATAACTTGCCATGTCTTTTTCTAAACTAGCGTTCTCCAACAAATGAGGTTTATCCTGCATTTTGTAGAAATACGTACCTGTAGAATTTACCGTTATTGAGTTCGAAGAATCTCCTGTACTCCAAACTCCATCACCGTGCGACAACACAGCTGTTAACGTAACACTATCGCCCAAGCATAAATTTGTATCGTTTTGAAGGATGTCTAAATTCGGTGCAAAAGGCACGTCAATTACAATCTCAATGGAATCTTTACTTCGGTACTCAATTTGCTCAACGACAAGTTTTACAGTATATGACTTTTCTTCACTAGATGGTGGGTATATTACTACTGGGTTAAGCGCAGTATCCGTAAGCCCATTGTACCCAAAATCCCAGAAATAGCGGATCGAGTCCCCGCGAGAGGATGTATTCACAAATTCAATTACATTTTCAGGGCAACCTGTGTTGTAGTAAAAAGCCGCATTCGGTTGGAATATATCGACAGGATTACACGTTGTATCGGTGTTAACCTTAGCTTCGGCAGACATTTCCAGTTCACCTTTGGCACCGTCAGGGGTAACGATTTGAACATAATAGGTTCCTTTTCGAATACAATCGAGAGTGAACGTGGTAAGTGCATTGTTGTTGCACGGACCTGAAGTCAAACTTTTACAATTCCCATAGTATGTTCTGTATCGTATTTCGCTGGCAGTTGCATCTGTGTATTCACCAAGTTTAAACTCCAAATCTACTTTTGTTGTATCCGTATAATCAACAACAAACCAACTTGATTTATAATCTTTAGGTCCATATAAACAACCCATATCACTACCATCCTCGCCAAAGTCCGTTCCAATTGTATGACAATCAACGAGCAATCGATCCTTCACTAATCCTAACGAATCCAATCTTAATGGAACGGCAGTTTCACAAAAGTCTCCAGTATGAAAGTCAAAAACAAGTTGTGGGATTACATAATCACTGCAAGCATGTTGATCACATTTATTTATTTGAATATAATAAGTCCCTGGGTTTACGCAGATGTAATATGCTGTTCCATTACTCATCAAAGACCTGTATTTATTTGAAGAACTGATTGGCGGAATTCGGGTAAGTCCACTAAGTGAGTCACCAACTGCCGTTGACCGATATACTCTAATTCGATTATTATCGTAACTCGTTCTGGTTAGTGTATTGGTGCCTGATAAATAGCTGTACAAGTAGTTATAATGTAGGAATCCCGTTGAGTCAACATCAAACTTGTACCACACCGTTCCAGCCGTTGCTGAATTTCCACAGTTGCTGTAATATGTTCGATTATAATCGGTTGAGTCTAATGTTGATCCTGCGAAATAGGTCAAATCTCCTTGATACAAACGTTGACCAGCAAGTGGTGCTGGATTATTCTTGTTTGGCGTTGAAATCCGCAAATCAAAATCGTCAAAATAGACATCGTTGTAATTGTTCGACGACTTATATAGTGCTTCTAACTGTACTCGAATTTTAACCGTTCCTGTCGGAATCGTACGGCTATCAGAAACTGATTGCCATCCACCTATGGACTTTACCCATGAACTTGTAAATTGTGAAATCACACCACCAGACGAGTTTATATATTGAAGTTTTATTCTTCCTTCGTCTGGGTTTGTTTCGTTTTTGGACTGAATGTAACCTGAAAGGCTGGATGTTGCAGATCCTGCGGCAATAAAACTTGCATACGCCGACACGTCAACGTCCTGATAAATTATCCCTGTATCTCCCTTAGATTGATACGGTTTGTAATACGCCCAAACGTGCCCTCCGCTAACTGGCGTAACATCACTTCTATTATACGTCCAACTCCCACTTGTACTAGTCCAACCAGTTGTGGCGTCAAACCCACCATTAACCAAGAGGTTTGCATCATTCAACCCATTAATGTCATTCGCTGTTGAGTAATAGTCAAACTCTGTGTCTGGAATATATAGACTATCGTATTTTATCTCTAACCAAATATTATGGTTTAAGTTGGGAGATTGACGTTGGTTGTAATAATTCGTTGTTTCTACTAAAACATAATAGCGTCGCGGTTTTACTTTTTCACACGATGAGATGGCAAACGTGGCAGACAAGTCAGACGTATAGTAGCAATACGTATAGTCACGGTCAACATAAGTTAATCCATCATTTTTAGTTGAGTCAATTTTGCCGGAAGATTTTAAAGATGCTAAACTTAAACTTCCGTCTTCGTCAGATTCATAAATTGCAAAACGCACAGATTGGTTTAAGCCATTGATGAGATTTGACGTGTTCCCTTTTAAATCAACCGTTACGTTACCACGACCTTCAACCACAAAGCTGTACCACAAGTTCCGTCTTACAGGACTACCCCAAGGATAATACGTTGTGTTATCGCTGTATCGATAACTGCTTGAGTCATAAAGAAAATAACCTGCATTTGTATCCTTTGAGTAGACATATGGACTCACATGACCGTAACATCCTACTTCGGTTGGGTCGGTTCGTTGTGCGCCGGTTCTGCATGTAATCATGTCATGACTGGCAGGTAAACTTGTGTCTTTAGGATGAAAGTCACCTATTTTACCATCATAAAACGAGCTATTACCAGGTATTTTTCCAAAATCGTACGCATTAGAAGCATGATCAAATCTCGAGTCTGCCACGCTATCCATATGTAAAACCGGCTGCACGGTAGCTCGTGTTCCAGCGGTTCTTTTACAATAATATACCACTGAATAGGTGCCAGCTAGTAAATTACAAAAAGCTATATAGTTTGCATCATAATTACAGTCTTGTATTGGTGTTGCGGTAGCTAGCTTAGCTGAATCCTTTCGTACGTCAAAGTCGTACAACTTAACATCCCATGTCCCGCCAGACTTATTGGCATAAATGCGCACATATGCATCTTTAGCAGTTGTGAAAGTATAATAAACAATATCAGTTGTGTTGGTATCGCAAAGTGTTGACTTCGGATGATGATTCAATGGCGTATCCAAATCACATTCTAAAATTTCTTTTGGGAATGTGTACTTTGCTAAATTTAAGTACATTCCACTAATCGCACTGTAGTTCGTATCGTAGCTTAATGACTTGTTGCCATTTACTAAACTATCAATAAAAGCCGCTTTTGAGGGACGGTAAAATTTAGGTGGAGTAATTGAACTAGCTCGTGTCGTAATAGTAATATTATGCGGATACTGAAAAAGTCCAGTACTATTACCTGATTGATACCTATTTGCCGAATCATAGTCTATGTCCCAATCGTTGCTTACCACGACGGTATACCAGCCCGCTTCTAAAGGCTTACAATCAGAAGTTGTTCTGTAATATCCTGTACATGACCAATCTAAACCGTCGTCATACAGTTTTAACCCCGACTTACCGTTTCGTATGTCTCCAGAAAACAATGAAAACCTAGCGCCTCCATAATGGTAAGGATAGTACCCAACATTGATTGTCGTAACAGCAGTACTGTCTAAGTAAAACACACGGTAAGCATTTCGCTTCCCACAATACTGACCATCTATGGTGTCTGGATTTACATTGCAATTAAAGGTATCTACTTCTCCTGTGTACGTACCATACGAAGTTATGGAGTCAATAAATTGTGCCTTCGAATAGGTGTTAAATTTACGTTTGGCACTATAAAACTGAAACCTTGGTGTTTCTGTCCTAGATATTCCAATACTATCAAAATATGAGACTAGCGTATATGTTCCCGGTTCAAGACAACCTGAAGCTGCTGATGTAGATTGAGCAAAACAGTCTGAATGTGCTGTCAGACCAGTCAAAGTATCTGGATATCCGCTAACAGATTGTGTTGAACGCAATGCTAAAGCGTCTCCTTTATAAATTCTATGCCAAGCGTTGTAATCATAGTAAGGATAGCCACGATACACCGTTTGCCAACTACTCATATACAACATTCCACTATCCGCTAAACCATCATTATCCGCATCACCAATGACAAAGGTTCGGTACATTGCCTTTTTATATGCTGAATCACAAATTTCTAGCGGACGCACAGCATCATTACACGAAATAGTATCAATTTGCCCGTTAACGGTAGTGTACTTAGGCAAATCATTTAAACTGTAAATGGAATCTCCTTCTCCAACATTGGTTAAGGCAAATCGATTTGCCACTGGTAAACGACTTTGATTTAGGTTGAACTTGTAGTCTCCTCCAAGATGCATGCTTCCAGAGCATGGCCAGTTTGAGTAATCTCGTACTGTGTCTGTTCCTAATAGCTGTATAGTATACTTACCTGGCTCCAAGCAATCAACTGTGTATGTTCCATTTCCTGTTGCTTTGATTAATACATTGTTTGTGTCTATTCCTGTGCAACTTGACGTAACTGTGTCCTTAAATAAGCGAAACGCTAGCTGTTGATATCGTTTGTAATTGCCGTTGCTACCATAGGTCGCTTGCACGGATAATTTTGACTGTTGATCTAGGGTAAACTCATACCATTGAGCCATGTTGTAATCATACCCCCCGATTGCGATTGACGTTGAATTAGCATTCCCACATGTATTCTGAGTGATGTAAGAACCACAGGAAAAACCCGTATTAAATGAGTTGTTACCACGAATAATTCCAAGGTCTTTAGCATAACTAGAGTTAGGTTGATATCTGCCAGAATCATACTGTGATGTTTGATCTGAAATTCGAAACCGCATGGTTTTAATTAAATCCTTGTGATACAGAAGCTGAACGGAATATGTTTCACCAGAATCAAACAAACATTTGTAGTCTCTTACAATTTCACTGCAATTAGTGTAACACGTATTTGCGGCTCTCCAGTCGCTATACATTGAGTCTAACAGTTGTAAACTTCCTCCACCTCGAGAATCCCCTTTAAACAATCGAAACGCCACTGTATCCGTGGTAGAGCAACCACTTTTATGACTCAGTTTTAGTTGTGTGTTGTCATGATCTCGATTTGCCTTAAAAACAAACCATGCGCTTTGATTGTACGCTAAATAGTTTGAACCAAGATCTTTAAAAAATTCTGTGGAATCACTTATCGTATAACACCCCATCTCGTAGTCGACATAGGCAGACTGCGACCCATATTTTCCAACTATTTGGTCTCCAAAATCATAAGCGCTGTCTTGATCATCGTATTCCGCATTAACTACCGCAGGGTATTGATGAGGGTATATGGTGGTAATCTCCAAATAGACTTTTCCCATGGCGCGAGCCTTGGAACTTACCTGAACTAAATACCAACCTGGATCCATACATGGGTGAAATGAACTTCCAAATTGATTTAAGGTCGTCAGTTTTGCATTTGTTGCCGCTGTAGATGCGGGAAGACATTGATCTGTTAAGTATGTGGTGAATCCAACATCCTTCGTTGCAATGGCGTTGGCATTCTGCTTTAATTCTATATTAACCCCGCGACGCGCCGGAATATAAAATTTAAACCAAATGGTTTTTTTATCATTTCCAGAGGAGACTAAAGACGAGTGAAAATATTCTCCAACTTGAAGAGTTGCACTATCTATGTTTATTGAATCACTTTGGAACGTCCCTATGGAAAACCCTCCGGTACCTAACCCAATTTCTATGGCATTCTGGCAACTGTCGTTTTGTGGAAGCTGAGCGAAAACATCGCCTGCTAAAAAAATGCTACTGCTAAAAAGTAAAACTCTATAAAGGTATTTTAAATAGTACTTCAAACGACACAAATACGTTGTTTGTACAAAGTAAGGAATAAGATTTAATTATTTCTAGTTAATAGTTGGGATTATAGCGACTCACGAAAGAAGTTTTTCTCAAAATCCTCAAGAGCGTGCTGTCGTTTGAGTGAAAACCTTTCCGATGCAGCAGTATTTTCGTTTAATATCTTATGACCAAGCAATGATGAAACACGCTTCCACTCATCAAGCATAGCTTTAGTCTCGTCATCTAAAAATGTTTCAACAAATCGTTCCCATACATAATCAATGGCTAATTGGTTTGGATGAATTAAGTCTCTTTCAAAAAAACGATAATCCCGCAACTCATCATTTACAATTTCATACGAAGGAAAATAAGATGCATTTGTATGATTTGACACAAGTTCATCAACCGCAATTAATAAAGTAGCTTTATTCCTGTTGTTTTCTATCAACCCATATTTGGTATATCGAACCGGACTAACTGTGAAGATAAATTTATTTGACTTGAACTTTTCTAGTATTGCGTCAAATCGTTTTACAATATCGTTTACATGCAATCTTTCTTGTTTAAACTTTGAGGCAGGTAGTTTATGACAATTTGCAACAACTTCCCCACTGTAACTATATGTCGTTGCAGTCCCAAAGGTTATTGCAATAGATGTCCCTTCCGTTTGGAGTGCATTGTCGAACAGACTTTTTTCTTCGTGAATCTTGCTTAATACAGCTTCTTTATTTGGATTCGAGAATCGGCCATGATGATTCCAAGAGTGCCATAAGTCATTGTAATAAATCAGATCACTATCCTCGTGATTTGACGATTGGTTGAAAACGTTGGCTATTGAAATTGGGTTGTACAGTATTCCGTTTGGATTAGAAACGACGGTGAATCTATTTTCAATAAGTTTTTGGGCAACAGATTCTGCAAAACATGACCCCAGAGTTATGATTGGATTCCTATAGTTTATAAGAACGTCAGGTGTAAATGTAAAATCAAGTTTAAACAGCATACCTACAAAAATAAAGGCCTTCTATCATTTGATAGAAGGCCTTTGCTAGTTTATTAAAACTTACTTATTCGCAAGTGTAAGTCATTGCTATATTTAGAGTCTCCCCTAAAGCATTCATTGATCCTTTCGTAGGATAATTATCACTGTTGTACTCGTACGTTGCAGTTATTGGTAATTCTAAATCTTCATTACCAATTGTTGCTGCATTAATATTGTTTTTAGTTAAAGACAACATATCTGTAAAGTCCATCAAATAAGAAGGGATACCATAAAATGGGTTAATCTTATCGTCAACTGCTTTAATTTTATAGGTAGTGTATTCGTCATCACCATCTAAGTCACCGTCTTCATCCGAATCAACAGTCTCTGTGAATTCTTGTAATCTACCATCGGCATATGTGTATTCGATACCAGACCAAAGCACATCAGCCATGTCCTCTTTGTAGAAATTATCAACCATCATTAGTGTACCATCTGTGTTCCACTTAATGTTATAATATTCATACACTTCACCATCTTCAGACACATCTACTCGAGAAACCTTGTCGCCATCGTACACAATCGTGTAGGTAACAATGTCTCCATCCCAATCTTCAACGATTTCGGTAAGTTTACCACCTTCATAGTTGTAGTTGTAAGTTGTAGTTTCTCCATCTGATTCTTCAACAACTTTTGTGATATTATCACCATCCCAAGTGTACATTACCGTTCCATCTTCATCAGATGTAGATGCAATTTTACAATTTTTTGTAGTACCTTCTCCTGGTACTGGATCCGTTGTGTCGTCGTTACACGCACCTAAGAACAGCATGCTACATACTGCCCCCATTAAGACTAATTTTTTTACGTTTTTCATTTCGATTTTACGTTATTATTCGTGGTGCGAAAGTACAAATTATAACTCTCAATAGACTGTCACTATAATCTTAAAAAACGCACTTTTACCTAAAAATTCAATCTATTTATCTAAACCTTGAATTACAGCAAGAACAATTAAGTCTAAACGTAACACAGCAATTTTCATAAACTATTATTTTTAGCCTAGTCTAAAAATAACTGTGCAATGCAAAATCGCTACAATTATTTGTTTGTCAATATTCTCGACAAAAAGAATCTTAGACACGACAACTTCTGACAGTTTGTCACACAAAACTATATCTTTGCAACTTTACTGTTTAAACCTTTATGGGAAATATTAATAACAAAAAATTATACATAGAAAGTTATGGTTGCGCAATGAACTTCGCTGATAGTGAAGTGGTTGCTACGATTATGGCTGACAATGGTTATACAACTGTCAATTCTGAACACGATGCAGACATTGTTTTTATAAATACATGTTCAATTCGAGATAATGCTGAGCAAAAAATCCGTCATCGTTTAACCGGTTTAAAAGGCACTAAGCGAAAGAACAAGGACTTAGTCGTTGGGATTTTAGGCTGTATGGCAGAACGTCTAAAAGATCAACTTATAGAAGAAGAAAAATTAGTAGATATTGTTGTTGGTCCAGATGCTTACAGAGATTTGCCAAGTTTAGTTGCAGAGGTTGATGGTGGTTCAAAAGCGGTGAATGTGTTATTGTCACTGGAGGAAACATATGGAGAAATTACCCCAACACGATTACATAGCAACGGCGTAACAGCTTTTATATCAATTATGCGTGGGTGCGACAATATGTGCAGTTTCTGCGTTGTTCCGTTTACTAGAGGTCGCGAGCGCAGTAGAGACCCTCAAACCATCGTTGAAGAAGCTACCGATTTATTTAATAAAGGATATAAAGAAGTTACACTTTTAGGTCAAAACGTTGACAGTTACTTGTGGTATGGTGGTGGTCCGAAAAAGGAGTTTAAAAAACTTTCACAAGAAGAAAAAGATAGTTCGGTTGATTTTGCAAAATTGTTAGACATGGTTGCCAAGGTTGATCCAACCCTGCGTATTCGATTTTCAACGTCTCACCCAAAAGATATTGTTGACGACGTACTGCACGTCATGGCAAAACATAAAAACATCTGTAATTACATTCACCTACCTGCTCAATCTGGAAACTCTAGGATTTTAGACAAGATGAATAGAACCTATGATCGAAAGTGGTATAAAACTAAAGTTGAACGCATACGAGATATTATTCCAAATTGCAGTATTAGTTGCGATATAATTGCTGGTTTCTGTACAGAAACAGAGGAAGAACATCAAGATACTCTTTCTTTGATGGAATGGTCTGATTTTGATTTTTCTTACATGTATTATTACTCAGAACGACCTGGCACTTTAGCAGCTAGAAAATACTCCGACGACGTACCGTTGGAAGTTAAAAAAAGAAGACTTACAGAAATCATTACACTTCAAAATAATATGTCAGCCCGAAAGAACAAAGAGCGAGAGGGGACGGTGGTTACAGTTTTGATTGAAGGTAAATCTAAAAGATCAGATGATGACTTTATGGGAAAATGTGATGAAAATATTAGCACAATCTTTCCACGCGAAAATTACAAGGTTGGACAGTATGTTGATGTTTTAATCGAACGCTCAACATCAAATAGTATAATGGGTAAAGCATTGGGGTTGAATGAATATTTCGAAAAAGAAACCCTTGAAAAAGCATTGGTATCTTAATGAATTTACAGCAAATTAAAAATCGATTTAGTATTGTTGGGAACTCCCCAAGACTGAACTATGCCCTTGAAACTGCTGTAAAAGTTGCTCCAACGGACATTACAGTGTATATCCAAGGAGAAAGTGGTGTTGGTAAAGAATCATTTTCCAAAATAATCCATCAATTAAGCAACCGTAAACACGGACCTTTTTTCGCATTAAACTGTGGCGCGATTCCAGAAGGAACTATTAATTCTGAGCTATTCGGTCATGAAAAAGGCGCGTTTACCGGAGCAATCGACAATCGTAAAGGGTACTTTGAAACGGTTAATGGTGGAACCATTTTCTTAGATGAAATAGGTGAACTACCGCTCGAAACCCAATCACGACTTTTGCGATTATTGGAGAATGGAGAATTTATTAAAGTCGGTTCTTCTAAAGTCTTAACAACTGACGTACGAATTATTACTGCAACTAATAAAGACCTATTTGAAGAAACGCAAAAAGGGAAATTTAGGGAAGACCTTTATTATAGACTATCAACGTTGCCAATAAAAGTGCCTGCATTACGTGAAAGACATCAGGACATTTACCTTCTATTTAGGAAATTTGCCGCCGACCTTGCGGAGAAATATAAATCTCCAGAAATGGAGCTTGACGCTGAAGCTGAAAACCTCCTGTTAAAATACTCATGGCCGGGAAACATTAGACAACTAAAAAACTTGACAGAGCAATTGGCTGTTTTAGAACAAGACTCATTTATAACCGCCGATACTTTAAAAAAATACCTTCCAGAACAACGTTCATCATTGCCGGCACTTACGTCAAAGCAACAATCAAGTGGCAGTTCCGATTTTTCAGAAAGAGATATCTTTTATAAGATACTTTTTGATATGAAAAATGAAATGTCCGACCTGAAAAAAATTGTTTTAGAGCTTTTGAAAAAGTCGAACTCAAAAGAAGAAATATTAGAGGGAAATGAAGCGATCATTCAGCGCGTACTTTCCGAAGCTGCTAGTCAAAATGATGTCTCGTCTGAAATTACGATTCGTAGAAATGAAAATGAATCTGCCGACGACGACGACCATCATTACATAATCGAACCAGAAGATTCAGTTAATTTGGAAGAAAACCTTTCACTGGAAGATAAAGAAGAAGAGCTCATTAAGAAAGCGTTATTGAAGAATAACGGAAAAAGAAAAAGAGCCGCTCAAGATTTAGGTATTTCTGAAAGGACCTTATATCGTAAAATAAAGCAATATGAACTCGATTAAACTATTATTCGTCATTGCATTGGTTGCGTTTCAGGCATCATCTTGCGGCTTATATAGCCTCAATGGGGTTACGATTCCCGCCGAAGTAAAGTCAGTAAGTGTTGCATTTATTGAAAACAAAGCTCCAATCGTTGCACCTAGTCTTAGTCCAACATTGACAGACAAATTGCGCGACAAGTTTTTAACCCAAACGAATCTGAGTCTCATCGAAAACAACGGTGATTTTGCGTTAGAAGGTCATATCGTCGACTACTCGATTAACCCTGTTGGTGCTGCGGACAATTCTTCTGCTTCTAAAAATAGACTTCAAATTGCGGTTCAAATAACTATGGCGTGTGAAGTTGCTCCAAACTTGGCTTTTGATCAACGTTTTACACAATTTGAAGACTTCGACGCATCAACTTCATTAGCAGATGTAGAAGCAAGTTTAATCGAATCAATCTCCGAGAATTTAGCTCAAGAAATTTTTAACAAAGCCGCTTTAAACTGGTAATTTGGAAACTGAAAAGATCATATCGCTTTTAAACAACTATGAGTCAATCGGTGCAAGCCATTTGGCTGAAATTAGTGAGCTAAAGAAAAAGTATCCTTGGTTTTCGACTTTGCATGCATTAGAAGCTAAATGTCTTAAAAACGACAATAAATTTGGTCTTAAGAAATCAGTAAAATCAGCTTCCCTATTTGCAGGTGATAGGGAACACTTGTACGATTTTCTGCATGATCAGTTAAAATTTGAGGTAGACCTAACGGCAAGTAAGGTTGATGAGAGGGTAACAATCGCACCTGTTGGCAATGATTTACAACAAGAGATTCTTGAACAAGATCCTAATAATGAGCTTTCTACGACTGAAAAGTCTCGTAATGAAGAACCTACAGAACAAAACAATAAGGTTGATGAAGTTTCAGAAGAAGAATTAAAAATAGTAGAAGAAACCCAACCAAAAATTGAGACTGACACCTCTGAAGCAGAAAACGATGATCGTGAAGGAATAACTGAATCGGATACAATTACCTCTGAACATGAAAAAGAGGAACTTGAACAAGGTATCAAGGTTGATTCCTTAACGGTCGAAAAAGATCTTGAACAAGAGCCTAGAAGTGAGTTTCCTTCTTCTGAAAAGGCTCATAATGAAGAACCTACAGAACAAAACAGTAAGGTTGATGAAGTTTCAGGAGAAGAATTAAAAATAGTAGATGAAACCCAACCAAAAATTGAGAATGACACCTCTGAAGCAGAAAACGATGATGATGGTGAGGAAATAACTGAATCGGATACAATTACCTCTGAACATGAAAAAGAGGAACTTGAACAAGATATCAAGGTTGATTCCTTAACGGACGAAAAAGATACGACAGAAGATAGTATCCAACTTCTTGAAGGTACTTCAAATATTGAAGAAAAGGTAGAAGAAACTAAGGAAGAAGTTGAAGAAGCAACCCCGACTAAACCGAAGAAAAAAGGCGTTGAAATAATTTACGACCCATTGGTAGAGTTACAATCTCAGGTCGACAATTCATTACCCAAAAAACCAGTCATAGCTTACGACCCATTAGTTGAATTAACAAAATTAGAGCAGGACGAAGAAAAGAAGGACAAGCTTGACTTTTTCTCATGGCTTGACAATCTCGAAGAAGACAAACCAAAGGAAACGCCAAAACCTCGAAAGCTTGTTATGACAGAAGAGGCAAGTCAGTTACTGGAAAACTTTATTAAGAACAGACCTCGTATAACTAAAATTCGGAAAGATATCGATCGGTTGGAAGTGTACACTTCAAAAAAAGAAACTCCTGAATTTGAATTAGTTACAGAGTCTTTAGCTAAACTTCATATCAAACAGCAACGTCCTGAAAAAGCTATTGAAATTTATGAAAAATTGAGTTTGCAAAATCCCGAAAAGTTCTCGTATTTTGCAGCCCTGATTGAAAAAGTCAAACAGGATTTTAACTTAGAAGAATAAACATGTATCTATTCATAATATTAATCATTGTTGTTTGTGTTGCCTTAACCTTTATTGTGTTGATTCAAAAACCTAAAGGTGGTGGGATTGCATCAAACTTTTCGTCGGGATCTCAAATCATGGGCGTGAAAAGAACAAATGAACTTGTTGAAAAAGCAACATGGGGATTGGCAATTGCATTATTGGTTCTTTCGTTATCGAGCAACATGTTTTTCTCAAGTTCTTCAGACAGTGCTGAAAAATCTGTGATTCAAGAACAAATCGACAACAATGAGTTGCCTGAGCCTTTGCAATTTGCACCACAACGTGATCCAAATGCACAACCTGGTGGAGATGCTCCAGCTCCAGCAGAAGGAACTCCTGAAGGGTAGTTTTGTTATCAACCTATGCTCAGCCTTGTTACGTAGGGTAAAACGTGACATCCACCAACTACTTCTTTGTCATACTCAGCTTTTAAGTTATGACAATGTGACTTAAAAACTGTCGTTGTCAGTTCTTTTACAAATCGTTTTTCATTTGGCACAACTTGTGACCATAGACTTAAAAACAATTTAGTTTCAATATCATTATGAAAATTCAACCTTTAGCAGACAGGGTTCTAATTGAACCTGCACCAGCAGAAGAGAAAACAGCCGGCGGTATTTACATACCTGATACGGCAAAAGAAAAACCACAAAAAGGAACTGTAGTTGCAGTTGGTCCTGGAAAAAAAGATGAACCAACTACCGTGAAATCCGGTGATGTTGTGTTGTACGGAAAGTACTCGGGAACTGAAATTACTGTTGATGGTAAAGATTATCTTATGATGCGTGAGTCAGACGTTCTGGCCATTATTTAACTTATTACAATCAAAAATTAGGAATTCAAAAAATGGCAAAACAAATTCATTTTAACATTGATGCAAGGGACGGTTTAAGGAGAGGTGTAGACGCTCTAGCAAATGCCGTAAAAGTAACATTAGGACCAAAGGGCCGTAATGTAGTTATTGATCGTAAATTCGGATCTCCAACAGTTACAAAAGATGGTGTATCTGTTGCAAAAGAAATAGAGCTTAAAAATCCTGTTGAAAACATGGGTGCTCAAATGGTTAAAGAAGTAGCAAGCAAAACTGCAGATTTAGCTGGAGATGGTACAACAACAGCAACCGTTTTAGCACAAGCTATCGTTAATGGCGGTTTAAAAAATGTTGCAGCCGGAGCAAATCCAATGGATTTGAAACGAGGTGTTGACAAAGCAGTTTTAAAAGTAGTTGAAAATCTAAGAAGTCAGTCACAAACTGTTGGTGACGACTTTAAGAAAATTCAACAAGTCGCTTCTATCTCTGCAAATAATGATGAGGTAATTGGTGCTCTTATCTCCAACGCAATGGAGAAAGTTGGAAAAGATGGTGTCATTACTGTTGAAGAAGCAAAAGGAACAGAAACTGAAGTAAAAACAGTTGAAGGGATGCAATTCGATAGAGGATACTTAAGCCCTTACTTCGTTACTAACACTGAGAAAATGGAAGCTGAATTAGAGGCTCCTTACATTCTTATCTACGACAAAAAAGTAAGCAACATGAAGGAATTACTTCCTGTTCTTGAACAAACTGCTCAAACTGGAAAGCCTTTGATTATCATTGCTGAAGACGTAGAAGGTGAAGCATTAGCTACACTTGTTGTAAACAAAATCCGAGGTTCTCTAAAAGTTGCTGCTGTAAAAGCTCCAGGTTTTGGAGACAGAAGAAAAGCAATGTTACAAGATATCGCTATTCTAACTGGCGGGGTCGTAATTTCTGAAGAGCAAGGTCGCAAATTAGAAGACGCAACACTTGATTCTTTAGGTACTTGCGAAAAAGTTGTAATCAATAAAGAAAACACAACAATAGTTAATGGTACGGGAACAGCTGATGATATCGCTGGAAGAATCAACCAGATTAAAGCTGAGATCGATAATTCTACTTCTGATTACGATGTAGAGAAATTGCAAGAGCGACTTGCCAAATTAAGTGGTGGTGTTGCTGTATTGTATATTGGTGCAGCCTCTGAGGTTGAAATGAAAGAAAAGAAAGACCGAGTGGATGACGCCTTACATGCGACACGTGCTGCCGTAGAGGAAGGAATCGTTGCTGGTGGTGGTGTTGCTTATGTTCGAGCTATTGAGGCGTTAGAAAACCTTAAAGGTGCTAACGACGACGAAAACACAGGTATTCAAATTATTCGAAGAGCGCTAGAAGAGCCATTGAGACAAATCGTGCTTAACGCAGGTGGTGAAGGTTCTGTTGTAATTCAGAAAGTGAAAGAAGGAACTACTGACTTCGGTTATAATGCAAGAACTGAGCAATATGAAAACTTAATTGGAGCCGGTGTTATCGATCCAACAAAAGTAAGTCGGGTTGCTCTTGAAAATGCTGCGTCAGTTGCAAGTATGTTACTTACTACTGAGTGCTTAATTGCAGACGAACCAGAAGACGAAAAAGCTGGAGCTGGTCATGGTATGCCTGATATGGGTGGAATGGGCGGTATGGGTGGAATGATGTAATCCACCACGATATTTTATTAAATAAAAGAGGCTGTCTCATAAGTAGGCAGCCTCTTTTTTTTATTCTATTTCTATATTTGATTGTCAATACTGACCAACAAGATAAGTATTAAGGCTTACAGTTGATGGTGATAGGATAGCTAGATCAAGAAAAAACAGCCATTAAAATCATTTCTGCTTTAGAACGGATCTGAAAATTTAGGATTGGTTAGAAAAGTTTCGTCTGTCAAGGTATGCAAGAATGCTTTCAAGTCTTCCATTTCGTTAACGGATATTTTATTCCTTGGGGCAATTTTCATATCTTCAGGTGCATTTGCGTTCACCGGTAAATTCAGATTAGGCATAACGTCTTCATAAAACCTCACTACTTCCTCAATCGTCTCAAATCTACCATCGTGCATATAAGGGCCAGACACCATAATATTCCTGAGTGAAGGTGTTTTAAACTTGTGTCGATCTTCATAATTTTTTGTAAATTCTTGCAAGCCAAGATCCGTTGGATCTTTATCTAAGGCTGTATTGTGAGACTTGTTATCGTGCAGAAGAGAAGATGAGTGACAATTAAAACATCCTTTAATTTTTAAGACATCAAATCCACGCAGTTCTTTTTCTGTAAGAGAGACCTCACCACGATTTGCCTTATCAAATTTTGAATTATCAGAGGTTATGGTCAATAAAAACTGCTCCAAGCCTTTCGCCAAATGTTCTTCCAAGATTGTGTCAACACCAAACGCATTTTTGAATTTCTCCTTGTACATTGTTGAATTATTAAGTCGCACAAGTACATCTTCGATTCGAGCGTCCATCTCAATTGGGTTCTCAATAGGCATAGTGGCCAATTCCCTTAAGCTCCCTGCCCTACTATCCCAAAATAAATCTTTCGACCACATTAAGTTAAAAATAGACATCGTGTTTCGATTACCAAAATCTCCACGAATACCCTCACTTACTGCGTTTCCGTTATCGGTAAATGCCAGCTTTTGATTGTGACATGTAGCACATGCTTGGGTTTGATCCCCACTGAGTAACTTGTCATAAAACAAATGACGCCCAAGATCTACTCCCGCCACAGTTAATGGATTGTCGGGTGGAATAATCAACGGAGGTAATTCAGTTACATCAATTAAAGTTGTATCATTCAACCCTCCGCCTGGAGGAATAATTTCTGGTGGAGGTTCAGGCCCACAGCTAGACAGAGCGATTGCGAATCCAGCAATTAAGGCGATGAACAGTTGTTTCATTTGAATGTCTTTTGTCTTGAAAATAATGTGAGCAAATTGCGAAGAATTACTCTACAATCAATTTCTCAAACAGTACTTCTGCGCCATCAGAGTGAATTTCAAGCATGTACATTCCTGTTACCAAGTTTGACACATTTATAGAGTTACTTAATTGCTCTGATTGAACCACTACATCTTTCACTTCTTGTCCTAAGTTATTTAGTACGCGAATTCTAGTCACTTTAGTTAATGAAATTGTTTCTACTGTTACTTCATCAACTGCTGGATTAGGGTATACTTTAACAATATTTCCAAATGCGTCAGCAGCAGAAGTCGACACTGGAGCTTTAAACTCAAAGTCAACTTTACTTTGATTGCTTCTTTGCTTTTCGCTAACCAATGTAAAATCTGTTGTAAATGTATAGACGTACTGAATGTCACTTTTTGATTTTACAACATATAATGTTCCCGTTGCTTCGTCTAATTCTATGGAACCATCTGTAATTACTTCCTCGTCAGAAGTTAGTTCTCGTACCAAAGTAGAGTTCGTTATAGACTTTGATGTCAAATCTAAATCACCAATTCTTAGCTCATTTCCTCCTTCAAGGTTTTTAATGTATAAAGCTTTAACAAGCTTACTTTCTTCATCATAAACCATATCAAGGATGTTTCCTGAAAGTTGTGACTGACTTACAAGTGTTCCATTATTTAAGTCGAAAACAAAAAGTCTGTTGATCCCCATTACATCTCTACCAGCAAACAAAAGTCTTTTGCTAGAACTAACGTAACATGGCGACCCAATGGATATCATTGTTTTTCCGTCAGTGCCAAACCCATTAATTGTCCCCGTTTCAATTTCACCATAAAATGGAGCGGTAACTCCGCCAAAAGAAAGTGAAGGTAACTTTATCTTGTGTGCTACTTCTCCAGTATTAATGTTAAATACCACAAGAGAATTATTTTCATCATTATTACCATAACCATTATGAGATTGTTCCGTAGAAACAAACCCTACTTGACCCTCTTCGCTAATCACAAACGGTGCAACAAATGCAGAATTTAAAAACGGAATCTCTCTCACAACTTCACCGGTTGATGCATTCGCTAACAACAATCGTTGTTGGGCGGAGAATGAACCGAATCTAATATCTTTATTAAAATTAGCAGACTGTGTAAAGAAGTACATTGAATTATCATCTTTCACGTAAGTCAACGAATTTGGAATATATGCTCTACCCGTACCTAGGTCTACACGATTAATTAGTTTTGTCGTTGATCCGTCGGATGGATTTACTGATACAATTTCCGCCACACTTGGAGTGGCCTCTGTCCATGATATAGCACGAACATTTTCGCTTTGTCCTTGCGCCGAACTATTAACAGTAAATAAAGCGATACCTGCGATGAGTGTAGTTTTGATTTTCATATGTATAGGTTTTTAATTCTATATTTTACAATTTGTTGTTGGCGCAATTTACAATCCTAGATATATACCACCAAACCATTTGGGCTATTCATAAGTCATTTTTTCATCGTTTATTTCAATATTTTGGGGACAAAACACAAGAATTTCAAAACATTTGTTTTTCGAAAAACTAAATAATACCTTTGCGCCCGCTCAAAGGAGGACACATTGATTTGACAGAACAAAACAACGAAATGGAAAACACTAACGTTTCCAACGAAGCAGTAGAAGCCAAGGATGTTTCTACAGAAACTTCAAACCAGACAGAAAAACCGACATCTGAAACACCATCATCAGAAAAAGTAGAGGAACAAGTTACTGCATCTACCGAAGAAGACTCGGAAGATGAGGACGTGCAAGTTGTGACTAAAAAGGATCACAATGACGTACCTGATCCAGTACATGATGAATCAACTTTTGATTGGTCTATGGACAAAGAAGGTTTCAGTCAGTACGACGATTCTAACCGTTCAGAGTTAGAAAGTTTGTATCAAGGAACTTTTAACACAGTTGAAGAAGGCACTATCGTAACGGGTAAGGCTGTATCTATTAACAAAAAGTACGTGGTAGTAGACATTGGGTTTAAATCCGATGGACTAGTAAACCGTACTGAGTTTAAGAATCAACCAGACTTAAAAGTTGGTGACACTGTTGAGGTTTATGTCGTTGAGACAGAAGACGACCTTGGTCAGTTAGTATTATCAAGAAGAAAAGCTCTTGCAGAAACTGCATGGCAAGTGGTAACATCCGCTCAAGAAACTGGTGAAATCGTTACAGGTTTCGTTAAATCACGAACCAAAGGTGGTTTAGTGGTTGACGTAAACGGGTTAGACGCATTCTTGCCAGGTTCGCAAATAGACGTTAAACCAATCCGTGATTACGATCAATACGTTGGTCAAACCATGGAGTTTAAAGTCGTTAAAATCAACGAAACATTCAAAAACGTTGTAATTTCACACAAAGCACTTATCGAAGATGATATCGAAGCTCAAAAAGGTGAAATTTTATCTCGACTTGAAAAAGGTCAAGTACTAGAAGGAGTTGTTAAAAATATGACTTCATTTGGTGTATTTATCGATCTTGGTGGCCTTGATGGCTTACTACACATTACAGATGTTTCTTGGGGACGTATTAACCATCCAGAAGAAGTTCTTGAACTTGACCAGAAAATTAACGTGGTTGTTCTTGACTTTGATGATGACAAAAAACGTATCTCTCTTGGATTGAAACAATTAAGTGCTCATCCATGGGAAAGTCTTGGTGAAGATTTAAAAGTAGATGCTAAGGTGAAAGGAAAAGTAGTAACGGTTGCCGATTATGGTGCATTCGTTGAAATCGCTCCTGGAATTGAAGGCCTTATTCACGTTTCAGAAATGTCTTGGTCTCAACACTTAAGAAATCCACAAGATTTCATGAAGGTTGGAGACGAAGTTGAAGCTGTAATTCTTACATTGGAAAAAGAAGAGCATAAAATGTCTCTCGGAATCAAGCAATTGACTCCAGATCCATGGGAAAACATCGAAACAAAATACCCAGTTGAAAGTAAACATAAAGGTATTGTCAGAAACCTTACAAACTATGGTTTATTCGTAGAGCTTGAAGAAGGTGTTGACGGACTTGTTCACGTTAGTGACTTAAGCTGGAGTAAAAAAATCAAGCATCCTGCAGAATTCACTAAGAAAGGTGAAGAGCTAGAAGTAATCGTTCTTGAAATCGATAGAGAAAATAGAAGATTAAGCCTAGGCCATAAGCAATTGGACGAAAACCCTTGGGATACGTTTGAAAGCATTTTCACTGAAGGTTCGGAACACAAAGGAACAATCCTTGAAGTTTCAGACAAAGGATGCACTGTGTCGTTGCCATACGGTGTTGAAGGTTTTGCTCCAAACAAACACATTAAGAAAGAAGATAAGTCTACTGTAAAACCAGAAGAAGAATTAGACTTCAGAATTATTGAGTTTAACAAGGATCAAAAACGTATCATTGTTTCGCACACAGACATCTGGAAAGAAGAAGAACGAGCACGAATAGATTCTGAAACAGATGCTAAAAATAAGGCCAACAAGCAAACAACTAAGATTGTTAGCAAATTGAACAAATCTAAAGATGTATCTACCCTAGGTGAACTTGACGGTTTGGCACAATTAAAGGCTAAAATGGAGGCTGAAAACAGAAAAACTGCTGAGGCAAAACTTTCTAAGAAAGAAGATGAAAAAGCAGCTCCTAAAACTCCAAAAGCTGAAAAATCTACAGCATCAGAAGGTGGTGACGATTTGAAAAAACTTAATGGAGTTGGTCCAGCATTAGAAAAAAAGCTTATTGAAGCAGGTTACACAACCTACAAACAATTAAGCGACTTGACTGCTGAACAAATTGCAGAACTAGAAACAACTATTGGCAAAGCAGACGCTTTCGACAAAAATGGTTGGGCCGATCAACTTAAAGAGCTAGCAGCGAATTAAGATTGACTAAACTTTTTAATATATAAACTAAAAATCCCATCTTTGAATGGGATTTTTTTTTGACAAAAAAGAACAAAAATGAACTATTGGTTAGTAAAATCAGAACCGTATAAATATAGCTGGGATGATCTTGAAAAAGATGGCTGGACTTTTTGGGATGGAGTGCGTAACTATGCAGCCAGAAACAATATGAAAGCAATGGAAGTTGGAGATTATTGTTTCTATTACCACAGCAATGAAGGCAAAGAAATCGTAGGTATTTCCGAAATAATTAAAGAGCATTATCCAGACCCTACAATTGAAGGAGACCGGTGGGTAGCAGTAGATATGAAACCTTTGGTCAAGTTTAAAAATCCAGTCACTTTAGCTCAAATAAAAAGTGACCCAAACCTCAGTGGGATGGAAATGATCCGACTTAATCGATTATCCGTATCTAAAGTCACAGAGGAAGAGTTTAATTACATTAAAAAACTAGGGCTGTGAATACAAAACGGTTAATTTTAGATTCTGATCAACTTGCTATCACTCTTACGAGAATGGCTTTTGAGTTGCAAGAAAATCATACGGATTTTTCTCAGTGCGCCATTATTGGACTTCAGCCACGAGGAGTAGCTCTTGCAAGCAAAATTAAGTCTATTCTAGAAACTACTTTTAATCAACCAGTGAAACACTATGGTGAGTTGGACAGTACCTTCTATCGCGACGACTTTAGAAGAAACGAAAAAATTCTAATTCCGAACTCCATAGAACTTGAGTTCCCTATCGACAATTTGAATGTTGTTTTAATTGACGACGTATTATTTACTGGTAGGTCAGTTCGATCCGCCTTGAACGCATTGTCCGACTTTGGCCGGCCTGCATCTACCGAATTGTTGACGCTGATTGACCGAAGGTTTAAACGAGAACTACCAATTCAGCCAGACTATGTCGGGTTAAATGTAGACACGCGTGCCAATGACAAAGTAATTGTAGATTTAATAACAGAAAATAAAGTTTGGATTCAAACAGAACAATAAACGCATGACAAGGCTTTCTTCCAATCATCTTTTAGGTCTCAAAAATCTCACATCAGAGGATATCCAATTAATCTTTGAAACTGCCGACAATTTTAAAGCTGTTTTAAACCGTCCGATTA
Source organism: uncultured Bacteroidota bacterium (assembly GCA_937124965.1). GTDB lineage: Bacteria > Bacteroidota > Bacteroidia > NS11-12g > UBA9320 > UBA987. The sequence goes on from CAKZLB010000046.1 coordinate 260,097, forward strand.
AAAAGGTTCCCTCACTAAGAGATATCACCATTGCGAATGTGTTTTTTGAGAATTCAACACGTACAAAAATTTCCTTTGAATTAGCGGAAAAAAGATTATCTGCTGATATTGTAAATTTTTCAAGTGGTTCTTCATCAATTTCAAAAGGCGAAACACTTATCGACACAGTAAATAATATTTTGTCGATGAAGGTTGATATGGTTGTAATGAGACACCCTGCACCCGGAGCAGCACTGTTTTTATCAAAAAATGTAGATGCTCAAATTATTAATGCTGGTGACGGTACTCATGAACATCCAACCCAAGCCTTATTAGACGCATATTCTATTCGAGAAGAACTCGAAATCGACGACTTTAAAGGGAAAAAAGTTGTTATCGTTGGAGATATATTACACAGTCGAGTTGCGCTATCAAACATATATTGCTTATTGAAGTTAGGTGCTGATGTGGCAGTATGCGGCCCCCCTACCCTAATTCCTAAATACATTTCAGCACTTGGTGTTACGGTATTTTTCAACCTGCAAGAAGCTTTAAACTGGTGTGATGTGGCCAACATGTTAAGAATTCAAATGGAGAGGCAGGACACAAAGTACTTTCCTAGTTTGCGCGAATACTCAATGCAATTTGGATTAACAATGAATCACCTTGAGGCTTTAGATAAGAAAATCACCATTATGCACCCAGGCCCAATTAATCGCGGAGTTGAAATAAGTTCAGAAGTCGCAGATTCAGCACAGTCAATCATCTTGAATCAAGTTGAGAATGGGGTAGCTATTAGGATGGCAGTATTGTATTTGTTGGCTGCTCAACGAGAAGCATAATGGAACAAACCCGAATATTAATCTTATATACTGGTGGCACCATTGGTATGGGACCAAAAGATCCATCCAAACTTAATAGTCCATTAATTCCTCAAAGTTGGGAGCAACTTCAATTCTACATGCCTTCCATTCACCCAGAAGGATACTTTAGCAAAATAAAAAATATTGAATTCGAGTATTCAGCATTTGATGAACTTCTTGATTCTTCACAATTTGATATTTCACATTGGGCTAAAATGGCTGAGGTGATACAGCATCATTATGACAACTTTGACGGGTTTATTATTATCCATGGGACGGACACAATGGCGTATACTGCTGCTGGATTGAGTTTTATGTTCGAAAACCTTTCTAAACCTGTCGTACTAACTGGGTCTCAATTACCAATTTCACACTCTCGAACTGATGCGATATCAAACTTTAGTAATGCAATTCACATCGCTGGAGCCAAGGCATTTAGTCTTCCGGTAATAAATGAGGTGGTCATATGCTTTAACGATCGGTTGTTTAGAGGTAATCGGTGTACCAAGGCAAGTACCAACGATTTCCATGGTTTTATTTCTCCGAACTATCTTCCATTAGCAGAATTGGAAGAGTCAATTCGAATCAAAAGCCATAGAGTTTTACCTCTACCCAATGGACAATTTAATGTCAATTACTCGTTGAATCCAAATGTTATCGTATTGACCTTATTTCCTGGATTTCAGGTCAAGAATTTACAAAAGCTAATTCAAGACGATGAAATTGAAGGATTGATAATTAAGACTTATGGAAGTGGAAACGCACCAGCATCTGAATCATTTTTGAGTGCGCTGCGACAAGCTAAGAGCCAAGGAACAACCATTTTGTTTACGTCGCAGTGTCTAGACGGAGGTGTTACGTTAGGAAAGTATGAAGCCAGTGATGTGTTTCTGCCTATTGGTGTGATTTCTGGAGGAGACATGACATCCGAAGCAGCACTAGCAAAAATGATGTGGGTTTTAGGGCAGAACGGTTCAGAAAAAGAGAAGGAGAAAATGCTGCAAACAAGTCTTCGAGGTGAGATCTCGTAACTACTAGTAAAATCAAGGTTTTTCGTTTATTTATTGTGGATAACAATGACACTTTTCCACTCAAGTTAGGGTGTTTAAAACGTATTTTTACCTCTTATTCTTAAATGATATTATGTCTGAAGAAATACAAGATAAAAGCAATTACGGAGCTGATAATATACAAGTATTAGAAGGGTTAGAAGCGGTCCGCAAAAGGCCTGCAATGTATATTGGAGACATCGGTGTTAAAGGCTTACACCATTTGGTGTACGAGGTAGTCGATAATAGTATTGATGAAGCATTGGCTGGCCATTGTGATACGATTCAAGTTTTTATTAATGAAGATAATAGCATCACAGTTATTGATAATGGTCGAGGAATTCCAGTGGCCATGCACGCCAAAGAAAAAAAATCAGCTTTAGAGGTTGTAATGACTGTCTTGCACGCTGGTGGAAAGTTTGATAAAGATACGTATAAAGTTTCTGGTGGACTTCACGGTGTTGGTGTCAGTTGTGTAAACGCACTTTCATCTAAGTTAGTGGCTACCGTTAAAAGAGAAGGCAAAATTCACCAACAAGAATATGCAATTGGTAAGCCTCAAACTTCTGTTGAGATTATTGGAGAAACTGATGACCGAGGAACAGAGGTAACTTTTTGGCCCGATCTAACAATTTTTCAAGCGTCAGTATATAGTTATGACACACTTTCTTCTCGATTGCGAGAGCTTTCTTTTCTGAACAAAGGAATAAAGTTGACAATCACAGATAAGCGAGAGAAAGATGAAGAAGGCAATTTTATTACTGAAGAATTTCTATCTGAAGGCGGATTGAGCGAGTTTGTAACGTATTTAGACGGGACTAGAGAGCCCATAATTCCTGTACCTATTTATGCCGAAGGTGAAAAAGCGGGGGTTCCAGTAGAAATCGCGTTTCAGTACAATGGAAGTTATACCGAAAACTTGCATTCATATGTAAACAACATTAACACTATCGAAGGTGGTACACACGTTGCAGGTTTTAGAAGAGCGTTAACCAGAACCTTAAAGGCATACGGTGAGAAGGAAGGTTATTTTGCGAAATTAAAATTTGAAATTTCAGGAGAAGATTTTCGTGAAGGATTAACTGGTGTAATTTCTGTAAAAGTACAGGAGCCACAATTTGAAGGTCAAACCAAAACAAAACTTGGAAACAGTGAAGTAAGCGGTGCTGTAGATCAAGCAGTTGGCGAAATGCTAACTAACTATCTGGAGGAAAACCCTTCCCATGCAAAATTAATTGTAAATAAAGTAGTGATTGCTGCACAAGCTCGACACGCTGCAAGAAAAGCCAGAGAAATGGTGCAGCGAAAAGGAGTTATGAGCGGGATGGGGCTACCTGGAAAACTTTCAGATTGTTCTGAAAAAGACCCAGCTGCCTGTGAGATATATCTAGTAGAGGGAGATTCAGCAGGCGGAACGGCGAAGCAAGGTCGTGACAGAAGCTTCCAAGCTATTCTTCCATTGAGAGGTAAAATTCTGAACGTCGAAAAAGCGATGGAACACAAGATTTACGACAATGAGGAAATCAAGAATATGTTCACTGCTCTTGGTGTAAAGATTGGAACAGAAGAAGATGCCAAAGCGTTAAACGTTGAGAAACTTAGATATCACAAAGTAATAATCATGACGGATGCGGATGTTGATGGAAGTCACATTCGAACATTAATTTTAACGTTGTTCTTCCGGTACATGAAAACATTGGTAGACAATGGCAATATATACATTGCAACACCACCATTATATCAAGTTAAAAAAGGTAAAGAAGCCGTTTATACGTGGAGTGATGAAGAACGCGACAAAGAGGTGATGCGCATGGGTGGAGATCGACCAGAAAGTGTAAACATCCAACGGTATAAAGGTTTAGGTGAAATGAATGCCGAGCAACTATGGGAAACAACTATGGACCCAGAGAGACGAACATTAAAACAAGTAACTCTTGATAGTGCCGCAGAAGCTGATAGAGTGTTCTCAATGTTGATGGGTGATGAAGTTCCACCGCGTAGAGCATTTATTGAAGCTAATGCAAAGTATGCACGTATTGACGTATAAGCAATAGTTAAAATCGTTTAAAAGCTGTCGTAACTGACAGCTTTTTTTTGTTCATGGGTGTTCTAAACAATCTCCACGAACTTCAACCTTGCGTATATTTTTCGTATATTCAACCAAAATTCAATTCTATGAAAAAGCAAATTACCATTCTGTGTTTGTTGGTTATAAGCTTCACACTTATCAGTTTTACTAGTAACAAGGATACAGTTAGGCCTAAAAGTCAGTTTAAGGGAATTATTGGAGACGAAATTTCAATAGCACAACTTGAGTCATTGGAAGCTTTAACACTTGAAACTGATCAGGAGAATTCAAATGTGATTTCGTTTCGATTTGTTTATGCTCCAAAGCAAGGAGATGCATATATGAGTGCCTCCAGTGGAAACAAAATCAATGAGAATATGTTAGTCAGAATAAAGAACTCGATTGCAGGTGATCGAATACTCATAGATAAAGTAACGGCACAGTATAACAATGGACTCAAGACGTTTTGCGAGCCAGCTATGTATACGGTAATTGAGTAAACAAACCGGACATTATTTGGCAAACTAAATACGCTGTTATAAGCAAATGTTTCACCACAAATAGCTAATGACAACACCATAGTTAGTTAATCATTCATCAAGCTAAAAACTTTATTACTTTTTTATCTAAATTCGTTTGCAAAGTCTCGGAAAAAAGTCCAACTTTGCACTCCTTAAAATTTAAGCGATGTCTAGAATTTGTGACTTAACGGGAAAGAAGGCTTTGAAAGGTCATCACGTATCCCATTCAAATATTAAAACGAAAAGAAGATTCTACCCGAACCTTCATACGAAGAGATTTTACATACCTGAAGAAGATCGTTGGATCACTTTAAAGGTATCTACATCTGCGTTGAGAACAATCAACAAAAAAGGCATTACTGCATGCTTAAAGGAATTTGGTAAAAACGGTAAGATATAATCTATCATGGCTAAGAAAGGAAATCGAGTACAAGTAATTTTGGAGTGCACTGAGCACAAAGCAAGTGGAATGCCTGGCACAAGTCGGTACATCACTACCAAAAATAAAAAGAATACTACTGAGCGATTGGAATTGAAAAAATTCAACCCAATCATGAAGAAAGTAACTGTTCACAAAGAGATTAAATAATATAAGACATGGCAAAGAAGGTAGTTGCAACACTAAAAACTGGAACTGGTAGAGATTGGGCCAAAGTTATAAAGGCCGTAAAATCACCAAAAACAGGTGCTTACACGTTCAAAGAGGATATTATCCCAACTGACGCGGTAAAAGAATATTTTAAATAATTCATTTTATAAAAACTTTTCTAAGCTTCCTTGTTTTCAATAGGAGGCTTTTTTTGTTTTAAGAAATATGGGAATTTTTGATCTTTTCAAACGGGAAAAAACTGTTGAGTCAAAACAACAGTTAGATAAAGGTTTAGAAAAAACTAAATCATCGCTATTTAGCAAAATTTCCAAAGCTCTTGTTGGAAAAAGCTCTGTAGATGAGGAATTTCTAGACGAGTTAGAAGAAATACTTATCACTTCAGATGTTGGTGTTGAAACAACACTTACAATCATTCAGCGTTTAGAAAAAAGAGTAGCCGAAGATAAATATGTTGGTGCGGCTGCCCTCAACGAATTATTGAAAGATGAAATAAGCCATTTACTTTCCGAGAACTCAAATAAAGACATAAATGCTAATGCAAAGCCATATGTAATTATGGTTGTAGGGGTGAATGGTGTAGGTAAAACAACCACTATAGGCAAACTAGCTAATCTGTATTCTAAAGCAGGCAAAAAAGTGCTATTGGGTGCCGGAGATACCTTTAGAGCGGCAGCCGTTGATCAATTGAAAATATGGGGCGAACGCGTTCAAGTTCCTGTTGTTTCTAAAGGAATGAATACAGATCCTGCAGCTGTAGCTTTTGATACGGTAAAGCAAGGCGTAGATAATGATGTTGATCTTATTTTACTTGACACTGCTGGTAGATTGCACAACAAAGTAAATTTGATGAATGAGTTAAGTAAAATTAAACGTGTGATGAGTAAGGTGATCCCAGATGCTCCTCACGAAGTTTTACTTGTTTTGGATGCCAGTACTGGTCAAAATGCTTTTGAGCAAGCTAAACAATTTACAGCAGCTACAGAGGTCACTTCGTTGGCGTTGACTAAGCTTGACGGAACAGCCAGAGGTGGAGTAGTCTTAGGAATTTCTCATCAGTTTAAAATTCCAGTTAAATATATTGGAATTGGTGAAGGTGTTGACGACATTCAACATTTTGAGCCAACAGATTTTGTTGAATCACTTTTCTCAAATTAATCATGCGCACAAAAGACTATAGAAGCAATAAAGTTGATATTATCACTTTAGGTTGCTCTAAAAATATTGTAGATTCTGAGGTTTTGCTTACTCAGTTAAAAGCCAACCACATTGAAGCAAGTCACCAATCTGAAAAAGGTGAAGCAAATATCATCGTTGTAAATACATGTGGATTTATTGAAAACGCAAAACAAGAATCCATTGATACCATTCTACAATACATTGATGAAAAAGAAGCAGGAAACATCGACAAACTTTATGTAACTGGCTGTTTATCTCATCGATACAAAGAAGATCTTCAGTCAGAAATGCCAGAAGTTGATGCTTTTTTCGGAACAATGGAACTTCCAGGTTTGTTGCAAAAGTTAAATGCCGATTACAAAAAAGATTTACTTGGAGAACGAATAACCACGACACCGTTTCATTACGCTTATCTTAAGATTTCTGAGGGTTGTAACCGTCCCTGCTCATTTTGTGCAATTCCTCAAATGAGGGGTAAACATGTTTCAAAGTCTATCGAGCAACTCGTATTAGAGGCAGAAAACTTAGCAAAAAACGGGTGTAAAGAGTTAATGCTTATTGCTCAAGATTCTACATATTATGGTTTAGATATTTACAACGAACGGAAACTAGCAGATTTAATGTCGTCTCTTTCAGATGTTAACGGCATTGACTGGATTCGTTTGCATTACGCCTATCCGTCACAGTTCCCAATGGATGCATTAGATGTAATAAAAAACAAATCAAGCATTTGTAATTATATGGATATGCCTCTTCAGCACATTTCCGATAATGTTCTAAAGTCAATGAGGAGAGGGATCAGCAAGCGAAGAACTGTTGAACTCGTTGAGCATATAAAAACACATAATCCTGAGCTTGCCTTTAGAACTACAATGTTAGTTGGTCATCCAGGAGAAACCGAAAAAGACTTCATGGAGCTTTGTGATTTTATCGAAGAATATAAATTTGACCGTCTAGGTGTATTTACATACTCTCACGAAGACGGCACTCACGCTCATACGCTGGAAGACAGCATCCCTCAAGAAGAAAAAGAAGCAAGAGCCAGCCATATAATGGAAATTCAAGAGCAAATTAGTTTTGACTTGAATCAGAAAAAAATTGGAAACACGTATAAGGTTCTTGTTGACAGAATTGAAGGAGATTACTTTGTAGGAAGAACCGAAGCGGACTCACCTGAAGTAGATAATGAAGTTCTTATCACTTCGTCAAATGAATATTTGCGTATCGGAGATTTTGTAAATGTAAAAATAGACTCAGCAAAAGAATTTGATTTATATGGCACAAGCGTTGGATAACAAATCGATAAATCACATCCCTTTACTAGAAACTGATTTTTTAAATCCAATAGTAAAGCGCTATCAAACCAACGACAATTTCCCTGCCGAGTTACTGAATGAATCACCTTATGCGGATATTGCCGAATCAATTAAGAGCCAAAAGAACTTCAACTTAGAATATCGAAACCAACTCGCTGACCTTATTATAAGTCAATATGCTGACTCTCAAATCACCCTTGAACCAGATTCCTTAGTCCTTAAAAATATTGAAAAACTAAGAAAGTCAAATACAGTAACCGCAACAACCGGTCAGCAAATACATATATTTCTCGGCCCATTTTTCGTGGTCAACAAACTACTGTCGTGCTGCGCTCAAGCAAAGAGAATTGAAACTGAGTTAAATAATATAGACTGTGTTCCTATTTTTTGGATGGCAACAGAAGATCATGATTTTGAAGAAATAAACTCAGTCAATCTTTATAACGAAGTATATACTTGGGACATAGAGTCACACGGTCCAGTTGGTCGAATTCCACCACAGTCCCTTTTACCTCTTGTCGAGCAAGCAAAAAAGAGAATAGATCAAACTCCTAAAAATTTAGAGTTTATTGAAATCTGTGAATTTGCATACAAAAATTGCAGAACGTTTGCGGATGCCAGTCGTTACATTATACATCAACTCTTCAAAAGTACGGGTATCGTTGTAATCGATCCAGATAACGCTTATTTAAAGCAACAGTTTTCTGACACCATCAAGAGTGATCTCTTTGAACATAGCGTATCGAAACACATTGATGAGGCCATTGATACCATGAAGACATTTGGTATTAAAGCTCCAATCAATACGAGACCTATCAACCTTTTTTATATTGAAGACAGCCGAAGAACCAGAATTGAGCGTATCAATGAAATAGAATTTCAATTATTAGATGACAATACAAAACTAAACTCAGAGGATATTAAGGACTTACTTAAAGAATCACCCGAAGTTTTTAGTCCTAATGCTTTGTTGAGGCCTTTGTTTCAACAAACGATACTTCCAAACGTTGATTATGTATGTGGAATGAGTGAATTTGTGTATTGGTTGGAAGTTGGCAGTGCTATAAATTATCATGGTTCTACCATGCCAAAACTCTCGCTTCGAAAGTCAGCATTCTTCACTAATAAGAAGAATATTGATTATCTTATTCAGAACAACATTCCTATTTCGTATATATTTCTAGACGAAGAAACTTTTGTTCTTTTGTCAAGTCAAAAACTAAATGAAAAAAGTTTGTTATTACAGGAAAGCTTTGATCGGTTAAAAACAGATATAAATATTCTTACCACAGAATTTGAAAGCAATCCAAGTTTACACTCTCAACGTGCCGTTAAATATAGGACTCAGCTTATTGAAGAAGTTGAAAAATTACTGATTGAACACTCTGAATTATCATTGTCAGAAAATAAAACTTTGACCAAAATACAAAAGTTTAAAAGTAAAATATGGTCGCAAAACTACGTTCAAGAACGAAATGTTTCGATTATTCAAATGGTAAATGAAATGCTATTTTGCATCAACAATTCGATTCACAACAACAGTATTTTTGTGGATAACACGTTAATAACGTTGGCCGAAAATTGATTTTCTTGCTTATTATCAGTTTCTTATCTATTTTTGCTGCGGATAACTACAAACACATATTTATAGATTGAAATGAAAATGAAAAGCTTTAAAATTACCTTGGTAATTGCTGCCATGTCGTTTAGCCATTTGGCTAGTGCACAAATTGGAAATTATTTCGACAAGTTTAGACCCGCGAAACGTTGGTCACTTGGTTTACAAATTAGCCCAACACATACAATGAGTGATGCCGATGATTACCGTGTAGGTATGGCATTTGGTGGTCATGTAAAATATTCAGTTTCTCAAACATTTGGGCTTAAGGTAAACGGAAATTTTGGTACCTTAACTGGCTCTAGATTGGAGCAAGACATTAGTGGAAATGGTGATAATGGTAGAAATACTACCTCAGTTCCAGATAATCAGACGACCTTCAACCCAGGGAATCAAGCACCATCTGAAGATTCATACTTTTTCAAAAACAACTTTAAAGATTTTAATGTTACAGCACATTTGACGTTAGGTAATATCTCTTTCTTACGTCCACTTCGTAAAGTTCAGATGTACTTTTTTACAGGTTTTGGTGTTGTTTGGAGTGACGTTACTGGTGGTTTTGAAAAAACAGCTGACGCATTTGTTTATTACGATGAATGGGGAGACAACTATTTCAAAGCTATATATGATAACAATGGCAACTTTATTGATGCTGAGACATCATTTAAAGGTAATAACTTCACTGTGCCATTTGGAGTAGGTTTTAAGAGAAACTTAGGACGTTTATTTGATGTTGGAATTGAATATAAGAATCATTACACTAGAAATGACAACTTAGATGGATTCTCTTTCCCAGTATGGAGAAACAGAGTATTTGATTTTTATGGCTTGTTAAGTTTTCAAGCAAGTATCAAACTAGGCGGAAAAGACGGTAACAAAGAACATTACGACTGGTTGAATCCAGTAGAGTCGATCTACACAACTATGGATAGTCTTAAGTTAATACAAGAAAAAGTAGACTTACTACTTATAGATACAGACGATGACGGTGTGGCAGACTATTGGGATAAAGAACCAGATACTGAAAAAGGATCTTGGGTTTGGGGAAGTGGAGAAGCTGCCGATATCGATATGGATGGAATTCCTGATCACAAAGACGCTGAACCATTCTCCGAAAGAGGTGCAATCGTAGATGTAGATGGTATCATGATTGACGTTGACAACGATGGAGTACCGGATTACCGAGACGAAAACACTAAAACTCAAACTGGTGTTCTAGTTAACCCAAGAACTGGGACTGAGGTAAAAGTTAACACTGCAACTGGCGGTGGCGGAACTTGCTGCGATTGCGAAGATGTAATGCTACCATCGATAATTTTTGATGCAGGAAGCGATCGTATCAAACCTGAATTTTACGGATCATTATATAATATCGCAGAAAAATTAAAAGCTTGTCCTGACCTTAAAATTTTAACCACAGGTTATGCAGTAAGAAGCAAGTCCGGCTCTCAAATAGCATTTAAACGTACAACTGCCATCATAGATTATTTAAATGCAAACTATAACATTCCAAGAGATCGCTTTAGTATGGACACTGAAGGAGAAGCGCCTGCTGGGTTAGATTACGCATCAAGACGAATTGATTTATTCAAATTGAGATAATTAAATCTCTAACAATAAAAAACGCCACATTGATTTATTCAATGTGGCGTTTTCTATTTAATACATACTTACGTTGGCAGATGATGCACTAAGGACTAAATAACTCGAGTTAATTAAACTGTCTATAATAACGATTTAATGAACTAATTACTTGGTTGTAAATAGGTTGTGTAAACTCAACAAACAAATCTTGTGGACTCGGTGGAAATGCTTCTCTCTGTCTTGTTAAAGCCAACTGATTGTCTGACAATGCTTCTTCTTGACCATTAAAACTAGCCCAATCTGTTTTCCAAACAAACGTACCTGGCAACTTTCTTTGTTGAATAGTAGATCCAGTAGTCGCATTGATTATTTGGAAATCCAGTAAACCACTTGATACTAATGTTTTTTCAAATGTTGTTAATTCTGCTTTAACGGTACCAAAAACAGGCTTTTCTCCGTCACTAGTCTTAACTGTACCAACTTTAACACTATCTCTTTCAATTAATTCTACGCGCTCTTTAATGAGTGTTTGACCAACCACGAAATCATCAAATTGCATAATTACCACTTCATCAGGAACAAAGTCTGCAGTTAAAACATCCGCCTCACGATAAAATTGAACAAACGTCAGATTCAAATTTCGAACATGCTCTAAAATTGAATTTTGAAAAAACTCATTGGTTAAACTCAGTGAACGAGAATGAACTGGAATGTCTTCGATTAGTACATGGACGGTTCCCTTTGCTAACGCATCTTCAATATATGTATCGATTCCTGTGTACTCTGGAGTGTAATCCTTTGCCGTCAGGAACAACTTATATGCTGCTCGTGCCGACTCTTTGGTCTCTTTTTTAAGCTCAGTCAATCCAGACTCAAAATAAACCTTTGAAGCCGCCAACTTTGCTGAATTTAGTTCTGACTGAAAAACTTTTGGGTTTTTAACGATAGAAAGGCAACCCGGACATCTGGTTATCTCATCATGGAGCATATTTAACTGGCTATAATGAGTCACTACCCCATCCCATTTATACAAGTCTGAGCTGGCTTTTAATTGCTTAATTCGATTTAAGTGAAAGTCCAATGCATGCTGATAAGCCAACGGCAAATATTGTCTGGCCTTTTTACTATCGGGGTTGTTTCTCAACCTTTTAATTGCCTGGAGTGTGGCGGCATCATAATCGCCTCTTTCGAATCGCTTTTTAGCAGAAACACATCCCGTAACAATCAGAAGTGTTGAAAGTATAAATAACAGGCCGAGTCTTTTTGGGTAAATTAATCGTTTCATAATTGCCATTATTAGTATTGAGTAAACATAAAACAAAAACTGTCCCATACTTAGAAGTCATTATTTAATGGGAAATTACACCATTAAATAATCGTTAGCTGAAAGATTTTGTTCAAAAAAATGGGCTATGCTCGAATAATTCCAGCAAAGCTATTGGCATCTAGCGCAGCCCCACCAATTAAACCACCGTCAATATCCGCCATTCCAAATAATTCCGATGCATTTCCAGGCTTAACACTACCTCCGTAAAGTATACGAGTGTTGTTCGCTACAGTTTCATTCGCTATTTGTTTGATTAACGTACGTGCGTGTTTGTGAATTTCTTGAGCCTGCTCTGCTGAAGCGGTTTTCCCTGTGCCGATGGCCCAAACAGGTTCATAGGCTATTGTTACTTTCGACCAATCTTCTGCATTTAAATGACCTAAACCATTTTTAATTTGCGTTTCCACAACTGCAAAATGATCTCCTCCTTCACGTTGTTCTAAGGTTTCTCCAAAACAGTAAATGACATCTAGCCCATTGCGCAAGGCAACGGTTACCTTCTCCGCAAGAATTTCATTCGTTTCGTTGCAGTATTCTCGTCGCTCCGAATGACCAACTAGCACTGACTGAACAGGAACGGATGCAAGCATCTCAGCAGAAACCTCTCCTGTATATGCCCCAGAATCTTTGTGGTGACAATTTTGTGCACCTAAAACTATTCCACTTCCATTTAGTGAGTTGTGAAAGACTTTAAGGTGTGTGAATGGAGCATATACATGCACATCACATGATTTAAGGTCATCTTCCTTTATTTCGCTCAATAAGTCTTTCAGTAACAAATAACCGCTGTTCATATCGGTATTCATTTTCCAGTTTCCTGCAACAAGTCGTTTTCTCATTCTTCGTTTATTTATTTAAATCCCAGTTTCTGTTGGTTTTTGTAATTTCAAAAATATGCATCAAAATATCTCGTTCAATTTGATCAAGGGCCTTACCCCTACGCTGCATCACTAACTCTGCTGTTTCAAAGGCTTTGTTTGTTTGGTACGTAGCAAACCCATTACCTCCACCCCACGCAAAAGATGGTATAAAATTTCTAGGAAAACCAGCACCAAAAATATTTGATGAAACTCCAACGACAGTACCTGTATTAAACATGGTATTAATTCCACATTTACTATGGTCGCCCATTATTAAACCGCAGAACTGTTTACCTGTTTTACGAAACCTCCCCGTTGGATAGTCCCAAAGCTTAACCTCTGCATAATTGTTTTTAAGGTTAGAGTTATTACTGTCAGCACCAATATTACACCATTCACCGATAACACTGTTTCCTAAGAAACCATCATGTCCTTTATTTGAATATCCAAGAATGACACTATTGTTTATTTCCCCTCCCACTTTAGAATGAGGCCCAATAGTAGCCGAACCATACACTTTCGCGCCTAGTTTGAGGGCAGCACCGTCACACAAGGCTAAACTACCTCGAACGAGAGCGCCTTCCATGATTTCAGCATTATGTCCTACATAGATAGAACCTGAACTTGCATTAAGCATAGCTCCTTCAACTGTTGCTGAATCCTCTATAAATATTCTACCGTTTCCGACTATTGTATTTGTGTCAGATATTTTTGCTGACTTCCTTCCTTCAGTAAGTAAATCAAAGTCTTTTTCTAACTCCTCCCCATTTAACGTAAATATGTCTTCAGGGTAATTTATGAATGTTGCTGAATGCGATTTTTTGTTGATTTCGTTTTCTTGAAAATTGAAATCCCTTGAATAAGCAGCGACTAAACGACCTGAATCATCTAGCAATACGTCCCCAAATTTTAAAGACTTTATTTCTTCAATCAACTCTTTAGTCGGAAGACATGCCGCATTAACGAAAAGATTTTGATCAGTTAAACTTGCCGGATACTTTTTGACCAAATGTGGAGCTGTCAAATAACTCACATCAGCATTCAAATACTTGGACCATTTATCTGCTATAGTTAAAATTCCAACTCTAATTTCTGCTATAGGTCGAGTGAATGATAATGGTAATAAGTTCTCTCGAAAATGATCGTCGAATAAGACTAAATTCATCGCACGAAGTTATGTAATAATGATATAAAACAAACAAAGCCCTCGAATTGAGGGCTTTGTAATAGACTGATATCTAATTTATTTCTTTTTACCGTAACGTTTGTTGAACTTATCAATTCTACCAGCAGAATCAACGAAGTTCATTTTACCCGTATAAAATGGGTGCGACGTATTTGATATTTCTAATTTGTACAATGGATACTCGTTACCATCTTCCCATTCGATGGTTTCTTTAGTATCAACGGTAGATTTAGTAATGAACATGTGCTCATTTGACATGTCTTTAAAAACTACTAATCTATAATTTTCTGGATGTATTCCCGCTTTCATCTCTTTAACTATTTTTGAAGGACTGCAAAGGTAATAGATATTTTAAAAGTACCATCACTTTTTTAAACCATTTTGAACAAAGCAATTCGCCACTTTTTTTCAATGTACTTCCCAACCATTTTGGTTGATTACATTCTAACCTTAAGCGTATTTACCGCACTGCGAATTTCGTTTATTTTATTAAATCCTTTAGAGACACTGCACCATTCTTCACATCTTTGGCTAACCGCTTTCTTTTTTGGTTTACGCCTTGATTTGATTATCACGTTTTATGTGGTTTCAATTATACACCTTACTGCAAAACTCACTAGATTACCTTTCATTCGAAAAGCTGGTCTATTTGTGTTTCTTACCATAGCAATAATTTTCTCGTTTATCGACACACACTATTACAAATTTGCAAAGGAGCGTATCGGATATGAGTTATTTTGGCAGTTATCCGGTAATAACAATATACCTCTCACAACCTATTTTTCTGGGTATTGGTTGTCAATAATACTGATCCTTCTGACTGGCATAGTCTTGTTTTTTACTATTAAGAAACTACCCTCTATTAACAAGAAGCACTACTGGGTACCTACCATACTTGCCCTTTGTGTTACATTTATTTTAGCTCGCGGTGGTATAAGATTGAAGCCAATACGAACTGCAGATGCAACACTTTACGTTTCACCAGAATACATACCCTATTCGAATAACACTCTTTTAAATATTATCGAATCATGGTCTAACCCTATGATTGCGCCTGAATTTATTAAAGATAATCCAACAACTTCACTGACCAAAAACTTTTCTGCCGACACATTAGCTACATACAATTTTGTCATCATCGTTTTGGAGAGTTTTGGAAAAGAGTATACTGGATTGAATAGAGGTTTCACCCATACATATACCCCTTTTCTCAATTCGCTTTTTAGTAAATCGATTGTTTGTCACAATGCATATGCCAATGGCTTAAAATCTGTTGATGCTGTTCCCGCCATTTTTGCTGGCATCCCTAAATTAGGTCCATCTTCTTTTATAAATTCGTCAAAATCAATTTCTAAAAACTCATCTTTATTTCTTCACTTAAAAGAATTGAACTACACTTCATCGTTTTTTCATGGAGCAGATAATAATTCAATGGGATTTCGATCTTTTCTGTTGAGTCAAGGCCTTGACCAATACTATGGAATTAACGAATACCCTAACAAAAAAACCGATTATGATGGTCATTGGGGAATTTTTGATCAACCATACTTTGATTATGTTGCTGATATCATTTCGGAACAAAAACAACCTTTTATTTCTGGTATTTTTTCACTCTCGAGCCATCATCCATATGTCCTACCAGATTCATTAACCCGCAAGTTTATTAAGGGTGACATACCTATTCATAGAAGTGTTCAATATACCGATTTTGCTTTGCAAACGTTTTTTGAGAAAGTAAAAACTAAACCATGGTTCGACAATACAATTTTTATTATTACCGCCGATCACAGTGGCGAGAATTTACTGCATTCATACAGAACACCATCGGGAAAATACGAAGTCCCAATGATACTTTATGCTCCAACTATTTTTGAACCTAATAACTTCCGTAATACTGTGTCTCACATTGATATACCTCCCACTATTTTAGACATAGTCAATTCTCCTAAACCTATTAATCTTCTTGGTGAAAGTATTTTCAACAACAGCAAACCGCGTTCAGTATTTCATTACGACAATAACACGTATCACTCTACTCAAGACTCGATAAACATTGGTATTAATGGAAAGGACGTTTTATTTCATTACAATAAGTCGAATGATATCAATTGCCTCATCAATCTATCTGGGACTGATACAGCCACCGAACAAGAGTTTACCCAAAACATTAAACAATCTGTGGCCAACTATTATTACTTCCTAAGTAAGGATTAAATCCATTATCAAAACAGTATTTTTGCGCCATGCAAAAGGCTTCACTTCCTAAAGGAACACGAGATTTTTCTCCTTCTGTCATGAGAAAACGCTTACATATTTTGAGTGTTATTCGATCTATATATGAGCGTTATGGTTTTGACCCAATAGAAACTCCAGCAATGGAGAACCTGTCTACTTTAACTGGAAAATACGGAGACGAAGGAGATCAGTTGCTCTTTAAAATATTAGATTCTGGCGACTATCTCAAAAAAGCCGACCCAGAAGTGTTAAAGAATAAGGAATCGAACAAACTCATTCCTTCAATAAGTGGAAAAGGGTTACGTTACGACTTAACGGTTCCTTTTGCTCGATTTGTTGTTCAAAATCAGACTGAAATTACATTTCCGTTCAGACGTTACCAAATGCAACCCGTCTGGAGAGCCGACCGACCTCAAAAAGGTCGATATCGAGAATTTTGGCAATGTGATGCTGATGTAATTGGAACAAATTCTTTGCTATGTGAAGCAGATTTCCTTTCAATATATCATGAAGTATTCACCGCATTAGAGTTGCATGGGTATAACGTCCGTATCAACCATCGTAAAATATTAGAAGCTATTGCCAAAACATGTCATTTCGAAGGAAACTTTACTGACTTAACCGTTGCCATTGACAAATTAGATAAAATTGGTTGGGAAGGCGTTTCAAAGGAATTACTGTCTAAGGGCATGAACCAAGAGAACTTAGACACCTTAAGAACATTTCTATCTAGAAGAACTTTTGACAACTCAACAATCGAAGCCCTTGAAAAAGAATTGATTGATTGTGATGAAAAATCCACAGGTATTAGGGAACTTAAAAGTGTGTTAAATTACAACACAAATTCAGATGTGAAGGTGTCTTTAGACTTAAGCCTTGCACGTGGACTTGATTATTACACCGGGTGTATATTTGAGGCAGTGATAGAAGACTCTGGAATCGGAAGTGTTTCTGGCGGTGGACGATATGATGACTTAACAGGAATTTTTGGATTAAAAGACGTTTCAGGTATTGGAATATCTTTTGGGCTTGACCGATTGTTTGATGTCATGACCAGTTTAGATATTTTCTCAAACGATGAGTCAAACTCGAGATTGCTTTTTTGTCATTTTGATGAAAAGGCTTTTGAGTTTTGTGTTAAAGCAGCAGCTAAATTGCGTCAATCAGGACTAACATGCGTTGTTTATTCGGATAGAAAAAAAATCAACAAGCAATTTGACTACGCAAATAAAGCTGGATTTGATTGGGTTGCAGTGGTCGGAGATAATGAAATCGCAGAAGGTGTAGTCCAATTGAAAAATATGAAAACTGGTGTTCAAGAAAAATATTCGTTGGATGCACTAACAGAACGGTTAACGAATGAAACATAGACGCTTCCAAGATTTAATACTACTCGAAGACGAAAATCTTATTGCAATTAATAAACCTAGTGCAATTGCAAGTTTGCATGATCGATTTGGCACCGAGCCAAGTATACAAAGTATGGCTCAAGACTATTTTGAGGACGCTCAGTTGTGTCATAGACTTGACAAGGAAACATCTGGTGTTTTGTTAATCGCAAAAAATCCAGACACGTATCGATCCATGTCGATTTCTTTTGAAAAAAGGGAAGTTGACAAAACATACTGGGCCATTACTGATGGACGGCATTATTTCAAACAGTTAACCGTGGACATTCCTCTTGCTGTTAGCTCAAAAGGTCGAGCTAAAGTGGATAAGCAAGGTGGAAAAATAGCCGAGACCGTTTTCACCGTTATGGAAACCTTTAGACACTTTAGTTTGGTTGAATGCAAACCGATAACAGGGAGACTGCATCAAATCAGGATTCATCTTGCGACACAAAATGCTCCAATATCAGGTGACACAACCTACGGTGGTGAGCTTCCTTATTTAAAATCCATTAAGAAAAATTATCAACTTAGTAGAGATGGTGAAATTAGGCCGATGATTCAGCGCGCAGCCCTACATGCCAAATCAATCCAGTTTTCTCTACATGATAAAGATTACTTTATCGATGCAGACTTACCAAAAGATATGGCTGTATTTCTAAAACTTTTAAGAAAATATGATTGTGAATAAAGCTGCTTGTATATTCTTGACAGTCGTTCTTCTGCTTTTTTCTCCAGTTGGATATGCCACTGAATCAGACATAGCATTAACCACCGCAGAAAACCTCACTAAACATAAATTTTCTAAGGTTTATAAAAGCTTTGACAAAAAAGTCAAAAAACAAATTTCAAAACCAGCACTTGAAAAGCTTTGGATAGATAAAGAAAAAGGCTTAGGAGAGTACAAGTCAATAGGAAAAATTACAACAACAACAGTGCAAGGTTTTCGAAAATCAACTATTCAGATAAAATATGAAAATGGTCAATTTGAGCTCACACTTTATCTCACTAAAAAGAATAAAATTGCTGGATTAAGTTTTAGTATACCTGAATATTCTCCTCCCCCCGAAGCTGTTAATAAAGTCTTTGGCCGAGAAAAGATTATCGTCCAAACCGATACTTTTAAAATGAAAGGAGAATTATTGTTACCAGAAGATTGCAATCAGTGTCCAGTTGTAATTATACTTCAAGGGTCTGGTCCATCAAATATGGATGGTAGCAATCCAACGAATCCCAATAGACCTTATTTAGATCTTGCATATGGTTTTGCTTTAAGCGGTATTGCAAGTATTCGTTTCGACAAGAGAACCTACACATATGGTAAAAACGCGATGCCAGAAGGTAAAGTTTCATTGGAGTCTGAATATATCGAAGATGCTTTGTCTGCAATTAAACTAGCTAAATCATACCCATTTTTAGACTCTACAAAAATTGCAATAGTTGGCCATAGCCTAGGAGCGTACAGTGCACCATTAATTGCAGCACGAGATACAAGCCTTTCGGGTATAGTTGTTTTATCTGGCCCAGTTAGACCTGTATTTGAGGTAATTCCTGATCAGTATGAGTTCCTTCTTCAATTGGACAATAAATACACCGACGATGAAAAAGCTCTTGTTGATTCAATGCGACAAGAGGTGTTGTTGATTCAAAAAAAGCCTTCGACCGTAAAAGAATTAAAACACCTTGGCACGAACGCAATGCTGCCTTACTATGACTACATGATTAATTACAACCCGATTGATACTATCAAAAAACTTGATTGCAAAGTGCTGATTGCACAAGGGAATCGTGATTATCAAGTACGATATGATCAAGAATACAATCGTTATTTCAACAGTCTCAACACATATGATCACGTTAGTTTTAAGTTATTTGAAGGGTTAAATCACTTGTTAATGTTTGGGACAAAGCCCAGCACACCTTCCGAATATTATGTCCCTGGAAATGTAGATGAACAGGTTACAAAGTACATTGCTGAATGGATGTTAAATAAGTAACAAGCAACTTTTCAACAACCCTTTGCAAAAAAACATCGTAGATTACCTTTGCACAAATAGTTTAACGTGGAAAGTACGAAAGGACAAACAGCCATTTTGGTTCTAGAAGATGGTAGCGTATTCAAAGGAAACTCTATAGGAAAAATCGGCACCACTCATGGTGAGATTTGCTTTAATACAGGGATGACTGGTTACCAAGAAGTATTCACCGACCCTTCTTATTTTGGTCAGGTAGTAGTTATGACAAGCGACCACATTGGTAATTATGGTGCTAGTATGGAAGATACTGAATCAAATAGCATCAAAATAAATGGGTTGATTTGCAAAAAATTCTCACAACGATTTAGCCGAAAGCAAGCAACATCAAGTTTAAACGATTATCTAATTGACAACAATTTAGTTGGGATTAGTGATGTTGACACTCGCCAGATTGTCCGTCAGATCCGTAGTAAGGGTGCGATGAATTGTATCATTAGCTCCGACATTTTGGATGTGGATGAACTTAAAGCGCTTTTAGCGGAAGTTCCTTCCATGCAAGGCTTAGAGTTAAGTTCAAAAGTTACAACTGACAAGCCATATTTCTTTGGAGAAGAAACTGCAAAACATAAAGTTGCTGTACTCGATTTAGGCGTAAAAACAAACATACTAAGATGTCTGGCCGACAGAGGGTGTTACCTCAAAGTATTTCCAAGTAATACATCCTACAAAGAGATGAAGGCATGGAATCCAGATGGTTTTATGATTAGCAATGGACCTGGTGATCCAAGTGTTATGGCAACAGAAACAGGAACCTTAAAGGATTTAATTCAAGCAAATGAAAAAATGTTTGGGATTTGTTTAGGTAGCCAAATTTTAGCCCAAGCAGTTGGAATGAAAACGTTTAAAATGCATCACGGACACCGTGGATTGAACCACCCAGTTCAAAATCTTCTCACAGGAAAAAGCGAAATTACTTCTCAGAATCATGGATTTGCAATTGATGCAGCTTCAAAGACAGACGAGAACATTGAAATAACACATATTAATTTAAATGACGGAACCGTTGAAGGGTTACGTTTAAAAAATGCTCCTGCATTTGCGGTACAATATCATCCAGAAGCGAATCCTGGACCGCATGATTCACGATATTTATTTGACGATTTTATTAAGTTATTAGAACAAGCGTAATGAGTGCAATTCTTCACATTTCAGCAAGACAAATTTTAGACTCTCGTGGTAATCCAACTATTGAAGCTGAGGTTATTACAGACAACGGAAGCTTAGGACGGGCAGCAGTTCCTTCAGGAGCATCCACAGGTATTCATGAGGCTGTTGAACTTCGCGACGGTGACAAATCTATGTACCTCGGAAAAGGGGTATTAAATGCCGTTAAAAATGTTAATACAACAATCGCCGATGCGTTGATTGGTCATGACGTAATGGACCAACCTTCCGTTGATAATATCATGCTTACATTAGACGGTACTCCAAACAAAAGCAAGTTAGGCGCAAATGCTATTCTTGCTGTGTCTTTAGCAACCGCTAAAGCAGCTGCCATGGAAGCTGGACAATCTCTATACCGATATATTGGCGGGGTTAATGCTAAAGTTCTTCCTGTTCCGATGATGAACATCCTTAATGGTGGAAGTCATGCAGACAATTCAATTGATTTCCAGGAGTTTATGATTATGCCTGTGAAAGCAGATTCATTCAGTCATGCTCTTCAAATGGGGACGGAGGTATTTCACAACTTGAAAAATGTGCTTAAAGAAAAAGGATACAGCACAAATGTTGGTGACGAAGGCGGTTTTGCTCCTAACATAAAAAGCAACGAAGAAGCCATTGAAATTGTATTGCAGTCAATCGAAGTCGCTGGGTATAATCCTGGGCAAGATATTTTCATTGCTATGGATGCTGCGTCATCTGAGTTTTACGATAAAAAAACTGGTTTATATCACTTTCACAAGTCAAGTGGCCAAAAGCTGACTTCTGAGGAAATGGTTGATTACTGGGAAAGCTGGACCAGTAAGTACCCGATTGTATCTATCGAAGATGGACTTGATGAAGACGATTGGGCTGGGTGGAAGTCTTTAACCGACAGAATCGGTAAAAAGACACAATTAGTTGGTGACGATTTATTTGTGACAAATGTGAAAAGACTTCAACAAGGTATTGATCAAGGCGTTGCCAACTCAATTTTAGTTAAGGTTAATCAAATCGGTTCATTAACAGAAACCATTGATGCAATTCAATTGGCTACAAGCCACATGTATACAAACGTGATTAGTCATAGAAGTGGAGAAACTGAAGACACCACGATTGCTGATTTGGCTGTAGCGATGAACAGTGGCCAAATAAAAACTGGCTCAGCATCACGAACAGATCGAATTGCCAAGTACAATCAATTGCTTCGAATTGAAGAAGAATTGGGAGATGAAGCCATCTACGGTGGAAATATGTTCCGATTTAAATAGTTCCAAGCAACGAATCAAGTCAATTATGAGTCTAACTAATGTTAGACTCGGTAATATCAATTATTTGTAAACCTTGCATCAGTATTTGGTATTCAAGAAGTCTAGGGATATCTTGTAACACCGAAATAAAAATGCATTGGAAAAAATAAGAATTTATCTAAAGACTGTTGCCACGTTTCTCATCCTTTTTAGTTCCAATTTTGCATTTTCACAATGCACAATCGTATCTTCTGACTTCACCTGTGTAGACGACTTAATTGGTTTTAGTGCAAATTCAACCAATGGCGTAACATCTGTTTCGTGGCAATTTGGAGATGGAAATACAAGTACAACTGCAGCACCTAAACATCGATACGCTTCAGCCGGAACATTTACCGTAACGGCAACAATTGTTCAAAACAATGGAGCCACTTGTACTGTAAACAAAACTGTTGAAGTTTTTAATCCTCCCAATGTTCAATTTGAAATTGACGCTAGCACAAAGTACTGTTTTACTGAAAACGAAATTTGCATAATAGACAAATCAACGTCTGGGAATTCTTCAACAAAAAATGTTAAGCGCATAATCTTGTGGGGAGACGGTGATAAATCCGAAACAAATAGCCCTAAACTAAATGACAAAATTTGTCACACATACCAAAATCCGGGAAAGTATTCGATAAGTGTCGAAGTATCAAATGATAAAGGGTGTGAGGCAATTAAAACAACTTCAACCGACATCGAAATATTACATGATTTTCTGGGAACTTTTATGACTGGTAGGCAAAGCAAGGACTGTGATGTTCAAAAAAACTGGTTTTCCCTTGATACAAGTTGGTTAAAGTATAAAAGTGAAATCTCTTTGGCGGTTATTGATTATGGTGACGGCACTAAAGACACGTTAAAAAGTATAAACGACTCTACATTTTTTCATGATTACAAGGCAAATGGAAATTACTCGGCCGATTTGCACCTAACATTTAAAAACGGTTGCCAAACTGTTTTCAAAAAACCAATTGGTATAAATTTAGACAAAGTAACAATTGATCATTCAATTTCAGATACGGTTATTTGCTACCCAGAGGTTGTTGAATTTTCACATAAAAACATAGCCGGTGCACTTTTCTCATGGACAGCCCTAGACACTGCAATGGAGATTATTCAAAATTTTGGAGGCTCTAGAGTGGCTTACTATAGACCTCCTAATCCCGGTAAGTTTTTTATTGAAATTCGAGTAAAAAAAGGTGATTGTATTTCTTTCTTAAGAGACTCAATTGAAGTTGTTGGGATAAAGGCTCAAGCCGAATTGTTGAACTCGTCACAATGTGAAGCGAAGGATACTGTTTTGTTTTGTGATAGAAGTATCATTCACAGATCGAACGACATAAGCTATTTATGGAAGTTTCTTGATGACAGGGCAGAACCATGTACAACTAATACAGATAAAGGTATAAACACGAACAAAAACTGCAACTTTTCTGTAGACCAAAACGCCAAGCACTTTTATGATACAACCATGTGTAACGAAACATGGCTGTACGTTCAAGACAATGAAAACGGCTGTCGAGATAGCGTACGAAACTATATTGTTATAAAAACACCGATTAAAGATGATTTTATCGCCGAACCTAAGGTTCCATGCGAATTGGCATCTGTTGACTTTATAACAGACGAGTGTTATACAAATCTTCAAATCAATTATGACTCACTGTGCGGAAAAGATAAATTCGAAGAGTTTCGAACACCACGTATTTATAGTAAAACATGTGACACTAGCGGTTGGGTAACATTTGGAATTGTTGCAATTACTGGTGATGAGAAGATTTATAGGTCCTGCGACCCTAACGACTTTTATATTGACAAGGATAGAGTGTGTAATGATACTTTTTGGTTTCACAAAGATTTTCGGTTAAACGAAGCTCCAAGACCTCAAGCAGGATTGAGTTTTACTGGCTGTCTTCCTGCCACACTAAAAGGTCAATTTTACACACCAAATCAAACGTCCGTAACGCAAATTACGTTTGATTGGGGAGATGGAACCACAGACTCGATTGTAGGTGTTAAAGATTCTCTTAAACTACCTTCGTTCACTAAAACATATACTAAAAGTGGCGAATATTCTGGTGCTATTACCATGTTTACCGATTCAGGTTGCATGGCATCTACGTATTTCGATAGAAAAATAGGTTTCTATAACGATTTCGATTTTTTGAAGCCTGTTTGTCCTGGGTCTACGGTTCAGTTTGTTGATTCGGTGGTGTATTGGGACGACACTAATCAGTATTGGCGATGGGAACCGCCTTTACCTGACAGAAGTGAAAAAATTTATTGGGATTTTGACGATGGAAACGGGTTTACTGGACATCAATTTCTTCCAACTCATGTCTTTAAAGATCCAGGCACTTATACAGTCAGAATGGCACCAAAAGACGAAACAGGTTGTTCTGACACTACTACTAAAATTGTAGTTGTTGAAAATATTAGAGCTGGAATTAAAGATATAGGTAAAAAACTATTGTGTGATGACATTCTACAACTATTTGACTCTTCAAGTGTAGTCGACACAGTTTTTGATGAAATTGTTAAATATTATTGGGATTTTGGAGACGGGAAAGCGCCAAGTTATCTTGTAAATCCATTTCATTACTATTCAAGTTATGGTTCATTTACTATTACCCATGTTGCTGAAAATAAGGTTGGGTGCACAGATACTGCTACTATTTCGATCAATATCGACGGCCCTTTGCCGAGGTTCAATATTTTATCAGACACTGTTTCGTGTGTACCACATACGGTTGAATTTGAAAATCTATCTCAAAAAGCAACAGACTATATTTGGTACTTTGGCGACACCTCGTCCACAAATAATACATTGAGTACTCAATCTGATTCGAATGTGAGCTTTACGTACACAAAGCCCGGCACATACTATGTTTATTTATATGCTGGAGATAGTGTTACCAACCCAGATAATGGAGGTAGCGTTTACTATTGTAACTCTACCTTCCCCGACACAACAGCTGTGATTCGAGAAGTAAGAAGAATCGTCATTTTGCCAATTCCATTGGTTGATTTTAGTTATACGGGAAGTTTATGTCAGGGTAAAACGTTAACCTTAGTCGACGAATCTGACACGATTTATTCGACATATAAATGGTATTGGGACAGCGACTCTCTTGTATCGAACAACAACATTGAAAATTTAGTATTAACGGATACTGGAAAATTTAGAATAGTCTATAAACCAACCTATACACCAGAGGGTCCATACCAACGCAAATGTTATGACAGCACGTTCAAAGACATTGAAGTATTTAGCAATAAAGCTGAATTTACATTTATACAAGATAGTATTTGCCCAAACTTTCAATTCAACGCGACCACTACTGAGGGAGATAAATTAAGATGGGATTTTGGACATCCTGCTAGCGGCTCTAAAAATTCATCTACAATAGTGAATCCATTTCATAGCTATACTCCTGATAAAGGAGCCTTCAACGTCTGTTTAATCTCTGAAAGTGATAAAGGTTGCCTTGACACTGCGTGCACAGAAATACAAAGTGACTATCAATTCGAAATGATGATTCCAAATGTCATAACCCCAGACGGTGATGGATTGAATGATGAACTTGATATTGAAATGATTGGCGAGGACATATTTGAATTAAGTATCTTTAATCGTTGGGGAGAATTAGTATATCATACTAAAAATGACTATGAATATAATTCAGGTTTTAACTGGAACGGAAAAATAAATAATGAAGGTGCAGAATGCCCTTCTGGAACTTATTTCTACGTTTTTAGATTTAGAGAAGTCTGCAATTCTCAGGCTGATATTGAAGAGTATAGTGGAACTGTAACGGTAATTCGTGACAATAAATAGAATTAAAACTACTTAATAGTTAGGTTTAATTTTTCTTTTAGAGATTGCAAGGATGGATTTTTTTTCGCCATCACTTCAAATTTTTCTTGTCCAGTATACGCTCTGGTTCCTTCTGCTTTTCGTTTTACCTCTACAACTTCAAGTTGTAGCTGGCTAACTTTCATGTCTTTACGTAAAAATTGAAGCAACTCAACTTTTAACTCTTCCAATTGAATTCTATGTTGTTTAATCAACTTTAAAACAACCTTCCCATCCTCCCAAATAGGGTTAACAAATGAAAAAAGGGATACTTGTATGACCCGTTCTTCAGACTTTAGTTTTTCGACAAAATTCTTAAAGGCTTGGTTAACATCATCTTGATTAACTTCTTTGTGCGGATGTTCTTCCTCAATAGACTGCTCACTTGGTTCTTCCGAAGTATCTTTAGCATTTACGTCTGTCGATGTTGAAATCAAAATATCATCAAGATTTCCTAAGCGAGCCACTCCCGAATCTTTGACCTTTTTGATCTTTTTGACGGGTTGGGTTGAATCACCCTTTTCTTGAGTAGATACTTCTTTATCTGTCTTTTTTGTTACTTGTACGACTGCTTCATCAGAATCCGCCTTTTTTTTTGTTTTAACAATAGGCTGTGCTTCGGCAATCTGGGGATTTAACTGCGAATCAGACTTTTTTTTTTGATCTGTTTTTAACAGACTTGGTAAATAGCAGATTTTTATCAATCCTAATTCAACGTGTAAACGCTGATTTCGACTGAGTTTGTAGTTCTGATCAAATTGATTTACTATAGAAATTGCATTTACTAAAAACCCTTGACTTAACGTTTTTGCCGTGTCAATGTATTTTTGATGTACGTGCGGTGGAACATCCAATAACTTAACCGTATCTGGAGTTCTGCCTACCATTAAGTCTCTGAAATGGTTTGCCAGGCCGTTTAAGAAAATCTGCCCATCAAATCCGTTAGACAGAATTTCATCAAAAATGAGTAAAACCGAAGCAATATCCTGTGAAGAGAACGCATCCGTTATTTTGAAATAATAATCGTAATCAAGAACGTTTAGGTTCTTAACTACATCTTCATATCTCAAGTGCTTATCCGACGAAATACTAACCATTTGATCAAAAATGGAAAGTGCATCTCTAAGTGCTCCATCTGCCTTCTGGGCAATTATATGCAGAGCTTCTTCCTCCATTACTAAGGATTCTGCTTCTCCGATTCCCTTAAGGTGAGCAATGATGTCCGGTACAGTGATTCTGTTAAAGGTAAAGACCTGACACCGTGATAAAATCGTCGGTAGAATTTTATGCCTTTCTGTCGTTGCTAAAATAAATATAGCGTAAGAAGGAGGCTCTTCTAGTGTTTTCAGGAATGCGTTAAATGCCGCGGCAGACAGCATATGTACCTCATCAATAATATACACCTTGTATTTACCAACTTGAGGAGGAATGCGAACTTGTTCATTCAGTAGTCGAATATCTTCAACGCTATTATTAGAAGCAGCATCTAATTCAAAAATGTTATACGAGAAATCGTATTGATCATCCGTTATGCTCTCTTTGTTTATCTCTTTAGCAAGAATACGTGCGCAGGTCGTTTTCCCAACACCTCGTGGTCCATTAAACAAAAAAGCTTGTGCTAACTGATTATTTTTTATTTCATTGATCAGAGTTTTAGTAACATGTTCTTGACCAACAACAGTGTTGAAGGTCTCAGGTCTATATTTCCGTGCTGATACAACGAAGTTTTCCATGTGCTCACAAAAAAAGAGATTTTAACATAAAATGTTGCATGGATTTGGATTTAAATTTTCTAACATATCAACTCAAGAGTAATCCACATTAAATCGCTTTTTGAAGTGTAAAGCCAAAAGTTGACCCTTTGCCAAGTTCACTCCGAACATTGATGGACTGTCCGTGGGCTTCAACTATATGTTTTGCAATACTCAAACCTAATCCTGATCCGCCCTCAATACGATTTCGACTTTGTTCAACCCGATAAAATCGTTCAAAAAGACGTGGAAGTGCATGTTTCGGAATACCTTCTCCTTTATCAGAAATTTCAATCAAAACATTTTTATCCATATCATAAAAACCGCAGAGTACTTTTCCACCGTTTTCTCCATATTTCAAAGCGTTTACGATTAAATTGGTTAATACTTGTTTAATTCGTTTGCGGTCTGCATTAACTTTAAAGTCAACATCTGCACTTTGTTTGAAACCAAAACGAGCGTTATGTTCTTTTGCCAAAAACTCGACATCATCAAACACCTCTTCCACCAATGTTCTAAGATCAAAAACAGATTTTTCCATTTTCAAATCACCAGATTCAATTTTATTTAAATCTGTTAAGTC
The DNA here is from genome assembly GCA_937124965.1 of uncultured Bacteroidota bacterium. Taxonomy (GTDB): domain Bacteria; phylum Bacteroidota; class Bacteroidia; order NS11-12g; family UBA9320; genus UBA987. Next base: position 288,541 of record CAKZLB010000046.1, read on the forward strand.
CTCTACCAGTTCTATTAGTCGATCAACACTGTTAGATGCTTTATTTAAGAACGTATAATTGACCTTTGGATCCGATAGTGCCCCTTCAATTAGCGTATCTATGTAACCTTGCATCTGAAAAATGGGTGTTTTTAGTTCATGTGATACATTCCCAACAAACTCTCTTCGAAACGCTTCTTGTTCTTTCAGTAAATTAATTTCATCTTTTCTCTCTTTTGCCCAAGCAGAAACTTGATCCGAAACTTGGGAAATTGGGTCAAATTCTAAAGTGTCTTGTAGTTTTTCTGTTTTGCTGGTATGAATACTTTTATAGATAATTTTAATCTTTCTATATATAAAGCGTTCGAGCAAATACAATGTAATTAAGAAGGAAAACAAAAAAGTGAGAGATATAACTATCGCTATATGCCACCAAACAAAACTCAAAATTCCAGTGAGTATCGCAGGAACTATTGACGTTAATCCTGCAGAGAGTAAGGCTATTTTACGGGGGGATGAATTAGTATTCAATAAGACAAAGTTATGAATAAATCCAAAAGATCAGTTAACCTACAAACTTGTAGCCGACACCTTTAATTGTCTCTATTTTGGTGTCACCTATCTTTTCGCGAATTTTACGAATATGCACATCAATCGTTCGATCAACTACAAAAACATCTGTTCCCCAAACTTTTCTAAGTATCTTTTCTCGAGTAAATACCTTAGAAGGTTTGCTAGCTAATAAGTACAATAAATCGAACTCCTTTCGTGGAAGATTTAAGGAAACGTCACCTAATTTAACGACGTGTTCGTTAGGATTGATCGTTAAATTACCGTTTACCAAGACATCCGCTGTATCAGACTCAAGGTTTGAGGTATGTCGCTTCATAATAGCATTAACGCGACTTAGAAGAGCTCGAGGTTTTATAGGTTTTGTAACATAATCATCACCTCCAGCATCGAATCCAGCTATTTCACTGTACTCTTCGCTTCTTGCAGTTAAGAACATGATAAATGTATTCGTGAGTTCTTCGTTTTCACGAATTTTTCTGCACGCTTCAATGCCATCCATGTGGGGCATCATAACATCCATTATTATTAAATCCGGCTTAAATGATTTGGCCTTATCAACTGCTTCAGATCCATTATGAGCGATTTGAACTTCATAGCCTTCTTTCTCTAAATTATAGCTAATGAATTCAACAATGTCCGCTTCGTCATCAACTACTAAAATTTTGGAGCCCATGTTTTGTATATGTTAAGAGCGCAAGTAACTAAAGTATGACGACAACTAATCCAGTTTTAGTATTAACAAATGGTTAATTGAATATCTCCGCAAGTTTGGCTTCTAGCTGATACCCTCTTAAATCTTTTGCTAAGATTCGGCCATTTCTATCTAACAAGAACGTTTTTGGAATTCCTGAAACTTGATATAATCCAGCAGCAGAGCTTTTCCATCCTTTTAAATCACTAACATGTGTCCAAGTCAATCCATCCTGAGCAATAGCAGCCTTCCACCGACTAGCATCGTTGTCCAGCGATACACTAAATACTTCAAATCCTTTGTCGTGGTATTCGTTATAAACCCTCACCACGTTAGGGTTTTCTTGTCTGCAAGGTCTACACCATGATGCCCAAAAATCAATTAATACAACTTTACCTCTTAACGAAGATAACTTTACGAGTTCACCTGTTGGGCTTGCTAGTTCAATTTCTGGAGCCAACCCACCAATATCTAAAGCCCCAATTGAATTAAGTCTATCTTCCAGTTTTTTAGTAAATGAGCTTTCAGGAGCATCCTTTTTTAATTTAGATAAGGCGCTTTCAAGCAAAGTTCCATCTGGCTTAGGAACAACATAGGTTGCCGCAAAATATGTAGCTGGACCACCTTTATGTTCGTTAACAAAGTTCAGAATGTCCGAACTCATTGTTTTCTGCAAACTTGTATATTCTGTATTGAATGCGAACTTAATACTATCGCTTACGTTTGCTGGATTTAAATTGGAGTAGCGTTTTTGTAACGCTGCGTTCGCTTTGTTATGACTTAAGTACAAGTCGTATAAAGCCTTTAACTCGTCATTATTATCATCCCCTTTTACAGTGGTTTCGATAAACTCCCCTATGGTTAGGTTTAGTTCCACTGATTTACCATCTTCCAAAATTATTGGTACCCCTGGAGGTTGATTTGAGTTAATCGTTACGTAGTAAAATTTCATGTCAGTGATGGTTGAATTAAGTTCATACCTTCCTTTATCATCTGCTCTTACTGAGTCTACAAAACTTAATTGCCCATTCTCTAGCTTTTGTAACACCACAAGTTTGTTTGCACCGTCGCTAATTTTACCTTTCACTTTTGCTTTGCTGTCTTCCTGAGTAACAACTCCGTTTAGGTGTTGGGTACTTTCAACAGCTACACTCTGGTTTGAATCATTAGCAGTGCTTTGGTTACCACAACCTATTATCGCCAGTGTGGCAATCGACATGGTTAAACCGAAGGTTGCAATTCTTCTTCTATAATTTCTAATCTTCATATGTATATCTTTAACAAATAAAATGCCTAAAGGTGTTTAGCCTATGCATTAAGTTTCTTACGTAATATTTCAGTCGCTACTTTAGGATCCGCTTTTCCGCCGCTTCGCTTCATTACCTCGCCCATAAACAGTCCTAACAATCCAGTTTTTCCATTTTTATATGCATCAACTTTATCTGGATATGCGCTTAGCGCCTCATCGACAAGTTGATTAATAAAGTCGTCATCACTGTTCTGAATAACATTCTTTTCTTCTGCGACTTGTTTCGCCGTTTTCGAAGGTTCTTCAATTAATCCTAACAAGACAATTTGTTCGGCAGCTGCGTTACTAATCACATTTTCATCAACTAGACGTATTATGTCTGCAATTTGTCGTGCGGTTAACACAAAATCTGACAATTCAATTGCATTTTTATTTAAATATCCTCTAACTGGACCCATTAAGTAGTTTGCGCATGCTTTAAAATTCTTTGCGTGTTCAACCATTTCAAGATAATAGGCTGCAACTTCTTTGTTTTCCGTCAGCACTTGTGCGTCATACGTTGAAAGTCCATACTCTCGGGTAAACATGTCATACAGTTCCTTTGGGAGTTTTGGCATGCTCGCTTCAACATCCTTTATCCACGCCTCTGTGATTATTAACGGTGGTAAATCTGGTTCAGGGAAATATCGATAATCAGTAGCCAACTCCTTCGCACGTATTGAGAAAGTCGTACCTTTCACGGCGTCAAAACTACGAGTCTCTTGAAACACTTTCTTTCCACTTTCAAGAATGTCGACCTGCCGCTCCATTTCGTACTCAATCGCTTTTCTAACATTGCTAATTGAGTTCATGTTTTTCACCTCCACTTTTGTTCCAAATGTTTTAGACCCTTTCAACATAACTGAGATATTGGCATCGCAACGTAAAGAGCCTTCTTCCATATTCCCATCACAAACATCTAAATAGCGAACAAGCTTTCTAACTTCGGTCACAAATAGGCCTGCTTCCTCCCCTGTTTTAATAACAGGTTCTGTCACAATCTCAATCAGCGTAGTACCAGCTCGATTGTAATCTATTAACGAATGATACATATCCATGTCATGGATACTTTTCCCAGAGTCTTCTTCTAAATGTATTCTAGTCAGAAGTATGTCTTTAGTAGTACCATCTTCTTTTTTAATGTGAATTGAACCATTGGTGCATAGCGGTGTTTTGTCTTGGGTGATTTGATACCCTTTAGGCAAATCAGCATAGAAATAATTCTTTCGAGCATACAAACAGTAAGGTGTGATGTCACAACCACAAGCAATTCCAACCTTTAGCGCCATATTTACAGCCTCCTTATTATGCCGCGGCAATGTACCTGGATGACCTAAATTTACAACGCTGATATTAGAATTTGGCATAGCTCCATATTCTGCGAGCTCTTCACTAAACGCCTTCGTCTGTGTTAGTAATTGTGTATGAATTTCAAGGCCAATTACTACTTCGTATTTCTCTAAATCTATTCCCATTTGATGACAATTGGCAAATGTAAGACGAAAAAGGCTTGAGATAAAATCGTATTTATCATCTGCATATAAAAATCGACATACGAACGTATTACCTTTGACGCACTATGAAAGCGTATACAAAGTGCCTCTTACTTTTGGTTTCGGTTCTTGCCACTCTAACATCTTGCTCGAAGAAAGACTTAATTGAAGTCGACACCATTTTTTATAATGGAACAGTTTACACATGTGACTCTACGTTCTCCGTAGTTAGCGCCGTAGCTATAAAAGATGGGCGCTTTATAGGTATTGGTAATGATGATGAAATTCTTGATCAATACATTTCACCAAGAACCGTAGATTTAAAAAAGAAACCAGTTTATCCTGGTTTTATTGATGCACACTCGCACTTTTATGGTTACGGAAAAGACCTTCAAGAGCTTGATCTAAAATCAGCTACTTCTTTTGAAGACATGATTAACATGACAGCTGCCTATGGCGAAAAAACGAATCCAAGTTTTATTATCGGCAGAGGTTGGAATGAAGAAGACTGGGTTGTTAAAGGTACCATTTCAAAGGTTAAACTGGATATTTTATTCCCTAACACTCCTGTATTCCTTCAACGGGTTGATGGCCACGCTGCTTTATGCAATCAAACTGCTTTAGATTTGGCAGGCATTACAGAAACCACTGAGTTTGTTGGAGGAAGAGTTGAAAAAATGGGGCCATTTTTAACTGGGTTGCTAATTGACAAAGCTGCAGAAAAAGTCATGGAACGCTTTCCAGAACCTTCGCTACAACAGCAAATTATGTCTTTGATTGATGCTCAAAATGCATGTTATAGAGCTGGACTTACATTGGTAACAGACGCTGGCTTGAAGGAGTCGATTATACTACTGATTGACTCGCTACAAAGGACTGGAGCGTTAACAATGCCTGTTTATGCAATGTCAAATCCTGATACGAACGCTATTACTCGTTTATTGAAAAATGACAATATTCGAAACAACGATCGATTACAATTCAGTTCAATAAAATTGTATGCTGACGGTTCTCTTGGAAGTCGAGGGGCACTGCTCAAAACATCGTATTGTGACGATTCAACTCAAATCGGATTACTTCAAGAATCTATAGATTACTACAGGGCACTCATTGACTATTGTTACAGAAACAATTTACAGGTTAATACCCATTGCATCGGTGATAGTGCGAATGGTTTATTACTGGGACTGTATGCCGAAAAACTAAAAAGTAAGAATAATTTGCGTTGGAGAATCGAACACGCTCAAGTCGTTGACTTAAAAGATTTTGATTTCTTTAAGCAGTATGACATCATTCCTTCTGTGCAACCAACTCACGCGACTTCAGATGCGTCAATGGCAAAAAAGCGACTATGTAATCATGACAATATGAAAGGTGCATACGCATATAAGTCTTTACTAAACACAACAGGAAACCTTGCTCTAGGTACGGATTTTCCTGTTGAAGAAATAGACCCTATTGCCACGTTCTTTTCCGCGGTAAAGCGACGAACCAAGAGTGGTGATGTTTTTAAACCAGAAGAAGCTCTGTCGCCGAAGGAAGCTCTTATGGGCATGACTTATTGGGCAGCAAGAGCAAGTTTTCTGGAAGATCGATTGGGTAGTGTTGAGATTGGAAAAGAAGCTAATCTAACAATTTTAAGTGAGGACATCATGACGGCATATGAGCAAGGTCGCATCAAAAATATAATGACCGTTCTTCGTGGAGATGCTGTTTTCTCAGATAACACACTACGATTCTCCCAAAGCCCTAATCAATAAGTAGAATTTCAAATCCAGCAGATTCGACTGACTTTATAACCGTGTCAACATCTTGATCATCTAACTCTACTGTGAGAATCTTGTCTGGATTTTCAATGTCAACTTGCCAAGACTCTACATTATCTAATGCATTTAAAACTGGTGAAACCGTTCGTATGCAATTGCCACAATTGATGTTTGTTTTGAACGTTGCAATCATTATTACTTTTTTACTTTTAACCTTAAACTATTCAATAATACGGAAAGTGAGCTTAGAGACATAGCGGCACCTGCAATCATTGGACTAAGCATAAAACCATTGATTGGGTAAAGAACACCTGCTGCGATTGGTATTGCTGCAACGTTATAAAAAAACGCCCAAAACAAATTCTGTTTTATCGTTCGTGAGGTCAACTTAGATATGTGAATAGCATTACTGACATTCACTAGCCGTGAGTTCATGATTGTTATTCCCGAGGAACTCATCGCAATATCGGTACCTGATCCCATCGCAATTCCTACGTTTGCTTGAGTTAGAGCTACCGAGTCGTTAATCCCATCACCTACCATTGCAATATTCTTCCCTTCATGTTGTAGTTGCTTCACAAAATTATATTTATCGGTTGGACTGAGCGCAGCATGATAGTTCGATATACCAACTTTCAGAGATACATGACTTACCGTGCTCTCTGCATCACCCGATAACATGATCACATTTATTCCTTTGCTCTTTAAATTGTCTATAACATTATGTGCATCTTCTTTAATTTGATCTTCTATCGCCAATAAACCAGCAACTGTTCTATTTTTTGCAATTAGAATTACTGTTCGAGGTTCTTTAACCCAATTTGCATAAACGCTTTCAATTTCATCAGGAATCGTACAGTTGTGTTTGGTCATTAGTTTGTGATTTCCTACATGAAACAATTCATCGTTTGCGTAACACTCGATACCCAATCCTAACAAATTCTTAAAACCTGTAATTTTACAAGTACCATTTAATGACTCATTATAATAGCTAACAACCGCTTTTGAAAGAGGATGTTCGCTCAAACGTTCAGCACTAACCAACGCATTTTTTATTTCTAATATATCAAAAGAGCTAGACCAAAATTCTTCAACAACTTCAGGTGCTCCTACAGTAATAGTCCCGGTTTTATCCATAATGATAGTATCGACAGTCCTCAACGCTTCCAATGCGTTAGCATCTTTTACCAAAATCCCTAGCTTAGTGGCTTTTCCAATACCAACCATTAGTGCTGTTGGAGTTGCCAATCCAAGGGCACATGGACAAGCAATAATTAATACAGAAATAGCGTTAATCAAAGCATAGTAAAATACTGGATCAGGACCTAACCACAGCCACATTACTGCTGTAACCAGAGACAATACAATAATGATTGGGACAAAAATTGAGGCAATTTTATCGACTAATAATTGAATCTTTGGTTTGCTGTTTTGAGCCGCTTCGACTTGTCGAACTATGTCAGCAATGAACGTTTCTTTACCAGCACTTTCTACCAAAAATCGAAACACCCCATTTTGATTAACGGTTCCTGCTAACACAGTGTCTCCTTTCGATTTGTGGACAGGAACAGGTTCTCCTGTAATCATGCTTTCATCGATATATGTTTCGCCTTTTTTAATTCGACCATCGGCAGGTATTTTTTCACCGGGTTTGACTATTACTAAATCGCCCTTCAACAAACTTTCTACCGGTGAGTCTACAATTTCTCCATTAATAACAACCGACGCAGTTTTAGGGGCTAAGTTTAGTAAACTGTTTATTGCATCAGTAGTCTTTTTCTTTGCTTTTTCTTCTAAAAATCGACCGAGCAAAATAAAAGTTATTATTACCACAGCTGATTCAAAATAGATACCGCCATGTTGAGTAATTGTATTTGAAAAAAAATCGGTAAACGTATTTATAGAACTAAAAAAGAATGCTACTCCAGTGCTTAAGGCAACCAACGTATCCATATTTGTCATACCATGACGCAATCTTTTCCATGCATTGACAAAAAACTCAGAGCCAGAGTAGAAAACTACAGGAATGCTCAACCAAAATAAGAGTTGGTTTAAGGAATTAGAGCGATCCATAACAAACATTGAAATAACAAAAACGGGAAGAGTAAAAACAGCTGCGACAATCAACCTTCGCTTCAACAAGCTTTCTCGCGAAGCTTTGACAGTGCTTACTAAACTTTCCCCTTCTTTATTTTGACCTACAACAATCTCATATCCAATCTCTTTGGCTTTATTCGACAACTCTTCAATATTTGCTACTTCTTCATCATAATCCACAAATATGCTCTGGTTTGGGTAATTCACCTGAACAGAATTCAGTCCATCCATACCCTTTAAATATGTTTCAAGACTAACTGCACACGAAGCGCAGGTCATACCAAGTACATTGAATTGTTTAACCATTTATTTAATGAACAAGCTAGTTGTTAAAAAGGTGAAGAATATTCAACATTCTTTGATAACTCGGAATCTGTTAATGTTCGAAGAAAATTTACGAGGTCCTTTTTATCTTGACTTGATAGTCGTAAACCCGTTTTAACTGTTTGAGCCAAGGCCGGATCTAAGTTCTGACTTTCATTTATCCCGGAATTATAGTGTTCCACCACCTCTTCCAAGGTTGCAAACCTCCCATCGTGCATGTACGGTGGAGTTAACTCAATATTTCGCAAACTCGTAACCTTGAACTTTCCTAAATCTCTTTGATTATTTGTAACCGCTTGCCGACCGACATCTTTAATATCGCCGTCCGCATCTAACCCGTTGTTCATATACCTATTATTTTCGAAATTTATTCCTGAATGGCAATGAGCACAATCAGCGCCACTCTGGTCAGGAAAAAATTCATTGTACTCCAAAGCGAATAGCTTTAGACCTCTAAGTTCACTTTCGTTAAACACCGAAGAATCTTCAAGGAATGCATCATATTTGGAATTATTCGAGACGATCGAATTCATAAATTGTTCTAATGCAAGCGATATACGTTCTTCTGTTATCTCCTCTGTTCCAAAAGCGCGAACAAATTGATCAAGATACTCTCGACTAGATGAAAGTTTTTTGATAACGTTATCTAGAGTTTCATCCATTTCCAATTCATCTTGAATTGGCATCAACGCCTGATCTCTTAACAAATGAGCTCTACCGTCCCAAAAGAACTCATTGGTATTCCATGCCATATTAAATACCCCCATCGCTTGACGTTTTCCTTCTAATCCTCTTACACCAATGGAAAACTTCGCGGTATCGCTAAAACCATTTTCTTGGACATGACATGTCGCGCAGGCTTGGCTGCCATCTTTCGATAGCATTTTTTCATAAAACAACATTCTACCAAGTTTTACCCCTTGGATAGTCAATAAATTATCTTCAGCTATTTTAGGTTCTGGAAATCTTCCAATTTCCAAATTGTATGGTGTCGTGTCTAAAACAACTTCCGTATTTAAAGGGACTTTGGGGTCCTCTTTACACCCACCTATCATTATCGATAGAATTAAGTATACTCCTATGTATTTAAATTTCATTCACTTAAGCTTTTTGTTTGTTAAAAATTGATAATCAGTCAACGCATTTAAAAAAGCGATTAACTGATGTCTTTCACGATTAGTAAGCCCTAATGGTTTAATCAAATGGCTTTTGTTGCGATGTGAAACGCCTCCTTCAGAATAATGATTTACGACCTCTTCCAACGTTGTAAAACTTCCGTCATGCATATACGGTGCAGTAACACCAACATTGCGAAGAGTTGGTACCTTAAACAATGCTATATCTGCACTGTCCCCTGTAAGTCTATATCTTCCAAGGTCCTTATAGGTTTGATAAAGTCCATTATTTTGAAACGAAAAGTCGGAATACTGAACACCAGCATGACACACAGAACAATTCGTTCGATCACTGTAGAATAAGTTCATTCCAGCAATTTCAGTATTTGTCAATCGCGAATAGTCTCCTCCAATTCGATATTCGTCTACTGCACTGTTTCCACTTATTAAGCTTCTTTCGAAAGTCGCAATTGCTCGCACTAACACATAATAATCAAGTCCTCGACTATACGCTAATTGACTTAACGAATCATAATAGGCGTCATCTTTGAGTCGCTCACCAATATCTATAATATTAAAATTGAACTCATTGTGCTCTTGAATAGGAACAAGTACTTGCATTTCAAGACTTGGCACTCCCCCGTCTCTAGTAAAATAGGGATGATACCCAACATTTGCAAGTGTTGGAGCATTGCGAGTACCTATCCGATTGTCAAAACCACGACTTAGTTTTTTATTCTCGCTAAAAGCCAGCTGGGGGTTATGGCATGAACCACAACTTACAGAGCTATCTTTTGATAACCGCGTGTCATAAAAAAGTGCCTTACCAAGTTGCCATCTCGTTGGTGAGAATGCATTATCTGCAGGAAAATCCATTGCAGGAAAGCCATCAGGAATCACAACAATTTCGTTGCTAAGCCTGGGACTATAATCCTTAGAACAAGCAACAAGACCAACAAGAATTGAGCAAAAGATAAATTTTATGCTCGGACTTACCACATTAAATCTTTAAAATTCTTTTTGTGGCTATTGGTACATTATTCTGATAAATACTGATAAAATAAACACCAGTTTCATCAATGATTATTGTTGTATTATTTTCAGTAATTGCTACATTTTGGGTAATAACTTTCCCTGTTATATCAACAACATCATATGTTATATTTTCGTAGGATATGTTGTTTATCTGCACGGTCACTGAACCCGTCGTAGGGTTAGGAAATGCGTTCAAATTGGTAACAGAAGCCCGAGTGAAATCCTCAGTGCTCAAGGTGTTTTTATCACCGTTTAATGAGCTAAAAACTTCGTTTCTAAAATTAATTAGTAAATCTTTAGCCTCTAAATCCTCGCCATGGTTTACTAATCCAGATGCAATTGAAAGTCCCTTTAAGGCCTTTGAATAATCTGCGTTTAACTCAATAACAAGTGTTCCGTTAACATCTTTTGAGGATGTTGGAATACTTAGATCAAAATAGTTTTTATTTCCCAAGGCGTGGATGCCTAATTCTAAATTTAAGTCATTTCCACATTTCCCTTCTAAAGCAACAAAACGATAGCCGGCACTCCACCCCCAATGCATTGAAGGAGACTTTGGAGCCAAAGGATGACTCATTGGCCATTGTGTAGGGTCTTCATTATTAACCCCTGGATCAACACCAACTGAGAAATTAATTGCTTCAACAGAAGATATGTTTAGCTCACCTAAATCGACATTTTGCGTATTTGATGGGTTAATTAATGCATAAACATCCTTAACTTCAGTTACTTGACCGTTGTCGTGTGTTACACTAATTTTTGAAATGTAATATTCTAATCGAGTAACAGTAAATTGCTCGTTTAAATTATTTGTTGAGGATTCGTTAAATGCAAACGTGTTGCTTTGCAGTTTATGATTAAACTTTAACTCAACTGGCACCTGTGCAATGGATTGAAGGCAAAGTGAGGCAATTGCTAAAATTGTTATAAGTGATTTCATTTTTTTATTGATTTGAATTTTTCATTTAGGACATAGTCCATTCCGCAAACGGGGCATACTCCAGTAGAGTCTGAGCCACTTCCTTCGCAGTGCATAGGACAAATATATTTGGAGGAATATTCTATTCCTGAGTTTTCAGTCTTTTTTGAAGTACATGAAAACAATCCCGCACTTATAAAAAGTACGATAGAGATTCTTTTAATTAACATTAGAGTATTTTTTTGATTGTACACATAAGGGCTGATTTGGTTTATGCGATAGGTTACAATCAAATAAGGAACACTTCAAATAATATTATCGGTTTAACAGAATTCCTTTCAGGTGGCTGATAAAACAAATCTTGTTGCGGATTAATATCGCAACTAGAATTAATAGTTTGAAACTCTGTACGGCAGAAACCATGACTCTTTAAATCATCGAAGGTAGCTTCTACGAGTGTTTTATGAGTAGTTACATAATGGTTTAAACCTAGTCCATTTAGACTTTTGCAACAAGGTGTTTTATTAATGCCATTGCTGTGAGTTGTGTTTTCGCATGACACACCTTTTGAAGACATTCCACATTGCTCAGCATCCTGAAAAAAAGCAATACTTTTGATTTTGCCTTGACAGATGTGTGCGTTTATGGTTATCCCTAGTGATGAAACTAAGAATAAGAGTAAAAACACTATGCTTTGAAACCTCTTCAATATTGACAAACGAATCCAAATATAAACATAAGTTTACATTAAACCATTCAACCCTATCCTAAGTCAAATGCCAATTCAACGAGTTTCTTTTGCTCTTCAATATGCACTTGAGCATAACCCGTTGATGGAGAAGAACTAGATCTACGGCAAATAACCTTTAAATCGAAAGGATAATCATACCTTAGAAGATGTGTCCATGCACCCATATTTTTAGGTTCTTCTTGCACCCATTTCCATTCGGCATTTTTGTACTTCTTGTACAACTTCTCAATTTGATTTTCAGCTAAAGGATACAATTGTTCTATACGAACGATTGCAACATTTTCGATATTCTCCTCTTGTTGTTTCTTTAACAAGTCGTAATACACCTTTCCAGAACACATCACAACTCGTTTTACTTTTTTAGCATCTACATTTTCGTCGTCAATAACTTCTTGAAACTTAGACGAAGTAAACGCATCAATCGAACTAACACAAAGTGGGTGTCTCAGTAAACTTTTTGGTGTCATCACAATCAACGGCACTCTAAAGTCACGTTTCAATTGTCGTCTTAGCGCATGAAACATGTTGGCCGGAGTGGTTGGATTAATAACTTGCATGTTTTGCTTAGCACACAGTTGTAAGAATCGTTCTGGTCTTGCAGAAGTATGTTCTGGGCCTTGACCTTCATGACCATGTGGCAACAACATTACCAAACCATTGTATCGTTTCCACTTCGTTTCACCACTTGCAATATATTGATCAATAATTACTTGAGCTCCATTTACAAAATCACCAAACTGTGCTTCCCAAAGCGTTAAACCTTGAGGCGAGTTCATGGCATAACCATATTCAAAACCTAAGACAGCAAATTCCGATAAGTGAGAATTGTAAATATCAAACTTTGCTTGAGAGTCGGAGATGTTATTTAAAGGGCAATACTCTTTTTCGGACACTTCTTCTTTGATAATTGCGTGTCTATGGCTAAACGTACCACGCTCGCAATCTTGCCCACTCATTCTCACAGAATGTTTTTCATCGAGTAAACTTGCATAGGCCATCAACTCTCCCATGGCCCAATCGAAGCTTCCATTTTCCACCATTTTCGACCGGTCTACAAACAATTTTTCAACCTTTTTAAACGGAGAAAATCCCTCTGGAATCTGAGTTATGCTTTTTGCTAATTGATTGAACTTTGTTTTTGTAATACTGGTTTTGGGAGATTCTAAGAAATCTTCAGCTTCTGCTTTTCTGAGGTCTCTCCAATTATGATCACCAGAATCTTCATTTATTTCTTCATCACTTTCTCGAACAGAATCCAATTTTTCTTGCAGCAACTTTTTAAATTCAACTTGCATTGCCTTCGCCATATTTGCCTCAACACTTCCTGAAGCTGCGAGTTTTTCAGCATAAATTTCACGTGGATTTTTATGTTTAGAAATCGCCTTATATAATTTAGGTTGTGTAAAACGTGGCTCATCTCCTTCGTTGTGTCCATACTTACGATATCCCAATAAATCAATAAAGACATCAGTATGGTACCTTTGTCTGTATTCCATAGCCAATTGCATCACATAAACGATAGCTTCAGCATCATCTCCGTTAACGTGAAATACTGGGCATTTGGTCACTTTTGCTACATCCGTACAGTAAATCGACGTTCTCCCATCGGTGTAATTCGTTGTGAATCCTATTTGGTTATTCGTAACAATATGTAATGTACCTCCGGTTTGATATGCATCTAGGCCAGCCATTTGAATAGTTTCGTAAACAACACCTTGACCAGCAATAGAAGCGTCACCATGAATCAAAATTGGCACTAATTTACTGACATCGTTATTGTAGTTTCGATCTAGTTTCGATCGAGATATTCCTTCAACAACAGGATCAACACTTTCTAAATGCGAAGGGTTTGGCGATAAGCTTAATTTAACTTTCTTACCTAAACTTGTTTTCACTTCTGACGAATAACCGATATGGTACTTTACGTCACCTTCAAAAATTCCTTCTTCATATGCCTTTCCTTCAAACTCCTTAAAAATCTCCTCGTAGCTTTTATTAAGAATGTTTACTAATACGTTTAATCGGCCTCTATGAGCCATCCCAATAACATACTCCTCCACTCCCATTGTAGAACCAAATTCTATTGATGCATCTAACGCTGGAAGCAACGTTTCAAGACCTTCAAGAGAAAATCGTTTTTGTCCAACGTATTTCGTATGCAAGAAATTCTCAAAAACTACCGCTTGATTTAATTTGGCAAGAATCAACCTTTTTTGCTCTATGCTAAGGGCTGGCTTGTTACGAACACTTTCCATTCGTGTTTTCAGCCACTCTTTCTTCTCAGTATCTGGGATGTACATAAATTCAACACCTATGCTTTCGCAATACGTTTGTTCTAGATGTTTAATAATGTCCCTTAGTTTGGCAGGTCCAATACCTAACTCCACGCCAGCATTAAAAACCTTATCTAAATCAGACTCTTGAAGTCCAAAGTTTTTGATATCAAGCGTTGGCTCATACTTTCTTCGATCTCTTACAGGATTTGTATCTGTAAAAAAATGTCCTCTTGTTCTATATCCGTCGTTTATGAGACGAAGGACATTGATTTCTTTAAGCATATCCTCAGAAACAACCTCGCCTCCGACTCCAGTTTTATTATATGCTAAATCAAAACCTTCAAAGAATTTTTGCCACCCAAAATCTACACTTTCAGGGTTTTCCTGATATTGTTGATACAGTGCATCAATGGCGTCAACGTCGGCATTTCCTATGTATGTATGTCCTATCATTTCTTGTACGATATTACTCTATTAAATCAATGGGCGGCAAAGATAGGATTTGTAATGAATTGCTCACTTTTTTCATAACGAAGGTTACTCTCTATTTTTACCTAAATCCTACAACACATAGAGCAGAAATTGGTTTTTAATGCGTTAATAGCAAAACAAGTTATTGTTGATTTTAAATAATAACTTTGCGGAAATTTGGGATTAGTAATATGTCATTAAAAAACGAAGAAAAAGATAAAAAAAGTAGGTGGATACTATTTTTTGTCATTGTTGCCCTTTTGGTAGTGAACGGTGCGCTTATAGTTAACTTATTAAATAAGAAGTCTGATAATGAAGTATTGACTAAGGAGAATGTTGATTTGTCGGAGGATGTTGAACGTTTAGACGGAGAGTTAGAAGCACTTAATGTTGAGCTAATAGATCAAAAAGGAAGAAATGAGCACCTAGACAGTGTCATCAATTTAAAAGAGCAAATTATAGCTGACCAAGTGGCGCAGATTCGTCGTCAGCTGAGGAGTAAAAATCTCACAAAGTCTCAAATCGCAACATTGGAACGAAAAATTAAAGACTTGAATGGTTTAGTAATGCGTTATGAACATGAAGTTGATTCATTAAGCAAATTGAACGACTACTTAGTTGATGAGGTATACGCACGTGATCAAGAAATCGTAAAACAGAAAAAAGAAAAAGATGAAATTGCTGATGATTTAAGCAAGGCTAATGTTCAATTAGATATTGCAAAGAGATTGGAAGTTCAAACGATTTCTGGCATGGCGGTAAAGGTAAAAAATGATGGATCAGATAAAGAAGTAAGCAAAATGTCTAAGGCTGACCGTATAAAAATAGCCTTCACTCTAGATAACAACCCCGTTGCCATAAAGGAGACCAAAACGTGTTACTTGCAAATTATTAGCCCGGAGAAATCTACTCTTCACGATGCATCAAAAGGGTCTGGTACATTTATAGTAAACGGAGAAAAATCACTTTACACAGCAAAAAAAGATTTCACATTCAATAACTCAAACGAATCATTAGTGTTTTACTGGAACAAGTCAAATGCTATGAATGGTGGCACATACTCAGCCAACGTCTACTGCGAAGGAGTTAAAATTGGTAGTACTTCGTTTAGCGTAAAATAGTGCAAAAAACTATTTGGATTACTGGTGCTAGCTCTGGAATCGGAGAAGCTTTAGCTATAAATTATAGTAGGCTAAACGCAAACCTTATTCTATCATCTAGAAACAAGTCAAAACTGGAGGATTTAGCGAAGCGTTGCAAGACACCATCCAATGTAGTGCTGGTTGCACCTTTAGACTTAGCTGACAATAAATCTTTCTCATCTGTTTTGGAATTGGTACAGAATCATTTTAACAAAATCGATGTTTTAATTAACAATGGTGGATTGAGTCAACGCAGTACCGTTCTTGAATCAAATTTGGAAATGGATCGCCGAATATTTGAAGTCAATTATTTCGGCACCATCGAATTAACTCGCCAAGTTCTACCTTGGATGATTCGAAGTGGAGGTGGAAACATCACTGTTATAAGCAGTATTTCAGGTAAATTTGGGTTTCCGTTGCGCAGCGCCTATTCTGCCACAAAGCATGCAGTTATCGGCTTTTTTGAGACCCTTGGATTAGAGCACATAAGTGATAAAATCCATACCACAATTGTATGTCCAGGGCGGATCAAAACAAATATATCTAAACACGCTCTAGACGGTTCAGGTAAACCAACCGGTTCTATGGATACTGGGTTAGCGAACGGGATGCCTGCAGAAGATTGTGCGAAGCAAATCATTAAAGCAATACGTAAAAATAAACGACAAGTTCTTGTAGGAAGGAAGGAATTACTGATGGTGTATATACACAAATATCTTCCTTGGTTGTTCTGGGAAATAGCACCAAAAATTGATCCCAAATAAACGTGAAGCAATCAAAAACTCTTAACTAGTATATTCGCGCAAAATCAAGAAAATGATAAGTGGTATTCAACAAATGGGGATTGGAATTCCTAACGTGCATGAAGCATGGCAATGGTACAGAGAACATTTCGGAATGGATGTTCCAATATTTGAAGAAGCGGCAACTGCAGATTTAATGTTGCCATATACAGGTGGCAAACCTCATGATCGGCATGCAATACTTGCACTTAGTATGCAAGGTGGTGGTGGATTCGAAATTTGGCAATACACAAGTAGAGTTCCTGCTCCAGCATCATTTGATATTGAACTTGGTGATTTAGGAATCAACGTTTGTAAAATGAAAACAAACGACATTGATGCAAGCTTTAAATTGCTTTCAAACAAAGGTGCACTAATTAGTAGTTCGATAAAAACTGGTTTGGATGGTCAGAAATCATTTTTTGTAAATGACAAATATGGTAATTGGTTTCAGTTAGTTCAATGCAATGAACAATTCAAAAAAACGAATGCCCCGAATGGTGGAGTTTATGGCGCCATCATCGGAGTGAGTGATATTGACCGAGCACTTGGTCTTTATAAAAATGTGCTTGGCTACGACGTTATTGTGGCTGACGAAACTGGTCATTTTGATGATTTAGAAGGTTTAGCTAAAAGTGGAGAGACTTACCGCCGTTTGTTACTTCGCCACAGCAAACAAAGAAAAGGAGGGTTTAGTGAATTACTAGGACCATCGCAAATTGAGCTAATTGAAAAAAAGACGTCACCTGCTCGTAAAATATACGAGAACCGGTATTGGGGAGATTTAGGTTTTATTCATCTTTGCTTTGATGTCACAGACATGAAAGCACTGAAAGAAACTGCTGCAAAAGAAGGATATGAGTTTACCGTGGATAGTGCCAATTCGTTTGACATGGGCGAGGCTGCTGGTCACTTCACATATATCGCAGATCCTGATGGGACATTAATTGAATTTGTAGAAACACACAAAATTCCGATAATGAAAAAAATCGGATGGTATCTAGATTTAACGAAAAGAGATGCCGATAAACCACTACCAAGATGGATGTTGAGTGCATTAGCGCTGAACAGAAAGAAAGATTGATTGTTAAAGATATTATGCTAAATACTTCGCAACGTTTTGTAAACGTTTTCCTAATTTTCCTAGTTGGATCTACTTTATTTTTTGGGGTAAAGACTACTAAAACCTATGTTATTGCTCCTGAAAACCCAGGATATGCCGAACAATTCTTGTTGATGAAACAGAATGAAAAAGGCAATATTCCAAAAGGTTTATGGCGAGAATGGGTAAAAGAAACACCTAAGTATCACGGTAAAACAGGCTTTTTCAAGTCAGTTGACGAAATTGGCCCGACCAATGTAGGTGGTAGAACTATCTCAATGGTAATAGATTCAAAAGACCCTAATCACTTCATTACAGGTGGTGCAACAGGTGGTATTTGGAATAGTTACGATGCTGGTGCTACTTGGTCTCCAAGTAATGACCTTGCACCGAATTTAGCTATATCGAGCATTACTCAAAGCCCTTTCAATCCAAATGAAATTTATTATGCAACAGGAGGAAGACCAAAGCAATCAGGAGGAACATTATATAGCGGTGACGGTTTGTTTAAATCTAACGATGGAGGGAAAACATTCCAATATATGGATTCGTCAGGAATTGCAGCCTTTGACAATTCATGGGACATTGTTCATTCGTTAACAGATAGCAACACCTTATACATTGGAACACTTGCTCATGGGTTGTATCGGACTCAAGACAAAGGGTTAACATTTACTCAAATTTACAATACTGGTGGTAGCGATGTATACGATGTTGATGTAACAAAAGAGGGTCGTGTCTATTTTTCTGTTTACTCTAAAGGTATTTACTACTTTGATGAAGCAGAAACTCCATTAATTCAACAGTTTTCAATTGGAGCTTCTGGTTTTCATCGCTGTGAAGTTGAACCTTCACCGAGTAGCCCAAACGTTATTTATGCGGCATTCGCCGTTTATAAAAGTGGAGATGAAGATGAAATCGAAGGTATCTATCGCTCAAATGACGGAGGGGATTCTTGGACTAAACTACGAGACCCTAGTTCTTTAAACCGGCATTTTGATCAGAACTGGTTTAATTTTATTTTAGGTGTTCATCCAACGAACCCAAACTTTGTTGTTGTTGGTGGTGTAGAGTGTTCTTACAGTAGTAACGGTGGTAATTCTTGGAGCGTGATTAGAAAAGGGCATGTTGATTACCATGGAGTTACGTTTACACCAAATTCAAATACATTTTATATGTTGAATGATGGTGGTGTATACCGATACAGCACAACATCAGCTGGGAGCATAGTTTCTGATCGCAATAACAAGCTAAACATAACACAAGTTTATTCAGGATCGTTTTTCCCAACTGGAACAAAAGTTTTAATCGGTAACCAGGATAACAACACATATATAAATACAGCAGGGAACTCTGTTTTTCAATATCAATTTGGTGGTGACGGTGCCTTTACTGCCGTAAGTCAAGATGGAGAGGTAATGTACGGTTCTTCTCAATTCGGAAACATTCGTAGAAACGCAGGGTCTGGTTGGACAAATACTCCTTATAACAGACTTGTTTCAGTGGTTGGAAGCCAGGATTTTTGGTTTATTAATCCTTTTGAAATTAATCCAATTGACGGTGACCAAGTTTATTTCCCAACCAAAAACTATTTAGCTCGTACAACTAACCAAGGAAACTCTTGGACTAGAATCACAGACTTAATTTCAGGAAGCGCTTATTGCGTTGCAATGACGGCAGCCGATAATCCAACACTATATTATGGAGGTCAAAGTGGTATTTTATATCGAATAAATAATGCTAAAACCGCTACTCCTGGAAATTCATTTAAAATGTTTACACTGGCACCTGTACTAGCAAGAGGTGGCTTTATTAGTTGCATCAAAGTAGACCCGAACGTAGAAAGTACAATCTATACTGCGTATTCGAACGTAACAACTAGATCAAATATTTGGAAAATTATTAATGCCGACACAGATTCACCAGAATGGATTGATATTAGTGGCAATTTGCCAACGTCTTTGCCTGTGAATTGGGTGGAAGTTGATCCGGACAATTCAAATCACATTTTTGCAGGAACTGATTTTGGCCTTTATGTTACAGCGGATGGCGGTCGTTTTTGGCACAAAGAAGAGCAGTTTCCAAACGCATTCATTTCCATGCTAAGACTTCGAGCATCTGACCGAAAACTTTTTGTTTTCACTTTTGGAAGAGGTGTGTGGACTGCAGATTTAAATGAAGAAATTATCACTTCTTCAAGGAACGTTAAAGAAGAAAAGTCATTTACTGTTTACCCAAATCCGACACAAAATTTTGTAACCCTGAAAGATTACACGCCATCAAATACGGTTAAATTGTATACCAATACTGGACAAGTTATGCAGGTGAGCAATACAAACGGAAGGTTTGATTTAAGTGAACTTGAAAATGGCGTTTACTTTTTGGTTTCTATCGACAAAGATGGAAATCGAAGTGTTGCTAAAGTTATAAAAGACTAAACTAAGTCAAATCAGTTTAGTCTTCCGAATCCGAATCATCGTCTTCATGAATTTCTTGAACTTCTGCCATAAACTCTTTTAATGAGGTAAGAATAGGTACGTTCATGAGGTCAGCATCCAATTCATTTGCAGCTATTACTGAGAACCAATCCAATCTATAATTAACATCAAAGATTGTGTAAAGGTCATAATCAGGAATTGCAAGTGGAAGGACTTTATTATTATCCATTTCTAAGTGCCCTCCAATAAAATCAAATCGTGATCCAACTCGAACGTTTTCCTCAGTATATAGAAGCAGAAAGTTCGTAGGCAGTCTATCTGTATATGATTCTAGTACGTTATGATTGCATTCAGGTACAGGATGAACAAAAGCTTCCAACTTTGAGTTCTCGTTTAACTGTTGCGCAAAGCGGATTGCCACTGGATACATTTCCCTGTCTGCTAAAATGACAAATTTATTTTTTAAACTCGACTTGAAAAAAGAAAAGATTCTTTCCGCAGATAAAATTTGTTTCTCTTGATTCTCTTTTAGTTTGTCGTGAATCTCCTTTAGTTCTTCTCGGTAGTCAATACCTAAGAAATCACCTACAATCAACAATAAATAAGACATTCCCATACCCAAGGTCATTCTTGGTTGAAAACCTTTTTCGATCGGATAACAAGTTATACCATCAGATTTAGAGCTTTCTTCCAAAATCCCGCCAGAAGTTATTACGACTATCGTTGCATTTTTCTCTTTAGCTTCTTTGTATAAGGAGATTGTTTCTTCTGTATTTCCAGAGTATGAATTTAGAACAACGAACGATTTATCATTCACATATGCTGGAAGATGGTAATCATTAATTGTCTCGATGGGAAGATTTGCTGTATTAAACAACCATGACTTGACCATGGACGCTCCTATTCCTGAGCCACCTAATCCGCCTAATACAATGTTGTTAAAATTTGCAGAAGTAAAACCATGATTTGTATAATGATCTAAACTGTATTGTATCTGCGTTTCAAATTCTTTGAGAGAACTTTCGTGTGTTATCATTTGTTATCGACTAAATTCGCCACGAATTTAACACTTTGAGCAGAACGCCCTAGTTAAAAAACAATGAAATCGGAGGAAAGAAAAGCGTATGTCCAATTTAAATTTAAAGCGGACAAAGGTCAGTCGCCAGTTAGAATTGATAGATTCCTAGTGGATCGTATAGAAAATGCCTCGAGAAATAAAATTCAACAAGCAATCGATCAAGGGAAAGTTTGGGTTAATGATAAATATGTCCGATCAAATTATAAAGTTCGACCCGAAGACGA
Source organism: uncultured Bacteroidota bacterium (assembly GCA_937124965.1). Classification (GTDB taxonomy): domain Bacteria; phylum Bacteroidota; class Bacteroidia; order NS11-12g; family UBA9320; genus UBA987. The sequence continues at coordinate 310,085 of CAKZLB010000046.1, forward strand.
CATAGAAGTTTTGTCGTTTGAGGAACCAAAAATCTACGAGGTTGTTCCAGAGAAAATGGATTTAGACATTGTTTATGAAGATGAGCATGTTTTAATCATAAATAAACCTGCAGGGCTAACGGTTCATCCCGGAGTAGGTAACTATAACGGCACATTGAGTAATGGCCTTGCGTATTACCTTGGCGATGACATTCATAAAAGCGATAGGCACCCTTTTTTAGTTCACCGAATTGATAAGAACACCAGTGGACTTTTGTTAGTTGCAAAAGATGAAGAAAGTACAAGACATTTAGGTGCTCAATTTAAAGCGCACACAATTACACGAAAATACCAAGCTTTAGTTTGGGGTTGTCCATCAGAACAGTCTGGAACCGTTGCGACAAACATTACAAGAAGTGCGCAAAATCGTAAAATATTTACAGCAACTCATGAAGAAGGTCTTGGCAAACATGCCATTACACATTACAAGGTATTAGAAGATTTTTCATATGTATCGTTAATTGAGTGCCAACTTGAAACAGGGAGAACTCATCAAATTCGTGTTCATATGCGATACTTAGGACACCCTCTATTTTCAGATGACACATATGGAGGTAATCGGATATTAAAAGGTGTTGTTTTTAGTAAGTATAAAAAGTTTGTAGAAAATTGTTTCGAAATTCTTCCACGTCAAGCTTTACACGCTAAGACATTAGGATTTATTCACCCTTTTACGAAAAAAGAACTCTTTTTCGACAGTGAATTACCAGAAGATATGAGCTCAGTTGTTTCGAGATGGAGAAGCGTGAGTGACACGTATGACTTTTCTAAAAACAAGTAACTCTGGGTGTCTGATAAACAACAAACGACCCTAATGCAATTACTTCTTTTTATCACTAAGTAACCCAATTTCAAGCAAGCGTTCGGTAAGATATTCTCCAGCTGTGATATCTTCATAAGCTTTTGGATGATTCTCATCGACGCAAGAGTCTAAACAATTAAGCTTTGCTTCACTTTTTGGATGTAAAAAGAATGGAATTGAAAAACGAGGTTTACCCCACTCCTCTTTTGGTGGATTGACAACTCTATGTGTTGTGGATTTGAATTTGTTGTTTGTTAACCGTTGAAGCATGTCACCAACGTTAACGACTAAATGGTCTTTTAGCGAAGTTACCCCAACCCATTTATTCTCCTTTGTTAAGATTTCAAGACCTTGAGCACTAGCTCCCATTAAAAGTGTTATTAGGTTAATATCCTCATGCTCTCCAGCTCTTACCGCTCCTTCTGGAGGGTCATTTAAAATTGGAGGATAATGAATTGGTCGAAGAATACTGTTGCCGTATAATATCTCTTTGTCAAAATAATCCTCATCCAGCTCTAAGTATATTGCCATAGCTCTGAGCATATATTTCCCTGTTTCCTCCAACGCTTTAAACGCTTTTTCGCCAGCGGTATTGAACAACGGAATCTCATCAACAATCATGTTGTCTGGATAGTCAAAATCTTGTTTTAGTTCGTCTGGTACATATTGACCAAAATGCCAAAACTCTTTTAAATCTCCTACATTACTTCCTTTGGCATGTTCCTTTCCCCAACCAGTATATCCACGTTGGCCTGCAATATTAGGGTCTGTGTACTTTAGCTTGGTGTCTATTGGAAGTGAAAAAAAACTTTCTGTTGTGGAGTATAAGTCTTGGACTAACGATTCAGAAAGGAGGTGATTTTTAATAGCAGCAAACCCAATCTGCTCATATGCTTCACCTAATTTATTCACAAACGTTTGCTTTTCTTGATCTGAGCCATGAATAAATTGGTTCAAATCCAACGATGGTATCGACATCATATTTATTATATTCTTTTTAAACTATCTGACTTGCAGAGTCTTGCAAATTATTAACCTTGCTAAATTAAGTTATAATGTCGATATTCGTTCCCTACTTAGAACGAAAATTACACTAGAGTATTCTAGAACAACTATTACACTTACCACATGCTCAAGTCCTTAAACTTGCTGATATTGTTCCTAGCACTGCTAAACAGTAGCATTGTGAGCGCTCAGCAGCCCACTTTTTTACCATCACGGTATAATGAAATTGATGACTTTATTCAACAAAGTCAGTTTGATTCCGCTAAAAAAATAACGGCCCAGTTCCTTAGTTTAAATAAAGAATGTACTGCTGTTTGGTCTTCACTGAGTCTTCAAGATTACATAATTAATAATCATTTAGGAATAAACAATGTACATAGCGACAGTTTGTTTTTTAAGCTAGACAACTGTAAAAGCACCTCAGGAACAAAAATTAATCATTTTAATATTTTAATCAGAAGTGGTGAAATATTAATGCGAAGTGGTCGACTTGTTGAGTCGATTGAAAAGTTTACATCGGCGTTAGATTTAGTCGACCCCTTATCAGTTCAGTACGCGATTGTTAATATTGAATTAACAAAAATTATGTTACTGGCTGAGGAAAATAGCATTGCGAAACAGTTTTTAAATATTGCGAGTAATACCTTATCAAGAGTTCATTTAAGCAATACCGAACATCATGCAATAATTTTTCATTTAAATTCTCTTTACTATTTTCAAAAGGGGGATCTGCAAAGTGCACAGTTATCATTGCTTGAAGCAATTAACCTGAATAAGCAGCTTGACAACAAAATTGACTTAGCTTATAACTATCTATTACTATCAAAATTAAATCTGACTTTAAACAATTACTCATTAGCCAGTAAATATCAAAAAGTGGCAATGGAGTATTCTTCTTCAGAAGAAGTAAAAAGGGCAATTAAACTTCAATCAATAGAAACTACAAACAATCAAGGATCAATAGCTACATCGTTGGATGCGCTTCAAAATCTCAAAATAGAATGTTTGAAAACAGAAGATAAGTTAACGTATTTAAAGTGTCTTCTATTAGAAAATCAAGCATATAAAAGTCGTGGAGATTTGCAAAATGCTTTGGCTGTAGAAAGAAGTGCTGCTGATTTAAAATCTGAAATGGCATTTGGTTCTGTATACAAAACGTATTCGCAGATAAAAAAAGCACGGGATAGTAAAATTCGAGAGGTTCAGAATGAACTTAACGAAAAAGACAATCAATTGTTGGCTAAAGAAGATAGGTTCACCACATATTTAAAATATGGCTCTGCCATTGCTGTATTGTTATTATTAGCTGTGATTGGTTTGATGTGGGCGCAATTGCAGGTAAAACGAGTTAGCAATAAAAAGCTCATTGAAAGAAATTCGATTATTAATGATCAAAACGACGAGCTGAGGAAAATGAATGCTGTGCTTGATGATGCTAAAAGACAAGCAGAGTCTGGCCTTCGAGCAAAATCCAATTTCTTAGCTGTTACTAGTCATGAAATTCGTACACCCATGAATGGAATTATGGGAATGGCAGCACTGCTTTTAGACTCTAAATTGACGGATGAGCAGACTAAATACGTTGAAACCATCGAGACAAGTAGTCAAAACCTTTTAGTTATTCTAAATGACATACTCGACTTTTCTAAAATCGAAGCCGGCAAGATGAACCTGGAGTCTAAGTTAATTGACTTAGAACAACTTACAGAAGAGGTTATTACAATATTCTCAAAACAAGCAAAAGAGAAAAACATTAAAATCACAAGTACTATAGTAAGTCCAGACATACGTTATTTTAAAGGAGATATTTTACGTATTCGTCAGATTTTAATAAACCTTGTTAGTAACGCGGTTAAGTTTACACAAGATGGAGCAATAAAAATCATAGTTGAACTTGATGAAGTAATGCGGTCACCTGGGCTTAACGAACAAAATGCCAGACTTAAGTTTTCCGTTGCAGATGATGGAATCGGAATATCAAGTGAAAAACAACAGACTATTTTTGATGCATTTGAGCAAGAAGACAACTCTACATCTAGAAAGTATGGAGGTATTGGACTTGGCTTGAGTATCTCGAAAAAGTTGGTGGAGCTAATGGGAGGACAAATTGGATTGACTTCTCAAAAAGGAAAGGGTACTATCTTCCATTTCACTATTGAAGGTAAAATTCCAAACTCAACAGATTCATTGTCCGAAGTTCCGGTAAACATAAAAAAGCGAAATAACGTTTTAAATGTTGATGAGAAGATTAGTGAGAATTACCCACTAAAAATATTAGTTGCAGAGGACAACATGTTTAATAAAATGTTGATCGAAAAACTACTTGTTAAATTTGGGTATGATGATTTTCTGCATGCAGAAAATGGTGTAGAAGTGTTGAAACTGATCAAAACAAACCAAGTTGACATCATTCTTATGGACATCCAGATGCCAGAAAAAGATGGCTTAACGACAACAAAGGAAATCATTGAAGAATATGGTCATGACCGACCTCCTATTATTGCTTTAACTGCAGATGCGAATGAATCAAGTAGGGACTTTTATATGAATGCAGGAATGGACGATTTCTTAGGTAAACCGTACAAGGCTGAAGAATTGTATCTACTATTAAGTAGCTATGGTGCAAAAATTAAAGACGAAAAAATGAATGCTATTTAGTTGATAACCTGAGTACGATTCTTCTTTATAGGTTTAGAATTTCATAAAAGTCAATAGACAAGGCGGTTTTGTGAAGATTTAGCGGGTTGAACCCAAATTATGCATTAGTAAATCTATTACGAGAGAAAATCCCTGCAAAATCAAACGTTGCTCTGGCTTTTTCTCATTCACCATAGTGGTAACTATGCTAAAATCGACAAAAGCCTTGATTTTATTGGGCTTTTAACTCTCACTACGAAGTACTAATACACAATTCGGGTTTAATCAATCAAATCCAACGAAGTATATTGGGTTTTATGGAACAACATATACTTATTCCACTAGGAAAAAGCACTTCTCTTCCTAAAAATTATTTAAAATAGCCCGCTATTACTGCATAAATTTTAGTCGACAATCACTATTTTCTAGCGTTCTAAACCATAAATAATAATCGAACTCAGGTTGATAGAAGGTCTCTAATGGCCTTTGACTTAAGCATACATTCGTCATACTCCATTGTTGGATCTGAATCAAACGTTATAGCTCCACCAACTGAATATTTTGCTACTCTTTTTGAACTGTCACACAGTATTGATCGAATAACAACGTTAGAATCAAAGTCACCATTAGGTGCTTGGTAGCCTATAGTTCCACTATACCATCCACGGGAGGTGGTTTCAATCGAATCAATAAACTTCATCACAATGTGCTTTGGTGCGCCTGTCATGCTGCCCATAGGATATGTCGCTTTGAGAAAATCACTAAACGCTAAATCCGCTTCTAGTTCACCAACGACTGTGCTTATCATCTGAAACACTTGTTTAAATTTATAGATCCCAAATAACTCCTCTACTCGCACGGATCCAGGAAGACAAATTTGACTAAGGTCATTACGAACTAAGTCCACAATCATTACATGCTCTGCTCTTTCTTTTATTGAATTAGCTAAATGCAACTTACTCTGGTAATCCAAGTGATCATCATTGTAACATTTTGAAGTCCCTTTAATTGGCTGAGAATAAATCCTGTTTCCACGTTTTGATAGATATCGTTCAGGGCTTGCACATGCAACAGACTTATTCCCAACACGTACAAAAGAACCGAAAGGAGTTGGCGATTGCTTGCTTAGTCGATGAAACAACTCGAAGGTGTTGTTGCAATGGAAGTCTTTTAGAACCGTTTCCATGCAGAGATTCATTTCATACATGTCACCTTCAGCTATGTGTCTCTTTATTTCGAGCACTTTCTCATGGTGTTTTGACTGAGTCATTGAGTCTATGGATTGAGAAAATGAAAGACGAAAATCCTCTTCTATGTGCGAAGTACTGTTATTTATATCAAATAATACTTGTTCCTTATTTTTTCCGTGAATCTCCAACGCACCATCATGTGTAATTGAGATTACAACTTGTGGTTTAATTGCATAGAGTAATGGCCATTTTAGTTCATCATGACTACTACTTTCCAGCTTGTGTAGCTGATTTTTCAAATCATACGACAAGGCAAAAAACTTCCATGATTTACCAGACCAAAACTCATCTAATTTGTCGGACAAATCATTACTTATATCTGTTATTTCTAACCTTTCTTCAGAACCTAATGCAACCAAAAGTTCATATTGATCGATATGATCCATTTTGTTCAGATTGTTAGACTCTAACCAAAAAATCGTCTCTTGCTTAGAGCAAAATCTCCGTAACTTAGACTTGAATTCAGATAATGCTTCTCCCGTATATTTCATGAAACTTTAAAATAGTCATAAACTCGTTTAGCTTTATCTGCACCAAGTAGTTCCGACAAATCTTCTATTTTGGCTTTTTTGATATTAGAAACTGACCGGAATCGCTTTAATAGAGACTCCGCAGTTTTATCTCCTACACCTGGAATGTCCAATAACTCTGACTGTATCATTTCTTTCGAACGTCGATTTCTATGGTGTGTTATTCCGAAACGGTGCGCCTCGTCCCTAAGATGTTGAATAACTTTGAGTGTTTCAGAAGTCTTGTCAATATAAAGCGGCAAGGAATCTCCTGGATAATAAATCTCTTCGAGTCGTTTAGCGATACCTATCACTGCGATTTTGCCGTATACATTAAGTTCTTTTAAAGTTGCAACAACGGAACTTAGTTGGCCTTTACCTCCGTCAATAATTATCAGCTGTGGTAATGGTTGATTTTCTTTTAATAGTCGTGAGTATCGTCGCAAAACAACTTCCTTCATACTATCAAAATCGTTAGGACCTATTACAGTTTTAATATTAAAATGTCGATAGTCTTTTTTAGATGGTTTTCCATTTTTAAAAACAACACACGCTGAAACGGGGTTAGTTCCTTGCAAGTTCGAATTGTCAAAACATTCTATATGACGAGGCTCTTCCTGTAAATGAAGGTCTTTCTTCATAAGAGCCATTAACCGATCTGATCGATTTGCAGGATTTAGCTTTTCATATTGATCAATCTTTTGCTTTTTATAAAGCAATGTATTTCTAATTGATAGATCTAATAATTTTTTCTTATCGCCTTTCTTAGGTACCGTGATCTTCACATCAAAAGGAAGCTCAACTTCCGTTTGAACAATAATTTCAGTAGAATTACTTTTATACCTATTTCTTAGTTGAGGGATGGCTGTTTCCAACACGCCAGCAACTGACTCTTCTAACTTTAGCTTGTATTCTACTGACTTTGCTCGAACGATCATACCATTTGTAATTTTCAAATAATTCACAAATGCCTTGGTATTGTCTATGACACATGAAAAAACGTCAACCTCAGAAATAGTATGACTAACTACAGTAGACTTTGTTCTAAATATTTTAAGCGCCTCCATTTTTTCTTTAAAGCGGTGCGCTGCTTCAAAGTTTAGACTTTCTGAAGCTTTATTCATTTCAGATTTGAGGTGATGTTTTACGGAAGTAAAGTTTCCTTTAAGAATACCTTTGATACTATTGATCGATTCCATGTACTCCTCTTCAGACTCATTACCTATACACGGAGCATTGCAATTACCAATTTGATATTCGAGGCACGCTCTAAATTTATTCGCATTAATGTTATCTTCAGAAAGAACAAAATTACAGTTTCGAAGAGGGTACATTGTTTTAATGAAATCTAAAATGATGTGCATTGATCGAACTGAGGTATACGGTCCATAATAATCAGAGCCATCATACTTAGGATTTCTCATTGCGAACACCCTCGGAAATCGCTCATTTGTAATTCGAATGAGGGGGAAAGATCTATCATCCTTAAGCATCATATTATAGCGAGGTTGATGCTCTTTAATAAGGTTATTTTCTAAAAGAAGTGCTTCAGTTTCATTATCAACGATAACGAATTCAATTTTAGATATTTTAGAAACGAGGACTTTAGTCTTGTTGTATTCGTGGCTTTTAGTAAAATAGGAGCTAACGCGTTTTTTAAGATTTTTGGCCTTACCTACATAAATTATTTTACCCGATTGATCAAAGTATTTGTAGACTCCTGGATTTGTGGGAAGGCTTGATATAGTATCTTTTATATTCACTTTTAAACGGGTTCGCAAAGATATGCGAGAGTATGAATAGAAACCCAAAAGCCATATAAAAAAAGAAACCCATCTATTTCTAGATGGGTTCTTAAGTGTAGCGGCGACGTCCTACTTTCCCAGGTTTTACCCAAGTATCATCGGCTCTGAGGGGCTTAACTTCTCTGTTCGAAAAGGGAAGAGGTGTACACCCTCGATATAATCACCTAAAAGTCTTTATCAGTATTGCTCTATAAGCATGCTGAAAATGTCATAAAGTTCTTGTTTGACTCGCAAACAATGACAAAAATTGAAAGTAAATAAATTATAAAAAAATATAAGTCTACGGGTAATTAGTACTGCTCGGCTTTGACATTACTGCCTTTACACCTACAGCCTATCAACGTCATCGTCTTTAACGACCCTTAAAAGAAAATTCATCTTGAGGTCAGTTTCGTGCTTAGATGCTTTCAGCACTTATCTGCTCCATACATAGCTACTCTGCGGTGCTCCTGGCGGAACAACAGATACACCAGAGGTATGTCCAACCCGGTCCTCTCGTACTAAAGTCAGATCCTCTCAATTTTCTAACGCCCACAACAGATAGGGACCGAACTGTCTCACGACGTTCTGAACCCAGCTCGCGTGCCACTTTAATGGGCGAACAGCCCAAC
>CAKZLB010000047.1 GCA_937124965.1 uncultured Bacteroidota bacterium
AGATGTTCTTTCTCATTTATAAATAACAGTACAGAAGTAGACACTTTCATAACGAACCTAGTCAACGGCAACGAAGACCAATTTAAACTAAAAGTTGATAAAGAAAGTGACCTGTTTTGGTGTGGTGTAATCTTAGCCGATCAAGTCAGCTTTGAAGATATGCCAAAAGGAAGAATAGTAACGGTGACGGCTATTGATGGTATCGGAAGGCTTGAAGATTTAGAATTTGATTATGCGTCAGATGATAATAACGATGAGTTAAACACAATGCTTAAGTATATCTATGAAGCATTAGAATATAATGGGTTATCAGATTTTTGGAGCGGCACGGATGTATATTTTAAAGAATCAAGCGAGTTTTTTGAAACTCAAATGACTAACAACGGGACGCAATACAGCCCTTTTTTACAATCAAGATTTGACCGAACATTACTGTTAACTGACGAGGTGGACGGAGAAAAGAAATTGAGCCACAGATTAAGCTATCTAAACAACAAAATTACCGTTCCTGTTTATGTTCCTTTGACGTGTGCGGAAGTTCTTAGACAAATACTATTAATCAACTCGTGTCGAATGTTCATGAGTGACGGAAGCTATTATATCCAACAAGTCAGAAACTTTAACAGTGCGACATACAACCAGAGAAGTATAAGAAAAGACTTACTTGTAGCAAGTTATCAAAGTGCTGGACATCGACTAACAGAAGGTACAGAGGTGAAGAGGTTAGGCAAAGCAAGGTGGACGTATTTCCCACCATTGCAAGAAGTTAGACTTGAAAGCATCCCACGTGCGTCAATTGCACAGGCTGGTGAAGATACAATAGTTTTGGACAGAACCACCACGCCAGTTGTTCAAACAATTAAACTCGGTACATTAAGAGGTGGAGCAAGCAGCGGAAAGAGTTTTAAAATAATGATTGGGTTCAAACCTTATTTGTATGGGTATGCAAACGAGGTTGAAATGGAGCTAAATTTTACGGCTGGGAGTTATCGCTTAAAATCGTCAGCATTAAAACCTGATGTTGTAGAGTGGACAACAACATTAAGCGATAGAGTTGTTAGAGGTATAAAAAAGACCGATTATGTATCAGGCGAACTTTCTTATATTGAGATAGAAACACCAGAGTTTCCAAGTACAAAAGAAGATAGTTGTCAGTTATCGGTAGAGTGGACGGCACCTCCTGAATGGGGGTTGACCAGTTCTAATGACCAATTAAGAATATATCCACTTCAGGTAATAACGCTAACAGATGGCGCGCAAATAACGGAATCGCAATATAAGGTTTTAAATACCGTTTCAAATAGTGTTATAATAGATCATGGAACACCAATATTAAATGACGTTACTCATGACTTTTCCAGCAAAAACACAATAGAAGTAAACTCTACGGGGTCGACTTGGGTATTTGCAGACAATTGGGACGCTGGTTATAGTTCTGATGTGTCACTAGTCGAAACGCTTTGTTTAGAAACTATGAGTTTTCAAGATAAGGCGGTAGAAGTGTTGCAAGGTACTTTGAAAGTTCCAAAGTCATACATTACAGGCGGTACAACTCCATACGCGCCAATGTTTCACTTAACGTATTATTACGAATCAAAAACTTTTGTCTTTAACGGTGGCCGATTAAACTGTTTACGTGATGAGTTCACAGGCGAATGGTTCCGAAGTATTCAGGACAAAACAGGGTGGTCGATTCAACAAGATTCAGGAGACGGGAGTGTTTATAACAAGGACATAAAAATAGGCACTCCGAAAAAGAAAGTCTACGACAATGACTATTGGACAAAGCAAGCAATGTTCACCCTAGTCAATAAGCAACTTGCAACACTTGATGAAAATTTGGCGGTTGCTAGTGGTCCCTTCACATCTTTCTCAATTACATCACTTGATAGAGATGTTTATGATGGTGACGTAGTAACATTAATTCACCCTGTAAATAATAGGGTAATGGATACTTTCACATTGAGCGCGGATGCTGCGGCTAGTGATGTGGAGTTGACGGTAGACAGTAAAACACCAGCGGAGGACATACCAGCAGGGGCGTTAATTGTATTCAATGGAGAGACTTTAAGAGATTCTGGTATATTTAGAACAACGTCAAGCAGCACACCACCAACGGGAGGGTTCGGAGGTAATGGAGCGATTCAAGTACACTTAACGGACGGGAAATTATACTACCAGTCCAACGGTGACACGTATGAGGTTCAAGGAACAATTAAATTGTAACTATGCCAACAATCAAAAAGAAGTTTCACAGATTTAGTTTCCAGTCAGAAGTTCCAGAAAAAGGGACTTGGGCTCAAGGTGATACTGCTGATATTAAGCTAGTTCAGAAACATTATAAGTCTAGGTTTTGGCGAGCATTAAGACAGGCAGCATTAGAACGCGACCATTACATGTGTCAAGAGTGCAAGCGTAACGGAATAATAAGAGAAATCAAAGGTAAAAGATACGCAGACCATATTGTTAATAGGAATCAAGGCGGCAAAGATGAGTTGGACAATATACAAATTCTTTGTGGTCCTTGCCACAACAGAAAAACAGCAAAAGAAAGAAAACGATGAAAGCAGGATTATTCGCAGGCGGGGCAAGTTGGGGCGCGTATTGGGCTGGTTATCACTCAGTCAAAAAACCCATTTATGATGCTTATATTGGAACGAGTACAGGGGCTTTAATAGCGTTGTTTTTGGCGTTGGGTCGTACTGATGGACGCTTCTATCAATACCTACTTCACGAGTATTCCACGACTACAAATCGTGAAATGTATGGATGGTTTCAGCCGTTTAATAAAAACGGCAAAATGAACAAGGTCAAGCTATTGGCCGCGACTATTCAAATGATGCGAAAAGATAGAAACTATATTTATGACATTTCAAAAGCACTTGAATCGAATATAAGAGCCTACTTCAAGCCTAGCCATTTCCTAGAATTACGGAGAAAGAAAATTGATGTTATCGTAACGGTCAAAAATGCAGATGTAAAGAAGTCAAGAACTGAATACGTATCCATATTAGACGAGGCTATGACGTATGATAGATTTATTGATTATGTCGTAGCGAGTGCATCAATACCTTTCTTTGCAAAACCTCGAGTAATAAACGGCACTCAATACGTCGACGGTGGTGTTTTAGACCCAATACCAACGGAGATAATAAAAGACTATGAAGATGTCGATATTTACTTGATGCACTCATTACAGGACGAGCAGACAATTCTAAGCCCTGCGACAACGTGGAGCAAGTTAGCAGCTAATTTATTTAATGATATTCGGTATGAGATTAAAATGGATGACGTAAACAAAGCAACTAACGCGACTGTTTATCACTCGATACCATTCGATTGGAATAGTGCTAACTTTGACAGTGAAAAAATGAAAGAAGCAATCAGAAAGGGTATTTTAACTGCAAAAAATTCATGAATACAACATTAACAAGTAGCCAAATAGTAGTATTAGATCTATTGCAGACAGTCAGACAATTACACCCACCTTGCGAAATTGACATTGTTAATGACGTTATTGCTCAACGTTTAAAAGATTACCCATTTGCAAGTGAAGTAAAGACCAAAATCGTTGACGGAGAAGTCTATATTATCGAAGCGGATAGCAAGATAGAAAGCATTGTAGGCTATACACCTGACGAATTAAAGGATAAACCGTTATCAATGATAATGTTCAAGGCAATACCAGAAGAAAAACTAAGTAAGATTTTGGAATCGCTCGATAAGTACGGTGTATCTGTTAAAACGAATCATAATAAACATAAGGACGGTTCACTAGTTGAAACTTTTGGATGGATTTTTAAGGTAGCGGAAAACGATTATCGAGAGGTCGTAATGTGTGCTGATAAAGTGGTAGGCTATGGAGTTTAATGATGCAGTACTATACGTATTAATTGGGATTTTTATTGTCTGTTTGATTGGGCTTGTGGTGTTGTGGTACCGGACATCTAGCGAAAAGGAAATTAAGCATCTGAAAAAAGACATTGAACGCCTTGAAATTGATTTGAGTTTCGCTAATGAAGAATTAGTCAGCTTAAAAAACACGCTTAACAACATGAGTGAGATTATCCGAGTGAACGAAAAGATAGTTCGGGAAAATCCTTTAGTTGCGGAACTAATGATTAAGGAATTGGCTTCAATCACTCAAAAATGGGGGCAATAAAAAAGGGTCGCTTGCAGACAACCCTTTTATCTGGAAATTCAATCATGTGAAAAATGCTCAACACAAATATAAAACAATGAAAAGATTAATAAAAGCATTTATAAAAGACGATACAGGCGAGTTAAACTTATTGACGGTAATGATTACCGCTTTAATGTTGATGTTTTTATTCCTGTTTATCAAGGCCGAAGTATTTAA
>CAKZLB010000048.1 GCA_937124965.1 uncultured Bacteroidota bacterium
CCGACGGGTTTATAATCAATACCTAAGTCAAGTACTGCTGTACTGTTTGAGTTTTTACCACCATACTTTCTTTGCCACGCTGCCGACAAGTCAATTTTCTGCTGTGCTGTCAAAGTTTTATCTGTCTTTAATACACCTGCGATTGTGCCGCCATTACCGAAGTAGGTTGCTGCGAAATTGTTTGCTGCAATTGAAATACCAAGATTTTCAGCATGAACTTGTAAAGGCGATTTGCCCCAGAATGGATCGTCACCAAATCCGACAAAATGTATTACGTCATCAGCAAAAATAAAACTGTCATATCCTTTTAATTCATAAACAAGATACCCGTCAATGATTTTTGCCTTAATTTGACCAGTTGGTAAGTCTAAGCCTGTGATGCTGCCCGAGTTGTCTGTGCGGATTACTGCGATACCGTTTCCGTTTGACGCAAGATTTTTCACCATGCGTTCCATGAATGTAAAACCTGTATAAAATTGTGAAGGTGTTTTGAGTAGTCGTGAGATAGGATGATTCGGCAACGCTTTGCGACCTTGTTCTGTCACTTCGTAAACGCTGCAAGGTAATGACGCAACACTACCTGCAATTAAATTTTCGCAACGCCAAGCAGCAGATACTGATAGTGCAGTATCTTTCGTAACGTTCACTTTTGTAGCATTCGTGTTGCCACCGTTCAGCCACTCGACAAGATTGACTGACGGGTTTTCGAGCGACGAACGCTTTGAGAATGCAGATTGTATGCGTTTTAAAATACCCATGTTACAAAAATAAACAAATGTTTTTATTATAACACGATATTTGCACTGTTTTGTTTCGTATTAAACGGGTTTGTTGTGTTTATTGAGATATTCGAGCGACATTAACCCAAGTCAAACGAGTAATCATCAGGCAATGTGTTATCTTCATTTTTCGATTCGTCTATCAACCAAGCTCCGATTGCATTGACCAGTGCAGCTACACCGTCAATTTTTTCTCTTGACTTTCGCTTGCTTATTTTTATTTGGTCCTCTGCGTTTCTTTCAATCTGCACATTTTGCAGCATCCAATCAAAAACAGGATTGTGAAAGTGTTTGATGTCACCACGTAAAGCAAGCCTTTCAAATTCCTTGGTCGGTGCAGCCATGCTTCTAAAACCTTGCCCAAACGGAAACATCGGTGCACCTGCTTCGACTAAATTATTCACGAGCTGTGAACTGTTCCATCTATCGTAATGGATTATTTTAATATCATACTGTTCCATCAAGTCTGAAATGAAACGCAACAAATAATCATAATCTGTCACGTCGCCAGGTGTTGTAACAATTAAATTATCTTCAATCCATTGCAGATATTTCACACCGTCACGTCTTGCTCTCTCTTTTGCTGTATCTTCAGGAATAAAGAAGAAAGGCAGCATTGCAAAGCCCTGTTCTAATTTAAACCATAACACAAATGCTGTGATGTCAATTGTACTTGCTAAGTCAAGCCCTGCATAACATTCACGACCGAGCAGGTCCTTTTTTGTCATTTTTATACCATTACCACTTCTACTCCAAACGAACGGCTCAATAAATTCTTCAGTAGTGTTTGTCCAAATATTCAAGTTTTTAACCTTGAACGCCATTTTTTTAGTAATACCTTCGGTTTTTGCGTTTTGATATTGTGTTTTTAGGTATTGTGTTTTCGGACTTACACCCAGACCAGGATTCGCCTTAATCCATACCGTTTCATCTTCCCAGTCATCGTCTGCATCTAAATCGTATATCGCAATAAACAAGTAATCGTTTTGCTTTTCTTTGTTCAGTACATCTTTGCAAGTATCTTCAAAAGTCTTACAAGCTGATGCTAAATTATACCCTGCTGTCGTGATGATAATCAACAAAGGTTGGTCAAAAGCACCCATTCCTGTTTCCAAAATATTCACCATCGAATCATCAGGATGTGCATGATATTCGTCAATGATTCCCCAGTACACCAAGTGACCATCTTCTGTCTTACTGTCCCGACCCAACGGTTGCGAAAACATATTGTATCGACTGTCTATGATTCGCCTTGCATTCGTTGTGATCCGTTTCTTGACGTACTTATCAAACGAAGCCAGTTTCATAATCATTCGCTTCTGTCGTTCCCAACCGATTTTCGCTTGATCACGTTTTGTTGCGGCCCAAAAAATCTCGCCAGTTTCCTGCGGAAAAATCAAAAATTCTAAGTTCGCCAAAGCCGCCAGAAATTCTGTTTTACCATTCTTTCGAGCGACCTTGATATATGCTTTTTTAAACCGTCTAAACTTCGTCTTTTTATTTCTCCAGCCGTGCAGCATTGCAACGATAAACGCCTGCCATTCTTGCAAAGGAAAGCCTTGATATTCTCTTGAAGAAGTCAAAGGCATAATCTGAATAATCTTAATCGCTGTGTCCGCTACCTTCTTATCAAAATAAAATTGATAATTTCTTTTTTTGCTCAACTTTAAATCGTTCAAATGCCTTTCGACTGCTTGAACAATCGCTTGACCTGCGATGATTTCACCGCTTTTGACTTTCTGTATGTACGAATCGTATAACGTCATTTGATAGCATTCAAATCAATTAAAAATTCATAGATTAAGTCTGTTTTAGCATCCAAAACTTCCCTACTTTGGAATGGTTCATTAGGTAAAAACCCTATCTTAATATTCTCTAAATCGCCATATTTAAAATCGTATTTCTTGAAAATGCTTTCAATGCCAGTTGGTTCATCTTTTACATATTGCAATTGATCAGGACGGCAATAACAAACTTCACCCGTTTTAACATTCTCAATTAACGCTAAAGTTTTAACATACATAGAATCTTTTTGAGGGTCTTCTGGGTGAGTTTGGGTTTCACCTGTTTCAATCCATTTATGAAAATAAAATAAATCATTTCCGTTTTTAATCTTACAAGTTCTTAAATCCATAATAAATATTTTTAAAAAAATAACGTCATTACATTAATATTATGAACAATGACAGCATCAAAAAAACCACAATTGCATCAAAGTTTTCCATTTCCTTTTTCATTGTTTCTATTTTTACACAGCTATATTTTACCCATCAGCAAAGCATTGATATATCCACCCGCTTTATTGATTTTATTCGTCCGACCTGCTTTAGTAGGTCTTGCATTCATTCTTGCATGTTCACTCCTACTGACGCAAATTAAGTTTTCAATATCGCAGTTTAATGTGTCACCATCTTTGTAGCGAATAATGTGATTTTTTGGAATCTTGCCGTAATGCTGCTCGTAAATGTAGCGACTGTAAATCTTAGTACCTTCTTCAGTTTTGATATATTTATAGTCAATGCCTTTCGTTTTTCTGACCCAAATAGCACCGACTTTTTTGGTATTCCACGGTACATGACCTTTCTGAAACCATTTGTCATAACCTGCCAGGTGTTTTTTGCCCTTATTCCAAGGTATATTTCCTTTTTTGAACGAACCCTTGTTGTTAGAAGGCAGCAAATTCGACCTTAATCCGATTTTATTGGCCTTGTGCCTGACAGCTCGTGCAGAACGATACAGCACCTTTCCGATGTCTTCTGCACGAGTATCGCCATAGTGCTTTTTCAAATACTCAACTTCATACTCTGTCCACTTGTGTAGCTTTACGCCTTTTTTTGCACCTGATTTTTTCTTATTATTTTTCATTGTTTTACTTTTTCGTTTTTACTATCTGCTTATTACTATTTACTATCCGAGGTTTTTTAGTGCCATTTCAATCGGACTTTCTGTGTCTGCTTCAATCTTTTCAAACGAAGCCATCAAGTCCCGAGCTTTAATGCTTAGACCTAATAAGTTACTGTATTTTTGTACCTTATCATCGCATTTCATCAGTGCAGTTGCCGCCCCTGCTATTGCGTTTGTTCCGTTACTGTATTCATTTATCATCGCATAATTCTTTTCTTGCAATGCAATAAACATATCAAACCAAAACGCATATTGTGTTGCAGCATCAACATCAAGCGAGGTCAACACTTCTTCGTCGATTAGTGCTTGACACGTTTTTCTAAATATCGCAGCAGCACGTTTATTGAGTTTAAATGATGCGGTAGGCACACTACTAAGCAGCGAAGTGCGTTGCTGTTTCATTCTGTCTTTCCGTGCTGTACCTTCTGCTATTTTTAACGCTGTCGTTTTTTTTCTTGCCATGTCGTTACAATATTTACAATATTTCAGGGATTAATAATGCAGCATCTATTGTTTCACTATTTGTAATATTCAAATTCGCAAACAACTGTACTGCTTTTTCTTTACTCACTTTCGTCAAGAACTTACCTTTTCGATGCTGATCCGTTGCATATTTCTTCAACTGCTGAACCGTGAACTGTACCTTGTTGCCATAATCGCACCGAACTCGATTACTTGACTTGACACTACTATACGTCACACCTTGCTGCAAACAAGCTCGCTTGAATATGTTTGCAACCTCGTGACACCGTGCAGAATCAAACACACCTTGTGCGAAGTCAATTCTACTTTTTTTATTTCGATTCACGCTAACTGCAGTCTGAAAAGTCGGTACTTCTATTCGTGCAAAAATATATCTATTCTTTGCCTTGTAGCGTTGCAGCAGTTCAGGCAGTACGTTCTGTACAATGTCAAGTATATCTTCATTGTACGTGTGCAGGACTTTTTTGTTATTCAAATCAGCAAACACCAAACCACACCGTTTAGTGTCTGCGTCGAATCCTATTGCGTAGTCAAACATATTTCTTAATAATTTTCGTTTTCAATTGCATCGTACAACTGA
>CAKZLB010000049.1 GCA_937124965.1 uncultured Bacteroidota bacterium
ATCACGGAGTAATCCTTAAAAATCCACCAAACATTAAACAGAAACCAGCCAAACCGCGCAGCGGAGCTTTTGTCTCGGAATTCGGAGCCTTACAGGATCACGGAGTAATCCTTAAAAATCCGCCAAACATTAAACAGAAACCAGCCAAACCGCACAGCGGAGCTTTTGTCTCGAAATTCGGAGCCTTACAGGATCACGGAGTAATCCTTAAAAATCCACCAAACATTAAACAGAAACCAGCCAAACCGCGCAGCGGAGCTTTTGTCTCGAAATTCGGAGCCTTACAGGATCACGGAGTAATCCAGCATGTTGTCTGAATCAGGATTTATGAATTTTGGTGATTTGCGGGTTCTTAAAGTGAACCACAGAAAAGTTTTAAATGCCTCACAATGCTGGCCCCCATCGCTTTCTATAATCCAACGAATAATCTATAAGTTCATTATAGAACGCACTTAAAGACTTTTCGCCATCACCTATCTCAGTAATATCCGTAAGCTCTGCTCTCCAAACTCTAGGATCTTCAACATTTTCGTCCAGGTAAAAAAAATAAAACTGTTCATAACCATCCATTTCTGTAAACACCCAAATGGGGCGTTCTTGTAGAACTCCATACTTTTTAAGTTTATTATTTAATTCATCGATGGAATCCGGATTCGCTAAATCGAATAACGAGAAACGTCCGGGGAATAAGTCCAATCCGTAGCAAGACTCCCCAGCTAAATGTAAAAATTCCTTGTATGCGATGGGAAATTCCCAACCTATCTGTTTTTCAACCTCTTTAATATCTTTAGTTGATACTCCAACCATTGGTTTAGATTTAAAAATAGACGTGTTCTTTTCTAGGGTTGTTAAATATTTAATAATCATAATTTCATTGAATCCCATGAGGTTGGTCAGTCAGATAAAACCCATATTTCAAAATGGTTTGAAGCAGTCATAAAAAGCAATAAAGCCCTTAATAATTTAGTATGAGAACTTGTTCAAGACTCCGAAACTCCACTTGGAATTCGAATATTCTCTACAAGTTCTTGAACATCTTCTGGTGGGTCTGGAGAGAATTTAGACACCACAAGTGCAATCACAAAATTGGTTATCATGGCTACTGTTCCAAAGCCTTCTGGAGAAATTCCGAACCACCAGTCTTCTTTTGTTCCACCCCCAAACCAATCAAACTTAAATTTAGTCATGTAAAACAACATTAACAATATGCCTACTGTCATTCCAGCAATTGCTCCTTGTTTGTTCAATTTTTTATTGAATATCCCCAAGATGATTGCTGGAAAAAATGAAGCTGCCGCCAATCCGAAGGCGAGGGCAACTGTCGCAGCAACAAAATCTGGTGGATTAATTCCAAAATATCCCGCAACACATACGGCAACAACGGCAGATAACCGTGCAACCACTAATTCTTCTTTTTCGGAGATATCAGGTTTGATCATTTTCTTTATTAAATCATGCGAAACTGAGGAGGAAATTACCAATAATAAACCGGCTGCAGTCGACAGTGCCGCGGCCAATCCTCCTGCTGCAACCAGAGCAATCACCCAATTCGGCAATTTTGCAATTTCAGGATTAGCAAGTACCATAATATCTCGATCAATAGTCAGTTCGTTCTTTACAGGATCACCCAGATATTGAATGCGTCCATCGTTGTTTTTATCTTCAAAGGAAATTAATTCTGTTTCTTCCCATGAGCTAAACCATCTAGGCATTTTAACATACTCCTTATTGTTCACCGTTTCAATCAAATTTGTTCGTGCAAAGACAGCTATAGCCGGTGCTGTAGTATAAAGAATAGCAATAAACAATAGCGCCCAACCAGCAGATTTGCGGGCATCCGATACTTTTTTTACGGTAAAAAAGCGAACGATTACGTGAGGCAATCCTGCCGTGCCAACCATTAGAGCTGCCGTGATAAAGAAAACATCAAGCGTAGATTTACTGCCAGAAGTATATTCAGCAAAACCAAGTTGTTGATGAAGGCCATCTAATTTATCCAAGAGATAAACTCCATTTTGATCAGCTCCTCCAAACCCTAACTGAGGGATTGCATTCCCTGTCATCTGAATGGAGATAAAAATAGCAGGAACCATAAAAGCAAAAATCAAAACACAATATTGAGCTACTTGCGTGTAGGTTATTCCTTTCATTCCACCTAATACAGCATAAAAAAGAACGATAATCATTCCGATAATTACGCCAGTGTTTATGTCAACTTCCAAGAATCGAGAGAATACTAAGCCAACTCCTCGCATTTGGCCCGCTACATAAGTAAACGAAACCAATAAAGCACAGAATACAGCTACACTTCTAGCGGTATTCGAATAATAGCGATCACCAATAAAATCCGGAACGGTGAATTTTCCGAATTTACGTAAATATGGAGCTAAGAGTAATGCCAATAGAACGTAACCACCTGTCCAGCCCATCAAATACACAGAGCCGTCATACCCGTTAAATGAAATGAGTCCTGCCATTGAAATAAAGGATGCTGCCGACATCCAATCAGCAGCCGTAGCGAGTCCGTTTGCCAAAGGAGAAACACCACCACCGGCGACATAAAATTCTTTTGTTGAGCCTGCCCTTGACCAAATAGCTATGCCAATGTACAATGCAAATGTGATTCCGACCAAAATCCATGTCCAAGTTTGAATATCCATGTTCTAATCGTTTAAATTGTGTTTCTTATCCAAATTATTCATCAAGCGTATATAGACAAAAATGAGAATTACAAAGACATAAATGGAACCTTGTTGTGCAAACCAGAATCCAAGTTTAAACCCTCCCATTCGAATTACGTTAAGTTCATCGACCAAAAGAATTCCAAATACAAAAGACACCAAAAACCATATTGCCAAAAGAATGGTCAGATATTTTAGGTTGGTTTTCCAATAGGCTATGTGACTTTTATTTTCCATAGAATTACTCTTTTAGATTCTGCAACATACAAATTGTCTTGTATTTTTTCTAAACATGTAATACACATGAGCAGCTATTAATATTATCTCATTTAATCACACAGATTTCCTGCATACTGTCGGCATCAGCCATTAAAATTTAGAGATACACTTCAGCTTACAAGCCAAGTGTGCCAGCCTTTAAGTGCCTTATGTCGAATCCGATGAAAGTCGGGTAGGTCTTGATCGGCGATAGACAGGCTATTTTTTTAAATATGTTTGTCTAGTAATCAGTTATTAATTTTATTAGGGTGCAAATTTTATGAAAACTGTTTTCGCACGGTTACAAAGAACTTTCATGCATTTTCTATTGTCTTATCCGTCACTAGTTTCCTAAGTATTTGTGAAAAATTGGCAGGAATTGGTCGTTCTATAACAACCTGAGTTCGATTATTATTTATGGTTTAGAACGCTAGGAAATAGTGATTGTCAACTAAAATTTATGCAGTAATAGCGGGCTATTTCAAATAATTTTTAGGAAGAGAAGCGCTTTTTCCTAGTGGAATAAGTATATGTTGTTCCATAAAACCCAATATACTTCGTTGGATTTGATTGATTAAACCCGAATTGTGTATTAGTACTTCGTAGTGAGAGTTAAAAGCCCAATAAAATCAAGGCTTTTGTCGATTTTAGCATAGTTACCACTATGGTGAATGAGAAAAAGCCAGAGCAACGTTTGATTTTGCAGGGATTTTCTCTCGTAATAGATTTACTAATGCATAATTTGGGTTCAACCCGCTAAATCTTCTCAAAACCGCCTTGTCTATTGACTTTTATGAAATTCTAAACCTATAAAGAAGAATCGAACTCAGGTTAACAGCTTATCACGCGTATTTTAGTCAAAACTGTTTAAGTCAAATCTGCACTAAATCGGAGAATTTCCTACTTTCTACTCTAAGTCATATTTAATAATTTCCCAAGCTGTCCATTGTTCTTTATCTCCTTTAAATTTTGCACTAAGATTATTTTTGATCGCAGCATACAGATTTTCGTTATCACTTCCCAAACAAAGGCTAACACCATTGTACCTATTTTCAGTTAGAGGTTTGGTAGTAGTTTCTACTCCCAGCATTTCAATTCCTGTAGCAGTAAGCTTGCGAATTTTGATTGTAGCTTCTTCTGTAGCGTATCCAAAAATCAAGTCCCCGCGATAACAAGCATAGCTTAAAATATTTTCTTCCGGCAAGAAACCAAAATCTTTAACTTCACCTGTACTCGAAATTCTTAGTGCTCCTTTTTTAAGGTTCGAAGAATAAATCAAAAAACTAAAATCATCAGTTTTTATAATTTGATTGAGTTCAAAACCATTTGGTAAAGAATAAATTGACGTTAAATTATCTTTAAAATTCCCAAAATAAATAACATGTTCTAACACCACCGCAAAATTGTCGCCTATTGTAATAAGATCGTGTGAAGAAGGTTCGTGATCATCTGAGATAAAAAATGGGGTTGAAATATAATCAATACTATCCTTGCTATTCCGTTTTTTAGCTGCCAAACATCCATACTTTCGTCTGCTGCTTCCTCCTTTTTCAAGTGCCGTAAACGTAGCAAAGTGCACCATTGTTTTTTCACCGTCCAAATTCGCAAAATCAAAATGCCCTAACTCAGTTTCCACAGCACCAGCTGTACCATTACTTATATAGTCTAAATCTATTTTCTCCTGAATCATTGATTTAGACAAACCTTCAACCCAACCATAAGTATCTGTATCCTGCATTACACCCATAAGGGATGTTTTTCTTCCGGAGACATAATAGTTCAATTGTGCATAGTGTTCTCCCTCAAAAAAAAGGTGATTATACAGTGGGTTGTATGAGTACCTCGTGTCTTTAAGTTTTTTTATATTATCTGGGACAGTTGGGTTAGAAAATGGATAGTTTTCAGATTGTTGCAACGGCCCAATGGCTTTTGTATCGTCTTTAACGGCTTTGTTTCCTTCAATACTTGTATAACTAAGTGTTTTAAATCGATATCCTGAAGTATTAAGAAAATGACTGTATGTAAGGAAAATTGGAGTGTTTTGATAAACATGGGAAATAGCATATTCATGTTCGTAATAAAAACTGGTAAAAGGTTGACCTGAGAATACTTGGTCATCATACGCAACTGTCGACCAACCAGAGTTTTCAACTAATTGAGATGTATAGGAATCAGTAGGCGTCGGATTACTAATTTCACCGTCATCCTCTTTACAACTACAGATAAGTAATGTGAAGAACAGTAATACGTTGAAGGGTTTATTGAACAACTTTCTCATTGCTAAAAATTTTTAAATTTAAGTATTTTACTTCTTGCGGTAAATTTATAAAGGATAAATAATATTCCAATGGCACTTCATTTTTTCGACGTGTAACACCATTTTGCTTGCTTCTGCTTGACCGTCCATTTACATATCTTTTAATTAAAATTTATCCAGTCCTTCAAAATCGACTTTTAATTCAAGCTTTATCCGTTTTAAAGATTTTTAAGTTACTTCGAAAATTCATTAACTTTACTTCTGGTGAAACCAAAAATAAGAATGTAAATAATAATTGTGGAGATCAATTGCTATTCGTGGTGTTCTTTAAAATCCATTTCATTCTTAAAATAACCCTACCTTAGTCTCAAGAATGAAAAAGGCAGCTATCGTTTATCTTGTACTTTTTTTCCTCTGTATAGTTTCGTTTTTCTTTACTCAGGAATATGCGACTTCTGTTGTACCTGGATGGCATGTTACCATTTATCCTCCGTATTTTATTCTTCACGTAATTCTTGTCGCTTACTTATTGGTGTTAGCGGCAGTCTATTGGAAACTGCATTCTAAAATACGGATAAAACCATCGATGCTAGTTGTTCATTTTATTACCACAATGCAGGTATATTTAGTACTAGAAATGAACACAAATCTGGGAATTCTCACTCCCATCTCGCTTGCTATTTTTGGAGTTACTCAGGTCTTACTTTTTGCGAATTTCTATTATTCACATTCAAAATATAAAAAATAACTCCGGCACTTTTAGAAATATATTAATCTGGCTTCACGCAACATTTTTTAAAGAGTCTTTTGATTTTGTTCGACTACATCATACATTAGCAGATAATCTATGAACGATTTTTTACATACGTGTAAACTAGCAACGTTTAATACGGCAAAAAGTCCGCTATTAGAACAAGAACTCAATCCAATCATTCCGACTAATGACGACATTGAGGCATTTTTTGAGTTGTTAGATTCGTTGTTGTCGAAAACTGAAGACAGGTTTGTGATGATTACAAACTGTTCTATTGTACAATGGAAGTCACTTCGACTAATCCTTAAGTTTTTTAAACAAGTTCGTCAGCTTAACTGTAAGTACAAAACCAAGCACGCCAAAATATACATCTATGGATTAAAGCCACGTGGATATTGGATTGTCCCTGCTCTAAACTTAATCTCAAGCTCCAAGGTGGAATGTGTTTATGTAAAAACTAAACTCGACGCGATAGATTCCGCATCATTAGAAATGAAAATACCGTTTTATGATTAAGCGTTAAGTAGTGCGATCAATTTAGTTTAGACGCAGAAAAGTTTTAGTTCTCGAGCACATAAATCCACCCGTAGCAACTTTTCACTGCAAAAAGCCTATATTGTAGACCTTTTCAAGGTGTGTAATGAGTGATTCAATAAAAGAGTGTGATTTTGCTACAATTGATTTTTCAAAACAATCGCTAATTATTCAAACTCTAAAATCCATCCGCCCAAATGAAGCTCAAGTATCCGAATATCTGCGATTATTAGATCACGCTATGGCCTCAATGAATGGAGATTTTGTCTTAATGTCTGTTGGTTCAGATGTTTCGTTCGATACCTTCAAAACTACAATTAGATTTTTCAAAGGAATACGAAAAATCGAACGCAAATATGCACAATCATATCGAAAAGCTTTTGTGGTAGACATTGCAATTCGTGACAGATTGTTGCTTCCAATATTTAACATTTTTGCTCGTCCAATTGCACCGCGTGTGTATGTTGACACAGTAGAAGAAGGAATCGATTTAGCTTCGATTGAAATGGGAATTCCATTTTACTAAATGAAAGCCTCTACCAATAAACACTGGCTTACACTATGAGATAGATTCACTACATTTCCATTTTCTAACTTTAACTCAAAACTTTTATCAAAGTCCTCAATATCTAGAACTGTAAAAACAGTACCCAGCTTGATTTGCTTTTTATTTAAATATATCAACAAATCTTTAGAACTGCTGGTTAAACCACGTAACTGAATCTTTTGTCCAACGCTAACAGAAAGTAAATTTTGAAAATTTGTTGGGGTGATTTTTCCATTTTTATCAGGAATTGGCGAGCCATGAGGATCCTTTGTAGGAAAACCCAAAATTTCATCCATTCGATCAAACAACGATTTTGATTTCAGGTGCTCAATCTCTTCAGCAATATCATGAACTTCCTCCCAACCAAAACCCATAATTTTAGACAAAAACATCTCAGACAAACGATGCTTGCGAATGATTAATCCAGCCTCTTTTCTGCCTTTGGACGTAAGCACTAAAGGTTTATACTTCTCGTATTTTATCCAATCTTTTTCCTGCAGTTTCTTAACCATGCTATTCACAGTAGGTTTGCTAACGTTCATCGTCTCAGACAAATCTGTTATAGAAACTCCTTCTGAATCTTTGGACAGAAATAATATTGCTTTTAAATAATTCTCTTTCGTTTGAGTGGCCATATTAAGCGAAAGGTCAAAAATAGAATAATTCGATAAGTTATTTTGTTAGACTAGTCTAACTTATTAGATTTGCACTACCTAATAATTTTTATGTTAAAACGCTTCCATTCATATTTCTTTTGTGCGATACTGCTTTTGAGTGTCGTACCATCTTATGGACAAGTTGGATCAATTCGGGGCACAATTATGCTATCTGAAAACCCAGCGGAGGCAGCAACTGTAACGGTTTCTACAAAACCTGTGTCAGGGACAGAAACAAACGCTGATGGTGAATATACTATTGAAGCACTACCATATGGCACTTATATCGTGGTTGCTTCTTATGTCGGATATACTGATGCAACAAAAAAGGTTACAATAAACGCATCAACAAAAAATATTGAAATAAACTTTAGCCTAATTAAAAGTTTAAGCAACTTGGATGAAGTTGTAATAACCGGAACAAAAACTCCAAAGAGAAAAACAGATTCTCCGGTAATTGTTAATGTACTTAATAGCAAGACACTCGACAATGTTCAGGCATGCAATTTATCCGACGGCCTAAAGTTTCAACCGGGACTGCGTGTAGAAACCGATTGCCAAACCTGTAATTACACACAGCTTCGCATGAATGGATTGGCTGGTGGTTATTCTCAAATCTTGATTAACGGTAGACCTATCTTCAGCCCATTAACGGGCCTTTACGGATTAGAACAACTGCCCACCAACATGATTGATCGGATAGAAATTATACGTGGTGGCGGCTCCTCTCTTTATGGCTCAAGTGCCATTGGAGGAACGGTAAATGTGATTACCAAACTACCGAAAAAAAATAGTTACGAACTAAACACCTTCGCTCAGCGAATTAATGGTGGTAGCAATGACCTTATTTCGAGTGGAAACATTTCATTACTTTCAGAAAATAAAAAGTCTGGAGCTTCTTTCTTTTTTAATAATCGAGAACGAGAATGGTATGACCACAACAGTGACAATTTTTCAGAGTTACCGGCGCTGAAAAACAACTCATTTGGTACGAACCTATTTTTCTTACCATCGAAAAATCAAAAACTAGAAATCAGTTTATCGAACCTAAATGAATATCGATTTGGGGGAGAAATGAAGGAAATTCCAGCATATCTCACCCAACAATCGGAAGAACGAAGTCATAATGTTTGGATGGGAAGTGCCGACTATCAGGTGAATTATAACGACAATACGACGCTTATCCTTTATGCAGCATGGCAAAATACGAAGCGAAAACATTATACAGGAATACTCCCTGATGATTCGACTGAAATCGCTATTCACAACAGTTTACCGCCTTACGGAAGATCTAATACAACTACACTCAACAGTGGTTTTCAATTAAACCATAAACTCAACAAGTTTATAAAAGGAACAAACGTCATTACCCTTGGAGGTGAGTATATGTACGACGATGTTTTCGATCAAATAGAAACATACAATTACACCATAGATCAAACCACGGAAGACATCGGGGTATTTATTCAAAGTGATTGGTCCATATCGCCGAAATTAACGTTGTTGTCTGGCGTACGAATGGATAAACACAACCTAATCGAAGGTGTGGTATTTAGTCCAAGAGCCTCATTACTATACAAATACAAGCCTAAAACACAGTTTAGATTTAGCTATGGAACTGGATTTAGAGCACCTCAAGCGTTTGATACAGATTTACACATAGCCTTTGCTGGTGGTGGTGTTTCCCGTGTGCAACTGTCTCCAAATCTATCTCCAGAAAAATCGAGGAGTTATAGTGCGTCCATGAACTACGACAAACCATTTAAAACGAAAATAGTAGGTTTTACAGTGGAAGGATTTTACACGCGATTAAACGAAGCGTTCTTCCTTCAACCTATTGGAGCTGACAATTTTGGTGAAGTTTTTGAGAAACAAAATGGCCAAGGTGCTACGGTTCAAGGAGTTACAACCGAAGTCCGTGCAAACTTTAATCAGAAGCTACAGATTGAAGGTGGTTTTACTATTCAAGAAAGTGTTTTCGACGAGAATGTTGAATACATTACTGAGGTAGAAGGAATTACTGAATTTATTCGAACACCAACATCGTACGGTTTTGCAACTTTTTCAATTCTTCCAACAGACAACATATCGGTCAACCTAAATTATTTGTATACTGGAACGATGATTATTCCACACTTTGCAGGTGCTCCGAATCAAACAATGGATGAAATGGTAACTACTCCTACCTTTTCGGAAGTAAGCATCAAGCTTGGATATAAAGTATCACTGAAAAAAATGAAATCAGCGATTGAGTTTTATGGAGGCATTAAAAACATACTTAATGCCTACCAAAACAGCTTTGACATTGGTAAAAACCGTGATAGTAATTTCATTTATGGTCCAGCACAACCTAGGACTGTGTTTTTTGGGTTAAAGCTTTTGTCGATTTAGCGTTTAGGCTCCCCGTTGCGTTTCAATGATTCATGTATAAACTTCTTGTGATTCAAAAAAACAACCACAAGTCCAGAAGAATTGTGCGTTCGTCTTTTACCCTATTAAACGTTGAATACATGTTTGCGGTATCACATACTTTCGAAGCTGGAGGTCTTTAAACATAAGAAAGTAAGATGGTACATTTAAAACACGTTGCAACAACGCTTGCACTTTTCATGATTTCATTTACGGCAATGTGTCAGGATTCTTTAAAGCTCGAATCGGAACTAAGCATTGAGATTCGAGGTCAGCACGTATTAAAAGCATTGTCCCCTGCTCCTACTGAGTGTTTCAACTGTGGAACCCGTACCGTATCGGACAATCCGATGCACCACTTTGCCATTTTTTCAGGATTAAACTATACTGGGACTTTGCACGAAAAACACAGCTTTGAAATTGGCTTATATGCGGAAGAAAGAAGTTTTTCGGGTGGAAATAACACCATGACAAACCTCGTATTTTTCCCAAAAATGTTAATCAGTTCTTGGGACACGTTCACGGTATCAGGCAAAAAAATGAGATATAATGCAAAAGCTGGTGACTTTTGGGATGAAGACTTTTACGATATTATTCGATTTTACAACATTGATTTTCACGGACTTCAAGCCGAGATTGGTACCCAAAAAACTAAGCTGCAGTTTAGTGTAATTGGTGATCTGTCGCAAAACATTGGTTTTGCCTTGCATGAGCTCTATAAGTTTGCCTTCATTCATAAAACAGCAAAATTCAAACACGTTAGTTCGATATCAGTAAATGAATTGTTTGATGCACCTAGAGGAAATCATCCTGATCCGAGAGACGTCAATATTGCGCATTATTCGAGCATGCGTTTAAAAAACCAGTCGACGGTAAAAGGTCAAATTGAAATAAGGAATAACTCATCTAATTCAGGTTCATTGGCGGCCGCAATTCAATACAAAACCGAACGAAACCGGTTGTCTATGACTCACGGTATTCGTTATTTTCAGGCTGACTTCAATCAAGGATATCGATCATTTTTTCCGCGGTATCGCGCCGGGAACTCGTATGTCGGATCGCAACTTTATCCTTTAAAAAACTATTATCGTCCACAGAATCAATGGGCTCTGTATACAAATTTCCAAAACGCTGATTTATTGGGTTATGAGTTCACGCTTAATTGGGACAAACAGCTTTATAAGAAACTACGATTTCTTTCTGAAGTTGATTTTAATTTGATCTACAACCTTAACAATGATGACATAAGAATATATCCTTTGTATAACGTTGGATTTCAAATTGATTTTGTTAAACGTTTCTCGATGTTTCTAACCACAACCAACAAACATCAAAATCTAGATACGTTTTTTCAAACTGCTTATGCAAGCAAGAACCCATTATTATCGTATGGTTTTCGAATGAATTTAGAAGAGATTAAGTTGAGGACGGTGTTTGTCCGATAATGATTCTAATCAAGCTAGATTTTAATCACTTTAAATATACTTTCAGTACCATCACAACTCGTAACTTTTATAAAATGAATTCCTTTGTTATGCAATTCAATTTTGAAAGTTTGAATTCCTGGTTCGATAATCCCATTCTGAATCTGCTTGCCAATGGCATTATAGACTAAATAATGAAGCTCACCCATCTCTAAGTCACGCTCAATAGTTAGAAACCCTTCTGTTGGGTTTGGAAACAGGTGAATTAACCTCTGTGATTCACTTACAGAATCTATAGAGTTGTTTTGTTTAGTAATCGTTAAGTCAATAACAATTACACTATCACAACCATTTTGGTTGACGATGCGATCTATCCAAATACCGGTGGTGTCCATTGTTGCACCACTTGGTGCGATGTAATAATTAGTCGCAGAGTCAGTCAGTGTAGCTTTTGTTGTGGAGCAGACATCATATCGCCATAGTTCTCGATTTGCATTACCATCGCTCGCAGCCAGTAAAATATAATCATCCATGAGGATAAAACTAGAAATGTCTGAACCAGAAACTCCTTCAAAAACATCAGTAATGGCATGTGTCCCTTTTAAATATCCGTTACTTCGCCAGAGTTCAAGCCCAAGTGAATCTGAATAATTAACGAAGTAAAGATAATCTCCTTTCATACGTAATTGGCCCTTATATCCTAATTGGCCCATGTAATCAATGAGCGGGAATGTCCCTTCTTTACTCCCATCGCTTCTCCATAAATGATGGTGATTATCAGTGGTCCTCCCATCAAAATATAACAAGCTATCTACGACTACAAATAATCCATTGACATAGATAGAGTTAATTAATTTTATTGGAACGGTTCCAGATGAGGTACCGTCTGTTTTATACAGCCACTTTGAATGCCATGCATCTCTTGCGGTAAAATATATATCACCATCTACTTCGGTTAGATAATAGGCAAGCGAGCTATTTGAACCAACCACAATATCTGCAACCATTACTGTGCTATCCGCGGTGCCATCAGTTTTCCAAAGTTCTTTTCCATGTATACCATCGTTAGCATGAAAAAAAACCTCATTTTTCCGGTTTAACGTAAACTCTGGAACATGAATAGATGAAGAAAGTCCTGAATTAATATCTTTTAGCAAATAAGTACCCGATTCGGTTCCATCAGAACGCCATAACTCTTGACCATGAATTGTGTCGTATGCTGTAAACAAGATATAATCCTCTGCATTAAACAGGTGTCCCACTCCCGAGTTTTTACTTAGTCCTATATCTTTTACAATCTTTGTTCCCTCTTCACTGCCATCACTAGTCCATAACTCTGAGCCTGAACCATCATCAGCAACAAAATAAACCTTACCTTGGAAAGAAATAGGATATCTGAAACCTCCATCCGAAATACCAGGTCTAATGTCCTTTAGAAGTCGGCACTCCCATGTTTTTTTATCTATTAACCATAGCTCAACACCATGTATTTCATCATCTAGTGCAAGATATATTGAATCTCCAATTGTTATTACCTGTTGATGTGACAACAAGGCACTTTTGATAGTGTGAGTAGAGTCGGTGATTTGAATTGTTCCTGCTGATGTTCCATCTGTATACCACAAATGTCGTTTTGGTATCGATTCATCAATTGTTTGGGCTTCAAAAATTGCAACATCACCGCTCCTTACTAAGTCTCCGATAATGGAACCAAGTTCATCTTCACAAATGTTTTTAACCAGTTCAGTTCCTTCAAGTGTCCCGTCGGTCTTCCATAGTTCCTCCCCAGTTTGTCCATTGTCAGCTGTAAAATACAATACCCCATTGAACTCATGAAGATTTGAAATACTTGAACCTTCTGAACCCGAATTAATGTCTTTCAACATCTTTGTATTTTTTGCCAAACCATCACTTTTCCATAGTTCATCTCCGTGGGTGCTGTCATTTGCTATAAAATAGAAATAGTCGCCAACTTTTATAAAGTCATGAGGGTTATGACCATTAAATCCAAAAGACAAATTTTTAAAAGATACAGTTCCGAATTTAGTGCCATCGGATTTATATAATTCTGACTCCTTAGTCATTACGTTATGAACTATACCAAAATAAAGATTGTTTTTGAATGCAAGTGGATGAATCATTTCCGATAAAAAATCGTCCTTAATCATCATAGTTCCAGATGTGGTTCCATTCGTTATCCAAAGTTCATATTGTAAGAAATTGTTTTTACGTTTTTCACTCAATCTATTAAACAATAGGCTCCCTTTAAATGAGGTCAAGTTACCTGGACTGTGTTGATAAATATCATCAGAGAAGTCTGTCACTTTTTGAGTGGTCGCTGGTGTACCTCGTGTTTTCCATATTTCATTTCTAGAACCAGAATCTGTTGCCGTAAAAAACATCGTTTCACCAATAGCATTAAAGTTATTAATTGCCGAATAAGAAATTCCTGGATGAATGTCTGCAACAAGAGAAGTTCCTGAATTTTTTCCGTTAGATCTCCAAACTTCTCTCCCGTGTATACCATCAATTGCACTGAAATAAATATAGCCGTTCGCAACCGTCAAATGCCATGGTTCAGAGCTACTTTTACCAGGCAATATGTCTTTTACCACAGAAAATTTGCCACTGCCAGTATTGTACGTCCAAAGTTCAATGCCTAAATCCCTATGATTAACTGTAAAATATAACGCACCATTTAATTCTATCAAATTGGCAGGTACGGTCCACTTACTTTGATGTTCAGTTATAAGTTGAAATGTCCCTTCATAGGTACCATTGCTCTGCCATATTGTGTGGCCTACAGTATAATACAAAATACTATCAATGTATACCAAATTTCTAGGTTCTGTGTTGTGTGATTTTATCGCAAATGTTCCTTCTTCTGTTCCATTCGTTCTGTATAATGCATAATAAGTCGTTCGATTTCTTGCAACAAAAAATAGCAGACTGTCTCCATTAGTTAACTCCCTAATATCTGCACCACGTTTATCTTTGGTCGTGTTAATATTTTTCACCAAACTAACTTGACCGAGCAAGCCTAACGGAAAAATCAAAAACAACCAAATTATGGTTCTCTTTGATAAAGTCTTTTTGAAACTAAGAGGTGGTTTATAGGTCATTTGGTTTTTGGATAATTGCGATTCAGGAACATATCAAAAATATGATTTATAAGTTGAAGTCTAAAATACAACGATACACATTTCCTCATTCCCTCAATAACGCCGACGATTCGCAAACGCCACCAGCGACAACATAACTGGCACTTCAATTAAAACGCCGACAACAGTCGTTAACGAGGCTCCAGAGTTTAACCCAAACAACGCAATGGCAACTGCAACCGCAAGCTCGAAGAAATTACTCGCGCCAATCATGGCTGATGGTGCACAGATGGCATGTTTTAGTTTTAAAAACTTCCCAGCAAACCAGCTGATGAAAAAGATGAAATACGTTTGAAGCGTTAATGGAATCGCGATCAATAAAATGGCAATCGGATTTTGAATAATCTTATCACCTTGAAACGCGAAAATTAACACCAAGGTTGACAATAACGCAATAATTGAAATGGGTTTTAAGCGCTTTAAAAACACATTGTTAAACCACTCCTCCCCTTTCTGCTTGCGCAGATAGACGTTCGACAAGTAACCTGTTACTAATGGTATTACCACAAAAACCACAACCGACGTAACCAATGTTTTATATGGAATTCCAATAGATTGTTCGCCTGATGCACTCGTAAAATCAATACCAAAAACCGTGAATAAAAATCCGACAATTGGTATAAACGCAACGAGTAAAATGAGATCGTTCACAGAAACCTGAACCAGCGTATAGTTCGCATCACCTTTGGTTAAATACGACCACACAAAAACCATGGCTGTGCATGGTGCCGCACCCAATAAAATTGCTCCTGCCAAATATTGTTCGGCGTCGCCGGGTGTAACCCATGCTGCATAGATGTGATAAAAGAAAATATAGCTAAAAACCGACATGGTAAACGGTTTTATCAGCCAATTGACAACCACGGTAAGTCCTAATCCTTTGGCATTTTGGGAGACTTTCCGAATCGATGAAAAGTCAATTTGCACCATCATCGGGTAAATCATCAACCAGACCAAAATAGCCACAGGGACATTAACGGTCCCAATATTCCAATCGCTTAAAACGGTAATGGAATCACCGGCGGTAAACCCTACACCAATGCCAACTGCGATACATAGCAGTACCCAAACGGTGAGATACTTTTCAAAAAAACCTATGGTACTATCGTTGCTCATTTATTTAATTTTAGAAAATATATACATCATTTCCGAAGCTATTTCAAACGAACGACAATCGTACATTGCTGCTTCCAGTGGACTGTCGTCGAAGTGTTTTGGATCGTTGTATCGAATGGGAATTCGAATTTCTGCACCCGGTATAAACGGGCAGTTTTCGTCGGCATGCGAACATGTCATAATTGCTGCAAAATTTTCTGATGGATTGGAATCGTCGTCGAACAACTTAGAAAATAATTGAAGTCCCTTATTTGACGAATCCCAATCAACCGAAACTATCGGATTATCACTTCCCGAAGTTTCAACCTTAAAACCAAACCGTTCCAACGATTTAATGGCGCGTTCGTTACAAGCCGTTACCTCTACCCCACCCGAAAAACTGTTTATTTCGACTGAGTAATAATCTGCTGCAACCTGTGCCCATACTTGCGAAAACTGACTTCGTCGAGAGTTGTGCGTACAGATAAAGTTGAGATTAATTGCTTGATTGGCTGACTTCTTCTGTTGAATAAAATCAACAAGTACCTGAAGTTCTGTTTTCCTGTACTCAGGAATTACGTCGTAATCGATTTTATCGATGATTGTTTGAATGGTATGATACATATAATCGTTTTGTTAACAACAACCTCCACCAGGAGTACAACATGATTCTGACGATAAAGAAGCAAGTGACAACTTCTCTTTTACCGTGTCGATACCACAATTATCTTTTGCCAAGCAATCGGTTTGTTTTGAGGTAAGAAGAAAAGCAGTTCCATCAAAGTCAAGACCGTACTTTCCGATGGTTTCCCCTTGATATTCCACTTCTACTTGTTCGTCGGATAATCCAAGCTTCGATTCGCTAAGCGCGATGATATTAAGAAGTTTCTCTGCTTTTAAACGGTGGTGAAAATCGATAGAACTCCACAGCTGCAGGCTGACTACATTTTCATTTCGCAAGGTTCCACCGCAATCGATAAAACGTTTATTGATAGCGCCAATTTCGGTGACATGAAAATGTTTTGGAACTGGCTTTCCGTTTGGCAATTCGAAGGTTATCGAACCCAGCGTTGAGAGGTGTGATTTTAATTCTGAAAGTGTCATAGTATTCGCTTTTAAGATGTGTTTTTGTTTAAAAGGTTTTAACAACAAGAATTATCTGAGCAGCAATCCAATTGATCAAAAAAGCCGTTGAGCGTTTGTTGAATTTCTGACCATTTTGTTTGGTTGACGCAGTAATTCATTGAAGTACCGGCAATAGTTCCTTGAATAATTCCCATTGCTTTTAGCTCTTTAAGGTGTTGACTAATGGTTGCTTGCGCGAGGCCAAGTTCGCTGACCAAATCCGAGTTGATGCATTCATTTGCTTTTACAAGATGTTGTAAAATTGCCACACGAGCTGGATGACCAAAAGCCTTAGCGATGATAGCAATAGCGTTTTGCTCTTCGGTAAATAAATCTGTTTTCGTTAATCCCATATTTGT
Organism: uncultured Bacteroidota bacterium; assembly: GCA_937124965.1. Classification (GTDB taxonomy): domain Bacteria; phylum Bacteroidota; class Bacteroidia; order NS11-12g; family UBA9320; genus UBA987. Next base: position 17,261 of record CAKZLB010000049.1, read on the forward strand.
ACATTGCAATATTACGATTAATAACAAATACAAACCAAGAAAAGGGGGGATTTTATTTTTGAGGAAGGTGGAGGATCTAATACGATGGGGAATTTATCTCACTAGACCACTCACATGTTGTCCCAAATATTTACTACATTTGGGACATAAAGTACTGAATGATACACTCTATTCAACAAGAAATTGAAAACAAAATCAAATCGTTAAAAAGAGGGAGCATCCTATTCCCGTCGACATTTGACGACTTAGGCAATGTTGAAGTAATAAAAAAGTCATTATTACGATTAACGAATAAGAAGTTCTTAGTTAGACTGGCACATGGTATTTATTTATATCCCAAACAAGACCCTGTCTTAGGTAATTTATATCCCACAATAGAAGATGTCGCTGCGGCAATAGCAGATCGCGATAAAGCTCGAATTATTCCAACTGGAACGACTGCCCTTAATAAACTGGGCTTGTCGACTCAAGTTCCAATGAATATTGTATTCTTAACAGACGGAGCCTCCAGAAGTATTGTCGTAGGAAAAAGGACTATAAAATTTAAGCGGACAACGCCGAAAAACTTAGCCGTAAAAGGAAAAGTCAGTAGTTTGGTGGTTCAAGCTCTAAAAGAAATAGGAAAAGATAACGCCACAGATGAGCAATTAAAACTCATTCGCAAGCACCTTAGGTTTGAAAAAAGAGAGAATTTACAACATGATGCAAAGTTGGCTCCGGCTTGGATAGCCAAAATTATTAAGAGTATTATTCAATGAAAAACTTTATCGAACTTAGTGAAACTGATAAATTAAATGTCTTCAATCAAACCAGTGAGCGTGCAGGGTTACCGACTTCTGCGATTGAAAAAGATTGGTGGGTAACATTGGCTTTGCATGTTATATTTTCGTTACCCTATGCAGACAAATTGGTCTTTAAAGGGGGAACTTCATTAAGTAAAGCTTGGAACTTAATCGAACGATTTTCGGAAGATATTGATTTAGCAATAGACCGACAACATCTTGGTTTTAAAGGCAAACTGAGTAAAACACAAGTTGGAAAATTGAGAAAAGCATCGTGTTCATTTATTGGAAATGACTTTTATAATGATCTCATTACCCAACTGACAAGACTAGGTATAAAAAATCATGAACTAGTTGTTCAAGAAACAGCAAACACTGACACTGATCCTTTGGTTATTGAATTAAGATACAAGTCAATAACGGAAGAGTCTGAATATTTAAGACCTAAGGTTTTGATAGAAGTTGGAGCCAGATCCTTAATGGTGCCAACAGATAATAAACCAATTCGATCTATGGTTTCTAGTCAATTCAGTGATTTACCATTTGCAGATAAAGAAATAACAATTCCGGTAGTGTCACCAAAGCGAACATTTTTGGAAAAAATATTTTTGTTGCATGAAGAGTTTCAAAAAGAAACAAAATTTATTCGGGTAGAAAGAATGAGTCGTCATCTTTATGATTTAGAAAAGCTCATGGATACAAGTCACGGTACTGATGCACTGAACGATTTGGATTTATACAACACAATTGTATCGCATAGAATGCATTTTAATGCAATACGAGGAATTGATTACTCAAACCATTCCCCTCGTTCCATCAATATTGTTCCCTCAGATGAAACAGTTAAGAATTGGGAAAAAGATTATAAAACCATGCAAGAAAGTATGTTTTATGGTTCTACATTAAGTTTTAAAAAACTAATGCTCCGTATAACTCAATTGAATGAGCGGATAAATGAACAATAGCTCATGGCCGTTCCGGAAATCGTTCCTTGAATGATGTCCATACTTTTCAATTCTTTTAGATGCTGACTGATAGTGGCCTGCGCAAGCCCAAATTCAGCGACTAAAGTAGAATTGATGCAAACATTTGTTTTAATAAGATGCTGCAAGATTGCCACACGCGCTGGATGACCAAAAGCCATAGCGATGATTGCAATAGCGTTTTGCTCTTCGGTAAATAAATTTGTTTTCGTTAATCCCATATTTATACATTGCAATATTACGATTAATAACAAATACAAAACAAGAAAAGGGGGAATATATTTCTGAGGAAGGAGATTGGTTGGGTGCGAGTTAGTTATACCCATATTCTACACATGTTGAATAAACCTCAAATTGCTTGTTTATTTTTGGGGGATAAGCACAAGTAACTATGACAAACCGAAAGTTAACCTTTTCATTTAACCTTGGAATGAGGTTGTTTATCAGTAATTTTCAGTCGGATAGTCTTTAGTTTAGGCGCAATTTGAAGAAAACTATGACCAAAAAGGAACAGATTGACAATAACAGACAAGACCTAATTGCGGCAATTGGAAAATCTATTGTTGGAGCTATTCCATTTGCAGGGCCCTTGTTAACCGAGATAATAGGAGCTGTTATTCCTAATCAAAGAGTTGACAGACTTACTAAGTACATAAAAACACTTGAAGACAAGATTTCCCAAATTCCGAAAGACACGATTGAAAACTTAAAAGAAAATGAACACTTCATTGATCTTGTGGAAGAAGGATTTGTGCAGGCTTCTCGAGCTATAACTGATGAAAGAAGAAACTATATTGCTTCAATTTTAGCAAATGGAATAACAGATGATTCAATTGCGATAGAAGAATCCAAGTCTTTATTAAAGATTTTACAGGAACTGAATGATGTGGAAATTATTTGGTTAAGATTTTATCAAGTCTCAACAATTAATGGTGATGAAGAATTTAGAAAGCAGCATGAAAACGTATTAACACCAATTAGAGCCTACATGGAGGCTGACAAGGAGACGTTGCAAAAAGCTGCTCTTCAAGATAACTACAAAAAACACCTTGAAAGACTTGGACTAATCAAAAACCATATAAGAACTGACTCAAAAACAAATATGCCTGAATTTGATAGATTTACGGGACAACCAAAAGTCTCTTATTCAGACATTACCCAACTCGGAAAAATGCTTTTAGAGCAGATAGGAATGGCCGGAGAAAATGAATAGAAACTGCGCCTAACAATACATATAGCTTATGGCGGGTGAACGGCTTCCAGCAAGGTTTTCGCTCCGTAGCCAGCTTTGGTTTCGGTGGACAGGAAAGTGCTTCTAAACCGCCACAAGCTAAATGCAAACCGTTGTGCGTGATTTGAAAAAACAATACAGTTAATGAATCGAATTATTTCACATGAGCTTTCAAAATTTGGAAAAATTGATATCGCACTGCATGCGAAATCGACTGTTTTCTATAATCAGCTTGAAGCTGATGGACTCATTGACTATTTAAAAAACCTTGACCACCTTGGGTTTATTTCAAAATCCAATCCCGGAAATAACCATAAGCGTTGGGATTATGTAATGCTTCAATTCTATGTTCTACACAAACTAAAAGATGAAGTATTCAGAACAGGACTAAGCAGTAGTCATAGAATTGATAATCATAATCAGACTTCAGGATTAGTCATTTTACAAATCGCTATCCTTTTCGCGAACATTGGTCATTTGAAAGGGACGTTATCTTCGGAAATTGCGTTGTTAAATTTTTTTGAAAACAATGGTCAACAAAAAAATGAGTTCTTCAGTGAAATTGATAATTCACCAAGATGGAGGCCATTTGCTGAGAATATTCTGAACACAAAGGATTACTACAAAGTAAAATATCTCGTAGCCTTAAACTATTTGTTAAAAAACAATAACGACCCTTTAGTAGAAGAAATAATCTATTCATTTTTCAAAAATTCACTGATAGATGATGATCCAAAACTCCGAAAGCTTAAATGGATATTTCATAAAGTAAGGCAAATCAGTTTTGTTTATTTAGACAGCTTTAATAGTGACTTTCCCTTTCTCATAGATATTACCAAAATCCTCCTAAATACGGGAAATTATAAACCAGTATTCAATCCAAATTCTTTCGATTTCGAAGGATTCTATGATGCTGCTGAAACGACTTTGACTAAAAAGCTTTATATATCTGAGTACGCCTCTAAGCTTTTGGAACACAACAAATTGACTTTTGCTGATTTTTTAAATAGAGAAATTTTAAGAACAGGGAATAACAAATTAGTTTTTGAAAATTTCGTTTGTAGCTTATATAGTAGGAATGTCAAGGCATTTGAAATAACAAATCCTCCCGAACAAATTTGTTTACAATTCTACTTATCAAAAGAAGACATAGAGTTCTTTGGTGTAAAACAAGAGTTGTTCAACTATCAAAATGCGATTCTTTCCAATTATCAAAGAGAAGCCGGACTAAACACTCTATTAAACCGAAATCTGACCCACAAGAACCATAGAGTTTCTTTAATTCATGATGGTCGTAAATCAATATTTTTTAATAACCTAATAATTAGAAAAGATGAGTTATTGGAATCCGATCAAAGTCAATTTCTACTCAATTACTTCATACTACACAAAAAATATCTAGAAATATTTGAATACATAGGGCCGATACAAAACTTGAAGACAATAGCGACAACATTTTTGGTAAAACACTATTCAAGAAAAGTCTTTTTACAAGTGTGTAAAGTTCTTTTTGATTTTGAACATAAACTAAGTGCCTATATCAAATTTGATAATCAGCAACTGATTCATGAATTAACTAAAGTAAATCCTTCATTTTCGCCTACGGGATTTATTAAATCCAAACCAAATCTTATTGAATTAATAAATGGTTACTTAAACCTACCCAGCATACCAAATGACATTAAAAATAACTTTGGAATAGCTAAACACATTGTAGAGAATGTCACAGGAGTTAAGAGATATTTTAACGCATTTTTTTGCTTATTCCCAATTGAGCTTGACAAATACAACTTAGACCCTACAAAACTATATTTACAACAAAACCCTGAAACCGTAAAAACCATTACTGATATTGACTTTCTTCTCGTGCTCTTTAATGAAAGTAACTTTGAGTTTTACATAATCGAAGGGAAAGATCAGGATAATGGGTTCGAAAGAGCGGTAAGAGACGATTTTAATAATCGAATTATACCTAATTTGAGATTCTCAAACTCCGTGTCGGCAATTCAGATTGTAAACCTTCCTCAAGCAAAAGGTGGATATGTAACAATAAAAAATTAAAGAAAAACCACTTACAACATTGTATTTAGTGCATGCCCTGCGGGATACGCACCATATGCGAGACGTTAGCTAGAACCTATGACGACATACCAAGACATATCAACCATAACAAATAATGCATATAGACTTGCCGACCTTATCACTGGTGGGCACTATAGCAACATTTTGTATTATGAATTTCACGAAGTAGTAGACCCAACAGGAATTTTTAATTGCTTAGAGGGTTTGAAAGCGTTTTCAGAACGTTCAGAAGACTTTTATAAAATATTTCTTTCATATGGTTTTGTTGACGAAGAACCTGCAATCATACACGTTGCAGTTAAGTTAGCAAACGACTGGTTTATTGCTCACGACTGCGGTTCTAACTATTATCTTGGTTATGGACCGACTGGTATATTAAAACTTCGAGAAGCTTGTGCGAGCAAGAATATTGCTGGTTTTATAAGTGACGACAAATTTGAAAAATGGCTAAAACTAAAATTTGGAAGTCCGAAAAAGCAATTAAAATCGGATAAAAAAAGCATAGAACAACTTCAATTTAAGAGGTTAATTAAATCGATTCAATTTTTGACAAATGACATGCAAAGAAGACCTGAAGAATATCAGGGATTAAATGAGGAAAGTATTCGTAACCGCATGTTGTTACCAATAAACGTAACCTTTAAAGGACGAGGAAATGCGGAAGCTAAAAATTGCAAAGGAAAAACGGACATACTAGTTAAGACAAAAGATGGTTTAAACGAACATATTTTTGAATTAAAAGTATGGGACGGAATTGACACACTTACAAAGGCAATTAAGCAATTGCGAGGCTATTTAAGTTGGCACAACAACTTCTGTGGTATTATTATGATCTGTTACAAATCTGACTTTACAAGTATCTTAAAAAAAGCTGAGAAACATTTGACAGACAATTTCAACTTTGACAACAGAGAAAGGTATATACGAAACGAATTTCGCTTTAAGCTTCATCATCCAACAGACAAATTCAAACATATTGAAACACATTTGACATTTATAAATCTTAAAACAACTTGACGAAAGAACGAAAGGTAACAGCTAACACGGCATATATCTTATGGCGGGTAAACGCCTGCCAAGAAGATTTTCGCTTTTTAGCTAGCTTTGGTTTGGGTGGACAGGTAAGTACTTCGAAACCGACACGAGCCTTAGCCAAACCGTTGTGTACTATACTAAAGAATTAATAAATGGTGCAAGTTTTCCTGATTTTAACCAAATTTATGGTCGCCGGAATATTCTCGATGGTGTCTATCATATTTCTTATTTCTACTATCATAAAATGGAAAAAGAAAAACAGCTTCAGATTGTCTTTTGGTCTATTTATGGCTTTTGGATTATTTGCACTACTGACTTTTAATATTGACTTGACTTCGGCAGAATTTACAACAAGAGAGGACTCTATTGGAGCATTCAAGGATAATTTTGGATTTGAACCGCCCGAAACAGTTGAAAATATAAAACATAAGAACTTCGCTTTATATGATGCTTCAGCTCATTGGATGTCATTCACTTACGATTCAATTGTTTTTGAAAAAATTCGTCTCCAAGATCAGCCGCTGTCAATTGCCGATCCCAATACAAATGAACATTCCCAAATAATTAATGAGTTTAGCCGTGAGAACCCGAATGCCCCTGAATGGTGGATATCACCAACTTCAATTACAGGTACAATCTATTATAAAAAAGATTTTTTAAACCACACTTTTAGCGAATACTATTTATATCGGTCAGGGGACATGATTCATCTGATGGTTCATTATTTTGATTAATACAGTATACAACAACGCCTATGACCAATGCTTACCTTCAGCAATCAAAAAATGTTAATGCGTTAGCCAATGTAATATGGCTATGTTGTAACTTAGCTTCCTTATGAAAATCCAACTAATAAACCCCGCTCTGCTCATAGCCAAACAAATTCAAACAAATCTCTCAAAGAATACCAAAAAACTACCAAAGCTCACAAGTTCATTTCATTGGGTTACGAGGATGTTTTCAACAGGTTGCTAAATCTTTAATTGTGATAGATTATTTTTGATGGAAGTAGTACAATCAACTTGATTATAACCGAATAAAACCAATGTCTACAATCACCCTTTACAGAGTAGTTAACAGAATGTTTTGTTCTGATAGGTTTTAGTTGTAAAACGTATGAAAATCGCAATAAAGATAATTTTTACAATAGCAATTGCTGGACTGTTTCAGCAATGCAATTTGATCACCTCTAAAAAACATGATCGAATTTTAAAATATTACTCAAAAGATAAACCAACTACAGAATTAAAATTTGAGTTAACAATTACTAAAATTGACAGTGGTTATAGTTATAAATACTCCGACCCTTTGCGTGAAGAACCAAGTTTTGAGTACATAAAATCTGGAGAATTTATATATGATGGTGGAATAAAATTTGAAACAATAAAATTTGGAGACTACAACTTTAAAAAAGACAACGAAAACGAGTTTGATCTATATATTGCCGTTGGGAATTATTTGGATGGACCTGGACCACTTCTGTTTAACGACAAATATGGAGTTCTAAACGCTTCAAATGCTTGGGGCAATAATGTTCTCTTTACACCTGAAAAAGGAAAATCTATAATTGAACGAATGGTCCTGAAAAACATTAAAAACAAATAATACGTACTTCAACATTGGGTATAAGTCATAGCCGCACAAAGCCTGCGCACCTTCCAAGCTACGCCTCGTACCCGTTACCGTTAGATTACTAGTATGTTTTCAACAGAAGACTACATCTTAGATGGTGATCGATTATTTTTGGTGGAAATAGAACAAACAACGTTAGAAACCGAATAATGAAAAAAATATTTTTTATTACCCTTACGACTAGTTTCGCTGTCTTCTGTCGGGGAGAAGTGAATTTAAGCACAAAAGCCTCATGTAATTCAATCATCTGGTTGAATCAGAGTTCGACTCAGTGTTTTATGTCTACAAGTTCAGAAAAGCATATTTATTTCAATAGCAACGTACTGAATGGTATAAATGAATCCTCCGATGCTATTTCAAGCACACATCTGTTAAATGGTAATCACCTTTTTTCTGAATTAACATTTAAACCAAAAAGAACCTTTCTAAAAACTGGGGAATTAACTACGAAATCAGATCATTCCATCTTTTTGGAAATAGGCGGAAGCTCACCTTTTTTTTCAGTAAATTATGAATACAACATAGCAACATTATCGAAGGGCTCAATTGTTTCTAGCATCGGTATTCATCATCCTGCCGGAATATCAATAGAAGACAGAGGAGTGATACAATCTAATGGAACGATCAAACGAAAACGTGTACTTACCGATGTCATTATTCCATTTCGCCTAAGCTGGATATCGCATAACGGACGTAAACATCACGCTGAGATTGGTGTAGGATTGACCTATTACACCATACCGTTCGTTGTACGATCTTACGATATGGTTAAACCAATATACTTCGGAAAAAACAGGGGCAATCGAGGCATTTTTTTTATTCCAACTACAGGATACAGATTTACCGCATCCAATGGGACTATCGTCCGACTAACATTAACCCCGTACATAAATCAATATACCGATCCTATCGTGCAACTTTATGGAGGAGTTTCTTTTGGCTATCAATTTCGTAAAAAAACCTAAAAGGAAGTTTGTATTAAAAAGCTTCTCTCACTGTGGCCATTGCTTTAGACATAGGCGATAACTAACAACCTGAGTTCGATTATTATTTATGGTTTAGACCGCTTGGAAATAGTGATTGTCAACTAAAATTTATGCAGTAATAGCGGGCTATTTCAAATAATTTTTAGGAAGAGAAGCGCTTTTTCCTAGTGAAATAAGTATGTGTTGTTCCATAAAACCCAATATACTTCGTTGGATTTAATCCGCTAAATCTTCACAAAACCGCCTTGTCTATTGACTTTTATGAAATTCTAAACCTATGAAGAAGAATCGAACTCAGGTTTAAACAATAAAGCACGACTTTACCAAAACAAAACACTTAACTCCCAAGGAAACCTGCCCTATCATCCATCGGAATTACTCAAACTCTATTTGTATAGATATCAAAGTGGTGTTCGAAGTAGTCCTAAACTGGCACATTGTTGTCGAACCAATGTTGAAGTGATGTGGCTTTTAGGAGGACTACACCCGCAAACCACTTTTATGCTATTTTCGAATAAACTAAAAAATGGTTGTTGCACAGACTCCCGTTTGCAGTAATTGACAGATAAATGGAATTCAAATACTACGTATATCTTATTGGTGGTGTTCTCATCGTGTTAATGGCGATATACACACTCTTGACTTACATATTCCCATCAATAAGTCTTAATAAACAGGTCATAGATGTTGAATTTTCGGAGACTCTTGTAATCCCTGAATTTGCAGAATTAGGCGAATTTACATACAGTAATTATGACGAAAAGTTACTAAATGAAATTGTTATTCCATTTTGGAAGGATTTTAAAGTTGACCTAGATGATGAGGCTTCCGAATTTGAGTTAAATTTTGATTCGAATGATAAAAAAATAAATGACCAACAAAGAGCAGGATACAAATCAATTGTTAATTATTCAGGTCATGACTGGCAGAATATTCTTATTGAAATCTTGGTGTATTACAGAGAACTCTATTCGGACTATTAAGAATTTGATGCCCCTATTATTAAAAACACTGAAGATTTGAGAAGATCAATCGAACTTAATAGTATATCCATTCATCGATCAGGCATCGTTGGCATGTCGTTCAATTGCACTTGGGATGAAGAACATGGCCTGGGAGTAAGAATTGATAAAAACAAAAATATTAATGTTGGCGGAGCATCAGAGGCATATTATTAAAAGATACTGCTATCGTCCGCTACGCATAGCTCGCGTTTTCGTCACGCGAAATCAATCATGGGTTAACAAATCAATTCTTATCTTCGGGGCAAACAACTTTGGTAGTAATCCGCACGTTGTGTAGCTGATGACCATTAGTCAAAATTTAAAAAGAATGACATCAATATACTGCTCAAATAAACTAGAAAAACTAATTGGCACCGCGCTTTTTGAATCCAATGACGAGTCGTACGAATCCGATTTTGGTGATTGGTTTGCTCATTATAAATCCTTCAGAAGAAAGAAGTGCCTTTTTCTGATTCATGTTCCTACATATTACACCATTGTATTTGCCGATTTCAAGAAAAAAGACATTGTGAATCTCCAAAATGACTTTTACCAATTGTTGGAATCAAGACTCATTAATGACTTGATTATCAAAAGCAATCATAACCTGGATTTAGGAAAGTTGATCGGTGGCATCAATTTCCATAAATCCAACAACGACAAAAAAACCATAGCCACGCTGAATCAACGGATTTATGACTTTGAAATTCATCTTGACTGGCATAACTTATCCTTCGAGGAAAAAGACATGTTATATATGAATGCCTTGCTCAATAAGAGTTTGAGTAAATCTAGGTATGGCAAAAGAAATGACTATATAAACCCTGTAACGGAAATGAAAGAGAAAATTAAAAATTACACCCAACAAAACAAATAACAAATGCACTTTGGGATACTACGTTTAGGCAAACTTTTGTGATTAAGTATGACCTATTCAGTTTTAAAGACTTACCCGAAAAAAACAACAAACCTTAGATATAATACCATATGGTTTCATATATTTGTAAAACCAAAAGGTTTTATACTTTAATGAAAAATACAATTCAATTCAGGATTACATATGACCACACCTTAGCGGATGTATGGAAAGCCATAACAGACAAAGAGGCCATGAGCGAATGGCTAATGCCGTGCAATATTGAACCAGTAGTCGGTCACAAATTTCAGTTCAAGACTAAACCCTTCCCGGGTTTTAATGGCACAATCGACTGTGAGGTATTGGAAGTAATAGAAAACAAGCTACTATCATTCAGCTGGAGTGGAGGTCCGTTAAAACAAACCAGAGTCAGTTTTAGACTCGAAAAAGCAGAAGACAAAACTATCCTCAATTTTGAACATAGCGGTTTTGACGGCTTTCTAAATAAGCTCATTGTCCAAAAGATTTTATCCAATGGTTGGAAAACCAAAATACTCCCGGTTCTTTTACTAAAATACCTCAATAAAAATGGGTGATGTATTTAAAGCATTATCAGATTCAACGAGAAGGGAAATATTGCTTATGCTCATTGAAGAATCAAGCAGCATTGGTGAGATCGCTGAAAATTTCAATATGTCAAGGCCAGCAATTGCGAAGCATGTTAAAATACTGCAACGAGCAGATTTACTTACCATTGAAACCGATCTAACAGATGGTAGACAGCGAAACTGTGTTGCCCAACTAGAAGCCCTTAAAGAAGTGCAGGATTATATTTGTAAATTGGAAAAATTCTGGAATGCGAAAATCAATAACCTCGAAAAATACCTCTCAAAAAAGAACACGTAAAATATACCAAGCGAATAAAGCCTGCGTCGTTTTTCTTTTGCGTTTGGGTAATACATTGTAGTATTATTTGGTATAAATTGTAGTAATAAGCTATTTAAAAATGACCGACAGTAAAAGAACAAAATGTTAAGACGAAAATTACAATCATATTTTGACAGAGTATATCCACACTCCAAAATTGAATCCGAACACACGCTAGGTGGACAAGTTCATATTCGCTTTGAACTTGGTGGAGATAAAGAAAATGGCACAACTGATAGAGTTAATCAGTCGACAAAAAGAGCTTCGACAATTTTCAAAGAAACATTTACTGACCTCACACACGAAATTTTTATTCTAATTTATGAATACCAAAGAGAAAACATTTTCAACGCCACTAACAACTATTTACACAATCAGTTTCCTGACGATAGATTCAAGAAATTTCATAATCAATTGGAATCAGTTAATACTTGCTACGGCACTATAAACGAAAATGGGAATTATATCTTAGAAAACGAAGAAGTAAGAATTATAATAGGAAAACTACCTGTTACGGTCATAAACGTAGAAAATATTCTGAACGGAATTGCGAACACGGAAATGGGTTTTGCGCCAGGGATAGCCCAAAGTATTTTCTTTTTCGACCCAAAAACAGACAGAGCTTTTCATATGTATGATGATAGGGGTTGTTATGTTTGGAGCAACAAAGCAGACAAAATTCGAGACATTTACCTAAAACGCAATAACTGGATTGTTGAATATCACAGACCGGAAATTGAAGAGTATTTTGAATAATTATAACGACTTATAGCAATGCCGATATGCATTAGCAGCACAACGCCTACGCACATTCCAAACTACGCCTCAACCCGTTATCGCTGGCAGCAATTTAAAAAATGAAAAAAGGACTGACAATCATATTGACTTTAGCACTCGGATTCGGACTCGGATGGTGGTTAAATGAAATGAACCGATTTGCTGAAGCTGTGGCCACTGACACTGAAAATCCTGACGTACATTCAAACGACTCAGTAATTGTTTTGGAGAACTCGGAAATTGGAAAAGAAGATTTTGACGAGTTCTTTTACAAATTCATGATTGAACCTGATTTTCAAAAATCAAGGATAAAATTCCCACTTGAATTCGTAGGTTTCAAAGTTGGATCTCGAGGTGTAGAAACTGACACAATTTACTTGAAAAAAGACCAGTGGGAACACAACCTTTACTATCTCAACGAATCAGCTATTCCTGTTATCTATGACAATAACGAAATGCAATTAAAGGATACAGATGAACGAGTTTTTGTTTGGTCGGGTGTTGAAAATGGAACTTACGTCACTTCATATTTTAGACGAATCGTTGGAAAGTGGTTCCTAGTTAAAGAAGAAGATTTATCGACTTGAAAATTAAAAAGCTTACCTACAACAACGCATATATCTTGTGGGAATTGAACGGCTATCAGCAGGGCCGACAGGTGGTATTTTCGGTTCGCAACCAGCCTTGGTTTCGGCGGAAAAGAAAGTACTTCGAAATCGCTATAAGTAATTTGCAAACCTTTAACCTCAACATGTATCACCTTTTTAAACTCACAGTCTTAATACTCTTATTTTCTTGTTCAAATATCAAGGAACATAAACCACCTGAGCAATCTCAACCGAAGCCTTACAAGGAAAATCATGTAGATATTGACACGATACTTGAGCGTAATGCTCCTGCCCTACTCGACCTTACCAAACACCAACTTTTTATCGATACAACACGAAGTTCAACGTTTTACAAAGAAATATTGGATTGGAAACCAAATGAGTTTGATGATCAAGCCGTACAATACTATTGTAACGAAATATCGAAAACAATTGATTTAAGGAAAGTCGACTTAAAGCAATTCCCTCGTGACTGGATATTGCTTCATTCCATAAACAACCAATTTGTCGCCTATAATCCCATAAATGGCATTGACTGGAGATTTCGTCTGACGGATAATTCAGTTAACGAATATTCGATTGAGGCAGATGCTGACAAGATCTCTAAGGTCATTTCGCTGAAACCAGATGAACTAGTCTTGGAACTAAGAACTATTCCCAAAAAGAGTACGGCTCATGTTATGTATCTCAGAATTAAAAAAACAAAAATTGCATATCTATACAGTCTTCAAAAGTCATATACGTTAGATTTTGAGACAACCAATGAAATTAAATTAATCACTCCGTTAGAAAACCTAACTAAGTTTGACCTTGTTGTGAATCATTCTCCAGTGCTTATAAACTCAAGAGTCAGGTTCGACAGCATTAAAAGAACAATGTTAGAATAGAAGTGTGATGAAACACTGGACATCCTTTAAAAATGTTTCCGAAAACAAGTTTAAATCGTTAACCATTCAACAATGTTGGGGATTTCAAATTCAAAAAAACACCAAATGGAATGTGGGTTTATCGACTGACGAAATAAACAAAATGGAAACTGAATTCGGGTTTGAGTTTCCTAATGATTATGTTCATATGCTTGAGTCGATTAACGGGTTTAACACTCCACATATATCTATAGATCCAGAAGGTAATGAACCAGACGAATTCGAAAGGAGGTGTTATCAATATCCAAACGATTTAAATAAAACCCAATGGCTAATTGATGAAGTTAATCAGTACAAAAACTTTGCAATTGTTTGTCTGAACGAATCCAGTTTTAATACATCCTCCATTGAAGGATTTGTTCCGTTATACGGACATAGAGCTCTAGTTGTTTTGCAAGATAAAACCAAATCACCAGTGCTTTCGATTTGGGGAAACGACATTATTGTTTTTGGCAAATCACTTCTTGATTATTGGTGTAATGAATTAGAATTAAATATTCAATGCATAAAACCTTAAATTACGATACAATCTCATGAACAACTTCAATTGGACATCTTTCACCAAAAAAATTGCCATCAAAGCAGAACTTTCAGACCTATACGACGCTTGGACTATTCCACGGGAACTTGAAAAATGGTTTCTGAATAAAGCGGTTTATTATAGTCATGATGGAACGCAAGTTCCACGAAACGAGAACATTAAACAAAACGATGTTTATGAATGGTCATGGTTTTTATTTGACGTTGTTGAAAAGGGAAAAGTGATTCAAGCCAATGGGAAAGACCAATTGCAATTCTCCTTTGCTGGTAATTGTATTGTTGAAGTAAAACTGACTCAACACGATGAAAATGTTATCGTTGAGCTCTCTCAAAGTCATATTCCAACCGATGATCAATCTAAAAGAAACATTCGTCTCGGCTGCGATTCTGGATGGTCGTTTTTCTTAGTCAATCTGAAATCTGTTTATGAAGGCGGATTGGACTTGAGAAATAAAGATGAAATGCTGAAAGGGATGTTAAATAATTGACTTTTGGTCAATTACTAAACTGTAAGACTAAACAACAAGTTTGTTAAATATACCAATGGTGAGTATTTAGTGACACTGTATCTTTATGCATTTGATTTAAACTAAATCATTTAAATAAACACGGTTGTGTGTCATATCACATTTACTAGAACAGCGTATATTGAAATTGGAAAATGCGATTCTGATAAAATACACAGCAACATTAAAGAAACAAGCCAATATGTTTTGTATCTGCATGCTATCGAAAACGAAAAACAACCATTTAAAAGAGAAATAATACGATTAAACTGCGGCGAATGAATAACTGCGTTTGGATATCCAATTCATCAAAGTAAAACAGTATTAGCAATATTTGCCTTTGATAAGACCAAACTAACACCAATACAATACCTAATTCTAAGACAAATCAATATGAATTAATCTATCCAAAATATGCCCAGCACATACTCCCAACTTTATATACAAATTGTATTTGCAGTAAAACACAGACAAAATCTCTTACAGAAACCTTGGAGAGATGAAGTCTTTAAATATATGGCTGGAATCATTAAAGAGAAAAATCAAAAACCAATAATCATTAATGGTGTCGAAGATCATGTTCATGTGTTTGTTGGCTTAAGACCTTCAATGGCTATATCTGATTTAGTGCGAGATATAAAGAATAACTCTACAAATTTTATTAACAAGCGTCGGTTTATAAAAACTAAGTTTCAGTGGCAAGAAGGATTCGGCGCTTTCTCGTATGCCATTCACAAATTGAAAACGTATATCGTTATATCGCCAACCAGGAAGAACATCAACGTAAAAAGTCATTTAAAGAAGAGTACATTACCCAACTTAGGAAATTTGAAATTGAGTACAACGAAAAGTACTTGTTCAGTTGGTTATGACAATTGCTTCTATGTCACCCCTTTGGGGTTAGAGCCATTCCACCCCTTTGGGGTTAGAGTCATGCCACACCTTCGGGGTTTATGTTGATTGGTCCGTGGAGTCAACCCCGGAGGGGTGCAATGACTAAACATTTCTCTTTACAAAGTTTTAACCCCGAAGGGGTGGCATATGTACATAGGTTGGAGCAAATTCCTCCACGATGAAAACTCATAATGGGCGTAGGTATTTTTATGCTTCGTGTAACAAAATAATGAACGAAAAAATGGTGAAGGTTTAAATCTATTCAAAAAAAAAATTTCACAAGCTAGCCAAGTGAACACCTATTTCCTGTAAACATATTTTAACTCACAACCTCTCACTCAATCTTATAAACCACATAATCCTCGTCATCCAATAGTGGCTGATAGGAGAATTCGCGATATTCACCGGCGTGCTTGTCGATAATGAGGTACTTTGCTCCCTCCTCTCCTAACGACTCTATAAAACCATCTGTTTGCAAATCGTTATTGTCGCAAACCCAGCCTCTGCGGTGCGCGAAATACATGTTCACTGGGTTGCTTCCACCATTAATCACCACTAACCCATCATCTGGTAACACGTTGTTTAACTTACTTTCTAATTCCAATTTATACACTTGAGACTCGCGTAAGAAAAAATCATGTTGGTGGTTTCCAATACTTTCGGCGGTAATGATAACCAAAAGAATCGTTGCATATTTTGTCGGTATTTTTTGAATAAAATATCCAGCAACTAACGCCATAACTGGTGCAAATGGAACGATGTAATATCCATGAGTTGCAAATACAAATCCTGTTTTTGCAATAAAAAAACCAAATACGATGGTAACAGATGTTAAAGCTAATTGCAACATTCTGTTTTTGGATTTAATTAAATAATACAGCCCCAATACGAAGCATCCAAAAGCAACAAAAGACTTCAACCCATCAAAATAAAACTTCTCAAAAAATTGGGGGAGCAAGCCTAACACCTCATAAAATCCTTCCTTTAAGGATCGTGGAAAATAAAGATGGTAATGGTAGTGGTCAAAAATATAAGGCACCCAATAGAAATACCACACACAGACCAATCCGAAGCCAATCACTCCAGATACTCCCAGCCAAACCTTCCTTTTGAGAGGTGTTTCTTTTAAGAATGGGACCACAATTAGGCAACTCATCAAACTGAGCGCTGGAATCTTGCTCAGTACACCCAAGGTACAGAACAGAAAAAACGAGAGCAGATATAGCCACTTTCCGTCTTTTAAATAAACATACGCACCATATAATCCAATAAATACAAGAGAAACACTAAATGTGTCGGGCATAATTTTGCGCGAGTATTGCAACCACAGCGATGTAATCGCCACAAGCGTTGCATAAAGTGCAAGTTTTGAATTGATTGTTTTGGCAATGAGTTTATAGAAATAGTAAAGACCAAACGACGATACCACTAAATTTATCCATCTACCATTCCAATGATTAAAACCAACCACCTTTGAAACCAAAAAAATCAGGTAATTGTAAAGTGGAAATTCGGATGTTGTAATTCCTGAATTTGCGCCAGCTAGATCGATACGTGTATATAGAATGTTGGGTGATATTTCGTAGAAGTTACGAGCAATCATATTGGTTAGTGCTTGTCGCCAGCTGTGTCCACCTTCCAATGGTGGATTGGTTATTCCAATCAAACGAATCAGAAAAAACACCAACAACCAGAACCGAATATCGGAAAATAAAGGTTTAATGTGTGTATTGTAACTCAATTTCATTGTACCGTAACACGGGTTAAATCCCTGACCGCACAAATATATTCATTAAGGGATTACGTATATCTTAAATTCGTAATGATCATTAACCGCAGATATGGAGACCAAAGCGTGAGGATATACAAAAACGATAGGAGATTGCTGATTGCATATTGGAGGTTTGGTATATGTCTGAATGTGTTGACATGTTTACGTTGACAAAAACCAGTAGAAACGAAATGATTGAAGAAGTTAAGAAGTATGCGAAACAAAAAAATCGCAACGTATCTGCTATCATCGAGAATTATCTAAAAATGCTTAAAACGATGAACATCGAAAAGCAGATAGGTGGATGCACTAAATTCTGGTTTTAACGAATCTAAGAAAAGAGATTTGGCTATAAATAACGCCTGTAAGCGTATTTGAAATGGTTGGAGTATATTTGATATCAATTGATAATTGATATACAACCAAAGCGTAACGATATTTGCCAAAACACTTCCCACTTTGGAATTAAACGACATTATTGAATTCAAACCGTCTCCACAGATTCGTGAACGATTAACTGATTTTGGGTTTACCAAAACCTTTACGGAAGGACAAGTTATTTTAAATGAGAATGCCTACATCAAAGCAATTCCAATTGTTATGTCTGGAAGCATACGGGTTATGCGAGCAGATGAAGATGGTAGAGAGCTCCTCCTCTATTATATCAATGCCGGCGAGAGTTGTATCATGTCGTTTTTAGGTGGAATGCATCAAGATACCAGTAAGGTAACTGCCATTGCAGAGCAAGAAACAAGCATCCTGTTTATACCGATTGACAAAGTCAGCCTACTCATAAAGGAGTTCCCAGAGTGGTTAGATTATATCTTCCGATTATATCATAAACGTTTTGAAGAATTGTTAGATGTGGTTAACGCGATTACGTTTAAAAAGCTCGACGAACGGTTGCTCAACTACATCAAAAAGAAGTGCGCATTAACCAACACAAGAACATTAACGGTAACCCATGAGCAATTGGCCAACGAATTAGGTTCAGCCCGTGTTGTAGTGTCAAGATTGTTAAAACAAATGGAAGAAGATGGCCTTGTATCTTTAAGCAGAAATAAAATTTCATTGAAATAGCCTCATTGTCTCATTCCATCATTATCTCATTCTATCATTGCCTCTTTGTACCAATAAAAATCCCTTGTGTAACATAAGTAGCAAACTTCAAAGAATCGTATCCTGTTCTTTGCACTATCAAATTGCAAACAAAATGAACGTAGAACAAATTATTAAATCAAAACAAGGTACTATTGTAGACGTGCGAACTCCTGCAGAATTTCAGGGTGGAAATGCACATGGTTCAATCAATATTCCATTAAACGAAGTTGATCAACGAATCGAAGAATTAAAAAACATGGAGCAACCATTAGTATTGTGTTGTGCGAGTGGCGGACGAAGTGGTCAGGCGACACAATTTTTACAACAGTTTGGTATCGATTGTTGCAACGGTGGTTCGTGGTTAGATGTAAACTATTACCAATCTCAAACAGCGTAACATATGATTAACGCACTAAAGACTTTATTTGGCATCGGTCCAAAAGTAGATTATGCTCAGCTTGTAAAAGAAGGAGCTACAATTGTTGATGTACGAACTAAAGGCGAATATAAAAGCGGCCACATTAAGGGTTCGATAAATATTCCATTGGATACACTTGGCAATAATTTAAAAAAATTAAAAAAAGACAAAGCAATTATAACCTGTTGTGCAAGTGGAATGCGCAGTGGGTCTGCAAAGTCTATGTTAAAATCAAACGGTTTCTCTGAAGTCCACAATGGTGGCGGTTGGATGAGTTTGAATAACAAAATATAATTACCTGAATACGTCTTTTCGATAACAGTAGCAAACGACGTGGTTTAAAGTCCCTATTCGAAAATGATACGAAATATTAAAAACCGAATATTATACAACTGGACATTCTCGCGAATCCTATACTTAGGTATTGGTCTGTTTGTGGTTTTTCAATCCATTCATTCAGCACAATGGTTTGGAGTAATTTTCGGTGGTTACTTTGCCGCAATGGGTTTGTTTTCATTTGGTTGTGCTTCTGGCAACTGTGTTGGAGGCCATTGCGAAACTGAGATAGAAGAGAAAAACATCAGCAACTAGCTTGCTGAAGTAAAAACACTTGAATGCACAATTCAATCGTAAAGGTTGTTTGTGCATTCATTATTTCAATACATTCACTTTGACTCTTAGTGTGATGGTTTAGCGCTGCTAAAAATCATGTTTTTAAATCTACTCAACTGATTATTCTCGTTTCTGTTGGCACTTGATTAACGTATTTTCGAAACCTTGCAACTTACCTGCAAATCAATAACAAGCAAGTCACAGAAAATAAATGAAGAACTTAATCTACGCGTTGGTTTTACTTTCAATTACTGCATGTTCAACGAATAATGAATCAAATCGCATTCAACCAAAGCGCACAGATATTGTTGAGACGGTCTACGCTTCAGTTAAAGTTGTTCCATCAATATCGTACTCACCTCAGCCATTAACCTCAGGTATTATCAAAGAGATTTTGGTGAAAGAAGGTGATCAGGTTACCGAAGATCAAACACTGTTTAGCATTGAAATTCCTGCAAATGCCAAAAATCGGCAGTCTACTGCAGACCTTAATCTTCAAGAGGCAAAAGCAAACTACCTTGGGTCTAGTAGTTTGTTGCGCAGCATCGAAGCTGAGATACATACTGCCCAACAGCAACTGACTCTAGACTCGATGAATTTTAAACAACAAGAGCGACTATGGAATCAGAATATTGGAAAAAAGAATGACTACGATCGCGCTAAGCTTGCCTATACAAACACACAAAATCAAGTAAAAATACTTCGACAGAAAAAGCAACAAACGCTCATAAGTCTAAAAAATGCCTATCAGAAAGCGTTAAATATGAGTAACGTAGAAAAAAGTCAGGTTGGAGACTATACAGTTCGTTCGGAAATTAATGGAATAGTATTTAGCATCAATAAAGAGCCTGGAGACTTTATCACTACGCAAGAGCGATTCGGAGAAATTGGTACCTCCGATGCGTATATCATTCAAATGGATATTGACGAAGTTGATATTACAAAAGTTGCAGTTGGAGATTCGATTTTAATCAGTTTAGATGCCTATAATGACCAAGTTCTATTTGCTAATGTTACCAAGATTTATCCAAAAAAGGAAGAAGCCACTCAAACCTTTCGGGTTGAAGGGAAGTTTATTCCACCACTTCCAAAATTATACAACGGGTTTTCTGGCGAAGCAAATATTTTAGTTGATAAACGCATCAACACCTTGGTAATTCCATCAAACTACTTGTTGCCTCAAAACAAAGTATTAACCAACGATGGAGAACTTACAGTTAAAGTTGGAATTAAAAACTTAAAGTACGTTGAGATTCTTGAAGGAGTTGACACAAACACAGTACTCTTAAAACCAGCCGAATAACTGATATGTTCAAACATATAATAGACATATCCAAAACACATTTGCTGTCTAAAAAAAAGCAAACTATCATCGCATCGCTTGGCGTAACATTTGGCATTAGTATGTTCATCGTTATGATGAGTTTTATGACGGGCCTCAACCAATTGTTGGATGGTTTAGTGTTAAATAGAACCCCTCACATTCAGATTTATAACAAAACCGAAGCATCAGAAACACAGCCAGTAGATCGATTCTTAGACGCATCCGATCAGCTGAGTCATACACACTCCATAAGGCCAAAACGTAGGCTTTTGCGTATTCACAATGCTTTACCCATTATATCAGAATTGCGCGCAAACGAAAAAGTGAAAGGTGCCACTCCTCAAGCAACAAGCAAGGTATTTTATTTGGCCGGATCCAATAACTTAAATGGAATAATAAATGGTATAGAAGTTCAAGAGGAAGTTCGTCTTTTTAACTTCAAAGACTACATTGTAGAAGGCGATGTAAATTGTTTACTAAAGAAGAAAAATAACACACTCATTGGGTCAGGAATTGCAAAGAAACTGTCGCTATCGCTGGGCGACAAAGTGCAAGTGATGAACACTGAAGGTACAATATTCACGTTGGAGATTGGTGGAATATTCCAAAGTGGTTTGGCTGATGTGGATGACGTCCAAAGTTACGTCAGCTTAAAAATGGCTCAACAATTATTGGGTGCAGGTACCAACTATATAAGCCGTATTCATGTCAAACTTCACGACATAGAAGATGCGGTGCCTGTGTCGGAACTCATTGAAAATTTGTACGATGTAAAAGCATTGGATATCAATACCGCAAACGCTCAATTCGATACGGGTTCAGATATCCGAACGCTTATTTCATATGCCGTTTCCATAACCTTGCTAATCGTTGCTGCATTTGGTATTTATAATATTTTGAACATGTTCATTTATGAAAAAATGAATGACATTGCGATATTAAAAGCTACAGGATTTACAGGTCAAGACGTCATGTACATCTTTATTTTTCAGGCATTAATGATTGGTTTGATAGGCGGAATATTGGGATTGGGCGTCGGGTACGGTATTTCTGCAATTATTGACAATGTTCCTTTTAATACAGAAGCCTTACCTACGATTAAAACGTACCCTATAAACTATGATCCCTACTTTTATATTGGGGGGATTTCCTTTGCCTTAATTACGACCTTTTTAGCCGGTTACCTCCCTGCTAAAAAAGCTCAAAATATTGATCCTGTAGAAATCATAAGAGGCCAATAAAATAGCCATGGAGAATATTCTAGAGACAAAAAATATCAATAAGTATTTCTTAGATCCAGTTAAGTTTCACGTTTTGAAAAATATCTCTATGCAGCTTAAGCATAAGGAATTTGTTTCAATAATGGGGAAGTCTGGTTGCGGAAAATCGACCCTACTCTATATCCTATCTACGATGGATAGTGATTATGACGGAGAGTTAATTATTGACGGACAAGATATGTCGCATTTATCTAGGAATGAATTGGCTCGGGTCAGAAATGAAAAAATTGGTTTTATTTTTCAATTTCATTATTTGCTGCCTGAGTTCTCTGTGCTAAAAAACGTTATGCTTCCAGCGTTAAAACTTGGACGATATGATGAAGCCACTATTAAAAAGAAAGCATACGAAAAGTTAGAACTTCTAGATGTGTTGGATCAAGCACATAAAAAAGCTTCGAGAATATCTGGTGGTCAAAAGCAGCGTGTTTCAATTGCCCGATCATTAATCAACGATCCGAAGGTTATTATGGGTGATGAGCCAACAGGAAATTTAGACAGTAAAAACGCAGAAAATGTGTTTAACGTGTTGCGTGAGCTTAGCCACATTCATGAAATGTCCATGCTCATTGTGACCCATGATTTGGACTTTGCCAAAAAAACCGATCGCATTATTGAAATGGGCGACGGATCTATTTTGTCGTAGTTAGGGATTAGTTCCAACTTCAAGTTTCTCCATTCTGAAATCTGACTTCTGACTTCTGACTTCTGACTTCAAACTTCTGACTTCTGAAATCTGACTTCTCCTTCAAACTTCTGCCATCAAAAATCTTACTATCTTCGTTAGGCGTTGAAATAAATACATGGAAGAAAACGATTCATCAAATTTAAATAACGATTTAGGCTTAGGGAGTAAAGCTACGGCTGGAAACTTCCGGACCTTAAATCACGATGGGACATTCAATGTTCGAAAGATAAACGTTCCCTTTTACGAACGTGTAAACTTCTTTCATTCTCTAATAACGATGTCGTGGCTCAGGTTTTTTGTGCTTGTAGTTTTAGGCTATTTATTTATCAATACACTATTTGCCAGCATTTATGTTGCCATTGGAGTGGAACATTTAACGGGTGTTCAAAAAGCTTCTGAGATGGGTAAGTTTATGGAGGCATTTTTTTTTAGTGCTCAAACCATTACAACACTCGGCTATGGTCGGGTAGCACCAGTGGGAATGGCAGCGAACGTAGTTGCTGCTATCGAATCTATGTTGGGCTTATTAACGTTTGCGCTCGCAACAGGTTTACTTTATGGACGATTTTCAAAACCAAATGCTAAAATTAAATTCTCCAATCAAGCATTGGTTGCTCCTTATCGCGGTATTAATGGATTTATGTTTCGATTAATAAACCCACAAGACAACCAGCTAATGGAAGTCGAAGTGACCTTATCCGTATCAATGAAACGCGAGAATTCTACACTCAGAGATTTTCATTTATTAGATCTTGAACGAAGTAAAGTAGTGTTCTTTACGACGGTGTGGACGGTGGTTCACCCGATTAACGAGGAGAGTCCACTATATGGTTTAACAGAAGAAACTGCACTCAAAAAAGACTTGGAATTTTTTGTCATGATTAAGGCTTTCGACGAATCGTTTTCGCAAACCGTTTACTCAAGAACATCATACAAAGCTCAAGAAATGGAATGGGGAGAAAAGTTCTTGTACACCATCAAACAAGAAAAAAAGGGGATTATAGTCGATGTAGATCTATTAAGTCAAACAGAAAAAGCTCCACTAAATTGATATACTTTTTATAATTCATCAAAACATATTTCTATTTACTAGTTATGTAACCAATTTGTTACATATATTTGCGTAACCGAATAGTTACATTTTGAGACGCGATATTTTTCAAGCCATAGCAGATCCTGTACGACGAGAAATCATTGATAAATTATCAGACAGTTCTCTAAGCATAAATCAGATTGCTAAATCCTTTGATATCAGTAGACCTGCCGTTTCTAAACATGTAAAAATTCTTGAAGAATCTGGCGTTATAACCATAGAGCAACTTGGTCGCGAACGAATCTGTTCTATTAATCCAAAAGAGCTCGTACCAGCATTTTTATGGGTTAAACAGTACCATCGACTATGGGAAGAAAGAATCGATTCTTTTGAAGATTACTTGAATACAATAACAAAAAATAAAACGAAATGAGTTTACCTAAAAACAGAACTTTAACCATTAACAAATTATTTGACGCACCACTATCAGTGGTTTGGAACGCTTGGACAGACCCTAAACATCTAGTCAAATGGTGGGCACCAAAAGGAATGGATGTTACCATTATTGAACACAATTTTTCAGTTGGTGGTGTTTGGAAATATTCAATGCCAATGCCCAATGGCGATAGTTTCATTTCTGAAGGAACATACCTTGAAATAATTCCAAATGAAAAAATTGTCACCACAGCAGACTTTAAACCCATGACCACTAATGTTGAAATTCATGTACTTTTTGAGGAAGATGGAGATAAAACAAAATTTACGTTTAGTGTTTTACACGAAACTGAAGAATATTGCAAACAGCAAGAAGAAATGGGGTTCTATAACGGTTGGGGAAGCACATTGGACCGTTTTGCTGAAACGTTGCAATCGTTTTTGTAAGACAAAACTCTGGTCTGTTCATTATAAATATTTTTTAGTCTAAGGATTTTAGAGTATCATGCTTCCGTGAAACTTTAATCAAATTAAACCATGATAATTTACGGAAGCAGACCCGTGCACATCAAAACTGTTGAGTGCAATCATATTACTTGTCAAAATTGCGATACTAAAGGTCCAATCTTGCTGAGCATTTTTAGAAAACATGCCCATGTATTTTGGATTCCTTTATTCCCAATCGGTAAGACTGGTGGGTCGGAGTGTATGAATTGTAAAAACGTTCTTGAGCCAAAGGAAATGCCTCAGGATTTAAGGCAAGAATATGATCTGTTAAAAGCAGATGCACGAGGCCCCATTTGGCAATTTTCTGGTTTACTTTTGATATTAGTTGTGATCATTTGGGCCAATTTTCAAAGTGCTGCAGACACAAAAGAAGAACGCGAATATCTCGCAAACCCGCAGATAGGTGACGTTTATCAAACCAAAAGTGAATCGAACAACTATTCAACGATGATAATCACCGACATAGACGCTGACACGATTTACATGTGCTTCAATGATTACGAAACAAATAAGGTTACAGGAATATATAAGATTGATATACCGGAGAATTATCCAGACTCTTCCTTCGGAATGTTACATGCAGATATTGTTGCATTGTACGACGAAGACAAAATAATTGACATTAAACGTCATTCTACTCCGTAAACAAAACACCCGACGACCAGTAAAACCCTGCTCTAGATATTTCATATTTTGACACTAACTCCGCAAATTTAATTTGTGTATTAATTAGGTACACCTCACGAGAGTTAATTAAGAAAAGTGAACTTTCACCTGAGTTAAACTTCTGTCTTTCAGCAATTAAAAGCCTATTGGTATTGACAACTGTTTGACTAACTAGCCCAACCTGGCTCTGTAATGTTATGTGTTCATTGTAATACCGTTTCACTTTGTTGGTCACTTCAAGTGATTTCTGCTGTTGCTCAAGGGTTGTGTTTGAAATTTTCAAATCGGCTAATTGTAAATCTCCCCTCTGTTTTCGTAAAAAAATTGGGAAACTAAAGTCTACTCCAATTTTGTTGTTCTGGCCTGATATTCCAGCAAGCACATCATTTCCAATTGGCTCGTTTAACACATTATATTCAACATTCAAAGTAGGTTTTAACATTTCAGATTTTAACCGACGATCGATACTCAAAGATGCCAATTTGTTTTCATATAACTGTAAATCTGGATGTGTATTAGGAAGTTGCTGTAACATGGTGTAGAACGAATCCAATGCAACACTGTTTGACAATGTTAATGTATCAAGAATTGGTGGACGAAGGCTATCAGTCACCACCAATGGAGTATTATTTTCAAACCATAAATAGTTCGATAAATCTGCTGTAATATTCTGATAATTTAACAAAAGTTGGTTGCGCATTAATTGGCGGTTTTGCACTTGTATAAATGCCTCTAACGTGTCTATGGCAGGTTTATCTCCAAACTTAAAACTTTGCTTTACCGCTCTAAAACGTTCCTCCGCTAAACCAACAGATTGATTGTAGATGTTGTACTGATTATATGCTTCGAACCACTTCCAATACTGTTTGATCGCATCAAAATACAAGTCGTTCATCATTTTCTGACGCTCAAAGAATGACGCTTCTGCAAATAGTTTTGCTTGTTTAAGCGTTGCTCGTCGCTTGTCAATAAATAACCCTTGTCCAAGAGTCACAGATAGTCCAGCATTCCACAAGCCATTTACTGGAACACTTTGTTCAGGATTAAGGAAAACACCATTATTTTGATCGTAACTGGTTTTTAGCTCCACGCCATACCACGTTGGAACTTTTAACCCTCCATTAAAAATACTGTAATAATCCTTCCCCTTAAATTCCTTTCTATCGTACGTACTAAAAACATAAGGGTCGAAGTTTCCACGAGAACGCAGCACGGTACTCTCTCCAATGTCAAGTAACAAACGACTTTGTACTGATAGCGGATGGTAGGAATACACCAACCACAAGAATTTGTCTTTTGTTAAAACATCATCTAGATTTTGAGCCATTGAACTTGGTGGAATCAAAATCGTTAGTAAAACAAGTTTTAGTATCCACTTCATTTTTTCTTATCCTCTTTCATTTGTTCGTTCTTGGTTTTCGTTTTGTAGTAATCAGGCGGAAAGCCATTAAAACGTCGCCACAATTCGTACCAAATCGGTACATCTTTTAATAATGCAATCCCATTTGCTCCAGATCCCACACGCAATCCATCGGGCCACTCAACATCATCTGCATCTGGCGAAACCAAAATTCTATATTTACCATTTGGGCTAATAAAATTATCAATGGCAACTACCTTTCCTCCAAACGTTCCGTAGGATAAGTTGGGCCAACCACTAAAAATTACAGAAGGCCAACCGTCAAACATAAAACGTACAGACTGACCTTTTTCCATCAGTGGCAAATCCATTGGTTCGATATACATGGAAACCGCAAGGTCGTAAACTGCAGGCATAATCGTCATAAGCTCCTCCCCTTCTTTTACAGTTTCGCCAATACCCGAACGTATAGTTTGCGTAATATAGCCATCCTGAGGGGCCGTTATGTAATACATTCCTTGTCGAACAGAATAGTTCATATATTGATTCTGCATCTTTGTTACGATCGCTTCAGCGTCATACATGCTTGATAGGGATGCATACTTCTCTGATTCTGCTTTTGCCAGTTTATCCTTAAACTGATTATCAATTGAACCCAATTCAACCTGAGCATTAATCAATTTGTTCTGACTTTCTAGCAACTTATTTTCTGCAGATATTTTCTTTGCTTGAGTTTCTTGAAGTTTTAACTTCTTCGTTTCAAGATCTGTTAAGGATTTCAATCCATCCTCATATAATTGTTGTGTTCGAGCAACTTGTTTTTCTGCGATGCTTAAATTTGTCTTTGCAGCTTCAAAATCAATACTATCCGATTGAATCTGAAGGATTGCCTGTTTCACGTAATTTCTAGCTTGTTCAAGTTTTAACTTTCTGGTGTTAATCAATGCGTCGATTTGATTATCCAACGCCTTAACCTTTTCCATATAAGAATTCACTGTAAGCTCTTTTGATTTAATCTGATCTTCGGTTCTACTCAACAACTGTGGGTCAAAATATTCATCTTTTATTTCCGAAATAAACATGATGGTATCTCCTTTGTCAACGTAGTTTCCTTCACGAACAAACCATTTCTCAATTCTGCCTGCAATTATTGAGTTTACAGTTTGAGGTCGCTGATTTGGTTGTAAGGTTGTAACATATCCTTTAGATTGAATATTTTGAGTCCATGGTAAAAATACTAGTATCAATATAATGATAAAGGAAATTATTAAAAGTCGAGCCATAATTTTACCCGCTCTAAAATCCTTTACCATTCCAAACGACTTATATAAACTCTTGTTTACTTTTTCGTCTATTCGATTTGTGCTTAAATTCAACATGGTTTATCTATTTTGAAATACTTCGTGGAACCATACTTGACTTTTTATTACAGAAAATTCGTTTTCTGCTATAATCTCCCCGTCTTTCAGCACAATTGTTCTATCGAATTGCTGTGCAATAGTTGGGTCGTTGGAAATTGCTACAACGGTTGCATTGCTTGCTAATAAATAATCCATGAACCGTTTTTTATCAATGTCATGGAGCTGATTGAAGCTGCTTTCTAACAATATGACCTTTGGGCTTCCAGCAAGGCATCGAGCGAGTATAATTCGTAATCGTACGCTTTTGGGCAAATTCTTACCTTCAGGAATTAATTCTTCATTATACCCTTCCGACAAACTTCCTACAAACGATTTCAACCCAACAATTTCAACAAGACCTTGAACCTCTTTTATTGTGATATTGGGTTTACCCAATGTGATGTTTTCTAACAGACTTCCTTTAAAAATTTCCTCTTTCATCAGGTTGTCTCCAATCACCTCATGAATGTCTTCTCTACACCAATTTCCTAGAGGCATTCCATTGTATGTTAAAGATCCACCAAATTCATCGTACAAACCAGCCAACATTTGCAACAGCAACGATTTTCCAGAACCATTAAAACCCGACAAACAGATTTTATCTCCTGCCTGAGCGTTGATGTTAATTTTTTTCAAAAAGTCATTTGGCCTTCCAATAAACCGATATGAGAAATCCGTGAGTTGTACCGACAATCCTTCTTCTCCTTCTAAGTTTATTTTTGAACCATTATCGCGATCCAGTGGGATATCTGTTACGTTTCCAATCTTTTCCAAAGACGTAAGAACATCATAAATAGTTTCCATGCTCAGAATAAGCTTTTCTATCGATCCAATGATTAGAATAATAATAATTTCTGAGGCTACAAATTGGCCAATGTTCATCTGTTGATTAATAACCAACATGCCACCAATCAACAACAAACCCGCAACAATCACAACCTTAAATGCAACTAAGTTTACATATTGTACGAGTAACGTTTTGAAGTGCGCTTTCCTAGAATTAAGATACCCTTCCACTACAGTATCAGTTTTTTCCATCGGCAATGGGGAATTTCCAGCGAGCTTAAACGTTTCCATTGCCCTTGCCACTTCTTCCAACCAACTTGCAACTTCATATTTGTATTTAGACTCTTTTATGCTGGTCTTTAAACCTTGCGGTGATGTAAATCTAAATATCAGGTATGCTATTACAACTAACAAAAAGCTAAATAAAATGAAGAATGGGTGATACATCGATAAGAGAATCAAGCCAAATATGACTTGAAGAGATGCACTAGAAAAATCCATTAATATTTTGGACAAGCCCTTTTGCACCGATAATGTATCGAAAAAACGATTGACCAGTTCCGGCAGATATGCCTTATCAATGGCCTCTAATTTCATTCTTGGAATACGATACGCAAACTCGAATGCAGACCGTGTAAATATTTTTTGTTGTAAGTTCTCTGAGATGGTTAACTGCATAATCTGCATTATACCTGTTAATGCAACTCCAGATATCACAAAAACAACTAGTAAAATCCAGGAAGTACTTACTTGTCCACTTCCAATCAGGTTTATAATTGCTTGAATTCCCAGTGGTAGCGAGAGACTTACGATTCCATGAAACAAAGCATAAACGTATATGCTAGCTATTTCTTGCTTATCGACCTTTAGAAGGTTTATAAATCGTGCGATTGGGGTAATAGGATTTGAGCTCATTTATCTAATACGGATAACGCCATTTGAGTGTAGAAGTTGGCTAAATTTTCGGATTTTTTATTAATATCGGTTAATGACGGTAAATGCTGGGCAAAGTACTTTTGGTGGTGAATTCCTTCTATAATCGTGGTAGTAAGCGTATGCGAAAAACAAAAAGTCGGATTCGCTTCTGTCATAATATCAGAAACCCTTTTCACCACGCGTTTGTATCCACTATAAAATCCAACTTTGTTCGCATCGTCAACTTCTTTGGTTAAATATGCTTTCGACGATTCAGAGATTACAATACGATTTAATAAAGCCACATTCATTACACCAAAAGTTTCTTCTGATGTAACATCTTGAGCCAGCACATTGATTGCAACTTCTAGTCTTTTTTTTGGGTCGGAAATATTTGTGGTAGCAAATACCAACTGATACTCTAACCATCCCCAGTACCAAGATGTTAGGTATAATAATAGCTTAAACTTACTTTCAAAATAACGATAGATGGAACTTTCCGTAGTTTCCAATCGCTTAGCTAACTTCCTAAAAGTTAGACTCTCTAAGCCTATTTCGTCAATCAGTATTAATCCTTCTTGCACGATTCGCTTCCCCAATTCTGAGGAATTTGGATCCTTGAGATAGAGTTTCTCATTGACCTGAATCTGCATTGTTCCGAACAAATTATTCATAATTCTTCTTGCAAAACATCTACTAACCAAAAAAGTTCATTTACTTTTTTAAAAGAACAAATTTAATGCACATTTAAGAGTATTACTACTAATAATCCTTTTAAGAAGAAAAAGCAAAACGAAACAATCAGTACATATGATTACATATTAGTTGTAGATTTGATAGAATCTGTGAATACATTTAATTCGAATATATACGAAAGCGCAGTAGCAAAAGTTGACGTAAAACGCCTTCCACTGGTAATTCAAACGGTAAAAAATGTCAATCCTACTATAGAGCAAATGAGTGCTCATATTCATTTGGTCGAACAGATTTTGGAGGATACAACAGGATCTTTGACAGTAATCTCAGATATACAAGCACTTCAATGGGCTCGAATTAAATCAATAGTTTACTTAGGTAAAGAAATGAATAGGGTTGACAGAGTGAATAAAGACCGCATTAAACTTCACATCATCGTATCAAAAATAAAAATTCTACGAATCGCCATTCCAATATTTAATCTCTTTGCCCGATTGGATGCCAGCCATGTAGTTTTTAGGACTATGAACGAAGCAATAGATCATGCATCGTTAGAGAATGGAATACCATTTTACGAATAAAAAGGCTGAGAAAAAATCCCAGCCTATAATCTTGACAAATCTTCTGTGTTCTAAATTCTAATACCTGCATGGAATCCAGGGTACATAATCCAATTTACATCACCGTTTCCACCTCTATATTTTGTTGAATACAAATAGTCGTGCATCGGTTCTTCACGTTGACTAACCCACATATTAAACGACACTCCAGCAAACAATTCAACATGAGAACCTAAACCTTTAGCGAAAGACAGTTTCAATTTGTTCAACGACTCCCATTCGTTCTCTTCAAAGTTATCAGGCAAAACAGCGTAGCTATTCAATTCGGCGTTCATAGAAAATTGGTTTCCAAACTCCTTACGTGTACCGATTCCATATCCAAACGCCCATACTGGATCATTTTGGTTCCAATGTGCTGCAACAGAAAACACATTGTAAAACATATTAGTTCCTGTTTTAAAGGATAGGTTTGTTTGAAATGTTTCATTTGCACTTACTTCAAATTGGTGATACCCATTTTTTGCGTAACTGAAGAAACCAACGGCAACTCCATCCAACGAATCAGCGACATTTATAAAGCCTAACTGTGCTCCTTTTAACTTTCGAGCAAAATTGACAAACCCTGATACTTGCAAGCCCTCGCTCACGCCAGTGCTCACGTTAACAAACCCAGCAATTTGATTTCCCTTCATTTCACCAATATTGGTGTTGACAAAACCAGCCACTTGTGCACCAGCTAGACCCATCGAATAATTTACAAAACCAGCTCCTTGAAATCCTTCAACGCTGCCAATCGCCGTGTTAACAAAACCACCTACCTGAGCACCTTGCAACGAACTGCCTGTATAATTAGCAAAGCCCGCAATTTGTGCTCCGTCATGATTTTTTAACGATGTATTCGTAAAACCACCAACCTGCAACCCTTCAAAGTCTTTCCGAACAACATTTGAAAATCCCGCAATCTGTAATCCTTTAAAAGTATCGGCTACAACATTTACGAAACCAGATACTTGAGCACCTGTTACGGCTCCTTTGGTAAAACCAGCAAACCCCGAAAACTCGACTCCATCGACGCCACCAGTTAATCCTGCAAAAATATTGACCGAGACATCATATGTCTGGTAAGCTGCATCCGCTCCTCCAGAACCAATTGGATATATTAAAGAAACTTGTACGTTTGGATTAAGTTCAGCCGAATCTGATTCGACTTGTGCTTTGAGGGTCAAATAAGATAAACTTAAAGCAGCTAATACGATGATGTTTTTCATAATGATTTTCATTTTATATCACTATGACAACCCAACTACTTTCTACCCCTATAACAATTGACAAAAATTAAAAAGCGATACCAACTCTATATCCAATAGACATTTTCACGTTTCCGTCGATTGTAGTTTCATCGTAAAATGCGTTGTTTAAAATTGGATGTCCGTAGGTCTGACTATCTGGATTAAACTGGCTGTAATATACATTTAAGACTGGTCCACCCGTGAGTGTAATTTCACCCCAATTCATGCCAAAGTAGGGTACAAAGTGACCTAAGACGTTTAAAGGGCCATCCTCCTTTTTTTCGGTCAACACTAAGTTTGCTTGCACTTCTGCTCCAGTCATAAAACCAGATTTAAACTTTTTTCGAGATCCTATTCCATAGCCTACAGAATATATTGGTAAATCAAAATGATAACCAAGAGCCAAAATGTTGTAAAAGTAATTTGTTCCAGTTTTGAAAAGCAAATTGGCGGGCATAACGTCAGAAGTGTGAAGTTGAAGGTCGTGAATTCCAGATCGGATAAAATTCAATAAGCCAATGCTCACTCCTGACTCTAACGTATCGCAAATATTTATTAGCCCAATTTGCCCTCCTGTAACTCTATTCCCAATATTAAAAATACCAGCTATTTGGCCACCAATGACTTCTTTCGTCGAGAAGTTCATAAACCCTGCAAACTGTCCACCCGTAACGCGGCTTGCAGTATTTAAAAAACCGGCTACCTGAGCACCTCGAATTTTTTTCAATGAAATATTCATAAAGCCGGCAACCTGTGCGCCATCATTTTGGCTCGACAAATTCATAAATCCAGCAACTTGAAAAGCATGAGAATTAACCCATGCACTATTCATAAATCCAGCGACCTGCAGTCCATGAGCATTAGGTGCTATATTTATAAATCCCGCAGCTTGTGCACCAATAAATCTGCGTTTAGATGTATTCATAAACCCAGCAAACTGAATCCCACGAACGTCCATTTTATTTAAATTCGAGAAACCTGCGATTTGAATACCTAAAGTTCTACCCCCGACCAAATTTGACACTCCTGCAAATTGTAAACCTCTAACATGATAACGCTCAACATTGGCAATACCGCCAAACTCGATTCCATTTAAGGAATGAGCATATCCCGCTAATAAGTTGAATGAAAAAACGTTGGACGTTTTTCCGCTCATTGAACCATTCGTTCCCAACGATGGTAAGAATGAGAACTGTCCAAGCTTTTTATCTTCCAACAGCAAATTAGACGTATGTAAGTAGGCTCGGTCTGACACCAGAATTTGAACTAAAACTTGGGTGTCAATTGCACTTGAACGCTCACTCTGAAGTAAATTTGAATCTAATGGTTGTAACTTAATTACCAAGTTTTTCACTTCTTCTTGCCGTAATCGAAGTAAGGTATCACGGTAGTTTTCTTTTGAAACCAACACCTCAATGTAGTCGCTCTTGTCTTTTACATTCAGAGCATAATCTCCATTTTTTGACGACAACGATACTTTAGAACCATTGACTTCATAAATGGATGCATTCGATATGGAGTTTCCGGATTTTGCATCAATAAGTTGCCCTGAAAACTCATATCGCTTTTTCTCACTTTTCGATTTTCGCTTTTCCTGAATGATGATATAGCTACCTCTTTCTTTATAGCGAAGATTATTGCCTAAAATAGGTTGTAATACCTCATCTAAACTTGCATTGTTCTTATGAAGTGTTGTAGGTTTATCAACCTCAAGAATTTCCGTTGGGTATGAAAAAACGTACCCAGATGCCAATTCTATTTCATCCAACACAGTTTCTAACGGAAGATTGTCGGCATGAACTGTGATATTCGTTTTGTTCAGTTGCTGACTAAATCCATAACTGGTCATTAAAACTAGAATGGCCGAAACAAAGTACTTTGATTTATTCCTCACCATTATGAATAATAAATTCATCGTCTTTAACTTTCTCAACCTCCAAATTAAGTGTGTTTGCTAATATGTCTAAAATTAGCTCAATGTCTTGATCCTCAAACTTAACCGTCGTTTTCCTGTCCATTTGAATTGTACTATCCATGGAGATATTTACATCATAAAGCTTGTTGAGTGTTTTAACAATACTTTCAAGTTGAGTTCTTTTAAACGTTAACTTACGATTTCTCCAAAACTGGCTTGCAACAACTGTTACTTCTTTTTTGATTAAACGACCTGTGTTTTTATAATACAATCCGGTTTCACCTTCTTTTAGTGTAATCTTCATTTTTTCGTACATCAACTCCACAACTCCAGACTCTACGTGGACTTCCACACTATCTGGATTGGCAGAATTAACGTTAAAACGTGTTCCCAACACTTTAATTTCAATATCATTGGTGGCGATAATAAATGGTTTAAGCGTATCACGATTTATATCAAAAAATGCTTCACCTTTTAGTTGCACCCGGCGCTCATTGTCCGAAAAGCCATCCACAAAGGTTATGCTCGATTTGGTGTTCAGTTCAACATTTGAACCATCCTCTAAGTTTATTTCCTTTCGTTCGTCTTGTGCTCCAATCTCAACAAATTCCTCGGATGGGTTTAGCCGATTTGTTATAAAAAATAGTACACCAATTGCAATAACAAATACAGCCGCTAATTGGATTATCCTCTGAAAGTTTATAACCTTGGCCTTCTTTATTTCCGTGCGATGCACAACGTTTTTCCACGCAGCATCAACGTCAATATGTTCAGGTGAATTGGATTCAAAATGGTCTTCTTGCGACTCTATCCAAGCCATTTTAGCAAGAGCAAACGACGTTGCATTATCGTCAGACAAACCAATCCACTTCTCCAACTCAAGTCTCTGAGTGGCAGTCGCTTCTCCGTTAAGATAGCGTGCAATTAATTCGTTGTATTTCTCCTCCGATTCGTGCAAATCCATTTTTCTCCTATTCTATAGACAATCTAATTTACGTTTACCCTTATTGCTTGTTTATTATTTCATCCCAGATCAACAAAGCCAATGGCAAATATGAACCAAGTTCTCTCCTTAAAATTTTCAATGCTTTTCCCATGTGTATTTCCACAGTTTTAATAGAAATACCCAGCTCTTCCGCAATTTCTCTATACTTCTTATGGTGAAACCTACTCAACTCAAAAACCTTTTTACACTTTTCTGGAAGTAACTCCAATGAAGAGTCAATTTTGTTTTGCAATTCTTTTAACTCAACCCCCATGCTAGAATCTGGTGAATAACTATCTCCCAGCGTTGCATGTTGCTGATATTTGTCGACTACTTTTTGATGTTTGAAATAGTTAAACGCTGCATTTCGAACGGCAGAATATAAGTACGATTTGAGGTTTGTTTGAATGTTTAAGCTCTCTACTTTATCCCAAAACGAACAAAACAGGTCCTGCACCATTTCTTCCGCCAAATCCATGTCTTGCAGGTATTTGTTTGCAAAACCTACAAGCTCAGGATAGTATTGCTTAAACACCTGTTCAAAGGCATCTGAGTCTTTCGCTTTTAGTTTTACAAATATGTCTTCGGCGATTTGCATCAATCTTCGTGACAAATATAGCGGCTAATTTTATGAAAGCTTTTCTGAAAGTGTGGCCAAAGAAAATGTTACTGTGTGATTCTATTTTTCGTAAGTCAGTCTTTCTATTTCTTGCTTTGTCTTTTTCATGATAATCCCAAAGTGATGCTCTTCCTCGGGATCAATAAATGAAATAGCCATTCCAGGTTCTCCAGCACGACCGGTTCTACCTATTCGATGAACATAATCTTTTGGCGATCTTGGTAATTCATAATTTATTACCATTGGTAGGTGCTTAATATCAATACCACGACCTAGCAAATCAGTTGCAACTAACACGCGTATTTTTCCTGCCTTAAACAACGCTAACGCCTCTGTCCGAGCACCTTGCGACTTCTTTCCATGGATTGCAGTTGCTGGAATATTATTCTTTCTAAGTTTATCGGCGACATGATCAGCTTTATAAATCGATGAGGTAAATATCAACACTTGCATATCCTTTGCATCATTGAGTATTTGTCGTAAAAGTGGTCCTTTGTCTGCAGATTTTACACGGTATGCCTTTTGGGTAATTGGTGGTAATTCTTCTACAATTTCTGAGAGATTAATGACTTCTGGTTGATTTAAAACGAGCTCATTAATTGCTTTTACATCCTTGTTTAACGTTGCAGAAAACAACAAATTTTGACGCATCAAAGGAATAAGGTTAAGAATAGCTTTCATTTCATCTTGAAAACCTAGGTTTAGTAATTTGTCGGCTTCATCAATAACAAGTGTGTTAACATCATCGAGTTTTAATGCATTACATTCTATTAAATCTAATAATCGTCCTGGGGTCGCCACTACAACCTGACAACCTTGTAGAGCAATCATCTGAGGATTGACTGAAACGCCGCCGTACAATGCAATGGTTTTTATTTTTTGAGGAAGTCCTGAGCTTAATTGTGTAAAAACTGCTTTCACCTGATCTGCAAGTTCTCGGGTTGGCACCATCACTAAAACATGTGGATAGCGATTTCTTGAGTTCAAGGTATCCGTGTTTAACAGTTTGGCTAAGATAGGTAAAGCAAAGCTGGCTGTTTTTCCCGATCCTGTTGGAGCTATTCCAAGTACGTCGCGGTTTCCCATTACAACTGGAATCACTTTCTCTTGAATCAAATAAGGCGAAGGATATCCAATTCGTTCGAGATTTTTTGTGAGAAAATCCGGCAAACCTAACGATGAGAAAGTTTTTTTCATTAAAGCGTTTTAAAGCTTCGAAGGTAAAACTATGTCACAATATCAAGCCTACAACTATTCCATTGTTTTTAAGAACTTCATTAAGCAACGTTGTCACATGACTTTTCGTCACCAAACTAGATTGGCTCAATAATAGCCATAGACAAGGCATGAGTAAAAAGAAAGTTTCTTTTTCCTGGGCAATCAAAGAATATGTCTGGCCAAGAAAAAATATCATTTTTATCGGTTTAGGCTTAATTATCTTGAAGAGTCTGGCAGGTTTAGTATTACCCTATGCGAGTAAAAGTTTGTTAGATGTAGTTGTGCCATCCAAAGATACTGCGGCACTAAATCAATTGCTCGTTTTTGTAGGATTAGCCATTCTAGTACAAGCTGTTACGTCATTCGCGCTCACGCGCGTTTTAAGTGTAGAAGCGCAACGATTGATATCGGTATTACGTGCACAAGTTCAACGCAAACTGTTGACACTTCCGATTAGCTTTTTTGATAATAACAAATCTGGAGCACTTGTATCCAGAGTGATGACAGATGTAGAAGGAGTTCGAAATTTGGTTGGGACAGGCTTCGTTCAACTTATTGGCGGAAGTATCACTGCGATTATTTCTTTGGTTATTCTAATTAAAATCAATGCCATGATGACACTTTTTGTCTTAGTTCCTGTGGCAATTTTTGCGGTAATTGCGCTCAAAGCGTTTCAATACATTCGTCCTATTTTCAGAGATAGAGGTAAGATTCAAGCAGATGTTACTGGCCGACTGACAGAAACATTGAATGGTGTACGTGTTATAAAAGGATTTAATGCCGAGGAGCAAGAAAGTAAAACATTCGAAGCTGGTGTTGAACGTTTGTTTCTAAACGTCAAAAAGAGTTTGACATCGACAGCACTAATGACAAGTTCCTCTACCTTTCTACTAGGGATGGCCTCTGCCGGAATCATGGGAATTGGTGGTTATTTTATGATGGGTGTTGGCGGTGAAATGACGTTTGGAGAATTTGTTTCATTTACGCTTTTCCTCGGATTTATGATTGCTCCAATTGTTCAAATGAGCAATATAGGTTCACAGCTTACGGAAGCTCTTGCGGGTTTGGATAGAACTCAAGAATTAATGAACATGTCGGAAGAAGATGATCCAGAAACACGAAAAATCACTATCAACGAAATAACAGGAGATATCGTTTTTGACGATGTTTCTTTTAGTTATGAAGAAAGCAAAGAGGTGCTTCATAATATATCATTTGAAGCGAAAGCTGGAAGTGTTACCGCACTTGTAGGATCTTCTGGATCCGGTAAGTCGACCATTGCAAGTTTAGCTGCAACTTTTCTTACCCCTGCAAGTGGTGTGGTAAGTTTAGATGGAGTTGACTTGTCTAAAGTTAATCTTAGTAGTTACCGCAGCAACCTTGGTGTTGTGCTCCAAGATGACTTTTTATACGAAGGCACTATTCGTGAAAATATACTTTTTCCAAGACCAGATGCCACTGAAGCGCAACTCTTAGCTGCGGTAGAGGGTGCTTATGTCAATGAATTTACCGATAGGTTTGACGATGGGTTGGATACAGTAATCGGAGAAAGAGGTGTAAAACTATCAGGTGGCCAACGTCAACGTATTTCTATTGCTCGTGCATTACTTGCCGATCCAAAAATTATAATTCTTGACGAAGCGACATCAAACTTGGATACTGAAAGTGAATCGTACATTCAAGAGAGTTTAAGTATGCTGATGAAAAATCGAACAACCTTTGTAATTGCGCACAGATTAAGTACAATTCAACAGGCTGACCAGATTTTAGTAATAGAAGAAGGTAATATTGTGGAACGTGGAAACCATCAAGAATTATTAGATGCAAAAGGTCGATATTATAAATTGTATACGTATCAAAGTAGAATTTAAGAATATGTTAATTTTTGTAAAAGACAACTAGTAAAATGAAAAAACTAAATCACTTTTTATACGACTATTTAACATCCTTTGGTTTTGCAGAAACCACAGCCAAATACTTAAATATGCTGATTATGGCAGTCGGTATTTTGGTGATCTTATTGCTCATTGATTATTTATTAAGACGAGGATTAATTGTTTTTTTTGGAAGATTAGCTGCCAAGTCCAAAACACATTTTGATGATTTTTTAGTAAAGAATAAAGTCCCTCGTAACCTAGCTCACATTGTTCCATTAATGTTGGCTTTTAAATCAATTCCGCACGTCTTTATAGATTTCCCAGTATATGCGAATGCGGCAACAACAACTATTCAGGTACTTGTTGTAATTCTAATATTAGTTCTTGTCCGAGCAGTCTTAAAAACGTTGGAAGACTTCTTTAAAACAATTCCATCCTTGCAAGACAAACCGATTGACAGTTATATTCAAGTGTTTATGATCTTTGCATGGATTATAGGCATTATGTCCGTTTTCGCAGTGATTACCGGCATTTCCTTTGTAAAATTTGCAACTACTCTGGGTGCTGCATCTGCAATTATTCTATTAATCTTCAAGGATACTATTTTAGGCTTTGTCGCAAGTATTCAAGTATCAATTAATGACATGGTTCGAATTGGTGATTGGATAACCTTCGAAAAATACGGTGCAGACGGTGATGTAATTGAAATCAATTTAGCAACCGTAAAAGTTCAAAACTTCGACAAAACCATTACAACGATTCCAACATATGCGCTTATATCCGATTCTTTTAAAAACTGGCGAGGCATGACTGAAAGTCCAGGACGAAGAATCAAAAGATCCGTAAAAATTAAACAGGATAGTGTTCGATTTTTAGGTACAGAGGATATTGAAAAGATGAAAAGTATACAGCTGATTACAAACTACATCAATCAGCGTGAGGCAGACATCGAGCGACACAATACTACTCAAGAAGTTAATAAGTCGTTGTTGGTAAATGGACGAAACTTAACCAATATCGGACTCTTTAGGAAGTATTTGGAAATGTACCTAAAGAATCATCCAGCAATAAATAAGGAAA
This sequence comes from uncultured Bacteroidota bacterium, assembly GCA_937124965.1. Lineage (GTDB taxonomy): Bacteria > Bacteroidota > Bacteroidia > NS11-12g > UBA9320 > UBA987. Next base: position 57,562 of record CAKZLB010000049.1, read on the forward strand.
TGACACTTATGGTTCGCCAGTTAGAGCCTACTTCTCAAGGTTGGCCAATAGAAATTTATGCTTTTAGTTCTGATAAGCGCTGGGAAAATTATGAGCACATTATGGCGGATATATTCGACCATGTGGTTTCATCCGTTGGCTTTTTTGAACTAGAATTGTTTGAATTCCCGAATAAAAACTTTGCGGGTGTTACAGGTTAACTGCTAGTGAATATTAGTAGAAGAATTATATTTGACATCGGTAAAAAGAAACGTTATGTCACTGATAGAATCTCTCACATCGTATTTTTCTAAATCTAAGGATGTTTCTCAAAATGAAGTACCTGAAGGGTTATGTCCAAACTGTTGGGGAAACCAAAAGTACGACAATGTTATTCGAGAAATGTATGTTGACAAACAAGTGGACGTTAACAACAAAGAAGCCAACCATGCCTTTATAAAAGACTTTGTTGTAAAACATGTAGACGGAATACAGCTTAAAAAAGGGAATACTGGGCTTGAGTGTCCAACCTGTCACATTGTTCAATCCTAACTCAAGTGGCACGTCAATTAAAACGAATATTAAAGTATGGAATTGGTGAAATTCTATTAGTAACAGTTGGGATATTAGTTGCTCTTCAAATCAATAACTGGAACGACCAACGTAAAAGTCGTCAGGAGTTAAAAACTATATTAGCCACAGTGCAAAACGACCTCACTACCAATATGGTAGAGTGTGATGCACTTATTGAGCATTTTAACGATGAAATCAAAAAGCTAAATTTAGTTTTCGATTCTACAACCAACGAAGACACCTTAAGGAATTGCATCGAATGTTATACCGCAAATGTTGGCTTTGCTGACCTGGTGATAAAAACAAGAGGTTTAGAGATGTTACATGATTTCAAATCACAACACTCAGTTGCAAGTGACAGCTTGATCCTGTTGATAGATGCATTTTATACCAATCTTTTGCGCTACAATTCAACCATGTCTGATTTAATAAATAAGGACGTCCTCGATAACCTTAAGTATTATAGAGACAATTATTCTTGGTATGAACAGTTAATCGCTGGCAATTTAACCGATGAGATTCGTTCTGAAATTAGGAGCAACGTGTTTACTAGAAATCGCATGTACCACTATCGGGTATTGGTTCAATCTAATTACTTGCGTTTACTTAACTCATTTAAATCTCAAGGGCAAATAATTCTAGATAGATTAGAGGACTTAGATAAAAAGTAATACGTGCATCTCTCTGAAAAAGACCAGTTTCGAAACGACATTAAAGATACCTTTCATCAAAATGCTTGGAAGACAATTGCAAATGCCGCGTTAAATAATACAACATTAATTGACTGGCTTTTTGAATTTATGCTTGAAGGTAAAGATACGTTGGCCCGGACAAGTTCTGAAATTATTCGACATATCTCGGATAAAGATCCAAACATCGTACAACCGTACATTGATGAATTAATTGAAGCATTGGAGAAACCCTATCATGCTGGCATTAAGCGCTGTATTTTTAGAATGTTTCAAAAAGCAGAGTTTAATAATGACCAATCTGGCAAGTTGTTAGATATTAGTTTTCGATATTTACAGAACCGGTCCAACCCTATTGCACCGCGGGTTTTTGCAATGACCACGATATACAATATCAGTAAGAAATTTCCAGAATTACTTCCTGAGTTAGACGCAACCATCTCTGATAACTTGTCGCAAGAAAGTGCTGGTTTTCAAAATAGAGCCAAAAAAATATTGAACCGAACATGGAAATAAGAACCACCCTTTCCAAACTAGTAGTATTCTTTAGTTTACTGCTTGTGAGCCATCAAGGGTTTTCACAAAACATTTTTATAAAATACTTGAAGTACACCTTAATGGATACTAGTCCGCCAGGCAAACTTAAGTTTATTGCCTACCCCACCTTGGCATTCGCTCCCGAAACAAGCTGGGAAATTGGACTAAGCGGATTAATGGTGTATCGTGCAAAACAGGATACAACCAACAGGCTATCTGAGCTAAAAACGTTTTCATTCGCGACCTTGGAAGCACAGTATGGTTCAGTGCTTGAGCACGCGTTGTACACAGACAAAAACAAATACTTCTTTTTAGGTGAAGTCCGATTTCAAAACTTCCCCATCAACTATTATGGCGTTGGGCCTTATACCGACGCAGACGTTAATGTTGTTGTAAAAACATCTGAATTTAGGTTTAGAGAACGAATTCTAAGGCAGATAAAACCGTCCATTTTTACTGGGTTTGAAGTTGACTTCAACCGATTAACCCAGGTGCATTTTGACGATGAAGATTCTCCTGTAATTCCTCGTCCACTAGGACATGAAGGGTCAACAAACCTATCGTTGGGTTGGGGGCTGTTATTTGATGATTTACACAATGTTTTAAATCCTCGAGAAGGTAAATACCTTGAAGTTGCCTATTTAGGTAGTAATACTGCCTGGGGAAGTACGTTTTCATTTAACACAGTGTTTACTGACTTTCGTTTTTACACTCCAATCAATGAACGTAACGTATTGGCTACACAGCTTTTTGGACAATTCAATGAAGGCGATGTACCGTTTAACAAATTAGCTTTAATGGGCGGCGAGCGATTGATGCGCGGGTACTATTTAGGCAGATACCGTGACAACAATCTTATCGGTGGTCAAATAGAATATCGATTGCTTCCTTTCAAATTTGCAGAGCGCTGGGGGGGAAGTATTTTCGCAGCTGGAGGAAGTGTTTTCCCTGATTTAAAATCCTATACCTTGAAAGAAGTCAAATGGGCAGTGGGATTTGGTCCACGGTTTTTACTTTTTCCGAGAAAAGACGTGTATACCCGTCTGGATGTTGCTTTTACAGAAGAAGGAAATGGGTTCTATTTCCACATTGGCGAAGCTTTTTAAACCAATAGTGAGCCATCTTTCATCACAATTTTTCTGTCGGCGCTATCAGCCAATTGATTATTGTGAGTTACAATGACAAAGGTTTGATTGAACTCGTCTCTCAAATCAAAAAAGAGTTTATGCAATTCATTTGCGTTTTCTGTGTCTAAGTTCCCAGAAGGTTCGTCAGCCAGTATCACTAATGGCTTGTTCATCAATGCTCTAGCAACTGCTACTCGCTGCTGTTCCCCCCCACTTAAAGCATTAGGTTTGTGATTTATCCGATGACCTACGCCTAAAAAATCTAATAACTCTTTTGCTCTTTTTTCGCTTTCAGATTTACCATTACCACCTATGTACGCTGGAATACAAACGTTTTCTAATGCACTAAATTCTGGTAGCAAATGGTGAAACTGAAAAATGAAACCAATATTCTGATTTCTAAATTGAGATAAGCGTTTTGATGACATCTTAGACACTGCTTGATCTTGATAAAAGACCGTGCCTTCATCCGGTTTGTCTAAGGTTCCAATGATTTGAAGTAATGTAGTTTTTCCAGCTCCCGAAGCCCCAACAATACTCATTACTTCAGCGTCTTTGACTTCTAAGTCAATTCCGTTTAAGACATTAACAGCTCCAAAACTCTTGCGAATATTGTGTAGTCGAATCATTTTTAAAATGCCCGATTTACTCCAAATACATAACGCATTTGAACATACTCCGTTTGAGATTCAGGTATTCTATTCAAAAACAATGGCAAGTCAATTCTGATATTTAACGGTTTTGTTGATGACCATTTGCGATTGAATAAAATTGCAAAGTTTGCACCAACTCCAGCATCCATGCGTAAGCCACTATTATTTCCCGACTGCAACCCTAATACTCCAACATCCGAGAATAAATATGGATTGATTTGTAGTGTTCTTCCTAACTTTTTAAGTTTAGGGTTGATGTAATTTCCGAAATCAAGCTCTGCATTGATTGCTGCACCACTATTCCCAGCATAACTAAAAAATGTATCTGTATTATTGGTATTTGTAACCGCAACTCCAGAGTATCCTCTTAAATTTAATCCTCCACCTTGGTGAACGTTATTTCCTTCAGATGAATGGGTTAAAGCGTCAGGTGTTAACCATCCGATCGCTCTTGAATATCGATTATCCATAAGTTGATATGTATTTGCTCCGCTTAATTGCAGCATTGCCTCTGGGGCAATCGAATTGCCTGTCATGTATTGAGCAAAAGCCCGTGTTCGTAATAGCATTTTCTTTAAACTCTGATTATTTGTAAGCTCTGCTGACATGCTTGCATACGAATATTGAGATTCAATGATTGATGCTTGAGACTGAAGTTTCAACTTACCATTACCGTTCAACTGTTTATAATTTCTTGTGAAAGCAAGGTTTACCCAATTATCAATACCACTATTCGCAAATTCAGGATAAAGAAGATACGATGCATTTTTTCTATCTGCACTTGCAAAATCAAGTTCAAACAAACCTTTGGGAGTAGATCTATCGATTCCTGCTCTGTGGTACATCCATCCTGCCATCCAACGAGACTCAAGGTCTAAATCTGTATGCTTTGCTAAGCGGGTTCTATACGACAACTCGTACGAAAATAAGTCCCTATTTTCCACTACGCTTTCACTCTGACCGGAAAAAGCAAGTCCCGTATTGTATAATAAACGTGCATCAATTTTATGTTTTGTATTGAAATAGTTTCCGCTAAACTTCCCTCCTATTTTTATACCGTCAACAGCATTGTACCACATGTCTGCACGGTACTTTGCAACGTAGCTTCTAAATGTTACTGGGCCATATCTAAGTTTATCATAGGTCCAATAAATTGGCATCTTTTTCGAATTGTCTAATCGGTTGACGTCCGCCAATCTACCCGAGCGATCAATAATTACGTTTTTAATACCTCCTGGAATTTTCACTTCAGCGGTGTAGGTTTGATTCACTAGATCCCAACCAGTCCATTTTGGAAGGACCGTTGCTTCAGTCTTTTTAACAAAATAGTTATTTGGAATATGGAAACGGTATCCAGCATTGTTTTTATCTACTACAGTAAAATCAATTGGCATTTGATCGCCTTTACGTTCAAATGTAATTAGGTAGGTATCCCCTTCTCCTTTTTTAACACTTTTAATTGAGTAATCTATGTATGAATTGTTCTCAATCCATTCATCAAAAAACCAATTCAAATCAACTTTTGTGTATTGAATTATTGAAGTTCTAAAATCCTCCCAGTAAGGGTGACAGATTTTCCATTGGTTAAAATAGTTCTGAAATGCTTCCGCAAATAATTCATCTCCTAAGATATACTGAAGATTATACAACATGGTTGCAGTTTTGTAATATACTTGACCGTATCCTCCACCATGTCGAGCTGCAGAGTTAAAATGATCAGAGTGTATGTTTAACCGAGCAGTATTGTCGCCGGTTACATGAGCCATATAACCGTAATATACTGTTTGGTCATCGCGATAATTCGGACTGTAATTCACACCGTCTATGGCTTTCATTGACATGGCAGTCAGAAACTGTGTAAATCCTTCATCTAACGACGCTCTGTATGTTTCGTTATTTCCAATCATTCCAAAAAACCAATTGTGCCCAACCTCGTGAGCAATAAGACCTTTATGACCCGGAAAGGAACCACCGTCAAGTGTCAACATTGGGTACTCCATTCCATCACGTGCGTCAGCAGCAATCATTTTTGGGTAAGCAAACATCCCAACCTTCTCGCTGTATGTTTTCACAACGTCTGCAACAAACTGAGCCGATGGTTGCCAATTGTGTGCGTGTTCTTCTTGAGCTAGTGCAATACAGCTAACGCCATTCCAAATCACTTCACCAATTCGATACGTTGGATCTGCTGTAAAGGCAAAATCATGTACATTAATTGCTTTAAACTTCCATGTTTTAGTAGAGCCATCAGGTGTTATTGGGTTTGAATAAGTCGTTCGAGCTTCTTTAAAGTTTTTTATATCCAACTTTTCTCTCAGATCGCCTGGATAAACCTCATTCTTATTCTGTAACTCTCCAGTAGCTTCAACTACATATTGGTTTGGAAACGAAATGTCTACTTCAAACACACCATAGTCTCCATAAAATTCTTTACCCAAGTGTTGATCAGTAGTCCATCCAAACTTGCGGTCATAAACAGAAATACGCGGATACCAGTGCACTCCATCAAAGTGTAAAAACTCCTTATCGTCTATACCACCATGACGGAAAGTTTTCATTCGTCTCCGAATATTTCCACCATCATCTTTGTCCCAAAAAGTCTTAAAGTTTATGTTGATAGTCAACCCTGAATTTGGTAGCAGTGGTTCGCTTAGGTCAATATACATAATCGAATTGTCGATTGTATAAGTAACAGACTTACCATTTATTTTAATTGAATTAATGATGGTGTTAACACCTTTAGCTTCATGCACTCCGTAGACACTTTTTATTTTATCAGCCTTCCGCATAGAAGCCAAATACGACTCAGGAGTAAAGGCATTTTGATATAAGTGAAAATAAACGCGATTCAGTTCATCAGGAGAATTGTTCCAATACGTTAACGTTTCGTCACCAGAAACGGATTCCTCTTTGTCGTCAACAACTAATTTAAACTTGTAGTGTACATCTTGCTGCCAGTACCCTGGTACAGGAATTCTGTTCTTCCAGTAAAACTCGTTCGACGTGCTTTGATAAGCAGCCAATTCAGGCGTTTTTACTTGGCCAAAAGAACTAAAAGAAATTAAAAGTAGTATAAGTATCGAGACGTTTCGCATATCCAAAAATTTCATTCGGACAAAGAAAGTCAAAAAATAGGAAGATAGGAATTAGTAACCGATGTAACGTAAAAATTCCATGCGAGTCGCCTCTTTTAGAAACTGACCACTTAGATCTGCGGTAACCGTTGATGAGTTTATATCTTCCACACCTCGTGCTGCAACGCACATATGTGAAGCATCAATAACCACAGCAACATCTTCTGTTTTTAAGGTTTCCCTTAATTCGGCTGCAATTTGACGAGTGAGTCGTTCCTGCACTTGAGGACGTTTACAGAAGTATTTAACAATTCTATTGATCTTAGATAAGCCAATCACTTCTCCATTTGAAATGTATGCCACATGAGCTTTACCATATATAGGAACCAAATGGTGTTCGCAGGTTGAGAAAACTGAAATGTCTTTCTCGACCAACATTTGGCTGTATTTGTATTTATTTTCAAAAAGTGTAACAGAAGGTTTGTTAGCAGGATTTAATCCACTAAAAATTTCTTTCACATACATTTTAGCCACTCTATTTGGTGTTTTGGAAAGACTGTCATCAGTTAGATCCATTCCCAACGTGTCAAGAATTTCCCTAAAATGGCCTTCAATTTTTTCAATCTTCTGATCATCAGTCAAATCAAAAGCACCTTTCTTTAATGGGGTTTTCGTAGATTCTTCCATTCTTTTTACTGTTCAATTTCAACGAAATTTCGTTCCGTTTCATACAAACGTAAACCGAGGGTAAGATGTTCATTAATTCGTGCTCTTAACCGGTTAAATATTTCAACTGCAATATTTTCGACGGTTGGATTCACATTTTTAAATTCAGGTACATCTAAGTTTAAGTTGCGATGGTCATAACGATCCACAACCTCTTCGTTTATTATTTGTTTTAATATTCCAAGGTCAATCAGGTAACCCGTTATTGGATCAATTTCGCCAGTTAGTTTAACTTCCATGACGTAATTATGCCCATGATAATTAGGCTTGTTACATTTACCAAAAACCTCTTGATTCTTTGCTTCAGACCATTCTGGCACATTCAGTCTATGTGCTGCATTAAAATGTGACTTGCGAAATACTGATACCTTCATTTATCCGTCGACTTTTTTCCGCCACAAATATCGTTAAAACTAAATGCGTCAAAAAAGTGATTTCAATTCGCTAAACCACTTTACCCATTTTGTAAGTATGACTGCCAATTGTTGTAATTGAAGTTGTCAAATTAAGCCACATTTTCCGAAATCATGCTAATGTGTCTTGTTTAACGTTTTGGAGTTATAATTGAACAAATAGTTTCAAGCGATATTCAAATAAAGATATCTTATAACATAATATACATTTGATTATCAATGCTTTAAGTTACAAAAATTAGGTTTAACACTTAGATGATATAGAATTACTTGTATATACATCTATTGAATCTATATTTGACTCATAAGAAAAACAGAAACATGGACATCTCATCAAAAATTAATAACGAACAATCTGCTCTTAACAACTACGCACTTCAGTTAACAAAAAACTCAGAAGATGCTAACGACTTGGTTCAAGAAACTTTACTAAAAGCGTTGAAATACCAATCTAAGTTTAAAGAAGGAACGAATTTAAAGGGGTGGTTATATACAATAATGCGTAACAGTTTTATTAATAACTATCGCAGAATTATGCGTCGAAACACATTTATCGACACAACAGACAATACATATTTTTTAGATTCTGCAAACCACACTACTGAAAATAAAGGTGAAACAAAGTTTTTAGCGGAAGATATTCAAGAAGCTATCAAGACTTTACCTCAAGATCTTAGAACAACTTTCGAGTTAAACATGGAAGGGTATAAATACCATGAAATTGCAGAAGAGTTGGATATTCCAATAGGAACTGTGAAAACGAGAATCTTTGTAGCTAAACGTCGATTGAGAAAACAACTAAAAACTTATGCAAGCCACTATGGTTTCGCAACAAAGTAAATTGTCCAAACGAGCAGAAATGCTATATCCTAAAGTCCTAAAGTTCATACTTTAGGACTTTTTTTCGTTTTAATTCATCGAAATCCATTGACCTATTGGTAACTATATTCACCGCACCAGCAATTAAATGAGACTAAACGGTACCAGTTCAGATTATTACCCCACCCAAATTTTTAGCAAATAACCACAGAACCATCCTTCTACTTTTCTAGTGAAAAATCATGCAAATACAGGTTTGTTTCTCATAGTTTACAATTCATTTCTGTTTAACCTTTTCTATAATTAGTTAAACAAATAGACTAAAACAATAACGTGATAAAGATATCTTATAACTACGCAACTATCTTTATTTCAATACTTTAAACAACCAATATCACACAAAATGAGCACAATTGTAAGAAATAGTTGTATATACATCTATTGGCTTTATATTCGAGTAATAGTAAAAACAGAATCATGGACATCTCAACAAAAATTAACAACGAACAATCTGCTCTTAACAACTATGCACTTCAGCTAACTAAAAACTCGGAAGATGCAAATGATTTAGTTCAGGAAACTTTATTAAAAGCATTGACCTACAAATCCAAGTTTAAGGAAGGGACAAATTTGAAGGGATGGCTTTACACAATAATGCGTAACAGCTTTATTAATAATTACCGTAGGATAATGCGTCGTAATACCTTCATTGATACAACAGACAATACCTATTTTCTTGATTCCGCTAACCACACCACTGAGAATAATGGTGAAACAAAATTCTTAGCAGAAGACATTCAAGAAGCTATCCAAACCTTACCGCAAGACTTAAGAACAACTTTCGAATTGAATATGGAAGGTTTTAAATACCATGAAATTGCAGAAGAGTTAGATATTCCAATTGGAACCGTTAAAACGAGAATCTTCGTTGCAAAACGCAGATTAAGAAAGCAGTTACAAACGTATGCAAACCACTACGGGTTGGAAACTAAATAGAGTGTTCATGGACGCAGAAATGCGTGATAATAAAAAGTCCTAAAGCTATTCGTTTTAGGACTTTTTTTGTTACCAACTTTTGGATTAACACTTTCAATGAGACCAATGTAACGTCGGACATCACGGTTTTTTTACGAATAAAGACGCTCCTACCGAATTCAATTTACTTTATATCAAAATGCAACTAGTTGCGACGAAACAGTAGGGAACTTCTTGGTTACTCAATCAAGTATGGAACCTTACCGTCGGTAACGATGACTTTACTATTTGGAGATTTAGCTAACTCAATAAATGCCTCTATACTTCTCACTTTTATTATTTCCTCTGTTAATCCTTCAGAAAGGATTTTTTGTGCATCTTTTGTTCCTGTGGCTTCAATTATCTTCCTTTCGGCTTCTAGTTTTTCTTGTTGAAGAATAAAAACCATTCGCATTGCGTCTTGCTCTGCTTGTAATTTTTGTTCGATTGAAGTAGCAAGACCTTCTGGTAATTTAATGCTTTTCATTAGCACCGCTTCAACAATAATTCCTTGCTTCGTTAGTGTCTCCCCCATTTTACTTTTAATCGAATCTTCAATCTGTGCTCTCATACCAGAATGCATATCTTTTGCAAAATATTTAGAACAAACATCCGCAGAAGCAGACCGAAACACGTTTGAGATAATGTTTTCATATCTAAGTCCTAAGCTTTTGATCACTTGGGGAACTTTGTTTTCATCAATCCGATAAAGGATAGATATCTGAGCAACGACACTTAACCCTTCTTTACTAGGCAGTGATAGTGAAAGCTCAATATCATTAATTTGGATATTCGTCTTAATTACTTTGGTTACAAATGGATTGTAATACACTGCACCTTGCGTGTAACTTTTTTCAGATAATTTACCAAGTTTCTGCTTCACTCCTACCTCACCTGGTCGAATTACGGCGCAACTAGAAAGTACAAAAACGAAAGCGGCTAATAAATACAATTTTGTTTGTCTCATGATATTATAATAACATTTATTGAACACAAAAGTTAGCATTTCACGTTGCAGTGTACCATTTAACTTATTAATGAATCTGATAACACATGTTTATGAATTAACGCGTTGAATAATACACTTATACAGATATTCAATGTTTAGCTTCTTTCTGTTTAATCTGCCGAAAGTGCCTCGACTGGTTTAATTCTAGCGGCTTTAAGTGATGGTTTCAGTGCTGCTAATCCGCCAGCAATTACGAGCACGCCAAGAGCAATAGTTGCTGTTCTAAAGTCGACTGTTGGATTGCTTATAACAGCCCCTGTACTTGGTAAAAACTTCGCTACTAATTCCAAAAGAGCAACTGCAAAAAACAATCCGATATATCCAAACAGTCCAGTAATCAGCAAGGACTCTTGCACAATCAGTAATACCACTGAAAATGGTGTGGCTCCAATTGATTTTCGAATTCCAATTTCCTTTGTGCGTTCCTGTACCGTAATCAGCATAATATTACTAACTCCAATAATTCCAGCAAAAATTGTCAGTACTCCAATTAGCCAAAAAAACGACTTCATAATATCTATAATGCCGGCAATACGTTTATACTGTTCGTAATTGTTTCGAATATGCACAGCTCTTGGATCATCTGGTGAAAAATGATGTTTAGCAGCCATCATCATTAACACCTCGTTTGCCATTCGTTGTGTTTCCTCCAAATTAGCATCACCTGTGGTGAATAAAATCCTATCAATTCTATCAGCTCTGCCAAACGCCAATTGCGCTGTGGATATAGGAAGGAATAAAACGCCATTTTCACCTTCACTACCTTCATCTACGAATAGACCAACTACTTTGAACGTCGTACCACTTAAGCTCAACCACTTGCCCATAGCCGATTCTCCTTCAAACAACTCCTTTTCGATATCCTCACTTATTACGCAAACTTTGCGTTTGTCTGAAATATCCGATTCATTGATAAACCTGCCTTTTGTGATAATCGTTTTTTCAACATATTGATGATCAGGATGAACGCCCCGAACACGATATCCTCCAGTTTTGTTTTTGTACGATACACTAAACGTTCGCCACTTAGCAACACGTGAAGAGATTTTTTCAACCCCTTCTATTTCATTTTTAATTTGGTTGTAATCGTCATTTCGAAATCTGATTTCACGTCCTGGCAACAAACCTTCATGACTCAAACTAGTTTGTCCTGGGCTTACCCAAATACTATTTATTGCATCATCTTTAAACTTCTCTTTGGTTCCATTCTGAAGTCCATTTCCTAAACCCAACAATAAAACCAGCATGAAAATACCCCAAGCAACACTGAAACCAGTCAAAAACGTTCTCAGTTTATTGGTTCGAATACTCTGAAATATTTCGTTTAACCGTTCCATAATTACTCGGTTACCACCATTCCATCTTTTAACATAATAACGCGTTGCGTTTGATCTGCTATATCCTGTTCGTGAGTTACTATGATAATAGTCTTTCCTTCTTTATTTATCTCTTTTAGCAACTCCATTACATCTTGAGACGTCACAGAATCCAACGCGCCCGTAGGCTCATCGGCCAAGATTAAACGGGGTTCGGTAATTAATGCTCGAGCAATTGCAACACGTTGTTTTTGTCCACCACTTAATTCGTTGGGTTTGTGGTGCGCCCATTCTTTTAACCCTACTTTTTCAAGGTATTTTAACGCTAACTCGTTACGTCGTTTTTTATTAACGCCTTTGTAATATAGTGGCAGCGCAACATTCTCCATGGCATCTTTAAAAGGAATTAAATTGAATGATTGAAAAATGAACCCAATAAATTCTCCTCTAAACTTTGCAGCTTCTGTTTCTGAAAGATTTTTAATCAATCGATCATCAATGTGATAATCGCCTGCGTCGTACGAATCTAAAATTCCAAGGATGTTTAACAACGTAGATTTACCCGAACCAGAGGAACCCATAATACTGAGTAACTCCCCGTCTTTTATGGATATATCAATGCCTTTTAACACTTTTAACGAAGTAGCACCTGTTTTGTACGATTTTTCTATTCCCTTAAGTTGAATCAACGTATAATTTTTTTCAAAAATACACCACATAACTGTAGCAAAATGTTGATTCGATTAATCCCAGCAAATCGTTGATAAGTGTATCATTAATGAACACCCATAACAAGGCGAATACACAAAAACTTTCACCGAAATAGACGGTTCATATTTTATTTGTAAAAATCGGATAAGAATACGACTTTTGCAGCCGCTGGAATGGAGACCCAGCATTTAACAAATTATATAAAATGTCAGTTAAATTAAGATTATTACGAAAAGGGCGAAAGCGAAAGCCTTTTTACTACATTGTGGCGGCGGATGCACGTGCTCCAAGGGATGGTAGATTTATTGAACGAGTTGGTTCGTATAACCCGAACACAAACCCGGCAACTATTGACCTTGACTTGGACAAATCGGTGGAATGGCTACAAAACGGAGCGCAACCTACTGATACGGTTCGTGCAATTTTGAGCTATAAAGGCGCAATGTACAAAAACCATCTACTAAAAGGAGCTGCCAAGGGCGCGTTCCCAGTAGAAGAAGTAGAAACTAAGTTCAATGCATGGTTGGCTGATAAAGACAACAAAATTGAAGGCAAAAAATCTCAACTTGCAGAAGCAAAAGCAGCTGCAGATGCTGAGATTTTTGAGAGAGAAGCAAAAATTCGAGCAGACAGAGAAGCAGCTATTGCAGCTAAAAACTCACCGTTGGCTGAAGAAGTAGAAGCTGTTGCAACAGAAGAGGGTGCGGAAGAAGCACCAGCTGCTGAGGCTGACGCAGAAACTACTCCAGAAGCTGAAGCACCAGCTGCTGAAGAGACTGAAACTCCTGCAGAGTAAATCGAATGATATTCTCTACGGGGCCGTTAACAGAAGTGGGTCGTATTCTAAGAACTCATGGATATGAAGGCAACGTAAGAATAGACATTTACGATTCTATAGAAATTAACTTTAAGGAACCGTTGTTTTTGATGTTTGATCAGAAACCGGTTCCTTTTTTTGTTTTAGAACATTCTAAATCAAATCCGTATATCGCCAAACTGGATGGAATTTTGAGTCTCGAGGACGCTCAAAAACTCTTAGGTAAATCCATTTACCTTCCCGAAGAATTGTTTGAAGAAGAAGATGAAGACTCATTTGTAGGGTATACAGCTAAAGACACAAATTTCGGTACAATTGGAGTGGTTAGAGAAATTATTGAAAATAGCGCACAAGATTTATTAGTGGTCATGCGTGATGAAAAGGAAATTCTAATTCCATTTGTAGAAGAGTTTGTTGTTGAATTAAACGACGAGCATAAAATCATTGTATTAAACCTTCCAGACGGATTGCTTGACATCGATTAAATAAACCTAAAAGTATGGGCAGTAAACTTTTATTCTATCTAGTTATAAAACCTTTATCGCTGGCGCCGTTTAGACTCCTTTACGTACTTTCTGATTTTCTTTATTTCGTTTTGTTTAGACTCTTAGGGTATCGCAAAGAAGTCGTTTACAAAAACTTAAAAAAGTCATTTCCAGAAAAATCCGAAACAGAAATTAATGCTATTGCAAAAAAGTTCTATCACCACTTAGCCGACATAATTGTTGAAAGTATTAAATTTTTTAGCATTTCACTACCTGAGGCTAACAAGCGGTTAGAAGTTATTAATCCTGAATTAATCGATGCGTTTGCAGAAAAAAATCAACCTGTTATACTGGTCGGTGGGCATTACTGCAATTGGGAAATTATTGCTATTTCATTGGATTTAAAAATCAAACATCAAACGGTAGCGTTGTACTCAAAGCTCAAAAATGACTTTTTTAATGATGCCATGCTTAAAACTCGAAGCAAGTACGGAATTAAGATGGTGACAACTAAGCAGTCATCAACTTTTTTTGAAGTTGAGAGTGCTAATAATACCGCGACCGTATTTGGTGCAGATCAAAGCCCAACACATAGTAAGCAAGTCGTCTGGACAAATTTTTTAAAGCAAGAAACTGCTGTAGCGTTTGGAACAGAGCGTTATGCGATAAAGTATAATTACCCAGTTATTTACGGCGCAATCTCCAGAACAAAACGTGGACATTACAGTTTCGAGATGTCATTGATTACCGATACACCTAGAGAAACGCCTCATGGTTTTATTACCACCGAGCATACTAAAAGATTGGAGAATCAAATAATTTCTGAGCCAGCCTATTGGCTATGGACCCATAAACGCTGGAAGCGGAAGCGTAAAGAAGATGAAATTGTTTATTGAGGTGATGTTGCAATGAGATAAAGCTACAATGAGCCAATGTGTGTCGTTCTGAAATAACTCAGATTTTTATAAATTAAGGCGATTGTAAATTCGCTGATTGTCTTTATAACCGAGGACAAATTGATTGGTCAAAAGCCTGGTGTATGAAATAGTTGACACGTAAGTATGAAAAAAAATACGGTGTCGTTAAGGCATCGAAATATTTATTGTGAAAAGAAAGTAGGTACAATAGTTGACAAAGCACCTACTAAAAAACACAATGAAAAAAATTTACATTAAACTAATCGCGATTGCAGTAATTTCATCTTTTAGCTTAAATCTTTCTAAAGCACAAAATTTAGATGACATCAAAAACAAAGAAATTGGACTTAACTTTAGAAACTTATGGTTTGGAAGTGCTGCTGAGTTGGTGATTCGAAAACCTATTGGTGAAAATCAATTTAAAAGAAAAACGTTTCGCGTTTCAGGGAATTTTCAAGAAAACAATAGTGCCTTAACTGGTTCAACAGTGGTAGGTCTGCCCGACGCGTACCTTACGGACATGAATAGTAATTTTAATCTTACAGCATCCTTTGGAAAAGAAAAACGTGTTCCGTTGTTAGACCAACTATATTTCTACCATGGTCCAACACTTATTACGTCCGTTGGATTTTCAAAATCTAGAACCGCTTTTGGCGGGTTAAACGCTCCCAGCAAACAAGACCAATCCAACGTAATGCTGGGTTTAGGGTTGGGATACTTTGGAGGAATTGGCTATCAGGTCTCAGAAAAATTTAGCATTCAAATTGACAATCTGCTTCAAGTTTCTATTAATTCTCGACTTCAAAATCAGTCGACTTCAACTTTTGACACCAATACTCAAACCGATGAAACATCTAACACTATTACTGACAAAGTAACCAACTCTATCGGGATTCCAGGAAGTAATATTAGTCGTATCTGGGTTGTATTCAAGTTTTAATACAAAAAAGCTCCAATGAACGAATCCATTGGAGCTTTTTTATTGTGACAATGACGAAATGAGTCAATATCGCATTGCGATGTTTAGTTTATTCTTTAATAATCTTCACCGTCTCTCCAGTATCCAGTTGTATAAAGTACAACCCAGAAGGTTGGTTGGATAAATCAACCGTTATTGCTCTCTGCTTGGTTGTTGTTTGTTGCACCGTTCTTCCAACACCATCTAAGACCATGATTGTATGCGACTCTGCTTCGTCCTCTTCAGGGAATACAACATTAACCTCGCCTTTGGTTGGGTTTGGATAAATGCTGGTGATACGCACGATTTCTGCTTTTTCGAAGAGCACTTTTCGAATTGGGCTCAACGCCTCTGTTCCATC
>CAKZLB010000050.1 GCA_937124965.1 uncultured Bacteroidota bacterium
GGTCTCTGTGCCTTTGTTGGTTTTCTTCGGAGTTTTCAATTACTTCAGCCCACTCACCATTGAAGATTTGATTATACCCAAAAGCAAAGTGATGATGTTCACAAGCTATTCCAAAGTACTCATTTTTACCATAGAACCCAGCAGGGCTGTAAGTAAACAAATCACCACCAACAATCTTATCATTAACAACCTTCATTATATTGCTAGAACCTTTCCACTTGTACAGCACACCGTAAGTAAAGCCCCTTTTAGTCGCTTCTTCGGATAGTTCCTTTTTTATCTCTGCGCTACTCATCTATCTCTATTGTTATAGGTTCTTTTTTTAGTGGACACCAGGAAGGAGTTATCCCATTTGCATAAATCTTAGTTGCAACTTCTTTTGGCTCTTCATGTTCAGGGTGGGAACAAACATTTATGAAGTAGAACCTATCAAACGGGCAATCCTTACACCCTGTTACTTTTATCTTAGTCATTGTCGTGTATGTTACCTGTTACTTCAAAATTACTATCGTAAACTCCCATTAGTGTAGAATAAATATCTCCAACAGCAAACAATGAAGCATTAACATCGAAATGGATATGCCCAAAATCAGACTTATCCCCTTCAAAAATCTTAACACCGTTCTTGTCTTTTAGACCTGTGTATTGGCATACTGTTTCGGGGTCTACTTTGTCGTGAAGTAGTATCCAACTTCTTTTGTCCCTAGATGGCTTGTACCAATGTGATATGTAATCATTACCATCTCGTTCGTTAAAGTGCCAAAACCCCTCAACCCATTCACCTGTGTCGATTCTCTTTGCTTTAAAAATTATTTCTCTTTTCATAATTCAATTTATTAGCGGACAAATAACCCCTACAAAGAGGAATGCCCACCTGTTTAATGTTTCTTTCTCTTCTAGCGTGTCTTTAATCAACTCAATGAATAAAATTAAGACTATTAACGCTAGTGTTATGTATGCTTGTTGGTAGGTCATTTAATGTGCCTTACAACACCATCTTTGTCGGGGGCACCCCAAGTTCTTTTTTTGTTTATTTCCATTTTAGAGTCAATGCAACTTATTATGTCTTTAAAGTCCATGCCAAAAGTGCTTGCTGATCCAAAAAGCAATGTAAAACAATCCGCAAATTCGTGTTCGATTTCCTGAGTATGCAAATCCTTAATTATAGCATCTTTTAGTTCTGCTAATTCTTCTTGAAGATGTTTAATTTTCGACAATAATGACGCTTTAGGAAACGTCTCCTTCTGCCATTGAGTGACTTTTATAAATTGTTCTTCTGTCATAATCTTAATTTATTTCAGTTCCTTTACCATCCTCCCAGTCTAACCAGTTGTATGTTATTGGGCTATTTGTTTTCATATTACTTTACTTATTGTTATCGCTGCTATTCCTAACCAACACAAGATCAAGAATACTATTAGTCGCTTTTCTGATTGCTTCATTCTTCAAAATTCGTAAAACGATTACATTTATACAAATCAATAAAATCTATAATGTTTTGGATTGTTATATCTATTTTATTGTTAGTTCTTCTCCCGTAAGACACCAGTATAAGTTCTGGAGTTGGTGGACGTGTTCTGGTTGCAATATCAATTGGCGACCATGCCACCACCATCCATGAATCGTATTATAAGTAAATTCATTTAATCTGTACACTCTAAATCCTTGTTGATTCCCTTGTTTTACTGTTAAGTCAAACCCAAACTTTAAAAGCCATTCTTCTGTGAGTGGGATAGGGTTAAACCTCCCATTGTCAACAAGTATTTCTTCAAGTTCATTGTCTACGTAGCATCTTATAGTACTTCGTTGAATGTTGTAAACCTCCCCTGTTATTTGGTGCTTGTCGCTTACTTGGCATGAAACTAAATTTCCAATTCTTAATTCGTTATTCATATCTATTTTTATTTTATGTTAAACATTGCGTTAAATTCTAAAATGGTGCAGTTTCATTAATTGTCGTAAATAAATAATCACTCTTTTTTTCTTCTTCCCCGTAAAGTGGTGTATTGTCAAATGGGTAAGCCATCCCTTGGACACACCTTGAATACCTACCATTTTTAATGTTATAGGCGAAGTCCTCACTTGCTCCAATTTCCCCCTGAAAACTAAATTTTGTCTTTAGATTTCTTATTGTTGTGTAACCGTCTGTATTTTCACTTTTAAAAGTTCTATGTACACAAATACCGTTATGCGTTTGATTTCTAAAGTCACTAGATCCGCTGACGTCATAGAGTGTCGGTTCTCGATATGTCCCGTCATCCTGGAGCTGCATTTTTGTAGGGTGGGCCACTAAGAAAACTAACACATCATTCGATTGACAAAAGGCGGTTAATCGTGTAAGCACCTCGTTTATTTGTTCTAATCTGTTACCCTTTGGAAGTAGTAACTTGTTAAAAGCATCTATTACAAAAATCTTTGTCCCGTTCCCAAAAATCTGTTCTTGCATTGAACCTAGCAACCAGTCCCATGTTGGAGAATCACCACCTTCAGGGGACATCATTACAAGTTTGTTTTGAATAAACTCACTGGCTTTTATTGCTTCCGTTTTCGTCATTCGTTCCGTTCCAAAAAAAGACTTTCCGACAACCTTTTGAGCAAAGTTTGATTTGTGCAACTCCATAGGTGAATGTTCTGGACTGAAAAATGAAGCCTTGAAAGAATAGTCTTTGATTAAGTTCAAAACATACCATTCCAACCAAGTAGACTTACCGTGTGAAGGTATACCCGTTACTATTGTGAGTTGTCCGGTTAGTAGGCTGAAGATTTTATTAAACTCTGTGAATGATTTGTCTTTCGGTTTTATCGTTTGCGGAATGCCCTGGTCGTACAATGCTAGATAATCATCTTTCAAATCTTCCATTGTGACAACCCCCTTAACTGGGAACGCCTTAATAGATTTTATTGATTCGTCAATTATTCCAGCGATTAAGTCACCGTTTGCATCTTTGTTTACCCATTCAATAAAAGAACATCTAAACCGACCTAATCGGTGTGCAATGTCCTCACGTAGCTTGATACCTTTTTCGTCATTGTCGGTCGCAATTATAAATTTTTCAATGCTTTTTAAATATCGTTCTGAGTGCTTCCAGTACTTATCGTTGTCGTTCGCTCCGTTAGGTACGCTTATGGTGTTCTTATAGCCTGCTTCGTGCATTGCTAGAACATCCATTTCACCCTCAACAATGTAACATTCTTTTTTGCCGATTATTGAATTTAGATTGTAGAACGTAGTTTTAGCGTTTTTCGATTGCGTGAACGCCTTACCGCCAGAACGATACTTTTTGTTAATTAGCTTTTCGCCTTCAAAATAATTAAATACTAAATTGTTTACATCTTTGCCTAATTGAGGCTGCCAATACATTTCCTCTGTGACATACAACGCATTTATCGTTTCTAAGCTAATTTTACGCCCTTTAAGCCACTTTAACATATTGGCTGATATGTTTGTATACTCTTGATAGTTTTGTTGCGGTAAATCGAACGTATTATCCTTTTCATCTCTAACCGAATAATCGTCACAATTGAAACAATGCGCTAAACCTTTGTCGAAATTAACAGACAAACAAGGGTCTGTTTTCTTTTTTCGAGTGTGTGAGCAGTTTGGACAAAGAGTTTTTTTCTCTCCTTTTCGTTCACCCTTAAATTGTATGTCGTTCCAAACTATCATATCGGGCTAATCCACTTAGTTTTTTGAACCTTTGGTAAGTGTACTATTGTGTTTATTAGTTTTACTTTCCAGTTTTTTATCTCGTTTTCGTGTCCATCTTTCCACCCATTTTCGACCCACGCATCATATTTTAGATTTAACGCCTTTATGTCTACGTTCGGTTCTTTAGTTAATGCGTAACTTTTAAATTCTTGGAAAAGAGGAATATCTTTATTTTCTTTTATATCCTTTCCTTTCCTTTCCTTTCCTTTACTTTCCTTTATAGCATTGGGTTCGCATTCCGTTTGCAATGCGTTTGCATTACCTTCGCTATGCGTTCGTATAACTTTCTTAGTTTTACCCCATCTTTTATTAGCACTTTCCCTAGCTTTATTTGACCTTTCTAATCTTGATTCTAGTCTTGACTGAACACTCATTGAGGTGAAATTACCACCTTCAATAACAAATAAATCAAAATCTTCAATAACTGACTGAACAATTGAAACATCTACTCGCATATCAAATGCAATGCCTTCGTAATCCGTTTGCAATGCGTTTGCATTATTGTATAAGTCTTCTACTATCGACCAAAATAAACCATAACCCAACATCCCATGTTTACGTATTAGACGTTTGATTTTATCATCTGCCACCAATTCCGTGTCAGAGTTTCCTTTTTGTGCATCATCCCATAGGACGCGGTGGAAACTGGACCCATCGGTGAAATCTGCCGCTTCTGAGATACACAAACGATGGCGCAGCAATGATTTTGGCGTCATCAGGATCAGGGGTTTGCGGAACGATCTGTGGATTTGACGACGTAGGATGTGGAAATAGTTTGCAGGCGTCGAACAGTTCGCCACTATCCAGTTGTCCTGCCCACACATTTGTAAGAAACGCTCAAGCCGTGCGGAAGAGTGTTCGGGGCCTTGACCCTCGAAACCGTGTGGCAGCAAGACTACCAAACCTGACATGCGCAACCATTTGCTTTCGCCCGAGCTGATGAATTGGTCAAACATGATCTGTGCACCATTGGCGAAATCGCCAAATTGCGCTTCCCACATTACCAAGGCATTTGGTTCAGAAAGCGAATAGCCATATTCAAAACCCAAGACCGCATATTCCGACAACATCGAGTCAATCACATCGTAACGGGATTGGCCTTCACGGATGTTGGTTAGGGGGTAATAGCGGCTTTCATCTTTCTGATTGATCAGGCCTGAATGGCGCTGGCTGAAGGTGCCGCGCGTTGCGTCTTGACCCGCAAGGCGGACAGGATAGCCTTCGGTCAACAGGGATCCGAATGCCAAGGCTTCGGCTGTGGCCCAATCGAACCCTTTGCCGCTTTCAAACATTTTTGATTTGGTATCCAGCAAACGCGCCACGGTTTTATGTAGGGCAAACCCCTCGGGCGCAGTTGTCAGCGCCTTACCAACAGTTGAAAGCGTTTCATCAGAGATTGACGTTTGACCGCGTTGGTAATCGTCCTTTTCACGATCCAGATGTGACCAGCGGCCATCCAACCAATCGGCTTTGTTGGGTTTATAATCGCGCCCTGCCTCGAACTCATCGTTCATTTTGGCCTGAAACGCGGCTTTCATATCCTCGATCTCGCCCTCGGGGATCAACCCGTCACGCACAAGACGTTCTGTATAAAGCGCCAATGTAGTTT
>CAKZLB010000051.1 GCA_937124965.1 uncultured Bacteroidota bacterium
GTAACGTAACCGAGCAAGACGGTGTCAATGTACACTTTAAGAACCTGACCGTCTAATTTTGTGGTTGTAACTGCCATTTTTATTCTGTTTTATAATTTATAAAATTAGACGTTAGCAGGTTGAAACTCTGCTGTGCCGTCTTTGATTAATTCAATTGCTTTTCGCCAGTGGATATCTAAAACCTCACCTTCTTTAATCTGCATCTTGCGTAATTTGTACGCTTTCTTGAACTTGATGTGCATTTTCTTCTATTTCGTTTTCTATTTCGTTTTCTATTGCTTCAATATGATCTTGAATATAATTATCAACTGTGTATTGTTCTGCTTTGCCTGCTTCAATCAATTCTTTTGCCGCTTTGATATGTATATTTACAATATCATTTGCCTTGAAATCGTGACCACTAACCTCTAAATTCTTTAATAATTTTATCCTCATTTCGATTTCAGTTTTAAGATTTCAGTTTTGACTTGATTTTTGCAATCAACGAAACTATAAAATTCTTGATGATATTGTACAAAGCATTTGTGTAATACATCAAGACCACTATCAAACGCATATAAGCAATTTCTAACTGTCTGCCGAAGAAGTCAAAGAATCCGAATACGGCAAAAGTTGTGTAGATCAGTTTCCAAACGTTCAGACCGAAAAACCAAAAAATAATATTGACAATCACTGATGTAACAAACACTAACTGTCTTGTTCTGTCTTGTCTTAGATCATCAAAAAAGAACTTGACTAAACTGTTTGAAAGTAGTAAGATTAGTGCAAAAAACACATAATACTTATTAATTTCTGCTGCTTGATATATTGTATTCATTTGCTTTGTTTTATGTTGTTTATATTAATTCACTATCAAACCAACCATTCAAATCTTGCAGAGTTTCAAGTTCAGCAGGATACTTGTCATGTTTCAAAATAGCATACAAGTTTTCATCTTTGTGCTTGATGATGTTTGCCCATTTGACCGTAAACCGTCCGTCATACCTTTCGCCTTTTTCGACGAGCATTGCGTATAGTTCTAATTCTTCACGATTTGTGCTTATGTAATACATATCTAATAAATTGAATAAAAGTCATTTATATTGGTTTCAATGCCTGTACGGTTGCCGCTTTCGTTAATCGGGTAAATAATTAACTCTTGCACTGTTCCTTTCAAAGTGTTAGTTAAATTATCAATATTAAACCAATTTCCTATTGTTACACCTCCCAAATCATATGTTCCTAAATTCCCCGACACTTGTAATTGTGCATTAATATAACTTTCTGAATTAGTAGTATTAAACAATGCTGTCAATATATTCTGTTTATTCATTTCAGCCGAAGGATAAGCATCATTTAAAGGTGCACCCGCCCATAAAGAATTAAAAAATTGAACGTGCCTATTTGGATTTCCACCGCTACCATCAAATAAATAACCAGTATTGGTTATTTTTTTATGCACAATAAAAAAAGTATTTGGTTGTGCATAAACCTGTCCAAAATCTGCCTGTAAACCTATAATTTGTCCTGTTGTCCACTCTAAAGCAGGTTTGTTGTTTTCCGTAATTATACCATTTGTTGAATCGTAAATCTTTGGCTGTTGGCTTGCCGTTGTGTTTACTGCATTTCTACTTAATCCACTTTGGTCAAACCACGTAGTCACAAACCCATTTGCACCTGCACAAAAAGTAGAAAGTGTAGTCGTATCCAATTCACCATCAACAAACCCAATTGATTGCGTTGCATTGTCACTTGCACGCCTAACAACAACCGCATCACCAGTGTAATCCGTATTAAGCAACCTTAGCGAATACGCTGCCGCTGCACCAGGATATTCGTCTAATATGCCAGTCACCGACTGGCTTACCCAAAAAAATACGCATCAAGTTCTGTGATTAAGTCC
>CAKZLB010000052.1 GCA_937124965.1 uncultured Bacteroidota bacterium
GGACTTAATCACTTCACTGGACGACTATTTTTTTGGGTAAGCCAGTCAGTGACTGGCATATTAGACGAATATCCTGGAGCAGCAGCAGCGTATTCGCTAAGGTTGCTCAATACTGATTATACAGGTGATGCTGTGACGGTCCGCAGGTCTTCAGACAATCAAACGATAAATATCGGATTTGTGGATGGTGAATTAAACACAGGTGCATTGAACACATTTTGCAGTGGTGCAGATGGTTTTGTTACGGTATGGCACGACCAGAGCGGTAACGGTAACAATGCAACGCAAAGCACAGCAAGTTCACAACCTAAAATATTTGACAGCGTAAATGGTATTATTGAAGTAAACGGCAAACCTGCTGTTTATACAGATGGCGTTGATGATTTTATTGAATCACCTTCATTGAGTTTGTCAAATCCAACTACACAATTTTTTATATTTAAAACTTTAGGCACAAGTACAAGTGACGTAATCGGAGGGCTTAGATTCGGCCTTGCAAACGCACCATCTCTAATATGTAGAGATATAAATAATTTGAGTATATACCAACAAGGTCCTGAATTTTCGCCTAAAATTCCACATGACGGAAATCAAATATTGGTGACGGCTAAAAGTAGCACAATAGGAACGGACTGGGCAGCATTTTACAATTCTAATACAGTTTTGAATGGCGGTGAAGATATAGGTTCAATTACTGGTAGTTTGATTCGGTTCGGTTCGCAAGGTGAATTGGTAGATTTTGGCGAAAACTATTTACAAGAATACATCTTGTATGATTCAGACGAAACAGGTAACAGGGTAGGAATTGAAACAAATATTAACGACTTTTATTCAATATATTAGATATGTATTACATAAGCGAAAATCGGGAAAAGTTAGAACTGTACGCAATGCTTGTCGAAAAGAGTGAGCGGTACGATGGTGTTTTTACTGTCAAGTGGGCGAATATTGTCAAGCACAAAGATCAAAACTTGTATGCTATTTTGAAGCACGACAAGTATCCTGCTGACCTCGAAACGCTTGAAGACTTGCACGGTTGGTTTGAAAGTGACTTAATATAAACAATACAAACAACGATACAATTATGAATGAGATATATCAAATCGCAGAACTGAATAAGTATTATGTGTTTTTTGCACTAATCTTGCTACTTTCAAACAGTTTAGTCAAGTTCTTTTTTGATGACTTGCAGGAAAACAGGACACATAAATTAGTGCTTGTTACGTCTGTATTAATCAATCTTGTATTTTGGACGTTCGGGTTAGGTTTTTGGAAAATGATTTTAATCACTTTTGCGACATTCGGATTTTTCGATTTCTTCGGCAGGTGGCTCGAAATCGCTTACATGCGTTTGATAGTTGTCGTGATGTATTACATAAATACTTTATACAATACTGTCAAAAACTTCTTCAAGTCGCTGATTGATAAAATTAAAACGAAGTAAAAACAAGGTAGAAATGAGGATAAAACTATTGAAAG
>CAKZLB010000053.1 GCA_937124965.1 uncultured Bacteroidota bacterium
ACAAAAAGAGGCGTAACGCATCATTTAATCGTCCTGAATGACGTTAATCAAAACAAACGTGTATTGTACAATATAGACTTAAAGGTACGTCAAGGAACGCCCATTCTATTGTATTGCCATTATACTGGCGAAGCTACAAAAGACGAAGTTTTTAAACATCAAAGCGACTTGAACGCCAAATAATACATAAATCTAAAAACCAAAAAAATGACAATAAAAGACTTTAACAAACAGGAGTACGAAGCAAAACACGGTATCACAAAGTTCAGAAATATGCTGCGTCAAGTGCAGCAACTTAGAAAGCAGATTAGACGTGATTCTTTGCCGAGTGAATATTATTTGAAAGTTCGAGAGCAGCAGATTAAAGATTTGCTGCGTGAAATGGAAGATTTTGTAGTGTAGTGGAATTTTGGTCGTGCTGTTTTGTGCGGCCTTTTTTTATTTGGAATTATAAAATACTAATAAATGATAAAATTAATCAATGGCGATTGTTTGGAAGAAAATCATCAAATTGAAGATGGTGCGGTGGATTTGATTTTGACGGATTTGCCGTTTGGCACAATGAAGATGAAAGAAAAAAACGGAAATTACCTCGACCTACATTTTTACTCGACATATATGTCGAGTAGTCTATTCCGTCTTTGGGTTGTCTAATTTCGTCTTTAAATCCATATATGTCGGATAGCCAGACTTTTCGACTTCGACTGTATTATATTTTGAAATTGAAAAAATACTTGCACATTAATAATAAATATATTAACTTTGAACTAATGGAATTAAAAGAATACATAAAAACCAACTTCGGAACTTATCAGAATCTCGCCGATGTATTGCAATTGCATAAAGGTACAGTTGCAAATGCGATTTCAAAAGATACGGACGTTTCGTGGTTGAATTTACTAAAATATTTAAGTAATGAATCAAGGTTGGATAAAACTACATAGGCAGATTACAGACCATTGGCTGTATAAAGAAAAGCGTGTTTTTAGTAAGTTTGAAGCATGGCAAGACCTTTTGCTGCACACAAATCATGCACCGAACAAATTCTTTATGAAAGGTCAATTGATAGCGTTAGAAGCGGGTCAATCTGCACGTTCGCAGGTTACTCTTTCTAAAAATTGGAAATGGAGTAGAAAAAAGGTGTCAAATTTTTTAAAACTGCTCGAAAAAGACCAAATGATACTGTTAGAAACGACTAAAAACACATCTATTATAACTATCGTAAATTGGAAAACGTATCAACAAAACGACCAGAAAAAGAACAACCAAACAGCCTCAAAATCAAAGAGTTACAAGCAACAGGGAACATCAGAAGAACATCAGAAGAACATCACAGGAACATCAGAAGCACATCAGAAGCACATAAACAAGAATGAAAAGAATAAAAAGAATGTTAATAATGAAAAGAATCATCATCAGCCAGTAAAAAATGACGACGACGATTTCTTATCAAAAATTAATATTAAAAAATTACAAGAGGCATTTAAAACGCTTGATGTTTTAAAAGAAGTCGAATTGATTAGAAAAAAGGTTGCGGGGCAAACGGTCAGTGTACCCGAAAACTATGTTCGGCAATGCTTGAATAATATCGTGCAGAAAAAGAAAATTGTTGCGGCCACTTCGGACGATTATCGACATTTTGACCCAGACACGGATTACGCAGCAAGTGTTCCCGATTGTGCAGAGATGGTTTCGTTTTAAAATTATTTAAATTATTCAAAAATCAACAGCAAACAGCATGGAAAATAACAAAAAACTAAGTCAAGAAGAGTTCAACAAAGAATTAGAGCGTTTGCAAAAGCAATATCAGGACAAGCAAGATAAGTTCGAGGACCTTCAAAACAGGTTCACGAAACGCACAGCAGCGACCGAAGCTGAAATTGCTTATTTTGAGCAGTTGCATAAATCAAAAGGTTTTGACGCAGATACATTGTGTCGTTCAATCCTGCAAGAAGGCAAGGCCAAGCGAAAAGCATCGCACAGATATAGCTATCAGGACGGTCGCAAGGTCAGCTGGGCTTGCACAAAGGCGATTTATCCTGATTACAAAGTTGATTCGGATTTTCTGAAAGGCTTGTATCCTGCTTTGATTAATTACTTTCTTGAGTTTGACGGTCGTCTTAATCCTAAAAAGAGCTTATTATTTACAGGTGGCGTTGGACTTGGCAAGACTTCGTTGTTTAGGATATTTCAGCGTTTTGCGTACAAATTAGACTTAGATACACGGTTTAAAATAAAACCGATGATGGCCGCTGTGTACGAAGTATCTGAAAACTCAAATGTTTCTGCAATGAAAAGTTTATTCAAAGGCAACATCTGCTTTGACGATTTAGGGCAGGAAGCAGCGACTGTCAAACTGTTCGGTAATGAAATTAGAGTGTTTGAAGAAATAATGACGCACCGATACAATAACTTTATCACGTTTGGTCACAAAACACATTTGAGTACAAATCTGACTTTCCCGCAGATACAGTCAAAATATGGCGACAGGGTATCATCACGCATACTTGAGATGATGAACATCGTGCCGTTTCGTGGTGTGGATAGACGTGCTAATCGGTAAAAAATATCACAAATGAAAGCTAAATGAAAGTCAACAGAAACCCGTCCATTCAGGATTGCATAAATGAACTCAATGAAATGCTGCTGCATCAAAAGCAGGATTTGCCTGATTTGATCAAGCTCGGTTTGGTTGACCGATTTACAGCAAATCAGAAATATATTGCAATTAGTAAAACGATAGAATATTTAAAAGCATATTTAAAAGAATTAGACAATGCAAAAATTAAACAGCGTAACGATTAAAAAGAACGAGATGGTGCTGAACTTCGTGTCAGACTT
>CAKZLB010000054.1 GCA_937124965.1 uncultured Bacteroidota bacterium
AATGCGTAATAAATCAAAGTAGTTGTTTTGCTGTTCAGGACATCGCCCGAAGACACGCTTTGAATGTACTCAAAAAATGGCGTTTCAGTTTCATCTGCGAAAGAATGAAATACTTTCATGTTGAACTTGATAGGTATTTTCTGATCGTCAATTTCAATATAATCTTTTTTTGTAAATATCATTTTTTGTCGTTTTATATCGTTTTACAATCTAAAAAACGGACAGCACAGTGATGTACTGTCCGCAAAAAAACAATGAAAAGTAAATACTAAGCTGTCCATGCTACATCTATACTATTACAGTGTAAGTCGGTTCGCCTGTCACTTGGAATTCAAGCTCGTAACCTACAACGTCATCGTCAGGAAAACTAATTGACAAAGACGACACTAAACAAGTCGCTGTCCACTCATA
This sequence comes from uncultured Bacteroidota bacterium, assembly GCA_937124965.1. Classification (GTDB taxonomy): domain Bacteria; phylum Bacteroidota; class Bacteroidia; order NS11-12g; family UBA9320; genus UBA987. Next base: position 412 of record CAKZLB010000054.1, read on the forward strand.
ATCTCCTGCGTTTTCGTTGCTGATTACAACAGACACTTCTGTTCCTGCTGTAATATCTGCAAACATTTCTTTGTATCCTTCTGTTGCGTCAAACTGATGCATCGCTGACACAGACAATGTTGATGTCGTTCGACCTGCAATAAATTCTGCAAACTTGCCGCTGTCTTTATTGCTTGTTTCAATCATATTTGCACTGATGTCGAATGATTGTTCTGTGACGTATCCGAGCAGGACGGTGTCGATATAAACTTTTAATACCTGACCGTCTAATTTCGTGGTGGTAACTGCCATTTTGTTTTATTTTTTAATTTATAAAATTAGACGTCAGCAGGTTCAAACACTGCTATATCGTCTTTGATTAACTCTATTGCTTTTCGATAGTGAACATCTAAAACTTCGTCAACTTTCACTATCCTGTTTCGCATCTTGTGTGACTTCTTGAATCTGATGTGCATCTTCTATTTCGTTTTCTACTTCGTTTTCTATTTCGTTTTCTACCTGTTCAGTATGGTCTTCAATATAATCATTAATTGTGTACCGCTCTGCTATGCCGTCTTCAATTAACTGTTTTGCTGCCTTGATATGTATATTTACAATGTCATTAACCTTTAAGTTAAGACTATTTAATTGTAAATCTTTCAATAGTTTTATCCTCATTTCTACCTTGTTTTTACTTCGTTTTAATTTTATCAATCAGCGACTTGAAGAAGTTCTTGACGGTATTGTATAAAACATTTATGTAATACACCAAGACCACTATTAAACGCATATAAGCGACTTCTAACTGTCTGCCGAAGAAGTCAAAGAAGCCAAAAACGGCAAAAGTGACAAAAACCAGTTTCCAAACATTCAGACCGAAAAAACAAAAAATCACATTCACAATCACTGATGTGGCAAATACTAATTTTCTTGTCTTATTTTGTTTCAAATCGTCAAAAAAGAACTTGATAAGACTGTTTGAAAGTAGCAAGATTAGTGCAAAAAACACATAATACTTATTAATTTCTGCTGCTTGATATATTGTATTCATTTGCTTTGTTTTATGTTGTTTATATTAATTCACTATCAAACCAACCATTCAAATCTTGCAGAGTTTCAAGTTCAGCAGGATACTTGTCATGTTTCAAAATAGCATACAAGTTTTCATCTTTGTGCTTGATGATGTTTGCCCATTTGACCGTAAACCGTCCGTCATACCTTTCGCCTTTTTCGACGAGCATTGCGTATAGTTCAAGTTCTTCACGATTTGTGCTGATATAATACATATCTAATAAATTGAATAAAAGTCATTAATATTTGTTTCGATTCCCGTTCGGTTGCTACTTTGGCTGCTGTTATAAATAATAACTTCCTGAACGTTTATATTCGCAAAAAATGCAGTTTGTGCTGAACCAATATTTATTGCTTCAAGTCCACTTATACCTCCATTTCCTGTAATTGCTGTTTGACTATCCAAACCAATTTCTGAACTTGTTGAATTAGCTAAAGAATACCAAAGGCCTTGATTAGTGTTTGAAGTAAATGCCGCTAAATATGAACCGTAATAAGACCTAAATTGAACACTAGTTGCTATTTCTACATACCCATTGCTAACCGCTGAGTCCACTGATAAACCTACAAAAGTACCTGTAATATTTAAATAACGTCTTACAAAAAATGCTGTGAAAGGTTGATTTTTATCTGGAACTATATCTACACTTAATCCGTCATCAACACCATCAAAAGATAGTGAAGGTTTGCCGTTCTCTAAAATAACACCAGTTGACGCATCATAGATTTTCGGTTGCTCTGATGCCGTTGCATTTGTGGAATCGTATCCATTGCCACTTTGGTCGTACCATGTTGCAACAAACCCATTCGTTCCACTGCAAAACGTGTTTAACGTATCCGTGTCCAATTCACCATCTACAAAACCAATATTTTGCGTTGTGTTATCACTTACCCTTCGTACTACAATAGCGTCACCAGTATAATCTGTATTGAGTAGCCTTAGCGAATACGCTGCAGCCGCTCCAGGATATTCGTCTAATATGCCAGTCACCGACTGGCTTACCCAAAAAAATACGCATCAAGTTCTGTGATTAAGTCCTGTGCAGTTCCGCTAAATGCGACACCACCAATAGACGAAATCTGTGCAGCTGTCAAACGAATCGT
>CAKZLB010000055.1 GCA_937124965.1 uncultured Bacteroidota bacterium
TCTTCGTTCAAGATCCATAACGTGTCACCCGCAAGATTCAGGGTAGACGCTTCGGGAGAACTTAAGCTGCTTAGAGATTTAGAATCTAAAATAGTTCCGTCAGATAATCTGAATTTGTAAATTTTGTTTTCAGAATCTGAGATGGTAAAACATGTTTGTTGTGCTTTGGCTGAGAAATTTGCAAACGAAAGCGTGCAAAAAATAGCAATAGCTAAGTAGTAGTAATTTTTTTTCATATCATGCGACTTTAAAATGCATACAGTGACTAGCTGTATCAACACATGATAGACAAACGCATTGCCAAGTTGTTAACTACCTATTAATGAGGCGTATAAGTTTTTTTGATATTCACCCAAAGTGCTCATATCGAGAACATAGTCCCAAAAAGAGACACTCTGTGCTAGTGATTTTACTGGAATAACTTAAATAAATTGATTTTCTCGTAGCTGTATTTGCCCTTCAGTTCGTCGAACAAGATTTTAGATTTTACCACACCATTTTCCAAAAAGAATTCTGGATTATTTTTTTCTTTAAGTGAAAGTAAGGCTGTTTCCATTTCTTCAATACCAGTCAACTCTGGTTTGAGTCGTTCATAGTCTAAAATCACACCATTTAGCTTTAACGTAACTAGGTGACTCACAATAGTTCCAGTGGTTAGCCCACGTTCATCTGCAATTTCTGCAATGTTTTTTCCCTCCTCAAATAGCGCTTTGGTTTGGTCTTGGGTTAATATCTTTTTCTTTTTGGCCTCTTTAAGCTTTTTATGCTTCTTTATTTCTTTTAAATCCGTTAGACCACCACAATGTTTTATAAATGCCACATGCTGTTTGCTCCAATCCGAATCTCCAAGTGTTGACTCTGCATGACTACTTAATTCTTGAAACCGCTTATCAGCTTTGAGTGCTAGTCCGTCAACTTCCAAAGCAACGTCATTGTAACCTAAAAGTCGCAAACCGTCAATATGCTTTAACCGTGATAAGGCAACATATCCCTGGCCTGTTTCAAACGTTTTTGTCAAGTCGATTTCTGCTGCGTCAAGAGTCATTCCTTGGCTTTTATGGACCGTTATTGCCCAAGCCAACCTAAGTGGTATTTGAGAAAATGACGCAAGTGTTTTTCCTGACTCATCATCTACGGACCAAACTTCAGGCTCTGCTTCAATTTCTCGTTTATCTGTAATGCGAACTAATGGGTAGCCCGTTTCGCTGCTAAAACCGACGATTGTTCCTAACGTACCATTCATGTAGCCTTTGTCATAATTGTTTTTGACAAACATTACACGTGCATTCTCTTTTAGGACTAATGTTTCCGGTGCTAATACAGACTTTTGCAACATATCTTTTAGTCCTTGATTGCCTTTAGTCGCTGCGACAAAAACTTCTCCTTCTCCCGCTAGGGTTTCAATTTCTTGATTATTAATTCTGTCAACGTCGAAGTTATGACTATACAGCCTTGTGGGTTCTTCTCGAAACTTATTGTACACTGCTTCGTCCAAAATGGATTTGCTAGACTGGGAAACTTCATTCCGCCTAATTTCATTTAAAATAACATTTAAGTCATTGTCGGTTTGTCTAAATTGTTCAGTTAAATAGCATACCGTTAAACGAGCATCAACCCATGATTTGCTCATAAAGGCAAACTTGTCTCGATTTGTTTCTTCGTTTTTGGTTACTGGGGGTAATTGAAAAAAATCACCAGAAAGCACGATTTGAATTCCACCAAAAGATTCGAAACTCCCTTTAATGTATGTTAGAATCTCATCAACCATTTGCAGCTGGTTTTTATGCAACATGGAGACTTCATCAATAATTAACACTTTAGCGTTAACGACATTTTTTTGAATGTACTTTTTTTCTGCAAGCTTGCGTAAGTCGAGTTGATGGATATTGTCTTTAACCCCCATACCACACCACGAATGTATGGTCTGACCATTCATGTGTGTTGCGGCGATTCCTGTACTTGCCGTTACAGCTACCGGAATTTTCCGATCTTTTAAGTAGGAAATATATTTATTTAAAACGTACGTTTTACCTGTACCTGCTGACCCTGTAAGGAATACGTTTCTACCTGACTTTAAGATGGCCAATGCCGTTTCTTGCTGCATACATATGTGTGTTTTTACTTTTTACTATTTAGCTCTTTTGCTATCTTTCGTTGATATCGTCCTTGAACAATATCAATTAACACCATAATAGTAATGATAAAATAGAAAGTAACCTTGTTCATTACGGTTATTTCTGAACCAGCAATCTCCATATGCGCTAAATGACCTCCTTCTGTTATCAGCATAATCCCAACTACAAACAAAATAAACAACCCAAGCACTTCGTACATTCTATTACGTTGTAGAAATTCTGACACTCTATCCGCTAACCAAATCATTAAAAGTCCACCAATTATGATGGCAGTTGCCATTACAGCAAACACTTTCGACAACGCCATTGCACTTAAAATGGAATCAAAGGAGAACACAAGGTTCATTAACACAATCCAAAAAATTACTTGCGCAGCTGTTTTAGGTTTTTGAGGTTTGACTTCTTCCGTATCATCTTTTAAACCCATCATGTGCCATATCTCCTTGATGGCAGTATATAAAATGAACATACCACCAATTAGAACGATAAGACTATGAATATTAAAATGACCAACAAATATGCCTTCCATATCTATGTCTAAAATTGGCTCCCTAACCATTTCGACAACAGACATTAATACAAATAGAAGGATGATACGAAAGCCAACGGCGAGAGCGATCCCCGTTTTTCGCACCATGCTTTGTTTTTCGGCTGGAGCTTTTTGTGATTCTAATGATATATATAATAAGTTATCAAAGCCTAAAACCGCTTGCAGCATAACAAGTAGAATTAAATCACCCAAATTTTCTAAGGTAAAAATGGAAAGCATTACAGTATTCATAGAATATTATTTTTAGTAATAGTCAAATTAAAGTTTGTTAATTACAACATGGAGTACCGTGTGTCCAACGGCCTTCAAGGTATTTTTATCTATCGCACTCATGTTGTCAGATTGTTTGTGCCAATGCTCAGGAAAATGGTTTTGTGTATTTAAATCGTAGTGGATTATGTCGATTGTTGGAATGCCACCAAAACTTGCCATATACACGTGGTCATCAGTAATGATTCCACCTGGTATGTTTAAGAAGTAAGCCCCATAACCCAAAGATTGTCCAGTTTCCCATGTTTTTAATAATAGGTTTTGATTGTATTGGACCGAATGACCTTCGAGCGCGAAGGTGGCATTCGGTGCTCCAACCATATCTAATAGGATTCCATTTTGTGCCACATAACCTTCTTCCAATGCATTACTCGCCCAATGTTGCGAACCAATACACCATGTGTCTGGATTCCCACCACTTGTTCCTCCATCTTCTTGATCGAAAAAGATAATATCGATACCCAAATCTGGCTGGAGTGCCTTAACTTGCCTCGCGATTTCTAACAGCACACCAACACCACTGGCGCCGTCGTTTGCGCCATCGGCAGGTTTGTCTGTAATTTCAAGGTCTTCATCAGACTGTGGTCGAGTGTCCCAATGAGCTGCCAACAAAACTCTCTTTTTACTAGAAGCATTGAAACGCCCCATTATGTTAAACACTTGGTACGTTTTTTTTGCCGCATCTTGGTGAGACCCTTGCATGATGTAAGAAGTATCACAAAACTCCGCTAACTTATTTTTTAAATATACCATTGTCTGCTGATGAGCAGCAGTTCCAGGTACACGTGGTCCAAATGAAACTTGTCTCTCTACATAAGAGTAGGCCGAGTCTGCATCAAACGAAACAGTGATTGTTGGTTTAGGTTTTGGTGGATCTGGATTCTTGGGTGGTTTTGAATCGGATTTACACGCGGATAAACCTATTGTGGCTAAAAGAATTAAATAAAAAAATTGTTTCATTAAATGGGAGTATAGGTTGTTCCGTCTTTTCCGTCTTTTATTTCAAATCCAATCGCTTTTAGTCTATCGCGAATAGAATCAGACATCGCATAGTTTTTATCTAGTTTGGCTTGTTGTCTTAATTCTAAGGCAAACTGTACTAATCCGTCTATAGTTTCTGTTCCATCGGAAGTTGCTTCGTTTTTCAAACCTAGTACATCAATAACGAATTTGTGTATAGTTTCGATAAAACGTATTTTGTCTGCTTCAGTTATCGTTTCCTTTTTATCAACGATTAAGTTGGTCCATTTAACGGCTTCGAACAAATGAGCAATGGCAATTGGAGAATTAAAGTCATCGTTCATTGCTCCATATAAACGAGCAATCAAATCATCGACATCAACACTCGAAGAATCCGAAGTTGGTAAATCTGACATTGTGTCTAGCGCTACCATTAATCGCTTCAACCCTTTTTCTGCTGCTTGCAGTGCTTCATTACTAAAGTCTAATGTGCTTCTGTAGTGTGCTTGAAGCATAAAGAACCGTATTGTCATTGCGCTGTATGACTGAGTTAACAACGGGTGATCGCCTGTTAGCATTTCACGTGGAGTAACACCAGTACCTTCACTTTTAGCCATTTTTTTACCATTAAAAGTGAGCATATTCGTATGCAACCAATACTTAACTGGTTCTTCGTCGTAACCAGCTTTGTTTTGAGCAATTTCACATTCGTGATGTGGGAACTTTAAATCCATTCCTCCTCCATGAATGTCAAATTGTTTACCCAAGTATTTGGTACTCATGACCGAACATTCTAAATGCCAGCCTGGAAAACCAACACTCCAAGGAGAATTCCATTTCATGATGTGTTGTGGTTCAGCTTTTTTCCATAATGCAAAATCAGCAGGATGCTTTTTATCACTTTGCCCATCTAACTCACGGGTGTTCGATAATAACTCGTCAACATTTCTACCAGAAAGCTCCCCATAATTATGACTCTCACTATATTTTAAAACATCAAAATATACAGACCCGTTTGATTCATAGGCAAGTCCCTTGTCAACAATGGTTTGAATAAGCTCAATTTGTTCAATAAGATGACCTGTTGCAGTGGGTTCAATGCTTGGAGGTAATGCGTTAAACTTTTCCATGGTTTGATGGAAATCGACTGTGTATCTCTGAACGACTTCCATTGGCTCAATATTTTCTAATCGTGCCTTTTTAGAAATTTTATCTTCAGATGTATCATCTAATAAGTGCCCAACATCCGTAATGTTCCGTACATACCGAACCTTATACCCTAAATGGAGTAAGTACCGATAAATTAAATCAAACGAGGTGAATGTTCTAACATTCCCTATGTGCACTTCGCTATATACTGTTGGTCCACAAACATACAAACCCACAAATGGCGGATTTATTGGTTCAAATCTTTCTATTGCTCGATTTTTAGTGTTGTAAACCTTAAGCTCTGTTTGCATAGAGCAAAGATATATAAACCCATTAAACCCGAAATGACTAATAGTATTATGGGGTTGATTTTCTATCGAATATTGTAGATTTAGGACATCGATGTATGAATCTCAATTAAAACAGTGAAAACTCAGATCAAACAACATATTTTTAGTAAGACGGTTGTAAAAATCATAAATTGGTAACTTCATAATATACTGACGGTGACCCATTAAACCCAAAAAGTGTTTAGTATAACATACAATATCTGTAAAGTCAAAAAAATGTAATACGTTGCAAAACAGAGGGTTAAGTTTTGAGGTTCGTTGGGAATAAGAGTTGAATTACTCAATTCAATTATACACTTAAAGATATACATTATGAAAACAGCTATTACTCTTATTACATTTTTGGCCTTAAGCCTATTTGGTCCTGAGGCATCAGCAGTTACAAATTCGAAGCTGCACCTAAACCTTTTTAACGATGGCGACTTTGTTGTTGTAGTCGATGGAGTTCGATATACCGATGTTAGGGGAGGTTTAGACATTCACAACTTACGAGCAGGAACTCACCAAGTTCGGATTGTAGAAGTATTTCGTGGCCGAGGCAAAAGAGGTCAACAAGGGCGTGAAGTTCTTTACAATGGGTCTGTAAATATTCCATTTCGCTCTGCAGTTTTTGCTAGACTTACCAACGATTTTAGGTTAAGAGTTACGGAGGTAAAGAAACTTCAACAGCCAGTACAACGAAGACCAGTGTACAGAAACAATCGCGGCAATCGAAATAATGGTGGAGGATACAATGCATTTCTGGCTACTAAAAATAGAATGATTCAAGAGCCATTCGACAGAAATAGACTCCAAATTGCAAAACAGTTCGTAAGAACAAGAAATGTTACAAGTGCTGAAGTTGCTCAATTAATGAGAACCATGAGTTTTGATCGTTCAAAAGTAGCATTGGCCAAATTTGCATACCCATTTACAATCGATCAACACAATTACAGACAAGTAAACCGAAGTTTCACATTCGACTCAAGTGTTCGAGAACTAAACAGGTTTTTACTAAATCAACAACCACGATCAAGAAATCGTAGACGATAAATACTTAAATACGTTTTACTTTGAAAAGCAGCCTTCGAAAAGGGCTGCTTTTTTATTGGCACAACCTATCTAACGGATAATGCAAATAATCCGTAAACTTGCAGAATCGATGAAACAGGCAAAATACGTATCCATAAAACGAAGTCCGGTAGGAATTGAAATCATGAAAAAGGCCTATAAAAGCATGTGCGAAAGTCGTGCGATGGCTGCTATTTATGAAGAAAACAGACCAATAACAAAGTACGTTCATTCAACCTCTAAGGGTCATGAAGCGATACAGTTGGCAACAGCCTATTTACTTCAATCACAAGATTGGGTCGCACCTTATTATCGGGATGAATCGTTGTTATTGGGTATAGGTATGAAACCATATGAGCTAATGCTACAATTGCTCGCAAAAGCTAATGACCCATTTTCTGGAGGTAGATCGTATTACTCGCACCCTTCGCTTCATCGAGAAGGAATGCCCAAAATGGCACATCAAAGTAGTGCAACAGGTATGCAAGCTATTCCGACTACAGGAATTGCTCATGGTCTAAAATACAAAGAACAGCAAGGTCTATTAGAAACGGAAAACCCGATAGTGGTTTGCTCAATTGGAGATGGATCAATGACGGAGGGAGAAGTAAGTGAAGCATTGCAAATGGCCGTACTTCATCAACTTCCAATTTTGTACTTGGTTCAAGACAACGATTGGGGTATTTCAGCAAGTGGTGATGAAATGCGTGCAATGGACGCCTTCGAATTCGCTAAAGGTTTTAAAGGGTTAAAAACTGCTCGATTAAATGGGTCAGACTTTCCTGCATGTTATGATGGAATGGTAAAGGCGACGTCGTGGGTTCGTGAACATAGAGCACCGATGTTGGTGCACGCAAAAGTTCCTTTGTTGGGACATCATACTAGTGGTGTTAGAAGCGAATGGTATCGAGATGATTTGGAGGAAGACCTTAAAGATGATCCATTTCCAATGTTACGAGAGGTGTTGACTGAAATGGGTGTTTCGGAATCTGAATTAGATACAACACAAGAGGAGGCAATAGCCTTTATTAAAGAAGAATTTAATAAAGCAGTTAATGCTGAAGATCCTGCGGATGAAACTTTAACAAATCATGTATTGGCTCCAACACCAATCACAGAAGAAGTTGGACAACGAAGCCCAGAAGGAGCTGAAACTATTATGATGGTAGATGCTGCACTGTTTGCCATGGATGAAATCTTAAAAACACATCCGGAAGCTCTGCTTTATGGCCAAGATGTTGGAATTCGTTTGGGTGGCGTTTTTAGAGAAGCAGCAACATTGGCACAGAAATATGGGAAAGATCGGGTTTTTAACACACCGATTCAGGAAGCATATATTGTTGGATCTACAGCCGGTTTTAGCGCTGTGGGTTGCAAACCAGTGGTTGAGATACAGTTTGCCGATTACATTTGGCCTGGGGTTAATCAACTTGTTACCGAGTTGAGTAAGTCTGGTTATTTGAGCGGTGGAAAGTTTCATGTGCAAAGTGTGATTCGTGTGCCAACTGGAGCGTATGGCGGTGGTGGACCATATCATTCTGGAACCAATGAAAGCAGCATTTTGCCAATTAAAGGAATTAAAATCGTTTATCCGAGTAACGCAGCTGATATGAAAGGATTGATGAAGGCGGCATTTTACGACCCAAATCCTGTTGTGATGTTTGAGCACAAAGGAATTTATTGGAGTAAAGTCCCAGGAACCGAAGATGCAAAGACTCCAGAACCTAGTGATGATTACATGATTCCATTAGGCAAGGCTAGAATAGCTTATTCAGCATCGGAAGAAGCTATTGAAAACGGCGAATCTGTTGGAGTAATAACATACGGAATGGGCGTTTATTGGGCAAAAGCGGCTGCCAAACAGTTCAATAATCAAATCGAGATTTTGGATCTGCGAACCTTGAGCCCATGTGATGATGAGGCTATTTATGAGCAAGCTAGAAAACACGGAAAAATCTTAGTATTAACAGAAGAAACGGTTACAAACTCATTTGCACAAGCAATTGCGGGAAGAATTTCGAGCAACTGTTTCGAAAATCTCGACGCACCAGTTCAGGTACTTGGCAGTATCGACACACCAGCGGTTCCATTAAATATGGGACTGGAGAAAGTAATGCTACCAAATGGAGAAAAGGTTGCAGCTGCCTTAACGGAGCTTCTGGAATATTAGTCAAACTTCTAAATTTTAGTTATTTTTCATGTGTTATTAATAGCACATGAGATCGATTCAGCAACTTTTAGATATATATGGTGAAAGCCATCAAAACAGCACGAACAAACTAATTCATTGGGTTTGTGTTCCAGCAATATTTTTCAGTCTTGTTGGGTTATTATTCTCCATTCCTCTTACTTCTTCGGTTGAAAAAACAATGTGGTTAAACTTAGGTACGCCGGCACTAATTGCAGCTTTAGTTTATTATTTCCTGTTGTCAAAACCTATGACTATTGGCTTTGTTTTGTGGGGCCTTTTTTGCCTCTGGGGTAATGGAGTGATTTTTCGATTGGTCGATTTCAGTAACTCGACATTAGCTTTAGTAAGTTTTGGAATTTTTGCAGTTGCTTGGGTGTTTCAGTTTGTCGGTCACAAAATTGAAGGGAGGAAACCATCTTTTTTAGAAGACCTTCAGTTCTTATTGATTGGACCAGCATGGTTGATGAGTTTTATTCTGAAAAAACTAAAGGTTAAATACTAAATCTGTTATTTACCTGTCAATCAATGGAATCATCGATGATGTCATTTGTATTCTGGGTATTCTGACACATTCCATGACTTAATTTATAGGCTAATCTGAGTGATGGGAAAAAGACTAGAATGACCATGATGTAAGCTAATATATTGCTCAAAGGCTCTTCTTGAAATTTTGATATACTAAGGTCCTCTATGAAAAGAAACGCGAAATTTATCATGGATAGAATAAATACTATTTGCCAAATGGTGTTTGAAAGAACCTTTGTATACTTTGTTATGTAAAGAATATTTGTACCATTGAAAATTAAATAGGTAATGAATAACCATGTTAAGTAAAACGTGCTGTGGTAAGCGTTTAACTCCTCACTGAATAACAACCACGACAAGATAAGAAAAGTGCCGGTATACACTTTTATCCAAATAGATGGCTCAACATTCGGTTTTTCCTTCATAATCAAATGTACCTATTTCAAAGATGTCGTTTCAGACCTATCTCTCCGACAGGCTGGCTTCTTTCTTCTCACTTCATAAATTTTTATTCTGAAATCAAAAATCATCAATACTTAATGTGCTTCCAACCAATTCTGACCTTCACCGATTTCTACCAATGTAGGCACTTTAAGTGGCATAGCATGTTCCATCAATGGTTTGATTAACATTTTTAAACGGTCTAACTCGTCTTTATGTACGTCAAAAAGCAATTCATCATGAACCTGCAAAATCATTTTCGATTTAAAGCCTTGTAATCGAAGAGCTGCATCAATATTAATCATTGCCAGCTTTATCATATCCGCTGCAGAACCCTGAATTGGTGCGTTAACTGCGTTACGTTCAGCGAAACCAACTACAGTTCTATTCTGTGAATTAATATCTCTAATTTGACGTTTTCTTCCCATCAATGTTTTTACATAGCCATAGTCACGACAGTTTTTAATGGTTTCATCCATGTAACGTTTTATGCCACTAAACTGCTCAAAATACGCGTCTATGAGTTCTTGAGCTTCACTTCGTTTAATCTTTAAATTCTGCGACAAACCTGATGCTCCTTGACCGTAAATCAGTCCAAAGTTTACACTTTTTGCTTTGTATCGTTGGTCTTTTGTAACCTCTTCCAACGGTACATCAAACACTTTAGCGGCGGTAGCCGTATGAATGTCTAACCCGTCAATAAATGCTTGAGACATTGCTTCATCGCCACTCATGGAGGCAACAATCCGCAATTCAATTTGACTGTAATCCGCAGCCACTAATATATGATCCTCATCTCGTGGGACAAATGCCTTTCGTATTTCTCGCCCTTTATCTGTGCGAATTGGAATATTCTGAAGGTTTGGATTCGTACTGCTCAACCGGCCAGTTGATGCAACCGCTTGCGCAAAGTTGGTATGCACTCGGTTCGTATTTGGATTTACCAGCCTCGGTATTGCGTCGACATACGTGCTTTTTAGTTTTTGATTATGACGAAATTCCAAAATCATTTTAGGTAAGGCGTGAATGTCAGCTAGCTTTTGTAACGTTGCTTCATCCGTTTTGTATTGACCAGTTTTTGTCTTTTTGGCCTTAGCATCAAGCTTCAAATGATCGAATAAAACTTCACCTAATTGTTTGGGAGAAGCAATATTAAATTTCACACCTGCTTGATCATATATACTTTTTTCAATCTCTGCAGATTCTGTTTCTAACTCCTTTGAGTATGCCGCAAGAAACTCGGTGTTCACATTTACACCTTCGCGTTCCATTCGGCCGAGGACCTTTATCAACGGAACCTCGATTCGGTCGAATACGGAACGAACTTCTTCTGTGATTAGTTGCTTTTCAAATTGATTTTTTAGTTGAAGGGTTATATCCGCATCTTCACATGCATATTCAGTTGCTTTGTCTAATGGAACTACGTCAAAGGTTAGTTGGTTTTTTCCTTTTTTACCTATCAACGAGGTGATTGATACTGGTTGATAACCAAGATAGTTTTCTGCAAGAAAGTCCATATTATGCCGCTGATCTGGCTCTAATAGATAGTGCGCCAACATAGTGTCAAAGACTTTTCCGTTTACTTCGATTCCATAATTCCACAGTACTTTAATATCATACTTGGCATTTTGAAGAACCATTTCTATTTCGGTATTGCTAAAGAAAGGGTTAAACTCTTCTAAGATTGCTTTTGCTTCCTCAAAGTCATTTGGAAAATTTACATAGTAACCAGTATGCTCTTCGAATGAAAATGCACAACCTAAAATATTAGCCAACAACGGGTCAAGGTTTGTAGTTTCAGTATCAAAACAAACGGTTTTTTGTTTTAACAATTTAGCTAATAAACTTTTGCGCTTTTCCACTGTATCGACAAGTTCATAGTTGTGTTTTACGTCGTCTATTGTTTGAATCCCAGAGAACTCTTTAGCTACTTTCGATGCACTAGATTGAGTACTTGTAGTTGGCATATTTGCAAACAACGATTGTTGTCCTCCACTTCTTACGAATTCAGCTGATTCACCCAAAACTCGTTTAAACAGAGTTTTAAATTCTACCTCTTCGAATATCGCTTTTATTGCATCTTTATTTGGGTCTTCAACCAAAAGGCTTTCTTCATTAAACTCCACTGGAGCATCTAATAGAATGGTTGCTAATTTCTTACTTAAAAACGCTTGCTCCTTATTGTCTTCGATCTTTTCTTTGAGTTTTCCTTTTAGTTCATGGGTGTGTTCGTACAGGTTTTCCATACTCCCATACTGTTTGAGTAATGTGCTCGCAGTTTTTGGTCCGACTCCTGGAACTCCTGGTATATTGTCGACTGCATCACCCATTAAACCTAGATAGTCTATCACCTGCATGGTGTTATCTAATTGAAACCTTTCGCACACTTCGGCTGGTCCCCATACCTCTGCTTTGTTGCCAGAACGTGCGGGTTTGTACATTAATGATTTTTCGGTAACCAATTGTCCAAAGTCCTTGTCTGGAGTCATCATGTAGGTAATAAACCCTGCTTCTTCCGCTTGTCGTGCCAAGGTACCAATTACATCATCTGCCTCATAGCCTTCTGCCTCAAGTAATGGTATGTTGAATGCCTCAATAATTCTTCGAATAAAAGGCTCAGATAGTTTAATATCTTCTGGAGTTTCGTCGCGATTCGCCTTGTACAACGGGTATTCTTGTTTACGAACGTTCTCTGATTTGTGATCAAATACCACAGCAATATGTGTTGGTTTTTGATTTTGTAAAATGTCTAAAAGCGCATTGGTGAACCCAAAAACTGCTGATGTGTTTAATCCATAACTCGTAATTCGAGGATTTTTTATAAATGCATAATACGCTCTAAAAATTAAAGCATATGCATCCAAAAGGAAGAGTTTTTTGTCTGACATAGGAGGCGAAAAATAAGCGTTGTTGTTGGTTGATACAATATTATTTTTCGATTGTGGATTTTGGCACTCCTGAAGTTCTTGAATGTGGGTATATAATTTAACTTTGTCCAAATTCAAAAAAGTATAGACGTGGAGTATCTAATAAAAAATGCAACCATTATCAACCAACATAAACGAATAGAATCTGATGTATTAATAAAGGATGGCTTAATTCAAAAAGTAGGTAATAATGTAAGCAGTTCAACAGCAGAGATCATTGACGCAGCTGGGAAATGGCTGGTTCCAGGAGTTATAGATGATCAGGTTCATTTTCGCGAACCAGGTTTAACCCACAAGGCGAATATTTATACAGAAGCAAAAGCTGCTGTAGCTGGTGGTACTACCAGTTTTATGGAAATGCCAAATACAAACCCACAAGCAACTACTCAAGAGTTGTTGAAGGAGAAGTACCAAATCGGCTCCAAAACATCATTAGCTAATTATTCGTTTTTTATGGGAACGACCAACCACAATTATGATGAGATTATAAAAACAGATCCTCGAACTGTTTGTGGAATAAAGATTTTTATGGGCAGCAGTACCGGCGATATGCTGGTAGATGATGATCATATTTTGTCAAGGATTTTTGCCAATGCACCAACAATTATTGCATTGCATTGTGAAGATGAACAAACGATTAAAGAGAATACTCAAAAAGCAATTGATGAGTATGGGGAGGAAATTCCGTTTAGTGAGCATCCCATCATTCGAAATCATAAAGCTTGTTTGTTGTCTTCAAGTAAAGCCGTTGAGTTAGCAAACAAATACGGAACGAGAATTCACATTTTACATATTTCAACGGCAGACGAAATCGCTTTGTTTCACGCTGGAGACAATTACAAAACAAAAAATATTACGTCAGAAGTTTGCGTTCATCATTTGTCATTCAACTCTACACAGTATGATGAAATGGGTTCTAAGATTAAATGTAACCCAGCTATTAAAAACCCAGATGATCAGGAGGCACTTTGGCAAGCCTTAAGAGATGGAAAATTTGATGTAATCGCAACCGATCATGCACCACATACGTGGGACGAAAAGCAGAATAAATACCTTAAAGCACCATCCGGACTGCCCTTGGTTCAACACAGTTTACAGTTAATGTTGGAGCATGCGAAAAATGGTAAAATAACCGTTGAAGAGGTAATCCATAGAATGTGTCATAAACCAGCGGAGCTTTTCGAAATAGACCGCAGGGGGTATGTAAAGGAAGGATATTGGGCGGATTTAGTTTTGGTGAATCCCAATGCGCAAATGACAGTTGCAAAAGACAATGTATTGTACAAATGTGGCTGGTCACCATTAGAAGGAACTACCTTTCATCACACAATAGAAAAAACATTTGTTAGTGGCCATTTGGCTTATGATAATGGAAGTTTTGACGAATCAAAAAAAGGCGAACGGTTATTATTTAATAGGTCGTAAACTAAATCATATTATGAAAAGAATAGGAGTTATTATTTTGTGTTTGTTTGCTTTGATGTCTCATGCTCAGCAAAATGAAGTTCAAGTGAACTCTCCTGTTTCTGAGGGATATTATCCCAATGAACCAAGTATTTGCATAAGTAAGATAGACTCAAATACAGTAGTAGCGGGAGCAAACATTAATTATCATTTTGTTTCTGCTGATGGTGGCAAAACATGGGATAACAAGATGTTACAATCGACGTATGGTATTTGGGGTGATCCGGTGTTACATAGCGATATTGATGGAGTCATCTATTTTGCTCATTTGTCGCGTACGCAAGGAAAAAACAAGGACTACGGTTTTATCGATAGGATTGTTGTGCAGACATCATTAGATAGCGGAAAAACCTTTAATGACGGAAGCTATGCGGGTTTGAACGAGCCCAAAATGCAAGACAAACCGTGGTTGAGTTCTGATGATTATTCTGATAACTTTAAAGGAAACGTGTACCTAACATGGACCGAGTTTGACAAAATCAACAGTAAAAAGAAAAAGCATAAAAGTAGAATTCAGTTTTCAAAGTCAGAAGATAAGGGCCAGTCATGGTCAGATGCCATAACAATTTCAGATACTATTGGTAACGCCGTTGACGATGATCATACGTTGGAAGGAGCTACAACAGCGGTTGGGGTAAATGGGGAAATTTATTGTGTTTGGGCAGGTCACCATAAGCTATATTTCGACAAAAGTGTAGATGGCGGAAAAACCTGGGGGAAAGACAAAATAGTTTTTGATCAGCAAAGTGGTTGGGCAATGGACATCCCACATGTATATCGCAGCAATGGCATGCCGTTTTTGGTAGTAGATAATTCGAACGGACCGTACACTGGCAGATTATATTTAGTTTGGGGTGATGATATATACGGTGATGCAGATGTATTTTTATCATTTTCGGATGATCAAGGTACAACATGGAGTAATCCCATAAGAGTGCACAATGATTCAGAAGGGAATGAATACAGCCAATATTTGCCAAATGTTGCGATAGATCAGACAACTGGTCATTTGGCCGTTGGTTACTATGACCGGCGAGGAAGCGCAAATAATGTATTTAACGATGTGTATGTTTCAGTAAGCGATGATGGTGGGGCGAGTTTTACAGATTATCGCATGAACAATTTGATATCGGGACATATTGGAAAAGACAAGTTTTCAGGAGATTATACAGATATTGATTTTCATGCGGGTAAAATTGCTATGATTTGGGCAAGTTACAAAGGGGCACCAGCGGTGTACTCTCGAGTAATCATGGAGTCGGAACTGGAGAACCTGTTTCCAATTCATCAGGTAGGGCAAATACAAACATATGTATCGCATGAAGAGAAGAAACCTTCAATCTATATTGCATTTACAACCCCGATTGAAGGAACAGTTACTTATTACAAAAGGAGGTTTTTCAGTAAAAAGGAAAAGGTAAAAAGAGTCGATACGTTCGATGTAAAACATCGCCCAGGAATGCAAGGAGTAACGGAAAAACACATAAAAGCGACGCAAAAGCGTAGAATACGAATCGTGATTAAATCGACTGACAAATTAAATCAAGATACAAATGAGGTGAGCGTGACAATTGAATAATTGTAATATGTTGACAGTAAGAGTGTTGTATTTACGGCACTCCACATTTAGTTTGCAGAATCAAATTCACATTGAAGCATTGACTTTTACTCGTAAAAAACCGTATTTTGCGGACTATTTTTAAAAAAATGGCGAAGAATAAAAACGAAGAGACTGGGGTTATATTAAAAATTCAAAAACAGACAGGTTGTTTGTTGTTTGTAATTGGTGCAGCCATGTTGGCATTTGTATTAACTGATTTTTTCAAAAGTGGAACATCTTTTGGCGGATCGCAGAATGTGGTTGGAGAAATCGCAGGAGAAAAGGTTCAATACGATGAATTGCAGAAAGGGGTTGAGGAGTTAAAGGTAATGTACCAAGGATCCAACTTCGATGAAGAGCAGTTAAGAGAGCAAGCTTGGAATCAAATAATTCAAGAAAAAATCATTAAAGTAGAGCACGAAGCTCTTGGCATTAAAATGGGATCTGCAGAGTTGCAGGACGCATTGTTTGGAGAAAATCCAGACCAAATGGTAGTTCGTAATTTTACGAATCCTGAAACAAATGAATTTGATCCAAATATGCTTCGTCAATTTATCGAAATTGACATGCAAGAAGATGAGGAGAAGTATAAAAATTACTTGAACTTCTTAGAAAAGCCAATGCGTGAGTTCCGTGAAGGGGCGAAATATGAAAACATGGTAAAAGCTGGTATCTACGTAACTAAACTAGATGCACGTCGGGAGTTTGACTTGGAAGATTTCAAGAAAAGCGCAGAAGTGGTTGGATTGCCATATGCATCTATTTCTGATTCATCTGTTACGTATGACGACAGTGATTTAAAATCATACCTAAGAGATCATGAAAATGACTATCAACAATTAGCGTCACGAGACATTGACTTTGTTGTTCTAAATGTCTTCCCAACTGCAGCCGATACGGCTAGTGTGAAAAGCAGCGTTCAAAAATTACGCTCTAGTTTTATAAACGAGAAAAAGGATAGCAATTTTGTTGCTAAACACAGATCAGCTAGACCGTTTAACGGGACATATGTTCGAAGAGGAATGACTGACCTACCATCAGAGGTAGAAGACTTCTTATTTACTGCTGATTCTGGTTCTGTAACGGAATTGATGTACAATAACGGAATGTTTGGGTTGTACAAGGTAACTGGAATCAAGGATGATAGTATTTCAGTAATGAGAGCGCGCCACGTACTAGTTGCCGCAGGAGAAGATGCAGAAGCAACTGCTAAATCAACTCTTGCTGATATTCGATCAGGAAAAATAACATTT
The DNA here is from genome assembly GCA_937124965.1 of uncultured Bacteroidota bacterium. GTDB lineage: Bacteria > Bacteroidota > Bacteroidia > NS11-12g > UBA9320 > UBA987. Next base: position 16,866 of record CAKZLB010000055.1, read on the forward strand.
GAAGAAGCGGCTAAAGATAATTACGACCAAACAGGAAGCAAGGGTGGTGATCTAGGTTGGATTCAAAAAGACGGTTTCAACATGCAAGTTCCACAAGAAGTCAAGGATAAAATTTTATCTTCTAGTGTTGGAAGCTATTCAATTGTTAAATCAAACAAAGGGTACCACATCGTTAATGTTACTGATGGACCGTCACAGAAATTGGTACAGTTTGCTGCGTTTGAAAGACCAGTAGTGCCAGGTGGAGAAACAGATAGAGCGGTTGAAAGATTAGCTGGAGAAATTCAGTTTAAGTCACAAAACGACGCTGATTTTGCTGCAGTTGTTGAAGGTGAAGGTCAGAATGTTCGTGAAGCTTCAAAAATCACTTTAAGTAGCCCAACTATTCAAGGTGTACCAAACCCTAAAGAGGTTGCAAAGTGGTTGTTTAATGATAAGACAAGAGTTGGTGATGTATCTGATGTAATTAACTTACAAGATCGTTACATCGTTGCAAAATGCACAGGAATACGAGAAAAAGGAACGGCTACACTTGAAGATGTTCGTGAGCAGTTAGTATCTGATTACATTAAAGATAAGAAGGCGGAACAACTTAGTGAGAAATTGAAAAATGCGTTAGCTTCTGCGGCTTCAGCTCAAGATTTAGCTACAAAACTGAATTCAACGGTAATTACGGTTCCTGCGGTAAATATGTTATCTGCACAAGTTTCAGGAATAGGTGCTGAGCCACAAGTAGCTGGGACTATTTTAGGGACAGCAAAAGGTGCGGTTTCTGAGCCTATTAAAGGTGTCAGTGGCGTTTATGTTGTTTATGGTAGCGACCAAGTAGAAGTAGACAATGGAAATATGTATGTTGCCGAAGACATGCAACGTCAGTTGAAAGACCGAGTGGTTCAATCAGTTGGAGAATCGGTTAAAAATGCGTTACGAGAAAAAGGTGAAATCGTAGACAAACGATATAACTTTTTCTAAAGGAAAAATATCACATAAATTTGAACTCCTGTCAGCACTGGCAGGAGTTTTTTTTTGGATATGGCAGATTTAGTGTTACTTCATGGTTTTTGTGAGACTTCGAAAATGTGGGAGGGCACTAAAGACCACCTTACCGATTTGGGCCATAGGGTTTTTGCTGTCGATTTACCAGGTTTTGGAGTAAATACTAAAGTTGTTAATTCGATTACTGAGATGGCAGACGATGTGGTTGGATTCTGTCAAGAAAACAAGTTGACCACCGCTATATTTTTGGGTCACTCATTGGGAGGCTATGTAATTCTAGATATTCTGTCGCACTACCCATCAATGGTACAAGCAGTTGGAATGATCCATTCTCACGCCCAGTCTGACGATGCATTCAAAATAGAAAACCGAAACAAGCTTATCAACTTTGTTCAAGAACATGGAACAGCACCGTTCCTAAAGGAGTTTTCTAAACAATTAATTAGCGCAAAAACGAACAGCGAAGCTGTCTTGAAGCAAGCCTACGACTTAGTTAAGAATACGCGGTCTGAAGGTGTAATTGCAGCCAGCAAAGCTATGATAAATCGTAGTGACTATAGAATGTTACTTCCAACATTTAACGTACCTTTTCTATGGCTAGTTGGGAGAGATGATAGCTTTATTCAATTTGATGAAATATTAACTCAAGCTGCAAGTTGCAATATGTCCATGTTAAAGGTTCTAGATAATGTGGGACATTTATCGTTGTTTGAAAATCCAACAAAAGCGGTTTCAGTTATCACTGAATTTATCGATTGGGTTAGCGAAACAGATTAAATACAATAAAACTTGAAACGTATGCAAGGGCTGTCATATATCCAAGTTGAATAAGTGGCCACTTTATAGATTTTGTCTCCTTGTAAACCACAGCTAGTGTGCTCATACATTGCATTGCGAATGCATAAAAGATCATTAAACTCAACACAACTGCAAGACTGTAAACAGGTTTGTTTGTAATTGGGTCTCGTTCGGCCATCATCTCCTTTCGAATATTAATAACATCCTCCTCATCGTCGACACTGTAAATTGTACTCATAGTACCTACAAAAACTTCACGCGCAGCGAATGATGTTAACAAGGCAATGCCAATTTTCCAGTTAAACCCAATAGGTTTTATTGCTGGCTCTATTACTTTACCAAATTTGCCAGCATACGACTCTTCTAAGTTTTGTGTCTCTTGAATAGAAAAGGCTTTTTCTGACTTTGGGCCATAACTGGCTAGAAACCATAATACCACAGAAACTATGAGTATTACTTTACCAGCCTCCTTCACAAAACTCAAGCTTTTAGACCATACTTGATATCCAATATTTTTCCACCGAGGACTGTGGTATATTGGAAGTTCCATGATAAAGTAGTTTAGGCTTTTCTGTTTAATAATAAATTTAAATATTACTGCCGCTACAACGGTTCCAATGGTTCCGATCAAGTACATTGCGAGAAGTAAAAGACCCTTTAAACTAATTACACCTAAGACATATGTGTCTGGAACAGCAATAGAAATTAGTAACGTATATACGGGCAATCGAGCAGAGCAACTCATGAGCGGAGTTACCAAAATTGTTATAATTCGATCCTTCCAATTTTCAATATTACGGGTTGCCATTATAGCTGGAATGGCACATGCAACACCAGAAATTAATGGAACTACAGACTTTCCGCTTAGGCCTAGGCCCCTTAGAATTTTGTCCATAATGAAACTTACACGAGACATATATCCAGTGTCTTCCATGATACCCATAAAGAAGAAGAGTATAGCGATTTGTGGAATGAAAACAACAACGCCAGCGAGACCCGCAACAATCCCATTAACTAATAAACTTCGTATCCAGTTGTTTGGCAAAATGTCAAGTAATGCATTTCCAGCAAGATCAAATCCAGATTCAATAAGCGTCATGGGGTATTCAGCCAGCATAAATACGCTTTGAAAGACGACCAGTAAAACCCCGATAAATATGAGATAACCCCACACTGGGTGTGTTAAAATCGGATCAATTTTTTCTGTAAAAAGAGCATTTTTGGTCTTTTGAGTTAGCACTTTTTCTAAAAGAGAATCGATTCGGTTATATCTTTGAATTATTTGGTCATTATCACTTGTGTCGGTGAATGAATAGTGACATTTAAATTGTTGACCATGTATCGCTTCCTTAAGTTGAGTTAGGCCAATTCCTTTACGAGCATTTGTTTCAACAACAGGTATACCCAATTCTTTCTGCAACCTGTTTGTGTTAACTTCAATTCCTTGTGCTTTGCTTATGTCTAGCATGTTAATAGCCAGAACCATTGGGATATTGCGTTCTGCAAGCTGGCTAAAGTAAAAAAGGTGCCTCTTTAAGTTTTGCGCATCAGCAACGTAGACAATCACGTCTGGCGCTTCAGAATGATTAGGTTGAAATAACTCTAAGGCCGCTTCTTCATCCTTTGATTTTGGTTTAATGCTGTAAGTGCCAGGAGTATCAATTAACTGAATTTTATCATTGTCGTAAGTGTACCAACCGCTTTTGCGCTCGATAGTGGTTCCTGGAATGTTAGATATTTTTTGTTGTAATCCAGTAAGATGATTAAAAAGCGACGTTTTGCCACAATTTGGATTCCCAGATAAAGCGACAACTAAATTTGACCTATTTACCTTCATCAAGCTTGGGTTCAACAATAATGTATTTTGCTTCGGATCGCCTCATGCTTAAACAATAACCTTCAAGATTAAACGCAAGCGGGTCGCCCATCGGAGCAATCATTGTCAGGGTAATTGACGCTCCTGGAATACAACCCATTTCCATCAATTTTTCTTTGAACGCACAGGGTTCAATTCCTGTAATGGACATTTTTACCCCTAAATCAATCTCGCTTAAAAGCATTGGTGCAAATGTGATGTTTATTTAGATTAATTAAAAATAATTACACCCTAATATGACCTGATAATTAACAGATTATTTCCTGACTGTAAATGAGGTAAAGAATGGTTAAGGACACTCAAAAAAACTACCTTTGTGAAACATACAATCACGAACACATTTATGAGCAAAGTAACCATTTCAGTAGCAAAAGGAGACGGCATAGGACCAGAGATAATGGATGCAGTTTTATCCATATTTAATGCAGCTAATGTTCCCTTGGATTATGAAATAATAGGGATGGGTAAATCTTACTATGACCAAGGTTTTGGAAACGGAATGATGCCTGAAGCAATGCAAAGTATCGAACGAAACGGTATTTTATTTAAGGGACCTATGGAAACCCCAAAAGGAAAAGGTGTAAAGAGCATTAATGTAACAGCTCGAAAAGTTTGGAGCACCTATGCCAATCGTAGACATTTTAGGACCATCGAAGGTGTTGACACAGTTTATTCAAAAGCAGGCATACCAATCGATATCACAGTGATTCGTGAAAACATCGAAGATACCTATGGTGGAATAGAACATATGTTGAGCAATGATGTTGCGCTAAGCAGACGGTTTATTACACGCCAAGGCTGTGAGCAAATTGTACGGTTTGCCTTTGAAATGGCTAAAAAGGAAGGGTTCAAAAAGGTTACATGCGGACATAAAGCCAACATCATGAAATTAACCGATGGCTTATTTCTTGAAGTTTTTTATGAAATCAGCAAGCAATATCCTGATATCATTGCTGAGGATGTAATTGTGGATGCACTTTGCATGAAACTGGTTCAATACCCGCAAGATTTTGAGGTTGTTGTTTTAACAAACTTGCAAGGCGACATAGTCTCGGATTTGTGTGCGGGGCTTGTTGGAGGTCTTGGATTTGCACCTTCTACAAATGTGGGTGACAACATATCGATTTTTGAAGCAGTGCATGGAACAGCACCAGATATCGCTGGGAAAAATATTGCAAACCCAACATCTCTGTTAATGAGTGGGATTATGATGTTGAGACATATTGGTTTACTTAAAGAAGCTAGAGCTATTGAAGGTGCATTATTGTACACCATCGAAAACGGCGTTCATACAGGTGATTTTGGAGATCGATCAACCAAGTCAGCAAATACAACAGAATTCGCAGAAGCAATTATTAGCAACTTAGGCAAATTCCCTACGAAGGTAGAACTAAGAAAGACAGATGATAAATCAGATTTCAAATTACCTCAAAAACCAGAAAAACAGCGTGTTATGGTTGGTGCACCTGCGGAAATTGAAGTTGTAGGAATAGATATCTTTTTGCAATCATCGTTTCAAGCAGAAGACATTGCTAAAAAAATACAAGATGTTTTACCGAATGGGATGAAATTAGTTTCTTTAACCAATCGAGGTACAGTAGTTTGGCCAGAAGCATCGGTCTATACCGAGTGCAGTACTGGTTATGGTGCTAGAATCACTGGAGAAACGAAAAGCAAAGACGACTATTGGAATGCGATTAAAGTATTAGGTAGCGTAATTGATATTTCATCGACAGAATTTTTGAATATCATTAACGGACAACGAGCATACTCACTTGGACAAGGAAAATAGTAAAAGTGTCAGCGTCAACTGACATACTAAAATACTTCAAACTTCGAAGGATACTAATTCCATTGATACTGGGGCTAGGGGTGTCATTGTATTTTGTTTTTGGCACCGACGCAAATTGGTCTGAGAGCTTTTCAGAGATCGAATGGACCAAAGGAGCCATTGTCTGGTTTTTAGCTGCCATAGCCTTAATGGTTGTTAGAGATATGGGGTACATCCTTCGAATTCGCATTTTATCTTCAAATCGGCTTACATGGAAGCAATGCTTCCAGATCATTATGCTTTGGGAATTTGCCTCTGCCATATCTCCAGGGGCAATTGGAGGCACCGCCGCTGCTGTGTTAATTATGGCACAAGAAAAACTGCGTTCTGGCACTACTACAGCGATCGTATTAATCACGTCTTTCCTTGATGAAATGTATTATATGATAATGACGCCAATAGCCTTTTGGGCGATTACGGAGACGACTCTTTTTCCGTCGTTTGCAGAGGCGTCGTTTCCAAGTGTTATAAATACGGAAAATTTAAGAAACCTATTTTGGAGTGGATACTTTTTTTTACTGGGATGGACTATCTTTCTTGGGTTTGCGTTGTTTATAAAACCTCAAATTGCAAAGCAAATAATTGTAACCGTCGTTCGACTACCAATTTTACGACGATTTAAAAAGAGGGCAGAAAAATTCAGCGATGATCTTCTAATAGCATCCAATGAGTTTAAACAGAAGCCATTCTCTTTTTGGTTTAAAAGTAGTCTTGCAACGGCAATAACATGGACAGCAAGATTTTTGGTAATAAACTGTCTAATCATGCTACTAAATCACGTTCAAGCTAGTGAACATTGGGTAATTTTTGGAAAACAATTGGTGATGTGGATTTTGTTAATGATTGCAATAACGCCAGGAGGAAGTGGGATTGCTGAATTGATTTTTCCAGCTTTTATGGGGCCTTATCTACCAACGAAAACAATATCAAGACACCTATCAATTCTATGGAGGTTGATAACCTACTATCCGTATATAATTATTGGCGTGATGGTACTACCGTTTTGGTTAAAACGAGTTGGTCTTGAAAAAAAGTTACAAAGGTTAAATCTTCGCAAGAAGTGAGTTCAGGTTTTCAACATTCAGAGGCTTCTCCCAAAGAAGTATATCGGGATGTAATGATTCATATTTAAGTCTTAACTCATCATGCACACTTGCGGTTAGAACAATCATTGTAGGAGTTGCAATCCTAAAATCAATAAGCTTTTCAAGAAAACCATGACCAGATATTTCAGGCATCTGGTTGTCAACAATTACAACATCAATTGATTCTTTTTCTAATGTTTGTAATGCATCTAAAGGATTGTTGTAAGCGACTAACTCCGCCTGTATGTCAGAAGTTTCGATTAGTTTTTTGTTTACAAAAATGTCAATTTCATTGTCGTCAATGAGTGCTATTCGCATGTATTTCTTTCTTTTTGTTTGGAATAAAAATATTAAAACTTGTTCCCTCGCCAGCTATTGAAGTAACCTCAACTGTTCCTTGCATATTTTCAATAGCTTGTTTTACGAGATATAAACTTATATCCTGACTATTACCTTTTGATATTATAAGCTCGAATAACCCTTCTAGCTCTTCATTATCCATTCCCATTCCATCATCGGTAAAAAGGATTAATACGCCGCCTGGAGCGTCTATAATTTCTATATCAAGGTTTATAGTTCCTTTGTCAGGATTTATTTGCTCACCAACATAATTCAATAAGTTACTAAGGACTAGTTGAATTCTAAATTGATCATTATAGAAAGGTTCGACAGTTCGAATTACAGACTTGATAGTAATATTACTAAGGTCTTGGAATCCTTCCAGTGCCTTTAAACATCTATTTAGCAACTGTTCGAAATCGACTTGATTCAGCGTTCCAATTTTTTGGTTTGCTTCATATTGTTCGATAATGTTTCGCAGTTGAAGGTCAATTTGTAAAATTCCTTTTTCTAGAATTGGCCAGTAAGACATTAACTCAGGTGCTGGGTTCTCGAGTTTGGCTAACCGAACAATTCCGTGCATCGAAACTAGTGTACTACGCATTTCATTCGATGCTTTATGCACAAATTGATTTAAGTCAATGTACGATGTTTCAATATCTTTTTGGTGTTTTGCGATATCCCTTCGTGCGTCGTATAATTCTATCGCCGATAAAATGGTTTGACGCAAATCATATTCGTTCCATGGTTTGCTTAAAAAGCGATAAACACGTGCTTTATTTATGGAATCAAGCATTGCGGTTTGATCAGCAAAACCAGTCAGGATGATACGAATGATATAGGGGTGTTTTTCTAGAATACTCTCAAAAAACTCAATTCCAGTGATACCTTTCATGAGGTAGTCACTTATTACGACTTTAATTTCTGGGTTGTCGTCAAGCTTTTGCCGGCCTTCCTCAGCAGAGGTAGCAGTCAGGACATTAAACTCGCGACGAAAAATTGCACGAAATGCGACCAAATTTGGTTCCTCATCGTCTACATATAAGATGTATTGTTTATTCACTGTCTATTGGTAATTGAATTGTAAATGTGGATCCTTCGTTTGGTTTACTGGAAACTGATATTTGGCCGTTGTGCTTTTCGATAATTCCATACGTTATTGATAAACCAAGACCCGTTCCTTTGCCTACTTCTTTTGTTGTATAAAATGGGTCAAAAATACTATTTGCTATTTCTTCATTCATTCCCATACCATTGTCCTCAATAGTAATAATTACCTCTTTATCTGTGTGAGACGATGTAACCTTTATTGTACCTTCAGTCAAATCGGAATGTCGTTCACGAATGGCATCAATAGCATTGTCCATTAAATTCATAAACACTTGATTTAGTTTACCAAGATAACATTTAATGTGAGGAATTGAGCCAAGTTCTGTAATTAACTCAATACCTTTCATTTCACTCTTAAGAATTGTAATGGTTGAACGCAGACCGTTATTAATATCTGCACTTTGTGCTTCATCTTCGTCAGTTCTAGAGAAATTTTTCAGCCCGATAACAATCTCAGAAGTTCTTTTTGCACCTTCTTCAATTCCTCCAAGTAACTCGTGCATTTCTTTAATCGAGTAATCTAAATCGAGCTCTTTTTCTTTTTTTAATATTGCTTGTAACTGTTCGTCATTACTAGACTCAGCGATGGTTTTATACCCGTTTAATACAGTTAAAATATCGTTCAAATCTTGTCTAAGCGGCTCAACATTGGAAGATACGTAGTTAATTGGATTATTTATTTCATGGGCAATTCCAGCTGTTAAATGACCTAACGAAGCCATTTTCTCGGCCTCAACAAGATGGCCTTGAGTTGATTTCAAATTGACTAACGTGGTTTGTAGATCCGAATTCATTATTTCTAACTCTTCAGTTCTTTTCTTTACTTTATCTTCCAGAATTTTGTTTTGATTTCGGGTTAAATCATTGTTCTTTTTAACCTCCATTAACATAAGACGTTGCGATTCTTCTCGTTGCTTTTTTAAAGTGTTAATACGATCCGCCAAGGCAAACGATAGTAATACCGTCTCGAATGCAGAACCAATTGGCATCGAGTAATTCGTTAAGAAGCTATAGCCGATAACGTTTAGACTGTGCATCACATAAAGGATTACACCAATTAAAAAAATCGTCCATGCCATTAGCAAAAACTTGGCGGAATTAACTTTTCGACGTGATAGTACTGCGCAGACACCAATTAGAAAGAGCGCTGAAACCATTCCATTTGCATTTAGAATAACAGATGCAGCAGTTGTATATCCAAAAAGGGATAATACGACACCCATTAAACTAACCCCAATAAATATATTGATTGGCCACATAGCCCAAGCCATATGACGACGAAGAGAGATAAATCTTGAGGCGAAAAGTAGCCCAAATACTATGGTTAATAGTGGAAAGACAGTTACTGCTTGATCAGGAATAACTGCGGAATTGGGCCAAAAAAATTGATTGGAATACCCTAACAACGATGATTGACCTATAAAAAGAGGGACGATATATAAGACATACAAAAAGTAAATGGTGCTTCGTAATGAGATAAAAAGAAACAAGTTATAGAGAATCATTACCACAAAAATTCCAACAAAAAGGGCAAATAGAGATTGCCTAGTGTGACTTTTTGACGTGATTGAACCTTTTGAGCCAATGTGAATTGGCACGACCAACTCGTCTTTTCCTTTAATTTCAGCGAATACTACTTCCGTCTTTCCAGGTAAGATTTCTACGGGAAATATTGGCTTTGGATCGTGAATTAGTCGTTCATAAAATGGGGCGTTTATGGAAGTAAAGTAGGACTTCCCGTTGGCGTAAAATCCAACATAATCAGTATTCGTTTGTCCTATTTCAAACAAGAAATTTTCTTTATCAGTTTTATTTACTACCTCCGCTTTTAACCAAAACGTGCTAGTGCTAAAACTAAAGTTCATGACATTCTTGTCATATATTTTGAAACTATCGTTTGGTAAAGACTTAATGTCTTCGTATTTCAGATTGCCAGTGGGGTCTTCATAGAAAATGAAATTTTTACAACGCAAGTCGTACGAATTTTCATCAAGAATTTGCAGATTTTGTGCTTGACAAAATGCACTTGTAAATGCAAATAACAAAATAGATATGATGTTTTGTTTAAGCATGTTCCACGTTTAGTTGAAAACTGAGATTTAATTTTATTTGATTTACTAATAAGGATCGTTTGAACACATGATTTTGGCGAATTTCTTTAATGAAGTCCAGCTCTCTTTTACCAGTAGTTGGCAGTGTATCACAGTCTTGTATGGAAACAACCCGCGCTATATATTTTTCCGTGGGGTAATTAAAGTCTCCATTTTGTCCAAATTGTTTTTGAATAACGAAACCTGCAGGTGAAAAAAGAAACATACTATAATCTGATGCTAGACCATAGAGCTTTTTAATACCTAGTTGTGGAAGTATTGCAATTGAAGCATTAACAAGTACCCAGCTTATTCCGTATCCTCTAATGTCTTTTGAGTTCCACAACCCACATTGCTCACCACATCCTAGTTCAATATTTCGTGAAATTTCGTCAGTTACCGTCGGGTCTACTTTAGACACGCCTTCTTCCATTGGAAGTAAAATGTTGCCATTTGCTTTTTGAATGCGAATTCCTCCCAACATTTCACCACTACGAATTGCCACAACACAGTACGTGTTGGGATTGTGCATCCAGCTTGGATTACTCGATTTAACAGAAGTTACTCCATAATCTTTTAGAACTTTTACGTGTCCTTCAACATACTCATTACAGAGGTCAATATGGTCAATAGCTCTAAAGCATTTTACCGTGAAGGTCTTTACCGCTATTTCTGGAGTCTCTGAAATTACCATTAGTATTATTTAGAATGTTGATAGAAGCAAGATGTTTTGTCTAGTCTTAAGGCTGTAACTGGTGAGTTTTCCCCTTTGAATAGACGGAAAGCCATAAAGAACCGACTGTTCGCAGGAATTTTCAGTAGCTGAATTAGTGAATCATTAATTTGATTTAATTTGTTTCTTTCATAGTCAGAAATTGTGCTCGATTCCATTTTGGCAACGTTAGGAAGCACTGCAATCGAAGTCAATGGGTGCATTTCTAATTTCAGTTTCGTCAGTGTTAACCAAAGTCTTTCGAATAACTGACCTGCTTTTAGCTTGGTACTATTCTCGAAACTATCACCATACATTATTACCAACCCTGGACTTAAGTCGATTCCTTTTGTAATTATATCGCCAAACCCAGAACCACCTTTCCACTGACGCAGCTTCTGAACGACTTCACTGTTTTTAGATATTGTGAAACCTGCGTGTTCAGTTGCCGTTAAGTTAATTGTGTTAATATCAATTCCATCTCGTTTGGCACGAGCCTCTTCTTTCGACCACCTTACTTCATTCACGAAATCTCGATGTCCATTAGGATTAACTAATCGAATTTGTTCTAACTGACCTAAAAGCTCACCTATTTTGGATTTAAGGTCATTCTCTTCTATAACGATAAATTTAAAAGGACTTGAATCTCCGTAACGTCTAATTGTCTCGAAATCCTGGTTTTCAATTGGATGAGATTCAATATTTAGGCGATTTGTTCTTCTTGTTGTTAAGTATGGGAATAGTTCATCTCGTACAATCGGACTTTTGGGCTGCTCAAACCAGAAATGCCCAATGGGTTTGTCTGGAATTCCTAAATTGTTGGGTTTTATAATACTATGCAGTTTAACACCTAAAGCCGTTGATGAAATTTTTAAATTTTCAAGAGCACACCCTAAACTAAGCGCTGCGGCAATGTGTTCTTGATCCCAATAGGATTTTCCTCTTGACGTATTGTGATATAAAAAAAGTTGACCGTTTTTATACAGCCAAGTCCATGGTTGATTGTTTGCTGCCGATGGCGCAATTAAGATGTCGTCAACCAACTGCTTTAACTGTGATTCACTCAATTCTATCTGACCCGGGTGACTGGGCACATCAACAGATTCGATTAATTTCTTATAATCTATGGGTGTAATGACTGCATCTTTGTGATACGTAATTTGGCTTTTACTACTTGTGTCACTTGCCACTGTTTCGAAGTCAGAATAGTATCTACCTGAAAGCACATTTTCTCCAAGGAGTATTCGCCTTGAGATACTTGCTACTAAACCACCTCCAGTTACAACAGAACTCGCTAACTGAGGCCATGTTGAAATCGATTGTTCAATTTCTAACATTGAAGCTCGTAAGGATACACTAGTATCATCGATACCTATCATCTTTAACATATAAGGCACCTTGTCTTCATTCGTTTTCAACGTTTTCAGCGTTTCAACGTCAAGATTCTCTACAAGTCCATGAAGAATTGGTCGCTCAGGTTCAAGGTCAAATCGCTCAATGTCCAGCATTGCTCGGTCATTTGTTTCCATAACCACGGGAATGCCAAGACTCTTTGCCTTTTGACGGGCAATAATTTTTATATCAAGGCCGTCACATTCTTCAACCAACATATCGAGGTTACCATCAAGGCTAAAAAAATCATCGATGTTTTCTTCCGTTATTCCATCTTCATAAACAACTGTTTTTAGGTATGGATCAAATTCAGCAATCTCCCGCGCCACGATAATAGACTTGTTTGTCGCCATATTAATCAAGCTTGTTCGTATCCTATTAAGGTTGCTTAATTCAATTTCATCAAAATCGGCAAGTCTTATTTCTCCAAACATTCGCTCCATTGCCATTGTAATCGCCACGGTCTTTCCAACCGACAATCCAATTACCCCAACTTTTTTTGTAGAAAGCAGTACTTGTTGCTCGTGGGTAATCTTATATTTATTTCTATTCGTGCGTACTTCTATAAACTCAGATTCACATAGGATGTGAACTAAGTTATTATTCCAAGGAAAAAATACCCAATTCCCAATTGAGTCATAACTGTTACCCTGTAAATAATCCTCAAGCAGTTGTTGATATATTTTAGAAGTTTTTGATATTTTTAGTTTGGGATTTCGACATTTCAGCAATTCGAAAACTTGCATCTCAATTGTGTCTGAGATTTGAACATTTGGCATTTGTCTCAGTTCATCAAGCCTATCATGGCTCGATTCGTCAGACCTTGCTGGGAAGATGTGTGCTTTATATTCTTGCAATTTTTGTAAATTTCGTCTCAGTGAATATACTACCTGAAATTTGGAATGTCGTTACACTGAAATGAGCCCAAACTCGTTTGTGTAACCTTTTTTGGACAGTTAGTTCTAACTAGTTTTTATTCGTTTTTTATCAATTTGTTAGCTAAAAGTTGATAAGTTTAAAATGTTTGTTTACTTTTGTCCAAGATTGTGTTACGGCATAATCTGTTTTACTACTACTACTTAATAATAACTACTTAAAAATTGTTGATCATGGACACGAAGAAAATTTCTGTTCTTTACCTCGATGACGAGGTTGAAAATCTGAACTCATTTAACGCAAATTTCCGAAGAGAATTCACAGTACATCTTGCTAATAGCATTGATGAAGCGTATTCAATTATCGAATCCGAAGAGATTCATGTTGTTTTATCCGATCATAAAATGCCACACATTACTGGTATAGAGTTTTTCGAAACATTATGTAAAACACATCCTTCTATTGCTCGAATCCTTTTAACAGGCTGTTCTGAATTGAATGTTGTTGTTGATGGAATTAATCGCGGTCAAATATTCAAGTATTTATACAAACCAATGAATATTGACTTAGTTAGAAAGACCATTAAACTAGCGTACGAAAAGTTCCTAGAAGATAAACGCAATCAAATGGACGTGATAGAGTTAATGGAAACTAATGAGAAGTTGGAGTTTATGCTTCGACAAAAGCTTATTAGCTAAATTATTCAATCGTTTCTTACACTTCACTGCGATGCTTTAAAGCTTCCACTGTATTTTTGTGTCTAATACTATAACCGTTGGATTTTAAAAATACAAAGTTAGGATTTACTCTAGGTGATGCGAATGGTATCGGTTTGGAGGTGATGTTAAAAGCCTTCAGTTCTGAATATTTATTCAAACACTGTACTCCAGTGCTTTACGGCACTAAGAGTGTTCTGGATTATTATATCGACTCACTTGAACTTACTGAATTATCGTATCACTTAATACAGGATACAAAAGATTGTGTAAGTGATAAAATAAACCTCAAGGAAGTTAACTCACCTGAGTTCGAAGTTCGCTCAGGTCATCCAAGCAAGGAAAGTGGGGCACTAGCGCTAGCAGCATTGTTAGCTGCTGTGGAAGATGTTAAAAATGGACAAATAGAAAACCTAATAACTCTTCCTATAGACAAAAGTACAATACAGTCCGAATCCTTCGATTTTGCTGGACATACTGATTTTTTAGCTCAGACCTTTGAGACAGAAAAATACATGATGATTCTGACGAGTGAAAATCTACGAGTTGGAGTTGTTACTGGACACATACCGCTAAATGAGGTGTCGAAGAAGCTCAGCAAAGAGTTAATCATTTCGAAAATTGAAATTTTATTAGAGAGTTTGCGATTCGATTTTGGAATAAATAAGCCAAAGATCGCAGTATTAGGATTGAATCCTCACAGCGGTGATAATGGATTGATAGGCAGTGAGGAAGTAGACGTTATAACGCCAGCCGTTGAAGAGTTTACAAATAAAGGCGAATTAGTGTTTGGACCCTATGCTGCAGACGGTTTTTTCGGTACCAAAGCGTATGAGCAATTTGACGCTGTTTTGGCAATGTATCATGATCAAGGGTTAATACCTTTTAAACAACTAGCTTTTCACGATGGTGTAAACTATACTGCAGGATTACCGATTGTTCGAACATCTCCTGATCACGGAACCGCATATGACATTGCAGGGAAAGGAATTGCTGATATTACCTCCTTGGTTAGTGCAATTTTTGAAGCAAAGAACATTTACTGTAGTAGGCTAGAATACAATGAGTTAAACAAGGACCCTCTGGCGTTCCGATCTCACAGAAAAGAAAAATTCAGTATAGGTGTTCCCAATCTGAAATAAAGTTCTTTTTTTCCACAAATTATACTAATTTTGCCGACCCTTTCGGAAGTTGAGATGGTGCGTAAAGATTTCATGTTACAATTTGGGTCGTTAAAGGAGGGGAACCACGATTTCGACTATAAATTAGATGATGATTTTTTTTCGTTAATTCCGCAAGACTTAATTGAAAAAGGGGAAGTAAACGTTCTTTTAAAGTTAGAGAAAGCAGAACGGCGATTGACGTTGAATGTGACCATAGATGGTTGGGTTCAAAAGAAGTGCGACGTATGTTTAAGTGATTTACAGTATCCAGTTAAATCTACTCAAATCTTGCATGTAAAAATTACAGACAAGGAAATAGAGGAAGATTCGGATTTAATTGGTATTGGAAGTAATGAATATGAGTTAGACTTAGTGCAACACCTGTTTGACTATGTATATCTTTCACTTCCAATGAAGTTGAAATGTAGCGATTCTCTAAATAGAAATGAATGTGACGACAAAGTATTAGAAATGTTAGCTGGACCAGATGAGGATGGAGACAACTCAAATCATCCGGAATGGCAGAAACTAAAAGAAATATTTAAAAACTGAAAGTATGGCTCATCCAAAGCGAAAAATTTCCAGAACACGGAGAGACAAAAGAAGAACTCACGACAAATTGGGTTACAAGCAACTTATCAAAGATCCAAAAACAGGAGAAGTTTCTCAATATCACCGTTTAAACCTTGAGACAGGAATGTATCGAGGAATGAAGGTTATTGATGTAAACGAAGAAGTTTAATATTAACTCCTCCAAGTTTTTATGAAGATTGGGATAGATGTGATGGGTGGGGATTTCGCCCCTAATGAAACGCTTGACGGTGTTATCAAAGCATTGTCTACGCCCGAACTCAACGACGTTCATTTAACTCTAATCGGTGATTCTTCGATTATTAATGAACGATTGCAGGGAGTTGATCTACAAGGACGTGTTGATATTGTTCATGCCGATGAAATAATAGGTATGGCCGAGCACCCAACTAGGGCGATATCTCAAAAGCGTAATTCTAGCATTAATGTTGGCCTGAAACTACTTGCCGAGGGTCAGATTGATGGATTTGCTGGGGCAGGAAACACTGGAGCCATGATGGTCGGTGCCTTGTACACAGTAAAAGCTATCGATGGAATTTTAAGACCTTCTCTAACGTCACTTGTTCCAAAAGAAGATGGAAGCAATGGACTAATCTTGGATGTTGGTGCAAATGCTGACGTAAAGCCTGATGTAATGGCTCAATTTGCAGTACTAGGTTCTCTATATGCACAACATGTATTAGGAATTGAAAAACCTACGGTTGGTTTGTTGAGTATCGGTGAAGAAAAAGAGAAAGGCAATCTTTTAAATCAAGCAGTCTACCCACTTTTAGAAGATCATAGATCTATTAGCTTCGTTGGAAACGTCGAAGGGAGAGATTTGTTTTCGGATAAGGCTGATGTTATAGTTTGTGATGGGTTTACAGGAAATATTGTTTTAAAAACCTGTGAAGGCTTTTTCTACAAACTCAAAAAGCGAGGAATCAATGACGATTTTCTTGACCGATTCAATTTTGAGTCATACGGAGGAACTGCGATTTTGGGAGTAAACAAACCAATCATTATTGGTCATGGAATTTCGAAAGCAAACACATTTGTCAATATGATAAAACTGACAAAACAGGTTGTGCTATCAAATCTTATCCAGAAAATCAAAGCAAGTCTTTAATTTTTATATTTTTACCACTTAATTTTTTGCAATGAGTCAATTACATGCAGCGATTACCGCAGTTAATGGATACGTCCCTGATGAGGTGGTGACTAATTTCGATTTGGAAAAAATCGTGGACACTACCGATGAATGGATTCGTTCAAGAACGGGAATTATCGAACGAAGAAAATTAACAGGTGAAGGCAAAGGGTCATCAGACATGGCAGTGCCAGCTGTAGAAGGCTTGTTGGAAAAACGAGGAATTTCAGCCAAAGAAATAGATTTATTAATCTGTGCTTCTGTTACGCCCGACTATGTATTCCCAGCTACATCGAATGTTATTTGTGATAAAATTGGTGCAACCAATGCTTGGGGATATGATTTGTCCGCAGCTTGTTCAGGCTTTTTGTTTGGATTAGAAACTGGTCGCCGTTTTATCGAATCAGGACAATATAAAAAAGTGGTTGTTGTTGGTGTCGACAAAATGTCAGCCATTTTAAACTATGAAGACCGCAACACGTGTATCATCTTTGGAGATGGTGGAGGGGCCGTATTGTTAGAACCAACAACGGAAGAAGTTGGTATAATGGACAGTATTTTGAAAGTAGATGGTTCTGGAAGAGAATTTTTGCATCAAAAAGCTGGTGGATCGGTATTACCTCCTTCTCACGAAACTATAGACCAACGTCTACATTACGTTTATCAAGAAGGAAAAACAGTTTTCAAATTTGCCGTAACGAACATGGCTGAGGTTAGCTACGACATTATGCAAAGAAATAACCTTTCTAGCGATGACGTAGACTGGTTAGTTCCTCACCAAGCAAACAAACGTATTATAGACGCCACGGCAAATCGAATGGGAGTGCCATCAGAGCGTGTGATGTTGAATATTCAGCGCTATGGCAATACAACTTCTGGTACGCTACCTCTTTGCTTGTGGGATTATGAGAATCAACTTAAAAAAGGGGATAATTTAATTTTAGCTGCTTTTGGTGGAGGATTCACTTGGGGAGCTATCTATATAAAGTGGGCATACGATCCTAAATAAACAGTACTATATTTATCGAATAATTTAACTTAATTTGAATTATGGATTTAAAAGAAATTCAATCATTAGTAAAACTGGTATCCAGTTCTAAAGTTGACCATTTAGAAATCGACAACAAAGATTTCAGCATAAAAATAAAGAAAAACTCTGCAAAGACTGAGGTTGTGTCAATGGCTCCGGCACCTGTTCAGCCTGCACCTGCTCCAGTTGTGACTTCAGTGCCACCTGCAAACACTCAGGAGTCTGCACCAGCAAAACCTGTGGAGGAAGCGGTTAAAGGAGAAGAAATCAAGTCGCCGATGATTGGCACTTTTTACAGAAGTTCAGCTCCAGACAAGCCTTCGTTTGTGGAGGTGGGTGATGAAGTTCGTGTTGGTCAAACAATTTGTATTGTTGAAGCAATGAAATTATTTAACGAAATTGAGTCAGAAGTTGCTGGTAGAATAGTCAAAGTTTGTGTTGACGACGCTTCTCCAGTCGAATACGACCAACCGTTATTTATTGTTGAGCCTATTTAGGACTCAACGTTCACCACACCCTAACGTAACAAGAAATGTTTAAAAAGATTCTGATTGCCAACAGAGGTGAAATTGCGTTGCGAGTTATTCGAACTTGCAAGGAAATGGGGATAAAAACCGTTGCAGTTTATTCCACCGCTGATAAAGATAGTATTCATTTAAAATTTGCCGATGAGGCAGTTTGTATAGGCCCTCCGCCTAGCTCGGAGTCATACCTAAACATGCCCAATATTATGGCAGCAGCAGAAATAACAAATGCTGATGCGATACATCCCGGTTACGGATTTTTATCCGAAAACGCGAAGTTTTCGGAATTGTGCAGAGAAAGTGGTGTTAAATTTATTGGAGCTTCTCCGGAGATGATCAACGCCATGGGTGACAAGTCAAACGCCAAGGCAACCATGATTAAAGCGGGTGTTCCTTGTGTTCCAGGTTCGGAAGGCTTACTCGAAAATGTTGAAGAAGGAATTCGTCTGTCAAATGAAGAAATAGGGTATCCCGTAATTATGAAAGCTACCGCTGGTGGTGGAGGTAAAGGGATGCGAATTGCCTGGAACGACGAAGAATTTAGAGAGGCATGGGATAGTGCTCGAAAGGAATCTGCAGCTGCATTTGGAAACGATGCGATGTATCTTGAAAAGTTCGTGGAAGAACCACGACACATTGAGATTCAAATTGCTGGTGATCAATATGGTAAAGTGTGCCATTTGAGTGAAAGAGATTGTTCTATCCAACGTAGACATCAAAAACTTATTGAAGAAGCACCATCTCCATTTGTAGACGACGAATTAAGAAATAAAATGGGAGAAGCTGCAATTAAAGCAGCATCTGCGATTAGATATGAAGGAGTAGGAACGGTTGAGTTTTTAGTAGATAAAAACAAAAATTTCTATTTCATGGAAATGAATACACGTATTCAAGTTGAACATCCAGTGACCGAAGAGGTGATTAATCACGATTTGATTATGGAGCAAATTAAACTGGCTGCAGGTATTCCGATTACAGGTAAAAACTATTTCCCACAAGGACACAGCATTGAATGTAGAATTAATGCTGAAGATCCATACAATAACTTTAGACCTAGTCCCGGTACAATCACAGTATTGCACAAACCAGGTGGTCATGGTGTACGTGTAGATAGCCATATTTACGCTGGATATAGAATTCCACCACATTATGATTCTATGGTAGCAAAGTTGATCGTTAAGGCGAATACTCGTCAAGAAGCGATTACTAAAATGCATAGAGCGCTCAATGAGTTTATTATTGAAGGAGTAAAAACAACAATTCCCCTTCAGATTAAATTGATGGAAGACGAAAACTTCAAAAGTGGCAATTTCACTACGAAGTTTATGGAGGACTTTAAGTTCTAAACAAATAATTCAAATTACTTTTTCTGGTACCAGAAAACCTTCCTATTTTTACGGCTTTTGTAGTTTGTAATTTCAATGAAAATACCTGCAACAGCTTCATATGAATTAGTATATTCTATCTCTAGTCACCCACACTTGGGACCGACCATAGAAGCATATGTCGTTCAGTTAACGAGCGCCGGCAATATGTCTATGGTAAATCAACGCATCCACAGTGGGAATGCTGATTATTACGATAAAAAACTATTTGAGTCCGATTATGAGGCGCTTAAGTTATTGGATGAATGTCTGCCAGAATACATTGTCAAACGATTCAGTAAGGTAAAAAAGATACGTCCGTCAGAATTCTTTGATAAGCACTTCGATAAGGTTATATATCAAAAACAAATCAGACCACACATAGAAGACAGAATAGGAAAAGTACTGTCACTAATTAAGGGCCGTAATGTTTACTTAAAGAAGTTGAAAAATGTTATTTATGAACCAATAGAATGGTGTCAGGAACCAGCAAGTGTTCTGTTTCATTTACGACGAAATGATACAAATACTCATTATTTTGCCACGATTAAACACAATGGGCATAGAGTTCAATTTGCACAAAATCATGCGATTTTACTTTCAAGAAAGCCTTGTTATCTGGTAGCTGGCGGAAGAATTCTTTTTTTTGATAAATCATTTAATGGCCAAAAACTTCAACCATTTATTAATAAACGGTTTATTGAAATACCAAAAAGAAGTGAAGAAGAATATTTTAAAAAAGTTATTGTTCCCCTCATCGAAGAGTATAATGTTTATGCAGTAGGGATTACCATTGAGTCTGAACGGCACGTTGCTAAACCCGTCATCAAATTGCGGAAACTATTAAACAATAACTATGGGGTAATTCTTGGTTTTCAATATGACCAATACGTATTTCCTTATCATTCGTCAAAATATGTTTCCGTACGTCTCTTAAAAAACGGAGACCAATACACGTTTAAAAGGATTAAACGTTCGAAAGATTGGGAAGAAATTAAAAGACAAACCTTAGAAGTTCTAGGCTTAGTAAACGTTAGTGGTTCTGAGTTTGGGTTTGATGTTCCATCTGACCTTAGTTATTTAGTAAACTGGATTACACAAAACAGGGAGGATTTATCGAAGGCTGGATTTACGATTATTCAAGACCTTGATCAAGAATATAGCTTGGAGGAGTCAAGTATAGAATTGATAGCAACTGAATCTAGTGATTGGTTTGATGTAAAAGCAAAAGTTATTTTAGGAGGAGTCGAAATTCCAATAACCACATTGCGCAAAGCTGTTTTGAATGATGAAAAGTCCATTTTGTTACCCAATGGCAAAATGTGTTTAATTCCTGAAAGGTGGATTGAGCAAATAAAAGGGCTTGCGTTGTTTTCCGAATCTGATGGAAACTTTAAGCTCAAAAAGCATCATATTGGCATAGTCAAACCATACCTAACGAATGCGACGTTGGAAAATATAACGTCTGTTTCGAAATACGATGGAATTCGAGACGCTGCTCTGCCAGAAGGCTTTAACGGAACTCTTCGACCGTATCAAAAGGCCGGATATGATTGGCTTTGTTTTTTATACAATCTTGGCTTTGGAGGCTGTCTAGCAGATGACATGGGTCTGGGTAAGACGGTACAATCACTTGCTTTTCTCCAGATGGTTAAGGAAACATCTTTAAAGAAGGATGGCGCCATGCAACGTAATAACGCAACCTTATTTGATGCCAAACCAGTTAGTAAAGTTACATCGTTGCTTGTTGTGCCAACGTCTCTAGTATACAATTGGGTTAATGAAGCAGAAAAATTTACACCTAATCTAACGTTTTGGACACATGTTGGAATGGGAAGAGAAAAAAGTACCGATAAGTTTACTGAGGTAGATGTTGTAATTACAACGTACGGAACACTTAGAAACGATATTGAGTTATTTCAGTCATTTCAATTTGAAGTAGCACTTCTCGATGAAAGTCAATTTATCAAAAACCCAAGTTCTCAAGTAGCAAAAAAAGTGAACCGAATAGATGCAAAACTTCGGTTAACCTTAACTGGAACACCCGTTGAAAATACTGTTATTGATTTATGGAGTCAGATGAATTTTGTAAATCCAGGGTTGTTAGGAAACCATAAATTTTTTCAAAAGCAATACGCTCAACCTATTGAGAAGCAACAAGATATTGCAAAGACAGAGCAGTTGCAAACCATAATTAAGCCGTTTGTAATGCGCCGAACGAAGTTTCAAGTTGCAAAAGATTTACCGTCAAAAACGGAGCAGATTATTTATTGTAGCATGACCGATGAGCAGCAGGATTTATATGAGAAAACGAAGTCAACGTATCGCAATTTAATTCTAGATTCGATTCAACAAAATGGATTAAACAAATCACGCATTCAAATATTATCTGGTTTAACTAAACTCAGACAAATTGCGAATCATCCTGTTTTAAGTGACAAAGAGTATGAGGCTTCATCTGGTAAGTTCGAGCAAATTGAAGAAATGATTACGACTGCATTAAATGAGAATCACACAATACTCATATTTTCTCAATTTGTTGGTCATTTAACACTAGTACGAGATTTACTAAATATTCAAGGCATTCCTCACTGTTATATTGACGGGTCAGTATCTGGAGCTGAGAGAAATAAAGAAGTAAATGCCTTTCAAAATAAAGAAAAGAGAATATTTCTTATTTCTCTAAAAGCTGGCGGCTTTGGATTAAACCTTACGGCTGCTGATTATGTATTTATGTTAGATCCATGGTGGAATCCTGCAGCTGAGAATCAAGCCATAGATCGAACGCATAGAATTGGACAAACACAAAATGTATTTAGTTATAAATTTATCACAAGCAATACGGTTGAAGATAAAATTGTAAGCCTACAACAACGCAAACAACGCTTGAGCGATGAATTGATAAAGACAGAAGAATCGTACTTAAAACAAGTCACAATTGAGGATTTACAACAAATATTTAGCTAAATGCAATTTGTTTATTGACAAAAAAAGCAAGAACTTGCTACCCTTAAATTCTATAAAAATGAGAAAAGTTTACGTATTAAGTTTATTACTATTGACTGCTGCAAGCGGAGCGTTTGCACAGCGTTCAATCGACTGGTCGGTTGAAGAAATTATCACACCTACTCAACTAAATAGCAACGCCTCAACTGGGACTAGCTTGTCGACAGAGTTTGTATTAAAAAACAACGGTACTGACGCTGTAAAAGTTGGAGACACAATTTTGTATCAAGTATCTGTTTCAAATCTTAACAATCAAATCGTGGTTGCATATCCAGCACCTACATCTTTTGCTTTTATTCTTGCTACAAAAGAAATAAACTCTGGTGACACCATTCACATTGCTAGACCATTAAACACAACAGCATATGTTACAACGTCTGTAGATGTGCGATTTAATGTTATTTCGTACGTTCGAAATGGTGGTTCGGCAGATCCAATTACCGCTGAAGTAGCGCCAGGAAATGCGAATAACATCAAGCAAGTAAATATGACTTGGTGGAACCCACAAGGCTGGAACGTAAGTATAGAAGAATCAGTTTCTAACGGGTCTTTTACTATATCTCCTAACCCAGCAACAACAGAAATTTCAGTATCTTGGAACGTATCTAATGTAAATTCAATAAATAAGATTACGGTTTACGACATGACTGGTAGAGTTGTGGCATCATCTGAAGCAGAATCTGGTACTTTTGAAAAGTCGTTAAACGTTGAAAGTTTAAAGGCTGGAATGTACATAGTTGAAGTATCAAACGGAACAATAAAGTCTACTCAAAAATTACAAGTAGCACGATAAGTAACTATCGTAATACATTTAATAAGCCTCAAGATCAAATTGGTTCTTGGGGCTTTTTGTTTTTGGGATTTGGAGACTTATTTTGCACCATTAATTAAAGGTAGGCTTCTATTGGATAATTAACACCACCTTTAGCAAATAACGTAGTATCGTTTACGACATATCTGCACCCAAAATGAATAAGCAAGAAAGACGAAATAAGTTAATTCGAAAAAGAGAGGAATCTACTTTAGGAGGTGGTTCTAAACGAATAGAATCGCAACACGGGAAAGGAAAACTAACTGCCAGAGAGCGGCTAGAGTATCTTTTAGATAAAGGCTCTTTTGAAGAAATTGGTGCTTTTGTAAAACATAGAAGTAATGATTTTGGACTAGACAAACAGCATTATTTAGGTGATGGCGTTGTTACAGGTTATGGAACAATAAACGGCCGTCTTGTCTACGTTTTTTCTCAAGATTTTACGGTTTTTGGTGGTTCACTTTCAGAAACGCATGCGGAGAAAATCTGCAAAATCATGGACTTATCCTTAAAAAATGGAGCTCCTGTTATTGGATTAAATGACAGTGGCGGTGCTCGTATTCAGGAAGGTGTTGTTTCTTTGGGAGGTTACGCAGATATATTTTATAGAAATACTCGAGCAAGTGGTGTTGTGCCGCAGATTTCTGCTATTATGGGACCTTGTGCGGGTGGGGCAGTTTATAGCCCTGCTATTACCGATTTCATCATGATGGTAGAGGATACGTCATATATGTTTGTGACCGGTCCAAATGTTGTAAAAACAGTTACCAATGAAGAAGTTACTTCAGAAGAATTAGGAGGCGCTTCGGTACATTCAACAAAATCTGGAGTGGCTCATTTTACTGCGGTGAATGAGATTACACTTTTGGAGAATTTGAGAAATTTATTGGAATATATTCCACAAAATTGTGAGGAACATGTTCCTGTGTTGGAATATACATTGACAGACGAAAATCGACAGGTTTTGGCTGATATAGTTCCAGAGAATCCTAACCAGCCGTATGACATACGCGAGGTGATTACTGGAGTTATTGATGAAGATTCCTTCATGGAAGTTCATAAAGATTTTGCAGAGAACATAGTTGTTGGTTTTGCAAAGTTAGCTGGCCGTAGTATCGGAATTGTAGCAAATCAACCAGCGTTTTTAGCCGGGGTTCTCGACGTGAAATCAAGCCAAAAAGCGGCAAGATTTGTACGGTTTTGTGATTCCTTCAATATACCGTTGCTGGTGTTTGAAGATGTTCCTGGTTTCTTGCCTGGAACAGATCAAGAATGGAATGCGATAATAACAAATGGCGCTAAACTATTATATGCATTTAGTGAGGCTACCGTACCTAGAGTTACGGTCATTACTCGAAAAGCTTATGGTGGTGCTTACGACGTGATGAACTCTAAACATATTGGAGCGGATATGAATTATGCTTGGCCAAGTGCAGAGATTGCTGTTATGGGAGCAAAGGGTGCTGCAGAAATTATTTTTCGAAGAGAAATTAAATCTGCCGAAAACCCTGAATCTGCATGGAAAGAGAAAGAGCAAGAATATGCTGATATATTTGCGAACCCTTATAGAGCGGCTGAAAGAGGATTTGTAGACGAGGTAATATTACCTGAAGAAACAAGAATTAAATTAATAAAAGCATTTAAAATGCTTGAGAATAAAGTGGATAATCTACCCAAAAAGAAACACGGAAACATACCATTGTAATACATTATGGAGAAGGAATATGATTTGTTAATTGTTGGTGCTGGTCCAGTTGGATGTGTAGTTGCCGAGCAAGTTGCAAAGCAAAAAGGGTGGAGGTCATTAATAATTGACAAACGAGACCACATAGCCGGAAACTGTTATGACCGAACACATGAATCTGGGGTATTAATTCATCAATATGGCCCACATTATTTTAGATCAAATAAAAAGGAGTTAATTGATTATCTAGGACAATATACTGAATGGATTCCTGGAAATTATGAGGTAAAAAGTTCTGCCAGAGGAGAGCTATTCCCATTTCCAATTAACTTGCTTACGTTGGGGCAGTTCTTTAATCGTGAATTCACAGCTGAAGAAGCTGAGGAGCACTTGAATAAGATACGAATACCGAACGATAATCCTCAAAACTCTGAGGAATTTGTGCTGTCACGAGTTGGAAAGGAGTTGTATGAGTCGTTTTACCTTAATTACACAATTAAGCAATGGGAAATGCATCCAACCGAGTTAAACAAATCTGTGTGTGGTAGAATACCAATTCGGTTTAATAAAGACATTCGGTACGTCGATCATGAATATCAGCTTACACCAAAGGAAGGTTTTACTGAAATGTTCGGGAAAATGATAGATAACGACCTGATTGATGTAAAACTGGAAACTTCCTTTGAGGATATTAAGAACCTTGTGAAGCCTAAAATTGCAACATTGTATTCCGGGCCAATTGATGCTTATTTCGACTTCCAATATGGAAAACTTCCATGGAGATCTTTAGATATTTCATTTAAGGAATTTGACGAAGAATACAAGCAACCGTGTGTACAGATTAACTATCCAAACGATCATGACTATACACGATCGGTAGAGATAAAACATGTAACTCAACAGAAGACTAATAATACGGTGATTTCTTATGAAGTGCCAACATGGAAAGGTGATCCGTACTACCCAGTTCCAGCAGATGATAATGCAGCTCTCTTCAAAAAATATTGGAAATTAGCTGAAGAAGAAAACAAGGAAAACAGCGTGTACTTCTCTGGAAGACTAGCTCGATATACGTATATAAATACAGATGAAGCTATTGAAATGGCTTTAGAAACCGCAAGGCAAATAATTGAAGATGCAGAGAAATGATTTAGTTTGGGTAATCATGCCCGTGTATAATGAAGAAGAATCATTATCTCATGTTGTAGATGCTTGGCTACCGGTTTTACGAGAAAATCTTAACAACTTCGTTTATTGTATACTCAATGATGGGTCGAAAGATTCAAGCATTGATATAATGAACGACTACGCACAATCAAATAAAGAAATCAAGGTAGTTGATAAACCTAACTCGGGCCATGGGCAGTCATGTATTTACGGATATCAACTAGCTATCGATGCTGGTGCTAAATGGGTGTTTCAAATGGACTCCGATGGACAGTGCAACCCAATGTATTTTGGAGATGTAGTAAAAGCAAGTGACGAAAGTCCAGTGGTTTATGGATACCGTAAAACACGGGATGATGGATGGAAGCGGTTTTACATTTCGCGAGTGGTAAGTGCATTTATTTGGATTGCTACTGGTGTTTGGGTGCGTGATGCCAATGTCCCGTATAGATTTATGCATACAGATTCACTTAAAACGATTGTGAATCATGTGCCAAAAGACTTCCACTTGGCCAATGTGCTAATCAGCACGTATCAGCAGTATAAGTTTAAAATTAAATGGGTCAATATTCATTTTGACGACCGTTTTGGAGGAGAACCAAGTGTAAAGCTTTCATTGTTCGCAAAACATGGGTTTGTAATGTTCAACCAGTTGAAAGCTGCGTTTAAGTCTGCGAAAAAAGTATAGTCTGCTATTTTATATGTATTGCGTAATCGTTAAGTTTTTCTTTTAAAGAGAATGTTAAAACATCTTTATGTACGTAGTTTAGAATAGATTTTCTTTCTTTGCCAAAATTTCATTCTCAAAGCGATTTCGTTAGGGAACAAATACATATTTTGATTACATGGAATACGGAATTGGGAACATTCTAATGGTCCTCGGTGCACTAGCCTTCTTCATATATGGTATGAAGATGATGAGTGAGGGTGTTCAACGAGCTGCAGGAAATCATTTAAGAGACATTCTTCGAAACATGACTCGAAATCGTTATCTAGGTGTGTTAACGGGATTCTTGGTCACAGTACTCGTTCAATCATCGTCGGCAACGACCGTAATGACGGTGAGTTTTGTTAACGCGGGCCTATTGTCGCTCGTTGAGTCCGCAGGTGTAATGATGGGTGCGAATGTCGGTACAACCATTACAGCTTGGTTAGTATCTATTTTAGGATTTAAAATTGAGCTTTCCTCATATTCCATACCCTTATTTGCGCTTGGAGTTCCTATGTTGTTTTCAACCAGAGGAAAAATTAAGTATTGGGGTGAGTTTATTGTTGGTTTTGCGATACTATTTCTAAGTCTTCAGGCATTGAAAGATGCTATGCCAGACATTAAGGAAAACCCACAAGTCTTAGAGTGGCTTCAAAACTTTTCAGAACATGGGATATTTTCACGACTATTCTTTGTATTTGTTGGGACCATATTGACAATTGTTGTACAGTCATCAAGTGCCGCGATGGCAATTACTTTAACTATGTGTAGTCAAGGTTGGCTGCCGTTAGAAGTAGCTGCAGCAATGATATTGGGGGAGAATATTGGAACAACGATTACCGCGACTCTCGCTTCTATTGTAGGTAATACGGCTGCAAAACGGTCGGCGAGAATACACTTCTTATTCAATATTATTGGTGTGTCTTGGATGGTAATAATACTACCGCAATTTCTTCCCATCCTTTCTAAGGTAATGATTTTTATAGGGTTTGAGGATCCAACTAGCACTTCAGGTATTGCATTTGGACTTTCTGCTTTTCATACATCATTCAATTTAATCAATGTTCTAATTATGCTTGCATTTGTGCCTTGGCTTGTAAAAGTGGCAACACGAACGGTTAAAGAGAAGTACGACGAAGATGAAGGTCATGATCGCTTACAATTTATTTCTTCTACTATAGTAACTCCAGAATTAGCTACAATCGAGTTACAAAAAGAGACCGCACATTACGGAAAAATTGTTGGACGAATGAACAAGTTTTTATCCGATTTAGTTAAAGAAACGGACGATAAAAAAAGAAGGAAACTTCACAAAAAAATTGAAAAGTATGAGATAATTACAGATAATCTTGAGGTAGAAATAACTGAATATATCACAAAGCTTGCCGACAGGGAATTGACCAAAGAGACTTCAATTCGATTGCGTACCTATATGAATATTGCAAATGATCTAGAAAGAATTGGCGATATATATTTCCAATTGTCTAAGAATATCGAGACTAAAAATGAAAAAAAGAGCTACTTCTTGCCAGAACAACGCCAACAATTGCTTGATATGCTTTCACTTGTAAAAGAAGCTTTTGAAATGATGGCTCAGAATTTGTCAGTTTCGGATTATAGAGAGGTATCCAAAGATGGGGCTCGTGCAATCGAAGATCAGATTAACGAGCAACGTAACACGATGCGAGACTATAATCACGATATGCTTGGTAACCCAGATTACAACGTTGAATCTGCAATGATATTTAACACTATCTTCTCATCGCTCGAGCGAGTAGGTGACCACATAATCAATGTCACGGAATCTATTGTCGGTGAGATATAAAATAGAACCAATATTAAAAAAAGCGATGTGTCATTTGATACATCGCTTTTTTTATGCAATGAATTGATCAGCACGTTGGGAGTTATTACGAAAAATTGGGATTGTGGTGTTGAATAACGTTTGTTTCTTTGTAGAAGGATTA
This sequence comes from uncultured Bacteroidota bacterium, assembly GCA_937124965.1. Taxonomy (GTDB): domain Bacteria; phylum Bacteroidota; class Bacteroidia; order NS11-12g; family UBA9320; genus UBA987. The sequence continues at coordinate 45,832 of CAKZLB010000055.1, forward strand.
GCAATGTAGTTAATCAATTAAACCAAAAACTAAACATATGAATTCAATTAGAAACAGTGTTCGATTACTCGGACATCTAGGATCAGATCCAGAAGTAAAACAATTAGCAGAGGGCAAGAAATTAGCTAAAGTAAGCTTGGCTACTAATGAAACTTACAAGCGTAACGACGAACAAGTTACAGAAACCCAATGGCATAACTTAGTTGCATTTGGAAAAACCGCTGACATCATCGAAAAATACCTCCAAAAAGGTCAAGAAGTCTGCGTAGAAGGTAAATTGTCAAATCGCAGTTGGGAAGATCAAGAAGGGAAAACTCGATACACCACAGAAGTTGTTGTCAATGAAGTGGTGATGCTTGGCAAAAAGGCAAGTTAAAGTAACTTTACATTTACAACCCAGGTTTTTTGCTTGGGTTGTTTTGTTTACTTCAGGTGCGATATGTTTTCAGATTAATCTGTAATATTGCACCAAACAAAAGGGGTGCTTTTTCGTAATGAAAAGGCTGAGATGATACCCGTAGAACCTGATGCAGGTAATGCTGCCGTAGGAAATGTGAAGATTCGTATCACTCGACTCCTGTAATATTTTATTGATACAGGAAATGAAAAAATTTTATTTAGTACTTTTATTATGCGTTGGCCACATCGCAGGAGTTTTAGCGCAAACAACATTTAGTGGAAAGGTTGTATCGTCTAATTCTGAAAAAGGCCTTGTAGATGCATTTGTGCAACTACAAAATCAGTATGAAACGGTCAATATGCTGACCAATTCGGAAGGGCAGTTTGTGTTTATTTCGGTTAAACCAGGTAATTATGTTTTAAGCATAGACCACGTCGGTTTTAAGAAATATGAGGAGCCAGTTGAAGTAAAAGAAGGAGTTGCTCCAAAGGTGATTAAATTAATACCTGAAAATCTTTTTCTCGATGCAGCCATTATTTCATCTGTTCGAGCACAAAGTTCGGCACCAATTACCTTTACAAACATTGACGCCAAGCAAATTGAACAAGCAGACCAAAGTAAAGATTTTCCGTTTTTATTAAATACCACACCATCAACGGTAATTTCTTCGGATGCTGGAAACGGGGTTGGTTACACAGGGGTTCGAATACGTGGAATTGATCCAACACGGGTTAATGTAACAATCAATGGAATTCCTTTAAATGATGCCGAAAGTCAAGGAGTTTATTGGGTTAATTTACCGGATTTATCATCGTCATCTCAAAGTGTTCAGGTTCAACGTGGACTGGGTGGTTCAACAAATGGAGCAGCTTCTTTTGGAGCAAGTGTGAACATACGTACCAATGATTTAGATAGTGTTCGACGGACCACTGCTGTTCTGGGAACTGGTAGCTTTAATACAAATCGTTTAAGTGTTACACATAATTCTGGGAAACTTAAAAATGATTGGGGGTATCAAATTCGTGGGTCAATAATTGAAAGTGATGGATTTATTGATAGAGCAAGTTCCGACCTAAAGTCATTAAACTTTATTGCAAGTAAATACTGGAAAGACGCTTCGCTTAAGGCGAATATATTATTAGGTGAAGAGCGAACATATCAAGCATGGTGGGGAATACCACAGCCAAAGTTTGATGGAAACATTTCGGAAACGAACAGATACATCAATCAACTATGGATAACAGGCGATGATCTTACAAATCTTCAAAACTCACCTTCCAATACATACAATTATTACACATACGAAAATGAGGTAGACAATTACAATCAGAACCACTATCAGTTTTTTTATGATTTAAAATTGAACGAAACATGGCGGTTGTCTTCAGCGTATTATGTTACCACTGGAAAGGGCTATTTTGAGCAGTTTAGAGCAGGAGAAACGCTGTCTGATTATGATAGTCTTCAGTATATTATTGCTGGCGATACAATAAACGAGGCCGACTTGATTAGACGGAGATGGTTAGACAATAAACTTACCGGTTTGTTAGGTAGTTTGAATTTTAAAACCGACGTTATTGAAGGCAGTCTTGGTGGAGGATTTAGTACGTACGATAGTAGACATTTTGGAGAGGCAATCGCAACAGAATACACAGGATATGAAGAGATAAATGCACTGTATTACGACAATGATTCACGAAAGTTTGATGGAAACGTTTACGCTAAAGCAACGGCTAAATTTGGCAACATATATCCATATTTAGATATTCAATTCAGAACGATTGATTATCGATTTGAAGGATTAGACAACTCTCTTGAATTTGGTAATCAGCAGGTGACTTATGAGTTTTTAAATCCTAAAATTGGGGTTTCGTATATTCAAAACAGACATAAGTTTTATGCCTTTGCAGCGCGAGGAAATCGTGAACCCGTTCGGGATGATTTCCGAAACAATAAACCAAATGATTGGCCAAAGCACGAGGAGCTCGACAACGTTGAAGTTGGATATAGATATTCCAAAAGACGCAAACAACTTGGCATAAATGTATATCAAATGAATTACCGAAATCAATTGGTGCTTACAGGAGCAGTGAACGATGTTGGAGAAGCTATTCGAACAAACGTTGCAAACAGTTTTCGGCAAGGAATTGAGTTTGAAGCGCAATGGCCAGTTACTCAGAAACTTCAAATTGGAGGAAATTTAACGTTGTCGAACAACGAAATTGATTCGTTTATAGAATATGTTGGAGAGTGGGACGGCGCTTACGGAACGATTGAAAAAAAGTACAACAATACGGCAATTTCATTTTCACCATCTGTGATTGGAATGGTGGTAGTAGGCTATCAAGTAAACAAGCAGGTTTCTATGAATCTGACTACAAAGCATGTAGGAAAACAATATCTGGATAATACAGAAAGCGATTTAAGGAGTCTAGATGCATTCACCGTTGCGGATTATTCGCTTACATATTCTTCTTCTAAAATTAGTGGGCTGGAAAATTTAATTATCGGACTGTATCTTAATAACCTACTAAATGCTAGATATGCTCCTAATGGATACACGTACAGTGGTTACATTGGCGGTGAGCGACAAGACTTTAACTACATTTACCCAATGGCTGGGAGGAATGTAATGGTAAAAGCCATATTGAAAATACGTTAGATTCATTGAAATTGTGTAACCTTGTATCACATACTTAAATTATGAAAACAGGATTATTGCATTCACATTCATTGTTAGCATGGGTCTTAATGGGCTTAGCATTAGTGGCAATCGTGACGAGTTTAATTGGATGGTTTGGTAAGAAACCTTTTACTTCAACTAATTCTAAAATTGCGTTGTTTCTGACAATCACAGCAGATATACAACTTCTTATCGGTTTAGTGATGTATTTCGCAACGAGTGAAATTACGAAAATGGCGTTTCAAGATTTTGGTGCTGCGATGAAAACGCCTGAGTTAAGGTTTTACGCCGTTGAGCATATTTTGATCATGATTATTGCTATTGCATTGTTACATATCGGAAAAGTGAAGGCTAAAAAAGCTGCCACAGATATTCAGAAACACAAGATTTCTGCAATATTTTATACAATTGCGACGGTATTACTTTTGTCTAGAGTACCGTGGGATCGGTTGATTGGTTAATCTCTAATCAGTGTAACAACACCTTCCGTTTTTCGATGATTGTGCGGGTCTGCTAGAAATGCATATTTTATCACATAAAAATAGGTGCCCGAGGGACACTCTTTTCCTGTGTTATTTACACGACCATTCCAGTTGATTGGTTCGTCTTGTTGTTCATTTTTGATGCTTTGATAAACTACTTCACCCCATCTATTAAAGATTTGGAAATCGTGATATTGATGTCCATCAAGATCAATAAAAAACTCATCGTTTAGCCCATCATTTCCTGGGGTAAAAACATTGGACAAATCCAGAATACTCTGAGGCCCACAGATTAATAGCTTACAGGCTGTGTCAATGCAATTTTCATTTTTCGCTATAAGGCAAATAGTGTAAGTTCCAGTGTCGCGACCATAATCGTGGGAAGGACTAAACTCCTTAGAAGCGTTTAAATCACCAGAAACTGGATGCCCGAAGTTCCAACTAAAATCAGCATTTATAGGAGTGGATAGATTATCAAATTGGTATATTGGTAAATCTACGTCATCAATGCTGAAATCTGCGTTCAGTTCGGTGACGTTTACGACCATCTCAAAATCTTCAAAACACATGGGAGAAACCTTATATCCTTGAAAAGTAGGAGTCATTTTTATCCTATAGGTTCCACCAGTTTTAAAGGAATATTCTAAACGACCATTTGTTGTTTCAACCAGTGGCTCTTCATCGTCCATATCCCAAATTTCAGAATCAAATGATTCGTGACTCAACGATTTAAATATCCCTATTTCATTAGGACACAGTTTTGTTGGTCCAGTTATACCTTCATGAAATGATGGAAGTACCGTGATTTTTTTTCCAGGTTCGGTTAGCTTAGGATATACAGTATTACACGTTTCAATTATACCCTTTCGAGTGTTGTAGAAAGAATCTATACCAATTAACCTTACGAAATAGCTTCCGGGTTTATGATATGTGTAAACTTGTTGGTCTAATGTGTAAGTTTCTAGAGTAATGTTATTTGTATCCCCTAGTTCCCAAATGTAGCGAGTAGCTCCAGTTGTTTGGTTTGTAAAGGTCACTTCCAAAGGACTACAACCTAGAGAATCACTAAGTTTAAATAAGGGGTTTGATTTTAGAATTTTTAGATCAAACGAAACCGTATCCCTGCATCCATCATTAGATATAACAGCATGACGGATATGATAAACCTTTTTAACCGCATCAAATGCTAGAGTTGGGTTTGTGTCGTTGCTTGTAAATAAACCTGTCCCAAAATCCCAGAAGTATTTTGAAATTTCAAAAGAGTGTGTGTCAACATCTTGTATAAACGATGAGTCGATAAACGTTCTTTGACCGTCGCAGTAAAACCCCATAGATTCTTGCTTAATACCAGCAACCACTTCATAAACGACTTCCGTAAAGAAAGCAGTATCGGTGCATCCTTCTTTTGATGTGGCTATAAACGAAAACGTATATTTTCCTGCGGTATCATATTGATAACATTTCGAAAAAACGTTGTTGTCCAATAATTGATTATTTACTCGCCACTCAACGGTTCCAAGGTTGTTCGAATTGCTCCATGCCGTGCCGTCAATTTGTTTCACTTCTGCCGATATGCATGCTTTACTGTGGAGGCAAGGTGAGCTTTGAGCCGTGAGACTTGCTTTAAATCCAAAGCTAAATGGAAACGACTCAACGGTTTCGCAACCTTCATTACTTATCAAGGTTACAGTAACATCGGCGGATGCTCCAGAAATGTTGTAAATGTGCCTAAGCTCATTGATTTGTGTTTGGGTCTTAAATTCTTTCAAAGTCCTTTCACCGTCTCCCCATGATATAATCAACGTTTCGTTGGCTTTGAATCTTCCATTTTTTAGTTTAATTATTCCTTCTCTAGGTTTACAGTCCTTACTAAACTGAAAACTAATATCATCTTGAATTATCCTTTTTACATACAAATAGTTTTTAACATATACGGTGTCGTAAAAAACTTTTGTGGTGTCATGGGTTCTGAGTGAATCATCACCAAAGTCTTCTGCCCACTCTCGTTCCACACGCTTGAAACTTAAACCAACGGTGTACCAGCCAGCGTATTGTGTTCCAACTGATGAGCCGTACGGCAACCATGTTTTGCCAGAGTCGAGTGTGAATGAAACAGGGTTAAGAGAGTCAAAATCTCCAGCTAAAAATGGTTCGTTTTGGCATAGATAAACAGTATCCTCTAAATCGATATCACCACATTTTAATAAATCGACTCGTTTAACAACTTCATCAGAGCAACCTGTTACAGTATCAGTTACGGTAAACTTAACCGTATAATCGGAACTCGGAGTCGTAAACTCATGTTTTCCATAGTGACCAATGGTTGTGTTGCAGTTTTTGTATTTATTAATGTTCTTTTCTCGAATTATGGTGCATTTGTCACCATCAGGATCCGAAACCTCCCATTTAAAAACAGAATTGAGTGTATCAACAAAGGATGATTTATCAAGAAAGAAAATCTTTCGTTGAATAAAACACTGTTCTATGTGATATAACTTGAAGTTAGCAATAGGTCCTAAGATCTCAATATCTTCTTCGAACTCTTGTTTACATCCCCCTCGAACCACGATACACTTAACTTTATATTTGCCAGGAGCAATCCCGCCACTTTTTAGATTATATATCCAAGTTGGGCGTGTAGAATATTTAGTTCCATTTAGATACCAAGATACTGACTCTCCTGAAACAGCATCTATGCTTGCTTTAAAGTATCCACCGCCATAACAAATTTGTTTGGGGGTGATATCAATTTTTCTATTGCTACTCGGCACTTCAAAAGAGAAACTTCGTGAGTCACTATCTGTACATCCGCCCTTTGTTGTTGCAACTAATGACGTGGTGATAGACGACTTACTGTTTAAAGTCAAACACCAAGGATCATTGGAGTTATGTGGTTTGGAAGATGTCTTGGACCCAGAAGACCAATTATAAGTGATAGCCTGACTAGTGGTATATTTTGATTGATTTGTGAAACACACAACTGCACTTTTACAATCTGGGTATGTAACCGTCATACCAATAGTCGCTTCAACTCCGGGAACAATGGTTACGTTTCTAGAGTATGTTGATTTACAACCCAGCTTGTCAACCACTTCTTGTTCAATAAAGTAGGTAGTAGTGGTTTTGTATGTGTGACATTCAACATCATTTAATTTTGGATTTTTTTTCGTGTTGAATTGACCATCTCCCCAAAAGTATGTACGGCTGACCAAGGGTTGATTGGCATTTGCTTGCGTTGATAAGTCTTTAAGGCATACTTTATTGGTGAATTCGCATGTGTCAGTGCTTGCATCTAAAACGAACTGAGCGTTTGGTAAAGGTCTTACGGTTACATCAAGAGTAAATGTTTCTTGATTACCTGAAGCGTATTTAACAGCAAGTTTAACAGTGTAATTTCCGTCTTTTTTATACAAATGACTGGGTGACGCTTTGGTTGATGTATACGTATCACCAAAATTCCAGTCATAGGTTGAAGCTGTTTTACCACTTGGAACTGTAAAGGAAAAGGTCGCTAAATCTCCAATACAAATAATACTTTGACCTTGCAACACGATTTGACCATTCAGCAAAAATGCAGTAGAGCAAATAGTGAATAATAGAGTCAAAATACGAAACATTAGAATCTGGTTAAAGTGTTAGTACAAGTTACTATTAAGACACGATGTTGTTATAAAGGTTGCCTCATAGGAACGTCATAATCAGAATCAAGAGACTTTATTGCTAATAAAGATTTGGGCTCCTTAAAGAAAACAGTACGTTGTTAAAATCGCAGTGCAATTGAAAATGAATTGGTAATGATCTATCCTCAGAGCGTACACAACTCATTCATCAAACGTTCTAAATACCTACCTTTGAGGAAATGAAAACACAATATCAATACCTGATTCTTGCCGTTACATTGTGTATTGTAGGTAGTTCAGGATGTAACCAATTTGAGAACTTTACAAATTTTACGCTTACGTATGAGCAAGATGCAAAAGTTGAAAGTTCAACAGGAATAAACTTACCGTTTAACATAGCAACTCCTCAAATGGAGACTAATTCTGAGGCGGAGTTTGAAAATAATAATACAGAAAAGAAATATATTAAATCTATTGAGTTGGATCAACTCTCGATCACATTAACAGATCCGCCCGAGGAAGATTTTAGCTTTTTAGAATCGATTTCTGTATACATTAAAGCTGAAGGTTTAGACGAATTACGAGTTGCATGGAAAGATCCAGTTTCTGAACAAACGAGTAACGTTTTAAACTTAGATTGTTCAGATAGTGATTTAAAAGAGTATATCAAAAAAGATAGATTTAGTTTGAGGTTAGCTGTATCAACAGATGAGTTTATAGCAAAAGATCATTATTTCAAGATCAAATCAGTGTACTTCGTTTCGGCTCAATTAAAAGAAGAATGAAAGGATTCTTATTATTTGCAGCTTTTAGTTTAATAATTTGTAACGCGAAAGGTCAGGCGTCAGGAAGCGATTCGGTAAAAGTGAATCGATCCCGTATAACATTGACTGCAGGAGCTCCAATTATTGCAGGTTTACATGTTGAATATTTAACGCCAATTAACAAAAACAGATTTTCTGTTACAGCAGATTTTGGCAGAGTTCCGAGTATTGTCCAGGGTGCTAAAGGGTTTATTCGATATGCAGGTGTAGGAGTCAATCGTTATTTCAATACAACGGGCACTAAGTATTATACTGGTTTAGAATATGGCAATCAGTTTGTGCAACTCAATGAACTTGATGGAGATCCAGTAGACATAAACGTTCAGTTCCAGTGGATAAGCCCCAAGCTTGGTATGACTTTAGGAAATCAATTGTTTTTTAGGATGGAGCTTGGATACTCTATTATTCTGTTTAACATAGATAGAGCCAACGAATTTCTTGACGAAACGTTTGGGGTTCGTGTAATTCCAACCCAAGACTTTATTTATTTACCGAACTTACATCTTGGCTTGGGGGTTAAATTCTAGCTATCTTTTCCTTGAAGGAAGTTCAAAATTGGTACATTGGTCAAATCGTTTCTGACCTATACTACGTTGAAACTTCAGACCGATCAAAAAATAACTATCATTTGATGTACTGTTGCCACGAAGTATTCCTTCAGCGATTTCAGAACCACTGCGATTTGCCAAACTTTGAGCAATAGACCCGTTAGCTTCCACAAGTGCGTTAGCATTTGCATACGTTGTGCTAACGTCATCTATATAATCTGTAAAAAGTTTACGCATGGTAATGTCTACTTTTAGTGTGCTAAACTTACCAACCTTAAACTGGTAACCGTAACCAAATGGAATAACGATGTTATACATAGAATACGTTTCTGCATTTTCGATCAACTGCCCCTCGGTTCCAAGAGGTCTAAGATTATACCATGAGTCATTAAGTTTTGCCCTTGGCTGAAAGTAGATGCCTCCTACACCTCCATTTACATAGAAACCTTGTAATATAGTGTTGTTTTTAAACGGATGAATTTCTGCCTTTATGGTAGCTTCTATTAGGTCAGTTCGAACGCTTAAGTTCCTTGATGCTCGTGTTGAAGTTGTAAAAGCATCATTCCCTTCAAGTCTTGTTATCGTCAAGTCAGAGCTCAGAGTAACAGATTTATAATGTCTTTGGAGCCCTAACCCTATTGCGGGCTGGAAGGATTGGTAGTCAATATCCGAAAGGGGAGAAGCCCCTTCATTATTGCTACCACCGAGATCGCCTAATAGATTGCTTGTTCCCAGATAAATAGAGTATGACCAGTTATTTCCAGTGTTAATTTGTCCAAAACTTACAGTACTTGCGAGGAGCATTCCGCTCAATAATTTGAATTTTGTCATAATCATATCTTTCTATGACAACGAAATTCGTCGATGATTCTTATGATTTCGTCGGTAGAAAAATGAAAAGTACAAAATCGCAATGCATGATTTACGACGATTTGAAGCCTTACAGACTATTGAATCACAATCTTAAACCAGGTCGTTTTTTTACGTTTTCTAATGGCAGCTACAAGTGTATTGTCAGAAACTGGCTTGCTATAGTCAAACTTGTTCCTAGTCGTTCTTTTGCGTCCTTTAGCGGATTTTCTTTTCGAATTACCCTTTAAGATATAATCCGTAACATTAGCCAAATCTGCATCACAACGAATAAGACGATTTTGAGCCATAATTGTATAATTGTCATCATCGACTGTTACAGATAAAGGAATAGTTAATTCGTGGTTAACGCTTACATAGTCTTTTTCGTAGTAGTTCTGTTCAACGTTCTCTCCATCAAATTTGGCTAAAATTATATCATCATAGTGATAGTAATACGTTGTGTGGGTTGTCGTATTTCCGTTTTGATCTGTTGTTGTGGTTGTAACAATATGAACATACCGTTCTTCCAAAACAACAAAAGGTTTCTCTTCTTTATCAAGCTCGAAATAGGCAATTGTATTTATTTTTAGTGCTGCACGTTTTGCTATTTCAAGCATTTTTTTGTCTTCTTCAGAAAGTTTTTTCTCGCGTTTTTTATTTCTTCTTTCTCTTCTTAACTCCTTCTTAGTTTTTTCACCTTCCTTTTTCTCTCTTATTGGATTAACATGATCCAAAACATCTTCTGTGAACCCGGCAGACGCTTCGTTAATTACCTCTAAACCTGATTTCGACAATGTGTAATAAGACAAACCCGTAGACACAAGATTATATCCCATTTGCTCTGCCGTTAATCCGATTAGATGGACATTGCCCTTTTTGTCCAAGCGTATATCCATATCATTATAGAGAACACCTTCTTCAGTTGTGAACTGTATTGTTTCGCCATCGGGTCGGATTTGCTCAAGGAGGTAAGCTGAGGTTTCATAATCCAACCACGTTTTTGACTTTTTCTGACGTCTTTCGCTTCTGGTAAGATGCTCTACAAGTTTGTTTCTTCCTAAGATATAAATAGTACCATCATTGTCTACTACAAAGTTTCTATACTCAAATACATCTCCAGCGTCTTCAATTAAAATTTCGTGTTTCTTTTCATAATTCACGATTTCCTTTTGTTTGTTTAAAACCCAGAAACTGAACTTTGCTGTCTTTTCCTTTTTACTTTCTACAACATGCCGGCGCTTCCAAACTTGGTACCATTCCTTTTTGGACATGCGAATTCTACTTGGAGGAATAGCAGTGATAAAAAGGTGTTGATTATCGTCGCTAACATTAATTGCGTAATGGGGGGCAGTCGTTCTCCTCAATTGCATTTTTACTTCTCCAACTTTCGTTAGGTCAGTTCCGAGCTCTAAGTCATCCGGTTCGAACGTTGTGTAGAAAAGGTATTTTTTTTTCTTTTTAATATTGTCAAAGGATAAAAAGAACATGTACTCACCACCGAACTTTAATACTTTTTCGAATTGCAAGTTTTTTTTGTCGTACCGGAACTTTAAACGTTTTTTACTGATGAGGTTTAAATTTCGGTCGTAATTCGCGACGAAGTATTTCGTACCTGTTCTGGTGAGCGACCAATATTCATCATGATGTGTTTGGAACATTTCAATGAGTTCATACCCTTTCAAACGAACGGTAGGAGCTTTTTTCTCAGAAACTCGAATTTTGTCCTGAGCAAAAGCACCAGTCACATGTACAAGTGATAAGAAAACCAGTAAAAGTAGTTTTGTTTTCATGGTTAAATGCTAAAATAGAAACCCAACATTGAATCCGAGACTATATTGAAAAAAGAACTCGTCTTCTGCATAAAAGGTCTGGCCGAAAAATTGACTGGTCCGCAAACCAACTAAGGATGTCAATTCCCACTTAATATTTGGGGCAAATCGTCCGTTATATCCATATCCCAAACTCAAGTCGCTTCTGGTAAATTCGAAGGATGGTTTGTCAAATGTTTCGACACGAATTCTGGACTGAACGATAATAAATGATCCAGAAAACATTGAGAACTCAAGTGGTCTTACACGTAAAGATCCACCAATTAAATAAGATTTTGTCAAATTTTTAGTCAACGAGTTTCCATCAGGATCGTTCATGTGTAGGTTGGTTCCTCGAATAGCATCTAAGATATCGACGCCATTATAAAGCTTGGTACCACCGATTAAACCCAAAGAAACTCCTTGCGTAAGTTTTCGTTCATACGTTACCTGTACATAGCCAGGAATGAACATATCGCCTGACAGCATAAATGCATTTGAAGTACCTTTTGTTCCATCATCTAGGTATTTATGATAATCCGTATCAACTTGTGGAAGCTTTCGCTTTTCAACTTCCTCATCTTGAGCGAGAGCATAGCTAGACAGTGCCAGCAGAAAGAAGGTAAGAATACGCATTTGACAAATTTATTAAAACATGGAGAATAATGATGCGAAATTTACATTTCTCAAAATGGACTAGATTTTCAATGCTTCGTTCGAAACTCATTTTGACGAATTAAGAGCAAATATTTTTTTTAAGATTATGATTTTGTATTGATTCCAGGTTTTTATTTGTAGTAATAAATGTTTGTCTGGTGAGGAGAATAAAGTATTTCACTGAAGTGTCGTCTGCACTTAAGAAGTTCGTTCGACAAGAAATCGACAATGGCGAGTTAGAGCCGTTTGGTGTTGATTACAAAGGGGAGCGATACAAGGCTGTCTTGACGAAACAAGAAGACGAGGATTGGTTGATTCTATTGGATTACTATGAGGTTCTGAATGATGACGACGATGACGACGATTCAGATGATTCGGATGACGATGATGAAATCACTCCAGATGATTTGGACGACGATGACAGTGACGACACAGACGATGATGATGACGACTAAGCACTACGATAGCGATAAATTTCGTAATTCGGTATCGCCTATTTCTTTGTAAAACGACTTGTATATCGTTGCTTATGGATGTCCGTTACAACGAGAAAGTAGTTTCCGTTGACTAACTCTTCCACGTTTACACTGAGTTTCCAACCATTGGATTCGTTAGTAACCTGACGAGCAATTACCGTTTTTCCCGTAATATCTTTGATTAAGAGATTGTAACTACCTAGTTCAACGTTCGACAAGCCAATGGTAATTTCTGTAGTCGTTGGATTTGGGAATAGCTCAATCGTTGTTTCAGATTTTGAAAAATCTTTAACAGAAACGTTGCCGTTATTTTCAAAATCTATTCCGACTTCCCAAAGTCCTCTTCCAAATGTTGCGGCAACTAACGTTTTGTTGGTAGTGTCTATTTCTAATTCGTTTACGATTACATTAGGTAGTCCTTCAGAGTAATGAACCCATACTGTAGTGTCACCTTTAAGGACGAATACTCCTAAATCCGTTCCGATGTACAAATCATTGCTCCCATCTTCTTGATGCGTAATACAATTAACAGGAATATTGGGCAAATTGTACGTAATGTTCTCCCATTTCGCCCCACTATTTGTGCTATGAAATACTTTACGCGTGCTATCAAAACCAGAGAAAGTAATCCATACTTCTTTTGGACGTGATTGGTTTATTTCAATATAGGACGGATATAAAAAATCAGGTAACCCATCTCCAATATCTGACCATGTTTGTCCGTTGTTGTTAGAAGCTTTAATGGCATTGGTGACCCCAGCACTTGCATATCCACGTTTTGCCAAATAAATGTGATTTCCATTAGTTTTTTCAACATCAAGCGCAGTTCCTAACTTTGGGTAACGCGTTCCAAAAACATCAGAAAAGGTAGATTTTCTTTCATCAACAAATGAACCTTGCAGTGTATAAAGATTCCCATAAAGAACATATAGTTTCTTATTTGCAGCTATAAAAGGTGTTGTCCATTCTCCTCGTTCACCGTTTGGCGGGCTCACTCTATCTTCATACTCAAATCCACCAAAGTCGGATAAGTAGGCATAGATATTTCCGTTTTGAGAAGAAGTATAGCGATAAAATGCCTCGTCGTTAAAAACACATTCCATTCCGTCACCTCCAGAAATATTTGCAAACTTACCGTCCGAGCCGTAAACCGTTGAATTGTCTTGAGCACCTGCCAATACCTCTTCGCCATTTTGTTGATTAATCCCTAAACGGTAGAAAGAAGTGATATTCAAACCATCCGTATAATTTACCCACTCCGTTGAAGCCGAATAGTCCACTGTCATTGTCTCAATGTCATCTTGTATGATGTCAAAAGACCGAGAAATACCTCCGTCGTGGCACGCAAAAATTGAATGGTTTGAAGGGTGTTGAACAATTTCGTGAACATCTGCATGCAGACTTATACCGTAATAGTTTAGTAACCAATAGGTGATCGGTTTAAAATTCTTACCGCCGTCTAACGTTTGCCAGATGTTTATTCCTCCAATTAGAACATTGTCTTTGTCAGTTTTATCAACGCAAATCGCCAAGTCATATCTACCTTGACCACCGTCTTGATCGCTCATATTGTGGTTTAAAATATTATAAGGATAATCGTCAGCTTGTATTCTTTCGCTAAAATTCAATCCATAGTCAGTTGATCTATAAAAGCCGTAAAAGCCACTTTGAGTATCGCAGGCTATAGCATAAACGTACGATGGATCAGAAGGGGAAACCGCAAGCTCGACGCGTTGAACCTTTCCATAATCAGGAATCGGCGTTTTAGATGCTGTCCACGTTTTTCCGAAATCTGTAGTTTTTAAAATCGACACTTTACCAATTTTATACGCATGAACATATCCTGTTGATGCATATAACACGCTATCGTTGGTTGGGTCTTTTTCTAAATCCCAAAACAAACCATCGTGAGATTTTATCCAAGTATCGCCTCCATCCTCAGAATAAAAACTACCGGTTTGCCCCACTGCTAAAACTGATTCTGGGTTCGATTCATTAATAAAAACCTTTGCGATCAAAGATGCTTCAAAATCCGTTTGAGCGAAAGAGAGTCCAGTGGCACTCCATGAGACTCCACCATTCACGGTTTTATAAACACCTAAACCGTAATGGCTGCTTCTTTTATTTTCATTTGCCTGAAGGTTATGACCTAAATACGCATAATCACCTAAAGCAACATACATAGTGTCTGGGTTCGTTGAGTGAACACTTAAATATGATGTTCGTAAAACGGGTAAATCACCGGAAATTGATGTCCAACTTTGGCCGGCATTGGTTGTTTTCCACACCCCTCCTTGTGCCACACATATATACCAAATGTTCGTATCGGTTGGGTGAAATTGCATGCTATTCACACGACCCATACCTGCCAGTTTTTCTTTGCCAAATGGACCAATAGGGACCCATTCTTGATTCGCCTTTGCATGTGATTTGGTGCGGCTTAACGCATCGTACGCCCTGTACAATGATTTTGCAAAATCTACGGGTTCATTGCTTATACGACGATTAAGAAAATCTTGATTTCGTTTCTCAGCATTTGACTCTTTAGATTTTATTGGAAATTGAGCCACTGTATTTGTGGTAATACTTAAAAAGAAGAAGCTAAGAAGAAAGGTAGATATGTTTTTCATAAATTTAAATCATACCAAAGTTAGGTGATATCGTCGTTAAGTCATTCATTCACCTCTATTCAACAGTAAGTGCTCAGTCAAAAATGAAAACTTGAACGAAGCATTTACATTTGTTTTCGATTCGGTATTAAATTGGAAACCTTAATCTATGAGACTTTTAGCTTCCATCGCCATCGTTTTTTTTAACCTTATAAGCTATGGACAACGACCATTAATTTATTTTCACCAAGATATCTCTGGTCGAGTTACGTTAGATTATTATGATGGAAGCCCAATTCGGTTCTCCGATTTTATTTACAAAGAGAAATGTGCAGGTGATGGTATTGTGGTTAACGATTTTACCATAACACAGGGTTCTGTAATTCGTAAACTGAGATCAACTGAAGTATGCAGTTCAACCTGGAATGCAACAAGTTTTACATACCAAAATCAGGAGAATATGATCTTCGACGTTGATACCGACTTAAAAGGCCAGTTCTTGATTACCTCAGAAGAAAAGGAGTTAAAAATAAGACTTGAAGAATTTGATGATGGCTACGTTTGTGGTAATGGTGGATACTATCACAACTGGTACTATACGGATATTACTTTTAATCCAGATTCTACAATTAACCAAATTGTGAAAGGGGAGTTGCTTCGCGATAGCAACCAAAAGGAAATTCCGTCGGAGGAATTTACATACACGTATGATAATGGCTTAATCTCAGAAATTAGGTTTCGTAAAGCCGGGGAAGGTCAAGATTTTGCTTCGCAACATCATGTTTATGATAAAAAGAGACGACTAAAATTGGTATCTTTCTACAACTATCCATCGAATATAAAGCTGGAAGACTCCATGAGTCGCTGGACAAAACAATTAAAGATGGGTGTTAAACCAACCAACCCAAACATCAAGCGATTGATAACGTACACCTATAATAAAATGGGTTTAGTTGAGATCAAAACATATGGTGAAAATGGTTATAAAAACACAGTTGGGACTATACACTATAACAGAGCTGGATTGATTGACACGTTTCAACAAACCAACGATTCTGGAGAGTTTGGATTAGAACTCGTGTACGAATACAACAAAAGTAAACAGTTAGTTAAAAAGCAGGAACACCGAGGTTACGGCTGTATCGGAGATTGTGGTTCACTTAAGTTTTATGAAGAATATCGATACAATAAAGCAGATCAACTCATAGAAATTTCATTTGATTATTTGCGTGATCGACTGCCAAAGTGGACAAAGATAAAGGTGGAGTATCGTTAAAGCAGGTGAAAGAATTCCACCTGCTTAAATGACCAATATTATATTTAAAATTCGATTCTGTAATTAAAAAACGGGAACAAACCAGTCATGGTCCAATTATCAATGGTTTGATTTTCATCGTTATAATAAACACCACCAACGTTTTCCCTTGAACTAACATTTTGAACATCTAGTAAAACTGTATGAGTAGTTTTGGCTTTGTTGACTTTATAGCTTACACCTACATCAAACCTAAAATAAACAGGGGTTCTGCCTCCATATGGGTTGTCTAAGTCTAATACTGTGTGTCCTTCGGAAATTGATTCATTGAGTTTTATAGGAGTATATCGATTACCACCAAAAATGTTAAACTTCCCATTTATACCGATTTTTTTATTCTTGTTTTTTAGGGTGTATTCTTTCCCACCTAATACGTTAAACTGGTATTGACCATTGTATTTTGTGCTGTATGATTTTTCGGTTTTGGTTTTATAGGTACTGTTGAATAAGGTAGCCGTTACTAAGTAGTAGAAGTCGTCTTTGAAATATCGTTCTAGTGTCCAATCAATTCCATAATTTCTTCCTGTACCTCCGTTCATCATGTGGGTAGTATCTCCATTAAATATTGCGTCCCAATAATTGCTCGTGTTGAGTACCGAGACGGTTGAGTTTTTTACAGTCGAAATTGGCACATCGAACAGGGATTGGAAATACACCTCTGTTTTCATTTTTAAGTTTGAATTAATCTTATAGTCAGCGGCAACCACATAATGCCATGCCTTAGTTAATTCCAAATTACTATTCGGTCGGCTGACACTTCCATCATTATTATTTGTTTTAAAGAGGTACAATGCGAGATGTTCTGGTCTTGAATGTTTTCCAACAGAAGCAGAAAGCGAAAGGCGGTTCGATTTTTTATAGGTCAACGAAGCACGTGGCTCAATACTATTTGCCTTTGTTGCTTCTAACCGAGTAAAGTGTGTACCAATGTTTAGGGTTAAATTAGACTTAATTCTGTATTTATATTGGGCATATGCTTGATACTGCATTGAGTTATTTTTATCATTAAATGCGATGAAGGTGGTGTCTTCTTCATAGTTACTAAATTTACTGACAAAGTCGTAAGAGAGATGAGAGACGATAATACCAGTTCTCAGGGTTTGACGGTTGCTCAATTTGTAATTGAACATGCTACTAATTCGAAACTGAGTTTCATTATTGTTTATTTCATCTTCCTGAAAGCGAAACATTTGGCTAGAAATAGAATCTATTTGTAAGCTCTCGTCGTAACCTGAATAATCGTTATATGAGTGAGAAATTACGGTTTTTACATACCCCTTGCTGGTAAGCGGAAATACGTGTTTTAGTCCAGTTGTATTCACAAAACCTACTTCACTAAAACCGTCATAGTTATCACGGGTTTCATACGTTGTATCGTTCACATCATAGTCGTCATACATTTCGGCAATGTTTTGTCCCATCACACCAAACACACTAAACTTCCCGTATTTCTTTGTTGGAAAATACAAATTGTATGATAAATCTTGGTAAGCGGGGAGAAGGTCGCCTGTTGGACTTAAGCCTACTTTGTTTAGAAAACCAAGTGTCGAATATCGGTAGTTGATTAGGTAGGAAGCATCCCCTTTTTTGCTAAACGGGCCTTCAGTTCCGACTTCCAGCCCCAAAGCACCAATCATGAAAGATGATTCTCTTTTCTCATTGTTCCCTTTTCTGAGTTTTAAATCAAAAACACCAGAAAGTGCATTGCCATATTCTGCCGGAAAAGCACCAGTGTAAAAGTCTGAATTAGCCAGTGTGGTGCTGCTTAGCATACTAATGGCTCCACCTTGTCCACCGCCAGCAGCGAAATGATTTGGGTTTGCTATTTCAACACCTTCAAGTCGCCATAAAACTCCTTTGGGTGAGTTTCCTCGAACTACAATTTCGTTAAATAAATCATCACCGCCTGAAGTCACCCCTGCAAAATTTTGAGCCATACGAGCAGGGTCAAAAGCTGCTGCTGCATATCGACTCGTTTCCTCAACCGAAAAAGCTCTTGCACTAACGGTCGCCATTTCATTTGACGGTTTTTCGCGTTCTTTTTTTCCAGAAATAACTACAGCTTTAAACGTTGTGAATGACTCTTGCATTCCAACATCAAGAACCAGCTCTTTTGCAGATTTGAGGTCAACTTGGCTAAACATCTGATCCTCGTAACCAATCATTTGCACAACAATTCCAATTCTGCCGACTGGAACATTTTCAATCTCGAACCGTCCATCTTCGTCGGTACTTGCACCAGTAGTTTCGTCATTGTAAAAGACCGTAATGTTCGCATCAACCAATGGTTTTTTGGTTTCGGCGTCAACTACTTGCCCTCTAATTTTTTGGGTAATTTGTGAATATCCGTTGGTAAAGGCGGTAAAGCACAGTGTAAAATAAACTGCTCGAAGTGTGTGACTTAATAGTTTCGTTTTTGGATGAAGTATCATTCGTTTTGTCTGTTGTTTGCTTTAAGACAAGGACACATTAGAATACCCCTATTCGATTTTTGTTTTTAGTAAAAAAGCCATCAGTGAATATTCACCGATGGCTTTTTATGATTGTGTTAATGCCACATTGAGGCAATGCCACAATGACGAAATGAGTCAATATCGCATTGCGATGTTTAGTTTATTCTTTAATAATCTTCACCGTCTCACCGGTATCCAGTTGTATAAAGTACAACCCAGAAGGTTGGTTGGATAAATCAACCGTTATTGCTCTCTGCTTGGTTGTTGT
>CAKZLB010000056.1 GCA_937124965.1 uncultured Bacteroidota bacterium
TAACAATGAACGACTTGAAAGCTACTGAAATATTAATTGATGGATAAAAAAATACTGGTGCTAACATTGGGTATAAGGCATAGCCACTCAAAGCCTACACGCATTCCAAAGCTACGCCTCATACCCGTTACCGTTGGCGGTAATTAAAAATTACGAAATGAATGAAATTGAAAAGGAATATAACTTCGAGAATTACAAAAGCGAGATTTTTGACTTCAATCGCAGTAATATAAGTTACCGAGAAAGAGTTGGAGAACCCGATGAATTAAGTTCCGTAATCGGATTAATATCCATGGCATTTCAAAGGCTCGAAGACGTATTATCGGCATTCATAATTGAAATGCTGGAAGTTGATATTGAAAAAGGGAAAATAATTGTGGCTGAATTATCATTTACCAACAAAGTGAATATGTTTTCCTCCCTTTTCCAACAACTTAAAGATGAGAGAAGATTTAATTATGGAAAATTTAATAAAGACCAATACTTTACAGAATTGAGGAAAGCAATATTAAGATGCCAAGATTTTAGAAATCAAGTCCTCCATTCAAGCTTTTTGCAAAACTTCAAAACGGACTTTAAAATTATTAAGCACAAAATGACCGCAAAGTCAAAAAAAGGTTTGACCGAAATAATTGAAGAAATAAACATCCCATTTCTGTTCGACATTTATGACTACACGATTTCAATGTCTATGGAAATTGAACAGTTCTTTATTGATTTTAATCCAAATAGGAAAAAAGGCGATAATATTTATCATAGTACTGAATTAAGTGATGTCTTTAAATATAGAGTATAAAACTACCGCCAACACTGGCTATACACAATGCTCGCATTCGTCTACCATTGATAAGAACGTGACTTGGCTGCTACACAGCCAACAATTTCGTTTCCCCAAAACATTAAACAACTAAAACCCGCACTGCGCATAGCCGGAACCGTTGTAGCCCATGCATTCGTCGCTGGTGGTTTCTATCGGTTGACGGATAAACAATGATGTTTTTAGCATTTAACAAAATTTGGATTTGATCGGAAACTTGGACGAAAACTTAAAAGGCACAGGCCACAACACTGCCTATACGTAATGCTCGCATCCTACTACCAAGACGGTGATGCGTGACTTGGCTGCAAACAGCCAACAATTCCGTTTCCCCAAAACATTAAACAATTAAAACCCGCACTACGCATAGGCCAACCGTTGTAGCCCATGCATTCGTCGCTGGTGGCTTCTATCGGTTGACGGACAAAAATTGATGTTTTTAGCATTTAAGAAAAATTGGATTTACTTGGAAACTTGGACAAAAACATAAAAGGCACAGGCCACAACACTGCCTATACGTAATGCTAGCAGCATACTACCAACTTGTGAAACGTAGCTTGGCTGCTACACAGCCAACAATTCCGTTTCCCAAAACATTAAACAATTAAAACCCGCACTACGCATAGGCCAACCGTTGTAGCCAATTAAAAAAATGAACAAAATAAAAAGACATACGGAGTTAGTTCTTGCAAGTATCGGCTTCTTACTAATTATAATTTCATACCTCGTCTATGAAATAGACGACAAGGTTTTTTTGGGCTTAGTTGGAACCGTTGCGACTTTATATTTTGGATCAATTAAATATCGAATTGAGAATGATAAATTGTTCAAAGAGCTTTTCCAAGAATTCAATTCTCGATATGATGATAGATTTAACGACTTAATCAATGAATTAAATAACGATAATGAGAGAGAGTTAAATCAGAAAGAGAGAAATCTCATTATTGATTATTTAAATCTATGCTCAGAGGAATATTTGTGGAGAAGTAAAAATCGGATTCCTAAGAATGTTTGGAATTCTTGGAAAGCTGGAATCAACGAAAATTTAAAAATAAAGCAAGTTAAAAGTGTTTATGAGAATGAAATTTCTTCAGAAAATAAAAAAAAATCATTCTATGGACTTGTTGAAGAATTGAAAAAATAAAAACTGGCTACAACACTGGCTATACACAATGCTAGCATCCTGCTACCATTGATAAGAACGTGACTTGGCTGCTGCACAGCCAACAATTTCGTTTCCCCAAAACATTGAATAATTAAAACCCGCACTGCGCATAGCCGGAACCGTTGGCGCACATGCTAAAAAAATGAGACTTTGATTCAATTTCAATTTGACAAATACAAAATTGCTGTTGAAATAGGAAAAGAACCTATCGACTATAACTATTGGATTAAATATGCTTCATTTATTGATATAGAGGAACAAACAAAAGATAAAACTCCAATTTACATTGGTATTGGAGAACATCAAGACTGGTACAAGACCATCGTTTCTTTCAGTTCAGACCCCATCGATTATGGCGGTTTCAATCCTGGTTTAATATTAGTACCAGAGACAGATATTCTTTTTATTGGGGCAGGAACGAATGTCAGAATTTACGACCTTAAGCATCAACTGAAATTATTCGTTAAGGAACTTCATTGCGGATTCCTAGGTTGGAAGCGTTATGATGATTTTATTATCATGCAAGAGGAGCTGGAGTTTGGTATATACTCATTGACTGGACAAGAGATTTGGTCAACTGAGGTTGAGCCTCCTTGGACTTTCAGTATTGAAATCGATACAGTTAAATTAAACGTGATGAATGAAATAAGTTTCAGAGATTTGAAAACAGGAGAATTACTAAAATAAAAAGCACGATGCGCCAACACTGGCTATACACAATGCTTGCATCGTGCTACCAAAACTGATAATGCAGTTGGCTGCTTAAACAGCCAAATAATATGCACGTTAACCAATATACAACACGTTAAGAAACCCGCACTGCGCATAGCCGGAACCGTTGTGCGTAATATTGACTACCCAGAAGAACTAGAAATAAAAGCGTGAAAACTGATCTTTTCATATTTCATTCG
>CAKZLB010000057.1 GCA_937124965.1 uncultured Bacteroidota bacterium
AATGCGCTGTCATTACTCTTTTCAGCGACCATTGCTAAATATTGTTCATCAGCTTCTTCTTGTGTTAAATCCTCATAAGGAATAAATTCATCGTTGTTAAAGTCTAATTCTGAAACAACTAAACCGTTAACTCGATATATTCCTAAATCCTCATTTTCAAGATATTCTACTGAAAAACCCATTTTTTAACTATCTTTGCTTTGTTATTGATATGACAAATATATAGAACATTTTGATAATAAAAAAGACTTTTAGTATTTTTTTGTTCTATTTATATTCGTTCTAAATAAACTTAATCGTCACAATATTTGTGATAATTACTTAAGTTTGTAATATAGAAATGAATAACGACGCTATAAATATCATTGATTGGATTCAGCAGAAAAAAGATGAGTTTCGCTGGACATATACTGAATTATCTAACATTACAGGGTATTCTGTAAGTGGAATTAAGAAGGCTTTAGAGGAAAAAACTCTAAAGTATGATGCCATACTAAAAATAGTAGAAAGTAAACATCTTGAGGAAGAATATAATTCACTTTTTAATAAAAAAGGCAAATCAAGCAAATATGTAGGGGTTCAATATTTAGGAGGTAGAAACTTACCCTTTGTCGCTAAAATTAGAATAAATCAAGAACAAATTATTTTAGGAAGATTTAAAAATGAAATTGATGCGCATTTGTGTTATCAAAAAAAACTCAAATCTTTACTTAAATCAAATTGCAGTATTTAATCTTCATAAGTCTTTAAATGCATATAAAAATCAAATAAGAGACAGAGTAAACCAATTTAAAAACACTTATTTTATAAGGGTTTCAAGAAGTTAAGCAATATAATTATTAAATAAGCGACTTTCATTTTTTAAAGAACCACCACAGAAATATTAAAATAATAACTGCTATTGCAATAATAATCCAAACAGGAGCTGTAAAGCCTGTTTTTTTAACTGTCTTGGATTCATTTTCTTTTTCGCTTTCGTAAGTTGACCTAAAATTAGCAAGTTCCCTTTTAAGTGAAGTTAATTCTGACTGTAAGCTACTGGTCGTTTTTTGTGAGGCCAAGAGTTGGCTTTCCAATTCCTGGTACTTGGTTTCAAAAGCTTCGGAAAATGCCTTGCTAGAAGTTGTTGTAAAAGATATGTTTGCTCCATTACTAGTAATTGTTGTATTTCCTACTGTGGCGCTTTTTTCTTTACCATCTTCGGCTGTTATAGTTCCTGAAACGGTTGTACTTTCATTTTCTGAAGTAGATCCTGATGTGGTTTCTGTTTTCGATACCGAAGTTTCGATTTTCGATACCGATGTTTCGATTTTCTTTATTTCGGATTGGGTTTTTTGCTCTGAAGCTTGTATAAGCTGTTCGATTTCTGAACGTTCTGAAAAGTTTTCTTTTACCCAATCTTTTTTAGCTACACGGCAGCTAAAACATGAGATAAAAACTAACGATAATATGAGATGTTTTTTCATAAACAATTACATTTTTGTTCGTCGGTTATAATTAACGTGACCTGCGTTTCATTTTTTAAGGCTTTGTGAAAGTTGGCCATCGTGTTACGACTATTCGTCACATCATTATATCCATCATTATTCAGGTCCTTTAATTTTTGGCCAAGAGCAATACAACCGTTAAGTTGAAACCAAAAATTAGCAGCATGAAACTTGCACTCACTTCGATTAGGCACGTTTTTGAGTTCCCAAAGGTCTTGTTTAAAACGGTTGGACCACTCCAATACAACAGGATAAGATCCTAGCGGAACACAACTTATATTTCTTTGGTTGCTTCTCCATCCACGCTCAAGACTTAATGCTGAAAAAACAGGCTTACCACTTTCATCATAAACAGTACATTTACCAAGGGTTTGGTTTTCGTCTTGCCAGTCACGGACTATTTTAATTGTTCTCATGATATTTCCTGTATTTCTTCTTCAACTTCAGATTTTAGGTGCTTTAATTCTAAATCTGAATTGAATTGTTTAACCTTGTTAATCCATCCTAATGGTGGAAACTTTCCTTTAGTGATTATAGAGCTGTTCATAAAAGCACTGGATGCTGGGTAAAGGAATAAGGATAACCGTAAGACTATTATCAAATAATTCTTTATAAAGGAATCTTCTTGAATTAAATTGTTAACACCTTCAAAAAGAAAGCCCATGGCCACGGCTAAACTTATTTTAACAACCAAGCCTTGCAGGTTTTTTTTCCATGTAAAATCACGCTTATAAAAAGCATGTAGAATACTGCCTAAAACATGGTCAATAGCAATAGCACCTAGCACAAACAAAATATACTCGTGATTTGCAATACTCCAATTGGTGATCTGTTCGACTACCCAAGCTATGGGACTTACTGAAACTCCTAAAAAGAAAGCAGATGTGGCTTTGGCTTTTAAAGTTCCGGTGTGAATGATTAACAAATGTTTGCTAATGAATGCTAATGCGATTTTTAAATAGTTCATTTTAATTAATAGTGTTAAATTTCAATCCCTCGAAAATTTAGCATTTAAAAATCTACTACAAAAGCATGTGCGCTCTCATAGTTCTTATATTGTTGTTTGTTTTCGTTACTTTTAAATATTACTTGGTTAAAACTTCTGTTTACCGAAGCGTGAGCCTCATGATAATATCCTGCTCTATGGTCGGTATGGTGTTTTGCTATTCTAATTATCTCATTACTACCATCTAATTTTATAGCAAATATCTCTCTTGGTAAACATGGATGATTAGGACAGCAGCCCTCACTAATTACAGCCCATCCTTTTACATTAGACCTCATGCTTATATGTGCGCCATAAATGCCCCAACTGCCTTTTTCACTATGTTTCCACTCGAATAATAATGTTTGTTCGCCTGTCTCAATGTTTGTTTTGGCTAAAGCATAACCCTCTTCAATTTCATCGTTCATACGTATATGAACTATCACTTGACTACCATCTGCATCTAAACCGTAATCATTGTGTGCGTTTGCGTTTACTAAAGCGGTCTCGTTTTCTAGGTTTAAATCTAAACGCTTCATGCCTTGCCTTGCACCTAAACCATCTGCATTATAAGATAGTAAACAGTAATCTCCTTTAGGTGATATGGAACACCAATCTAAATTAGAGAGGTTCATATATTTTTCCTTTAGAATTGTATTGTTTTCTAAATCGTAAACTATTAGATATTGACCGTTGGATTTTTGACCTACCAACAATACCATTTTATCATCATTACTAACATTACCTTGACTTGTTAATGTAATTCTTATGTAATTGCTAAAGTGCTTTATTGTTCTACGCTGATTTGTGTTTACATCTAATTCAACAAAATTATTATCGCTTACTCCGTAGATTATATTGGGATAAATATTAGACCATCTTGGGTCGCCTTGCTGATTAACTGTTTTTATAGGCTCAAAGGTTTGAGCATCTATAATAAAAGCTGGCTTTCCTGCTAATTTTATAAGCGTTTCATCGCAATTCCATGATTGCACTTGACTATAATCATTTCCTAAACGATTGCTTGTTGTACCAAATGCGTTATGGTCTGATATACGAGTGACTGTGTTTCCGTATCTGTTGGTTCTAGGTGATAAATAGCTTGAATAGGTTGTTGGGTAACTGTAATTTTCTAATTCAACATCATCTAAATTAATAGTTTCACGCTCTAAAGGTGACTTTAATTCGTTTATAGCTTCTCTGTTTTTTGCAATATTATGTGTATTAGCATTAACACGATTATTAAAACCATTAACTTCATCTTGTAACGCTTGTATTTTCTTCTCGCAATCGCAACTATTTGAAATACTGAATATGTTTCTAAAAAACTTCATATCTTTATATTATGAAAGGCTCAAAATTTGAACATCTTTTAATGGATATTGAATACTGGTTATGTGTTATTGTTGGTTCTATTTTCATCCTTTTTGGTGTTGTTGTTTGGAGTTATTTCATTGGTTTATATTTCAAATGTTTCGGTTAAACCACTATCATACTCTCCAAAAGCAAAGTTTCCTATACTTATAGTTTGACCTGATGAATTACTTGCAACTACTTTAAAGTTAAAATC
>CAKZLB010000058.1 GCA_937124965.1 uncultured Bacteroidota bacterium
TCAGTTGTACGATGCAATTGAAAACGAAAATTATTAAGAAATATGTTTGACTACGCAATAGGATTCGACGCAGACACCAAACGGTGTGGTTTGGTGTTTGCGGATCTAAATAACAAAAAGGTCCTGCACACGTACAATGAAGATATACTTGAAATAATTGAGGTTGTCCTTCCCGAGTTGATGAAGCGATACAAAGTGGACAATCGGTATATTTTCGCACGAATAGAAATACCAACATTTCAAACTGCTGTGAGTGTGAACATGAATAAAAAAAGTCGCATTGACTTCGCACAAGGTGTGTTCGATTCTGCACGATGTGCTGAAGTAGCGAATATGTTTAAAAAGGCTTGTATTAGGCACAATTTGACACACAGCAGCGTCAAGTCAAGCAACAGGGTTAGATGCGACTATGGCAACAGAAAACAGTTACAAGTAGACCAAGTTAAACGGTTTGCTGCTGACCAACACCGCAAAGGGAAGTTTTTGACAAAAGTGGATTCGATTAAAGCAATGCAGATTTTCACAAGTATGAAAATAGTCAATAGCGAAACGATTGATGCTGCTTTGTTGATTCCTGAAATTATCTGAAAAATTATATAGATATGGCAAGAAGAAAAACGACAGAATTAAAAGTTGCACAAGGTACAGCACGAAAGGACAGAATGAAACAGCAACGCACTTCGCTGCTTAGTAGTGTGCCTGCACCGTCATTTAAACTCAATAAACGTGCTGCTGCGATATTTAGAAAAACGTGTCAAGCACTAATCGACGAAGAAGTGTTGACCTCGCTTGATGTTGACGCTGCAACACAATATGCGTTTTGGTTTGATATGTTTATTGCATTGCAGGAAAAGAATTATGCAATGATAAATGAGTATTCGAACGGAACAAATGCAATCGCAGGAGCGGCAACTGCACTAATGAAGTGCGACGATAAAGTTCAAAAATACAGTAATTTGCTCGGGTTAAGTATTAAAGCTCGGGACTTAATGGCTTCGTTTGAAAAGATTGAAGCGGACACAGAAAGTCCGATTGAACTCGCACTCAAAAACTTAGGCTAATGAAAGGAATAGCAAAGGCGAAAAAGTCAGTCATCACGCAAATTAAAAGCGGTATTAAGTTTACAAAGCTGGGTCATAAGTATTACACGAACGCAAATTCGTTATATGGTAACAAGGTGAGCGATGGAAACAGACTTGCTATTAATCAACTGCTTGAAGAAAATGTAGTTGAGTTTGTAGGGAACACATTGAAGATAGTAAAATAGTAAAATAGTAAAATAGTAAAACGAAAAGTAATGAAAAAGACACAAGGCATAAAAAAAGGTGTAAAACTGCACAGATGGACAGAAAGAGAAATTGAATATTTAAAAAAGCACTATCCGTCAAGCAATGCAAAAGAAGTCGCAAAGGCTTTATATCGAACAGTAAGAGCTGTGCATATCAAGGCGGCTAAGCTCGGCATCAGGTCGGAGCGTCGGTTAGAAAGCAACAACGGCAGTTTTAAAAAAGGTCACACACCTTGGAATAAGGGTCGTCGTGTGATAGTCAAAAATCAACACACTTGGTTCAAAAAAGGTCAAAAGGTATGGAGTGAAAAGCCAGTCGGTACAATTTGGGTGCGAAAAGAAAAAGAAATACCGTACAAATTCATCAAAACCAAAGCAGGAATAAGAAGATATAGTCGGGTACTGTGGGAACAGCATCACGGCAAAATTCCAGCAGGCCACATCATCAGATACAAGGACGGCAACACGTTAAACTGTGATATTGATAATTTGCTTTGTGTTAGTCGAAAAGAACATGCGCGAATGAATGCAAGACCGAAGCAGACAGCACGAACAAAAGCGATTAAGTCGGCAGGTGGATATATCAACGCTTTGCTGATGGGTAAAATATAAAACAATGAAAAGTAACATGAAAAATGAAACAAACAACTTTGACGCAATTATAGTCTTTTTGATGCTGTCATTGTTTATAATATTAATGTAATGACGTTATATGATTCGTACATACAGAAAGTTTTGAGTGGTGAAATTATCGCAGGGAAAGCGATTATTAATGCAGTCAAAAGGCACGTTGAAGATTTAAAGCAGAGTAAGAAAAGAAATTATCCGTTTTTTTTCGATGAAAAGATTGCGAACACTGCATTGCAAATCATTCAGATTATGCCTTTGACTTCTGCTCGTGAATATCAGGGTTTCCCTTTGCAAGAATGGCAAGCGTTCATCGTTGCGATGTTGCACGGCTGGCGGATTAAAAAGACAAAGTTCAGACGGTTTAAAAAGGCTTACATCAAGGTCGCTCGAAAAAATGGTAAAACAGAATTTTTGGCGGCTTTGGCAAACTTAGAATTTTTGATATTTCCGCAAGAAACGGGCGAAATTTTTTGGGCCGCAACAAAAAGGGATCAAGCCAAAATCGGTTGGGAACGACAGAAAAGAATGATTATGAAATTAGCTTCGTTTGATAAGTACGTCAAGAAACGGATCACAACGAATGCAAGGCGAATCATAGACAGTCGATACAATATGTTTTCGCAACCGTTGGGTCGGGACAGTAAGACAGAAGATGGTCACTTGGTGTACTGGGGAATCATTGACGAATATCATGCACATCCTGATGATTCGATGGTGAATATTCTTGAAACGGGTATGGGTGCTTTTGATCAGCCTTTGTTGATTATCATCACGACAGCAGGATATAATTTAGCATCAGCTTGTAAGACTTTTGAAGATACTTGCAAAGATGTACTGAACAAAGAAAAGCAAAATGATTACTTGTTTATTGCAATATATGATTTAGATGCAGATGACGATTGGGAAGACGAAAGTGTATGGATTAAGGCGAATCCTGGGCTGGGTGTAAGTCCGAAAACACAATATTTGAAAACACAATATCAAAATGCAATGACTGAAGGTATCACTAAAAAAATGGCTTTCAAGGTTAAAAATCTAAACATCTGGACGAACACGACAGAAGAATTTATTGAAAAGCACGTGTGGCAAAGGAACGGTAATCGAATTAAGATAAAACAAAAGGACCTCGACGGTTTGGAGTGTTACGCAGGACTTGATTTAGCAAGTACGGTCGATATTACAGCGTTTGTACTATGGTTTAAATTAGAAAAAGGTTTTGCGATGCTGCCTTTCTTCTTCATTCCTGAAGATACAGCAAAGGAACGATCAAGGCGGGATGGTGTGAAATATTTGCAATGGATTGAAGATAGTTTGATTATCACAACGCCTGGCGATGTGACAGATTATGATTATTTATTGCGTTTTATTTCAGACTTGATGGAACAGTACGATATTAAAATAATTCATTACGACAGATGGAATAGTTCGCAGCTTGTAAATAATTTAGTCGAAGCAGGTGCACCGATGCACCCGTTTGGGCAGGGTTTCAGAAGTATGGCTGCACCGACAAAGGAATTTGAAAGACTTGCTTTGCGAGGTGACATCAAACACTTTCATAATCCTGTCTTCGACTGGATGCTGCAAAATGTACAGATTGAAAGGAACGCAGAGGATCAAATAAAAATAAGCAAGCGTAAATCAAGAGAAAAGATTGATGGTGTGGCTGCTTTGCTTAATGCAATCGGGGCTTGGTTGATAGACGAATCGAAAAATGAAGACAATACACTGCCTGATGGTTATATGTTTGATTTAGGTTAATATTCAAGCTATATGCCGTGACTGCGTTTAGCGGTCATGGATAGATGAACTAACAGCAGCAGAGGTCGAAACTCTTGCTGCTGTTTCTATTTGAAACAAATTATTGCAAATGCCGTATGTATGTAAAAATATTTGTTTATTTTTGTACCATGGGCATAATACAACGCATACAATCTGTTTTCTCGAAGCGTTCGTCGCTTGAAAACCCGTCAGTCAATCTTGTCGAGTGGCTGAACGGTGGCAATACGAACGCAACAAAAGTGAACGTCACGAAAGATACTGCACTGTCAGTATCTGCCGCATGGCGTTGCGAAAACCTTATTGCAGGTAGCGTTGCATCTTTGCCTTGTGCTGTTTACGAAGTGACAGAACAAGGTCGCAAAGCGTTGCCGAATCATCCTATCTCACGACTACTCAAAGCACCAAGTCAATTTTACACAGGTTTCACTTTTATGGAACGCATGGTCAAAAGCCTTGCATCGAACGGTAATGGTATCGCTGTAATTCGATACGACAACTCTGGTAATATTACAAGTTTAGATTTACCTACAGGACAAGTTAAAGCAAAAATCATTGACGGATATTTAGTGTATGAAATCAAAGGGTACGACAGTTTCGTATTTGCTGATGATGTCATTCATTTTGTCGGATTTGGTGATGATCCGTTCTGGGGGAAAAGTCCGCTTCAAGTACATTCCGAAAACTTAGGAATTTCTATTGCAGCAAACAATTTCGCAGCGACCTACTTCGGGAATGGCGGAACGATTGCAGGTGTGTTAAAGACAGATAAAACTTTGACGGCACAGCAAAAGATTGATTTGTCGGCAGCATGGCAGCGTAAGTACGGTGGTAAAAATTCAAACAGTACGGCTGTTCTTGACTTAGGTATTGATTATAAACCCGTCGGAAGCAAACCACAGGAATCACAGTTGTTAGAAGCAAGACAGTTCCAAGTAGAAGAAATTGCGAGAATTTATGGTGTGCCATTACACTTGCTGTTCGCAATGGACAAAGCAACACATAACAATATCGAGGTAATGAATGCAACGTATGTACAGCACACGTTGACAACATATATAGA
>CAKZLB010000059.1 GCA_937124965.1 uncultured Bacteroidota bacterium
TTCAATTCTTAAACCACAAAATGAAACGGCCAATTAACCATATAAAAATTAACATTGCCTAAATGCACTACGGGTTAGTACTATATAATATGGCAGCACAATTGAACAACCTATAACACATATAATGGTGAGTCAAATCCAATACAAATTAATCAGCGAGTAGTTTCTAAGACTATAATTGATCCAGTAAAAAAGGGATATACTGCAACGCTTAAGGTTTTAGCACCAAACGGCTGAAGAACCTTCTGATTAAAAAGGATTTAGCAAAGCTCGTTGACGACTCCTATCTTGAAGTTGCGGCCAAGAATCTAGGCTATAAAAGTGTTGAAGAATTAAAAAAAAACTTAAACATAAAGCCTTGATGATTAGCATGGAAAACAAACAGAACAAGCGTCCTTTTAGTATACAAGAAGTATGCAGTGGGTTTGACTTAAACCGAGACGCTTTTTACAAGTACAAAAGAAGGTTCACGAAACAAAATACTATAAACGACCAGGTAATCCAGTTGGTTAAAAATAGTCGAAAAACATTACCAAGGGAAGGCACTAGAAAACTACTAAAATCACTTAAAACCGATTTTGACAAAAGACACTTAAAAATCGGTAGAGACCAGTTGTTCAATATTTTACGGGAAAACAATTTATTTGTGAAACGCAAAAAGTACTCCTGTAGAACGACCAACTCCTATCACCGCTTTTACAAGTATAAAAACATAATCAAAGACCTTAAAATAATACGTCCTAATCAAGTTTGGGCTTCTGACATAACGTACATCAGAACCGTCAATGGCTTCTGTTACTTAGCACTGATTACGGACATGTATTCGCGCAAAATTGTTGGGTATGATCTCAGTGATACTCTTGAACTATCTGGATGTTTAAAAGCTCTTAAAAAGGCCGCCTATCAGAACAAAAACATCAAAGAGTTAATCCATCATTCTGATAGAGGGATACAATATTGCAGTAATGTGTACACTAGTGAGCTTATTAGAAAAAATATCCTTATCAGCATGACCGAAGAAAATCACTGCTACGAAAATGCTTTAGCTGAAAGGGTTAACGGTATTTTGAAAGATGAGTTTTATCTTGATCAAACGTTTACTTCAATGATGCACGCTAAAAAAGCAACAAAAAACGCTATCAAACTTTATAACTCTAAAAGATTACATCTATCTTTAAACTTTAAAACACCAAATTCTATCCACATAAATGCCGCTTAATTTTTATTAATAACATGTAGCCGTATTTTAGGACGTGACATAATGCGCTACAACGGTTCCTGCCTATGCGTAGTGCGGGTTTTAATTGTTATATGTTTTTGGGAAACGGAATTGTTGGTTGCTCTTGCAACCAAAAACCGCGTCACCGTTTTGGTAGTAAGATGCGAGCATTACGTATAGGCAGTGTTAGCAAACGTTAAAGAACGACGATTTTTCTATTAATAATTTGCCCTTCGGAGCTCGTTATTCTTATGAAATATATACCATTGTAACCGTTCATATCCCACACCACGTTTCTCTTATTGGTGTTTTGAGACTTAATTTGATGCCCATTTAAGTCAAATAGCTCTATAAGTGCGTTTTGGTTAAATCTCATTGCATCAATATACAATAGACCTTTAGCAGGGTTTGGAAATATCTTAAAATTTGATAAATCAACATTTTCAATACCTAAAGATTTATTCATGTATACCTTGATATATCCAGAATCTCTATCATTATAATGTGAATGTTTTTCTGTCGAACCAATGCACAAATAACTACCATTTTGACTAAACGCTATACTGCCGTCTTTGTAATTGATATCGGCATAGAAAGACTGCACTGAGTCCCAATAATCAACAGATCTTTGATAAATTTCAACTCGAAGTCCTCTTTCGCCTTGGTACAATAT
The DNA here is from genome assembly GCA_937124965.1 of uncultured Bacteroidota bacterium. Taxonomy (GTDB): domain Bacteria; phylum Bacteroidota; class Bacteroidia; order NS11-12g; family UBA9320; genus UBA987. The sequence continues at coordinate 1,893 of CAKZLB010000059.1, forward strand.
ATTTCCAGGTATACCAATTGCTGCAACTTTGCCGTTTGGGCTCATTTTTACAACAGAACCTAAAAAGTCCCCTGAATCACCACGAACAGTACCGGCTTCAAGTTTCCCTAAAGAATTTTCGAATTTGAAGAAACAAGCGGCGCCTTCCGGTGACCCATCAGTAGATATTTGCGCAAACGGTGCTCCAATAATTAAGCGATTACCTTCCTCAGAAATAGAAACTGAATATCCAAAGTGGCTATCAAAAGAATCCAGTGAAAACAGGTTTTGTCCGCGTAATTGCCAAGAACCGTTTGTTCGTTTGTATGTAACTACCCTACCACTACCAATACTTGAACTGTCAATGTAATTGTACGATCCAATGACTAAATACCCACCGTTTCCAGCTAAATCACAACTATACCCAAACGCTTCATTGTAAGAGCTTCCTTTAAAAATTTGATCGATCACCCATCGATCATCTTCAAGACGGTAAACATTTAGTCGGCCTATGACGCTTCCTTGTTCCTTGAAACCTGTTTCCCCAACGGCTAATAATTTACCATCATGACTTAGGTCAATTGAACGTCCTAATCTACAATTTTCACAGGCACCTGTTATTGTTTGACCAACGACGTTCCATGAATTATTCAACCACTGGTAGACATGGACTTCTCCCGCATATTTTACAGTATCACCAGCCCAAGCCCCATTTGCACCGACAGCAATAACAGAACCATCGCCACTTATGGCTACAGAAGCCCCGAACAAGTCAACATTGGCCACACCAGTTATATCCTCACCTTTTCTAATCCAGTTTTGACCAACTTTGGTGTAAACTTTTATTTTTCCCCGTCCAGAATAGTAGCCTTCACAACCAACAATCATTGTTTTTCCATCCGATGATAAGGCTAATGAAGTTCCACATTCTTCATGTGGTTCACCACCGATAGATGCTTCTTCTGTCCAGTTTTGTCCGAATACCGAACTAGAGGTTATCATTAAAAGAATGGTAACGAATGAATTTAAATTTTTCATATTTTTTGATTTAATGTTTGCTAACGGTTCCGGGTATGAGGCGTAGCTTGGAATGTGCGCAGGCTTTGAGCGGCTATGACTTATACCCAACCTAAGATTGTCTTTCAGTTTGCACTAAAGTTAAATGCCTCAGCAATTGTGCTTGCTCATAATCATCCGAGTGGTAATTTAACACCTAGTAATGCAGATGAATCGTTGACTCAAAAGATTAAAGAAGGAGGAAAGCTACTGGACATACAGTTATTGGATCATTTGATTTTGACTTCTGATTCGTATGGTAGTGTAAATAGTTCATAGAGTCTCTTTTTTCGAATAATGATGCTCGGTATACTTATACGCACCCTTCTTTTGGGTATTTTGGTAGTTTTGGTAACTTTGGGCATGGCTCTCTAGATATTTGTTTGGTCTAGTATTACTTCCTCTTTTACGATAATTGATGGAATTTTACAGTCAAACTCTTCTTTTAAAAGAGAAATATGTTTATATGTCATTGATATTCATATAGTTATATAAATAATAATTAAAATGATTATTTTGGACTATGTATTCATTCATATCAGAATACCTAAATCAACACACTTTTACCTTTACAAGAGCGTATTTCCCTTACGCCCAAAACTACCAATCTTACCGAAACGTTAGTGGAATCATCCACAGAACCTAGTAAGATTGCTAATGTGTATAGTAAAATGGTGGCTCAAGTTCAATTCCTCCTACTTCCTCTGCTCACTCACAGTTTAATTCTAACACATTGCGAAATGCCAAGGTGAAATAATAAAACGATTCTTACAAGAAGAGTAAAATGAAGTCTATGGTTAAATATTTAAGGCTTAATTTTTATCTTTGATGTCGTAGAATCAGATTATGAACTTCAAATCAACTCTTGTAACCGCAATTTTAATTTTTACTTTCTCATTAGGTTTCTCCCAATCCGTTACAAAAGGTCTTATTGGATACTGGCCGTTTAACGGAAACGCCAACGATGAAAGTATCAATAACAATCATGGAAAAGTCACAAACGCGACACTGACTCTTGATAGGTTTGGAAATAAGAATTCAGCATACATTTTTGATGGTAATGGAGACTATATAGATTGTGGAGACAGTGCAAACCTTTTTGTCTCGACTAATACTACTAATTTTTGGTTTTTGTTTGATGATACTACTAAAATTCAACATTTCGTAAATTGTACTAACTCCGATAGTGGAGAATGGGGAGTAAACTATTACCATCATTCTGCATCCAGCGGAGGAGGTATTATCTCAGGATTAAGCGGCGGTTCAAATGATTCATGGATCGCAGCGGCTACATCTAGGAATTTTAGATATGCTGACAGTACATGGCACATGTTTACCTCGACCTACTCGGCTAAAGATAATTCTTTAAGATTTTATCTGGACGGATGCTTTGTTTCCAACATTACAGCTCAAAGAAAAGGATTTGTAAATGGTAAGGATAGTTTAAGTTTTAATAATAAAGAACATTGGGTATACGGTATTAGGAGCCAATATTTAACTTCAAGTACTGGTAGTCCAGGTTATCTCGATGGCTGCCTAGACGACATAGCTTTGTACAACCGAGTATTGAGCCAAGTTGAGATTAAAGAACTGTATAATGGAAGAGTATACTACGACACCACTAATGTTTTCGACACCACATACATTAATGACACGACATTCTATAAGACATATGATACCACGAATGTTTTCGACACAACTTACATTAATGACACAACATTCTATACGACCTATGATACAACTATAGTCTTTGACACAACATTCGTTAATGACACAACTTTTTATACCATCTACGACACAACCAAAGTAACAATATACGACACGACCAATACAACAATATACGATACAACCAATATAATAATCTACGACACAACTAATATAACGATCTATGACACTACTAGTATTCCCATCTATGACACTACATATATCTCAATAAATGATACCACATTCTTTCGGGTCTATGACACAACTAGGTTAACGATCTATGATACAACTCGAATTACGATTAATGATACGGCAATTCACCAGGATACATTCTATTTAGCTGTTACAGATACGCTTTACATAAAATCATACTTAAGTTCCGGGTCTACAAATTCATGCGTAATAAAAATGTACCCAAACCCAACTAATGATGCAATTACTATAATAAACGGGTCTTTTTGTTCAATGTTAGGTTATACCTTAACCATTGTTGATGATAGAGGTAAATTAATATACAAGACCGCTATTTCTAATAAAACGCTTTCAGTGGACCTCAAACAATTCGCGGCAAACGGACTGTATTATGTGAGCTTGACGGATGCTAAGGGGAAAATGGTAAGTCAAAAGAAAATTATTCTTTATTAAGCATTCGAATTTCGAATCTACTCGCCTGGATTGCGTAGCTAAGATGCGCTGCATATAGTATTTTTAAATATCCCATGTTTATTATTGGATTTCCATAATGGGATAAAGAATCAATACGTATGTAACAAATAATTGTATCGATAGTGTGGCCAACACGTACAAAGGCACATTGCTCGATGTTAGTTTCATTTTAGCATTAATCTACCTAAAACGGTTCAATGGTGACAAACTATCAAATTTTCAGTACCTTTGGGGTAACCGAGTAACAATATGACTATGAAAAATTTCTTTACTACCTCAATCTTACTTTTATCTTTCTCTTTCGGATTTTCTCAATCGATAACAAAAGGTCTAATCGGATATTGGCCGTTTAATGGGAATGCCAACGATGAAAGTATAAACAACAATCATGGCACGGTCACAGGTGCAACGCTTACGGAAGATCGATTTGGTAATAAAAACTCGGCATTTCTATTCGATGGAAATGGTGACTATATTGATTGTGGTGATAGTTCTAATCTCTTTATTTCAACTAACACTACAAACTTTTGGTTCTTGTTTGATGATAGTACCAAAATTCAATACTTCGTTAATTGTTCAAGCTCAGCTAATGGAGAATGGGGTTCACAATATTATCACCATTCAGCATCTACTGGTGGGGGGCTTATTGCTGGTGTTCATGGCGGTTCTAACGATGCCTATCTAGGTTCAATAACCAAAAGGAATTACCGTTATGCCGATAGTCTGTGGCACATGTTTACTTCCTGTTATTCTGCAAAAGACAATTCAATGAGGTTTTACCTAGATGGATGTTTTGTTGGTAACGTTACTCACAAACGTTATGGTTTTGTAAATGGAAGAGATAGCCTAGTATTTAATGGAAAAGAACACTGGATGTATGGTGTGCACAGTCAATATATTACATCTGGCGCTGGTTCACCAGGCTACCTGTCCGGATGTTTGGATGATGTGATGCTATTTAACAGAGTGCTATCTCCTTTAGAAATATCAGAACTTTACTCTAGTAAGATTTACAGTGACACAACACGTGTGACGGTTTATGATACGAGTTATGTCACAATAAATGACACCACTTTCCATTACGACACAGCTTATGTCTCGGTTACAGACACACTTTTTATTAAATCATATTTGAATACAAGTTCCACAAATCCATGTGTGATAAAAATGTATCCAAATCCAACGAATGACATAATTACTATTGACAACGGTTCAGCATGCATGAATTTAGGTTATCAAATAACAATCGTTGATGATTTAGGGAGATTGGTTTATAAATCGACTATTACGAATAAAACGTTGACCGTGAATTTAAAACAATTTACGTCAAATGGTCTCTACCTGGTTTCACTAAACGATTCAAAAGGAAAGATTGTCAGTAGAAAAAAAATAATACTCTACTAGAATACTAGATCAAACAGAATCGCAAAATCTACATCAGAATTTTACGAATACCGCTAAACTCATTGTTTTGGAGGTGTTTTTCTGTCCTTAAATCTAAAGTTATGTCGTAAAACCTTTTTCAACAGTATGATGAAATTCTTAATATTTGTAAAAAGGAGCGAATTTCGTGTCAAATAGGAAAAGTGTTCGAAACGGAATCTTTTATTTTATCCGAACGGAATCACTAAGTAACAACTTGAATTTTCTTTTCAATTGTTGTACCTATGTTGTACCCAACATAAAAAAGCCTTGCAAGTGTTTGACTTACAAGGCTTTAGCAATTTACATTGCGGTCCGGACGGGACTCGAACCCGCGACCCCCTGCGTGACAGGCAGGTATTCTAACCAACTGAACTACCGAACCGTAATTCTTTTAAAACATTCTAAAAACTTTCAGACCGTTTTAAATTGGTGTGCAAATATAGATTTTTGGATAATAACAAATAATATTTTTTGAAAAAATATCTTCTAATATTTCAGTCGCTAAATAATTCTAACTTTGCCCCTCATTTCAAATGGATATAATATGATGTTATTAGATTTTGAAAAGCCTATTGAAGAGCTTATGGAGCAACTCGAAAAGGCTCAAGCAACTCACGAAAAAGGTAAGGTTGACATGACCGACACCATAGAACAGTTGCAAGGTAAAATTGATCAAACCCGAAAAAATTTATATAAAAATTTAACTGGATGGCAAAAGGTTCAAGTGTCTCGACACCCAGACCGACCATACACACTAGATTATATTCATGGCATAACGAAAAACTTCATTGAACTGCATGGTGATCGCAATATGGGCGACGATAAAGCAATTGTTGGTGGTTTTGCCAACATTGATAGTCACCCAGTGATGATTCTTGGTCATCAAAAAGGCAGAAACACCAAAGAGCGTCAATATCGAAACTTCGGTATGGCGAACCCAGAAGGTTATCGAAAAGCACTTCGATTTATGAAGTTGGCCGAAAAATTCAACAAACCAATTATAACTCTTATAGATACTCCAGGTGCATCTCCAGGATTAGAGGCTGAAGAACGAGGTCAAGGTGAAGCAATTGCAAGAAACCTAATGGAAATGGCTGTATTGAAGGTGCCAATCATCTGCATCGTTATCGGTGAAGGGGCTTCAGGCGGTGCTTTAGGTATTGGCGTAGGCGACCGAATTGCCATGCTCGAAAACTCATGGTACTCAGTGATTTCCCCAGAAAACTGCTCAACCATTCTTTGGAGAAGTTGGGAGTTCAAAGAAAAAGCTGCGGAAGCCTTAAAGCTTACTGGAAACGATATGCTCAAAAACGGTCTAATCGATAAAATTATCAAAGAACCCGTTGGTGGTGCTCATACAGATAAAGAGGCTATGTTCAAGACGATCAAGCTTGAAATAAAAAAGTTACTTAAAGAACTAAAGGAATTGTCTCCAGAGGAATTAATTGATCAACGCATCGCTAAATTTGGCTCAATGGGGGTTTATGAAGAAGCGTAGCTAAAGCTTCTGGTCCAACATTAAATAATAGATCTAGAATACTTACGTTTTCAAGAAAATCATTTTTATCTTGGAAAACCTGATAATAACTGATTGGGTACTCCAATAAGTGGAACTTCTCGTCCACGTCTTCGCTATCAAAACTAGTTGTGGTTGAAACCGACATGTCTACATTCAGTTTCGCAAAGCACCATTTGACGGCTGCCAAATTTAGATCAAAGAGTAAATTGTGCCTTTTGTTTAATAAGTCTTTGAATTCGTGTGCATAAAATTCAAAAAATGGAGACCGGTTATATGCCGTTTCCACGCTCCTTAGGTGTTTTGTTATCCAATCCTCACTATAACTTATTTCAACATCTATAAAACGATGCCTTGACGCTTTTACGGTAGGAATAGACAATGATTGTCGACCGTTCGGTCCGACGATATCAAAACGATTTCTGTGGCTTTGTTTTACCCAATTTTCAAATCCGTCAACCATTATTGAATCTGTCTGACTTACTCGTTGAAACCAGCCAATCGAAGGAAACAAATGAAGTGGTACAATCATTCTGAACTTTCCTCCTTTTCCAATAATTCTGTTCGCAAGGTCCTAATTGACTTCTCTAATAAAGGGTGTTCAAAGTCGGGCATTATTTCCATTAAAGGATCCAACACAAACAAACGCTCCTGTAAATATGGATGTGGAATCTCGAGAATGTCTGATTGATACACTAAATTTCCATAAAAAATAATATCAATATCAATAATTCTTGGACCCCATTTTTCTTTTCGAACTCTACCTAAATCTTGTTCGATATTCAAGATGGTTTCAAGTAAAACAAGAGGTTTTAAGTTCGAATTATAAACAACAGCCAAGTTTAAAAAACTAGATTGGTTTACATTTCCCCATGGCTCTGTTTCATACACCGATGATATTTCAATAGGTTCACCCATGACTTCTTTCAAACTTGTTAGAGCTTGTCGCAAGTTACCCGCTTTATCGCCAATGTTTGTGCCCAATAGCAGCACAACAAGTTCCGACCTTTGCGTTATTTCAAAATCTCGATCCATTCCGATGGCTCAAAGTTCCAACATTTTCATATGGTCTACAACCTTATTCTTGAATTGAATTCGTTTGTGTAAATTTGTCTAATGGAGTTTAAAAACATTTTAATCCTTGTTGGTGTAGCCGTTTACTATTACTTAAGAGCTAGAAGTAACAGTAAAAAGAATGAAGCCAACCAAAAAAATGTAAAACCCTCTCCAAAAACTAGTTCATCTAAAGGCCGTAGTTTAGAGGATATCCTTAGAGAGTTCCAACAAGAAGTAACTCCAGAACCATCTCCAAATCCAGAACAAAGATTTGAAGAACCTATCATTGAAAAAGAATTTGTAGAGAAGTCAAAACCAATTCAACCTGTTAAGCTGGTTGAAATTGAAGAGGAAGAAGATGGTGATGAAGATTCTTTTGACTTAAGACAAGCCGTCATCAATGACGCCATCCTCAATAGACCCCACCGTTTTTGACGAACCTTTAAAAATCCAGATTTTCTGACCAATAAAGTTTACGATACTTGTAACCGCAGTAGCCAAAACGAAAGCGAACAATTTGTCCGTTTTAAATGGGAAAAGAGTAGTTTTCACTCCGTCATACGTCGTATACAACAATGCTATTTCATTGTCTTTAAACAGACTAAGACCAAGCTTGTTAATGGCTATGTTGATTACAAAAGATATGGCATATAAAACTGCAAAATTTCGCAGTCTCTTATTATCACGGTCGGAGGTTCTCCAAGTCCAAAACTTATTAAGGTTATAAGTTACCAAGCTACCAACGATATAACCGAATCCTTTATACACATCAGTCCATATAATGCTTCCAAACGCGGTTTCCGTAGAGTTTCCAAAAAGATTACTTAAACTATAATAAACAGTAAAATCCACAAAAACTGCGATTAAGCCGCTAATTGTAAATTTCGTAATTTGTTTACTTGTTTGGTAGATTGCCATGAAATCGAATATGGGGCAAAAATACTCTATTTAGAATTTTGACCAATTAAATGGGTTTGGGATATGGAATAATCTATATTTGCACCGCAAATAATAGCCGCATTTAATTATTTGCAAATGTCTGAAAATTCTCAATCAAAAATTGCTTATCACGGTCTCACTTTCGACGACGTGTTGGTTTTGCCAAAATATTCTGAAGTCTTACCTCGTGACGTAATTACGCAAACAAGACTAACAAAAAAACTTTCTATAAACGTTCCAATAATATCCGCTGCGATGGATACTGTTACCGAAAGCAAGCTTGCAATCGCAATAGCACGTGAAGGTGGAATTGGTATTATTCACAAAAACATGTCGATAGCACAGCAAGCTGCCGAAGTGAAAAAAGTGAAACGTTCTGAGAGTGGAATGATTAAAGACCCTATTACACTCGAAGGTCACGCAACACTTCAACAAGCATTAGGATTAATGAAAGACCATCGGATTGGTGGCATTCCAGTTGTTGATGGGAACGGAGTACTTAAAGGAATAATTACCAATCGAGATCTACGTTTCGAAAAAGATTTGTCGAAACCTATCTCTGACGTAATGACGAAAGAGAACCTTATCACTACTGACGTAGATACAGACTTGACCAAAGCAAAAGGCATCCTTCAGCAATATAAAATCGAGAAATTACCCGTTGTTGATTCAAAAGGAACATTGAAAGGTCTTATAACATTTAAGGACATTGAAAAAGTTAAAAACCACCCAACTTCATCCAAAGATTCGTTCGGAAGGCTATTGGTTGGTGCAGCTGTTGGTATAACTTCGGACACCATTGATCGTGTAACTGCATTAGCAGAAGTTGAGGTAGATGTTATAACACTAGACACAGCTCATGGCCACTCAAAAGGTGTTGCTGAAGAACTGAAAAAGATAAAAAGCGTGTTTCCAGACTTACAAGTAATTGTTGGAAACGTGGCAACTGCTGAAGCTGTTAAATTTTTAGCAGAAGCTGGTGCTGATGCAATCAAAGTTGGGGTTGGTCCTGGATCAATTTGTACAACTCGAATTATCGCAGGCATTGGAGTACCACAGCTTTCAGCCATTATGCATTGTGCTGAAGCAGCCAAAGAGTTTAACGTCCCAGTTATTGCAGACGGTGGTATTCGGTATAGCGGTGATCTTGTCAAAGCACTGGTTGGTGGAGCTGACAGTATTATGGCGGGTTCTCTATTTGCTGGAACCGAAGAGTCTCCAGGAGAAACGAGTATTTATGAAGGACGAAAGGTTAAATCCTATCGCGGAATGGGCAGTATTGAAGCAATGAAAAAAGGAAGTAGTGATCGATACTTTCAAGACGCTGAAGCAGGTTTAGCTAAACTAGTTCCAGAAGGGATAGTTGGAACCGTTCCGTATAAAGGGAGCTTAAGTGAAGTTATCTATCAGTATGTTGGAGGTTTACGAGCAGGAATGGGGTACTGTGGTGCCAAAACTATAAGCGAACTTCAAGATGTACAATTCACCAAAATCACTGGTAGCGGTATGCGTGAAAGCCACCCTCATGATATAACGATTACCAAAGAAGCTCCGAATTATAGTAGATAACTCGTTGGATTACAGATTGATAATTTGTCTATCCAGAACTTCTAAAATCAAAAATCTCCAATCTGACTTCTGACTTCAGATTGGTCTATTCCTAAATCGTGTTAACCAATTTTAACGTAATCGTCTTAGACTAGAAGTTTAACGTAGAAAATTTCTACAATCAAAAATCTCCAATCTGCCTTCTGATTTCTTCCTTCTTCCCTCTCCGTTCAAACTTCTCCCTTCCCTCCTCGTCGCTTATTTTTTTATAATTTTTCCGTGTGACTCCAAATTGTCTTCATTGATAAACGTGTAATAATACACCCCAGATTCAACCGACAATAGTATTGTATTATTTGCAGCATCAATATCTTGTTCTAATACAACTTGACCAAGATTATTTGTGAGCTGAAACTTTCCCTTGATCGGTGTCTTTAAGGTAATGCTTCCCGTTGTAGGATTTGGAGAGAGTTCAATTTTGGCATTGTTAATTGTTGGAACACCTACGTTGAATTTAGCCGTTATCGTTTTCTCTGCGCCATCGCTTGAGCAAACATTATCGATGTATAGTTCTACTTTATAGCTATCACGTATTGCATACGTATGTTTTGGACTATCTTCAAGTGAAGAGTCTCCATCACCAAAGTACCAAACCAGAAATGAAAAATTTTGACTAGTATTGGTAAAATCAAACTCCATTCCGTCTTCTAGGACATCAAAACTTGCAATTGCATCATCTATAACTGTGATGGTTTCTTCTAATTCCGAACTTGAACCACAGGCGTTCTTTGCCGCAACCGAAACTACATGGTCTCCAGAAGTTGCCCAATCAACCTCGACAGCATTTTGGTCCGAAGCGCCAACAATGGTTCCTCCAGTATTTACATTCCACACATAAGACGTAGCGTCGGGTACATCCGTTAGCTGATAGGTTGGATTTGCTTTGTCTACGCAAGATGTATCATGTAAAAAAGAAGTAGGAGTTTCAGGAACATCTGGTTGAACCGTAATCTTTACAAATGCGGTATCATCGCCAAAATCATTTGAAACTATCAAACGAATTGTCTTTTCGCCAGATTTAGAGTAGTCAACAATATATGGTCCTGATCCAGTAGCTTGACCAGTTGATGCGTCATCACCAAAATCCCAGTTATACTTTGTTACCTTACCTTCTGTTAAGTCAGTAAACCGAACACTTGTACCTGGACAAGGTGTTACTATATTAGCCTCTAGATTGGCCTTTGGTTTTGTGATATTGCAGTCGTTCGCAGTAATTGATTTATATAATGACTTTCCACATACGCGACCTTTTCCACTTTCATCGCCAACGTAAACCCCACCATCTATATCATCTTGATGCAGTTTTGTCTTTCGATCTCCGTTTGATAAGGAATAATGCATGATTTTAGTGTCATCGATAACATGTGATAATTGATGTCCATGTCCCAACTCATGTGTGGCAACAGTTTCGAAATCGTATTGACTTGTTGCTGGTTTGTCAGTGCCATAATACCAACTTCTCGTAGAGTCGAATGATATATCCAACTCTGAAACATAAAATGTCGCTACTCCACTGGTTACACATCCGCCATACCAACTGCTGCATACGCCTAAACGACTATCACCGAAATTTGTGAATCTCACTATGTTAATATTGTCTTTCGCCGCAGCTTGAGATGTCGTAGTTGACGAACTAATATCCCAATTCATGAGTGTTCCACATCTCCAGTTTTCTGCTGCTCGGTAAAAAGCGTTTACAGCATCATCTTTACCAGCAAAATTATCAGACATCGTCCATTGATATCCCCCATTGTTATTGAGATCAATATGTTTTGGTGAGTAATAACCGGAATCAGCTCCACTCCCACCTTGAAAAGCATAGTTTGAATGAGAATACCTAACAACAATCGATTGGCTAGAAAGTCCGGTCTCAGAACTCGTATTGGTTACTCTTATTTTGCCTGTACCTGCTCGATTGGGCACATACACTTCAATTTTACTATTGCTCCATGACTTGAATGAAGTTGGATAATGTAGTTCCAAAAAGCGCCCATCACCATAATTTGGATCAACAAACTCCACATATCCGTCACCTTGAGCAAACCCAAAATTACTTCCCGTTATCGTCAATAAGTCTCCCGTTCCCCCTGTTACTGTATCTTTATCAATACCAGAAATTATTGGAGTTGCTAACGGGCGAGTATTCGAAACACCAAAAAATCCTTTACCTACTACTTTTCGGGATACACCCGTATATGACTCAATTAACGGGAATAAATAGGTCTCGACATTTTCAAACTTTTCAAAATAACCATGAGCCGTTTTATTTAAAAGGTCGTATTTGATAAATGACTGTACACTAGCAGTCGGTTTGTAATATTTTGTCTCCTTATTGTTAAAAGTGATCGGTGAGTTCTTTAATAAGAAAACTCCTTTTTCACCAACTGAAAGTTGTAATGAAGGCTCAACAACAAGAGCTGTTAGTCCTATTACTCCTCCTTCGGTTAATATTTCAATGGTCTTACTTTCAACAACTCCTTTAAAAATAGAGGATACCTTAAGCAAATTTGTTGTGTAAATAAAATCATGATTATCATTCCAGACACTAACTTGGTCAATAACCTCTGCCTCAACAATTACGTCAGACATGTAAACTTTTTTCTGAACACTAAAAGGTTCAATTGTGCATTGAGAATATGCGCCGATTGAAAGCGCTGTAACTAGTAAAAGGGTAAAAATTCGCTTCATTGAAAATGTTTTGTCCAAATATCGCATAAAAACACCTTCAAATTTTGTTACAGTTTAGTCATACCTTTGAATCCGTATAAAAAATGACACAACCTTTTAAAAACACAATTGGAATTATTGGAGGTGGACAATTAGGAAAAATGCTAATTGAAAGTGCCCTCCCATGGAATGTATCTTTTAACATCTTAGAACAATCTCAAGACTGTCCATCCTTTAGGTATGCTTCAACTTTTATTGAAGGAAGTCTAATGGATTCGTCTAAAATTATGGAACTGGCAGAGATCAGCGACGTAATTACGTATGAAATTGAACATGTTAATGTGGAGACACTTAAAGCTTTGGAAGCAAAAGGTAAAACGGTAATACCGGCTGCCAATATCCTAGAAATTATTCAAAATAAAGGAACTCAAAAGTCTTTTTATAAGGATAATGAGCTCAACACATCGAAATTTGAAATCGTTGATTCTAGCGATGCGGAACAAGTTGATTTAACCAAGTACTCTAGCGAGAAAATTGTTGTTAAAAGTTGTACTGGAGGATATGATGGAAAAGGTGTTGCTATCTTAGCCAAATCTGATGTTATGAATGGTAAAGTATCTGATGTGTTTAAAGGTCAAGTAGTGGTCGAAGAATATATTGAAGATGCGAAAGAGCTTTCTGTAATAGTGTGCAGAAGTAGGTCAGGTGAAATAAAAACTTTTCCTATAGTTGAAATGGAGTTTGATCCCAAAATAAACTTAGTAGACTACCTTTTTGCACCAAGTTCAATAGAGGCCGAAACAGCCGAAATCGCTACTGAATTAGCAAAAAACTCCATTGATAAACTTAATGGCGTTGGAATTTTTGCCGTTGAACTGTTTTTAACAAAAAGTGGAGAGTGCCTCATAAATGAAATTGCACCTCGTCCTCATAATTCTGGACACCACACCATTGAAGCATGCTATACTTCACAATATGAGCAACTTATTAGAATAATGCTTGATTTACCTTTAGGTGATACATCATTGATCTCACCTGCAGTAATGACAAATATTTTAGGTGCCAACGATGTTACTGGCGATTATAATCTTGAGGGTCTAGCTGATTTGGCAAAAACCAAAGGAGCTTATCTTCATTGGTATAACAAAACGGTGACCAAGCCAGGTAGAAAAATGGGTCATTTTACAGTTCTTGATGAATCTTTGGATAGCGCAATTGCTACTTCGAAATTTCTCAGAGAAAAACTAAAAACCGTTAAGCCATAGTATCCTTTTATTGATAGCTTTGTTAAAACCTTTGATTTTATGACGGCAATTGTAGGAATAATTATGGGTTCTGACTCCGACTTACCGGTAATGTCAGAAGCTGCAAAAGTATTGGACGAGCTTAAAGTTCCTTACGAACTTACTGTAGTTAGTGCTCATCGTACTGCAAAACGAATGTATGATTACGCAGATTCTGCAGTCGATCGTGGACTAAAAGTAATAATAGCTGGAGCTGGTGGAGCCGCCCACCTTCCGGGAATGGTGGCTTCCTTGACCGCCTTACCCGTCATTGGTGTTCCAGTTAAATCCTCAAACATGAGTGGCATAGACTCGCTATATAGCATAGTTCAAATGCCTCCAGGAGTTCCAGTTGCAACTGTCGCAATTAACGGCGCAAAAAATGCCGGAATCTTAGCAGCGCAAATCGTTGGAATTGCTGATAAAACCGTCCAAGAAAACGTAGGAAAGTTTAAATCAGAGATGGAATCTACGGTTCTTGAGAAGGCCGAAAATCTTGAAAAGATTGGCTATTCAGATTATCTAAGAAAAAAATGATAATTCACGAAGACACACTCATCAGCGACGAACTTCTTCAAGAATTTTTCGCATGCGATGTACAAAAGTGCAAGGGTGCTTGCTGCATCGAAGGTGATAAAGGTGCACCAATTAGTCAAGAAGAGGTTGAGATAATTGAGTCTATTAAAGAAATTGTCTTTGAAGACTTATCGCAGGAACATATCGATTTTATTAAGGAAAACGGTTTTTATGAAAAAGACGACGACGGCGAATTGGTCACAACTTGCCTAGATGATGGAAAGTGTTGCTTTGTAATCGAGCAACCAAACGGCATCTTAAATTGTGGAATTGAAAACGCTTTCTACAAAAATAAAATAGACTTTATCAAACCAATAAGCTGTCATTTATATCCCGTTAGAATAAGAGAGTTTGACACGTATTCTGCCCTAAATTACCACCAGTGGTATTTATGTGGTGACGCTTGTAATAAGGGAGATAGAGAGCAAATTAAGGTGTATGAGTTTACCAAAACAGCATTAATTCGACGATTTGGTGAGGACTGGTATAAAGGTCTTGTTCAGATCGATAAAGAACTTAGCAAATCTTAAAGTCTCAGTCCTAACTGAAAAATAATTGATCGTGGTGCTCCAATATCAGCTGGCCGAACCATATATTCAACATTACCAATATTATTTAACACAACTGCTAGTTTTAGTTTTGACGTAACCCGATAAGAAATTCGTGTATCTACAAGCCAATATCCATTAGGATTAAGGTCTAACCCCGTTTGAATTCCTGGGACTAAAATCGAAAAAAGATCGCTGACAAAAGCTTTATCAATATTCTGAATTTGACTTTGATACCTCGTGGACAATCCAATAGAAAAGCGATTTTTCTTATACGACACATCCATTTTAAAACTACGTACATTTCTGTATTTTAATATATTATCAGTTGGATCTGAACTAGTGCTTTGGTAAGTCAGTTCATTGTTGAAGCTATCTTTTGCAAACACAAATTGTGAAGAATCCATGGTTGGGAGGCTATACGTGTACCCTCCAAATAATGACAAGACACCTCGTTTAATTTTCATCTCTCCTACAAGGCTTAAATCTATCCCTTTAATAGTTGTTTCACCTGTATTAATAGACTTAAAGCCAAGCCCATACCCATTAGACGCCGAATTATCTCTTGACCATTGTCCAAACGTAAACTCCATCATATTTTGATACGTCATTTGAAACAATGCAACATCAAAAAAACCTTTTATCTTCTTTGTTTTAAAGCCTTGTTTTAGGCCGAATTCCAGATTATCGCCCGTTTCAGATTCAAGTTGCTCATTAGGATAAATAGAAACCAAGCCTACCGTCGTTTTGATATAGCTTTCTGCAATCGTTGGAAAGCGATACCCTTGACCATATGATGTCCGGAAATATGTTCCTTTAGCAATTTTGTAATTCATTCCAGCGCGATAAACTGGCTTAGACTCTTCATATTCATTAAGCGTGTAATTTTCGTATCGTGATCCCATACTTGTGTTAATACGTTTGCTTGAGAACTCCAATTGTGCATATACTGCTTGGTTGTTCGCACGTTGTTCTCCGCTAAACAACGGTGATTTAGTCGTTGTAGACATGATGGTTGCCCCATAAACAAACTTTAACATTTTTTTATAAATCGGCAGGTTTGATTGGTAATCGAAATAGAAGAACTTACTGCTATTAGATTGATTGTTTGCCGTATCTCCATTATCAACTTGATTGTCTATCGATAAAAGTCTTCCTTTAAAGTTGTGTGCCCATTTTTTATTTGTAGTGTAGGAAAGAAAAGGGTCGATTCTGAACTTAGTCCCATTTGTTGTAGTCGTTTGGTCGTTAAATGCGTTATAAGCACTATCGTAGCTTTTCCAAAGAAGAAAAGATCCATTTTCTGTTTTTAGTAAATGACCTCTAACACCATAGTTAAACCTATTATTCACTCTTCTACGTATATCCAATCCAGCGTGAAGTCGTTTATCGAAATCTCCAAGCCGGTAACCTTCATCATTAACATATTCCAAGGTTGTTGTCAAGTCTATTTTTTTTATTCTTCTTGAGTCGATGAATCGTATACCATTTTTTTTCAGCGAATTATCACTCCAGTTTAAACCTTCTCGCTTAGGTTTATTATAATTTCCAGTAAATGCAGTAACACGAGTAGATGGTCTTTGACCTGGCCATGCTGTGCGAATATTTATCATCCCATTGAGTGCTGATGAGCCATAGAGAACCGAGCTTGCTCCTTTTACAACTTCCATATTTCTGATATTTTCAGTAGCAATAAAGTTCCATTGCACCGATCCGGCATCACCACTAATTAGAGGCATTCCATCAACAACCATCAATGAACGAGTGCCTGCACCATAGCTCCATCCCGCTCCATTTCTAATATTAATTTGACCATCAGATATTGAAACACCACTCACTTGGTTTACAATTTCATCAATAGTTATCGGATTCTTATCGTGAATTAACTGAGGGCTAACTGCTTCTACCGAGACGATTTGATTCTTCAGAGCTCTTTCTATTTTATCCGCTCCAATAACCGTTTGGTTTAACATGGTCTCATCTGCCGATTCCATAAAAATACGTGTCCCATTCTCGAAGCCTTTCGTTTGAATTAAATACTCTGAATAGCTGACATGCTTTAGTGTCAATTGAGATGAATTTGTAGTGATAGAAAAGTATCCCGTTGAGTCCGTTAAAACAACATTTAACCTTTCATTGTCTCCTGTTCCTTGCTCAGAAACATCATCAAACACTTCAACATTATGGATTGGCTTTTTACTATCTAAATCAAACACAAAACCTTCAATGCGCTTTTGTCCATAAATGTTGCCATACGAGACGATAACTAGCAACGCAAGTAACCATTGTTTCATAGGTATTATTTTTAGTAACTTCGTGATACACAAGTTTAGTAAAAATATGCGAGGGTCATTATTATTTATTTGGAGTATGTTAATTATAGGTACTGGGTTTGCTCAAAACTGTATTCCAGACCAAAGCATCACGGAAGATGGATTTCATCCTAAAACTATAGAATCTGCTTATGTAGATGTGGATTACAAACAAGTACTTCAGCTGCGGGTGTTTAAAGATACAACCGTAGTATTAAATGGAAACCCAGTTGTTGCAACGATTGATTCGATTGTTGTAGGGGATATTAAAGGATTGCCAAATGGTTTTTACTACACTTGCTCTAGCAAGAACTGCGGTTTTATTCCAGACTCAACTGGTTGTGCTACACTTGAAGGAAAAGCCACTAAAAATCAAGTTGGTGATCATATCCTAGAAATAGAAATAGAAATCTTTGCTAAAATATTTGGTTCAATTACAACGACACAAAAAGATACTTTACGACAATTTGTGTTAGTTGTTGAAGATTTAGCTTCAGTGGGAGAAATAGCAAAAGGAAAAATATTATACCCAAACCCAGCTATCAATGGAACTGTGTCAATTTCACAATCCATATTCAATAACATTTCTGAAATAAGCTGCGTGAATGCCCAAGGGCAAAATTTTGATTTTCAAATGGTTAACAATCAGTTAAAAATAACCAACGGCAGCTCAGGACTTTATACATTTTTAATTAAAACGAAATCAGGCAAAACCATTAGTCAGCGTATCTTGTTCACTGATTAAGAGTTATAAAATGAAACGAGTCGTTGTTGGACTGTCAGGAGGTGTTGACTCATCAGTGGCAGCCTCTTTACTAATAGAGCAAGGGTATGAAGTAATTGGCGTCTTCATGAAAAATTGGCATGATACGGATGTAACTATCAGTGACGATTGCCCTTGGGAAGAAGATAGCAAAGACGCATTACTCGTTGCCGAAAAGTTAAATATTCCATTCCAAACACTCGACCTCAGTGAGGATTATAAAAAGAAAATTGTTGACTACATGTTCGCCGAATATGAGGCTGGAAGAACACCAAACCCGGACGTACTGTGCAATCGTGAAATCAAGTTTGATGTTTTCTTAGACGCGGCTTTATCACTAGGAGCCGACTTTGTTGCCACTGGGCATTATTGTCGCAAAGACGAAATCGAAATTGATGGAAAGACTACCTACCGACTTTTAGCTGGAAAAGATAAGAAAAAAGATCAGTCGTACTTCTTATGCCAAGTTAATCAATATCAACTATCAAAAGCATTATTTCCAATCGGCCATTTAGAAAAGTCTGAAGTTCGAAAAATCGCGGAATCCAGTGACTTAATAACAGCAAATAAGAAAGACTCTCAAGGGTTATGCTTTATTGGTAAGGTGCGTTTACCAGACTTTTTACAACAACAATTAAAGCCTAAAACCGGCAACATTATCGAGATTCCTTCAGATAATCCAATTTACGAAAGATCAAAACAAGAGCACGAGGCTCTACAATATCATGAGAACGATGGGATTAAAGTTGGTGAACATGAAGGGGCACACTACTTTACGATTGGACAAAGAAAAGGATTAGGTGTTGGTGGAAAAACTGAACCACTATTTGTAATTGCAACAGACGTAACGTCTAATTCCATATACGTAGGTATGGGAGAAAATCATCCAGGTTTATATCGTAATGCACTATTTATCGAGCGTAATGAGCTTCATTGGGTTAGAGAAGATCTAGGACTATCTTCAGGTAAGTCAATGCACGTGAACTGCCGCATACGTTATCGACAACCTCTACAATCTGCAAACATCACAATGGTCGATACAGGTTTGTTGATCAAATTCGAAGAACCTCAAAAAGCCATCGCTGCTGGTCAATTTGCTGCTTGGTATATTGGCGACGAGCTTGTTGGTAGTGGGGTTATTTCTGCTTAGTCCCAGTGAAAACCAAAACGTATTTCAAAACGCTGATATCTTATCTTTTCTTCAATTCTGCTAGGAGTCTGTTGATTCATTTGGTAAATATACCCGTCATAAGCGGTAAACATCACCTGAGATTTATAACCAAATTCTATGTTCCAACTTCTTTTCAGATTACGTTTTCGTGTAATTCCGAAATATGGATTAAGATAAACTCCACCCTTGACACTATAATTATTGTACCATCGGTATGCAGCAACGTTAGGAAATGCGTATCCTATACCCAACCCGTAGTAAAGTGATTTACCTTGCGGCTTTAATCGCCCATAATAATCCAAGCCTATTGGTATTACATTGATATCTGGCCATAAATAAAACTCATACCCGCTACGAATTCCAACATGATGTCGATAACCAAAACTTTTTCCAGCTCCTACAAGCAACGAAAAACCTGCAACAGGGTCTCCATAATAGTCCAAACCAAGAGGTATTGATGCCGAAGAGTAAAAGTAGTATGCGGTATCGTTATATAATTCGTCTTGTTTTAGCGTTTTATGTACATAGTTTTTAGGAATAGGAACTTTCGTTGTATTTGTTAAAAAATCCAACTGAGAAATATCTTCCCACTTAATTTTTAAAGTATCAGAATCGCCAACTATCACGTCAACTTGGTTTTGATAATCAATATGGAACACTTTTCCACTAATAATTACACCTGATTTCAAGACAATTTTAGCATTTTGTGTTTCAGTTTGACAAAAGACTATGCTGGTGACTAAAACAAAAAATATAAAATGAATGACTCGTGATAATGAATTCATAAAAAACGTTGTAAACTTTTTTAGATTTGAACAACTTCCGAAAGTTATGCAAAACATCAGGCTTTTAATAATTCTGCTATCGACATTTACCGTTGGTTTACTTTCTTGTGTAACAAAATGCGAACAAACAATATACTACAATGCAAGGATAGCAGTATATGAAAGCTTATCGAACATACGCAACACTGTTGAATTCTTACCACCACAAACTATTACACGTGTTGACCAAATGGCCGAGAATTCACAAGCTTACTTTTTATTAGAAAAAAACAAAGGTGTACATATAGTCAGAAAAACTAGCAGTTCTGCACTCACAAAAAGTGGATTTATTCGTGCAGATTTATGTTTTGAAATTGCCAACGTTGGTGAGTACCTAGTGCTATTTCAAGCAAATGATGTTGTAACACTTGATGTGAAAAATTCGAATACTATTCAAGTTGTATCCAGACTTGAAAATATAATTAATAAGAGTTATGTCCGCAATGATTCATTTGTGGTTGGTTATGACACTGCTGAAGTGGTGAGAGTAATTCAAGACGCGAATTGTGGTAATGAGTATCTCAATATTAGCGAAATTGAAACGAACGAATTTAATTCATTTCCTCATGCAGCAGCTTCAAGTTTAAATTCAGAATTGTACATATGTGATAACAGAAACTTGATAGTTGTGAGCGCTGACTCAATGACTGGTTTACTTAGTTTCCGCTCCAATCAATCCATTGCATTTACTCCCTTGGAAAACCCCCACATTGCACAAAACGCCAACACCATAATTGTTGGCAAAGCGAATTCAAGCCTAATTCCTTTTTCGATTGCTTCAAACCCGTTGTCGCCAGTGCGGTCGTCATTTTCAGTTCCAGGTGTGTTTTCTTGTGGCAAGTTTTACGTAATCAATAACCATTTGTTTTTTCCTGACTTTGTCGAAAACTTTGATAGAAACCGATGTTTCCCAAATGGAAGTATGACCATTAGAAATATAAATGGTGGCGGCGTATTTGTGAACTTAGCACCCCAATTTGCAGAATCAAGGCACCTTTCGAATGAAGGAAACGTAGCACTTTTGAGTGATGGGAATGCGGGGTTTTTTCTATTGAATGTTGCAACACCACAGTTCTTCAATTTGTCTACAGACGTTTTAGGAAGCTTTAGTCAAGTTCATGCTAGTATTGCGTTGATGTCTAGTGGAAGGGCGTTGATTTGGGGAAATGACGGCTTGTTTTTATTTGATGTTAGTGACCCAACAAATATTATTCAACTTGAAAAAGTAGAATAGTCTATTTACAATTACAGGACTTAATCAATCAAAACGAAGGCCAACACGTATATCAAAACGGTTAATCCTAATATCGTGTTTTAAACGAGCAAACATTGAGCTGTTTCGTCCTACGATTAGACCGTCATACTCTGCCTTAGCACGTTGAGATTTAAATCCAAATTCTACGTTCCAGCCAGTTTTTGGTGTGCCTTTCCCAGCAATTCCTATGTAAGGATTAAAAAAGACTCCTCCTCTTGTTTTAGAGTTCTCCAGCCATCGGTATTCGGTAAAGTGAGTAAAAGCATATCCTCCACTGACTCCGTAATACCATGATCGTCCTTGCGGTTTGAATCGACCGTAGTAATCTAACCCTACTGGAATAAAACTCATGTTAGGCCATTCGAAATATTCATAACCTGTCCGCAGTCCGATGTGGTGTCTGTAATTAAACCCTTTACCCACGGTAACTAAAAGCGAAAAACCAGCAGACATATAGTTTGAAAAACCAAAGTCATTTGGAACTCCAATAGATAGGTTGCAGTAATAGGATGTGTCTCTAAATTTGGAGTTTCTTTTTTTTTCAGACAAATTTTTTCTCCAATCAGGTTCGTCAATTTTCAGTCTTGAATACTTGATGTCATCTATACTATCCCAAGGTATTGTGGTTGTATCTTTTATACCTGTTAATACGTCTACGTAGCTATATTTAACAACTTTTAGTACTGGCCCTTGAACGATTTCCCCAGAATTCAAAAACACTGTAGCAATTTGAACTTCATTTTGGCTATAGGCACGAGACTGAATGAAAATGACCAAAACCAATGGGACGAGTTTGAGCAGAATAATTTGGAAGAACTTCAAATTTGCAATTAGATTTGACCGAAGCGTGAAAGTTATGAAAAACAATGTTCTAAAACATAGTATTGTATTTTTTCTAGTTTTTTATTTACAATCTTGTCGGACCGATTGTGATCAGCGGGTATATTTCACAACTCAAACTCCCATTTATAATAGCCTTTCTAAAATACGGAAATCGATTGAATCTGCGGACCCTAAAGAGATAATTTCTGTAGATCAAATAGTCGCTACAACAAATGCATTTTTTCTACTAGAAAGAAACCAAGGCATTCATGTTCTGGAACGAGTAACTGAAAACAGTCTTAAAAAGCTTTCGTTTATTAAGGCTCAAGCCTGTTTAGAGGTCTCTCAACGATTTGGGTTCCTGATTGTTTGTCAAGGTCCCGACATTGTAACATTGGATATAACAAATCTCAGCCAAATTCGGGAGGTTTCAAGACTCGAGAATGTTATGAATATGAGCTACATTAAGAGTGATTCTTTTATTTCGTATTATGAAAACCGTGAGGTTGAAAAGGTTTTACCAGATGATTGTGTAGAGGACGAAATTAAATATGTAAATGTCGAAGATTTAGCAAACCCTCTTAAACCGCATGCCTCAAATTCCGCATTAAATAACAATATCTATGCATGCGACAATGATCGCCTTGTCAACGTGCAAATAGACTCTCAGAGTGGTGACTTACAATTAATAAAAAACATAAATCTTGGTTCGAACCGATTTCGAGACGCCTCAAACATTAACAATGGTAAATACTTGGTAATCGGACATGCAGACAATGTATTAATTCCATTTTCATTACGCAATAGTAATGGCACGCCAGAGCTGTCGACATTTGCAGTACAACCTTCCAATACTTGTGGAAATACGTACCTTATTAATGATTATTTATTTTACACTGGAAGCCCA
This sequence comes from uncultured Bacteroidota bacterium, assembly GCA_937124965.1. Taxonomy (GTDB): domain Bacteria; phylum Bacteroidota; class Bacteroidia; order NS11-12g; family UBA9320; genus UBA987. The sequence goes on from CAKZLB010000059.1 coordinate 24,970, forward strand.
GAAAACATTGCAAATCGCAGTTGCAATGGAAAGAATTACTTATTTATTAGAAATTTTGGCAGTGGTTCAGCTGGTTTTCATAAAGCCCACATATTTACTCAACCATTTCATTTGTCAACTCAAAAAAATACATCATTGTTAAGTGATGGTGCTGGTGGTATTCATCTATTGGACGTTTCAAATCCAGCATCATTTGAGTTAACTAAGGATGTTCTTGGATCGTATAAGCAAATTAACGCTCAAAAAAGTTTATACATTGGCGACATAGCCTTGGTTTGGGGAAATGAGGGACTATTTCTTTTAGATTTAAGCAACCCTAGCAATATAGTCTTACTTTCAAAAATAGAATAAAGGGCGTGACAGTTGAAAAATCCCTAAAAAATAGGATTTGGCCTCTAACAACATCGCAACCTTCCACCGTTCGACCGAAGTCTCTTTTACAAAGTAAATGAGGCCTGGTTTTGAAATGCTAGTTAAGCCGGTAAAGTATAAGTGTTGAATTTTTCAATCTTTGCCGACGCCCAAGTCAAAGGTAAGTGAATTGTTAGTTTTCCTTGAGCAATAAATCAATATTTTTGTCATTCTGTGACAATGAATCTAAAAGGGAAAAACATACTTGTGAGTATCATACTTCCTTTCAAAAACGAAGAGAAATACATAGTAGAATGTGTTAACTCGATTATAGCTCAGTCCTCTAAGAATTGGGAACTCATTTTAGTAGATGACCATAGTTCAGATAGAAGCACAATGTACGCGAAAGAGTTTACTACATCTGACTTACGAATTCGTTATTTCCTTAACCCAGGTACAGGGGTCATTGATGCCTTAAAAGAAGGCTTTAAACAGTCTACCGGTTCTCTTATTACTCGAATGGACGGTGACGACATCAAGACACCTGACAACATAGAGCAATTAATTGAGCTAACTTCTAAAGGTGTTATTGGAGTTGGGAAGGTCGAATATTTCAGAGAAGGTGGTGTTGGTGAAGGATATAAAAAATATGCGACGTGGATGAATCAGCTTACTCGAACCAACCAGAACTTCACTGAGATTTACAAAGAATGTGTAATTCCATCACCATGCTGGATGTGTACTCGAGAAGATTTTATTGCTTGCGGGGGCTTTGATTCGACGTTGTACCCTGAAGATTATGATTTGTGTTTTCGCTTTTATGGTGCTGGTTTGAAAACAAATGGAAGTAAGTCTGTTATTCATTATTGGAGAGACCATGAAATTAGAACCACTCGAACGTCTGCTCATTATTCGGATAATCGATTTTTAGATTTAAAAACATTCTACTTTTTAAAACTTGATTTCAACCAATCAAGAAATCTTATTCTTTGGGGAGCTGGAAAAAAAGCTAAAGTCATGGCTAAAATTTTTATAAATCAAGGTGTTGATTTTATGTGGTTGACCGACAATCACAAAAAAATCGGTCATAATATATACGGTGTTATCCTTTCAGATTCTCGAAAATATATTCCAAAACGTGAAGATCAGATAGTAATTGCAGTAAGTGATAAGTCTGGCAGCAATGATATTCACGCCATTACATCTTCTAATAATGTAAAACCGCTCTGGTTTTGTTAGGATAGTTCAAACACAGTAATTTCAGGCCAAATACCAAACCTTCCAGGAAAACCAAGATATCCAAACCCACGGTTCACATATAACTTTTGATGACCCTCTTCATAAAGTCCTGCCCACTCAGGGTATACATATTTTATTGGGCTCCATTTTAAACCTCCTGTTTCAATTCCAAATTGCATTCCATGAGTGTGTCCGCTAAACATGGCATCCACCTGAGGGTACTCTTTAAGCACCTCGCCTCGCCAATGGCTAGGATCATGTGAGAGTAGTAACGTAGGTGTGGTTGGATCGACTCCGTCGATGGCTTTTTTCAAATCACCATACTTTTTGAAATGCATCTTAGCTCCCCAGTTTTCTACACCTACAATTGCTAAGTCGTCATTATTTATTGATAAAACCTCATTTTCATTCATTAACAATCTCCAACCTAATTTGCTATGAACCTCTTGCATTTGTGCAATGTTATTTGGTAAATCGCTAGGTTTAAAACCAGCTATATACTCACCATAATCATGATTTCCTAATGTTGCGAACACACCATGCGGAGCCTTGATTTGAGAAAATACATCAATGTACTCATCCATTTCACTTGCCTCGTTATTCACCAAGTCTCCGGTAAAAAATACTATATCTGCTTTCTGCTGATTTATTAGATCAACACCTCTTCTTACAGCTTCTTTGTTCCAGAAAGTGCCGCTATGTATATCGCTTATTTGCAGTACTTTGAGGCCTTTCAACCCCTCAGGCAAATTAGGAATCTTTAACTTTTGGTTAATAACTTGATAACTATGCGAACCTTTAACTGCTCCATAGGTTAATGCGGCGCCAAAACCAGTTGCGACAAACGCGCCAGCTTTCATGATAAAGTTCTTACGAGTAATTCCAGACTCACTACCGCTAGATTTTGAAAACAAAGAGCCAATCCATTGAAAAAATCTGACGACATCGTCAATAGTCATAAAAAGGCCCCATACCAATTGTGTTATGACAAAAATGAAAAAGTACGTTAAGGCAACTTTCGTCCAAAACTCAACCGGTGTCTTTCCAAACCTCGAACTTGTGTAGATCAAAGCTCCATAAGCAGAAGCTACAAATAGCCAGTAAACTAGCTTCAGAAGCATTAGTGACTTTCCCTCAAAATTTTGAATAACCACCTTATACCCTTGAAAAACGTACAGGTTAAGCAATAGAATTATTCCCAAGAATATTATTAGTCTTTTCATTAAGATGAAAGTTCTTTTGGTACCGCAAATAAGACAATTAGAATTGAGTTTAGTTCTATTATTGGTCGAATTATCCGGGAGTTATGGCAAAAACTGATTTCATAGCAAACAAGACGTGCCAATTAGTTGTATATACATGTAAATTTGTATAATGTCGTTGGAAGAAGATATAAAACAGGAAAAGTTTAGTTCGGAGTATCAAAAGTTAAGTGTGAACATCGCATTCACAAATAGCTACTTGGCTAGTTTATTGAACAACTACCTTAAACCTTTTGACCTCTCTGCTCAACAGTACAATGTTTTACGAATCTTAAGAGGCCAGCACCCAAATCCTGTATCTATCAACAGTATCACTGACCGAATGATAGACAAAATGAGTAACGCCTCACGGTTGGTAGAAAAGTTGCGTAGGAAAAACATGATACGACGTGAGACTTGCGCAAGCGATAAACGTCAGGTTGATGTGTGCATCACGACATATGGTTTGGAAGTGTTACAAAGCATTGATTCATTAATGAAAGATTACGAAAATCAATTTTCACACCTTTCAATTGAAGATGTTACGTTTGCAAATCAAGTATTAGATGACTTAAGAAAAAAAAATAGATAAAATGAAAAATAACTTAAAATACTCATTGTTGGTGGTTCTAATTGGAATTACCTTATTCAGCTTCACCGAGTCAATTACCTCTTTAGACTATGAGGTTTTAACTGCAAAGAGTGAGGTTAAATGGACTGGAAGAAAACCTGGTGGAGAACATACAGGAACCGTTGACCTAAAAAGTGGATCATTCAGTATTGAAAATGATATTATTACCAGCGGAAGTTTTGTCCTCGATATGACTTCAATAAAGGTAACTGACTCAGAAAGTCAAAAACTATTAAACCACATCAAAAGCGAAGACTTCTTCAATGTTCAAAAATATACCGAGAGCAAACTTGTTATAACTTCGGGTAAATCAACAGCTGTGGACGATAAAGGAAAGCACACACTGGAACTAACAGGAAACCTGACCATTTTAGACAAAACGCTTCCAATAACATTTACAGCTAAAAACACCGCTAAAACTGAAAACTTTATGGTATACTCAAGTTCAATCACAATTGATCGAACGAAATATGGTATAACATATAAGTCAAGTTTGTTAGGAGACGCGATGATTAATGACGAATTTGACATGGACATCAAGTTGTTCGCAAAAAAGAAATAATACTTAAAAACATATTTTATAAAAAAGGCCTCACACGAGGTCTTTTTTTTTGCCGTTATAGTAGCATGTCGTTAAACCTAATCATCCGTCGTGGTACATTACCACTTTGTTTATTGTTAACTTTTGGCCTTTCAAGCTTTACCGTTGGTACTCCATGGAAATTTACTGTAGACCCAAGCATAAGCGTTGCCCAATGGAAACTGGGTGATCAAACGACATTTACCACAGATATTGACACAGGCTACATGCACAGTATGTTGGGCCTTTATGATGGCCTTCTTGTGTTTAATTTATCAGAAGTTAACCTGTATGACCTTAAAAAAAACACAAAGATTCATCATGACTTATTTGAGACAGCCAAATATCCTAAGTGCTCTCTAGTAATTGAAAGAGGAGAATATTACGGTTATCGCAAATACAAAACAAAAGGAACTCTGTCAGTTAAGGGTATAACAAAGCCAATACAGTTTGTGTGGAAAAAGACACCAGTAGACACCATTAAAAAAACAGACGAAAAATTCACAACACAGTTTCAAATTGAAAATGCATCATTTGGAATAAAAAGTCCACAACCTTATACAACACTTTCTATATCACTAAAAGGAAACTGGTTTAATTATTAATCCGCCAGAATACTCTCTATACTGTTGTAAGAAACCGCGTGATAACCGGGTTTCGCTTTTACAAAAACTTCTTTCGCCCACGCTTTTCCATCTTCGGTTGCAGCTAGTTTTTCATAAATAGGACTTAAGAATTTTCGACGACCAACGGACGTTAAAAAGGATTCAATTGAAGGGTATGCATCTTTGTATTCTACCGAAATACACTGTTGATACCAATCACATAAAATCTCATTATTCCCGCTATGGGTTAAATTAAACACCTTATCAAGGTCTTTAACCTGTTCTAGTGATAGCTTACCATCAAGACCTCGTAAAAAGTATAACCAATGATGTGTAGTCCAATTTTCCGTAACCAATTCTTTAGCCATTTCACCATTCATAAACCGTAAAATCTCTGTTTCCACTTTTTGAAGCTCCTCAGACTCTGGTTGCGGAGCATTCTCTGGTAAACCTGGGCCGTAAATCCATGAATCAGCCATGATTGATGCCTTCAGAGCTGAATCGCCATGTAACAAATTATCATCTAAGTAAGCTAAGAAACGTTTTGTATTCATTGGTTTAAAAGCGTTTTCAGTAAAATATTTTTTTAAGAAAATATCGAACTTTTCTCGACCTACAGCTTTTTCAATTGTTTGCAAGAAAAACCTTCCTTTCTCATACGCGATGTCTGTAAGTCCGTCGTCAGGATTTCGTCCATCCAATTCTAAGTACAAGTGAGTATCCTCCGCTTTGCCTTCTTTAGTCAATCGAGCGATTGTCTTTTTCAAATCACCCATACCAAGTTTGGTTTGCATTTCTTCATAAGGTTTACCAAAGATTTTTTCCATTATTCTCTGTTCAAAATACACTGTAAAACCCTCGTTCAGCCAGAAGTCGTTCCACGTTTCATTCGTTACTAGGTTACCTGACCATGAATGAGCCAATTCATGAGCAATCAATGCTACAAGACTTCGGTCGCCCGCAATAATTGTTGGCGTAGCAAATGTTAACCGAGGGTTCTCCATTCCACCGAAAGGAAAACTTGGAGGTAAAACCACCACATCATATTGTCCCCAAGCGTACTTACCATATAAAGCTTCAGCACTATCAATCATACTTTGCATATCGGCAAACTCCCAAACACACTTTTCAAGCATTGTCGGCTCAGCGTATACACCGCAATTTCTTCCCAGAGATTCATACTCCAAATCACCAACGGTGAGTGCCATCAAATACGAAGAAACTGGTTGGTTCATTTCAAAATTGTAAACTCCTGAAGAATCCTTTTTTTGTCCGTTTGTTGCGCTCATTAAAGCTAGCAAGCCGGGGTCTGTCTTTATAGTTGCGCTGTAAGTGTATTTAACTCCAGGACTATCCTGACAAGGAATCCAAGTTCGAGCGAGAATAGCTTGTGATTGGCTAAACAAATAAGGATGTTTTTTTCCTGCAGTTTGCTCTTTAGATAACCATTGCAATGCTTCAGACTTCGGGTTTGTAGAGTAATAAATTGTTACAGCCTTTGTATCCTCAGTAACTTCAATCGCTAAATCTCGTCCAAAATACTCTACATCTTCTCCTAACTCAAATTTTGCTTCCTCACCATTGTCTAACAATATTTTCTCAATGTTTAATTGCCTTGTGTCCAAGTGTAAAATCTCAGAGTTTGTTTTGTTATTAAGCGTAAGTTTAACAGAGCCTACTAACACCTTTTTCTCAAAAGATACATCCAAATCTAGATGCATATGTGCAATAGCAATTTCATTCGGATTACTGAAAGAATGTGCATCTTTTGCTAGCATATTTGTACTATCTGTTGCAGTCAAATCGTCGGTTGATTTGTTTTCGGAACTTTTATTGCATGATACTAGTACAGCAACTAATGATAGAGCTATTATCGATGAGAGATTTCGAATCTGTTTTTTGTTCATTCTTGTCGATTATGTTGGTTCAAATATAGTATCTCGATACTAAATAGATGTTTATAACGTTGACTGCATAACTAAAAATTTATTATGCAAAGTGAACAGAAATTATAATTTTGCACAACTTGTTAAGAAATGAATAAAGTAAATAAAACAAATATGCACCTCAGAGTGGCTTTATTTCAGAAAATTGGATTAATGCTTTTACTCTGCGTTGGCAGCCAGACGCTAATCTTCGCCCAAGACGGAGACGACTATTCAGATGATTACGGAGATTACTCTGATGACTATGGAGATTACTCTGATGACTACTCTAATGGAGACAGCAGCGATGATTATTATAGCGACGACTATTCTGAAGACGGCGATGATTACGGAGACTATGGGGATTATGGCGATTATGGTAGTGATGAATCAGACGAATATGTTCCTAAAAAAATAATCCGAAAACCTTACATACGGTTTGTTCCCCCATATGACTCTACTCGTGAGTTAGTCCTTTACAAAGCTGTTCAGGATATAAAAGATCGTGAAGGTTACGAAGTTGAAATTGATACAATAAACTTCAGAGCTCACAAATGGTTGGAAGAGGAATATGGTAAAAACTTGAAAAAGTATTTGTTGTCAGATGGTATAAACGAGAACGCAGGAGAAATGGAATACAAGATTAAAATTCTTGGAACATTTCCATGTGAGATAGAGCCAAACGAGTTTACAAAAATTCGAGATGGTAATGTTGAATATGAACTAGAAATTCGGGTTCGTGACGGACGTTACAGATATACCGTAATGAATCTTGTTCACATTGCAGATCCTAGACCAGGAGAAAAAGAAGGAGAGAGAACATATTTCGAATACCTAATGAAGTCAGAAGATGATGTTCGGGCAGGTGATCGTGTTCTGATTGCTGCAGACAAAAAAATAAATACTATGATGGCAGAACTTCTAAAAACCTGTCAGACGGCTCCAATCGAAGAAGAAGACGACTGGTAGCCAAAATAGTTTAATAAGAAATTGTAATAACCCTATATCAAGAAACAATTGGTATAGGGTTTTTTATGACACGATCTTTGTTGTACAAAAAGAAAAAATTATGAGCGACGAAATCAACACAAACCAATCGACCATTGATCAATTAAACGAACTATTGTCTTCATATCAAATTTACTATCAAAACTTACGCGGTTATCATTGGAATATAATTGGAAAGAAGTTTTTCGAACTTCATTTGAAGTTTGAGGAGTATTACAATGATGTTCAACTTAAAATTGATGAGATTGCGGAAAGAATATTAGGACTAGCAGCAACCCCTTTGCATTCGTTTCCACAATATTTAGAAAAATCTAGTCTCTCGGTTCAAGAAAATATAACAGATGGGAATGTAGCTATTGAGCAAATAAAAACTCAACTAGAACAACTAGTTACAAAGCAGAAAGACATAATCAAAACTGCAGATTCTAACGATGACATCTCTACAAACGATTTGATGACAAGGTACATTGCAGAGCAGGAAAAAACGCTTTGGATGTTGCGTTCTTATTTAAGCTAATTATTTATTTCGAATTCTTTTTATTGTTCTCCACACAACCGGAGGCATCCAATCATTAGCCAAGTTTACAACTTTGTTATAAACCCTCATGTTCTTCTCGGTTTCTACCCCTTTTCTATCAACGAAAAGCGTAGTATGATCTTCCAAGCCATCATTTATCTCGTGCGTAGGTCTTCCGTTCGTGTAATAGTATAAAGCAAGAGATTTTCTACTACGATCTTCAGGGCAGTTAAGTTTATCCGGGTGTCCATGATATGAAAAATCCGTTGTTGAAAACATGGCCATACGATTAAAAAGAGGAAGTATCTTCTTTTCACCTTTGGTCATGTCTTCATTCCAGAGTTCAAAATGTCCACCATACTCTTCTTTCCAATCTTTGTTCAGATAAACGAGAACGTTTAATCTTCTATCCAAACCCGTTAACTTGTGTTTATTGAAATCAGCATGCACCTTTAGGTAACCTCCACGCTTAATTTGGTGGCAGCCTCCACCCTCGAAATATGGATCACCCAATAAATTTTCTATTCCTGTTAATTCCGATAAAAAATTTAAAAACGGTTCAGAGTTTAGAAAATGCATAAAAACTTTCGTAGCTTTTCCAAACCGATTCTCTCCTCTGGAAGCTAGTTTTACTTCGTTTGGGGTCTTATACTGTATATCTCCCTTGTCTCCCATCTCAGGAAATTCGTTCAATACAGTCGTTAAGAACTCATTATTAAAGAATTCATCAAAATAAATATTTGGAAACGGAGAGTTGCTGGCATACTGGTTTTTATAGTGCCGAGCCAATCCCATTAATTCGTCATATTCGATGTCTAGAACTTTATATTCTCCGATATACATACATTAACTTTAAGGTGTAAAAAAAAGAAATATTTTTGTGACAACAAAGACACGCACGAATATGATACAATATAAGTTGTGGAACAACATTCTGGGATGGGTAAGTTTCGTTATTGCAATGATCGTTTATACGATGACCGTAGAACCCTCTGTTCCGTTATGGGATTGTGGTGAGTTCATTTCAGCTTCATACAGTTTACAGGTTGTTCACCCTCCAGGTGCTCCACTTTTCTTGTTATTAGGTCGCTTGTTTTCACTGTTTGCTCCTTCCGCTGAGCACGTGGCTTTGGCGGTTAATATGCTTTCTGTGGTTGCAAGTGCATTAACTGTAGGCTTCACATTTTGGATTACAACACATTTTGCAGTTAAAGCTTTGGGCTTAAAAGTTCAAAAACCAGAAGTTTCGTTAGAAAACGGCATTATAATTTTTGGGGCGGGAATGATAGCAGCTTTAGCGCTTACCTTCATGGATACTTTTTGGTTTAGTGCCGTTGAAGCAGAGGTATATGCATCTTCTTCTTTGTTTACTGCTCTTTCTTTTTGGGGAATATTAAAATGGGAAACGAATAAAGATAGACCTAATGCAAGTCGTTGGCTTGTATTCATAGCGTACACCGTGGGTTTATCAATAGGACTTCACCTACTTAACTTACTTGTAATTCCTGCGGTAGTGCTATACTACTTCTTTAATCAGTATAAAGTCACCCAACTAAATGTCATTAAGGCATTGGGTATTGGTGCCGGATCACTAGTTTTTATTAACTGGGGATTGATTCCTGGTTTACCAAAAATAGCAGCAGTTTTAGATAAGCTTTTTGTTAATTCTTTTGGTTTACCTTTTAACTCTGGTGTATTATTTACCGCTGCTCTTGTTATCGCTGCAGTAATCTTTAGTATTAGATATTCCATTAAGAAAAATAAACCATTGTTAAACTTAGTACTTGTTTGTACTGCCTATATATTAATTGGGTATAGTTCATACTCTATGGTTGTTATTCGTTCGTTGGCTGAGCCTCCGATTGATATGAACGATCCTGAAGATGCATATAGTTTATTGAGTTACATTCAGCGTGAACAATACGGTGATCGCCCTTTGTTTAAAGGTCCTTACTATAATGCTCGTTTAGCTCCTCCTTACTATGAGGAAGGTTCAGCTCAATATAGAAATAACATCGATGAGAACGGTAATCCAGAATATGTTAAAACTGGTAATCGTGTTGAATACGTGTGGGATGAAAGATATCTAACAAACTTCCCAAGAATGGGAGATTTAACGGATAAAAACAAAGGATACAAGTATTGGTATAAAGAACGTGTCAAAAAAGATGCTAATGGAAATGAAGAAGTTGTAACGCCTGAATTCAAAGACAACATCGGCTTCATGATGAATTACCAACTAGGCTGGATGTACTGGCGATACTTCTTTTGGAACTTCGGAGGTCGCCAAAGTGATATTCAAAATGTCGACAATAATATTTTCGATGGTAACTGGATGAGTGGTTTGAGTATTACGGATAACCATAGAATCGGGCCACAAGATGATATCCCTGAATCACTATCGAGTAATAAAGCGCGAAACAAATACTATATGATTCCTTTCTTATTGGGTCTTATTGGTATTTTATTCCAATTCAGCCGTCAAAAGTATGACGCGACTGTAGTTACAGTTCTTTTCGTTTTCACAGGAATGATGATCGTTTTATATCTGAATCAACCACCGCTTGAACCAAGGGAAAGAGATTATACCAACGTTGGTTCATATCAGACGTTCTGTATTTGGATAGGATTAGCCGTTTTAGGGATTGCACAATTCTTAAAAAAGTACCTGAATGGAAAAATGGCTGGTGTCATTGCTATTGTACTTTGTTTAACAGCTCCTTACCTAATGGGATCAGAAAACTGGGATGATCATGACCGTTCAGACCGTTACTTAGGAATAAGTTTCGCAAAAAATTACTTGAATTCTTGCGAAAAAGATGCAATTCTGTTTACAAATGGTGATAACGATACGTATCCTCTGTGGTATGCTCAAAACGTAGAAGGTTACAGAACAGATGTTCGAATTATCAACCTAAGCTTATTGAGTACAGAGTACTATGCTCAGGCACTCACACGACAGTACTACGACTCTAAACCATTACCGATGTCAATTATTCCATCAGAAAAATTACAGGATGGTCAGAGAGACGGTATTTCATGGAATCCTAAAAACCCATATTTCAATGAGAAGGACTATTACGCATTGTCTGATGTTTTAGCTTTTATTACAAGCGATGATGATCGAAAGAAGGGCAGTACAAATCCAACTCAACCAAGTGATCTTGAAAACTATCTGCCAACTCGTAATGTATACATTCCGGTAGATAAAGATGCTGTAATGCAATCAGACATGATACGTGAAGGAGACTCTTCAAAAGTAGAAAGCATCATTAAATTCAATTTAGGCACACGATTGTTGAAGGGAAGCGTAGTAATGTTGGATATCATTGCAACGAACGCTGCTACTGGCTGGAAACGACCAATTTATTTCACAACTACGACAGGAGATGATACGTATGCTGGACTTGAGTCATACTTCAGACATGAAGGGTTAACGTATCGCTTGGTACCAATGAAACACAATTGGGACAACTTAAGAGGTTTGACAGATAAAGAGTTATTATATGACCGGTTAATGGAAGACTTCGAATGGGGTAATATGGATAAAGGAACTATGTTCTTAGACCATAAAGCTACACTTGTACCTAGAAACCTACGAATATTGTTTGTACAAGTTGCGCAACGATATGCTAATGAAGGCAATAAGGAGAAAGCCAAAGAGCTATTGTTAGAATCATTGAGAGTAATCCCTGAGTCTGTTTTACCAATGGATACATATATTCGGTCTTTCTATATCGAAATGTTAAACCAAGCAGGAGAGACTGAAAAAGCAAAAGAACTACTCTCTGTTAGCGTGAATCAAATTTCAGGTGAAATGAAGTATTATCAGCAGCTTGCAAATAATAAGAATAGAAAATTCAAGAAAATTGGGTTACAAAGGTTGGAGTCTACAAAGCGCGACTTACAGCAAAATTATGGTTTAGCAAATAGGCTAGGTGATTCTACCTCAATGCAAATATTAGGTACGTTACAAAGTACAGCTAGATAAGCTTCTAAGACTCAAAGAAAAACCCCAAGGAGAAATTCTTGGGGTTTTCGTTTAAAAAGGATAATGGAAAAAAAGCACGTTGTAAAACAGTTGATTTATGGAATTCATGCAGTTCAAGAAGCCATAGAGTCTGGTAAAGAGTTCGAAAGGATATACATTCTCAAAACAGAAAAGGGTGCGGCTCTAATGGAGCTGAATGGTCTGATAAAAGAAAAAAGACTCCCCGTACATCATGTGCCAATTCACAAACTGAATCGGCTCACTCGTCGTGATGCAAATCATCAAGGAGTGGTTGCATTTTTGTCGATTATTCCAAACGTAACTGTAGATGAGATCATAACACGCACATTCGAATCTGGAGAAAGCCCAAAAATTCTAGTTTTAGATGGGGTGACCGATGTTCGAAACTTTGGCGCCTTAAGTCGTTCGGCATTGGCATTTGGTTTTCATGCAGTAGTGGTTCCAAACAAAGGGTCAGCGTTAATTCATGAAGACGCTGTTAAGGCTTCTGCTGGAGCTTTAATGAAAATACCTGTTTCAAAGTCTATTAATCTCAGTAGAACAATACTTGAAATGAAGCAGTTTGGGTTAAAGATTATTGGAATAACTGAAAAAGCAAACGAGTCTATTTCAAAACTTAAAATTGACGAGCCGTTTGCACTCATTCTTGGAAACGAAGAAACTGGACTACATCCAAATAGTTTAGAGGCATGTGACGCAACTTATAAAATAGATATTTCACCACAAATTGACTCCTTAAACGTGTCTGTTGCTGGTGCAATTGCCATGTTTGTTACCTCTAATTAACAAAGAACACTATATGTTTAGGTAAAAACATTACTAAGCAAGACCCTTTCCTTGTTATCATTTTTTTGTAACCTGCTGATTATGTGTCGATTATTTTAAATGGCTTATCAATTTTTGATAATAAAAACTAAATATATTTTCGCTTGTTATTCTCGTAGATAAAATTATTTTCGCGAACAATTGGGACAGAATAAATAACATTATGTATTGGACATTAGAACTAGCTTCGTATTTGGACGACGCACCTTGGCCAGCAAGTAAAGACGAATTGATTGATTACGCTATTCGATCTGGAGCACCGTTGGAGGTTGTAGAAAACCTTCAAGAATTAGAAGACGACGGTGATGCATTTGAATCAATCGATGAGGTGTGGAGCGAGTATCCCACCACAGACGATTACTTCTTTAATGAAGACGAACTATAAACACATTTAACATATTATAATGAAACCGGGGAAACCCGGTTTTTTTTTGTTAAAAAACTAATAATTTCTTCTACCGTTTTGTCGTCCTTCAGTCCGTTGTTGTGTCCCATACCAAATGTTGTGAGCAACTCCCCATTCATGAGTTTACTCATTTCTATTCCTTCATTAACCGGAACTTCTGGGTCGTCATTGTCAACAACTACAAGTGTTTGTGGCACATTAGCTATCTCCTTAACTAGGTTAGCCGTAGAGTAATACGAGAAATCTTGATTGAATCGCTTCTTTAGCCTTTTTCGTAGCGCCTGTTCAATCTTTTTATTTCCGCCAATCTGTTCCATAAAACGATTCATAATTGTGTCTGCGTTTATTGCAGAATTTGAAACAACCAACTTTTCTACCACAAGTGAGTTTTCATTCAACGCTAAAATGCACGCCATCGCACCAAGTGAATGTCCAACTAATGCATAAACGTCTCCTAGTTCTTGAGAAAGTGAGAGAATAGTTTCCTTAAACTCTAAAACATTTGATGACTTTCCTTCAGAAGATACATGACCAGGGAAATCTGGAATAACGACTTTATAACCCCCTTTCGTTAATGGTTCTATGAATTTTCTAAAGTGAAACCCCTTACTACTCCACCCATGTGCAAAAATGATTGTTGGCCCTTTCCCCCAAACCCATGCATAGCAGCGATTTCCGTTAACAGTCAATGGTATTTTTTTTCCTTCTAACTTTTTTGCCAAATCTTTGGGGTGAGACTTCAGTCGGAAAGGTTTAAAGAACAAATAAAAAGATAAGCTTCCTCCAAGCGCTGGTGCAAATACGCCTAGAAAACGAAACACAAATTTTATGACTTTTTGCATGTTGCGGTTTTTGAAACACAAAGGTGTAAAATTGTGTCATGAAATGGTTGTCGGCTTTTGGATTAATTTGCCAATTCGTTGCTTTTTGGTTTGCAGCTCCAGAGCTGTTAGGTGAATCAACATTGACTCGAATGCAGCATGGAATACGAAAGTTGGTAACTTGGATTCCAATAATTATTACTCTACTTATAATCCTGAGTTATGGCGTCACCTTTATTGGAATAAGTGGGTACAACACCTATCAAATGTATAAAAATGGAGAACCTGTAATAGACATGTATCGTTATTTTATTTACATGGGAATATTCACAACGTTGTATATGCTTTTTATTTTTCGGTATAAAAAAATTAGGAGTTATTTAGAAAACCGCGTCGCGATTCCTTTAACAGACCGATTGCTTAATAGCAATGAAACACGTAAAAACGCTTTAATTATTGGAGCTTTATTATTTACAATTGGTTTTGTTTTACAACTGGTTGTTGTTTTGCTTAGCTAGAGCCTCATTTAAAATTGAGTTCGTTTCTTCAACTAGCAGTTTGTGGCCCTTGTCAATAACGAATAACTGAGTTCGCGGAATTAGTTTTTTCACCTTTTCAGCTGTACTAATGGAAATAACGCTATCCCTCTTACCGTAAATCAGTGTTAAACCAATATTGCTACTTTGTAAAAACCGTATAGCGTTTTTAGCTCCTGGTGTTATTCTCGCCGTGCTATTCCAGCGAAGGAACAACTCTTGCCGTTTAAGTTTGGTATCAATTGTTGATTTATAAAATTTTAAGACCTTTCCACTCATTACTCCAGATTTCTTTAAGAGCTTTGCCGTTAAAAAAACCCAACCAGGGTACAAAATAAACAGTTTGAATAAAAAGCGACCTATGGCAGTTTTTGTTACAAAAGCAAAAGCAGGTTTAGGTTTCAACCCATCGGCTGCAATAAGCCAGAGACGGTTAATTTTATTTGGCAGTGCTTGAGCAAGACCTAACACATAATTCCCACCTATACTATATCCTAACAAACTGACCTTTTCACTTGCATCAATATGATTAAGGAAACTTAACATTAAATCGAGTAGCAGTGTGTTGTCTAATTTTTTTCGTTCGCGCCAAATAGTTTTACCCTGATACGGTAGGTCAATTGACACTATATGGTACTGTCTACCTAGACTTTCCTCAAAAACGTTGAAAACTGAACAATTTTGTCCGTAACCATGAAAACAAATTAACGTCTCATTTCCAGCACCATACTCGGTATAGTTGATTACTGAGTTCCTCCATTCAAATTGCTTTTCCACAATACGGTTTTTAGGGTTTGAAAGTCTTAATTTTGCCCAATTTGAAACAAATCCAATGCCCAAAGATACCTCAATAAAATCTGTTCTAATTATCGGAAGTGGTCCTATCATTATCGGTCAAGCGTGTGAGTTCGACTATTCTGGTTCGCAAGCTGCGCGCTCATTAATGGAAGAAGGAATATCAGTGACTTTGATAAACTCCAATCCTGCTACGATTATGACTGACCCAGTTATGGCAGACAACATATACTTGTTGCCGTTAACACCTGAGTCTATAGTTGAAATTCTAAAAAAGCATGACATTGATGCGGTTCTGCCAACTATGGGAGGTCAAACTGCTTTAAATCTTGCAAAAGAAGTTGATGAATTAGGTATTTGGGAAGAATACAATGTTCGGATGATCGGTGTTGACATGAACGCCGTGGAAAAGACGGAGAACAGAGAAGAGTTTCGCCAGTTGATGGTTGATATTGGTATTGGTGTAGCTCCATCTAAAATTGCGAATTCTTTTCTTGAAGGAAAAGAGGCCGCTCAAAAATTAGGATTTCCACTCGTTATTAGACCTTCATATACATTGGGAGGTTATGGTGGTGGTTTTGTTCATGAAAAAAGTCAATTTGATGAAATGTTAAAAAGAGGGTTAGAAGCTTCTCCTACACATGAAGTCTTAGTTGAAAAAGCAGTACTTGGTTGGAAAGAGTATGAGCTTGAACTCCTTCGAGATTCTAATGACAATATTGCTATAATTTGTACCATTGAGAACTTTGATCCAATGGGAATCCATACAGGTGATTCTATCACCGTTGCACCAGCAATGACATTGAGTGACACGTGTTTTCAAGAAATGCGAGATCAAGCCATTCTGATGATGCGTAGTATTGGAAATTTTGCAGGTGGTTGTAATGTGCAGTTTTCTGTAAATCCTGACAATGAAGATATTATTGCAATTGAAATTAATCCTAGGGTTAGCAGATCTTCAGCATTAGCCTCAAAAGCAACGGGTTATCCAATTGCAAAAATTGCAGCAAAATTAGCTATTGGTTATCATCTTGACGAACTAAAAAACCCAGTTACAACAACGACTTCGGCGTTCTTTGAACCTTCAATTGATTACACAATTGTTAAGATCCCTCGCTGGAATTTTGCAAAATTTCCAGGTGCTGATCCAAAATTAGGATTAGGAATGAAGTCCGTTGGAGAGGTGATGGCAATTGGCAGAAGTTTTCAAGAAGCGATTCAAAAAGCTTGTCAAAGTTTGGAGCTAAAACGAATGGGTTTGGGGTGCGACGGTTATGAAGAGCGTAATCTTGAAAAGCTAGTTGACAGCCTTAAAAATCCTAGTTGGGATCGCTTGTTTCACATCAAAGATGCAATTTCTTTAGGAGTTCCTGTAACATCTATTCAAGAAGCTACAAAAATCGATCGTTGGTTTTTGGAGCAAATTTACGATCTGGTTAAAACAGAAAAGGAAATTAAAAAGTTCTCCATTGACAACATTGAACCAGGTGTTCTAAGAACTGCAAAAGAAAAAGGATTTTCAGACTTCCAAATTGCCTATGCAATGGGCGATTGCACAGAGGATGACGTTTACGCAAAACGTAAATCGCTTGATATTAAACGAGTATACAAAATGGTTGACACTTGTTCTGCGGAATTTGAGTCGCCAACCAACTATTATTACTCAACATTTGAAGGCGAAAATGAATCTGTTGTTACAGACAAAAAGAAGGTTGTAGTTCTTGGGGCTGGGCCAAATAGAATCGGACAAGGTATTGAATTTGATTATTGTTGTGTACATGGATTAATTGCATCCAAAGAGATGGAGTATGAAGCAATCATGATAAACTGCAACCCGGAAACGGTGTCAACCGATTTTGACATGGCGAGCAAACTTTATTTTGAGCCCGTTTTTTGGGAGCATTTGATTGAAATCATTGAATTAGAAAAACCAGAAGGTGTGATTGTTCAATTAGGTGGTCAAACCGCACTGAAGCTCGCTGAAAAACTCCATAAGCATGGTATAAAAATCATTGGAACTAGCTTTCCAGACATGGACTTAGCTGAGGATCGAGGCTCATTTTCTGATTTATTGAAAGAGTTAGGAATTCCATATCCTGAGTATGGCGTTGCTGATAACGCATATGAAGCTGTTGAAATTGCTAATCGTGTTGGATACCCTGTATTGGTAAGACCTTCTTATGTATTGGGAGGTCAAGGTATGAAAATCGTTATCAACGACGAAGATCTTCAAAAAGCGGTGATTGAACTTCAAGGTGATTTACCAGACAATAAGATTTTGATTGATCACTTTTTAGATAGAGCTGAAGAATCTGAAAGCGATAGTATTTGCGATGGTGATGATGTTCATATTTTGGGTATGATGGAGCACATTGAACCAGCAGGAATTCACTCTGGAGACTCTTCTGCAGTATTGCCTCCATTTAGCTTCTCACAGAAAGTTTTAGATCAAATGGAGGAGTACACGATTAAAATTGCTCATGCATTAAATATAATTGGCTTGTTAAACATCCAATTTGCCGTTAAGGACGAAAAGGTTTATGTAATTGAAGCAAATCCTCGAGGATCGCGAACAGTTCCTTTCATTTGCAAGGCATACGAAGTTCCATATGTAAACATTGCAACCAAGATTATGCTTGGTACACACAAACTAAAAGACTTTGATATTGTTAAAAAACCAAAAGGTTACGCTATCAAAAAACCAGTGTTTTCATTCAATAAGTTCCCTAACGTTAATAAAGAGTTAGGACCAGAAATGAAATCAACGGGAGAAGCTATCATTTTTGTTGAAAATCTAAAAGACCCATATTTTAGAGAGTTATACAAAGAAAAATCGATGTACTTGAGTAAATAGATGTTTATAAGAAATCTACTTCTTGTTTTCGTTGCATACCTGTTGATTCAGTTTATTGGTAAGGTATGGAAGTTTCGTAAAGTAATACTTCAACAACGTGATGCCATTTTGAACCAGACAAAAGAAGCTGAAAAAGCGTCACGGCAGGAGGGAGAAATACACATTAAATCGAAAAAATCATCTAGTTCGAAAGATATGGATGAAGGCACGTATATCGATTATGAAGAAGTTGATTGACCCAACCCATTATCGACCATTAACCTTTATTCATTATATTCTTTAAATAACAATTTCCTTATCTTAAATAAATGTTTGTGAAACAATGCGTTCACAAACTGTTAACCTACCCCTTAGAATAACATAAGACTGTATGTCCTGATTTGCGTTAAAGAAAGTAACGTTAAAAATGACTCGCACATCTCTATGTTTTATTATTTGTCTGCTAGGCTTTTCAATAACCCAAGCACAAATAAAATTCGATCCTAAAATCGATGTAAACTTTGTTACCGACACTGTAATGGTTCCATCGAAACCTCTTGTGTTCCAAATCTTATTCCGAGGCGGATTTGACAAAGTTCAAACTACACCTACCTACAACAACCCAGGAGGTGAGGCTATCTCCAAAAGCTGGAATGACTTTATTGGTTTTACTCCTGATGAAACTGGAGAAAGTCTTGGCTGGATATCTATCAATCATGAAATGGTAACTGCTGATGACAACATTGGAGACGGTGGAGGAATGACCGTTTTTCGAGTAAAAAGAGATCCTGACAATGACACATTAATCATCATGGACCAAACCTTAAGTGATGGTCGAAAAGGAACCTTCTTTAATGTAGATTTTGTGAATTTCACTGGAGAAACAGGCATGAACTGTGGAGGTATTGTCTCACTTGCAGACGGACGAATTTGGACTGCTGAAGAGTGGATGAGATTTAGTAATGACGATATTGCTGATCGTGACAAAAGTGATTTTATCATAGGACAAGGAACTGTTAACGGTCAGAAAGCTCCAGCTGGTTTCCCAGGATTTAATGGTGAGAAAATTGAGAAATATCAGAACTACAACTATATGACTGAGATTGATCCTCGTGAAGCAAAAGCAGTTCGAAAACAATACAACTGGGGTAGGCAAGCATTTGAAGGAGGAGTTGTACTAGAGGACAACAAAACTGTATACTTAGGAGTAGATAATACTCCAGGTTTCTTTAGCAAGTTTGTGGCTGACGTACCAGGTGATTTTACAAAAGGTACAACGTACGTTTATAGACACAACGATCAGCAATTGAGGTTAAATCACAACTCTTCAAAGTTGAATTCATTTGGTGAGATCTCTGCCTATGACAACATAAATAAACGCATCTATTCAACAAATTCTGGTTCTAATGGAGTTTCGGTTTATTCCTTAACAAATGGAATCATTGATAGTATTGGCTTAATCGACCTTTCTAGTTATGGGGCTGCTCCAAACTCCGTTGCAGTTCATAACGGCATTCTAGCAGTTGCAATGCCCGATGGAGTTAAGACAAACAACGGGCAAATATTGCTTTATGATAAAGACTATACTTTGCTGAAATCAGTTACAGTTGGTGCTCTTCCAGACATGGTAACATATTCTCCAGATGGAAAATATATTATTGTTGCGAATGAAGGTGAACCAAGCGACGATTATAAAACAGACCCAGAGGGTACAGTGTCAGTAATTGACATGTCTAATGGTGCTGCCAATGCGACTGTAAAAAGTGCAACATTTGCAGGGGTTACTATCCCTTCAAATGTTAGAATATTTGGACAAAGCGAAGGAAGTGCCAGTGACCTATTCTTTTCAGAGTATGCCGAAGGAAGCTCAAACAACAAATACTTGGAAATTTACAATGGCACAGACAACGATATTGACTTATCGTCATATGCCTTTCCAAATGTATCTAACGCTCCTTCGACCGCAGGTGAGTATGAATTTTGGAACGCATTTCCTGCAAACACATCAATCAAAAAAGGAGAAACCTTTGTTATCGCTCACCCATCTGCAGATGCTAAAATACTAGCCGATGCCGATTATACTTTTACTTTCTTGAGTAATGGTGATGATGGCTTTGCATTGGTAAAAGGCGGTACATGGAATGATGCCGACACAGATGGAAATGTTGATGCTGGAGAAATGACAGGATTTACGGTTCTAGATTGGATTGGTGATTGGGCTGGAGATCCAGGATCTGGATGGGAAGTAGCAGGAGTAAGTGACGCAACAAAAGATCATACATTGGTTAGAAAAGGTAGTGCATCAGGAAATTCAAATTGGACAAATGCCGCTGGTACGAACGTTCAAAACAGTGAATGGATTGTAAAAAACAACGAAGACTGGTCTAATTTAGGTACGCATGCATTAGTTGTTAAATCGACTCCTGAACAGGATCTTGAACCAGAATATGTTGCTGTAAGCAGTGACTCTAAGACAGCCTATGTAGTTTGTCAAGAAAACAATGCAATAGCAGTTATTGACATTGCTAATGCCACTGTGACTAAAGTTATCGGTTTAGGTTTCAAAGATTATAGTTTAGAGAAAAATGCCATTGATGCGACAGATAAAGACGACTCTATTGGAAACTTCAGAACCTTCAATAACGTCTTTGGAATGTACCAACCTGACGCTATTTCAATTGCAAACATCGGCGGAACAGATTACATTGTTTCTGCAAACGAAGGTGATGCACGTGACTATGACGGCTTTTCAGAAGAGGTGCGAGTTGATGATCTTACCCTTGACCCAACAGCTTTTCCAAATGCAGCAGAATTGCAAAAAAGTGAGAACTTAGGTAGGTTAAAAACAACTACCACTATGGGAGATATTGATGGTGATGGCGACTATGATGAAATATATTCTTATGGTGCACGATCATTCAGTATATGGGATACAGATGGTAATTTAGTATTCGACAGTGAAAATGAAATTGGAAGAGTTCTTTCAGCTCAATACCCTGGAAACTATGCAGCCGGAAGAGATGATGATAAGGCAAGTGAACCAGAATCAATTGCGATTGGTGTTGTTGATGGTAAAACATTTGCATTTATAGGGCTGGAACGAGCGACAGGCGTAATGGTTTATGACATAACTACTCCTAGTCAAGCTAAATTTGTGCAGTATTACAATAAAAACGAGAATGACCAAAGTCCAGAAGGATTGGTTTTTATACCAGCTTCTGAGTCAGCGAATAACACTCCTTATCTTATTTCTACCAACGAAGCTTTTGACGATTATGGTGGGTCAGTTAGTGCTTATAGCATTAATGGCTTTGATGGCAAAAAATGGGTTGAAATGAACAATTCCGACTTAGACAAAATGCTGAACTATGATGTTGAAGCAATTAATGTTGGGGCTACAATGTTCAATCGATTAGAATGGGTGACATATGACCCAGATAGTAAAGCGGTTTATATGACCGAGACAGGAAGAGACAACCCAGGAAGCCGTTGGGCGGATGATCATGCTAAAGGAGGCCAACACTCAGATCATACATTAGCTCGAGCAAAAGAACAAGGAGTGTCTCCTGATGATGCAGCATATTGGGACTATTATGGTCGTGTCCTTAAGTTTGATGAAACAACAGAGGAAGTAACTGTTCAAATTGAAGGTGGACCATATTCGGCAACATCACCATCTATCTCTAATTATCCAGAAAATCATTTGTCCAACCCTGATGGATTGTCAACTATGACAATCAACGGTCAGAACTACCTGATAATTTGTGAAGATTTAAATGGAACTTCTAACGGACGTGTACCAGCTGGTGTAAGTAATAGAACTTGTGAGCTATACATGCTAGACCTAAGCGTAAACAATCCAACACATGACGACTTAATTCGAATTGGAGTTGGACCACTAGGAGCAGAAATAACAGGAGCATGTCCAACACCTGATGGAAAAACTCTTTTAGTGAATTCTCAGCATCCAAACGCTACGAATCCATTCCCATACAACTATTCGTTAACCTACGCTCTGACAGGCTGGGACTTAGAAAAATTCGTAACAGTTCACGAACTTAAAAAGAAAAATGATGCTTTCGGTGTTTACCCAAACCCAACAACTGGAAGTATTTATTTTGACAAAGTAATGGATGCGGCTGTGTATGGCAATGATGGTAAACTACTTAATGTGTTTACTCAGGTTAAAGAAATAGATTTATCGAACTACTCAAAAGGCATCTATTATATTCAAAATGAAAATGGAGCCACTAAAAAGCTTGTGTTACGCTAAAAGCACTTGATTACGTTTATTTATTATTCTCTTATGAGCCCCGAGTGATCGGGGCTTTTTCTATTAAAATATGAAACAAATATTTATTCTTCTGGTTACCATATTTTGCCTTAGTTTTAGTGCTTCTGAAAAACATGTTACACCAAATAATGGCGTAAAAAAAGGTTTCTTAAGCAATCTTGAGCAGTTGTCGAACAGTTGTTTAGAGCTAAGTAATAAAAACCAAATCGATCAAAAAGACTACCTGTCACTGCGTTCAGAGTTCAAAAAAATTGAGTTCTTATTAGCACAAATTGATCACAGCTTTTATCTTAAAAACATAAACGGTGCACCTTTGCCAAAGCTGGAAAAAAATGTACCGGATATAAGTGTTATAGAGCCACATGGCTTTCAAGTGTTGGATGAGTTAATGGCACAACACCAAGACTCATTTGTTATTGAAAAGTCTTCTGAGCTTAAGCATTTATACACTAGTTTAAATCAAGCTAAATCTTTTACTTCAAATATTTCATTCTCGAATGAGCTATTGCTTCATGCTTTTCAGAACGAACTTCTTAGGATTTATACCTTGGGTATTACAGGATTTGATACACCAGGATCACTGAATGGTGTGACGGACGCGTCTCAGTCATTATCGGGTTTATTAGAATTTTCAGAAATAAGTGAATTGGATAGTTTAGGAATACTACAACATTTACTCAAGCGAAACATACAATATCTGGACGATAACCCTAATTTCGAATCATTTGATAGGGCAATTTACTACATAGAATTTTGGCAACCTTTATACTCAGAACTAATAGACCTGTATTCGAAAAACGAGTGTCGAACATGGAATAAAGCTGAACTTAAACCTTTAGAAGTTAATGCTTCTGAAAAACACCTATTTAATCAAACCTTTTTCAACAAACAGGCATTTATTGACTTTAACATCAACGAGATAAATTCAGAAACCATCAAGCTCGGCAAAGCCTTATTTTATGAAAAAAAACTATCAAAAAACTCAGAATTGTCGTGTGCATCATGCCACAACCCAAAAAAAGGATTTAGTGATGGCAGAAAAAGAAGTATATCATCTGATGGTGAAACTACGCTGCTAAGAAACTCATCTGGTCTCATAAACTCAATGTTTACAAAGGCCTTCTTTTATGATTTAAGAGCAGAACATCTATCACAACAATTTGAGCATGTGATTTTCAACACTTATGAATTTAACACTACTTTATTATCAATCTTTAAAGACCTCGACTCTTTTGGATATACTACTCAATTCAAAAAAGCTTTTCCGGCTCATAGTAAAGACCCCATTAACCCATACACTTTTAAAGTTGCCCTATCAGCCTACATTAGCTCTTTAACTAAATATGATTCAAAATTCGATAAATTTATGCGTAAGGAGTCAGTACTATTTGACAGCTCTGTAATTAAAGGTTACAACCTTTTTATGGGTAAGGCCGCATGTGCTACCTGTCATTTTCCTCCAAACTTCTCTGGCTTAGTACCTCCATATTTCAACGATTCGGAAACTGAAATTTTGGGAGTACCACAAGATACAACTTATGGCAAGTTAGATCCTGATTTAGGAAGGTATTCCGAAAAAAAACCAAAAGACATGGTCGATTTCTACCGTCACTCTTTCAAAACGACAACCGTTCGTAATATCTCCCTAACCAGCCCATATATGCACAATGGTGTGTTTAAAACACTCGAACAGGTGCTGGAATTCTATGATAATGGAGGTGGTGTAGGGCATGGATTAAAGATACGAAATCAAACACTTTCAAGCGATAGTCTATCATTAACAGATCAAGAAAAAAGCGACATTATCACATTTATGGAAAACCTTGAAGAAAATTGGTCTAATGACTATTAATGTTAAAACATCAATTACATAGTAATTTCTTAAAATTCTCTTATCAATAACTTAACCAACACACAACTTCTATCATACATACTAGTCTCAAATTTGTAATATGATAGTACGAATAGTGATTAAAATTCTATTTAACAATTTCCAAGCAATACTTCGAAAATGAAACGACGTGAAATTGAAGTGGCCGTAATTTCAGATGTGCACTTAGGAACTGTTGGTTGTCGTGCAAATGAGGTGTTAGAATATTTAAAAAATATCAACCCTAAGACATTAGTTTTAAACGGAGACATAATTGATGTATGGCAGTTTAAAAAGAAGTTTTGGCCTTCATCACATACCAAAGTCTTAAAAGAAATTTTAAATTTAGCCTCCAAGGGAACCGATATACATTTTCTTCCTGGAAATCACGATGAAGTTTTTCGTCGATTTGTGGGATATAAGGTAGGCAACATTAGTATTGAGAATAAACTAATACTCGAACTGGGAGGCAAAAAAGCTTGGTTTTTTCATGGTGACGTTTTTGATGTAACCATGCAACATTCCAGATGGTTAACAAAGCTTGGTTCTGTTAGTTATGACTTATTAATTTGGTTTAATCACAAAGTCAACAATCTTTTAGAAGTCGTAGGAAAAGAAAGGATCTCATTTTCCAAAAAAATCAAAAATGGGGTTAAGTCTGCGGTTAAGTACATTAATCAATTCGAAAACCTATGTGCAGACATTGCTGTTTCAAAAGGATATGATTTTGTTGTATGTGGACATATTCATCAACCAGAAATCCGAAAAATTGTTTCAGAGAAAGGCACTGTTACCTATTTAAACAGTGGAGATTGGATTGAAAACCTAACATCCTTAGAATATAATAACGGTGTTTGGAACATAAAGCACTTTGAGAATTTACCTTATGCTAAGAACAAAAGCGTGCATAACGACTCAGAGGAAATGGATGCAAAGCTTCTATTTAAAGAGTTATTAAAAGACTTTCAAATTTCGACACAAAACTCTTAACTAATAGATAATGAAAGTCTTGTACGGTGTTCAATGTACTGGAAATGGCCATATTACGCGGTCTTTCGAACTAATAAAAGAACTAAAAAAGTATGTTAAAGTTGACATTGTTACAAGTGGTAGTCACTCTGAAATAGAGTTGCCGTATTACGTTCGATACCGGTTAAAAGGTTTGTCATATTACTTTGGCAAAAATGGAAGTTTTGACTTAAAAAAAACCTTAAAATCAAATAACATTGTTCGTTTTGTCAAGGAAGTAAAACGGTTACCACTTGATGAATATGACTTGATAATATCCGATTTTGAACCAATATCAGCGTGGGCGGCCAAACTTAAAAAGAAATATACCGCTGGATTAAGCAACCAGGTTTCTCTTTTGCATCCAAGCGTACCTAAACCTAAGAAAACCGCCCTATTATCACGCCTCTTCCTTAAAGTCTTTTGTCCGATAGACGAGGGTTATGGACTATTGTATAAAAAATATGCGAATAATATATTTCACCCACCTATTCGGCAAGTTATTCGTGACCTGACACCTACTTTGGGTGCACATTATGTGGTTTATTTACCGTGTTATAGCGATGATAGGATTATAAGCGTGTTGCAACATGTTAGCTCCGTTAAATGGGTTGTATTCTCAAAAAATGTAGCGGAAGACGAAATGCATGACAACGTTCAAATCAAAGCTATCGCTGAAAGTTCTTTTATCCAATACCTCGAGAACTGTAGCGGTGTATTATGCACTGCAGGATTTGGCACCACATCAGAAGCTATATTTTTAAAAAAGAAGTTGTTAGTTGTGCCTATGAAAAATCAGTATGAACAGACGTGTAATGCACATATTTTAAACACGTTAGGTATACCATACTTACAATATTTTAATAAAAACACTGTTGACCAAATAAAAGAGTGGGTCGCTAAAGACAGCACTATAAACATAGAGTTTAAAGACGAAACAGGTTCCATTGTACGCACCATATTAACTGATTATATAAATCACTCAAAACAGGTAGTGTGAATCCTAAGTTGTTTTCAAGTAGTTCAGAAAATAAACATCCATTCCCTCATGATTTTGACTGGGGAATTGGCATTTCCTCCTTTCAAGCAGAAGGCGGTTCGGCTAGAGATTTGCGTGGTGAAAGCATTTGGGACGTATTTCCCGCCCATAAGATTAAGGACTTGTCCAATGCCAATAGATCATGCAATTTTTATGAAAACTACAAGCAGGACTTAAATCTGGTTAAATGGCTAAACATAAAAAATTTCAAAACATCCATTAGCTGGCCTCGAATATTTCCAGATGGGCATGGTTCCGTGAATCAGAAAGGGTTAGATTACTATGATCGACTTACCGATGCAATGCTACACAGAGGAATAACACCATGGTATGTTATGTATCATTGGGATTTACCGCAAAGCATACAAAACAAAGGTGGTTGGACAAACAGGGACACGGTATTATACTTTCAAGAGTATTTGGATACTTGTTATTCCAGACTGAAAGATCGAGTTGATAACTGGATAGTAATGAACGAACCATTTGTTTTCGTTGGTGCTGGTTACTTCTTAGGTATACATGCTCCAGGTGAAACTAGTTTAAAAAAGTTTCTTACAGCTACTCATCATGTTAACCTTGCCAATGGTTTAGGGATAAACACGCTTCAGAACTTAGGTGCTAAGAATGTTGGAACATCTTTATCATTTTCTAGCTTGCATCCATTCAAAAATAATACGTCAAACTTAGCAGCATTAAAACGGTCAAATGCATTAATTAACCACTTATTTTTGGATCCTTTGCTTGGTAAGCAATATCCTACCAAGACTTTACCCTTTTTAAAAAAAATAGAAAACCACATTAAGCCAAACGACTTGGTTGACATGTATTGTACGCCTAATTTTATTGGTGTCCAAGTCTACACTAGAGAAATAATCAAGGAAAATTGGTTCACACCTTACATCAGAGCGAAAGTTGTTTCGGCTCAAAAAAGAGGTAAACAAACCACAACATTAGGCCAAGAAGTATACCCAGAGGCAGTTGCTGAAATTATACAATATTTGGATTCATATATAGACATACAAACAACGCCGCTTTATATCACAGAATGTGGAATAAGTCTTTCTGAAGACTCCAAATTCCAACCAGTAAACGACGAGTATAGGATTCAATATTACCAAAAAGTGTTAAAATCACTTGAACCGTTTGCACAAGCTGGTAAGGTTAAGGGGTTATTTTTATGGAGTTTACTTGACAACTTCGAATGGGCCGAGGGTTACACTGCTCCCTTTGGGCTCTTTAATGTCAACTGGGACTCATTGGAAAGAAACCCCAAAAATTCAGCATTTTGGTTCAAGCATTATCTTAGAGGTCAATTTTCGTGACATAAACTTTTGTTATAGTGCGGGGCAAAATCCTTAAACTTGTGTAAAATCTATCACACATGAAACATACTTTTTCCATTATTCTAATACTGTTCTTTTGCTGTTTGAACCAAGTAATTGCACAAAACGTAGCGTTAAACTTTGACGGTTCAGATGATTATATCCAAACGTCTCACGCTGGAATATCAGGACAAAATGCACGTACTGTTGAAGCAATGATACGTACAACTGCTAACTGTGACCCTAATCAGAAAGGTAAGCAAAAAGTGATTGTGGATTGGGGAACAGCGTCTACAGGTGCTCGTTTTACATTAAATATCCTATGGGGAAACGCGTTGAGATTGGAAGTTTCTGGCTCTGGATTAAGCGGACAAACAGTAATTAACGATGGTAAATGGCATCATGTTGCTGCAGTTTTTACCCAAGTAGGTAAATCAAATGAGATAAGGTTATATGTAGATGGAGTTTTAGACACATCTGGGTCCATACCAACTGGCGTTAATACGGGTTCTTCAGTCAATGTGCGTATTGGCCAAAGAATTGACAATACAAACAATTTTGAAGGCGACATTGACGAAGTTAGAATATTCAATTTAGCACGTTCTGCAAGTGACATTAAGGCTGATATCCATAAAGAATATTGCAAATACCCAAAAGGGTTGGTAGGCTACTGGAAGCTTAATGAAGGAGCTGCGAACTCTTCTAACTCTAGCAATAAAACTGCAAAGGATTATACAAGTAGTAAAAAGGATGGCACCTTAACAAACTTTGGACTTTCTGGAAAATCTTCAAATTGGATTACGGGAGATACACTTAAAGGTGGCGACACTCGAGTAACTTCAGACGCTTTTGGGTGTTACAGTTATAAAGCTGCTGATGGAACAGTTTACACATCACCAGGAAAATATGAAACTGTATTAACAAATGCTGCTGGATGCGACTCTATCATTACTCTTAACCTCACATTAGGAAGAGTTTACAGTTTCTCACGCCACACTGTTTGTGATTCATTTGTTACTCCACTAGGGAATACATATTACCAAACAGGTTTTTATCGCGACACATTAGTTGGTGTAACACCAAAAGGCTGTGACTCAGTATTAATCATGGAAGTAGTCGTAAATCAACCAATAAATACGTCAGAAAAAGTAACCGAATGTGACTCCGCAGAAATTGAAAAAAAATGGTACTATAAAAACGCTAAGATCTCAATTGACGGAAAAGCAGTAACAGGGTGTGATTCAACGCATACCGTTGACTTGTTGATTAACCCTTCTAATAGTTATACGATTAAAGAAGAGACTTGTGATCGGTACACTTCTAGTCTTGGAAATGTTTACACCAAAAGTGGCTTGTATAAGGAAAAGTTTTCAAAAGCGAATCAATACTCCTGCGATTCGGTAATCTTTTTAGATTTAACTATTAACCATAGCATCACCCAAAACATACCGACCGAATCGTGTGATTCATTTGTATCGCCAGGTGGCTTCGCTTACTATAAAGATGGATTATTTACAGAGAGTTATTCAACCTCTAAAGGGTGTGATTCGATTCTCAAATACAATGTAGACATTCACAATGCGACGAGTTCTAGTGAAAACGTTGATGCTTGCGATTCTGCTCAAGTGGATGGAATGTGGTACACTGTTTCTAAAATAATTGAGTTAAACAAGCAAACCATAAACGGTTGTGATTCAAATGTTACCGTTGATTTAACTGTTACGACAGTAGACAACAAAGTAACGCAAACAGGAAAAACCTTAACGGCACAGCAAATCGATGCAACCTATCAATGGGTAGATTGCAAAACTAATAAGAACATAAATGGGGAAACCTCTAAAGAGTTTACAGCGCCTTACTCTGGTGACTTCGCGGTAGACGTTACAGTTAACAAATGTACCAAACGCTCCGAGTGTGTTGCTTTAGTTGGATTAAATGTAAGTGACTTTCACCCAAATGATTTATTTACCGTATCGCCTAACCCTTTTAACAAGTCGTTGACACTTTCCACAAACTCAAACGAATCGATTGCTAAAGTTGTTATAACAGATATTCAAGGTAAAATTGTCTATCAGAGGGTTTCAGTTGCGTTAAACTCAGTTGATGTTGTATTGAACGTGGCTCCTGGATTTTATCAGCTAACACTGACAACTTCTTCTGGAAAGACGGCCGTACAACGAATAGTTGCTCAGTAAGTTTACTTATACACTTAACGTTATAAATGTAATGTTAAGACTTGTTTTATTCGCTTGCCTTAAAGTTTTTATTGGTCAACTTGGCTATGCTCAAAGTGGCGTAATCAACCTTGATAACATGAATGTGCTGTACGTTGGCGTTGAAACGCCTATAACCTATGGTGTGATTGGTAAAAAGTGTAAAACTACCGTTTTAAGAACCTCACAAAACATAAAAGTCAATCATGTGGACTCCCAGACCACAGTAATGGCAACGACACGTGGTCGTGGTTTCATACAAGTTGGTTATGTAAAGCGTGACACCACTTGGCTAAATTCTACCATTTATAGAATTAAGTCATTACCAAAACCAGATGCGCGTTTTGGTTCAATTTCTTCCGGAAATACAGTATCTAAACCAGCTCTTCTAGTACATCGACGTATTACTGCTAGTATGGGTTCGGGTTTTGTTGCCTCGCATGTGTACTATACAGTTTCGTCCTATAGGTTTAAACTTCTTGATTACAATGGAGTTAAGCAATTTGATGTAAACGGTAGTTTTATAACTGACCCAATAAGAAGAGCAATTCGCTTGTCAAAGGGAGGTGTTATTTTAATTGATAACATTCATGCATCAGCAAATTTTAAGGGAGATGATAGAGTGTTATCCCCTATTCATATAAAAATTAATGCCAGTGACTATGATATGTTATATGCTGACTTTAAAGTTGTTACAAAATCTGGTAGCTTATTGAATATTCAAAATGTAAGAAAAACCGAAAACCTTATTGATTTAATGGATTCCATTGAAACTGGAAAAGTAACACTGTATTACCTCAACAAACGTATAGAAAACACATTTTTTAATGGTGTACTTAAACAGCAAACCATTTACAATCAATCTGGATTTAAATCTCTTAAAATCCTTCAAAAAGATTCAATTGTGCAAGAAGTAACCTCCTATTATTCTTCTGGTCAAGTTAAAGTTAAGACACATATCAACGATACGCTTTTCTATTTGGGAGATAGTTCATATATTAAATATTACAACAACAATTCTCTTCCCTATGCAAATCAAGACTATACAGACTCCTTTGGTTGTCCTAATCACTTTGTAGTCGATCATGGCTTAACACCGGTAGGTGAATTCGAAGAATACTATGAAAACGGAAACTTAAAATGCAAAGGTAGAATTGGACTTGTGAGTGGTCAAAGGCCTGTACCGAAATATGATGATTCCATCTATGGTGACGGTTTGGAGCACTCCAATAACTATTTTAACAGAGCTGTGCTTCAAGGAACTTGGTACTATTATAAGCAAGATGGCACCCTTGAAAAAACAACAGTTTATGATGACGGAGTTATAAAAAATGATAAATAACCAAAATACAACGCTACATCAAGACGTCATTCACAGGCTTAATTGCTTCAGGAAATTCATCTCCTAGCATTTCTTTGAGATCAATTTCAATAGTGCGACATAGTGACAACATTGGCACGTCGTTTCCAAGTCCTTCAAAAGGGTTTTCAGAATAGTCACCAACGAGTTCCATCATCAAGAAAACCCATCCTACTATAACAGTAAAAGGAATAGAGAGCCAGGCACCCCAGGCGCTCATATCGTGAAACTCAGTGACTAAACCAAATGGCAACAAAAAGATGAATATTCCAACGAATATGAAACTCATACTACCGTATTGACGTGGAAGTGGAAATTTCTTAATGCGTTCAGCTTTACCTTGATGATCATAAAAGTCACTTAGGACTTTTTGTAACTCCATATGTCTAAAGTCATCTATTAAGTTGTTTGCTCTAAGTTCCTTTAAATCTTGAGATTGCTGGTCAATTATTTGAGTCGCAGTGTTCTGACTGTTAATCATTCGATCTATCTCCTCTTTAGGCAAACACCTTGGTATCTCAAATGCCGTTATCTCATCTCCATACAATCCAATACCAAAAGTTTTCTGTCTTGATTCAGTTCGTTTCCTCACTAACCTTCCTTGATTAATGTGTTCCCATTGTGTTGGAATCAAAAGTTGACTCCTTAGGGAATACAACCAACCAATGTGTCTGTAAATCAACTTTCTATGTAAACTTAAGAGCTCTGCTTCACTTAAATCATTCTCATTAAATTGGTTTGTGACGAATGCTTTAATCATTGAACCCCAAGATCTACTGCTATTTACAATTGCACCCCAGATCTTACGAGCTTCCCAAAGTCTGTCATATGAGCTATTGTTCTTAAAGCCCACGTAAAACGCAACAGCAGTACCGACTATGGAAACTGGCAACCAAGGCACCTTAAAGGCATGAATTTTCATCTCATGCAGTGTTTCAATAAACAATGGAACAAGAATAGCCCAAGCAGTTAACCAGATTAAATGTCCTCCAGAAAACGACATGAGGCTTTTAATAGAAAAATTCTTTTTAACGTACATTTAACTTACGACGTTCCTAAATTGTATATTTCTTGAATGTCATGAAGCATCTTGGTGAAGTCAAGCTTTAAATCTATTAACTTACCACTCTGAACATCAAACACCCACCCATGAACTTCTGGGAATTGATTGTTGATATACGACCTCTGTACAACTGCTGTTTTAGTTATATTAACACATTGCTCTTGGACATTTAATTCTACTAACCTGTTATAACGATCATTTTCGTCTGATATCGCGTTTAGCTCGTCTTTATGAAGTCTGTAAACATCACGAATATTTCTTAGCCATGGATTTAAAATTCCTAAGTCTTGTGCCTGCATTGCAGCCTTAACACCTCCACAGAAATAGTGACCACAAACAACAATGTGCTTAACCTTTAAATGTGCAACTGCATATTCAATAACCGTCATAGCATTTAAATCCGTGTTACTGATCACGTTAGCGACATTTCTATGAACGAACACTTCACCTGGTTCCACCCCCATTAGTTCTTCTGCTGTAACCCTGCTGTCGCTGCATCCTATATAGAGGAAATCTGGACTCTGACCTTCTGATAGTTTTTGAAAAAAGTCACTCGAATTAGCTTTTTTTTCTTCAATCCACTTTTGGTTATTCTCAAATATTTCTTCGTAAGTCGTCATTTTTTGTTTTTTAAGTTTTATTTAATAATTAGTTTTTGTTGAAAGGTTTGACCTTCTGAATTGATAGTGGCAATATAAACACCTGGCCTTAAATCACAAACTACATCTAGCTCTGATTTGTGATCGTTTTTTATTTTTTCACTGTAAACAATTCGTCCAGAATTATCATAAACCACTAAGGATTTGAATTTCTCTATGCCGTCTAGTTGAATTGTGAAAGATCCGTTGTTGGGATTCGGGAAAACAATGCTTTGCTTAGTCGCAAAGTTAAAAGTGTTAGACAAGGTATCCTTCCTGACAATTATTGTGTAGTCTTCAACCTCGCCAGATTCTGTCCCGCAGGGATTAAGCTCTCTCGTTGTGTATCGACAAACAACTCTCATTCTTAAAGGTTTATCAAGAATAACATCTGAAGGCACTTTAAACTGACCATATCCCACATGTGAGTTGTCGATTTCTCCCATAGTGATTCTTTCGTCATCATCAAACTCGGCGTTATGATTATAATCAATCCATGCTCCTATTTTATTTAAATCAAAATGATAATTAAGCCCCATTTCTAACAAATAATCATGTTTCTGATAAAGTTCAACAATGCTGTCTGTATAATCGCCATAATATTCCTGATTACTGTAATGTGCAAGGTTCTCTAATCCAACGTACTTTATCCAATCTGCTCCAGTGCCTGAACCCCCTCGACCAAAACAATATACAAAAGGCCGCACCGTATAATTGTATCGATAAGATTTTGTTTCTAAACCATTTTCATTAATTACAGAAATAACAAAGTAAATTTGGTCACCCTCTTCTTCTGATGGAATCCCAGTGGCCGATTGCCAATTATCCCCAGATGTATTGGTCATAGTAATTGAATTGTCCAAACTCGTTGAATTTTTTGACCAATAAACACTAACAGTACTAATTGGATTTTCGCTCCTTATATCAGCTGTTACAATTTGATCAATACCCTTTTTAGGCAACAAGTCTGTCGGGGAATCCATAATACCTGTTCTAACAATTTTAGGTTTGTTGCTACTTGCCGCTAGATCTGTTTGCCAAAGTCCTCGACCCCAAGTTGCTGCTCGTAACGTATTACTTCCGTAATTAATCTCTAAATCTTTTACAGTAACATTTGGCAACCCATTATCCATTAACTTCCAATCATTACCCTTTTTGCTCTTATAGTACACTCCGATTTCACCTCCTACATATATGTATGATGAATCGCTTGGATCAATGGTAACAGTTCTAATAGGCATATTCCCCAAGTTTGAAGTTATATTGACCCAAGTAGCGCCTAGGTCGTTTGAAATAAAGATTTTACGATTATCATTTTGATAACGATTATATGTTACAACAATTGTACTGTCACTTTTAGGGTCAAACTCTATGTCTGTAATACTATATGATGGTAAGTTTGATAGAATATTTTTCCATGTATTCCCTCCATCGGTCGTCAGTCTAATTGTCGAGTTTCGGGCAATTGCAATTATTTGTGAGTTACCTTGAGCAATTGCTGCTTCCTTAATTATTCCTATTTGAGGGGCACTATAAAATTGCCAGGTCTCACCAAAATCTAAACTACTATAAATAGTGTCGGCAAAGTGATATAATTTCATGTGGTTTAATGGGTCAAGTAACAATGGAGCTTCCCAGTCCGCTTGCCCTGATCCACGTCTTGGGTTTTCTGCTGAAGTACGTGTTTGTCCGCCGTCCTGTGTATAATTTCTAGAACCATACTGCCAACTTCCAATGTACCATTCATTATTTAAAGGCTGAGCAATCGCTTCCATTCCATCACCACCATTCCACTCGACCCAACCAGTTTCATTCAAAATACTAGTACCATTATCTTGAGAACCTGCAATATTTATTTCTTGGTTTGACTGACTAAGACCTAACGCGTAAAACTCCCGAATTGCGGTCCCATCATTCAATCTGGTCCAGGTTTTACCGTTATCATCACTTTTCGCTAAATACCCATCCGTACCAACATAAAACACACCGTTGATGCACTCCAATGTCCTTACGTCAGCGTGGACATACGCCGCATTTCTGTTATTCCAAAAGGTAACCTGTGAAAACGTTTTACCCTCATCGTCGCTTGCTTCCACATCAACATAACCATATATCATTTTATTTACATCCAAATCGCTAACAGAAAAACCAAGACAACTCTCTTCAGGATTTGAAATGAATGTGAAAAACGCACCTTTATTTTTTGACCTCCAAACACCATTCGTTGACGCAACATAGACGTTGTCTGGTTGATTTTTAGAGACAGCAATGTGAAGTTTTGCATTGTTGTTATTGGATATCACTGCAGAATTGTTCCAATTTGACCCTGTGTCGGTAGATATTCTAAGATAATTCCGACCTGATTGGTAGTTGTTATAAGCGTATACGATATTTCTCTCGGTAGGGTGAAACTCGATATCAGTAGCATACCCAGAAAAGACTAGTGTCCATGAATCAAGATCGTTTTTTGATAAATATAGCCCATTTGATGTTCCAACGTATATTGTCCCTTTTCGTGTTGGGTGAAATGCTAATTTATAAATTCTTTGATTTCTACCTAGCCCCCCAATATTCGTTTGAGTGGGATTAAACTTAGTTTGGACCCATGTTTTTCCAGCGTTTTTAGAACGATATATACCATGTGTGTTTGCATTACCCCCTTGTTGAACTGCGATTATAATGTCATTGACATCAAAAGGGTTAACCGCTAAGGACACCACTCCCGAGACAACTAACGTATCGGTTGTGTTTTCCCAATTCTTGCCTTCATCAAAGGTTCTCCAAAAACCTCCACTCCGTGACCCTAAAAATATCGTTTTTGTATTGTTTGGATTGACCCAAAATGTTTCAACACGGCCGATTCCTGGAGAATAGTGTGATGTTATGTTATTTGCATCCCACGGACCTAACTCTTTCCATATTCCCAATGTAGCTTTTTGATGTTTGTTAGGGTTTTCAGATTGTAACGTCTGAAAAGAAAGTTGCGCTCCGTCATAATATGCGTTTAACCTTTCGCCAGAAGGGTAAAATTTACTTTCGTTTTCATTTTTCCATCGCTGATATCCTTTCCACCCACTTCCTTTACCTTTTCCATTTTTTTCGAAATATACCTCCGCTGAATCGACAACCTCATAAAAGTTGTAGCGAACATCATCCATCATTACCTTATAGGATTTCTCCTGTCCAAATGAAGCAATTGATGAAAATAGAAAAAAACATGAAAAAATGTACCTTGAAAATTTGAAAACCATAGTGCCAAAAATACGGTTCTATAACAAATCAAGAACTAGAAATACCAGATTTGTAAGTGTCTATAGCGCGAATTCTGGCTTTTTTATGGTCTACCATAGGTTTTGCGTAGTTTCCTGTTAGTAATTCTGGTACCCACTTTTTCGTATAGTTCATTTGTCCATCAAACTTCTTGAGTTGCTCGCTAGGGTTAAAGACTCTAAAGTATGGTGCAGCGTCACATCCGGTACCTGCAGCCCATTGCCAATTACCGTTGTTTGAAGAGAGTTCGTAATCTAATAGGTGCTTGGCAAAATAGGCTTCACCCCATTTCCAATCTATCAACAGATGTTTACACAAAAAACTCGCAACCACCATCCGAACTCGATTATGAATATATCCAGTTTCATTTAGTTGTCTCATTCCAGCGTCTACCATTGGATATCCAGTATTTCCTTTGCACCATTTTACAAAGTCTTCCTCTTTATTTAGCCACCCTATGCCATCATACTTTCGTTTGAAATTGTGACCCACAACTTCTGGAAAATGATACAATATTTGAATGAAGAACTCCCTCCATATTAGCTCAGAAACAAATGTTGAGTTTTTCTTGACAGATTTAATAATCGTTCTAAGGCCAACCGTTCCAAAGCGCAAATGTGGGCCAAGGTAGCTCGTTCCGTCGGTGCTTGGGAAGTTTCGAGTCGTTTCATACTCGTCTAAATGGTTGATTGAGTAAGGTTTAACCTTTTTATTAGACTCCTCAAAACCTATTTCATTTAACTCTGGAAATGGTGCAGTATGCTTTATAAAAGAATCAAACTTGAGGCTTTCAACTGGTGTTATGGAACTCAGCTCTACTTTTGAAAGCCATTTATTTTTATAAGGTGTGTAAATCGTATACGGTAACCCGTCGTTCTTTAGCACCTCTGAGAAATCGCATATCACATGATCCTTAAACGATTTTGCTTCAACACCGTTAGTTTTAAGGAAGTCTACTATTTCGTTGTCCCTCGCCAATCCATAAGGTTCGTAATCTTTATTAAAATAAACTTCGTTGACCGAGTAGTCTTTGATAATTCCCTTCCATGCGTCAATAGGTTTATTGTGAAGCACAAGAAGTGAGCTGCCAAATGACTTTAATGAATCATTAAGAATTTGCAATTGTTCGTGAATGAATGTAACACGTGCATCGTTTTTCGATAGTTCATGAAGAATGTCTATATCAAATATAAAAATAGGTAAAACTGGTTTACCTGTATTTAAGGCTGCCGTTAAACCTACATTATCTTCTAGACGCAAATCTCGTCTAAACCAAAAAACATTAACATTGTCTTGGAGAGGGAGGTTACCATTCATACCTGTAAGAAAGGATTCTAGTTGATTTTTGTTTTAAAAAATCCTTAGAA
The DNA here is from genome assembly GCA_937124965.1 of uncultured Bacteroidota bacterium. GTDB lineage: Bacteria > Bacteroidota > Bacteroidia > NS11-12g > UBA9320 > UBA987. Next base: position 62,739 of record CAKZLB010000059.1, read on the forward strand.
TTCCTATTTCACTTGTAAAACAAAGACGTTTTTTAAAGTCACTTAAAGCATCGGAGGAAATTGTCCGGGATCTGCTTCATTCATCATGCTGTATATTACAGAAAAAATGTCTTCGGCATTGGGCTTAGAAAAATAATCACCATCGGTACTGTATGCTGGTCTGTGTGCTCGCGATGTAATAGTTTTTGGTTGACTGTCTAGTAACGTGTATCCATTTTGCTTTTCCAATACTTGTTGCAACATGTAAGCTGTGGCTCCGCCTGGAACATCTTCATCTAAGAATACTACTCTATTTGTTTTTTCAAGTGATTTAACAATGTCTTTATTTAAATCGAACGGGAGTAATGATTGCACATCAATTAACTCAACAGAAATATTGTGATTTTTCAATAAGTTGATCGCATCTTGTGCAATGCGAACACACGACCCATAGGTTACCAAGGTAACATCTGTTCCTTCCTCAAGCACTTCTACTACTCCTAGTGGTAGTGTATAACTTCCTAAATTGTCAGGCTTCTTTTCTTTTAGTCTATATCCATTTAAGCATTCAACAACTATTGCTGGTTCATCAGCTTGCAACAACGTATTGTAGAATCCTGCAGCCTTTACCATGTTACGTGGAACTAATACGTGCATACCTCGAACTGCATTGATAATCATCGACATAGGTGAACCACTGTGCCAAATTCCTTCTAGTCTATGTCCCCTAGTCCTTATAATTACAGGGTTTTTTTGCCCCCCTTTTGTTCTATATTGAAGTGTTGCAATATCATCACTCATGATCTGGATTGCGTAAATCAAATAATCTAAATACTGTATTTCTGCAATTGGTCGAAGACCGCGTAAGGATGCGCCCACTGCTTGCCCGATAATTGTATTTTCTCGAATGCCGGTATCCATAACACGAAGCAAGCCGTGCTTTTCTTGTAAACCTGCAAAGCCTTGATTTACATCACCAATGTGCCCAACATCTTCTCCAAAAGCCAAAACTTTTGGGTCACGAGACAAAGCCTCATCAAAACACTGTTGTAGGATTTCGAAGCCATTCAATACTTCACTATCATCGCTATATGCCGGTGGTACTTCATTGACTTTTAGAGCATTCCATTGAGACTCACTGTATAAATGGCTACTGTAACGATCATAATTTGTTTCCTTATAGGTGTTATACCATGTTAACAAGGACTCCCTTGCTGAGCTTGTTAATCCAATTGTTTCACGGAGTACTTTTGAAGCTATAACTCCGAAATCTTTTCGAATTACGTCCTTACTTCTTTCTAAATCAGAAACAACATTGGTCAATGATTGATGTGCTGTTTCAACTTGCATGTTTTTAAGAACTTGCAGTAACTCATTTTTCTCGTCATTAATTGGAGTTCGATATGCTTTCCAAGCTTCCTCTTTCGCTTCTTTTACAGAATTAATCGCTTCTTCCTCGATTACAGTCAATTCCTCTGAACTTGTGATGCTAGTCCGAATCATCCAGTCTTTCATTTGAGCAAGACAGTCGTACTCTCGTTCCCATTCCAACCGTTCCTTAGTCTTGTATCTCTCGTGTGAACCTGAAGTTGAGTGGCCTTGTGGTTGAGTAACTTCTGTAACGTGAATTATAGCCGGAGAATGTGTTGTTCTGCACTTCTCAGCTGCCTTTGCGTATGTTTTTACCAACTCAGCATAATCCCAACCCTTAACGGTATAGATGTCATAACCTTTACCATCTCTATCGGTTTTGAAACCTTTAAGAATCGACGAGAGGTTTTCCTTTGTTGTTTGATACTTTGCAGGAACTGATATTCCATAAGCGTCGTCCCAAATAGATACTAACATTGGAATTTGCAAAACACCTGCAGCATTTATTGATTCCCAAAAAGGGCCCTCACTTGTGCTGGCGTTTCCTATTGTACCAAATGCAATTTCGTTTCCGTTAATTGAAAACTCCTGCAAATTGTGTAAATCTGTATTATCGCGATATAGTTTTGAGGCCCACGCCAACCCAACTAATCGACTCATTTGGCCTGCAGTTGGACTTATATCGCTTGACGAATTAAAAGAGTCTGTTTGCGATTTCCAGCTTCCGTCTTCATTAAGAAGTCTAGTTCCAAAGTGCCCGTTCATGCTACGTCCTGCACTAGCTGGCTCTTGCTCAATATCAGTTATTGCGTATAACTGTGCAAAAAACTCTCTAATAGAGCTCATTTCTTTAGCAAACATGAACGTTTGATCACGGTAATATCCAGATCTGAAATCACCCTTTTCAAATGCTTTAGCCATTGCAATCTGGGCAACCTCTTTTCCATCACCGAAGATTCCAAACTTAGCTTTACCCGTCAAAACCTCTTTTCGGCCTAATAAACTTGCTTGACGACTTTCAAATGCAATCTTATAATCATTGATTATTTCTTGTTTAAATTCTTCTTTGCTTAAGTTTGCTTTGTCCGCCACTTGATTCATGTTTTTGTAGAATTATTGCTATTGAAAAATGACTCGAAGTATGTAGACTTCTGGTCATTTGAGTGGTGCAAAAGTATCTAATTTGTTGCAATTTATTAACCAATTGGCCTCACGTGTGTTATAGATTTGAGATATGAAAGATTCTGAATTCGATATTGGCGAGCTTCGTTCCACTAACATTGTATTCTTTGACGGTGTTTGTACTTTGTGCAACTCGTCGGTAGACTATCTCATTAGTAAAGATAAAAAGGCTGTTTTGCGATATGCTTCTTTACAGTCAAAAACTGCAGAAAACCTTCTAGAAAAGCACGACATAAACCACGTCACTCCAGAAAGTATCGTGTTTTATGAGGCGGGTAACGTTTGGTTTAAGTCAGACGCAGTTTTCCGAATATGTAAACACCTTCCATTTCCTTTTGCCCTCTTAACTGTGTTTAAGATTATTCCACGATTTGTTCGTGATTATGCGTATGATTTAATTGCCAAAAATCGATATAAGTGGTTTGGTAAGCGTGACACATGCCGCCTTCCAAAGGATGATGAGCGAGAATTGTTTTATGACTAATCCATCTTTTTGACGGTTGCGGTAACAGACTTTTTAAACTTTGAATGTTTGGTTCCTTTATATCTAAGCGATGAAGCACCACTAACATCTCCAGTTAAATCACCTGAAACAAACACTTTTGCTGTACTGCTGCCATCTAACTCCAGATTACCATGATCTACTTCGAAGTTGTCTGCTATTAAGGTTGAGGCGCCATCACAGTCTGCTAACATCAAGTCCCCACTTCCAGAAATCGTTAGCCCCGAAGCACCATCCATATTTATCGTGATTTTACCTACATTAATATTTTTCATCCTTACTTTAGTTGCACCTTCTAAGTCGACTGACAACAGGGATTTTTCTCGATTTTTTCCATCGATATCCGCTTCACAAGCTCCTGACATTTTTATACTTTCAAGATTCAGTATTTCAATAACAATCTCCTTGTTGTCAATAGGAATACCATCATTTTGTTCCAATTTTAATGTTCCATTTTTTATTGAAAACTTGACCCAGTCCGTGTCTCCGTTATACGTTGGTATTTCAATATTCTGAGGTTTACCTTCAGTAATTTTTATCTTCAGAGCACCTTCAACTTCAATTCTTGAGAAATCACCATTTATCTTCTGCTTTGAAGTTGGTTTAACCTCTTCATCACAATCTAGACAGTTTAAACCAGCGCTCGACATATAAAAACTGTGACCCGCCATTCTCGGGTCGTAGATGTTTTGAATATTGTCAATATCATGAATAACGTCAACAGTTGACTCGTGAAAAATAACGGTTTTTCCAATAGGAATGCGCAACGTTATTTTGTGCTTCGGTGCATTAACTTTGCTTTTCTCCAAAACTTGAACCCTCTCATTGATTATCAATGTGTTGCCCTTCAGCCTATATCCATCAGCAATTGCACGTGTCGATTGTTTGGCAAAATCTACAGACTTACCTCGTGACGACTTTTCTGATTGAATATTGACCGTTTCAGAAACACTTTGTACCACGTTTAAACGGATTCGTTCACTAACCTCAATTAGGTTATCAGAATACAGATCGTCCACACGTATAATAATGGTATCACTAACGAGCTCAATTGGCGTTTTTTCTTTAATCGTTCCTTCGGCCTGAAACTGTTGTGCATTGTAGAAAAATCCAAGCACTGCAAGAATTATTGCAATAAACCATGATGAAACTAAACCTTGCTTTACTGCTTTTGATGGCTTAGGAGCAGACAAGACTTCTGGCACTAACATCATTGCTATGAAAAGGAGGGGAATGGCAAAAATTAAATAAAATGCAATTTTAAATAACCATGATCCCGAACCAATTAGCAGTAAACCAAGCACTTGGCCATTAATATTTACATGATTACCATAATTCAAAAAAGTTCCTTGAAAAACGAAACCGATGAGTGAAACTATTAATAATATCGTCACACCAACCAGGGCGGCTATGGCAAATAATTTAAAAAACACTCCAAAAAGTCGCTTTAAAAAATTAAGTATTCCATCAATGAAGCTTGCTACAGATTTCCTGTTCTCTGGAGTAGCTATTCTCTCATACGCAGCTTTTGCCTCACTGTGAATCGTGTTTTTTATATTTTCTATGTTGGGTGCTTCTCCCATCATTTCTAACTTTTCAGCTGCAGTCTTCGGTTCGGGTAAGATCGCCCATAAAATAATATAGAACCAAAAGCCAAAGCCAAAAACTGCAATCGATATAACCCACAACAATCTAAAAACAGTAGGGTCAAGGTCAAAATATCGTGCTAAACCAGAACACACCCCTCCAACATACTTGTTGTCAACATCGCGAAAAAGTCTCCTTGCTTTTCTTTTTTCTGACCTAGTTTGTTCACTTGTTGCCGACGTTTGTTGTTCAGACGTAGTTTCCTCCTTCGCTCCTTCATCTTCCGCTTCAAAATCAGAAGGGTAACCCATTGTTTGCGCAACCTCTTCAACATCTGAAGTATTAACTGAAACTTTCGGCGGTTTGAGTTTTGCTGCGAGCATTTCACCTATACGCAATTCTATATCTGCGATTATTTCATCTCCATTTTCAGTTTGACTAAAATGAGTTGAAATGTTCTTGAGGTAATTGCGCAGCTCATCAAAAGCGTCTTCCTCAATTGAAATAGCGATACCGCCAATGTTAATGGTAATTATTTTATTCATTATTCTGTTATAGGCTTGTTAATTGATTAACGGAATAGCTCAACACTTTCCATGTTTTATCAAGTTCTTCTAAAAAACTCTTCCCTTCTTGAGTTATTGAATAATACTTACGAGGAGGCCCCTGATCAGACTCTTGCCAGTTGTATGTTAAAAATCCCGCGTTTTTTAGTCTTGTTAGCAACGGGTAAAGTGTACCTTCAACAATAAGTAGTTTTACCTCTTTGAGTTTTCCAATAATATCAGAAGCATAGATTTCTTCTTTGCTAATAATCGCTAGTATGCAGTATTCTAAAATACCTTTACGCATTTGCGCTTGTATGTTTTCTAACTTCATGAATCAACTATTAATTGGTAATGCAAATATATGGGCTTTAAATGGTACTATGCAAAACAAAGTACTATAAACAACGAAAAAACATCGACCAAACGCCAACAATTAGTCAAAACACTCCATGAGCATAAGAATTCCTGATTGAAATGATATCTCAATCAAGCCAGTTTCGGAAGCTTCATTACTGCTACCCGTTCTAAGGGGAACGATTAAATCCTCGTCAGAAAGATTATATTTTAATCCAGATGTGGTAATACCCAAAACATTGGTAATCGGTAACAAAGAGATCATTGCACCCGCTTCATAGAATTTACTAAACTTTTTTGGCCTTGATGGTAAGGCATAGGCTTTTGAATAGTCGTCTAAAATGCAAATTGGGTAGTCGACACTGTGTTTTGCTACAGTCAACAAGTTGTTGTAGCTATGATCTAATCGTTTACCCGTTGACCAAACCACGTTGATAGCCTTGTGGTCTGTAGACTTCAAATACTCAATACCCTTCTCCAAGTCAGTAGTTTCCTGGCTTTCATCAACTATCCATTCTATCGATTGTTCATCGTCAACAGTAAGTCTACTAACATTTAAGCTATCAAAATCACCAATAACCGCATCCACCTTGATACCTTTCATCAACACTCTATCAAGTGCACCGTCTAATACCAAAACAAATGGGTTCCACTCCAGTAATTGATTCAACAATTCGTTACTGCAATCCTCACCGTTGGCAATTATTAAAGCTGGTTCTTGTTTGTCTTTTACAAAATGATGTGAGGACATAGTTTTACTAATCAGTTACAAGTTTATCTATTGAATACGCTTAATTTGTTATCCTGTTAGATGTTGCACAAAATTAATCGAATCGTATAATGCGCAAAAAAATCCTATTCACCCTAATTGTTATTGTTGGTCTCGTGGCCTGTCGAAGAGATCAAAAGCGCTGGGATACTGAAATATCAGCACCTTTATTCTCTGCTGAGTTAGGTTTTGATGACTTAATCGACGACTCACTGCTTTTTACTGCTTCAGATAAAAGCTATGATTTAGCATACAACTACGAATACGCCATTGATAGTGTTGGTAGCTATTTAGATGTTCCAGATACTGTTGAGAATGTAAAAATAACATTAGACAAACTGGTCTTGGCTAACAGAACGATTGTTGATACTTTTACATTACGTGAAATGGATCCAACCACCGGACTATTTGACGGTTTAACCTTACCCTTTGATGCACAGAAAATAGAAAACCCTCAGGGTGAACAAATTATTGATGTAAGCGAAGAATTTTTTCAAACTGCAAAATTCAACAAAGGGTTTTTAGACATTACAATTTTTAACGACCTTCCTGTGTATGTCGATAAAATCATTTTTAAATTAGCCAATAAGGAAGGTGGTGATGTTGTAGCTCAAGATACGTTTCTTGACATCGCACCTAATTCATCAGCGTCAAAATCAATTGATCTGTCAGGTAAAGTTGTTGATGGTGTTTTGGTGGGAAACATCTTACTCGTTGAAACGAGAGCAAGCGACGGTCCTGTATTGATAGATGCAGACAAAGGAGTCAGACTTGAACTTTCAGTAAGAGACTTGGAGCCAGAGTATGCTACCGCAGTTTTTCCAGCTCAAACACTAGTAGAAGACAAACAAGAAGTAGTTTACAACTTTGGCGGTCCTCAGATTACCGAAATAAAAGCTCGGTCTGGCTGGGTTAAAATGAAAATATCTAGCACCATTCAAGAAGAAATAATCATTGATTACTCATTTCCCAATAGTGGTGAGGGTGGAGACTTTAACAAACCTTTTAACAAGCAATATCGAGTTCCACCAGCAGAACCAGGTACCGTTCAGGTCATAGAAGGTGAATTTCCTTTAGATGGTTATGTAATGCAATATAAAGGGAAGGACCCAAATGAAGCACCCTTTTTCAACACGGTTTATAGCGAACTAACCGCTAGAACAGTTTACTCAGGAAAAGTAAGAGATTTATCCTTAGACGATTTCGTAGAAATTGATTTTGGTTTAGTTGATGTAAAACCAGAATACGCTTTTGGTGATTTTGGTTTAAAAGAGTTTGAAATAAATGAGATTACTGAAATTCCAATTTTTAAAAATGTTTCTGGTACAGTTGACTTAGAAGATGTTTCAATGGCTCTTTATTTAGAAAATGCGTTTGGAATTGAGGCTCTGACTACTATTAACTCAATTACGGCATCAAATACAAACAACAACACCTCTGTTAGTCTAACACAACCGTTAGTAATTGGTAAAGATGTTTTACTTAGCAGAGCTACAAACCCTCCTTTATTTCCGAAAACACAAGTATTTATATTCGACAAAAACACTTCTAACATTAAGGAGTTTACAGAAGTCTTGCCTGACAAGATTGAGACAAATATAAAAATTGTCAGTAGACCAAATGGTAGTAATGGATACACAGATTTCGTTAAAGATGAGAGTTATTTAAAAGCGCGTTTGCGTGTCGACATGCCTGTTCAATTCGCAACAGACAACCTTACTCTTGTTCAGAAAAGGCCGTTTAACTTACTCGATGTTGAAAACTCCGATCGCATTAAAAGTGGTACATTCACACTTCATGTTGAAAACGATTTTCCTATTGATGTCTCATTTATTATTGAATTTCTGTCTGACACTGATGAAGTCCTTGCTACATTGTTTAATTCTGGTGAAAAAATAGAAGCCGCTCAGGTTAATACGTCCACAGGCAAAACCGATGGTTCTGTTAAATCTAGTTTAAAAGCGGAGGTGTCAGAACAAACCATGGACTTGATTAAAGATTCTAGGAAAGTTCGTATTACGGCGGTATTTGACACTCCAAACGGAAACAGAAACACTATGTTTAGCGATTATAAACTGAAAACACAATTAACTGCAGATTTTATCTATGAACAAGCTTTTTAGTCTACTACTACTTCTTTCGTTAAGTTCAGCCGTTTACTCACAATCTAATAAAACCATAGTAGACGTACAACTAGGCTTTAATGACTCATTGGAAGTTTCCTTAGTTGGAAGTGCTGGGATTGTTTCTTCATTTTTGAGCAATTCCCTAGTTAAAAATGACTTCTGGACCACTGACATAATCGATGAGCAAATACAATCTTTAAATGAATATAATCGAATGGGTGGCTTTATTACTGCCGAAATAAAACTACTTGGTAAGGCTTCGAACATACTTAGTAAAACGAAAAAACATCAGCCTATCTTTGGTATTGGTCATCAGTCATTAACTGCAGTCAAGCTGCAAAAAGATGTTTTAGGTCTGGGACTAAAGGGAAACACGGCCTACAGGAATATTTCCCTAGAAACCACTAATAAGTTTGAAAATCAACAATTTAGTTATCTCAAAATTGGCTTAGCTCACCTTAATCCTACGCGTACTTCTAAATATGAGATTGGTTTAAACCTAATAACTAGCCACAAAATGACCAGTGGTTATGCTAAAAATGGAACGATTCAAACGGATAGTATAAGCAGAAACATTACAATGAATGATGTGGAGTTGGAGTATTATCAATCAACAAATAAGCCATTTAGTGACCTCGGGTTAAGTTTGTTTTATAGTTACTTAACTAGGCTAAATAACAACAAAGATATTTTAAAAATATCACTAGAAAACGTCGGAATAATGTCGGCTCGAAATCAAATAAACCGCGTATTAACTAATGATGTTGATTTCAACGGCTTTGATGTTTCTGAAAACATCCGAAATACAAACTCATTAAACCTTGAAGATTCAGTAAATCAAAACTATTTTGAATCTGACTCAAGCAACTCTTTTTACATCACGCCGTTTCATATATCAGCACAATATGTTTACTTCTTAAACGAAAATCAAGCTATAGATGGTTCTTTAAGTTATTTAAATTTTGCTGGATACTACCCTCTATTAGAAGCAGATTACTGCCAAACTTTTGGTTTAAAGAGCCGATCGTGGTTTATAGGGGCTAAACTAGGAGGTTTCGGCACGTACGCCATGAACTTTGGTGTAAAGTTACCAATAGGGAATAGGGGGCTGTTTTCGTTTCAATTAGCTGGTTTAGAGTCGATTGCATCTGAAAACTTGGCAGTGAATTGGTATAGTAATGTTGGTCTTATATTGGGTCTTTGATGAGATCTAGTTTTGCATATTCTTGCTTTATTAAAACCACCAAACCTCTAGTAAAGCTTATCAACTCCTCAACTTCTTCTGCACTAGCAAATCGATAGTTTTTAAAGACTAGCAAACCATTTTTTGTGCCCTCTATATGATACCGGTTGTTAATTGTTAAATACTCAATTAATGCATCGTTAAAAAACTGTTGAACCCTTAAAACGTTAGACCCTTTCACTGAGAAATCATCTGTAAACTGTTGATCCGAAAACGCTATTTCTTCACGTTTTGCTAAGTCCAAAATACGGCCAAACCATCCTTCTTTTTCTATCTCAAAACTCGGTACCTGCAAATACTCAAAGGTTACCAATGCAACTGTTGAATGATGAACCTCTGTTGCTAAAAAAGCACCTTCGTCGAAGGTAACATCACACACCTCCCATGAGGCTTTTAAGGTCTTAAACTTTCCTTTTAATCTGTTTTTACTAAACTCTATTGGTCTAGTTTCAAACATTCGAAACATTCTGAATCTCGATTTAGTCCAAACAACATTTGGGTCAAAAGACCACTTATTTCGCGCAGATAAGTCTTTAAGATGTTGCTGTCTTTTACTTAAAAACAAACTCGATTTTGGTGGAAGAACATGTAAACTTAAAGGATGATTAGACGTAGTGACATGCATGTCCAGACCAACTATATCAAAGCTTCCACCTTTATTCGCGTTTTTATCATCCCAATCTTTTAAAACCTCTAAAACCGTATGGTCCACCAATCTTGCTTGTGAAAAGTCTATGATAACATCGTTACCATAGCCAATATTATCTAGCTGGGTACTTAGGTTTAAGATATTCGAGAAATTCGAAATTCCTTTTACCTTAAGAATAGTCTTACGCTCTTCATTAGAAATGATGTATTGAGGTTTCCGAAGATATTTAAAGAACAGATTTATTGGTATATGAGATTTAACTAGGTGAATTAATAGAGTGATTAAAATACCAGCAACCAATCCTGTTTTTAGGTCATATTGTAATGTCGTTAAAATTGTAAAGACAACAATTACAACTTGTTCATAGCCCATTTTCATAGTGTCTCTAAACATTTTTGGGGAAGCCAACTTAACACCAGTAAATACAAGGATTGCAGCTAGTGCAGCTAAAGGTACCATTTGTATTTCATCAATCAGGAAAAAAACCAAGGCTAAAAGTATTAACCCATGAAAAAAGTTTGACCACTTTGTTCGTGCCCCATGGTTGATATTTAATGAACTGCGAACTATAACTGTTATCACAGGTAGTCCACCAACAAAACCAGAAACAATTGTGCTCAATCCTGTGCCAATCAGGTCTTTGTTTAAGTCTGTAACCCTTTTATATGGGTCTAATTTGTCTACAGCTTTTGAGCTTGGGATAGTTTCAATGGTACTAACCAGGAATACGCTAAATGATATCGCCCAAAATCGTCCGGTTCCAATTAAATCAAAATTAGGTCTCAGGTTAAAACTATCGGTGATATTTGAAACTTGAATCAAATTTCCTGGTCCGACTAGAAATTCACCATTGAAAAGTGTTACCGTATGTTCAGAGTTCAAATTGAAAATAAACACAAACGGAATTGAAGCTAACAGCACCAGCATTGGGGCTGGTATGTAATGCAACAACTTCAACTTGTTGATAAACAGTGGATGAACAATTAATATTGCTAAACTAACAATTGCAATAATTGCGATTGGCCAATTAATATTTGAGAAGTTTGCTGGAAGTGCAATTAAACTATCTATTGCCGATGCCTTACCAAAACCAGTATCAAGAGCAATATGTATTTGGCTAGCAAAAATAATTATCCCGATTGCCGCTAATACTCCACGAACAACCGATGCTGGTAATAGGTCACCATACTTACCCCACTTAACAAGTCCCATGAGTGCTTGCATCGCTCCTGCCACCATGATGGCCGCCATGTAATAATTGTAGCCATTTCCGTCACCGATTTCAGACAAAGCAACGACACCGACTAACGAAACACCAACCAAACCAGCTCCTGGCCCATTTATTCCGACATGACTGCTTCGAATAAATGTGGTTAGTAATCCACCTATAATAGCAGAAATTACTCCAGCCATTGGCGGTACAGCAGATCCAGATGCAATTGAAATTCCTAATCCTAAGGGTAGGGCTACGAGCGAAACACTAATGGCAGCAATTAAATCATGCCTCCAACTTTGTTTAAGTGCTTTTAAGCTGTTTTTTGGTAGGTCTAATAATGGAGTTTTACTCATTCGATGGGAAAATATAGATTCCTTTGATTAACTCAAAATTTCTTTCCCAATAGAGGCAAATTATCCCATCGTTAATTTCATTTCTTTTGAACCTGAGTTCGATTATTATTTATGGTTTAGAACGCTAGGAAATAGTGATTGTCAACTAAAATTTATGCAGTAATAGCGGGCTATTTCAAATAATTTTTAGGAAGAGAAGCGCTTTTTCCTAGTGAAATAAGTATGTGTTGTTCCATAAAACCCAATATACTTCGTTGGATTTGATTGATTTAGCCCGCTAAATTCTCACAAAACCGCCTTGGCTATTGACTTTTATGAAATTCTAATCCTATAAAGAAGAATCGAACTCAGGTTTTGAGTAAAGAGGAAAGTTCGCCATTAATTCATGTACCTGCTGAGTAACACTATTCAAAACCTCTTCATTTGATGGATTATTAAGAGCGCGGTCAATCAATTCAACTATTTCTTCCATATGTTCAACCTTCATCCCTCGTGTGGTAATTGCAGGTGTTCCAATTCTCATACCCGATGTTACAAACGGTGATCTTGTTTCCTGTGGCACCGTGTTTTTGTTGATAGTTATATGGCACCTCACCAAAGTATCCTCTGCTAGTCTACCTGTCAAGTCTTCGAATTTTGTTCGTAAGTCAATTAACATTAAGTGATTGTCTGTACCCCCTGAAATTACCTTATATCCTCTTTTTTCGAATTGAATGGCCATTTCTCGAGCGTTGAGAACTAATTGTTTACAATACTCTTTATATTCTTCCGTCATTGCCTCCTTAAACGCAACAGCTTTACCAGCAATAACATGTTCGAGGGGGCCACCTTGACTACCTGGAAAAACAGCAGAATCTAGCAGAGCTGTCATTTTTCTTAGGTTTCCTTTTTTATCTTTAACCCCAAGTTTGTTTTCAAAATCTTGGCCAACCATTATCATTCCACCGCGGGGACCCCGGAGAGTCTTGTGTGTTGTTGTTGTTAGAATGTGACAATGTTCTACAGGGTTGTTTAAAAGTCCACTTGCGATAAGTCCTGAGGGATGTGAAATGTCAGCCAATAAAACCGCATTTACAGAATCGGCAATTTCTCTGAACCTCTTGTAGTCCCAATCACGTGAGTAACTAGATGCTCCGCATATAATTAACTTTGGTTTTTCCCTTAGTGCTATTTCCTCCACGCTATCCATATCAACTAACCCCGTTTCTTGATCAATCCCATAATGGAAAGCCTGATATAATTTACCGGAGAAGTTGACCGGAGACCCGTGAGTTAAGTGCCCCCCATTTGATAAATCAAAACCCAAAATTTTATCGCCTGCTTTAAGACATGCCAACATAACTGCTGCATTTGCTTGAGACCCTGAATGTGGTTGTACGTTAACCCAGCTTACTCCGAACAACTTTTTTGCTCTATCTATGGCAAGCTGTTCTATTTTATCCACAACCTCACATCCACCATAATAGCGTTTATTAGGAAGACCTTCCGCATACTTGTTTGTTAGCACACTTCCAACAGCTTTTAGAACATCTGTTGAAACGAAATTCTCACTAGCTATAAGCTCTATGCCTTCTTGTTGTCTGTTTAACTCCTGATCGATTAAGCCAAAAATCTCTTTATCCATTTCCATTATATTGTACAGACAAAGATAAGTAATCACCACAAGGCCTTTTAATAATTGTGGAGAATTTATTACCTTAGCCCTCACTAACTGCTAGAAACACACTTGAAATCATTGATATAATGCGTATTAGTCGTTTATTTTTCTTGTCAAGAGTTGGGGATTTTTTGCCCAATTTTAGTCAAACTCTCGTAGCAACTCTGTTGTTACTATTCTCTTTTACAACTAGTTATGGTCAGGGTGTTGGCGTTAACGAAGATGGTTCTGACCCAGATGTTTCCGCGATTTTGGATGTAAAATCAAATTCTCGTGGCATGCTCGTGCCACGGTTGTCGAAACTTGCTAAATTAAGCATACCATCACCTGCTAATGGTCTTTTAGTCTACCAAACGGATGATACTGTTGGATTTTGGTATTATGACAAAAATAAGTGGAAGCCAATTTTTCAAGAATTTACTGCTGGCAAAGGTTTAATTGGAGGAAAACTAGATGCATATGGTACAATCAGTTTAGAACCGACAGGAGTCGGCGTTGGGCAGTATGGTTTTGCAGACTCAATTCCTCAATTCACAATTAACGAGTTTGGTCAACTTACAGTGGCTAAAAACATTCCACTTGTAGAAAAAGATGGAGTAATCGGTAATGAGATATCAGACACCATTAACTCTTTGGGTGTTTTGCAAAAACTCGGTTCCGGTACGTCTAGCGATCCATACAAAGTAGGCGTGACTCGAGGTACTCGTTTAAATGATATTTGGATGTGGGATGGTAACAGTTGGGTTTCGACCGAATTTCCTTTTGAAAAAGACTCAATTATTGGTAATGAAATTTCAGACACTTCGCAGTCGCGAGGAATTTTAGTACGCAATGGCTCTGGGACTTCCGTGAACCCTTATACAATCGGTGTTACAGCTGGAAACTCCTATGGAGACGTCTTTATGTGGGACGGAAGTAAATGGGTGTCGCAACCCATTATAATGCCAACAGAAAAAGACAGCGTTGTTGGTAACGAGTTTTCTGATACTCTAAATTCTCGGGGTGTGCTGACTCGTTTTGGTACTGGCGTTGGAAGCGATCCTTATAAAATTGGTGTAACTCCAGGTAATAATGTGGGTGATGTTTTTATGTGGGATGGCAATAAATGGGTGTCATCTTCCATAACTATTCCTACTGAAGTTGACGGGGTTATAGGAAATGAGGTGAATGACACAATTAATGCTCGAGGCATACTATCTCTATATGGTGCTGGATCAGCTGCAAACCCGTTAAAAGTCGGTATCGAGCCTGGAAAAAACTTGGGTGACGTTTGGATGTGGGATGGCAATAAATGGCAGCCTTCACAGATTACCAATCCTCCGACAGTATATCCACGAGAAAAAGATAGTGTGATTGGTAATGAGATATCCGATACACTGAACACTTATGGACTACTTGTTCGACAAGGGTCTGGAACTGCTGCAAGCCCATACACTCTTGGTGCTAAACCGGGAACTCAAATTGGTCAATCCTTAGTTTGGGATGGAAGTAAGTGGGCATTAACAACGATCGTTTTTCCAAAAGAACAAGATAGCATAATAGGTAATGAAGTCTCCGATACAATGGGTTCAAGAGGTATTTTAACCCGCAATGGTTCAGGCACTGCAGGCAACCCGTTAACTATTGGAATCAATAGCGGTTCTTCGGTTGGGGATGTTTGGATGTGGAACGGAAGTAAGTGGGTTCCAAGTCAAATAACCCACCCAAATGAAGTAGATGGTATTGTGGGTAATGAATTTACTGATACGGCAAACACCTATGGCATAATAACAAAAAGTGGATCTGGAACCACAGGAAACCCATTCAAATTAGAAGTAAATACTGGTACTTCCAATGGGGATGTTTGGATGTGGAACGGAAGTAAGTGGGTTCCAACACAAATTAGCCATCCAGCAGAAGTTGATGGTATAATAGGAAACGAAGTTGCAGACACAATAACAAATGGCTTCTTAATGATTTCAGGCAGTGGTACTGCTGCTGATCCTAAAAAATTAGGTTTGAAATCAGGCAATGCCGTTGGAGATGTAATAATCTGGGATGGAACAACATGGGTTCCTGGTCACTTAGATCAAAACACCTTGGATAGAGCGTATGACGAAGGGGGGGCTGGAAATGGTAGAAATATTATAGCCGATAATGGCCCTGTTGAAATTGAAGGAACTGATGGTTTGATTGTTTCGGGTACGTTTAACTCTGGTGCAACTGCCGGATCAATGGGTGCAGGAACTCGACTTCATTTTAACCCCAGGCTTTCAGCATTTAGGGTGGGCACAGCACTTGGTACCGAATGGAATGCTGCGAATATTGGCTCACATTCGATGGGTTTTGGAACAGGAGTAAGTGCATTAGACAATTACACTTTTGCCACAGGACACAACTCAGTTGCAAAAGGAGCATATAGCATTGCAATGGGAGATAGTTCAATAACACAACTACCCTACTCAATTTCAATTGGAAGTAAGTCCATTACTGGTGGTCGCAATACAATGGCCATTGGGGCAGATAATATTGCCTATGGACAATATTCATTCATTGTTGGCAACAACTCAAATTCACTTGGAACGAATTCTGGAATTTTTGGTGAACAATGCTTTGTCCTTTCAGGGTACAAATATGGTTATGCAATGGGTTATAAAGATACCGTGAAGGGAGATTATGCTATTGCCATTGGTCATCAAGCATATAGTGAAGGTACTGGAGCCGTTGCAATTGGGTCTAATGTGCGAACTAACAACCCATACTCTGTGGCAATTGGTAATAATGTTGATGCAATTGCAGATAGGTCTGTAGCTATGGGAAGTTTTGTCTCTACTAACTTTAAAAATGGGTCATTCATTTTTGGTGATGCAAGTACAACAACGAAAACATTAAGTAGTGCATTGAACACAATGACCATGCGTTTTAATAATGGTTATCACCTTTTTACAAAATCTGATTTAAGTACTGGGGTGTATATGAATAACGGGGACGCAAGCTGGTCAAGTGTTTCAGACAGAAACATGAAAGAAAACTTTGAAAACATTGATGGTGAAGAAATTCTGGAGCAATTAAAGGCTTTAGAAGTTACCAAATGGAACTATAAAGGGAACTCCGACAATGTAAAATACATTGGCCCCATGGCACAAGATTTTTACTCAACATTCAAACTTGGTGGAACGGATAGCTTGGGTATAAGCACGTTAGCGTTTGATGGTATTAATATGGCTGCCATAAAGGCGCTAATTCTTCGTACTGAAAAGCTAGAAGAACTGGAAAAAACCGTGGCTGATCAAGACAAGGAAATTCAAGCATTAAAATTACAGATTGCTGAAATCAAAGAACTTTTAAGAGCGAGAGACTAAGTCAATATCTGTGAAATACATTTTATTAAATATCTACCTTTTTGTCTTTTGCACCACTGGCGTTTTTGCGCAAGGTTGGGTCACAAAAAACGTAAACATTGTAATTAAAGACGACGCACACATTGTCGTTAACGAAGCTACTGGTAACTATAAAAATGTTGGAACCGGGATAGTAAAAACTGTAAACCAAGGAACAATTCACGTTGATGGAAACTGGATAAATAATGGGACATCACACGCAATTGGCAATAATGCTGGAGAGGTTATCCTTACTGGAACCAACCAGACAATAACTGGAACTAAAAGCACTTCATTTAACAACCTAACTTTGAGTGGTTCTGGTTCAAAAACCTTACAAACAAATACACTTGTTGGAGGTGGTTACAATGGTGGGCAAACTGGTCAGTTGACTCTAAATGACCGCACTCTAATTTTAAACTCAAACACTCTTGTTGTCAACAATAACGACACAACAGCTGTATCACGTACAACAGGATTTATTGTTGGAGAAACCGACCCAAGTACTGGTTATGGAAAAGTGCAATGGAATATTCGCACAGCTCCGGCAGGTAACAACTATACCATACCGTTTGGCACAACAGACAATATGTATATCCCATTAATTATCAATATCGCTGATGATGGGTACGAAGTCAGTGACTCTGGATATATTACTGTCGCTTCCTATCCAACGAACCCAATTTCGGTACCCAACAATCGACCTTTGCCTATCGGTGTTCCACACTTAGACAATTTGTACAAGATTGCTAATGACATTAAATCACTTGATCGATTTTATATTTTAGGTTCTGACGGTTACTCAACAAAACCACAAGTGCAAATCACGTTTTCGTATACAGACCGTGAGTGGGATTTATCTTTAGGTGGGTTAAATGATATTATTGAGTCAGAGTTAGAGGCTTCTCGTTATAACAGCATTACAAATTCTTGGGATTACACGTTAAGCTCAACCACCAACCCTTTAACAAACGCGACAAAAACCCCGATACTTAGTGAGTATGACGGAGCCTGGGTACTGAACAACTATCCTAAATGTCCTACAGCAAACTTCACATTTAAAAACGATTGTGACTTGATCCCAATCTTATTTTCAGACTCTTCGTATATTGATAATGAAACTATTGACACATCTGTCTGGAGTTTTGAAAATCAGCAAGCATACAATCAAGCGTCTTTACTTCATACGTTTAGCAAGGACGGGTTCTTTGATATTTCGCGCAAAGTTCGTGGTGACCGCGGGTGTTGGGATTCTATAACTAAAACTATTCAGATCTATCCATTGCCTAACTCAATTATTGAATATACCGACACATGTTTTGGACAAAGCACCAAATTTATTTCATTATCTAATTCGAGTTTAGGAATGCCTCTAAAACACGATTGGGATATCGAAGGGAACTCATTTAATACACCCTCAACATCTTTCACCTTTTCACAAATTGGCCAAAAATCTATCCAGTTAATTACTGAAAACACCTTAGGGTGCTTCGATACTTTAACAACAGTATTAGAAATAGAACCATTACCAATGGTTAATTTTTATTTCGACAATATTTGTGAGCGACAAGAGGCTTTCTTTATTGACAGTACCCAAACCAAAGGCAAAATTGAAGATTGGACTTGGAGTGTCTCAAACAAAGTCGTGTCCCTGATAGATCGACATAATCAAGTGTTCAATATCGCAGGTGCTTACCCAATTAAGTTGAACGTCACCAACTCTTTTGGTTGCAAAGATTCTGCTGAAAAGCAAATTACAGTTTGGCCAAAAGCAAAAGCAAAGTTTGACATATTTCCTAAGGAAATTTTCATTACTGACCCGTTCGTTAATTTTGTTGAAAGCGGCTCCGATGCAAATAATTGGGAGTGGGATTTTGGTGATTTTACACCAGTAGAGAATGGTCCAGAGGCGTTACACCAATATACAGATACTGGTTATTTTAGAAGTAAGTTAATTGCAAACAATGATTTCAATTGTGCTGACACATTCTATCGTACAATTCGAATAAAGCCTAACCTTCGCATATTTATTCCAAATGCCTTTAGTCCGGGGCCCGATAATGATGTGAATCGCACCTTTGGGCCAGCAGGTATGCTTTATGGCTTAAAGTCGATGGAACTTGATATATACACACGGTGGGGTGAACACATATATCACAGCGAAGATGTAAATAAACCTTGGGACGGAATGTATCAAGGGGTTCTTGTACAAGAAGGTACGTATTTGTACTTAATTAAACTGAAAGACATTTACAATGATGTCTTTAGGTACTCTGGCACCTTGACAGTAATTCGATAAAACTAGGATAGTAAATTAACTTAGTTGTTGACTAAAGTTTAATCAACTCAAACTCATAGTGTTCCATGACCTGGTTCGCTAAAAGTTCTTTACATGCTTTTTCGACCTTAGCATTCGCTTCGTCCATTGAATCTGCAGACAACTCTATGGTAATATGCTTACCAATACGCACATCTGATATTTCCTTTAATCCGATTAGGTTCATACTTTGGTGAACGGTTTTGCCTTGTGGATCTAATAAAGCCTTTTGTGGCATGACGTTAATTTCTGCTCTGAAATTCATTTCACAAAATTACGGATTAACGATAAAACTATGTATGTAAATATTATGAGAGTTACGCCCAAAAAATAGAAAAACGAAAGATACCCGATGCACAAAACTATGAAGCCAAACTGTAGTCTATTATCTGACCACTTTAAATTTTTTAATTTCAATGAAAAAAAGCGCACATCAAGAACCATCATACAACCAGCAAAAATTGGAATGACTAAAAAAGTGACAGGAGAGATATACAGCCACTGTGGTAAAAACGGATCGGACTCAATTAAAAACGGCCAAGTAGACAACCATAGCGCTGTTACGGTAGTTGTTAATCCGTAAAAGTCTGTTGATTGCCTTGTGTCATTGTTAAACTTAGCCAAACGTAAGGCTGCAAATAATGGAATTACAATGGCAACATATTTTATCCAACCCGTATCATATTGAGCTTGAAGGCTAAAAATCATAATTGCTGGAGCAACACCAAAGGTTACCATGTCCGCCAAACTGTCAAGGTCTTTTCCAATATCAGAAGTTACCTTAAGTAAGCGTGCTACTAAACCATCCAAAAAATCTGGCACCGTAGCAAGTGCAATAAAACCCGACGCCCATATCAACTCATGTCTCATCGAGCAAATAATTGACAAAACACCCAAGCCTAGGTTAGTTAGTGTAATGGCATTAGGTATGTGTCGTTTAATTTGCAAACTTTTATCTGTTATTTACGTTTGATTGTCTAATCTATCTGGCTCGCAAAATAAGGCCAGTAATTTTGCAAAAAAAATTAGACTAATGCACAGAATATTAGGGGCGCTATTTTTTATGTCAGTTTCAATTGGTGTTTTCGCCCAAAAGCATACCATTGGTGGTAAAATAACTGATGGTAGTTCGGGAGAAGACTTACTATACTCTACTGTCTTAGTACAAGGGTATCCTATTGGAACAGAAGCAAACGATTATGGGTTTTACTCACTCACACTTGATGATGGTGAGTACACGTTGGAGTATGCCTTTGTTGGTTATCAAACAGTTATTAAGAAAATCACTCTTACTAGCGACACAACTATAAACGTTGAGTTAATGCCAAACTCTAAACAGTTAAAAGCCGCAGTTATTGATTTAGAAAAGCGAAACCGACAAGTTGAGAACAAAGAAATATCTGTGGTAAACATGGATATTAAAAAAATCAAAGAAATTCCAGTAATTTTTGGTGAGGTTGATGTTCTAAAAACTATTACGTTAATGCCAGGGATACAGTCTGCCGGAGAAGGAAACTCAGGTATAAATGTTCGTGGTGGGTCGCAAGATCAAAACCTAATCCTTTTAGATGAAGCAACGGTATACAACGCTTCACACTTGCTCGGGTTCTTTTCTGTTTTTAATGGAGACGCTATTAAAGACATCCAAGTTTATAAAGGCGGCATCCCAGCGCAATATGGCGGGCGTTTGGCCTCATTAATTGATATAAAAATGAAAGATGGCAACAAGAAAAAGTTTGGTGCCACTGGAGGAATTGGAACTATTTCCAGTAGACTGACTGTTGAAGGCCCAATAAAAAAAGACACATCTTCATTTATGATCGCTGGTCGTCGTTCGTATGCAGATATATTTCTGCCGCTTGCCGGTACTGAGGTTGCCCGAGAAAGCAAACTATACTTTTATGATTTAAACCTGAAACTTAACTATAAGCTTTCTGATAAAGACAAGTTATACCTAAGTGGGTACTTCGGACGAGACGTCTTTGGGTTTGGAAGTCTATTTGGAATTAATTGGGGTAATGCAACTGCAACAGTTCGATGGAATCACTTATTTAATCAAAAGTTATTCTTAAACACTTCTTTTGTTTTTAGTGATTTCAACTATGGATTTGATTTCAAATTTGCAGAAAATGCTGCATTTGGTCTTGAGCAAAATATTCGTGATTTTTATATCAAACCAGACTTTACCTATTACATCTCACCGAAGAATACGCTTCGATTTGGAATGCAGCTAACACGTCACTACTTCAACCCAGGGACGTTCTTTGCTGCGAACGACGAAACTGAACGCAACTTTCCAGAACCCACAGTAATTGAACAAAGAAACGCACTAGAAGGTGCCGTTTATGTAGACAACAGCATTAAGTTTTCTGAAAAATTCAACATACGTTACGGTGCGCGACTTTCTTCATTTTCAAATATTGGAGGAACAGAATACTCGTATACTAAAGATGAAAGTTTTGCCCCAATTGATTCGTTAACTGTAAGTACTGCATACAGTCCTGGTCAGATATATAATACATATTGGGGATTAGAACCTCGATTTTCTGCTAGTTATAATATAGCTAAAATGACTGCTTTAAAAACATCCTACAACAGAACCTTTCAATATATTCAGCAAGCATCCAATACCGCATCAGCATTCCCAACCGATCAATGGTATTCAGCAAACTTGAATATAAAACCTCAAATCGCAGATCAGGTGTCTTTTGGTGTATTTAAAAACTTCAAGAAAGGAATTGAGACATCTGTTGAGGTTTATTATAAATGGATGCAAAATCAAGTAGATTATCGTGACCAAGCCGTACTAATTTTTAATGAAAACCTTGATGGCGAATTACTTACAGGTGACGGTCGTGCATATGGTTCCGAATTCTTCATTAACAAGACCGAAGGAAAAACTACTGGTTTTATTTCTTACACCCTAGCAAAAACTACTCGCCAAACCATTGGAATAAATAACGACGAAGAATATGTGGCCAACTTTGACATTCGAAACAACCTTTCAATCGTGGCAACCCGTAAGTTACTTAGCCGACTAACTGCCTCTGCTACGTTTACGTATACTACTGGTAGGCCATACACTACTCCAGTTGGAAAGTACTTTTTTGAAGGGGAGTGGAATCCAATTTACGGAGAACGGAACAACGCTCGACTGCCGGACTATCATCGCTTAGATGTTGGTTTTACTTGGAGAAACAAAGAGTCTAAAAAGTATAAAAGTAGTTGGAACTTTTCGGTATACAACCTATATAATCGAGCCAACGCATATGCGATGTACTTTCGTGAAGCGACGGCAGAGGATGCCAATGAAAACACTTTCGTAAATGAAGGAGATCAAGTTGCTGTTCAAGTAACACTATTTAAAATAATACCATCAATAACCTGGAACTTTGAGTTTTAATACAATGAAAAAGCATCATATACTATTTATTATCCTGTCAGCATTTATTTTCTCCTCGTGTGAAAAGGTAGTTGAACTTAAAGTCGACAGTGGTGAACCAATATTAATAATTGACTCACAATTGTCTACAGAAAAAGAACCTTGGGTTGTAACCCTTTCTTTAACACAGCCTTATTTTGATCAATCTACTATTGACTACATCGGTTCTGCTACTGTGACAATTGCAGACAACAATGGGCGTACAGACACCTTAAACCACACCACTGATGGTGTTTACGTCTCAGATGATTCACTGGCGTGTGAATCTGGTATGACATACACACTTAGTGTCGTCTATTTAAACAACACATACACAGCAACAGAACAATGCTTTTACCAAGAGCCGATTGACTTCATTAGGTCGTACTTCTTGCCAGAAGCGAACGGCTTCATTCCGAAAGGATATTACGTTTTTCAAAAGTCTTTGGAATACGAGCCTGAAGGGGATTTTTACATGTGGAAAATCTATCAAAACGATACAAACCTGTTGGACCAAATTGGATATCAAATCGAAAACGATGAAAACCGTGAAGGAGGATATTGGAACATTGCTATAGATCCTGATGATCCTTTGAAGGATATTGATCGAGGTGTTTTCCCTCGGCCATTTCCTTATAATTTTGAAAAAGGAGACAGTGTACGAGTTGAACAGTACAGAATAAGCCGTGAATATTATAATTTCATTGGAGAATTTTCAAATCAACAAAACCGTTCTGGTACTCCTTTTGATCCTCCACCATCTAATCCAAAAACAAACATTATTGGTGGCGCCTATGGGTTCTTTAGCGTTGTAAATGTCTCTTCTGCTGAGGTGGTTGTCTCAGATTGACGCTTTTATTTTGACAACATAACTAAGTTTCTAATATCATCTTCTATTCGACGAACTTGCAGCTTGTAATTTGCCCCTGTTCCTGGACCATAGAAACCTGTATGAATTCTAAATACTTTTCTATTAGGTAAGACATATAAGAGTGTTGGGTAGGAAACAACTTCTTTTATCCAAGGTACTGATTTCACCGCAACTGACTTATCAGCGCTCCCAGCGTACAAAATAGGATATTTTATATTGTGTGCTTTCTTCACTTTTTTCAAGCTTGGAAGCACATTTTCATAGCTTAAACGTTCAAAACTTAATGCTACCATTTCCACGTTCTGTTCTGCCAGTTTATCTTGAATACCTGAAAAATACTCTAACTGGTCTTTGCAGTTTGGGCACCAACTTGCCATAATTTGAATGATTAAGGGTTTATCTAAAAATGATGAATCTTCCAAGCTAATTCGTTTACCTTCTGTATCCATAAACGAAAAAGAAACTGGTTTTTCTGGATCAACCAGTTCTGTAAGTTTATACGGGTTGCTAAGTGTCACTGTATCATTTCTCCATGCAACAAAGGGTTCCTTAAAATGCTTACCACTATAAAACCAGCCGTTTATTGTATCTCCCTTCAATGTTGCATCAAATAAAAATGCATGCGCCCCATCAAACGTTGAGAGCAACAAAGAGTTTCCACCAAATCCTCCTTCAAGGAATCGGTAATCACCAGTTTCTGTTAGAAACGTCCCTTTCATGCTGTTTTGATCCGTGTTAAAAAGTCCAATTGCCTTGTACTTATCATCATTACCAAACCATACTTCCCATTTTCCATCAATTGAGTCGTTAAGTGGCTGATTGAACTTAAAACGATGTGTTAAATTGTATTTCCCAGATACCCGCATTTGATAATCTTTTCTGTTGTGATCAGTCCAAACCCCTTCAACAGTGTTTCTATTAAACTTTAACCGTATAGTTGAATTAAAATAAGGGTTATCCAGAATTACTGAATCATTCTTAAGCATCACATATTCATGAACGATCTTTTCTTCACCATTCCAAAATGCCGCTTTTAAAACTGAGTTTTCCGAGATAAACTCTAGAAAGAATGGTATCGATTTCTCTTCTGACTCAACGTCAAGTTCCAATTTCCAAACTCCCAATAAGTCTGTTTGTTTTAACTCTATCTTGTTGTCACAAGAAATAAAAAACGCCAAGCACAGAACATAAAAATGGGTCCTTTTCATGGCTCAAAAATAATCGTTTCAAAATCCTAGTGCTTATAAATGCTAAACTCTATAGACAATTTGTGATTTTATTGTTTCTTTGAGATACAATGCTCTTAAATACAAATTTACTTTTTAGATTTAGTCTCATTGTTTTCGTCACATTAATAGGTACATCGGTGATTGGTCAAACAATCACAGGCAATGTTAGTGATGAAGATGGAGAGGCTTTAATTTCTGCTGATATTCTAGTGAAGGGTGAGCCTAATGGTACTTCGACAGATGAAAGTGGGAATTTCAGTTTAACCGTAAAAAAGTTACCTGTTACTTTGTTGATTAGCTATCAAGGTTATACTGACGCAACCTATGTTGTGGCTGACATTTCAAATGTGTCGAACATTCGAATAACTATGAAAGCAAGCAGTGACCGGTTAGGAACTGCTGTTATTAAAGTTGACCGTGTTTCACAGAAACAAAAAGAAGAACCTTTAACCGTAGAAAGTATTGGTTTAAAAGAAATTAAGGAGGCCCCTTCTGCCTCGTTTTATGAAAGCTTAGGAAATTTAAAAGGGGTAGATGTTACGGCAGCCAGTTTAGGATTTCGTGTTGTAAATACACGTGGCTTTAACAGCACCAGCCCCGTGCGAAGTCTTCAATTAATTGATGGTGTCGACAACCAATCGCCAGGATTAAATTTTGCCCTAGGCAACTTTTTGGGTGCCAACGACTTAGACATTAAGAGAGTTAATATCGTAGCTGGAGCAAGTAGTGCCTTTTATGGGCCCAATGCGTTTAATGGGGTTATAAGTATGGAAACAAAAAACCCATTCGATTATCCTGGGTTAAGCGTTGAGCTTAAAGGTGGCGAGAGAAACTTGGGTCAAGTTGCCTTCCGATATGCCGATGTAATACAAGACAAGAATAAAACAGATCGGTTTGGTTATAAGATCGGTGTGTTTTACATGCAGGCTCAAGACTGGGAAGCAGACAATTATAAGCCAACTATTGACAGTGAATATGGAACATCAAACCCTGGTGGGTATGATGCGGTAAACGTATATGGTGATGAAAGTTTTGAACCAAACAATGACTATACAAGCTCCACGTCTAAGTTAACAAATCCTGGCTTAGGGTATTTTTACAGAACCGGTTATCGAGAAGTAGATCTGGTGGACTATCAAACCAATAATTTGAAGTTAAACACCTCTTTACATTACCGGTTTAAAGACTCTTCAGAAATAATATACGCGTTTAACTTTGGAGGCGGATCTACAGTTTATCAAGGTGACAATCGCTACCGATTGCAAGACATCACTTTTTGGCAACACCGACTTGAATACAAAACGGATGATTTCTTTATTCGTGCTTATTCGACCTCCGAAGATGCAGGAAACACCTATGATATAGTATCTACTGCGTTTGAGTTAAACGCTTTAAGCAAAGCTAATTCTAGTTGGAACACAGCTTATAAGACTAATTGGCGACTACTGAGATTTAAAAACAAAGTTGAAGATCTACCAAACTATCCTCGGTTTAATCAGGATGAACATGGCACCATAGAAAATTGGGCGACGAATGTTTTAGATCCCTTTTTAGCATCTTACCAAGATTCTTTGTTTACCTGGCATGCTCAAAACCGCGGTTACGTTGACAATGCTGGAGGCGGAGGAACTCTTCCAAGGTATAATGAGGGGGGCGAGGGTTTTGATAGCGTTTTTAATGACGTTACATCTCGTCTTTTTACAGATAATGGCACACGTTTCTTTGACCGGTCTTCATTATACCACATACAAACAGAAAAAGTGTTTAAGAAGAAGTTTGCTGAATTCACTGTTGGTGCCAATGCGCGTTTGTATGCACCCGATTCACGTGGAACAATCCTTAACGACACAGGGGATGTTGTGATTCGTAATGCCGAAGCTGGTGTTTATGGAGGCATGAAAAAGAAACTAAAAAAAGACAAAATAACTGTGAATGTTACAACCCGCCTCGACAAAAATCAAAACTTTGAGTTTTTACTATCGCCAGCGGCTTCAGTAATTTATTTACCAAATAAAAAACATACACTTAGAACCTCTTTTTCATCCGCCATTCGCAACCCAACATTGGCTGACCAATATCTATATTATGATGTTGGAAGAGCAAGATTGATTGGAAACCTAAACGGTTACGATTCATTAATTTCTCTATCCTCTTTCAATGATTATCGCAACGCCGCTGGCGTAGTTCCAAATGTAGAGTTGTTATCTTATTTCAATGTCGACCCAATACGACCTGAAAAAGCTCGAACAATTGAATTTGGATACAAAGGGTCTCTACTCGACAACTCTTTGTTCGTTGACTTTGGATATTACTATAGTTTGTATGTTGACTTTATTGGGTACAACATTGGTTTAGATGCAGAGTTTGATCAACAAACAAGTTTCCCTATTGGTGGCGTGGATGTTTATAGAGTTGCTGCTAACGCCCAAGATAACGTAACCACCCAAGGCGCTTCACTTGGCATAAATTACTTTTTTAAGAATTATGCCCTTGGAGGAAATTACTCGTGGAATGTTTTGAACAAAAAAGGTACTGACGACCCAATCATACCGGCGTTTAATACGCCAGAACATAAGTTCAATATTTCTTTTAGTGGTAGAAAGCTGAAACTTCCAGGGATAAAATTTGCCAATTTTGGTTTTGGTGTAAATTACAAATGGATTGAAGGTTTCGTCTTTGAAGGTTCACCACAGTTCACGGGTTTTGTTCCCACGTATGACATGTTTGATGCACAAGTCAACTATCTATGGGACAAAAGAAACACAACTTTCAAGTTAGGCGCATCAAACATACTTGGGTTGTTACCACTATTTGATAAAGAGGACTCTGGTCATAGAAGAACCGTATTTAATAATCAAAACTATCAGGTATATGGGGGACCTTTCGTTGGGCGCTTAGCTTATTTTTCAATCCTTGTTGAGTTGGATAAAAAAAAGAAATAATACCCTTTTATGGAATCATCAATAAATCATTAAATTTGATACAAGACAAAAAATATAAAAATATATGAAACGATTGTACGCATTACTACTTGTCTCTGGACTAATGATAACTAGTTTAGAGCTATTTGCACAAAAAAGGTATATCAATGAAGTTTTTACTGACGCTGATGTTGAAGTAACAACTGACATTACCTACGCTACTAACATTGATTTTCTTAGATCATCACGGTTATCGACTACAAGTCAAAGTAGAATTGTTAATGAATTAACAACTCTAAAAACCGCCGTTGGAACTGGACAGCCGGTTCCAGCAACTCATTTAAACCCTGCGGATACGTCTTCAGTTATTAAAGTCCAGCAAATCAAAATGGATGTTTATGCCCCAAAGGCGTCTGCAGATACTGCCACTGAACGAGCTGTAATCATTTTCTTGCACACTGGAAACTTCTTACCGGCACCAATAAATGGAAGCCCGTTAGGAAATAAAAATGATAGTAGTGCGATTGTTTTATGTCAAGGATGGGCAAAACGTGGTTATGTAGCAATTTCTGCAGATTATCGTTTAGGGTGGAACCCTTTAGCCTCAGGTCCTACAGGGGAATTTGAAAGACGTGGAACATTACTAAACGCGGTTTACCGATCAATTCAAGATGTGAAGCAATGTGTTGCTAACCTAAAAGCGGAAGCTGCTGCTTCTAACCCATACAAAATTGATCCGGATAAAATCGTTTTATACGGTGAAGGAACAGGTGCATACATCACCCTTGCATATAACTCATTAGACAAGTACTCAGAAATTGAGTTGACGCAATTTTTAAATCCGTTAACCCAAAAGTCATTTGTAGACACAACTGTTGTTGGAAGAATCGACGGTTCGGGAGGGGCTTCGTCTCTAACATTATATGGCGCTCCTAAGGCTAGTACTGAAATTTCCGCAGTTGTTGCTGCTGGAGGAGCTTTAGCCGACACTTCTTGGCTGGAAGCTGGAGATGCACCAATAATTGCATTACAGTGCATAAGAGACCCTTTTGCACCATTTGATGGTGGTACTGTAATTGTGCCAACAACGCAAGAGGATGTTGTTGATGTTCAAGGAGCAAACGTATACATGAAAAAAGCGGTTGCACTTGGGTTAAACAAAGCATTCGTTGATATGCCAGATGACGTATATACTGCTGCTGCAAGAGCCAAATACGGAAAGACATATGATTATATCTTCCCAGCACCTTTAGATAAAATTACCCTAAACGATGGTTTAGAAGGTTTGTTTCCAGTAGATGTAAAGGCAGGTGCTTCATTGTTTCAAAACCAAGCTGGACCATGGCAGTGGTGGGATCCAGAGTCTCCACTAGCAAAGTATGAGGTAAGTACTGGTGTTACTGCCCACATGGCGTCACTGCAATCAAACCCAGATATGTCACCAGCAAAAGGTAGAGCTTATGTTGACACTATTCAAGGCTACGTAACACCTAGACTTGCTGTTGCATTGGGTTTTTATACTACCGCTGAGTTGTCTACAAGGTCAATTTCTGCACTTAGCGGAAAAGTGTTTCCCAACCCAGCTTCAGGAAGCTTGAATATTGAAATGAGTAATGGGTTACTTATAAAGTCAGCGAAAATCTTAGACCTAAACGGACGCGTACTTTTGAGTACAGAACTTGTAAATAGTTCTTCTACAAACTTCGATCTTTCTTCACTTAAAGATGGATATTATTTCTTACAAATAGATACTGATAGTGGTTTAGCTACTCAAAAAGTAGTTGTTTCTCACTAGTAAAGATTATTTACAAAAAAAGCGCGGCAAATTATTGCCGCGCTTTTTTTTTGTTGTCCTTTTTGATTGTTATTTCAAAATATCTCTTGAAATAACAACACGTTGAATTTCACTAGTTCCTTCGTATATCTGGGTGATTTTAGCATCTCTCATCATACGTTCCACATGATACTCTTTTACATATCCATATCCTCCATGAACCTGAACTGCTTCAACCGTAGTTTTCATAGCTGTTTCCGATGCTACCAACTTAGCCATGCTGCTTGCGCGATCATAGTCTAATCCATTGTCTTTTAACCATGCTGCTTTTAGACATAGCAATCTAGACATTTCTATTTCTGTTGCCATATCTGCCAACTTAAACGCTATTGCCTGATGGTTTTTTATTTCAGTACCAAAAGCTTTTCTTTCCTTTGAGTAAGCGACCGATCTTTCATATGCACCTGAAGCGATTCCTAGCGCTTGAGAAGCAATTCCTATTCTTCCACCAGAAAGAACCTTCATCGCAAACTTAAAACCAAAGCCATCTGCACCGATTCTATTTTCTTTCGGTACCTTAACGTCTTGAAACATTAGTGAATGAGTATCTGATCCTCTTATACCAAGTTTATCTTCTTTTTTACCGACAACAAAACCTGACATATCTTTAGTGACGATGAGTGCATTGATTCCTCTATGCCCTTTTTCTACATCTGTCTGCGCAATTACCAAAAAGGTATCTGCCGTGTTACCATTTGTTATCCAATTTTTTGTGCCATTCAATAAATAATGGTCGCCCATATCTATGGCAGTTGTTCGTTGTGAAGTTGCATCGCTTCCTGCTTCAGGTTCTGATAAACAAAACCCGCCATGTATTTTTCCTTGGGCCAAAGGAACAAGAAACTTTTGTTTCTGCTCTTCAGTACCAAATTCCTCTAGACCCCAGCAAACTAAGCTATTGTTAACAGACATCACAACTGAGGCTGATGCGTCAACCTTAGAGATCTCCTCCATTGCTAATACATACGAAACAGCGTCCATACCTGCTCCACCGTACTTTGGGTCTACCATCAAACCCATAAAACCTAATTCTCCCATTTTTCTTACTTGCTCTAATGGGAACCTTTGTTCATTATCACGTTCGATTACTCCTGGTAACAACTCTGTTTCTGCGAAATCACGAGCTGCTTGTTGGATCATTAAGTGCTCTTCTGTAAGTTCAAAATTCATATGCTTTACTGCAATTTTAATGAGCTGCGAATTTACGGTTAAATCCGATTTTTGCTAACTCCTTAATAATAGGTTTCTTTGTTTTATGAAGAAACCTAAAAACCTTGTAAAAGGTTCACTAGTTCGCATAGTTTCTACTGCTCGAAAAATTAGCTATGATGAATTAATCCCGTCAATAAAGCTATTCGAAAGTTGGGGGTTGAGAGTTGAGTTAGGGGCGAACACTTTAAGTGAGTATAATCAGTTTGCTGGCACATTTGATTTGAGGCTAAAGGATCTTCAAGGCGCAATAGATGATCCGAATGTAGATGCAATTTGGTGTTCACGTGGTGGTTATGGTACCACGATGTTATTGGACCACTTAGACTTTTCACACTTCAAAACCCACCCTAAATGGGTAATTGGCTATAGTGACGTCACTAGTTTGTTGTGTCATATCACCACTAATCTTAAAATCGCCACATTGCATGCAACCATGCCTATTAACATAAAACCACCAAAAACCGAAGAACAAACGTTAACCACTGAATCTCTTCGAAAAGTTCTTTTTGGTCAATCGCTTACGTACGAATTACCTGATCACGCACTCAATTCAATTGGAACATGTTCAGGTCCATTAATCGGAGGGAACCTCTCGATCTTATACAGTATATTGGGCTCAAAATCAAGTCCTAACACTAACGGTAGTATTTTGTTTATTGAGGATCTTGATGAATACTTATATCACATCGATAGAATGCTTGTTAATCTAAAGCGTAACCATGTATTTGACGGGTTATCTGGGGTGATTGTTGGGGGCATGTCTGATATGAACGATAATACCATCCCTTTTGGTCAAACCGCTGAGGAGATTATACATAGTCAGTTAAAAGACTATTCGTTTCCTGTTTACTTTGGTTTTAATGCTGGGCATGTTACGCCAAATCTTGCTCTTCCTTTTGGCATACCAATCACAATTAAAAACTCAACAATATCAATTGATTTTTGACATTACTAGCTTCTTGGGTGAAACTCCTTTATTACATCTTTTAGATAACCTCTATCTAAGTGAGTATAGATTTCCGTCGTAGTAATTGACTTATGACCCAACATTTGTTGTACTGCTCTTAAGTCTGCCCCAGCCTCTACCAAACTGGTTGCAAATGAGTGCCTTATCGTATGAGGGCTGACATTCTTTTTTATACCACTTTTTTCAGCAAGTTCTTTGATAAGCATAAAAATGTACACTCGAGACATTTTGCCGTTTCTCTGGTTTACGAAAAAGTTAGTGGCTTTAGACGCTTGTCCATAAGTCACGTTTCGCTCCCTTTGATACATAGCTAGTTGTTTAAGCGCAGAACCACCGACTGGAACTAGTCGTTGTTTGTTCCCTTTACCTGTTATCAAAACAAGTTCATCATCGAAAAGAATATCTCCTACCTTGAGGTTAATGACTTCTGACACTCTTAACCCAGAACTGTACATCAATTCTATAATAGCTCTGTTTCTGTGTCCACCATTTTTAGAGAGATCGATAAACGAAATCATTGTTTCTATCTCGTGATGATCTAAAACCTCTGGGAGCTTTTTACTAAGTTTGGGTGTTTCGAGAAGTTCAGATGGGTTCGTTGGAATACTGTCCTCTAATACCAAAAAGTTATAATACGCTTTAACTCCTGAAATTATGCGTGCTTGACTCCTCTCTGACAGACCTAATTCAGAGACCC
The DNA here is from genome assembly GCA_937124965.1 of uncultured Bacteroidota bacterium. GTDB lineage: Bacteria > Bacteroidota > Bacteroidia > NS11-12g > UBA9320 > UBA987. Next base: position 95,103 of record CAKZLB010000059.1, read on the forward strand.
ATTTCACAAAGTCGAGCAACTGTTTTAGGTTTAACTTTTCTGGAGAGGTTTTCAACTCTTCACAGTAACAAATCAGTTTATCTAAGTCTGACAGATACGCGTCAACGGAATTTTTTGAAAGAGATAATTCTAATTTTAGATATGTTTTAAAACCAGTATAGCTCTTGTTTTTCATTTATAGAACTGACACCTCAGCACATTGAATTACCTGATAATCATCCGGTGTTGGGTCCGGTTTAGAATCAGCTTTTGTTAAAAGAACAACAATGTTGCAGTTTTCTAAATCGTATTTGTTCGGTATCTCAAACTCAACACCTTTTTCAAATACCCTTCCTTCTTCAACCTTATCCGCTAGTTTTATTCCTGATACGTTTGTTATCCCTTGTCTTAGGATGTAATTATGTTCATAATCGTCAATTGGACCATCAGTAGATAATTGTTTGCTAATTATTTTACTTTCTGTCAAATAGATTGACATATACACAGGTGTTTCGTCTGACTCCAAAAATGTTGAGGTTACGTTTACTAGAAATTTTCTATTCTCTTTTGCAGCAACTTCCAAATCTATAGCGGCCTTTGCTTCTTCTTTTAGCAACTCGTCAACATGTGACTCCCACGTTGTATAGGATAAATATGTCTGGGTTTGGCCATCAAATACCTTTCGATTTATTCCTCCCGTTGGTAATCCACTAATATTTCCAATATATCTCGTTGTTGCAATTTCAGAAGAAACTACCGTATTAAACGTGTCATTACTTGTACTATAAGGGCTGGTAAGTTGTGGTAATTCCATTATGTGCAGAGTCATTACCACTACTCTACCCTCTGCGTTATTATCCTGAATGTCATGCGCAATTTTTGCAGCCTTGGGACAATTGTTACACTTTACACCACTAATGTCTTCAATGAGAACATTGTTTTTTATTCCTGAGGGCAAGTCATTTGTGATGTATGTTGTATCCTTTGCTAACACCACAGGATCCGAAAAGTCGATATTTGGTGGTATTTCTTTACAACCACCGATTAACACTGCTAAGGCAAACAACCAACTCGAAAAATTAACACCTTTTATCATATCCCAAATTTATCGTAATCTAGTCATTCTTTTAAGTTGGCTAACTTCTTTTTCTGTCAAATTTCTCCATTTCCCCTTAGCTAAACCTTGTTTATCAATGCCTGCATAGATTACCCGATCAAGTTTAACTACTTCATAGCCAAGCGCTTCAAACATACGTCTTACAACTCTGTTTCGTCCACTATGAATTTGAACGCCAATCTTCCGTGCGTCATCTCTATCAACCAGAGCAATTTTATCTGGCTTCATAAAACCATCAAAAAGCTTGATTCCATTTTGCAGTTTATAAAAGTGCTTTTGGTCTATTGGTTTATCCAATTCAACTGAGTAAATCTTTGATACATTACCACTTGGGTGCATTAACGCTTGAGCAAGCTCTCCATCGTTTGTGAAAATCAAAATTCCTGTTGTATTTCTATCCAACCTACCCACAGGATATACCCTTTCTGCTTCAACATCTTCAATTAAGTCCATCACCGTTTTACGTTGTAAAGGGTCGTTAGTTGTGGTAATAAAGTCCTTAGGTTTGTTAAGTAAAACATAAACTTTTTTTGTTGGAGAAATAATTTTCCCATCAACAGTTATTTCATCTTCCAATTTTACTTTGTGTCCTAACGTTGTAACTTTCTCCCCATTGACCAAAACCCTACCAGCTGATATTATTTCATCAGCTTCTCTCCTACTACAAACCCCACCATTACTAATGTATTTATTGAGTCTGATTTCTGTTTTCTCCACTTTGGGAGCTGGTCTTTCTTGGGTAATCTTGCGTATTTCTCCTGCTGGTTTTACTATTCTGCGTCTTTTTCTTTTACCTCCGTTTTGACTGTCATTTCTAAAGTCTTCACGGTTGTTGCGAGGATTGGTATTCCCATACCTATTTCCATTATTCTCATTATTCATGGTGCAAATTTACTGTTAAACTTATGAGGAGACCCAATACAATTCGTAAAAGTGTCTTATCAATAGATCAAATTTCCCCCATATATTGTATGCAACGTGTCAAGAGTATACTTGGGGCGTCTTAATATATTGATTTTCACAACATAATGTTTGTACCTTCGTTGTTTATAGTTGTGAAGCATCTTACATCATATTGTATTCTAATTTTATTTGCTGTAATCAATTCGAGTGATTCCAATGCTATTACATCTGCTCCAAACTTAATAAGAGCATGTTTGGATATTAATGATAGCACTGTAACAATAGACTATTCGAGTATTACTGATGCATGTGGTTCTTTTAATGAGCATCATGTATATGGTTCTGAAACAAGTACCAATTATCGATTACTACATACTGAAACCTCGTTTAATTCAACTACCACAAAATTTAAACTACCTAACGCAAATGGAACGTGGTCATTCTTTTTTGAAACCAGGTACAAGTGTAATGGAGTTGATACAGCAAAATCAAATATAATTTATATTGATAATCGTCGTCCTGACGATATTGAAATAGACTCTGTTAGCATAGATTACAAAACACAACAAGCCATAGTTGGTTGGACTGCAAACAGTAGTTCAGACACCAAAGGATATCGAGTTTATACCTTGTCTAATGGTATAAGTAGTTTTGTCGGAGACACGCAATCATTACATTATCTTGTTGAAAATCAATCAATAAATAAATTTAGTCAATTTCGCATCGCTGCATTTGATAGCTGCAATCTATTTTCACGGATATCTAATCCGCATAAAGCTATTAGTCTCTCCACAACTTTGGATACTTGCACCAAAACCGCTCAACTTACATGGACGCCATACGTGGGTTGGCAGACCGATGAGCAAAGAATATTGTATTCAACAAATCAAAGCACGTTCACTTCGGTTCCAGTATTGACATCAGATCAAAGTTTTGCTCTATCGAACATCTCATTAGGTGATAGTGTGTGTTTTCTTATTCAATCGAAAAACTTAAGTGGTTCTATTGAAAGGTCATCAACTTCCAATGCTTCATGTATTAAACTTAAAAAACCAGTATATCCTAAGGAAACTTACTTGTCAAATGTTTCTGTTTCTTCACCTACAGAAATTTCCATAGAGTCATATGTTGATAATTATGGAAATGCCGATAGTATATCTCTTTATCGTGGAACCGGTGCAAGTTCGACAAAAATTGGATCTCATAAATTATTACAAGGTGCTAATCTCTACGAATGGAATGATAATAACGTAAATACAAATAACTCTAGCGAAACATACTTTGTTCGTACATTTGCCCCTTGTTTAGGCGGCATTACCTCTTCATTAAATAGTAACACAATTCTACTCAAAATTGATAATGAGATGTTAACTTGGAACGATTATATAAACTGGAGCGGTGGTGTACTGCATTATGATATTATGGGTTACGATGGTTCCACGTGGAACATATTAAATACTCAATTAGAAACCAGCTATAATACTGTTGACACAACTATTCAATGTTATAAAGTAGTAGCAAAAGAACGAACTAACAAATTTGGGTTCAGTCGTTCGAGTATGAGCAATGAAGTTTGTGTTAAAAGAGAACCAATATTCTATATTCCTAACACTCTGAATCCACTAAGCCACAACCATACATTACGTGTAATTGGGCCAACTATAGATGTTGACAGATCGACAATGATTGTATTTAATCGCTGGGGAGAACAAATATTTCAAACAAACAACATCAAAGAAGGATGGACCGTAGCTGCTGATAGAGTGTTTATACCAATGGGAATCTATTTCTATGATGTATCAATATTTGATTTAGTTGGCAATCGGCATAGAATATCTGGAAGTGTAAGAGTAATTAGATGATACAGTATAGTTGGTATAATATCAAGAAGCCTGCTTTTTTTAACTCCATTACTTCTTGGTTAGAGTTATGTGTTTCTCAACTCTTTACATCTGTTAACAACGTGCATTATATTTTTTGTGATGATAACTATATTCTCACCATCAACCGAGAACAACTTGATCATGATTACTTTACAGACATAATTACATTCGATTATAGGGAAGACGAATCAGAACCATTGGAATGCGAAATATTTGTGAGTATTGACACTGTAAGGGATAATTCATTTATCTATGAAACATCATTCCAGGAAGAACTTATGCGCGTTGTAGTGCATGGTTTACTACATATGTGTGGGTACAACGATTCTACAGATTCTGAAAAATCTATCATGCGTACAGAAGAAAATAAATTGATAAGTCTATATAATAGTTCCACGTGGAACAACAATATTAATGAATAATACATATGATCTAATTGTAGTTGGTGCTGGACATGCTGGTTGTGAAGCAGCGCATGCAGCTGCAATGCTAGGCAGCAAAGTGTTGTTGATTACAATGAATATGGAAGCTATTGCAAAAATGTCATGTAATCCTGCAATGGGCGGAGTAGCGAAAGGACAAATCGTTCGTGAAATTGATGCACTTGGTGGTATGAGCGGAATAATATCTGACAAATCTGCTATTCAGTTTCGAATGTTAAACCGATCTAAGGGCGCAGCAATGTGGAGTCCTAGAACACAAAACGATAGAATAATGTTTTCCAACCTTTGGAGGGAAGCGTTAGAAGAAAACCAAAATGTGTCAATGTTCCAAGATATGGTTTCATCGTTACTTATAAAAAACAACAAACTGACAGGTGTTGTGACAGCAATGGGATTTACATTCCACGCAAAATCAGTAGTACTTACAAGTGGTACATTTATGAACGGTTTAATTCATATTGGCCGTAATCAATTTGGTGGTGGACGAATGGCAGAAAAAGCCTCTACCGGCATCACTGAACAACTTGTGTCTTTAGGTTTTGAATCTGGCCGTATGAAAACTGGAACACCTCCTCGTGTTGATGGACGTACGTTGGATTATTCCGTAATGGAGGAACAAAAAGGAGATGAACAACCTTCATCCTTCTCATTTCAACCTACTACAATATTAAAAGAACAAAGGAGCTGTCATATCACATATACAAACCCAGCTGTTCACGAAACTTTACAAAAGGGTTTCTTAGATAGTCCCATGTTTAATGGAACAATTAATAGTATAGGTCCTCGGTACTGTCCAAGTATAGAAGACAAAATCAATCGTTTTGCCGAAAGAGATCGTCATCAAATATTTGTTGAACCCGAAGGTTGGAATACCGTAGAAATCTATGTTAATGGTTTCTCCACTTCCTTACCCGCAGAAATACAAATAGAAGCAATGCAGTTAATTCCTGGTTTTAAAAATGCTAAAATATTTCGTCCTGGTTACGCTATTGAGTACGACTTTTTTCCTCCTACTCAACTTAAAATAAATCTTGAGACCAAGCTAATTGATAATCTATTCTTTGCAGGACAAATAAATGGAACCACAGGTTATGAAGAAGCTGGATGCCAAGGTTTAATGGCGGGAATCAATGCACATCTAAAAATAAATGGTTCCGAGCCGTTCGTTTTAAGTCGTTCTGAAGCATACATAGGTGTTCTAATCGATGACCTTATTAATAAAGGCACCAAAGAACCATACAGAATGTTTACATCTCGTGCAGAATACAGAATTCTCCTAAGACAAGACAATGCGGATTTAAGACTAACCGAAAAAGCACATGCACTAGGGTTAGCTTCACAAGAAAGGTTAAATAGATTAATAACAAAACAAACAGAACTAAATTCACTAAAGTCCTATATAGAAGAAACTAGTATTCCTCCTGAAGAAATAAATCCTATTCTCGTAGAAAAAGGTACCAACACGGTTGATCAAAAATATAAATTCAAAAAACTACTCTCTAGACCACAATTACACATAGAAGATTTTGAAACTGTTAAAACAGTTTCTTCATTCTTAAAAAAACACGATCAACTCGTAAAAGAACAAGTAGAAATACTAATTAAGTATCATAACTATATTCAAAAAGAAAAAGAAATGGCCGACAAACTCACAAAGTTTGATAAGCTTACAATTAAACCCAACTTTGACTATTCAATTCTGTCTTCTTTATCTGCAGAGGCACAAGAAAAACTTTCTACTATAAAACCAACAACCATTGGACAAGCCAGCAGAATTAGTGGTGTTAGTCCTTCAGACATTTCTGTATTATTAGTTTACTTCGGACGATGAAATATTACCTAGCCTATCTAATACTATTGTTACTTTCCTCATGTGCTTCAATTGACTTACCTCCTGGTGGTGATAAAGATATTTTGGCACCTGTCATATTAGAATCTACACCTAGTTCAGAACAAACACTATTTACAGGAAACACTATACGAATTGTATTTGATGAATACTTTTCTCTTAATAATTTTAACACCAATCTTCTAGTTTCTCCACCTTTAAATGTTCCTCCTAAAACAAAAATAAAAGGCAAGACTCTGTATCTAAATCTTCAGGAAGAATTATTGCCAAACGTTACCTATCAATTCTATTTCGGTGAAGGAATTGTAGATTTAAATGAAGGTAATAAAACCAAAGACTTACGTTTGGTATTTTCTACTGGTCCATCTTTAGATACAAACGTTGTTTCAGGATATACTCTTGATGCTTTTACAAAAGAAACTTTAGGTGATATTAAACTTCTGCTTTACAAGGAATATCAAGATAGTCAATTGTTGAATGGTCAACCATATTATATTACAAAATCTGACAAAAACGGATCGTTTACTTTTAATAATATCAGTGATAAAGATTTCTTTCTTTATGCAATAGACGATCAAAACAATAACAACAAATTAGATATAGATGAATCTTTCGCTGTTTGTGATACAATTATTAACCATAAGAGTAAAGCACCCTCCCTCATGCTTTCCAAACAAATCCAAACAAAAACTTTACAACTCTCTCGGTTAGAGCAGCCCATTATTGGTCAATATAAATGTGTATTTAATCAACCGCTAAAACTTTCAAACGTACTATTAAAATCCACTTCATTACAACCTAGTAGTAAAACAGGGAAGGTTTTATGGCACTTTGGTAAAACCTCTGATACTTTATTTTTCTATGATACTAATAAACAAACAAATGATTCAATTTACACATTGATACATAACAAGGACACCATAGACATCAATTTAAAAAATGCAAAAACCAATCCTATAGAATTTATCTCAAAAATTGATATACCCCAAATTACACCAACTCTACCGATAACCATTAATGTTAATTATGCGGTTGAAAAGACCAATTCAACATTAATACGATTAACTGATCTTACTGATTCTGCTGTTATAGCTATAGACAGCATTACTATAGATCAATTAAACAAAATTAAGATAGCTTCAGAAATAAAAGAAGGACACAATTATGAATTTGTTTTTTACAAAGGCTCCGTAACATATATTAATGGAAAAACCAATATATCTGATACGATTAAACAACAAGTCATTCAAAAAACTGAAACAGGAGAAATAGAACTAAAAGTATTATTCTCTTCTGATAGCTCACCAAGAAAAACTATTATCCTGGTCATAGAAGGAAAGAATAATAGATTAGATAATATTGTTTGCACTTCCGATACTTTAATAACTAAAACATTTCTAAAACCAGACAAATATTCCGTTTATGCTTTTGAAGATTTAGATGAAAACGATGAGTGGACGCCAGCCAATTATTTAAAAAAAATAGAACCAGAGCCTATTTGGAGGCTAAAATCACCTATAGATGTAAGAAAAAATTGGAGTAACAAAAATATAGAACTAAAAATTAATTAAAGTACTGATAATCAATTATTTAAAAAATATTTAAAATGTTAGTATTCTGTTCTTTTTATGTTGATAAACCAAACTAACAAAAAAAAAATTAGGCATTGGTTCATAACAGTCAATTTACCAAAAGTTAACCCAAGCAATTTGCACATAAATTGTGAGAAACACTTTTCAACATATTTTAACTATACCTTTTTTATATCAACACAAAACAAAAAGACACCATTAAAATAAAGAGACATAAGAAAATAAAATTCATATACCTTGTGAATAAAAAAACATAGTTTTAAAAAAGATTTGCTTATCCACAAATCCACAGCACTAATAAAGAAATAAGAATTTAAATAATTAAGTATAATACTTATAGAAGTGTGTTAAAAGGTTCATCAAACAAATAAATTTTCTGAAGTACTTTTGCCTCGATGAAGGAGCAGATAAAAAAAGTTTTGAAAGAGATTGAGGATTTTGAAATCTTAACAGAAGAGAACTTAGAAAATTTTAGAAAAAACTTTTTATCAAAAAAGGGAGCAATTGGAGAGTTGCTTGAAAACTTCAAAAAGTTAGAAAAAGAGGAAAAGAAAATTTTTGGTGCTGATTTAAACAGTTTAAAAAAACAAGCAGAAGAAAAGTTTGGAGTAAAAAAAGATTCTTTAGTAAGTGGACAAGAAGAAAAAAATGATTTGGATTTAAGCCTACCCGGACAAAGAATGCCACAAGGGTCAAGACATCCATTATCAATTGTACAAAACACAATGATAAATATTTTTAAAGAAATGGGTTTTTCTTTATCTGTGGGGCCAGAAATTGAAGATGACTGGCATAATTTTTCTGCATTAAACTTTCCAGAGAATCATCCTGCAAGAGATATGCAGGACACATTTTTTATTGAAAAAGATATTTCTCTACGTACTCATACTTCTTCGGTTCAGGTAAGAGTAATGGAAGAAAATGAACCACCTATAAGAACAATATCCCCAGGGCGTGTGTATAGAAACGAAGCAATAAGTGCACGATCAAATAGTTTCTTTCATCAAATTGAAGGTCTATATATTGATAAAGGAGTATCATTTGCAGACCTTAAACAAACCTTATTTCATTTTGTACAAAGATTTTTTGGAGAAAAAACAGAGGTTCGTTTTAGACCAAGTTATTTTCCTTTTACAGAGCCGAGTGCAGAGATGGATATTTACTTAGGAACAGGGACAGAAGAGGATTATAGATTAACCAAGGGTACAGGATGGCTAGAAATATTAGGCTGCGGTATGGTAGATGTTAATGTTTTGGAGAATTGCGGTATTGATCCAAAAGTATTTAGTGGTTTTGCTTTTGGTATGGGAATAGAAAGAATAACAATGTTCCAATATGGTGTGAAAGATATTAGGACTTTATTTGAAAATGATAAAAGGTTTTTAGATCAATTTAAAACACTAACATAAAAATTACGGGATGTAGCTTAGTCCGGTTAAAGTGCTCGTCTGGGGGGCGAGAGATCGGAGGTTCAAATCCTCTCATCCCGACTAAAAATGAAAAAGATAATAATAGCATTGTTTATTTTTAGCTTGTTGGCATTTGTTACAAACCCAAGTGAAGATAAACATAAAGAAGCGGTAAAAAGAGAATTGGACTCAAGATTAGAAAAGGGTTTAGGGAAGGTTGGAGAGTTGATTTCAAGTCAATGGAACATAGAAGGAACATCGTCCAGTCAAGGTATTAGAAAGTTCGTAAAAAGAGAAAACTATTATGTCTTTTCTAAAACAAAGCTATCTTTATTGGGAGAGGAAAAGGTAATTGGTTATGGTTTTTTTGGCTTTGTAATAATAGATACTAAAGTTATTAATAAATAGACTTTAGTTTATCAAACATTTTTCTAAAAGCGATAGCGCGATGACTAATTTTATTTTTTTCTTCTAAAGAAATTTCTGCAAATGTTTTATCGTAACCTTCGGGAACAAAAATGGAATCATATCCAAACCCAAAGGAGCCTCTTTTTTTTTCGATAATTTTACCCTTTACTATACCTTCAAACATGTAATTATTGTTTTCATAAAAAAGGGAAATGACAGTTCGGAATTGCGCAGACCTATCAGTGAAACCTTTTAGGTTTTTTAAGAGTAATGAAATGTTTTGTTCATTATTTTTTTGTTCTCCTGCATATCTGGCTGAGTAAACACCAGGTTCTCCTTTAAGGGAAAAAACTTCTAAACCAGTATCATCACTAAACACATTGCATTTGAATTTGTCGTAAACAAAGGAAGATTTTTGAAGTGCATTGCCCTCTAAAGTGTTTGAAGTTTCAGGAATTTCTTGAGATAAACCAATCTCATCTAAGGTTTTTATAGAAAAACCAACACCAATTAATTTTTGTATTTCCGCAGTTTTGTTGGAATTATGTGTTGCGAAGACAATTTGTGTAGTCATGTTTATTTAACAGCTATTATGCTAATCTCAACATTAACGTTTTTAGGAAGGGTTTTAACTGCAACTGCTTCTCGTGCAGGAGGGTCATTTTTAAAGTAGGTAGCGTATACATCATTTATTTCTTTATAATGATCCATTGAGGACATAAAAATGGAAGCTTTAACAACGTTGTCTAAATTCATATCTGCTTCTTTCAAAACGGCTTGAATGTTTTTCATTATTTGTTGAGTTTCCATGGTAATATTTGCAATCATCAAGGAATTATCTTGTGGGTTAATGGCAATTTGTCCAGAACAATATAAAGTGTTTCCTGCTAAAACGGCTTGACTATAAGGACCGATGGCTTTTGGTGCAAGGGGAGTGTTTATTATTATTTTTTTTGTTTCCATTTCTTGTTGATTAGCAATTGTATTTTTGTCGGACGCCCGTTGACATGAGGATAAAAATAAAAGGTACACACACGCAAAAGGAAGAGCTAAAAAAGCGCATTTCATCTGATCACGAATTGATTGAAGTCAAAAATAATCAATTTGATGATTGTGATATGATAATTGATTTAAGTTTTGATGAGGATTGGCAGAATTTAAATAATTATAGCACTCTAGAAAACAAAGTAATAGTTGTAGGAGCAACACGGAGACAATTAGAGAAAGTTGTTGCAGATTTTGATGAAAAGATACATTGCAACCTATTTGGAATAAATAGTTTACCAACGTTTGTTAACCGTGACCTTGCTGAAATGACAAGTTTGTCAAAGGAAGAAAGAAGTTCCATTGAACCGTTGTTTGAAGCGTTAAATTGGCCAATAAAGTGGGTAGAAAGTAGAGTGGGAATGGTTAGTCCAAGAGTAGTGTGTATGATTATTAATGAAGCCTATTACACTGTTCAAGAGGGAACAGCATCAAAGGAAGATATAGATATAGGAATGAAGCTTGGTACTGCTTATCCAATGGGGCCATTTGAGTGGAAAGAAAAAATAGGAATATGGAATGTATATACTCTTTTGGAAGCAATATATGAAGACACTAAGGACGAAAGGTACAAGATCTGTCCATTGTTAAAAACGGAGTATCTATCTAATTTCAAATAAGGATTATTTGAGAAGTTTATACAGTTTTTTGTTTAGGATACTAGGTTGGAAAGTAGAAGGGCATTGGCCTAATAACTTAGAAAAATACCTTTTAGTAGTTGCTCCACACACAAGTAATTGGGACTTTTTGGTTGGACTAGGAGCAAGGGCAGAATTAAACTTTGACCCAAAGTATGCGGCAAAAAAGGAACTTTTTTCCTGGCCAATCGGATGGCTTTTTAAGAAACTAGGTGGGTACCCAGTGGAACGAACAGTAAACAATAACTTCGTTCAGAGTGTTGTAGATATTTTTAATAAAGAAGAGAAGTTTATTTTAACCATAACCCCTGAAGGAACCAGAAAAAAGAACAATAATTGGAAGACAGGGTTCTATTTTATCGCAAAACAGGCAAAGGTACCAATTGTTCCAGTCGGGTTTGATTTTAGTAGCAAACGGGTGGTTTTTCACGAGCCAATCATGACGAATCAACCGGTAGAAGAATTAGTGCTTTATCTAAAACAGTGGTTCAGTCAGTTCAACGGTAAAAACCCACAGCAGGGAGTAAGTGTAGATTAAATATTGGTTCTAGAAGGAACAGTTATCAAAGCTTCAATAGTTTTAATCGTTGAGTAACGTTATGTTCATCCACAATAACCACCGTATAAACACCAGAGGAAAAACCCACTAAATCAACAGAGACTTTGTTATTATTAGGGTTGGAAACATACTTGATGCAACCCTTAGAGTCGATAATGTTAATTGAAGAAATAAGAGTTACGGGCGACTGCACAAGGAAAGAAGTAGAAACAGGATTAGGGAAGGCAGTTACGTTATTTTCAGACGGTATTAAAATACTTAAACCTTTGCCAGTAGTAAACGACCACGTGTCACTCCACTCTCCGGTGGTAAAAGCATTCTTGGCACGCACTCTCCAGTAAAACATTTTACGTCCTTCAAGGTTGCTTAAAACACGAATGGAGGAAGGAGTAGAAGCAGATATAGGTGAAGTAAAATCGATATTATCGTCGTATTGCACATCATAATTAGCCCCGGTTATAGGCTCCCATGTCAACGTTTGATTAATAGACGCATCAAGTAAGTTGTTTTTAGGACTTAGTAAAACGGGAATATTCATGTTTGTTCTTGTTGTAAATGACCATACATCACTCCATTCGCCAAACTCTTGTCCTTGACTGTTTCGACTTTTTACGCGCCAGTAATATGTTGTGGACGGTTTAAGAGCAGCAGAACGAGAATTAGAAGAAACAATTTGCTGTTGAACCGGAGAAAAAGAAGGGTTTTCAGAGTATTGGATTAAATAAGTACTTGCACCAGAATATTTCTGCCATGTAAAACTAATACCTAGCGGAATATCGGAAGCGTTACTATTAGGATAGACCAACAAAGGAGCTACCTTAGCACGAGTGGTAAAAGACCAAACGGCACTCCATTCAGTGGTGTCCTTTGAATGAAACACTTTAACACGCCAAAAGTATTTTTGATTGTACTTGATTCTAGTGTCGCTAGCAATATAATGAAAGAAAGAGTTATCAATAGAGTCGCTTGAATATACTATCGGATTAGAAAAGGTTTCGATGGTATCAAGATGAACCAAATAACCAGATGTTCCGGATATAGAATTCCAATCTAGGCTGATAGGAGTAATGTTGGTTGCATTATTTTTAGGAGAACTTAAACGTGCAGGGCCTAATACTTTAAAGACCCATGGTTCACTAAAATCAGAGGTGTCTACCGCACTTATCGCCCTAACTTTCCAAGAGTAAACGGATCCAAATAGTAAGTTTTCAAGATTTAGTGCAGAGGTATCAGAAACAATAGATTTATACAAAATAGGAGAATCAAAATTGGTTGAAGTATCAAGCCAAACCTCATAAACAGAAACCCCTTTCATTGCATTCCAAACAAGAGTAGGGTTTGCACCAGTACCTATAAAAGAACTATTGTAAGGAGCCTTAAGATTTGGGTTACGAGCGGTTGTAAACTTACTTCCTGCACCAGGCCCAAAGATACCAGACCACTCTGTGGTATCTCTGCTATGCCACGCCCTCAAGCGGTAATGATATTCTTGACCAAACTTTAATGTTGTACCACCAATAAATGTTGGAGAGGTGTCGAAGGTCGAATCAATAAGTTGCGAAACAAATTTTTGGGATTCAGAAAGCTGGAGTTGGTAGTGAGTTATACCCCATTTTCCGTAGTTCCATGTAAGACTATCGTTTATAGCAACATCGGAGTTATTAAAAAAAGGATAAGATGTTGAAATAGAGGAAAGAGTGGTAAAGACTTTTACTTTGGTCCAAGCACCAGTGTCTGTAGCATGAAACGGTCGACAGCGCGCATAATACACTTCACCAAACAGTAAAGAATCATATAGAATTCTTGTGTCAGTGGTCGTTATATAATTATGGAGTTCTATACTCTCGAAATTAAGAGCTGTATCTAATTGAAACTGGTATCCAACAATATCAGAGAGTTTTTTGGGTACACCTAAGTATGCGCTAGGGCTAGCGTTGTTCTGCATAGACATAGTCAAGTTTTTAAAACCATCCGTATAAAATGACCTATTTGACCATTCAGAAGTGTCATAAGGTGTGGTTATTCGAACACGGTAATAATAGTCTTGATCAAAATGCAAATTATTGATATTGAAGTAATCGATTAACGTGTTTTCACTCATAGTGTCAAACAAGCTGGGAGAACTAAAAGAGGCTGTTGTGTCTAATTGAAATTGAAAACCTGTACTGGTGCCACTATTCCAATAAAAGCGAACAGAGGTACTTTGACGATCCTTAGGATTCGATGTTGAGAGCCACACAGAGTCATAAACTGTTCCATAAACGGTATTGGACCAATTAGTTTTTTTTGTACCGTTAATACCCCGATATCTTGCATAATACGACTGACCAAACGAAAGTCCTTCAAACTGCTGTTGCCCGTAAAAGGTAGAAAAAGTATCGATAGAAATGGAATCTAGAAGGAATGAAGAGTTAAAAGAAGAAGATGTATCCAATTGAACTTGGACCGAGTCATATTCAAACTGACGATACCAAGAAAAAGAAGTCGTTGGGTTCAAGAGAACACCATTCGCACTAGGAAAGTAAAATTTTGTGGGCTGTTCGGTTTCAAAAGTCCAAGTGTCAGACCATAATGAAGAGTCACTCGTTGATTGTGCCTTGACCCTCCAATAGTACGTTTGGTTGATTTTTAATTTAGTGAACCAAACTGAAGTTAGTGAACCATTTTTATTCGAAGCGCTCAGTGATTTCGGATTGGAAAAACTAGAGTTTTCGGATATCTGAAAAACGATTTGAGTACCCGAATTGTATGAGGGGCCATTCACATATAAATGTGCCGCAGTTGGTTGACTTTTAGTGTTGTTTGCAGGTAAATATTGTTTTGGTTTTGACAAAGTAGCAAAACAGGATAAACAACTAGAAAGCAGAGTAAAAGCAATGACAAAAAATCTCATAAGGCAAATTTACAATAAGCCAATGTTTAGGTTTTGTCAGAATTGATGGATGCATTAAAATATGGTATATATAGGATTGAATTAATGAAAAACGGGAGCAACCCGATAGCCTCTTTGAAAAGCCGCACAAAACATTTTTATAAATAGTGCGGCGAAATTTAACATTATAGAGGCAAGCTTGCAGATACAGGAAACAAAAAGCATTAGGTTATGTTTCTCTCCCAAGAGAAGGTTATTAAAATGAAATAAACAAGCGTCAAGGAAATGCTTTTTTAAACGTTGAAGCCCAATAGAGATTAATTCAAAAAGGGTTGTGAATGTCAGGATTCTAAACAAAGTAAGACAAGAAAGAATGAAAAAAACAGTATTAACCACAATAGTATTTTTTTCGATACTACTGTCAAGTTGTGCGGATGATGCACCAATTGTTAACACAGCCAATAATAGTCTTATAGATATCACTTCACAGGATCAGTTTAACGAAGAAGTTAAAGAGGGGGTGTCGCTGATTTTCTATCATGCTTCTTGGTGCTCTAAATGTGCAGCACAAAGACCTGCAGTAGAAGAAGTTTCGGAAGAAACAGAGTTTAGCAACGTATTTTTTGCAGAAGTAGAATATGAAGACTTTTCTGAAATTGTAGAGGATAGAGGAGTAAATGGTTTCCCAACAGTTGTGGTTTACAAAGACAACGTAGAAATAGAGAAGTTTTCAGGACAAGGACACACAACGGAACAGTTTAGAACAGCACTGAAGCAAGCGCAGAAATAAGTCCTAAGGAGTTGAGTCAGTATCATCGAGTAGCGGTAATAACCGTTTGTAACGTTTACGTGCATCAACCACAAAAAGACTAGAATTGTATTCTAGAATGATTTTCTCATATGCTTCTACTGCTTTTTTGACATTGTTTAATTGATTTTCATACAACAGTCCTAAAGCAAATAGTGCATTATCCGCAAGTATATCATCACCAAAATATTTGACAACATTGTTATAATACTCCTCTGCTTTACCGTAATCCTTTTTCTTTTCAAAAATTTGAGCTTTAGTAAAGTAAATTTCGTCTTCTAGTGCGTGTTTAGGGTATTTAAAAGGAAGTAAATTAAGAGCCTCAAGACTTTCGTCAAGTTTATTTTGAAACAGTAACAATTGTGCACTGGAAAATGCCTTTAAAGCATCTGTGGAGCTGTCTAAGCCAGTATTGTCTTTTATTAGAAGAGATAACTCAATTGCATTGTTAGAGATAAGTTGAGATGTCGCTGTTTTAAGGACATCTAATTGATCTTTCGCCCAGTCAAAGTCACCATTAAAATATGAAAGTCTGGCGTTTCTAAATTTCGCTTCCTGACCTAAAGCATCCTCTTTAAATTCTTTATCAACTTGGCCATAAAGGAGAGTGGCATCCCAAATTTCACCTAGCATTAACATAGCGTCACCAAGTGCTAATTTATACATACCCCTTTGTTTTCCTTGTAAACGAGGCATCTCTACCAATTCTTCCAACAGAGCGACACCCTTATTCACATCATGTATGTAATAGATGTAGATGTCGGATAACTGCTTGATACTCGCAGCAGTTTGTTGATTCTTCCCAAACTTAGATATCATTTCTGTATATCTGTTGGTAAGGTCAAAAAGGGCACTAGAATCGTAATCACTCTTCTCGGTTACGAGCAAATAACTCGTTTGCAGACTTCCCATTTTAGCATTGATGAAGAAGTATCCATCAGAGCCAAAGGAGACTATTTGATCATAGCATTTGAGTGCAGTAGAGTAGTCTTTGTTTGACATGCAGATTGCAGCAAGATCAATAAGGTTTTTTCCTTCAGACTTACTTCTTTTGTCCATAGCTGTTGCTTGTCTCAAAGCAGAATTAAACTTTTTTTGTTGGACAAAAACCCAAAGAAGGAGCTCATCGAACACGAGTTTTTCAGGAAACTTTTGAGAGTATACAGCCGATTTTTCTTGCAAGTAGTCCATTTTTATATCAGCATCGACTATGAATATTAGGTTTGATTTCATAGCGTCGATGGACGATTCATCGTACTTTAGTGATAGAAGGCACTCGTCAATCAGTAACTCATACTCTTTAGTAACTTTATAAATATCAATTAAATTTTGAGCAAAAAGTGTGGGAAGTCCTATGGATTTTCTTGCTTTCAATAAGGAAGATTTTGCATAAACAAATTCGTTTCTTTTTAGGAACGCACTAGAGAGTTGTTCGATTTGCGAAATTGGTGCAGATAGTGAGTTTGTAACTCTGTCAGTAGCCTCTTTTATTCCCTCTTCAAAAAACTTTTCTTTTTCCCTCTCTTTACCTTGAAGTCCATATATATGACCTAAGTCAACGAAATAGGTTGGACGATCAGAATATCGCTTTACCTGCTTTGCAACCATTTTTTCCGCATCATCCAGGTTGTTTTGCTTCAGCAAGCATTCTAAGTAGTTTTGATAGATATAGATAGACTCATCATTTTTCTTAAAAAGCTTTTTGTATAAAATTTCAGCTTTATCATATTCCTCATTAAGAAAATACTGCGCAGCCAATTCCTCATCAGCTTCTTGGGCGAAAGAAAGAGTTATCGTTAGTATGAATAAGGTCGAAAAAAAAATTTTCATTGAGGCAAATTTATCTTATTAAGAACGCTTAGGTAAATAAAAATGTTGTTAAAAACTAAAATACTAGACCAGTGACATTATTAATACGTTAGCTTCGTTATAAAGAAAAAAATGATATAAAGCATGAGTAAATATTTCTTACTACTATTGTTCACGTTCCTTACCATTATAAGCTGTAAAGAGGAAGTCGACCCTCGTATGAATGTTTACAACACTTTTGAAATTCAGGCGGTAGATGAGAATGGAAAAGTGTTAGAAAACCATCAAACGGAGTTTACCAGCACATTGGAGTTTACAGAGGCAGGTGAAATGTTTTTAGTAGAAGGGCCAGTAAAGAGGGAGGGAACGTTTGAATTAACCAAAGATGCAGAAACACTTATTACAGATATGGAACAAAGAAAAGACACGTTTTCAATAAAAGATCTAACACCAGACGGGATGACTTTGGTAGTGACAGGTGGACAACGAATTGTATTAAAAGCAAAAGAGCCTATTCAAACCATTCGATAAATGACGGGTTATACTTTTGCATCAGTAAAAAACTGTCACGAGTATTTAAGAAAATGGCAGAAATGGTCAAAAAAAGTGACAGAGTAACGGCATTTAGTGCTGCTTGAGTAAAATGGAACTAGTTTTGCGAAAGTACTATTATTACTTGTTTGTTTGACGAACAATCATTGGGGCTGACTGGATTTGACGGGAGGGCCAATTAACAGGTAAGCATGTAGAGCGTTGTGGGCATTGCTCTTTAATATAAACCTACAAACACATAAAAGGCGAGTCTAACTACGCTATGGCTGCTTAATCTTAGAGATTAAACAAATACCATCCGCTCACCGTTGCTCAGTTGGGGCTGCGACGGATCATGAGCGGTCGAAATGCCCGAATAGTTGATTGTAACATCTGCGCGCAGTTGACTTATTAGCAGAATAAGGGTGAAAAGAGGTCTTTACCTAACCTTGTTCACCTCGAAAATAATAGGTAATAAACATGTAGAAAGCTTGATTTAATTCCTTCTCCGGACCCGGGTTCGACTCCCGGCAGCTCCACTTAAAAGGTTTCGATTAATTTCGGAACCTTTCTTTTTTGTTAGGTGAAATCGTATTAGACAAATTGAACCAGTGCAGGTCGTCTAACCATTTTAACACTATTTTTACCATTAATTGAGATCATAAAAAGGAACCCTAATGTACATAGAGTGTTGTAATACGTGAAAATGAAATTAACTAGCGGTAAACAATTGTTGCGAAAAAACGTTCCAATGATTATCTTGATTATAACACTGTTAGAGTGGTGATAAAACTGAATAGGGTATTTACAACGTCTTCAGCGGTTTGGATGGTTATATTAATTACCACAATAACCACACTGTTTGGATACTTTGCTTTAACAGGGACAACTTATTCAGTCGATTTTGAACGTTACTACCCCAGAGAAAATGAGCAAATACAGTTTTACGAAACGTATAAAAAAGCATTTCTTGATTCAAGTGAGCGGACAATCGTTGCTGTGAAAACTGACAAGAGTGTGTTCAACCCCCATGTATTAAAAGAAATCGAAAAACTAACAGACTCATTGCTGTCGTTAAAGAATGTGAATGCTGTTTCGTCAATTACAAATGCCAATTATCTCTCATATTCCTCCATAGTTGGTATTATTCAATTTCCATATGTTCACCCACAAGATCCGGAAATGGCAGAACGCGACTCCCAGTATATCGTTGATGAAAGCGAATTAGTAGGAACGTACATAGCTCAAAATCACCACGGATTTTGTATCCAAATTCTGGGGAAATATGCTCTTTCCAATGAGGAAGCAGTAGTGTATAAGAACGATTTAACAAGGGTATTAAGAAATTGTGGTTTCAATGATTTCTATTTAGGTGGTCGCATTATTGGTCAAAAACACATACTTGACACAATGCAGCGTGAAATGATATTGTTTACGTTGTTATCCATGTGCGTAGTGCTAATTGTATTAGGTTTTATCTATAAAACAGTTTGGGGTTTGGCAGGGCCACTGCTAGTTATTGGTGTAACAACAATTTGGACCCTCGGAATAATGGCAATATTGCACATACCATTAGGACTATTTAGCTCAATAATTCCAGCTATTCTTTTTGTTATTGGAACCTCTGATGTTGTTCACATTTTGCACAAGTACATTGACGAGTTGAGGCTTGGATTAAATAAATCAGAGTCCCTAATAAATGCATACAGGGAGGTTGGAAAGGCAACATTTTTAACAACGTTAACTACTATTATTGGCTTTTTAACTCTGCTAACTTCAAGCATTGTACCGATAAGAGAGTTTGGGATTTTTGCAGCAGCAGGTGTGGGAATAGCTTTTTTGTTGACGTACACCTTGTTTCCTGCATTTTTACTTTTAACCCCAATTCCAAAGATTACAACAAGTCAAAATGGGGTTAAAACAAACGTACTATTAACAAAATGTTATTACGCTATTCTGCGAAACAAGCCAGCTGTTCTTATTTGCTTTGGCGTGGCAATGACAGCGGGTGTTTGGACAGCTAGCAACTTAAAAGCAGACAATTACCTTACTGAGGAGTTGCCGGATAATGATCGTTTCAAAAAAGGCTTTAACTACATTGAAAAAAATTATTCAGGACTGCGCTCATTTGAAGTAGCTATAACGATAAAAGATACAAATAAGACCGCAATAAATTTTACCTCGCCAAAAATTCTTAAAGAAATTGATACACTAACACAGTACATTAATTCAAGTTATGCTGCTAATTCAGTTTACAGCATTGCCACTGTAGTTAGAAGACTTTATGAAGCGAAAACGGGCGAATCATTAAAGGATAATGTGGTTTCAGACAATCAATTAAATTTTGTTTCACGAGAAGTTAAAAGTGCTTTACGTACAAAAAACGCACGATTATTAGTTAATAAGGAACTGCAAATGTCCAGGGTTAGTGGCTTGGTTAAGGATATTGGAGGTCACCGCAGCGTTGCAAAAGATAAGGACCTTGAAGAATTTGCACAAGTTAATTGTCCTTCATTGAATATTACAGTGACAGGCATGTCACATTTAATTGATCAGAACAATAAAAGGATTGTTCGAGACATGGTTGAAGGACTAATAATAGCGTTTTTTTTAGTGAGTCTTTTAATCGCCTTCATATACAAATCTTTTAAGATTGTGTTGATTGCGCTAATCCCTAACCTAATTCCTTTGTTAGCAGTAACGATTCTGATGTACGTTTTGAAAATTAACCTAAACGTTTCTACGGCATTGATATTTGCAATAGCTTTCGGTATTACAGTTGATGACACTATTCACTTTCTAAGTAAATTGAAACTTGAACTTGACAAAGGAGAAACGCTGTCAGACGCCATTGAAAACACTTTTGTTACAACTGGTAAGGCAATAATTATTACATCAATTATTTTATTTTTAGGCTTCATCGTGTTGGCACTATCAAGTTTTACGAGTAACTACTATTTTGGCGTGTTGGTCAGCTTAACAATTGTATTTGCTGTTCTTAGTGATTTACTAGTACTTCCAGTGCTGTTACAGTGGAAAAGAACTCGTAATAAATAGAATAATCAGGACTTCCAGCACAATGTTCTGTTGTGCTATAAAAAAACAGTAAAATATTCTTAGTATGAGCACAATAATAGTATATGGGTGTGAGTTAATACATAAGAATGTTGTTGGCACTCATTTACCACTATAAAAAACATTATGAAAAACGGGACCTCCCTGGATGAGATTGATGTAAAAATACTCAAGCTTCTCCAAAGTGATGCCAAACTAACCGCCAAAAACATAGGAGACCGAATTGGGTTATCCCAAACACCGGTTTACGAAAGAGTAAAAAAATTAGAACGAAACGGAATAATCAAGCGATATGTGGCTCTTGTGGAACCGGAATTGCTGGACAAGAGTTTAGTAGTATTAATGAATATTACTATCCAAGAGCACAAAATTGGTAGCAGGGAATCGTTTGTCAAGAGTATAACCGAACTTCCACAAGTAGTTGAACTCTACCATACCTCCGGAAGATTTGATTTCATAGCAAAAGTAAGGGTGTCTAAAGTTTCTGAATACAGAGACTTTTTGTTGGATAAAATTACGCCTATTGAAAACGTCAAGGACATTGATAGTCACATTGTTTTAGAAGAACTTAAATACACTACATCTATCGATTTATAAATATACTTAAAACGAATTCGTTTAAATCTCAATAAGTTTTGTTAGTTTTTAACTAATTAACAACCTGATTTAAGTAAAAAAAACTTATTATTGATTAAACATAGGCTTTTTCCCTTTTTAAGTAATATTTAAACGATGCATGTACTTGATGAGACAGACAAGAAAATTTTAAACCTCTTACAATCAGATGGCAAGCTAACTGCTAAAAATTTGGCTGATTCAATAGGTTTAACGCAAACTCCTGTTTATGAGAGAATACGAAAACTTGAACGGTTAGGCATTATCGACAAGTACGTTGCACTGGTAAATCCGTCTTTACTGAATAAAGACCTTGTTGTCTTTATGAACATTACAATCAAAGAACATGTTGCGGGTAGTCGTGAAAAACTAGTAGCTGCATTGACTGATATAAACGAGGTTACGGAACTATACCACACTTCGGGTCGTTATGATTTTATGGCAAAAGTTCGAGTAGCGGACGTCAAGGATTATAGAGACTTTTTGGTTGAGAAAGTTGGCAAGATTGATAATATCAAAGACATTACAAGTCACATGGTGTTAGATGATATTAAAACGTCAACTAAAATTTCACTTTGAAATATTCTGAACGGGTATTGCGCCTTCTCCACACAGTTCATCTGTCAACTCGGTTTCTATGGTATAATGTTTAAACGAGTACTTTTCCATTACTTCTTTAACCTCATTTTTTACAGACAGCAGTTCCGACAAATTATTTATTGGTAACAATTTAATGTGAGTAGTAAAAACATGCTGTTCACCTTCCAACGACCATACATGCGTGTGGTGTACATTATCTACTCCTTTAACGCTCCTTATTTTGGCTTCAATACTATCCACATCAACATCGTTTGGAGTTCCTTGTAAAAAGAGAAACACAGTTTCTTTTAAGCGCTTAATCACATTCCATAGGATGTAAAATGTAATTGCCAACGACAAAATTGGATCAAGGAACGGAACATCTTTGAACATTAATATTACTGAAACCACCAGAATGGCAACCCAACCCAGAACGTCTTCAATTAAGTGCCATGAAATAACACGTTCATTCATGGTTTTGCCAGTACTTAGGCGCCAAGCAGCATAGCCGTTTACAGATATCCCGACAAGGGCAAAAAGAAACATTCCTTGTGCATTTGATTGTTCAGGATTAATGATTCGTTCAATCGCCTCAGACACGATAAAGCCAGAACTAATAATTATGACAACAGAATTTATTAAAGCACCTAAAAGGGAGAACCTTGCGTACCCAAAGGAGTATTTTTTATCTGGCTTTTGTTGTGCTTTCTTTTCTAACATCCAGGAAAGCCCTAAAGACAAACTGTCTCCAAAATCATGGACAGCATCAGACAGGATTGCGACACTATTTACATACAGCCCAACGATAATTTCTAGAATAGTAAAACCAAGATTTAGAAAAAAGGCAACTTTTAAGTTTGAATTAGATCGTTGATGATTATGAGCCATTTTATTGAAAACGGAAGATAGATATAATTCCGGTTATGACGACTATTACTATGGATATTGACAAACCATATTCGAACAAACGTATCGAATTCAAGGTAGTTAAAAAATGGCGTGTTTTAAACTTAGCCCAAAACTCCAAAAGGTAAACGACTGAAAATGCTACGTTAGCGATAAGCAAACAAAGCGATACTTCGCGCCAATAGCTTGTCCAGTAACTACTATCTTTTGAGTTTATTAAATGCTCTAAACCAGACATAATTACAATGAAAATTAATAATGTAACATTAAATCTCACTCTTTTGGTTTCCCACCTTTTAAGGATGTTGGTTACTGTCAATGGTGGGTTAAAATCGTCGTCTAATATCATTTTTAAAATAAAACAAACTGATTATTAATGCTTTAAAAGTTTTTTCATAAGTGCAAAGCAACCTTCTAACAAACCTATAGACTAAAAAGTATACAACAAAATACTTAATAGCACTTTATGAAAAAATCATTCACTCAGAAAACATACTTACTAGGTAAGTCATTCTTTTTACTTTTATTTTCAATCATACTTACAACAGTAAATGCACAGACGCAATGCATTGACAAATTAGATTTTAAATATGTGGTTGATCATCAGTCTAAAACCGTAAAATATATTGCCGTTGCTTCAAAAGGTGCATTAGCTTTTGAATGGGACTTCGGTAACAAAAAGGGGTCTAAAGACAAGGAGGTTAAACAGACGTATGATTCAGCGGGATATTACAAAGTATGTTTAACAGCCTATGGTTTTGACAAAACAACCAAAACAAGATGTTCCACTACTGTGTGCAAACGAATCAAGATTAACAATTGTAACTTATTAAAGGTTGACTTCTCGTCTGCAACTGATGGATTGACGGCAAAGTTTGAAGCGAAATCAAACAGTAAAACGGTAGTTTATGGCTGGAGTTTAGGTGATAACTCGGCGGAAAGAGGAGCAGCAGTAAAGCACACATACTCCAAAGAAGGAGGGTACAAAGTATGCCTAATTGCAAAAGACACAGTGACTGGTTGTGAAGCAAGAGTTTGTAAAGAAATTAAAGTTGAGAACCCATGTAAACTAGAAGCGGCTTTCGAGTTTAGTCGTGATGGTTTAACGGTTAAAGTTGCTGCAAAATCAAACAGTAAATCTGTGGTATACGGATGGACGTTTGGAGACGGATCGTCAGAGCGTGGTCGGGAATCAAAACACACGTATACAAAAGTTGGTGGATACACTATTTGTTTGGTTGCCAAAGACACAACTACAGGATGTGTTGTCCGAGTTTGCAAAGATGTGAAGTTTGAGGACCCATGTGAATTAAAAGGAGAGTTTGTGTTCTCACAGGATGGAAACGATTTTAAGTTTAACGCAAAATCGAATGGAAAAACGGCTCGTTACGTATGGAAGTTTGGTGATGATGAATCAGCTAAAGGAGCTGAAGTAAAACACACGTACAAAAAACCAGGAACCTACGAAGTTTGCGTGTTAATTTTCACTGAAAAAACAGAAACAAGCAAAGGTTGTGAGATTAAAGTATGCAAACGTGTAATTGTAAAGGGTAAAACGGACTGCGATTTACGAGCAAGTTTTACGTACAAGCAAAATGGGACCAAAATAGCTACCATGGCAGAATCTAATGAAAAAGGAATTTTGTACTATTGGTCGTGGGGTGACGGTACTTCGGGTCACGGTATTAGTGCAACACACAAGTACAAAAAGTACGGCGTTTATGAAGTGTGTTTAATTGCTTTTAATCCAAAAACGAAGTGTAAGGTCTGTGTTTGTAAAAGAGTAGTAGTTGAAAAGCCTTGCAGATTAAAAACACGATTGAAGTACACAATAGATGGAAATAATGTCCAGTTCAAAGCAAGAAGCAACAGTAAAAATGTAGTATATGGTTGGTCTTTTGGTGATGGCAACTCAGATAGAGGCAACCCAGTAAAGCATGAATACAAAAAACCAGGTATCTACACGGTAAAATTAATTGCTAAAGACACAAATTCTGGGTGTATTGTAACCAAAACATTTAAGATAATCATTAATGCTAAAAACAAACGCAGTACGGTTATGATTGGCGAAGAGGAAGACGGCATGGATGTGTCTCAATCAGGAGCACAAACTCCAGAAGCAGAATCTTCAAATTGGACTGCAAGTGCATACCCAGTACCAGCTTCTGGCACGTTAGCATTTGAAGCTGATAAAGACTTAAAGTCTGTTCGAATTTTGAATTCAAGCGGGACTCAAGTATATAAGAATGAGCTCGGTTCAACGGAAAAAATTGATATATCTACACTACCTACAGGGTACTATTTTGCTCACTTAACTGCAGCTGATGGTACTGTTAAAGTTGTCAAGTTTGCAAAAAGCGAATAGTGGATTGCGTATTAACAACAAAAAAGCCCGCTTCATTTGATGCGGGCTTTTTTAGTTAAAAAAATTAGGTGTTGTTACATTGGGTGACAATGAAACGAGATTTCTTTAGTTTGAGAAGCCCCAGAATGGTCAGTCAAAGCTTCAATACTCAACGTCATGTTGCTGTGTCCAGAAACATTGTTTACCCAATGTTCGTGAATATGAAACATTTTGGAATCTGAGTGTGCGTGCTTGTTAAAAACAACTGTGTCATTATTTGAGGTATTAATAATGTTGATTTCGTAACCGTGCATTTCAACATCATAAGAAATCATTCCATTGATAAAAACAGTATCCCCTTTTCCATACATAGTGCCTGCAACAGGGTCAGAAATATCAAAAGTTACAGCTGTTGGTTCTGGAGTAACAGTCTCCTCATCGTCCTTACAAGCGTTGATTGAAAAAGTTAGTAATGTTACTATTGCGATGATTGATATATTTTTAAAATTCATTTTGTGTCTTTTTTTGTGTTTAATAGATATAAGAATTGAAAAGTGAAAAGACGATTTGGAGTCGTTAAACCGTCTGAAAGATTGGAAGAAATTGGTATTTGATAATATGCTCGTAACCCAACAGAGTTCAGGTACAATGATGACCCAATTTGTGCTGCAATAAGCTCAACACCACTGAACGGGTTTTTTGTATTTAGACTATGATATAGATAGTCTTTTTGACGATGCAATTGATAAATACCTATTTGAGGAATTAATGTAGAACGTTCATTTTTAAACCTATAGAAGAATATGTTGGTTGATGATATTTCATTACCAAAGCGATAGTCATTGGAATTCGTTCCATATGTCATCGTTCCAACTTCCGAACTAAAACCAAGGTTAAATCTCCTAACGGAGAACAGGTAGCTTATGCCTCCTGAAAACGTACCTGTTCCTGGCTGTAAGTTTGGAAGGGTGAAACGAGTATCATTATCGATTCTGCCCGAAGGAACTACCAACGAACCTCCCACAAACAAATTCAATTGTTTGTCGGACATGGTGTTACCCTTATTCACGATTCCGTATAAAGGCTGGATTCTAATGTCCCCAATGCCCCGTACAATTGTTTTTGAAGAGTTCTCGACAACTGAGTTGTTCTTAAATGGAACGTAGCCAGAGACCATAAACTTCTCTGTAAAATAGTATCTACCCCACAGCACAGCTGTGTTAAAATCGTCTATGCTTGTTGTTCTATCCTCATTTGCGAATAAGGGTGGGTGTTCGGTGGTGAACTGATTGTATTGATATGTCAACCCAATCAGATGTTTTTTTTGAAAGGGCACATATCCAAAACCAACGCCACCAGTGGAACAGCCACAGGCATCACAAGCCTGTACTATCATGTTAGACAATAACACAATAGTACATACTGCTATTAAGCGCATGTAATTATTTTAAGTTAAAAATTGTAAAATGTTGTTTGGCTTAGGATGACGTTTTAAGAAATTGGTGGTTTTAACAATCCACTTAAGTCAGGTGAGGTATAAAAAGAATAATCTCGATCACAGATAGCAGTAGAAATTATTTGTTGATTAAAGGAAACAGGGTGAGATTCTAAAATAAAAGACAAGAGCTTTAATTCAATTACAATACCTTTTTGTGGTTGAACGTCATCTATCTTTTTTGCAAGCACACAATGCCCACCACAGTCAGAGTCCTCGACAAACCTATTTTCACATAGCTCAGATACAATGTAACTTTTTTCAATTTGAAACCATGTAAACACAGCAATGTTCAGAGCAAAGCTTGAACACAAAACAACGCATAACGATATGGCTATAAACCGCTTCAATCTGACAAAGGTATCACGATATTTAGACAGAGATAGTGATAATAATCATTTTTTGAGCATCAATTCTTACGAACCAGTATCACTCTAATATTGGTATATTTGAGTAAATGAAACAATCACTCTACTATCTTTTATTCATCTTTTTATTTGTATACGGTTGCAAAGAGAAAGATGCACCGATAAATGATCCGCCAACTGACACTAATTTGGAAGACTTATACTTTCCACCTATTGGAAGCGACACTTGGGACAAAGTTAGTCCAGAGACATTAAGCTGGGACACATCAAAGATTTCTGATCTTTATCAGTTTATGGATGATGCTGGAACTCGTGCTTTTCTGGTGCTGAAGGATGGTAAAATCGTATTAGAGCATTACAATGGAAAGGATATTTTGAATCTTGGAAACTTTAATGCATCGTCTCAATGGTATTGGGCCTCAGCAGGAAAAACACTCACCTCGTTTTTAGTTGGGCAAGCGCAACAACAGGGTTATCTACAAATAACAGATAAGACATCATCCTATTTAGGCGATTGGACAAGCACCACTTCAGAACAACAAGAGAAGATCACAATTAGAAATCAACTTTGTATGACGAGCGGATTAGATGATTCTGGAAATTCGGATTGTACAGAAAAAAGTTGCTTAACATATAAAGCAGACGCTGGAGATAGATGGGCGTATCACAACGCACCATATACCATTTTGGACAGTGTAGTTCAAGCAGCAACTGGTCAAAATTTTGATGACTATTTCAATAGTGAGTTGAGAAACCCGATTGGTATGGAAGGGGAGTGGCGTTATGTTGATTACAATCATGTCTATTTCAGTACGGCGCGCTCTATGGCACGCTTTGGGTTGCTAGTACTTAACCGTGGTGATTGGAACGAAACCTCAATTTTAGGTGACGAAATCTTCTACAATCAAATGGTAAACACCAGTCAAGACTTGAATAAATCATATGGATATTTATGGTGGTTGAATGGAAAAGAGTCGCACCAATTGCCTGGTTTACAGTTTGTAATCAAGAAACCAATTTCCGCAAATGCCCCTTCAGACATGATTTCTGGGTTGGGTAAAAACGGTCAATTTTTAAATATTATTCCAAGTCAGAATCTAATTGTTATACGAATGGGGGACAACCCAGACAACTCTTTAGTACCAACCGTCTTCCTTAATGACATGTGGGAAAAGCTGAATACAGTGATAAAATGACAAAACTAAATGCCGTTTCATGGAACCGGGTTCGCTACACGATATATGCTCCAATTTACAATTGGGCTGTAAAGTTTGCCAACAACTCTCGGAAAAATTCCATCGCATCATTAAATTTAGACGGAACGGAATCTATCCTAATTGTTGGAGCAGGCACTGGGTTGGATTTAGACTATATCCCAAGTTCTTGCAAAATCACAGCAACTGATATCACACCAGCTATGGTGCATAAAATCCAGCAAAGAGCTGAGTTGTTAAACAAGGATGTGAAGTCGGAAGTAATGGATGGACAAAAACTGTTTTATGATGATAAGACTTTTGACATAGTGATTCTTCATTTAATCTTGGCAGTAATACCAGACCCGATCGCATGTATTAATGAGGTTGAAAGAGTTTTAAAACCTGAAGGAAAGATTGCTGTGTATGATAAGTTTGTAAAGACGGGTTTGTCTATTTCGCTTTTGCGAAAAATAATAAATAGTATTACATCAATTCTCGCAACCGATATCACTCGAAGCTTGGAATCAATAATTGAAAATACAAGTTTAAAGGTAGTGTCAGACGTGTCCGCCGACTTTGGGGGTAACTTCAGGCGAATTATTCTTAAAAAACCAACTTATTGATGAGAATAGAAATGGTAGTTTTGTACTGTGATTTTTAGTTCAATTCTTAACCCAACTATATTTCTTGGATCTTTTGAATGGCGGGAGCCCGTTACCACACTAACAGACTTTTTGGTAGCCTTGGTTTGCTGGACGGCATTTTATTTTTTCAGTCGAGTGTCGGACAAAAATCATCCTTCCT
Source organism: uncultured Bacteroidota bacterium (assembly GCA_937124965.1). Classification (GTDB taxonomy): domain Bacteria; phylum Bacteroidota; class Bacteroidia; order NS11-12g; family UBA9320; genus UBA987. The sequence goes on from CAKZLB010000059.1 coordinate 124,329, forward strand.
ATCCATGGTTTAGAATGTATTTCTTAATTTTTGGAATCGGCATGACCAGCGCAGCGTGGTTAGGACATGGCTTACAAGCGTATGTAATACCAGAAATGAAGGTAATAGGCTGGATATGTGGAGCAACTGGAATACTTTTTCTGCAAATTGGAAGTATTCAACTAATTAAATCTAACCTTACAAATAGTATTAAAAAGGGGATTACGACGTGGGTAGTAATTCAATATTTTGTCGCAGTTTGTAGCATGATTTACTTTTTAAGAATTGGCATCGTCGAAGCTTTCAAGGTAACGCAAGTTAACTCTGTAATAGGATTAATTGGAGTGGTGTTGCCTTTGCACATAGTTTCTGTAATCAAACTAAAAAAGAAGTCAAGTAAAATTGTAATCGCAGCATTGGTTTATAGCGCCATTCCTGGCCTGGTTTATTCTAACCAAATTAGTATCAGTTGCTGGTTTAACTACCACGACATTAGTCATGTTCTTATGTCAATTTTTATGACTGTAATGTTTTTCGGTTTATTTAGGCTAGTAAATGGAACAAATCAAGCTGAATGATTGTTGTCAGTTAATAATAATTTCAAAGTGCTATTTTGTAGCTTTGTGCAAATTTTAAAGAATGACGGCTAAAGGTTGGATAATACTGCTTTCGGTTTTAGCTCTTCTAATGATAATCGAGAAGATTGTCGCAATACGAAGAGATGTAAACACATATACATTTTCGGATTTTTTGGTCAATCTGTCTTGTGGAATCCTTGAGAGGGTTTTTGCATTTTTTTGGTATTACATTTTCTATGTAGCTGCTGTATGGGTATTTGAGAACGTTGCCTTGTGGTCAATTCCATTTGATGCAACGGATTTGTCAAACCCAATGACTTGGGTTACATGGTTTGGAGGCCTATTGGTTGCGGACTTTTTGGCGTATTGGCATCATAGGCTGAGCCATGAAATCAACTTTTTATGGGCAGCCCATATTGTTCACCACCAGAGTGAAGACATTAATATTTCAACGGTATTTAGGGTGTCATTTTTCGCTGTAATCAATCGCTCGTTGTTCTTCATTTGGATGCCTGTGTTTGGTTTTCCTCCAGCGTTGGCACTTTCTACTATTTTATTTGTCGGAGCGTTCCAGTTTGTTACCCATAGCAGATTGATAGGTAAACTAGGCTTTTTAGAAAAGATATTTTCAACTCCGTCAAACCATAGAGTGCATCATGCTAGAAATGAAAAATACATCGACCATAACTATGGCCATGTATTTATGTTCTGGGATCATATGTTCGGTACTTATACACCAGAAGAAGAGGAACCAGATTATGGAATCACGACAGGGTTTACAAGTGAAAACGCATACAACTCGGTGTTTTTCTACTGGAAAGATTTATATAAACGAGCGAAATTAGCATCAAAGTTTAAAGATAAAATAAAGTTGTTTTTTGCTAAACCAGTTTGGACTCCAGACGATGTAGGATATTTGCCAAATCAGTTTGAAGTAGATGAAAATGGAAATAGATTGCTACATGTTAGACCAATTACAAAATCTTTTGGACTATACATGCTTCTAAACAATCTGCTCACGCTTGTCTTTTTTGTTTCCTTATTTGGAATCGTTGAAGACCCAAAGAAAACCGTGTTTAGTGATCTAATTGAGAATAAACACCTGTTGGTTCTTGTATTGACAATCCTTTTTTCTGTCTTGGCACATGGTAGGTTACTTGACAATATGAAAGGAGCCAAAATTTTGGATACCGTTCGCTTACTTGTAATTGCAGTTGGAATCCCGTTTGCTTATAGCAATACGGCGGTTTCTGCATGGATTGGCCCAGCGATATGGGCATTTACAGCAGTGATGATATTGTGGTTATGGATAAACCCAAAAACTCACTTAGCAACGCCAGGAGCAAGGCTCAACACGCAAACGGCATAACTTCTATTAAAGGACCAGATCAAAAGAATCGGCAAGGGTTTTTTCTGAAAATTGTAGAATTGAAACGTTTAAAGGAATTTGTTCAATGGGCTGGTCGTTTGGGTTTGTCTTTTGAGATTCTATCAACTCTAGCACGTCTTTTCCTTTAACTATCTTACCAAAAATCATGTAGTCCCCGTCAAGTTGAGGTAAGCCGGTTTCTTTGTTGACAATATAAAACTGACAAGCGTTAGATAATTTTTGAGGGTTGTCGTCACGACCCATTCCTAAGGCACCGTAGGTATGTTTAAAGGTATCAAGAAACTCTGGCTCTAATAGAAATGGTGAGTTTTCAAAATATTGAACAGAGTCTGGACATCCACCTTGCACAACGAAATTCTGAATTACTCGGTTGAATGTAAACTGATCATAATGATTTTCCTTTGCCAATTCCATAAATTTCGCCTTATGGTTTGGCGTTTCATCGTATAACCAAAAGTACATGTTGCCTAATCGGGTTGCAACTTCAGCAATGGCATATGTTCTTTCCTGTGGTTCCGTTGAATCGGTTTCTTGTTTCTGACAACCAAAAAGAAACAGGACGAATAAGATTACCGTTAATGACTTCATAAACACAAAGATTAGTAAGAAAATCAGAATTCAAAATTTGATATTCGTATTATTGATTTTTTATATGTATTCGAAGAAAATACTGTTTGTTTGTTTAGGAAATATCTGTCGTTCCCCGATGGCTGAAGGTGTTTTTCTGCACCTATTAAATGAAATGGGTATTGGCGATAAGTATACAGTAGATTCTGCAGGAACGGCTGGATACCATATTGGTGCATCGCCCGATAAACGAATGGTTGCAACAGCTCTAAGCCATGGGGTTACACTTCCGAGCAAAACGCGAAAATGCACAGAACAAGACTTCCTACAATATGATTACATAGTTGCAATGGACCAGTCAAATGTTGATGATTTGACAACCATAAAACCTACGAACAATGTTCGAGCGCAACTGTTAAAAATGAGAGATTTTGATATAATAGACAAGCACGGAGATGTACCCGATCCCTATTACGGTGGCCAAGAGGGTTTTGAAAACGTATATCAAATTCTGCTTCGATGCAATACAAGTTTTATAGATTATTTAGAAAAGAATAAATGAACAATAAAATCCAGAAGGTAGTATTACTGATTACGCTAATGTTCAATACAGTGTTGTTTGCACAAACAACTGTAAGCTCATCAGAGATTCTTAAAGATGTTAAGAAACTCGGTAAATTGGGCACTGTACTATATATAGCAGCACATCCCGATGATGAAAACACACGACTAATTAGTTATCTTACCAATTACGAAAATGTTGACGTTTCTTATTTAAGCCTAACTCGAGGTGACGGAGGACAAAATTTGATTGGAACCGAGATTGGAGAACAACTTGGGTTGGTTAGAACACAAGAACTACTGGCGGCAAGAAGAATTGATGGAGCGTCACAGTTTTTTACAAGAGCCATTGATTTTGGATACTCTAAGACACCCGAAGAAACGTTTAATTTTTGGGAGAAGGAAGAAGTTCTTTCAGATGTTGTTTGGGTAATTAGAAACCTGAAACCGGATATTATAATAACTCGATTTTCACCAGAAGTTAATGAAGATCGTCCTACCCACGGACATCATACAGCATCAGCAATGTTGGCAGTTGAAGCATTTGCTGCTGCTGCAGATCCAACTAAGTTTACCGACCAACTTGACAAAGTGGATATTTGGGAAACGAAACAGATTTATTGGAATACGAGTTATTGGTTTTATGGCAGTGTAGAAGAAATGGACAACCAGGTTGCAAAAGCGCCAAACCAATATTTAAAAATTAATGTGAACCAATATTTGCCATTAATGGGTAAATCTGGTTCTGATATATCTGCTCATAGTCGAAGTCAGCATAAAAGTCAAGGGTTTGGCAACACGCCAGTAAAAAGTGAGCAATGGGAATATTTACAGCTATTAAAAGGAGAAGGCGTTCCATCCACCTTACTTTCAGAAACCAATACCTCGTTTGAAAAAGCTGGGTTTGGGAATAAGATAGACAAAATGATATCGAAGGTAATTGAGGCTTTTGATGTGTCTCATCCAGAAAAATCCATTGATGCACTATTTGGTATCAGAGACGAAATTGCACAGATAAATGATCAATCAATAAAACGTAAAAAGCTGGAGCAAGTGCACTCTATTATACTTAAATGTGCTGGTTTTAAAGCAGATGCGTTATCTAAAGAACAACTCATACATGTTGGACAATCGTTAAAGACCAGTGTTGAACTGTCGTCAAATATCGATATCACAGTAAAAGAAATACAACCTGCATTTTTTGAAACAATCAGCTCCGGAGGCACAAATCTGAAGTCAGGGCGTTATTATTCAAAAACGATCGACTGGACTGTACCTGAGACTATATATCAACCATATTGGTTGTCAGGGGAAAAGAAACTAGGACTCTATAATGTTGTGAACCCAATGGACATTGGTTTGCCTGAGAACGACTACCCTTTTTATTTAAATATTTCCCTTGAAATTAATGAACACCCAATTAAGGTGAAAATTCCAATGACTCATGGATCCAACGATCCTGTGAAAGGTCCGGTTGTACAACCGCTAGTCGTTGTACCAAATGTTATGGTAAATATAGATCGGGATGTTTATGTGTTTACTTCAGAGGAGTCAAAAACAATAGATGTTGAAGTGGTTTCTGGCAAACCAAACACGTCGGGTTATGTGGAATTGATAGTGCCAACTGGCTGGAAATGCGAACCGATGTTTTATAAAACTGAGACGGGGTCAGTTGGAGAAAGTAAACATTATAGTTTTGAAGTAACACCTACAAAAACCGAGGTAACTGGATCTATTAAAGCTGTTTTTAAAGATGATGAGTATATTTATGGTCGTGGGTTTTACCAATTGAAATACGACCATATTCCTGAAGTAGCACTGTATCCACCTTCGGAAGCTAAAGCTGTTAAGGTGTCTTTATATACGTCTGGCAAACGTATTGGGTACGTTGCAGGAGCTGGTGATAAGGTCGCGGAAAGCACTCAAGAAATGGGTTATGCTGTTGTTCCCTTAACGATACAGGATTTACAATTACAAGACCTAAATCAGTATGATGCAATCGTTTTTGGTATACGTGCATTAAACACTTTAGAGGGGTTAGGATCGGTAAATGAAAAATTAACAAAATACGTCTCAGATGGTGGTAATTTGGTTATGCAGTACAACACATCACACAGGCAAAAACATGCACCATTAGGGCCCTATGAAATTACCTTGTCAAGAGATCGGGTCACCGAAGAAGACGCAGAAGTAGTGTTTTTGGCACCAGATCATAAAGTATTAAATAGTCCGAATAAACTGTCCCCATCTGACTTTAACCACTGGGTGCAAGAACGCGGTTTGTATTTTCCGAATAAATGGGATGAGGGTCATTTTACCGAAGTATTAGGAATGCATGATTCTGGCGAAGACATGAAAAAGGGAAGCCTGATTATTGCCAAACATGGTGATGGTAATATAGTTTACACAGGACTTTCGTTTTTCCGAGAGTTACCAGCAGGGGTTTCTGGAGCATATCGACTGTGGGCAAATATTCTGAGCCTGTAGGAGACTGCCTAATGCTAAAGTCTATAAATTTTATATCTTTGAGAATACAGGGATATTAATAACTAAAGCGTCATACCAAGAGAATCATGAACATTAGTCGGTTCAAGCGTTTCATTAAGAAGAAGTTTGTTGAAAATATAGCTTCGGACTATACTTACCACACATGGGATCATGTCATGAATGTACTGGATGTTTGCAATCAGTATATTAAACGGTATGGTATTTCAGGCAACGATGCGTATCTACTTAGAACCGCGGCTTTAGTACACGATATAGGTTTTTTGTGGTCTCAAGCTTCCCACGAACAAAAAGGTGTTGAGTATACCTTGGACATTCTTCCAGACTGGGGATATTCGGATAGTGATATCAAAATCATTGATGGTTTAATTTTAGCAACTCAGATTCCACAAAAGCCATCAACGCTTCTAGAACAAATAATTTGTGATGCGGATTTAGATTACTTGGGAACTGATAAGTTTTATAAAATTGGGGAAACGTTATTCCAAGAAATGAAGAATTTAGGACACTTGTCCACACGCAAGGAGTGGAATGACCTACAAATAAGATTTTTGAAAAGCCACACGTATCATACTCCCTATGCGAGAAAGTTTCGCGAACCTACCAAACAAAAACATCTACAAGACTTAATTTCAGAACAGTAAGGTTATGAATAAAATTCATTGGAGTTCTATTTTATCAATTCCATCAATTATTTATACATGTTTAGGCGTTTTTTGTGCGATTGTCGCATTACAAGGATTCATGATTCCCAATCATTTTTTGGATGGAGGAATAACTGGAATTTCCATTTTGGTTCATGAGGTCACCCATATAAACATCAGTATTTTCTTACTTCTTTTTAATCTTCCTTTCGTCGTAATGGGGTACAAAAAGATGGGAATAACCTTTGCCACTCAAGTTCTTATTGCTGTAGGGCTTTTGGCAATTTTCATGAATATTATCCAAATTGATCCTATTCTAAAGCATGGTTCAGACAAGATTTTAATTGCAGTTTTTGGTGGTTTACTCATGGGATTAGCTGTTGGTTTTGTAATAAAAGGTGGAGGAGTAATAGACGGTTTTGAAGTCGTTGCACATTATACCAACAAGAAGCTGGGGCTTTCTACTGGAGAGATTGTTTTGTTTGTGAATAGCATTCTGTTCTTATTAGCTGCATTTGCATTTAATCTTGAAACTGCCTTGTATTCAATTTTAACATATTACACAGCTGTAAAAGTATCGGATTACGTTGTAGACGGTTTTGAAGAATATACTGCACTTACGATTGTGTCGGAGAATCATGAAGAAGTGAAGCGAATTATTGTAAAAGACTTTAAGAAGGCTATTTCCGTATATAAAGGTGAAAGAGGCTATTTACCTACATCTTTTGAGGTACGACATGATTGCGATATCGTAATGACTATTGCAACACGTCTCGAGGTTCACAAACTAAAAGAAGCAATTACTGAGGTTGACCCTAAGGCGTTTTTCTATGTACAACGTATTAAGGAAGTAACTGGTGGAGTTGTTAAGAGAACACGAAAGCACTAAGAGCAATTTCAAGAAAACGTTGTTTGCATAGATTACTTTTGGCTAAATCACGTTATTAGTTGTAGTTTATTGCTTTAATATGCTCAGGATTCTTGGATTAATATTATTGGTTTTGCCGTTACAGTCGTTGGCGCAAGACACGATGTATTACGACACGCTTATCAAAACACAAGCAGGTGATTTTGTTAAAGTTAAAAGTAAATCGGAGCTTACTGGGTTAATTGACACATACACCTTACAGCAAGGAAATTGGCAATTTTATTCTGTGGATGGAGTAGTTCTTAAAGAAGCTCGATACAAGGCAGATGTAAAAAACAAGGTTTCATCATTTGATGGTGATGTAATATTTTATGACTTAACAGGTGAAAAAGTATTATCTCAAGTATATAAAAACGGAGCGTTGGTTTCAAGTTCTGGATTTAAGGAAACAACGATAATTCAAGGAATAACGCAGGTTGATATACGCATTGAGTACGGAGAATACAAAGTGTTTCAACACCAAGATAGGTTTAAGCAATCCAAAATCCAGACTCAATATGCAAACTTGAGGGGTGCAAATGAATTAGCATATTACTTGAATGAAGAAGAGAGACTCTCCTCCCCTCATTTGTTAGACACCGCACCTTACTGGCCAAATAGATTAGATAACCTGATATCCAACCCAATGTTTGAAGATCACCCTTCCTTGAGTACATCTATGGCGTCGTTTACCGAACAAGTTGATAATTGGCGTCCTGTTACTCCAACTCCAGATTTCTTTCTTTCTGAAGACTGTAAATCTGGCACAGGCTGTATTGGTTTTCGAGTGTATAGCTTAGTAAAAGATATTGAGTATGTTCAGAACCGACTTCGAAAACCATTAAAGAAAGATAGCTTATACTGTTTTTCAATCTATGTAAAACTTGCAAATCAGTGTTCTTATACAAGCAATGGTTTGGGTGCCCATTTTAGCAAGAAACCTGTGGATGATGTAACTGCGGTAATAAACTCAGAACCAGATATTCTCTTAAATGAAAGTTATTTGCCTTATAAGACCAAGTGGATGTTATTGCAATGTAGATATAAAGCGAAGGGTGGAGAAAAGTATGTCACCATCGGAAGCTTTAAGCGATTAGATGATATTGCTTTAACTAAGGTAAATGGCTACTCTGCCGAAGCATACTACATAATGGATGATGCGACTTTGACCCTTATTTCAGACTCATCAGACTGCAAGTGTAATTTGGATAATCAGCCAGTCAACCTTGTGGTGACACATGTTGATACAGCTGTGTCTATTGGTAGTAGAATTGATACGTTAAGCGTCGGAGACCGCTTTGTCTTGGAAAACGTTTATTTCGACAACGACAAGTCTGATTTATTACCTGAGTCTATTGTTAGCCTTACTGCGTTGTTTAAACTGCTCCAGTCACATGTAGACTTGCGAATTGAAATTGGAGGGCACACGAGTGCGGTAGGAGGCTATGAGCACAATATGAAACTAAGTGAAGATAGGGCAAAAGCCGTAAAAAGGTTTTTGATTGTACAAGGAGTTGACAAGTCACGACTGCGAATTGAAGGATATGGACCAAACGAGCCTATAGATAGTAATGATACTGTTAAAGGTCAAGCTAAGAACCGCAGAGTGGAAATAAAAATTTTAGATAAATAAAAAGGCTGAGGATTAACCCCAGCCTTTATTTGTATGCAAATACTTACTTTCTATTTCGCTATAGAAAGAGATATTATACGATTAATGTTATACGTTTCGCCAGTAGCTTCCCCTTCATCATCATATTCGTCAGCTTCAGCAACTTCCCATACGATTGCGAATTTTTTTCCGATGTATTCATCGTCAACCAAGTCGTAGTCAACGTCGTCTCCTAACTCTTGGAACACGTGCATTGTGCCATTGGCGTCTTTGTATTTATATTCACCATCATCGTTTGAACCCATAAAGGTTGCAGTTAGCTTTTTATCAGCGACAGTTTCTGGTCCTTTCTGAAAAGACAGCATTGTCATAAAAATTGTTGTAACTAATAAGATTGTTTTCATTGTGTTTTTATTTAATTGTTTTGGTTTTTTCATGGAATACGTTGGTCGGACAAGTGGTTTTCTAAAAACTACCTGACCTAATAAAAGCACATGTACGTATAGGCTATAAAACTATATTGTTCGATATTGAACTGCTAAGATGGAAGATTTAGTGTAATCGACAACATGTTTTAGTCGAATATTCTGTATATAATTGAAAATCAAGCCAATTATTTTTACAAAACACAAGATAGTGGGTAATTACCCTTTAAATATTTGTAGGAGCGGATAAATTACCCGTTTTGAGCGGAAGAAGTAATTGCTGCAATTCCAGGCAACTCTTTTCCTTCAAAATACTCCAAAAGTGCTCCACCACCAGTAGAAACATAACTAACTTCATCAATCAGATTGAACTGCTTTATTGCAGCTGCACTATCACCACCGCCAATTAATGAAAATGCTCCGTCACTTGTTGCACCTGCTACTGACAACGCAACACTTTTCGTCCCATTTTCAAAATTACTGAATTCAAAAACACCCATCGGACCATTCCATAAAATGGTCTTTGACCGAAGAATTTCATTGGAATATTGTTCTACAGCATCAGGACCAATATCTAAACCCATCCATCCGTCAGGAATTTCATTGCTTTGGCATGTCTGAACACCACCATCGTTACTAAAACCATCTGCACATACGGAATCTGTCGGCAAAAAGATTGATACTCCTTTGGCTTTAGCTTTTTCTAATAACTCTAATGCAAGTCCAACACGATCTTGTTCAAAAAGACTATTGCCTATTTTGCCACCTTGTGCAGCAATAAACGTGTATGCCATACCCCCTCCAATTAGGATGGAGTCGGCTACATTCATTAGATTTTCGAGAATTAACAATTTGTCTGAAACCTTTGCACCCCCAACAATAGCAGTAAATGGCTTCTCAGGATCCGCAATTACCTTATTTGCGTTTCCTATTTCATTTGCCATGATGTAGCCAAAGCATTTATTTGAGCCAAAAAATTGTGCAATTACCGAAGTTGAGGCATGGGCTCTGTGTGCGGTGCCAAAAGCATCATTAACGTATATGTCTCCATATTTCGATAGTTTTTCGGCGAAGCCAGCATCTCCAGATTTCTCTTCCGAATAAAACCGCAAATTTTCTAAAAGTAAGATTTCACCGGGCTTTAAGTCATTTGCTAAGTTCGTTGCTTCTTGGCCAATACAATCATTTGCAAATAACACGCTAGCACCAGTTAGTTTTGTTAAGTGGGAAACAACGTGTTTTAAAGAATAAATGTCCTCTGGGCCATTTTTCGGTCTTCCCAAATGACTCATGAGAATTGCTGAGCCACCGTCATTAAGGACTTTTTTTATTGTCGGTACAGCAGCAGACATTCGAGCGTCATCTGTGATTTCCATTGATGCATTTAATGGAACATTAAAATCAACACGGATGATCGCTTTTTTATCTTGAAAATTGAAATTGTCAACAGTTTGCATAGAGCTTATTTTAATGAATTAAAGACGTTAAGTGCATCGAAATTTTTTGCTGCTTCTCCAACGCGAATTATTTTAACAAAGTATATTTTATCCCCTTTGAGGGTTTGATCCACACTGCTTTGACCTGATACAACCTTACCAAATATATTGTAGCTACCATCAAGTTGCTGTCTTGGACCATTTGTAATATAGAATTGGCTACCGTTTGTATTCGGGCCACTGTTTGCCATGGCTAAAATACCTGGCCTGTTGTGACTTAAACTAGGAACGATCTCGTTTCGAAACTGATAACCCGGTCCACCCATTCCTGTACCTTCTGGATCTCCACCCTGAATCATGAAGTTATCACCATCTCCGTTTGCAACGTTAATGACCCTATGAAAAGTAAGACCATCATAGAAAGGAACACCAAGATCTTTTGCTTTATTAGGCATAGTTCCCTCTGCCAGTGCAACAAAGTTTGCAACCGTTAATGGAGCCTTTTCCATTTCAAGTTTCAGAAGAACGTCTCCTTCAGTTATGTTCATTTGAGCATATAAACCTTCACCATAGGTTTGCAATATTGAGTCAGCGGATATAAGGTTAATTTGTCGTTCTTTTTTATGAGTTTTTGAGGTTGATGTATTATTAGAACCAGAATCGCACGCAGAAAGACCTACGGTTAGTGCAAGTACAAATATGTATAGTGATCGCATATTTCTTAAGAATTTAAGACAAAAGTACAACCTTACTTTTTTCGTACAACCATTAACCCATCTCTAATTGGCATAAGCACATTTTCAACTCTTTCATCTAGATGGATTTTTTTGTTGAATGCATCTAAAGCTTTAGTCTCATCGTCTTTTGTTAACTGTTTTTCATCCAAGACTTTGCCACTCCACAACACATTATCAGCGATAATAATTCCTCCTGAAGGCATTTTGTCTATAACCAAATCAAAGTAATTACTGTAGTTCTCTTTATCCGCGTCAATGAAGACTAAATCTATAGATTTGTCAATTTGTGGCACCACATCTAGTGCATTCGCAATGTGAAACTCTATGTTGTTTTTGAAAGGGGATTTATCGAAGTATCGTCGAGTCATATCTTCTAACTCTTCATTAACGTCAATGGTTATTAATGTACCGTTATCTGCTAGTCCTTCAGCCAAACATAACGCAGAATAACCTGTATACGTTCCAATTTCCAAAATGGTTTTCGGTCGAATCATCTTACTGAACATACTTAAGACACGCCCTTGTAAATGCCCCGATAGCATACGAGGAATTAAAACGTTTGCGTAGGTCTCACGGTTTAGCTCTTTTAGAAGGTCATTTTCTGGTGATGTATGATCTTCGGAGTATTGAGATAATTTCGGATCTAAAAATTCCATTACTATTTGTTAATTAAAAGGTCTGCAAAGATGAGTTTATGGTCCGAATAAATACTATCTGTTGAACCATAATTTAAACAATCAATAGATTTATCAGCTAGTATAAAATCTATTCTTAAGATTGGAAATGGTTTGAGGTAGGTTGCTTCGAAACCATGCCCAGCTTCCACAAACGCATCATTTTTACCTTCTAAAAGTTGTTGGTATGCATAGCTTTGAGGAGTGTCGTTCAGGTCGCCCATAATGATTGATGGGTAAGGACAGTCTTTCATATGATTCTTAATGTCATCCACTTGTTGTGCCCTTTTTTGCATAGAATATTTTAAGCGTTGTGCTAGGTTTTTAGCTTTATAGGTAGAAACGGAATCAAATTCTAATTTTTTCAGTACGTGATAATCTTCAGACTTAACCCTAGTTGTTTCCAAATGTATTGCATAAATACGAACCGTAGTATTGTTAATAAGGATGTCTGCAAATCCACCAACGCTAGACGGGACATTCGTAAAAGGAATAATTCCAGAGTTAACGATTGGATATTTAGAAACTAAATATAACCCTACACGCTTGCTGTTGATAAAGGGGAAACCTAATTGATGTGGAAATAACTCTTTGCTTATGCGTCCAGAACCATATCGCCATTCTTGAAATACCGCCAAATCAATTGAGTGAGTTTCTAAATAGTGATTGATACTTTTTGAGGTATTAATGTTTCTGTTTACCCCAAAACCATATACGTTAAAACTCATAAAGCGTGTTTTTACTTCAGAGGACACATCTGTATTAATGGAGTACGTACGTTGAATGAAAGGGAGCCCAACAAGTAAAATTGCAATATTTATTAAGGTCATTCTTGTTTTGAAAACAAATCCAAAAAAAAGTATCGCACAAAACCCAATGAGAATTGCTTTAAAAGTCAAGCCGAAAAACGATATCGGCCAAAAATATTTGGGACTTATAAATGGTGCTAAGTAAGATAAAAGGAGAGCAACTATGGCTAACCAATTTAGTATGCGAAAGGTTGTTTTAAAAAATTTCTTCAAGTTACTTATCGCTTGCCCGGAAAAGTAATTCTTTTTCTTCTTTTGTTAAACTCGGATAACCACTTTGATTAATTTTATCTAAGATAGCATCAATTTCTTCTTGACGTGGTTTGTCATTTGATGAGCGTTGATATTTTTTATGACTTCTTGATTCACCTTTTGAAGAGGTTTTGACCGTTTCACGTTTATTCCGAATGATATCTCGTTCATCGATGATTGTATACTTTGGTTTGAAAGGATTTTTTATTTGGTTCAAGAAACTCAAATTTAATCTACCTTGTTCGTTCAACATAAACACAGCTCCAAACATAGCACCCCCAATATGAGCTAAATGCCCACCTTGATTACCGGCATTAAAATACATTAGATCCGTAAATATTAAAAAAAGTGCTATCCATTTCATTTTTACACGAAATGCTCCGAAAAGGTATAATTCGTAATTTGGAACTAAAATGGCCGTTGCCACTACTACCGAAATGACCGCTCCAGAAGCACCTAACATTAAGCCATTACCACCTGCAAATGCAGGGGAAATAGCATACGTCACTAAATACAAAATTGCTCCAGATATTCCACCGAGAAAATATATTTTGTAGAACGTTCGGTTCGATTGAAAGTCCAACAAAATTCGACCGATAAAGTACAGCATCAGCATATTTCCGATGATGTGTCGGAGGTCGGCATGAAAAAACATATATGTTCCAATGGTCCATGGTTTTAACAAAAGGTCGCTAAAGGCTGAAGGAACATAAAAGATGCTAAGCAAGTTATTTGCTTTATTGATTTGGTCGCTTCCTGCGATTAGATAAATAAGACCACTTAACAAAAAAATGGCAACGTTGATGATTATCAACTTCCTTACTGGAGAGTCTCCCTTGTTAAACTGATATTGTATTTTATCCCAGAGTGACATTCTTCTAATGTTATTAAAAAAAGCTATCCCTTTTAGTCTTATTCCAGTATTTGACAATAATAATACCTGCTATTAAACCACCTAAATGAGCAAAGTGTGCAATGTTGTCTCCAGGAATATTTGCTATTCCACTAAATAACTCATAAAGGCCATAAAATGTTATTGCATATTTTAACTTAATAGGTATTGGAGGGAAGATCAAATAAAGAATTGTATTTGGAACAAGTATTAAACAACCTCCCAAAATTCCGAATACTGCTCCTGATGCACCAATTGCTGGGACACCAAAATAAATACCTAGTTGCGTCAGAGCGGGTTGACTGCTGTATAAACCTTGACGATATAAGTTAACACCTTCACGCTTTGCAAGCTCAATGTTTTCTGGTGACAATATCGACATTAGCTCTGAAACTTGATAATGAATAATTCCATAATGTAAAAGCATAGCCGCAAATCCGGTGAATAGGTAAAAGAATAAGAAGCGCTTCTCTCCCCAACGTATTTCTAACATAGGGCCAAAAAAGAAGAGACCTAGCATGTTCCCGAACAAGTGCATAAAATTATCGTGCATAAACATATGCGTTAATAGCTGCCATGGCCTAAATTGGTCGGAGTAAGGGTGATATAAACCTAAAACACTATCGAGGTCTATTCCACGGCTTTCCATAAGTAGTTTGCCCACGAAGACAAGAACATTGATAATCAAAAGGTTCTTGACTACTGGGGTTATGCTATTCGCTCCTGTGAATCTTTGCTGCATTGTTTATTATTCAAATAATTCAGATAATTTAGTCTGTTCGAGTGAAATGTATGTCACCTTTCCTGAAGGTGTATAGCGTGGCTGTTCACATTCAAACAAATCTGTAATCAACATCTGTAATTGTTCTTGTTCCAAAACTGTACCCTTTGAAATTCCTGAATTTCTGGCAAGGGAACGTGCCAAATTTTCACGTTTATCCAGTTTTAGGTGTTGTTGGTTCAACTTATAATTTTCTAATATTCCTTCTAAAATTTCCTTTTCTTCTCCCTTAGTTATATCTGCGGGTGTGCCATTTATAATAATGGTGTTCTTACCAAATACACTAATGTCAAAGCCAAGTTGATTAATGTCTTCGAGCAATTGCAGAATCAATTCAAAGTCTGCCGCTTGTAGTTCTAACGTTCTTGGAAACAACAACTGTTGGCAACCCACAGCAGCGCTTTTAAGCTGTGAATGGTATTTTTCATATAAAATCCGTTCATGTGCTCTTTTTTGATTCACTAAATACAATTCGCGATTTACCATACAAACGATGTACGTTGAATATACTTGAAACGCTGTTCCAATCTCAACGTTTTTAGATTTCGACGTAAACTGTGTTATTTCCGTTTGAGGTTTTACTGGTTGGAAATCTATCGTTGGCCTTTCGTCGTCTCTAAAAGGTTCGTAAAGCTTTTCCCAAGCAGTTTCATTTTTCTTTTTTACACCATCACTTATAAATGGGTTGTAGTTAGTGTTCGTTTTTATGCTTGGTGGTTCAACATGCCGTTCTTCATTTATCTTTTTCTCTGAAAACGAAGGAAGAAAAGCACTAGTGTCTAATGTTGGAGTAACGTTGTAATGGCTGAGTGCTTTGGTGGCAACCGAAGAAATGATCTGATATATTGGTCTACCCTCTTCAAACTTAACTTCTGTTTTGGTTGGATGAACATTAACGTCAATTTTAGAGGGGTCAATTTCTAAGAATAACACATAGAACGGATGATGGTCTTTATCAATCAGCCCATCATATGCATTTGAAATGGCATGATGAAAATATGGTTCCTTGATGAATCGACCATTGACAAATAGAAACTGATTGCCTCGTGTTTTTCGTGCTAGTTCTGGACTGCCAATAAATCCAGAAATGCTTACAATCTCTGTATGCTCCTCAACAGCTAATAAACTTCCTTTAGAAGACTTGATAAGAATATCTTCAATACGACTTTCCAACTGTGTTGAAGAAAGTTTGTACACCTCGTTGTTACCGTTAAACAATGACATTTCTACATCTGGTCTACTGAGAGCAACACGTTGAAATTCTTCAATGATATATTTAGTCTCTACGGCGATCGACTTTAGAAAATTCCGTCTAACTGGAATATTAAAGAATAAGTTTTTTACAGAAATTGTGGTACCATTAGCCATCGATACTACTTCTTGTTTTTTCACTTCCGAAGCCTCAATGATGATCAAGGTGCCAAGAGAATCTTCTTCTCGTTTGGATTTCATTTCAACTTGAGACACTGCTGCAATACTTGCAAGGGCCTCCCCTCGAAAGCCAAAAGTAGCTAAGCTGAATAGGTCTTCAGCTTTCTGAATTTTGGAGGTTGCGTGCCGTTCCCAACACATACGAGCGTCTGTATCGCTCATTCCTTTTCCGTTGTCTATTATTTGTAATAAGGTTTGACCACCATCACGAAAAATCAACTTAATCTTTGTAGCACCTGCATCTAAACTGTTTTCCAACAATTCTTTAACTACAGAAGCAGGTCGTTGTACAACCTCTCCAGCAGCGATTTGGTTTGCAATAGATTCAGGAAGAAGGCGTATTAAATCAGACATCTTAGACGCCTCAAAGATACGGCTATTCTCTCTTTCTTCTTAGAATTGAATTTTTTTGAAGCCAGAAATAATCACAGGAAGTGTGTCTGTATAAAAAACCATGTAAGCTATTGAACCAAGAATCAATGCAATTAACAATATACGTATTCGCGACACAACTCTTTGTTGTTGAGCTGCTGGATCTAACGGTCTGACACCTCGATTTTTGTATGCTGTTTGAATTCGTAGTTTGGAACCTTCTGCGGAATAATCACCAGTTACTTCAGCCTTAATAAGCTCTTTTCTATTGTGTAAGTTCTCACGATCTTCGTCATAATAACGTGGTTTGTAGTTAAACCGTTTGTTATTTCGTCGACCCATTTTTACTCTAGAAAATTCCATAAACCAAAGATAGGTACACTATTTATGAATGTCAACTCTACTTGACGAACGTTTAGAATTGATAAATGAACGGTCTATGTATACCGTCTTTTTCTAATAAATGCATTGATAAGTCCAAATAAGATGAGTAAAGCAATTGGTAAAGCGATATTTACTATCTGCCATTTTGTTTTTTCTGCTTTTACTTTCCCTTTATCCAATAAGCGTAATTCAATTTTCTTTGATCGCACTTCTATGAGGTTCGATTCATCACACAAGTAATCGACACAATTCAAGAAAAACTTTTTATTGGCAAATTCAACAGGTTCTTTGAACGCTTTAGATGCGTACTTGTCATATCCCAACGGATAAACTTGCTTCCGTTCTTTATCGGTTTGATTACTGATAAAATCACCATCAGAAATTACAATCATGGAGTTGTTTGTGCCTTTAGCTTTAAATGGAATTGGGCTCTTATCTTTCATTGCTCTTCTGTGAGCAAACAACGATTTAAAATCTCCTTCTACAAGCACGGCTGCAATATTATTTGGAGCAGTAAACATTTCAGCGGTTGGTTTTAATCGCAATAAATCTAATGAGATATTTATGGGGTTATTAGCTACCCTGCTTGTTGCAGATGATTGAAGAAGAACTGTTTTTTTAATGTCCTTATTCGGCAACGTATCAATTCCTGCAACATATCGACCCCAAACCGATGTAAGATTTCGTACAATTGGATGTTCACCACTTGGAGCGAAAATTGGATAAAACAACCAAGGAAGAAACCCGGGCTGCCCACTTGCTCCATTTGCAAGAACCGGAATACCGTGACAGTTTAAATCTTGAATTAGTGTGGGGTTAATGCGAACACTATAGCGAAATAATAGATCATTTACGTTGAGGTTGTAATCCGCAGTCATAATTGAACCATACTTTGCAACACTGTCCATTTCTGCAATTAATGGTTCCGCCAACCAAATGACCTTACCGCCATTCATTATGTATTGATCAATAAGAAATAGTTCTTCATCTAAGAAACTGATGCGAGGTTTTGCTATGATAAGAGCCTTATAATCTTGCATCTTATCCATTACCCCTTTTAGCAGAATAGCTCCAGCATCGTCTGGGTTTTTCTGCATTTTACTCAGAAATTGTTTGGTACAGGCAGTGTCTGTAAGACTAATATTAAGGTCTTCTACCGTATAAAATTCACTTAGAGACTTTGAGATATCTGCAACAAAAATGGGATCTAATTCTCCATGACCCTTTGTGAAAGCAATTTTAATTTCTTGGTTAACTACACACTTGCGGATTACGTTTCCAATTTCATATTCTAGCAACTCAATACTACCATTGATATCTTCTTCTAATGGTTGTCCGAACTCTCTTTTAAGCAGATTTAACGGATATTCTGTGCCTTTATAACTAACGATTCCTGCAGGTATAATGTATTTCTCTGAGGTAGCCTCATCTTGTCCGATTTCTGGACGTGTAATTTGAACACCTTTTGCGTTCAACTGCCGCAAAATATCGTCCTTCTCTTTAATTGGTTTATCGGTAAGTAAATCTTCAAATCGGTAAATAACATTACCGTTGCTAATATGCTGATATTCATTTAGCAAGTCTCTTGCGGCATTTTGTAATCTTTTATATTCTTGAGGAAACTCTCCATCCAAAAATATCTGGACATACAGAGGTTCGTCAAGCTGGTCCACTAAATCGAGTGTTGTTTCAGAAAGTGTAAATCTTCCCTCTTTTGTTAAATCAAAACGCTTATAGAACATGCTTGATGCAACATTCAAGACGGCAATTGCAGCAATCAAAACAGCAAATTGCCACAAGTGCTTTTGCTTTACAGATTTTGATGAGTAAATAGAAGTGCTTTTTTCCTTTACCATTTTCGTTTGCTAAAAGAAAGTTTTGTTAGACCTAAAAAGAACGCAATAAAACCTACAAAATAGGTGACATCTCGTGTATCGATTACTCCACGACTTATGGATTGATAATGGAAGTCAATGCCCAACCATTCCAAATAATAGTTTGAGAGGCCAGTGCTCAACAAACCACTTAGTTGCCCCATAACAGAATACGTAACAAAGCATAGAAAAGTTGATACTATGAACGCCACAATTTGATTTTCGGAAATCGACGAAGCGAATAGACCAACACTTACATAACAACCACCGAGAAATAGCAAACCAATATATGACCCCCACATTGCTCCAGTGTCAATATTCCCTTCAGGACTTCCAAGTTTATGAATCGTATAGTAGTATAGGAGGGTAGGGATTAATGCAAAAATGACAAGACCCAAGCTCGCAAAAAACTTGCCTAGTATAATTTCCCAATCTGTGATAGGGTGTGTGGTAAGAAGTTCAATGGTACCCGTTTTCTTTTCTTCTGCTAATGATCGCATTGTGATAGCTGACACTAGAAAAATGAAAACCCAAGGAGCCATTAAAAACAATGTGTCCAAGCTAGCAGCGCCATAATCCAGTGCGTTAGTGTCTTTGTACACCCACATGAATAAACCAATAGCAAGCAGAAACACTGCAACGACAATGTATGCAATTAACGAGCTAAGGAAGCCACGTATTTCTTTTTTTAAGATACTGAACATATTAATTAGTCAAGGACCTAAAAACGGTTTCTAAACTATCTTCTATTTCTTTTTGTTCGAGAATAATATTTTGGTTTTCAACAGCGTAATTGAATAGTTTTTCTTGAAAATCAGTTTCCACTCCTGCGCTTATCTCGTATCGGTTGTTGCTTAAAGCTTCAACTTTTTGAACTCCTGATATGTTTTTTAAACTAGAAACGTCAGCAGGATTTTTAAACTGCACAATTACTTTTTTTCCCTTCTTATGAAGTTTGTGTAAATCTGCAATCGAATCGTCAGCTACAAGTTTGCCTTGATTGATAATTATTACACGACTACACATTGCTTCAACCTCTTGCATGATGTGTGTAGACAGAAGTACGGTACGTTCTTCACCAATAGAGGTAATGAGCTTTCGTATTTCTGTTATTTGATTTGGGTCTAAACCCGAAGTGGGTTCGTCAAGAATCAACACGTTGGGGTCGTTCATCAAAGCCTGAGCCATTCCAACTCGTTGCTTGTACCCTTTTGATAACGTACCAATTTTTTTATGTTGCTCTCGCTCTAAACCTGTGCGATCAATCATTTGTGCAACTCGCTTAGGCACTTCTTTCGTAATCCCACACAGGTTAGCAACAAATCCCAAATACTCCTTGACATACATGTCAAAATATAGCGGATTTTGTTCTGGGAGATACCCGATTGTGCGCTTTATCTTTAAATCATCTTCCCCCAGCCAAAGATTGTTAATCTTGGCCGAACCAGAAGTAGGAGTGATGTAGCCAGTCAACATTTTCATAGTTGTGCTTTTTCCCGCCCCATTCGGTCCAAGAAAACCAACTACCTGACCAGTAGGAATATCGAATGAAACGTCGTCTACGGCCCATTGTGAACCATATTGCTTGGAAAGCTTGCTTACTTCAATCGACATGTATACTTCTATTCAACTACAATTTTTAACGCAGATGAACCTTGAGAATTGCTTAAGCCTAAATAATAATTACCAGCAGAAAGACCTTTCAAATCAATTGTAAATGAATTTTCTCCTGGATATACAGTGAAGCTTCTTGTTTGAAGAACCTTACCTGTAAGGTCACTTAATTGAATCGTTAAATCATCATTCGACATTGAACCAAATTGAATAGTCACTTTATCGTTTGCAGGATTAGGGAAATAATTTAAGCCAAGTAACCTAAGGTTCTCAATACTCAATTTTGTGTCAAGTTTCATAGAAGCAGTTCCTTCACAACCGTCTGCGTTCGTTACAGTTACAGAGTAAGTACCTGCGTCTTTTGCATAAATAGATGGGGTTGTTTCTGATGTACTCCAGTTGTACGATGCAAAACCAGCACCAGGTGTAAGTAATACCGAATCCCCTTTAGTGATTGTGGTATCGTTTCCTAAACTTATAATTGGTTTTGTAGCAGTGTTTACAGTTATGCTGTCCGTATACGTACACGTGAATTCATCAGTTACTCGTAACCAGTAGGTCCCACTATTATTGATTAGAAGTGAATCGTCAGATGAGTTATTATTCCATTTGTAAGAAGTTAAATCTTTTGGACCAACTAAATAGCGACTAGATCCAACGCAAAGTGCAAAATCATTTCCCAAACTAAACATCGGCTGATCACGCTCTACTAATACAATAGTATCCGATGAAGGGCAATTGAAACTGTTGAATGCAGTTAAGTGATAACTACCAGCTTTAGATACAACAATGTTTTGTAAGTTAGAAGCAGTATCGTTCCAGATATATCCAGACAGTGCACCAGGGCCTAAAATCGTGAACGATGCACCTGTACAAAACGTGTCATCAGCACCCAAGCTGAAAGGAGAAGATGGGTTTGTTAAAATTAGAATTTCATCACTTGCTATACACCCATTTGCATCTACGACATCAAGTTTGTGTGTTTTTTCCGCTGATGTTGTGAATGTTTGATTACTTCCTTCACCACTATTCCAGTTGTATGACGACATGTTAGCAGGCCCAGTTAGTTCGATAGAAGATACTTCACAAATTGTGGTGTCGTTCCCTAAGCTAAATGTAGGATTCGCATTTACTGTAGCTATCATTGTATCTTTATACTGACAGCTATTGCCATCGATTCCACTGAAAACGATAGTGTCTGCTTGTTTTAATTTAATTGTTCGGTTACTCGAATTTACGGTGTTACCAACCCATAAGTAAGAGATTAAGTTTGCAGAGCCTACAATATTTACAGAGTCTCCATCACAAAAGCTAGTGTCACGAGCCAAATCTTCTGTCAAGAAGTCGTTTACAATTACTTTTATAGTAGTAGAGTCACTTGAACACGCCTGATCTGCGGAAGAAACCACCAATTTGTATGTTGTTGTTGAACTAGGTGATACACTTGGGTTTGCTTTAGTACTTATTTCTTTTCCTGTATCGTCAGTCCATGAGTACTTTACACCAGTGATACTTAGTTTTCCAATTGAAACAGACAAACCTTTACAAACCTCAACAGAGTCTCTTGTTAATTCCGCTGACAACTGACAGCATAAAGTTGAGTCATTTACACTTGAAACGGTAGTAGTAGATACCGTAGGAGTTTGATTTCTTACTCCATTAACTGTTGAACCAAAAGCGGTACTTTTAAAATTTAAGTTAAACGAGTTAAATGGTTGAACTGAAGAGTTACACAGGGTCGAACCATTTGCACGGAGTTTTACTAAGTAAAAGTCATCATCTGTATTGCTATTAAATGATCTTGATGTTGAAAGAATCATATAACCTCCGTCTGGAGTTGTTACAATATCAGTTGGCCAATGTCCATCTCTATCAGAGCCACCAATTATGTTTGTGTTACCGAGTTTATGAGTATTGTCGAATTCAGCAAAGAACACTTGTCTATCTCCAGGTTGTGGCTCAGCATAACCAACAACAGCATAACCAGCGTTTGATGGGCGAATAACCACATCGAAACCTCGATCATTTCCATTTGTTCCTATGGCTACTGGGGCAATACTTCCACCAGAAGTATCACAGGTCATAACCAGTAAATCATTATCACCAACGCTCACAGCTTTGGTCCAACCTGTTACGATATAGGTGTTATTGGTTACTTTAACATCCCATCCAGCATCGTCCTTTTCAGAACCAATGGCGTTCATCCACTTCAGGTTTCCAGTAGAATCGAATTTTGCGATAAAAGCATCAGACGTACCAGCACTTCCTGTTAGACCACCATTTACAACACTATCGTATGTTGTTTGACCAGTAACAACCACGTTACCTCGACCATCTTCAGTTAAGCCATAAGCTTCATCATCACCAGGACTACCGAATGCTTTATACCAACGTACGTTTCCGGAAGACCCTAGTTTTGCTAAGAAGCACTGATCACCTAACGAATCGTTTTTCACATAGCCAGTAACATAATATCCTTTACTATAAAAAGATTGAATAACATTGTACCCGTCTTCTACGCTATCAGAGGCCATAGTTCTGCTCCATTCGACCTTTCCATTTTTGTCTGTTTTGATGACAATTGCATCGCCATCTTTATTATAAGAATCAGTGCTACCAGTAATTACAAAGCCAGAATCACTTGTTGTTGCTAAATTCCACCCTATATCATCACCACTTTCACCATAGGTCTTTGACCATTGCACCTCACCCATTCCGTTAGACTTTACTAAAAAGATATCTTTTTTACCTTTTCCGTAGCTCTCAGTGTATCCGACACTAATATATCCGCCGTCGAGTGTTCTTTGTATACCGTAGCTGTTTTCGGACTTACTTCCTCCGATTGTGCGTTGAAAAAGTGTTTCCTGAGCAACACTTGTAAAAAATAAGCCAATTAATAGCGCAAAAATTCCTATTGTTTTCTTCATATTCAGTTAAACTTTTTTGAGAATCTAGCCCCAAAATCATGGAGTCAGAATCATCGCGCAATCTAAGGAATATCACGAACAATTTACAACATTTTGACTGTCAAAGACATAATTATTGCTTAAATCGTAGGATTAGATTTGTGTTATACGTTGCGAAAGACTCCAGTCGACCTTTGAATCCAGATTCTTTGATATAATTTCCTTCCTCGTCTAATTCTAGAGGTGTATAGTGCGACTCAAATTTATTTGGAGAACAAACGGACTGACCTCCTAAGTAAAAAATTAACTTTTCGAGAACAGATGACAATTGCATCGTTGGTAATCTCCCACCGATTCCAGAGCTAACTCCTACAAAGGCAAATACTTTATTATCGTATAAATATTTATGATTGTTGCCACTATAATGATTCGTCATATTAGCAAGTTCTGGTGATATTAACCAGTTATATTCCGGACTTAATATGTATACCAAATCAGCATCCCTCCATGTATCGAGAAGCTCCTTCTGAAAACTAGTTGGGTTGTCAGCATCTATTGGGTTTCCATTAAAAAAAGGCAAATCATACGCACGAAAATCAACTATGTGAGTGTCATGTCCATGTTTTTCATGAATATTTTTAAGTGCTTTTGCAACACGAATCGTGTTGTTTCCTTTTCTTGATGTTCCTGATAACAATGCGACTTTCATAGTTCTTAAAGCTCTTTTAGTTTTTTGCTGATTACTTTAACATTTGACAGATTGCGAGCCATATCAACTATAGCAATGGGACTTTTTGGTCTGCTATATATTTCAATTCCAGAATCCGTTGGAGTAAGCGTTACAATATCTTTTTGTCCAAACCTACTTTTTATAAGTAGTTTTATTGAGCCGGGGTCTTCAGATAACAACGTCCAATCTTTATTTGTTAATAAGCTTTTGAGTTTCGTTTTATATACATCAAGAGACCACTTACTATTTGTAATGATAAACCGTTGACGCATCTTGAGATATTGTTTAGGGTCTAAATTTCCTTCATTTTCGAAGGCTATTGCATGCCATGTGTTGAGTACCAAACCAATTCCAATAGCGATGATAATAGACCAGTTGTGGTCGACAGTTAGAAAATCATATCCGTATTTTACTTTGCCTTGTTTGAAGGTAATAATTGCTGCTGCTATTGGAAACGAAATCAAACTGAGCTTTACCCAATTGACAAAATAGATAATTAGTTTAAACCAAGAGTTACTATTCATTTCCTATATTTTTTAATAAAAGGCTTAATGCCTCTTGGGTTTTGTTTTCAAGGAGAAGGTCACTGGCTTTTTTATAAGCTGCTGTCTCTCCCAACGATTCTTCTGAACCATATTCTTCGGCACTAGGTATTTTTTCTAGTTGTCCTAATTGTCCTAATTGGTTTCCAGTTAGGTGAGGTGAAAGTCTAATTTTTTCTGGTAACTGGTCAATACCAATTCCAATGGATGTGATAGGTTTTGGTATTTCAAAGAGTGCGTCTCCATTTGCTCTGCAATAGAAATTTCCACCCATTCTTGAAATCAAATCAATTTTATATGGATCAATGTGATTTTTTTCGGTGATGATTTTTTCATCAATGTGCAGCTTCACTACTTCACAAATAATCAAGTTACCAGCACCACCTTTTTCTCCCAACTCCTTTATTTCGATGACTTTACATTCTAACTGAACTGGCGACTCCTTAACTCGAGCCGGTTTAATAAGTTCTGCGTCAATCGGTGTAAAGCCGGCTTTAACAAACTCATCAGTACCTTTAGGGTAAGGTGAGCTAGCCAAACTCATTTGTTGCACCATGTCATAATTCACCACGTTAATCGTAACTTCAGGAACTTCTTTACAATTGAGGTAAGTATCCTTTGATGCTCCGGTTCTGCCACTTTTGGCAGGAGAAAAAACAACTATCGGAGGATTCGCGCTGAAAACATTGAAAAAGCTAAAAGGTGCTAGATTGCGGTTTCCATCTTTGTCAACAGTGCTCGCAAAACAAATAGGTCTTGGCCCAATACTTCCCAATAAATATTGATGAAGCTGTGGGATAGGAAGCTCCTTGGGGTTAATACTTCTAATGCTCATGTCTATGAATTAACAGATAGTAAGAAATACGTTTTCTTTCCTCTTTGTAACAATACAAATCGGTTTTTGATTAAGTCTTTTTCGCTAAATGTATAATCGTCCTTCACTTTTTCGCGATTTACTGATATTGAGTTTTCTTTTAACGCACGTTTTGCTTCACCTTTGGATGCAGTTAAACCACATTCCGCCAACACATCGACAATGTTTTCTCCAATTAATGAGTCGACGGTACCTTGTTTTGCACCGCTAAAAACGTCAAGAAAGTCTGCTTCTTCCAAACTTCTTAAATTGCCCATTACATCATCAGAAAACAGAATCCCAGAAAGGTGTTCTGCTTTTTCTAATGCTTCTTGACCATGAACCCAAGCTGTAACGTGCTGCGCTAATGCTTTTTGCAGTTCACGTTTATGCTCGTTCCCTTTGTGGTTTGCAATTAATTGATCTATTTCGTTTTGGTTTAAAAGGGTAAAGATTTTTATAAGCTTTTCAGCCTCTTCATCACCTGTTTTAATCCAAAATTGGTAGAATTGGTATGGGCTAGTTTTTTCTGGATCTAACCAAATATTTCCACCTTCCGATTTTCCAAATTTGCTGCCATCTGGCTTGGTTAATAGAGGTGCAGTTATTGCAAAAGCATCATTTCCACCTTTTCTACGTATTAGTTCGGTACCTGTTACGATGTTGCCCCATTGATCACTGCCACCCATTTGTAATTTGCAGTTTTTATGTTGATTCAGGTAGTAAAAATCATACCCTTGAACCAATTGGTAGCTAAACTCAGTAAATGAAATCCCGTCATCGATTCTATTTTTGACAGAATCTTTCGCCAACATATAATTAACCGTAATATGCTTTCCAACATCTCGAATAAATTCTAAGAAACCCATGTTTTGAAACCAATCATAGTTGTTGGCCATCTCAGCGGCATTCTCTCCTGAAAAATCAAGAAACTGCTGTAATTGTTTTTTCTGACAAGATAAGTTGTGGTTTAGCGAATCGTTGTCTAACAACGTTCTCTCCGATTTTTTACCAGATGGATCTCCTACCATCCCTGTAGCACCTCCAACCAAAGCAATAGGTTTGTGACCAGCACGCTGTAGATGAACTAATAAAATAATCGGCACTAAGTTTCCAATATGTAATGAGTCTGCAGTTGGATCAAAACCAACATAACCGGTAATCTGTTCATTCATTAAGGCGTCCTCAACACCAGGAATATGCTGGTGATAAAGTCCGCGCCACTTAAGCTCTTCTAGTAAATCGAATGATGGAGTGAAAGACATGATGTAAAATTTGCGGCAAAGATAGATGGTTAAAGGTAAGAGGCAACTTTAGAAAGTTTCATTCAAAAGTCTATTTGAAAATTGTAAATATAGAATTTAAACGAATTTTGTTGAATATGAACTTGACAATTAAAACCGCTACGAAACGCGATTTACCTGAAATTCGACAACTTTTTAAAGATTCAATTTTGAATGTAGCGATTCGGGATTACTCAGATCAAGAAGTCGCCGAATGGTCAAAAACAAGCGACAATGAAGAGCGATGGCTGAGCCTAATCGAAAACCAACGAGTACTATTAGCGCTAAATAATGAAACGATTGTGGGTTTTATTAGTCTTAAAGATCACGAATACCTTGACTTTCTTTATGTACATTACGAATTTCAAAGAAAGGGAGTTGCTCAGTTTTTATACAATCGTCTTGAGCAGTTGGCGATTGGTTTGGGAGCACAAGAATTAATTTCAGATGTTAGCAAAACGGCTAATCCATTTTTTACAAAAAATGGATTTAATAAAATACGTGAAAATAGAAATCAGCGAGGAAGTGAAGTTTTGATAAACTACCGCATGAGAAAGAAGCTGACTAGTATTTAATCACTTTTGCTGTATACGTTTTATTCTCGTCAGACAGTGAAATGTAGTAGAGTCCTTGCGAAAACCCTGCTAAGTTTATTTTGTTGTCATCATTTAAAACACCAGAGGATAATACCTTACCTGTAATTGAAGCAACAGAATATTGCGGTTGAAGATTATCAAAGTCATAATTGATTACAATCGAATTTTCCGTTGGGTTGGGATATGCATCAACAGGTATTACAGGTTTGTTGAATGCATTAACAGAGCTATTTTCTTCAACGATGGCAGCAACCGTATTAGTCATTTTTTCAAATTCATAATCAAATATTACTTCAGCACGGTTCAGATATTTATCTCCAATGGTCAAGTTTCCGCTCATATTCATTTGGAATGTAATATGACCTTCATCGTTTACTATTTCACCATTTTTGGTTGGATTAGGAGGAAGGTTGATGTTTTCAAACTTATAAATAAGTATCGCATAATCTGAATACTTTGGGCCTGGCAATGTAATCGGAATCACGGGATGACTCGCCGCTATGTCAACAATAGATTGTATAGTTGAATTTAACGCAACAGTGTCCACAACATAAACTGTTCTAACCGTATCCTGACTGTAGTTTGCAAAGGATATTTGATATTGTATCTGATCAGACTCTGGATGAATAATGGCGGTATCAGACCAATTTGATCCAGGGTTGACAAATTTGTGAATATCAACATCCTCGTCCATGATTTTCTGTGTAAGACTACTTGTATTATTATTATCGTCTGTTTCTTGAGCTTGTTGGTTTACAGATGCTTGCAATTGTAACTGATCGGAAGCATCACGATCCATTTTAAAAAAACAACGAATCACGCCCTTTTCCCCTGGCGACAAATCAGAGATTGACCAAACAGCGGAATCGCCAATTACCTTGGTGGGTTTTGGAAGAGCAACTAAGTTTTTAAGCCTTGAATCGAATTTAAGGCTCACCGTTCCCTTCACTAATTCTGAAGAACCTAGGTTTTTGAAGTTGATCATGTATTGTTGTACATGATTGGCAACTGCTCTTGAACCAGAAGAAGAGGTTAAATCAACGGACAAATCCTTAATACCACTCTGTTGTTGCAAAGGGAAATCCATTGAGTCATACAATTCTCCATTTTTTACTTCAATCGTTTTAGACAAACTCGAGCAACTTGAAGAGCTCCAATACTTTCCTGGAACTACGGTAATTGTGTACTTACCTTCGCTAAGAGATGTATAAAATTGGCCATTAATTCGAGGACGAATAACAATGTTTCCAGGTTGAATTTTAATTAAATTTTCACTCAGATTTTCATCACGTCCATCAAAAACACAATCATTGTTTTTGTCGTGATATACTCTTCCACGGATTAAGGCATTCGGTTCCTCTTTTCGTATTACTGCAATCCTGTTAAGTTCAATAGAGCGGAAATTCTGAAACTTACCTGCAGCAATTAAAGCGCCGTTCATGTAATATAGAATGTTAATGCCTTCAAGTTGAATTTTATCAATAGCTGACCATTTGCCTCCAGAATATCGAATGATGTTAGAGGTCTCAGAGTTGCCGGATAAAACAAAACTTCCGCAAGCGTAAAGATCCGTACCAGTTGAAACTAAATCTTGAATACTTGAAACCTTTTCAAGTCCGGACATAATTTTCACCACAGTGTCTTTCTCTATTTTACCGAAAAAGATAGGATCTTCAATGGTATTATAACTACCAGCAGAGTATACAACTTCGCCAGCCAAAACCATTCTGCGTGGTTTAAATCCGTTATTTTCAAAAGGAATTAATTCTCCGTTTTCGAAATGAGCGAGATATTTTGACTGTGTGGTGCCAATTTTTGAAAAACTACCACCAACATAAATATGGTCCTTAACTGAGATGGAAGTGTAAACTGAACCATTAATCTTTTGTAGCTCTTTTATTGACGGTTCTTTCCAATTCGTTCCATCAAAAAACGCAAAATTATCACGATCCTTTATTACGCTACTAGTAAAATCTCCAGCAACTACCAAAAGCTCATTTGTGATGTCAAGGTGGTTGATCGTCTCAAAGAATTTGACATCGGCTGAGCTGATATTGGGAACCGTTACATATCTGTTTTTTTCCCATTTTACAATGCTTCGAACGTTTGAAAATGAATTAAATTGGTTAAAGCGTCCAGCGATATATAACGCTCCCTTATAGTATTTTAATGTTAGTATTCTAGCCCCCGAGTCACACGCAAAAGCAGGTAGGGCTGTCCATAAATTACCAGTCCAAATAGAAACACCGAACTTTTTTCCTTTTGGACCATTGTCTTCAATTTCATATGCAACTGCAAGCGATTTTTCGATTTGGGTCATAGCTACAGGAGTATATTTCAACCCTTCACTTAAAGGTTGCCAAATTTGGGCTGATGCATTTAAACTAAGAATTGATAAGAGGAATAAAATTAATGGTAATCGTTTCATTTGTTTCTAAGTTTAAATTGAACGGATATGTCTGCGCCAAATCCAGAAATCTTTTGGCTATTGTCTGAGGAGCTAAACATATTAAAGGCATCAGTATTATAACGCGTAACTAACTTCACTTTTGTTCGGTTGTCTATGGCATAACCAAGCCCTACATTCAACCCGTAAGATAGGGATAAACGTTTAAAAGCGGATAAATCTCCAATATTTGTGCGAGTTAAATTGTCGCCAACAATAAATCCAGAGCTATTCAATAGATACTGTACTTGTGTATTTGCACCCACCGAAATGTCCCAGATAGAATTTGAGAAAACCGTTTTACCAATACTAATAGGTAAGGTAATAAACTGGTACCGAGGACTGCCAACACCAGCAACTACCGTATCTCTATAATTGTATGGTAGCCACGTCGTATCATTCGTAATTATATCCACTTTGGGCAGTGAATCATAAATTTCATAGCGGAATAACGAAGCATTTTCTTGTCCTTTAGATTGGTAGTTCAAACCCGCAGAAACATTGAGTCCTTTATATTCTGCGCCAATCTCGAGTCCGAAATTCGGTAGAGTAGTAGGTGATTCGTTTTGTGAGCGATATGATCTGTACTGCGAATTAGGAGAATTAATCGTTTGACGGAACTGAGTTACACCACCGATAATTCCGATATAAGGGTCTACAAATTTTGGAGAGGTAGTATCTTTTTGCGGAATCAATTGAGAGAGAGGGATGCATTCGAGGTAAACACTAGTACCCGATGGGCGATTAGTCGTTATTGTCGAATTATAGGTGAGTCGAACGTCTACATATAAAATCGGTTTTATTGTAACAAGAAGTTCGTCGTTTGTCGCGTTAGTTGTAACTATGGATTGCTTCGGTACGTCATTCGAATTTTTATTCGCTTTTGGAATATCTTGACGAGAATTATTTGTTCGAGACGCAACTCTAGGTTTAGTAAAAGGTTTTTTGCCAGCAAGGTCAGAATCAGATTCCGTTGAAGTAAACCTATCAACAGAAGATTTTTCTTGTTGTGCAGCCAAACTATCGACGTTCGGCAGGTCGCTTGTTTTGGGGGAATTTCGTATTTCTATGTTATTTGTAGTAAGTGAATCTGATTGGCTAATTGATGCCTCAGCACCTGACTTCGGTGATACTAAGTTGTTGACCAAAAGACCTACTGCTCCAACGAGTAAAGCACCAACTAAAAACCACCACCACGCAAAACGTTTTTTCTTTTTGGGGTGAAGCTCAGAAAGCATTCGTTCCCACTCCGAACCATCTAACGGAAGTGGAGCACCTTTCAGGTTATCCTTAAATAGATCGTCGATATGTTGCTTTTTCTTAGCCAATGTTTAGTTGCTCTTTAACCATTTTCTTCAATAGTTTCCTCGCTCTAGCCAACTGAGATTTTGAGGTTCCTGAAGAGATATTCAATTCTTCCGCAATTTCATTATGTGAGTAACCTTCGATTGCGTACAGACTAAAAACCACTCTATATCCGTCGGGCAATTGTGCTATGACTTTATATAGATCACTAATTTTTAACCCATCATTTTCGTCTAATTCTAAAACATAACTCGTGTCTTCGTTGCTATATTCATGCACTTTTTCAGCTTCTTCGAAATGCATGTATTTAGTACTTTTTTTAAACTGATCAATCGCAGTGTTTATCATTAACCGTGTCATCCATGTTTCAAGCGTACTTTTACCATTAAAGTTTTCAATTTTTCTGAAAACTTTTATAAATCCTTCATGGAGCGCATCTTTAGCGTCTTCCATATTTGAGCAATATCGAGCACATACCCCTAACATTTTGGGTGCATAATTTTCAAATAATATCTTTTGGGCTCGTGAATCATTGTCAATACAGGCAGATATGATGTCCTGTTCGCTTGCCAAATGTTTTTCTTTACCCATTAGTCTGAGGAATCAACCAAAGGTTGCATGACCAAACTTAAATAAATGAAATATCTTTTTTAGAATGATAGTGTCGATTGTTATGAGCCTAGATTGCCATGCTGACCTTTAAGAGATACACAGCAGTTACAAATCCCAAACCGACTTTCTTGACCTTCCAATTTGGTTTCGAATTTCTAACCAAAATGCTACGAACAAGTAAATAAGTATTGGAGACCCAAAGGTTATAAAAGACAGATAGATAAAGTATAAGCGAATTCGGGAATCTTTTAGACCCAGTTTTTCTCCTAAATAACTACAAACGCCAAAGAAGCGTTGTTCAACAATAAATTTCCATGTATTTATAAATCGTTGCTTCATAGAGTATTTTCTTTCAAAATGTTATGACCGATTGAGCAGTCTAAACACGCCTTAAAAATACAATTCTTATTGTGTAACTGCAACACACCCTGAGACTGCAAGCTATTTTCAATAGGAAAATTGAGACTTCGAAAATAGTTGGTTACTGTGTTTTTTTCAGGCGGAAGTTGCTCTAGCAGAGAAAGACATTTTTCCTGAAGTTCAAAATCGTTATGTTCTAAACCGTAACAATAGAGAACAGGTATCACAGCATTTATGAGAATTGTATGAATAGTTGATTGCCCTATGATTTTCTTTCGTCGGGTAGACTTTTTACTAAAGGTGTAATGGTTCGACCAGAATTCGGAAGCATCCACTCGAAAGAGTTCATAAAGG
This sequence comes from uncultured Bacteroidota bacterium, assembly GCA_937124965.1. Taxonomy (GTDB): domain Bacteria; phylum Bacteroidota; class Bacteroidia; order NS11-12g; family UBA9320; genus UBA987. Next base: position 156,740 of record CAKZLB010000059.1, read on the forward strand.
TGTTTGTATGTAAGGTTGGATATAAGCTTCCTTAAGTGGGTTTGACTCGTACACATTAATTGCGACAATTGAGATATACGTATCGTTGGGAAATTTGGCGGTCGTAATCGTAAAAAGTTCCACAAGCTTGGGTCTAAACTGGTTAATTCATGTTTTCGTTGAAGAAAGGCAAACTCGGTCTTTAGCTTTTTGAAATAATGACCTTTGTTATTCGCGTTAAGATAACCAGCACAACCGAAATAAAGTGCTTCAATTTTGGTTCTATCGTTTCTGTATTGTTGGATTAATTTAAATGGTACAGACTTCGCGAGTAACCCAAACGGTACTTTATTTAGTCGCATTCCAAAACTGATACAGATTTCTTGATACAAAACCTCTTCCCAATCATTTTTACTGACGTCGAGCTTTGCATATATGGGGCTCGCTTTCTCTTGAATGCGTTTGATTGCCATCGACTCGAGCATTAAGGTTTTAATTGATGCGCTCACGTTTGCGACTAACATTTCACATGGAATTTTATGCGAGTTATTTGTAAGTGAATGGTATTGATTTAAAAGTTTTTCTGAAATTTTATCTTTTAACTCTAGACAAGGAATTACGGTATCATTAGTTCTCCTAACCTCCTTGTCGTGATTGAAAACAACGTGTAAAATAGTGCTATCATATGTTGTATCTAGATGATGGTTGTGTGCAAACCAATCGCTACTTTTAATATGAATTTCAATATTGCCGGCCCACAGTTCCTCTTCTATTTGTATCAGCCCGTTTTTAAAGTCTGGACCACCATCTTGATGTGAAGACCCTTGTTTGTGAATCACAAGATGCTCACCAGTGGTTGTTTTTAAATCTGTTGAACAAAACTGGCGGGTTGCCCAAACGTAATGTAGAAAAGACTCTTTCACGGTGTTGATGGTTTAATTTCCAACCAACAGCATGAAACGGTATTTAACGAAAAAAGGTAGTTTCAGGAGTTAATTGGCAATCAAAGATAGGACGCCATTTCAGTTTGTAAAAGTTTTGCCTCCTCACGAGCGGCATCTGCAAACCCTTCGTCGTTCGACTTATAAATAATGCCACGTGATGAGTTCACAAGCAAACCACACGAGCTAATTAGACCGTTTTTAGAAACCTCTTCCAAGCTGCCGCCTTGGCTGCCGACACCTGGAACCAAAAGAAAATGATTTGGTACGATGGCACGTATTTCCTGAAGTTTTTCTGCCTGTGTAGCACCAACGACAAACATCATATTTTCTGGACTCCCCCATGTAGCAACGGTTGAGATAACCTCTTCATAGAGTTTGCCATTGGGTGTGGTTAAATGCTGAAAATCTTGACTACCAGAGTTTGAGGTTAATCCTAAAACGATTACTACTTTTCCATAACTTAAAAATGGCTCAACAGAATCGCGTCCCATATATGGGCTAACCGTGATACTGTCGAAATCCATGTTTTGCAAAAACGCTTTGGCATACATTTTACCCGTGTTACCAATGTCTCCACGTTTTGCATCGGCTATGGTAAAACACTCTTTTGGGATCAGTTCCAATGTCTTTTCCATGATGTTCCATCCTTCTGCACCATACTGCTCGTAGAAGGCCGTATTGATTTTATATGCAACAGCAAATTCGTGTGTTGCTTCAATTATGGCTTTATTAAAAGTCAGAATAGACGCCGTTGTTTTCGGTAAATGTGCAGGTAGTTTTTCGATATCACTATCGAGACCGACGCACAAGTAGCTTTTTTTAGCTTCGATTTGTTGGATAAGATCAGATACTGTCAAGAGGTGTAAATTTTTAGCGAAGATAAACGTAGTAGTATCCTTCGCCAATTTTTTGTGCGTAGCTCAGGATTTCATACGTTTGGATGCAACCAACACTGAATACAATGAAAAAGAATTCTTTATTCATCATTTTGATAACTAGCATAGGTTTCAAATGCCTCGAACCTTTATAGAGCCACATGCAAAAAATGCTTTTCAGCAATACTAATGGTCGGCCAGACAAGTGGTACATGTTCGAAACAAGACTTTCGTTTGCGACACGTCGGTGAAAACACCGACTATGGGCGCGTGGTGTAAGATGGTTTGGTGGGCAAGTCGACTGCGAGTTATAAAACAGCGGTATGAGATAGATTTATTGCTCCAATCAATTGTTCTCCAATCACGCCACAGTCGGTGTTTTCACCGACGTCTTACTGTGCGCAAGTCGACTGCGAGTTATAAAACAGCGGTATGAGATAGATTTATTGCTCCAATCAATTGTTCTCCAATCACGCCACAGTCGGTGTTTTCACCGACGTCTTACTGTGCGCAAGTCGACTGCGAGTTATAAAACAGCGGTATGAGATAGATTTATTGCTCCAATCAATCGTTCTCGAATCACGCCTGTAGTCGGTGTTTTCACCGACGTATTATTGTGCGCAAGTCGACTGCGAGTTATAAAACAGCGGTATGAGATAGATTTATTGCTCCAATCAATCGTTCTCGAATCACGCCTGTAGTCGGTGTTTTCAC
>CAKZLB010000060.1 GCA_937124965.1 uncultured Bacteroidota bacterium
TTAAATGCTAAAAACATCAATTTTTGTCCGTCAACCGATAGAAGCCACCAGCGACGAATGCATGGGCTACAACGGTTCCGGCTATGCGCATTGCGGGTTTTAATTGTTTAATGTTTTGGGGAAACGAAATTGTTGGCTGTGCAGCAGCCAAGTCACGCATCACCGTCTTCGTAGTAGGATGCCAGCATTGTGCATAGCCAGTGTTGGCAGACGTTCTTTTGTTTTTATCATTATTCTACGTCAAATTCAATGGTTAAAGCTTTGACTTCTTCTGCGTCATGGACGATGTTGTCTATGTCATACCAAATAACTCGATCTAGATTGTAATTCTTTCTTGAATACTCATGTGTGCCGACTCCACGCCAAACTTTCAGAAAGTTACTTCCTGGAAACGAGTAGTTTTCAAAGATTATGATTTCGTCTGACGCATTACTTCGTGTGGTATACAATCTTATTATTTGAACATTCTCATTTTTTGATAATTCCTTAAAAAATTCTCCAGTTGTGTTGGTCACATCAATTATCTCCTCTTCCTCCTTGCATGAAATGAAAGTTGAAAGAATAATTAGAACATATAGGAGTTTGTTAAATTTCATGATTTCTTTTTTAATGTATGCCAACGGTTTGCATATGGCTTGTGGCGGTTTCGAAGCACTTTCCTGTCCACCGAAACCAAAGCTGGCTACGGAGCGAAAACCTTGCTGGCAACCGTTCACCCGCCATAAGCTATATGCTTTGTTGTAGCACGTTTTTATTCATTTATTGTTCTAAAGCCACTTAGTCCATTTTCTGGGTGACCCATAATTTCAATTTTAACACCATCGGGTTGCAGTCTGCCAATTACAGTTTTATTCTCTTTATATGACAGTCTGGCTTGGTTAAGTACATTAAAAAAGTTTCCGCCCATGTTTACTGTCGATTGTGTCATGGGTATTACATAATCTCTAATACTAGCCATTGGTGTCATAACACCATTAATCTTAAAATTCTTTCCTGAAACAATGTGATAGTTTTCTCCACTTAATGAATATGAGGAGTGAAAAAAAGAATTTCTTAAAGGACTTGAATAAAGGCTATAAACAGTGTCAGTTAACAACTCGAATTTTGCCTTTTTAGCAAGACTTGCCAACTTATCAATCTTATTTGCAGGTTTTAGTTCTGGTTTTATGGTTGGTGAGTTGTAAAGTAAGACACCATATCTCTCACCAAGAGTAATTCTAAGCATATTGCCAATGATATTATAAAACTCATCCATCTCGAAAATGTGGCAATACAATAAGAGGAAAAATCTAGTGGCTTCATTTAGGTTTTTTGCTGCTTTAATTTGTTCACTTACCTGAAATAGAAGTTCTTGACTTTCATAGATATGACTGAGAGCTCTTGCGTCTCCCATGCCACTAAAATTCATTAACGCACACACATATTCAAACTCGTCCTTTTCTTTTGCAGCAAGAAAAAGCCTTTCAAGTTCCTTTACGAAAATTTCTTCTGGAGATTTTTCCTTCATTCTTTTTTATAAAATGTACTTGACCAAGCAGAATTGCCAACGTCTAATATTCCTTCTTCTCCATAACCTGCATATCCATAGTAAAACTTGAACTTGATAAAGTAGTCTGTTCCCTTTATTTCATACAAGTCTCCCGGTCCATCGGTTATTTCAATTTCATATTGTCCTTGGTCGAGTTCAGTCTCAACGAATATGAAATCTATTTCGTCTCCATCTTCGTCAAGGGTTCCGCTTTCAAGTTCAATTTTCTTGTAAAATTCTTCCACATCATGTTCTTCATATTCTTGTGAATACGAAATTGTGGGTGTTATTAAAATCAAAATGGCAATAATCACTCTCATGTGGGTTCTTTTTAAATGTGCTACAACGGTAAAGGCTATGCGCAGTGCGGGTTTTAATTGTTAAATATTTTGGGGGAACGGAATTGTTGGCTGTTTTGCAGCCAAGCTACGTTTCACAAGTTGGTAATGAGATGCTAGCATTGAGTATAGGCAGTGTTGGCAGCAGTGTCTTTTATTGGCCTGTTGTGTTTCTCTTTTTCGTTGAATCGAGCTCAGGTGTAGCCATAACTCTAGAAATGAACCAAATTGTCCCGTGTTTTTTCTTTACCGTAACTGCCCATAATATTCCTGCAAGTAGCCCCAATACAACTAATGCTAATCCAATGATTTTTCCAAAATAATCAGGTGAATACAAATAATAAAGTCCACCTAATGTCAATCCTATTAAGGTCGGTGAAAGTAGAATAATAACTCCTCCCATTAACTCAGTTAGACGGTCAAACCAAAGTGTCTTTTTCGTACTTGTCAATTTGTGTTTCTATTGTTTCTTTTGGTTCGTTTACATTGCTGCCAACGGTTGGCCTATGCGTAGTGCGGGTTTTAATTGTTTAATGTTTTGGGAAACGGAATTGTTGGCTGTGTAGCAGC
>CAKZLB010000061.1 GCA_937124965.1 uncultured Bacteroidota bacterium
GTTTAGAGGGCAGCATGAAATTTTAATGGTTGCTACAAAAGGAAAATGCAAGCCGCCAGAACCATGCGATAGGTTTTCTTCTGTATATGCAGAAGAACGGACAAAGCATAGTAAAAAGCCAATGTTTTATTATGAAATGATAAAACAAATGTTCCCGACATTAAAAAAAATAGAACTTTTTAGTCGGTGTAAAGTTGAGGGTTTTGATAACTGGGGCAATGAAATTATTTAAGATATGAATAATCTTTTTGAAAAAGATTTGAATTATAGTCTTGATTCTGCGGATGATAAAATATTCAATGAAGTATATTATAAAAAATTTCCGCATTTAAAACGAATTGAAACTATTACAGATATAGCACAGCAAAAAAAAGGGATAGATAAAATATTACACCTGCATTGTGGAAAAAAAATACTCATTGATGAAAAAAAAAGGCGAAAGGATTATGGAGATATATTGATTGAAGAGTACTCTGATATGGATAAAAAGAAAGTTGGTTGGATAAGTAGGGATAAATACACTGATTATATTGTTTATTTTATAATGCCCAGTAGAAAGGTTTATTTTTTACCTTTTGTATTGATGCAACTTGCTTGGGTGGAAAATTATGAAACATGGAGGAATAAATATGGTCGAAAAATAGCAGACAATAAAACTTATAAGACTTCAAATATTCCTGTTCCTCTAAAAGTTTTAATGGAATCTTTAATAGTTCAAATGAAATCAACATTTTAATTCAAAACAACAAAACAATGAAAAAATTAAGCACAATCCTTATTGCGCTACTATTAACAACAGCAGCAGCAGCACAAATCACAATCGAAAAAGAAGTTGACGATATGACCGATGAAGTTTCGTACAGTCCGTCTGAACGCTTCTTCGTGGCAAACAACGAAAAAACAGAAGGCTTCGCAATTGATGCGATGCTTGATGTTGAAGATGGAATGATTTACGTACAAGGTTGGGTCGTCGTCACGGCAAGTCTGGGCGACTGTAACGAAGATAATCAGCTGATTGTTTTATTTGAAGATGATACAAGAATTACGCTCAACAGCTTTAACGATTTCAATTGCGATGAAGTAGCTTTCTTTGCTTTGGACTTAGAGCAAGAAGTTTACATCGCAACAAAACGTATTAAAAAAATGCGTTTCAAGAACGGATTTAGCTACGATGTTTATACCAACGAAGTTGAGGTGCAAGATTATTTCATTCAGTTGTATGATGCAATTGAGAATAAAAACAATCAATAGATGTTTGACTACGCAATAGGATTCGATGCAGATACCAAGCGGTGCGGTTTGGTGTTTGCGGATCTAAATAACAAAAAGATTCTGCACACGTACAACGAAGATATACTTGAAATAATCGAGGTTGTTCTTCCCGAGTTAATGAAGCGATACAAGGTTGACAATCGGTACATTTTCGCACGAATAGAAATACCAACCTTTCAGACTGCTGCGAGTGTGAATATGCACAAGAAAAGTCGCATTGATTTTGCACAAGGTGTGTTCGATTCTGCACGATGTGCTGAAGTAGCGAATATGTTTAAAAAGGCTTGTATCAGGCACAATTTGACACACAGTAGCGTCAAGTCAAGCAACAGAGTCAGATGCGACTATGGCAACAGAAAACAGTTAGAAGTGGATCAGGTTAAACGGTTTGCTGCTGACCAACACAGAAAAGGGAAGTTTTTGACAAAGGTGGATTCGATTAAGGCAATGCAGATTTTCACAAATATGAAAATAGTCAATAGCGAAACGATTGATGCTGCTTTGTTGATTCCTGAAATTATCTGAAAAAATGATAGAACTGATATTAGAAACATTAAATAAAGGGTATGAAAAATATTATCCTTCAAAAAAAATCACAAAGAAAAAGGATGCTAAAAAACGTGCAAAAGCAAAAGCAGCAAGAAGGGCAAGAAAGAAAAACCGCAAATAACTAACGCAATATCTGAAAAATGGCAAGAAGAAAAAGTACAGAATTAAAAGTTGCACAAGGTACAGCACGAAAGGACAGAATGAAACAGCAACGCACTTCACTGCTTAGTAGTGTGCCTACTGCGTCGTTTAAGTTAAATAAACGTGCTGCTGCGATATTTAGAAAAACGTGTCAAGCACTAATTGATGAAGAAGTGTTGACCTCGCTTGATGTTGATGCTGCAACACAATACGCGTTTTGGTTTGATATGTTTATTGCATTGCAGGAAAAGAATTATGCGATGATAAATGAGTATTCGAACGGAACGAATGCAATCGCAGGGGCAGCAACTGCACTGATGAAATGCGATGATAAGGTGCAAAAATACAGCAACTTATTAGGTCTAAGCATTAAAGCCCGGGACTTGATGGCTTCGTTTGAAAAGATTGAAGCGGACACAGAAAGTCCGATTGAATTAGCATTGAAAAATCTCGGATAGTAAAGAGTAATAAGCAGATAGTAAAAACGAAAAAGTAATGAAAAATAGTAAGAAAAAGTCAGGTGCAAAAAAAGGCGTAAAGCTACACAAGTGGACAGAGTATGAAGTTGAGTATTTGAAAAAGCACTATGGCGA
>CAKZLB010000062.1 GCA_937124965.1 uncultured Bacteroidota bacterium
ATTGTACTTGTTATATATTATGTTTTTTAGACGTATTTAAAACATTTAAAATATTGAATTATGCCGAAACGACCGAAACGATTAAAGATGCCTTGGCTAAGGATACGACCAAAAGAATACAAATCGGGCAGCTGGTCAAAGACGGATAATTCAAAAATATACAATGGTCAAAGGTGGCGAAGATTGCGAAAATGGTTTTTTGTGAATAATCCGCTTTGTGCTGAATGTGAACGACAAGGCTTAGTGACAGCAGGTACAGACGTTGATCATATTACACCGATTCGGCTCGGTGGCGAAGTGTATGACGAACAAAACTTGCAAACATTGTGCAAAAGTTGTCACGCTCGAAAATCGGGACGTGAAGCACACATGAAATAACAATAGAAATATGGCAGTAAGGTATAGTCAAGAGCTGACGAACATCGCAGGTGATGAATATAGAGTTGATTTGCTTGACAGCAAGTTTGTCGGCACAACTTCGGAATTTATACTTGTTGATTTCGAGGCGGATTGGAAAGGTCAGCAAAATGACAGAAGTAACTTCATCACAGGTTCGAGCTGTTCTGTCATCATGCAAAGCACAACGTCAAGCAATCTGGATACGCTTGTTAATGATATTCTTGAAGCAGAAGAAGGTCGCTTTCAGATTGCGATTTACAAAAAAGGAGGTTCTGGTGCAGGTTCTTATGAGTTGTGGTGGTGGGGTTTGGTGTTGAATGATTTGTCGCAAGGTGCAGATGAAACGCCTACTGAATACGTCATTACTGCAACAGACGGAATCGGAATACTCAAAGGCGTAACATACGAAAATAACGGACTGCCTTTCATTGATAAAACAGCAGTGGACACGTTGATGACTGCTTTGCAATTTATACCTTACAGTTCGTTTTTTGATGCTGCTGACGTATTCTTGCACACTCGGGTCGATTGGTTTGAAGCGAACATGATTACAACATCTGATGACCCTCTGAGCTTGACACAGATACCTTCGTCAGCTTTTTACAGTATTGACAGCGACGGGAATTATACTTTTGATAGTTGTTATGAAGTGATCGAAACGATTTGCAATCTATTTAAAGCAAGGTTATTTTTTGCGAACGGTGTTTGGCGGTTCTATCAGATTTATGATTTAGAAAACGAAAGCAGTTTTAATCAATACAGATATTATTTTGACCAAACACAACGCTCGGGAACACAAAACTTACAACTTAGACAAACCTTAACAGGTGGATTTTCGGGCGGTACACGTTTAGCAACACAGACATTTGAAAGTTTTGCACCGCTTCGGGAAGTAAAGCAGACGTTTATACATGACAGTTCCGATAATATTATAAAAGGTGTAACTTTCAATCAAAGCACACCACTGACACAATTGACGACAAGTTCTGTGTCGAGCTTGAATGATGCTGTCTTATCCTTTTCGGGTTCGCTTCAAACGTTACTGCAAGACACGGCAAGTGTTGGTCCGTTGGTTGTATATGTAAAAGTCCGCATGACCTTACGTTTGTCATCATCTTACTATCTTATTAGACCGATTAACAATCAAGTACAAAACAGCGATTATACGAATCTATCTTGGTCTTTTTCAACATCAGGACCGACCGATTATGTCGAGTTCATCACAGTGCAAAATGTGAATCAATTCGGTGGTATTTCAATACCTATCAACTTTACAACGCCTGCACTGCCTACATCAGGCAACCTGTTTATGCGTATTGAAATCGAATATGTTCAAGACTTGCAGCAGAACGATATTAGTGCGAATTATACAACACAAGCAATCCTACAAAGTCCGTATCTGGAGTATGTGCAAGGCGATGCAGAAAACGAACGCATCTACAAAACACTGAACAGCACGACTGCATTCTTTTCTGATGTGCTTGAATTTCCCGAGCTGAAAACTGCTGACCGAATTAATTCCACAACTGCACACGCTTTGAAAGTGTTTGACGGGACAGATTTTGTTGACAGCACAGCAGACTGGGGACGTGATACATTGTCGGGTAATCAAAACATTATACGAATAGGCATAGAGGAATTTTTAGCAGGACAGCGTAAAGCGGTACGCAGACGTCAAGGCGAGTTTGTTGGACAGTTTGAAGTGTACAATGTTCTCGGTGTATCGTCTGAATATTTCTTGTTCTTAGGTGTGCAGTACTTTGCGAATGATGCACGGTTCTCGGGTGAGTGGTACAAAGTTGGACAATACAATGCAGCAGGAATTGTGACGACTGAAATCGGTTTGCCTATTGATGTGCAGTATCCACCTGATGCACCAAGCACAGGGCAGACAAGCGTTGCTGACCCTTTACCTACCAATATCGAAATGACAGATGGTCGTGTTGAAATTATTGAAAATAGTACAGGAACACGTAAGATAGTATTAAATGCGAATGACTTTAACTACATTGTCAATCAGTTAGCAATCGGAACAGATACAGCTGATGCTTCTGCTTTAGTATCACTAAGCAGCACAACACAAGGCTTTCTGTTACCAAGAATGACAGCAGCACAACGTGGTGATATTGCTTCACCTGCAACGGGATTAATGGTGTATCAAACAGATGCAACAGCAGGAATATATGTGTACAACGGTTCAAGCTGGGACGCACTTTAATAATAAACAATGGACTACATAGAAATAATATCAGCGGCAGTCGGTGGTGGCTTCTTGACTAAGTTATTCGATTACTTGTTGAACTTACGCAAAGCAGAATCAGACGACTTCGATACGATAGTTGCACAATGGCAGCAGGACAATGCAAGACTGCGTGAAGAAAATAAAGAACACGAACGCAGACAGAATGAACTGTACAAAAAGATTGCTGAACACGAAAAGAAGTTGTCTGCATTGAACGCCAAGTTATTAGTGATGGAATCAAGTTACATGCACATTCCGCTACCGTCTTGGCTCAAAGATATTGACGGCACTATGTTAGCTGTGAATGATGCCTATGAGCGATACTTTCTTATTCCGAACGGCTTTTCGAAATCCGATTACGTTGGACAGACTGACTTCGATGTATGGAATGAAGAAGCAGCACAGCAGTATATTGATAACGATATACTTGTCTTGCAGAGTGAAAAAAAAATATGGTTTGGTCGTGAGCTGATTATTATAAAAAATGTAGATGTGAGCGATAACTGGCGTGTCTTGAAATATGTTCGCTACGCAGGAAATGTAGCGATCGGCATCGCGGGTCTTGCAATACCGACCGATGATTGAATTGAAAAATAAAATATTTTTTTGTGTGAACAGATGCGATGTCGATAGGGTAAGGGGGTCGATTTTCAAAAGCAAAACCTGCTGACATCGCAGTGTGTCCACAGAGTTTAGTTTTGGTCAACCTTCAACTGGCGGGTGTCAACCACTCACGGCTTGTTTATAGCATATTCGTCACGGATAAACGCACGAAAGACCTTTTCAGATTTTGGCAACAAAACAAGCTGACCTTTTTTGAATTTTTCAATGTGTTCTTCGTTAAACTCAATTTCGTACCCTTCGACCTGTGTTGAAATCAACGACAACCGAAGCTTCAATCCTACTTTTGTCAATACCTAAATCCAACATACGAAGTACCATCGCAACGCTATCTTTTCCACCAGAGAAAGTCAATAATATCTTACATTCCTTGTCGTCCAGCATCTGCTGAACTTCATTAGGAATAGTCATATCCTCAACTTTCTTTTGAGTTTCAAATAATTATAGTTGGTACATTTTGATTAGTTGTTATTTTTAGACACTTCTTCATAAACACGGACAACACTCCAAACCTTATCACTAATATTTCTTAGATGATTAGGCTTGTCAGCATTGTAATCATACCATGTACTTCTTTCACCTTTGTCATACATAGCATTAGCTGTTTTCCAAACCATCAAAGGAACTCCATTCCCAAAAACACCACATTCGTTACAACCTGCCCAAAATGTAGGCTCGTCATTGTTATTTACTGTTTCAATTGGTGTAGGCTTTTTGCCACAACCACCACAAACAAAATCTAATTTATCAATCCTTTCTTGACATTCTTTTTCAGTAATATCATAAAAAGGATATTTTTCAAATTCTGCTTTTGCTTCTTCTAAATCCATGTTTGTTTGATTTTGTGTTTAGTTGACGGATGCCGAAGCACCCGTCTTAAAACTAAACCTTATGAAAGAATGAA
>CAKZLB010000063.1 GCA_937124965.1 uncultured Bacteroidota bacterium
AGTGGAATGTTGTTAAAAGTAACTGCTGGAGCTGACGCTGGAAACGGTGACGGAACAATGGGTACATCTTCAGGAACTGTAACATTAACTTCAAGTGATCAAACAGTTATTACTGGAATCGGAAGCGCCTATACTGCTGATGGTTCTACAAACGGACACCAATTAACGTACGCTTTAGAATTAGATCCTACTGCTGGTAGCTACGCTCAAATCGATTTCGATGAAGACGTAACGTTAACTATCACATACACTATCTCTAACATCTAAGAAAAACACATAACACCACTGTTATTAAAAATCAATCTTAAATAACAGTAGTCCAAATTAAAAAGGGTCGACATTGTCGACCTTTTTTTTGAGTCTCAGTTCAAAATTTTCTAATAAAAGTAAGACAGTTTGTATTGTTCTTTTTTACAGACACTTGCAAAAGTACAAGCACAACTTATATTTAAAACTTGGCTCAAATATTGTTCTTTCGCTAATCAGATAAAAACGAGTCTTTATATGAAACTACTATTTTCCATTGCATGTATTATACTTGCTTCAACAATTTCCCAAGCCAGCCTTGTTATCGTAAATGGTCTGTCTCATGAACACACCGTTCAAATTGGTTCAAAGTCGCAGGGTTCTATTGTAATAAAAAACACCGCAGAATCACCAAAAAGAGCACGAATCTATAAAACAGATGTCATCCATAATTGTGAAGGCCAAACAACATTTCTTGAAGAGTTAAATAGAGATAGGTGTAACTCCAGTTGGACACTATTATCAGACAATGAAATTGTTATTCCTGGTCAACAAACTTATACGTTAACCTATGAATTAGAACCTTCTGATTCGGTAACTCCAAATGGGAGTTATTGGGGTGTAGTTATGATCGAAGAAATCAAAGATCTTGACACAAGCGCGCCACAGCGAGGTGTTACGGTTACTTCCTTAATACGTTATGCGATTCAAATCATTTCAAACTTTGAAAGTGAAAGCTTAAAAGACCTTGAAATAGTTGGAGTAGACATGGATACAACAAGAGAAGTAAATATGTTAACTGTAAGCGTTAACAACAAAGGAAACTATATGCTTAAGCCAATTATGATAATTGAGTTATACGATGAATCAGGTACACAGGTTTATCGAAATGAAATTCCTTATCAAAAAGTATATCCAGGCTACTGTAAACTGTTTGATTTACCAATTAAAGAAGTCCCTGTTGGTAGTTATAGTGGGATTCTCGTTGCCGATTGTGGTGAAGAAAACATTTACGGTATTGAGTTAGATATTGACGTGCCAGAGCCACGTCCAACGGAATAGATTTATGTTTAGGCGGCTCTCACTAAAAGTATTCGCAGTAATACTATTTTTTTGCGTGCCCCACATCTGTTTGTCTCAGGTTAAGTTGGCTATTTCCAATTTGCCAGACGCACAACTACAACCGGGTAAAAGTCAAACTGTCGTACTTACTGCTACAAATACAACAAGTGATACGCTACAACTGCGACTTTCTTTCGATATACCTAAACCACTTAGAGCGTTACTTTTTAATAAAAAAGTAACCATCTTGCCAAAGCAAGCTAAAACAATCCTAGTTCCAATAAGCATCCCACGATCAACTAATTCTGGGAACTATAACTTGTCATTTGCACTAACTGAAAACGGTAAGAAAGTAGTTGAAAAAAAAGTAACGATTGATGTAGCCAAAATTACCGACGTCAAAGTAGAGCTTATCGAATATCCCACATATGCTAGGTCAATTGACACGATTCGCACTCGGTTTATGGTCATGAATAATGGAAATTCTACCGAGTTTATAACGTTCAGAAGTGACAATGGGATTATTAAATCAGATAAAAATCAAAAAATTCCAGCTGATTCAACCGTTTTTATTGATATGTGGATTCTTAATGACCCCAAAACATACGAAGTAGAAGATCAACTTATAGACTTATTTGCGTACATCGCCGAAACTGAAAAATCTGTTGGGGATCAAGAAATAATAAAAGTATATCCGACCCGTACTGTAAAAGTTGACCCATTTTTTCGGTTTCCTATTACGGCCAATATGAGCTACTTTACGCAAAGCACAAATGGTGAATATTATAACTCACTATTCCAATTTGAAATATCTGGAAGCGGTGCCTTGGACGTTGATAAGAAACATCACTTAACATTTTCATATAGAGGTCCTGGAGCGGTCAGAATAACACGTATTGGAAACTTTTCTCAAAAGTATTTACATTACAATACCTTGAAAACGAACCTATACATTGGCGAAAAAACGTACGGTTTGTCAGAGCTCACAGAAGGTTTTCGCTTTGGAACAGGCGTCGAATTTAATACGCTCCTCAAGGAAAGAGTTGCATTTGGAGGCTATTACAATAGACCTATTTTTCAACCAGAAATTCGTGAACAGTTTGCAACTTTTGTTACGTATTACACTAAAAAACGATATCAATATAGAATTAATACGTTAAACAATTATTTGCGGGAGGGTGGCACTGTAAATCTTACATCGCTTCAAGTAGATTTTACAAACTTTACAGATTGGAGGTTTGCTGCCGAAGCATCTAGAAGTTTTAGTGACGGTCAAGATGGGAACGCAATATCCTATAACACCAATTTTACAAAGGATAAATTTAGAATGTCTAGCAATGGATTGTATGCCGATAAAAATTTCAAAGGGTATTATAACAACTCATTAAATGTTGGGTTTAATGCTGGCTATAATTTTAATAAAATCGGTCTTCAAGCGAGTGGTAACTACAACAATTCAAATCCAAATTTAGATACCATATACAGCGTAGCTCCAATCACATTTTTCGTCAGCACAGGCTTTATGGCTCGCGTTAGCAAAGGGTTAGAAATGCAATTACTAGGTGTGTATAGAGAAAAAACAGATCGATTAGCCTCAAAGAATTTTGACTACTCCGAGCAAAGAGCCAGATACTCTATGACTTACAGGCGAGGGAAGCTTTCAACACGACTGCTCACCGAAGCGGGCTATACAACAAATAAATTAGCTGATAGTTTATCGGCTCAACGTAGTTTTGGGTATGACGCTCAATTTCAAATGAGTTACCGACCAAAACAAAACTTTTGGGTATCAGCGTTTTCACAATACTTAAACAATAATAGATTTTCGACGGATGTGGAACGATACGTCCTATTTGGGTTTGATGCTAATTTGCGTTTTAAGAAAAAATTTAGCCTAACCGCTGAATTTCAAAACAACTACCTTATCGAAGATTTATATAATGATAGAAACCTCCTTAATTTTAAAACAAGTTACAATATTACCCGTTCTCAAAGTTTCAACATGGTGGCCAACTATGGTATATTAAGGCAGGATGTAGATCGTCGAGATTGGTTTTGGTCCTTCAATTATCTGATGAAACTTGGAGTACCTATGGTCCGTATTATGTCTTTAGGAACGCTTGAAGGAAAGTTAGTCAATATGGGTGTTAATTCCGTTGAAAATGTAGTGTTAATGCTGGATGGTCAACTCGTTACTACGGCAAAAGATGGGAGCTTCCTATTTAATAATGTCAAACCGGGTGTTCACCAACTTTTTATTGATCGAGCGACAATCGGTGTAAGAGATTTGCCGGATCAAAAACTCCCATTGGAGGTGGAGATTTTTGCAGAACTAACAACAACTATTTCCATTAAGATGACTAAAAGTGCGAAGGTTACCGGAAAGATTTCTATGGAAAAGGTGAGAATGATTCAGTCAAGTAAAGAAGAATTAAAGTTCCCGTCTATAATTGTAGAAGCGAGTATGGGTGAAGAAAGTATACTTACTCGAGCTGATGCAAATGGTAATTTTGTATTTGGCAGTTTACGACCTGGAGTTTGGAAAATAAGAATGGTTCCAACCTATTGGAAGGACGACTTTATTGTAAAAAAGCCGTACATTGAACTTGATTTAGTAGCAGGGCAGGAAGAACACCTAGAAATGCTTATTACTCCAAAGGTCCGTCGAATTAAGTTTCTGAAGAAAGGGTCACTTAAAGTAGGTTCTAAATAATGAAAATAATAACCAGTATACTATTTGTACTTTGCAGTATTTTAACTGCTTTCGGACAGTCCTATTGGGATCATGATGAACACGGGTTGAGTTTAAAAATGCCCGAAATTTCACTTGTTACAGTTATGCCGCTAAACTATACGGTAAACTTAAGTCTGAGTTTGCCAACGTCTGCCGGTGGCGAACCAGGTGTAAGCGATGAGGGTAGAGATGATAACACATGGTTGAATTATAGCGTCGGACGGAGGGCAAATGCAAGTTATCGAAAAGTATACGCTCAAATAACGTCAGGATCAATTCCAAGCGGTTTGAGTCTGAAATTAGAAGTGAAAAATTTACAGTCGCAAGGTCGCGGAAGCTGTGGAAGCCGCTATTCTGAGGAAACGTTCTTAAGCAATCAACCGCAAGTTGTTGTCACTAGAATTGGTAGCGGTTGCACAAATCGCGGAAAGTCTTTCGGTCATCAACTGATTTATGAGCTCAAACTTGACGACATCAATGATTTACGTGTAAAAGAGCCGACAACGTATCTAACAATCACCTATACAATTAGCGACTAATGACAATGAAACCGATATTCACCTTCTTATTAATAGGCATTGCAATGGGCTCTAGTGCTCAAGAAGTGAGGGTGCGAGGTAGTGTAGATTTTTCGTTTTCCTATTCTAATATTAAAGCAGGAGAGGATTACAGTTTAGAAACGGAAAGCAAACATGATGGAGTTCGTTTGGATGTTAAGAAACTAAAAAAGAGTTCATATTGGCGCATAGCAGTAAGTAAGAATGACATTAATTGGGACCGACAGGTTCAGATATATGTTCGGAGAACAACAAATGGCAATGGGAACGGGTATGTTTGGGGTGGTCAAAATTACAGCGAAGTGCGCAATATGCCGGCAACGTTTATGCAAGGATATGGCATACTAAACAACATTTATTTACAATATAAACTCGTAGGTATTTCTATGGAATTACCCGCTGATACCTACTATACTGATATCGTTTATACTATTTATGAGCAATAACATTCTCAATAAATGGTATGTTGCTTTTGGCTTTGCTCTCATTTGTCTTTGTGGTATTGGTCCAATATCAATCAACTTTTTTGAAATCCCACTTACACTTCAAACTCTTGTCATTTGTTTGGCTTCGGTATATTTGGGATTCCCTGCTGTATTAGCCACAGTTGCTTACGTGATTATGGGAATACAGGGCGTTCCAATTCTCAGTGGCTTTGAAGCGAAATTAGAAATTATGAATACTGCATCAGCCGGTTTTCTAATTGGGTTTCCACTGATGAGCTTGTTCTTAGTGATTCTTAGAAAGAGAGTTAAACGGAGCTTTGTAAATAGTTTGAAATACTTCGTCATGGCACATTTACTGTTGATTGCTGATGCATATTTGTACAACTCAATATGTAATCTACCATTTCCTTCCATAAGTAAGATTGCGTTTTATTTAGTCCCATCACTACTAGTGAAAAGTGTGTTTGCTTCACTAGTTGTTCTAATTGTTAGTCAAAATTTGTGGAAAAGAAGATCATCAGATAATTAAAAGAGAGTTCTAAAGGTAAATCAATCTTCTCTTTGTTGAATAATACTTGTGACAACGAGAAAAGTGTAGCTCATCTTAAAAAAGCAATAACACTTGCACGAACAAATTCAGAAAAACGTTATATATACAAGAAGTTAGCAAAATGAAGTTTCCATTTATTTTTTCCTTTCTGGCACTACTTTTATGTGGATTTGCGAACAAACCAAATCCAGTTTTTTTTCATATAAATGCTATCAATCTGAGTGAAGATATGAACTTACTTGCTTCAGGAAATGATGAAATATTTGTTTTTCTTTATTCCGATACTGATTCAACTAGTGAATTAAAAATGATGATGGAGTTTACATTTAGCAAGAGTAGTAAAAAGGACTCAGTAGAAATAGATTTTAATATTGATGATATTACAACTGGAGTATTGATAGAGGAGGACAGCGACCGTTCTATTAACGAACTGGAACAAATAGTAGCACACCATAGGGATAGTTTAAAGACGTATTACCACAAAACACAGTATAAGAAAATAGAAAAAATTCTTGGCGATGATGATGTATTATATATCGGACCAATAAACAAAGACACCACAATTATTGAGGGAATACACAAAGTCGATAGGTATAAGTATTTGATTAGCTTTGAACGTTAGTTTAGAAAATTATGTTAAAGCAAAAAGAGCTTAAGATTAAGAGGTATCCAGCGTCGACCAACCGGTCACTTCAGGCATGGAGTGCTGTTGATGAGTACTTAATAAGTGAAGCAAAGAATATAGACCTTTCTGCTGCGAATACGGTTATCTATAACGACAGTTTTGGTTATTTAACTTGCAATATTGGCGATGTAAAACGTTTCGTTGTATGTGACTCTAATAACCAGCAGGGTGCCATTCAAAAAAACGTTTCGGAGAATAAGTTAAAATCAGATAGTATCACATTTCTTAATCCACTTGAAAAAACACCTAGAAAGTCTAAAATTGGATTGATGAAAGTTCCTAAATCATTAGAACTATTTGAACTGTATCTCTCTCATTTTGCATCGAATGCCTCAGTTAATGGAAAACTTTTTGCCGGATTTATGACCAGACATTTTAGCAAAAAGATGGTTGAAATTGCTCAAAAGTATTTTGAAGTTGTGGAACAATCTCTAGCTAAGAAAAAAGCTCGATTGCTTTTATTGGAGAAACCGAAACAGGGAGTCAATTATACGCTTATAAACACTATTGAGTACAAGGATCAAACGCTATCACAGCACTACGGTGTATTTTCAGCTTCTAAAATTGATCTTGCTACCCAGTTTTTAATCGAGAAAATGGTTATAAATAGCAGCCATATGAATCTTATGGATTTGGCATGTGGTAATGGGATTATTGGTTTAATGATGGCACAGCAGCGCCCCGATGCAGTTGTAACCCTAGTCGATGATTCCTATTTAGCCATTGAAAGTGCTAAGCAAAATGTTAAAGGTGATAATGTTCGATTTTTTCATGAAAGCACACTCGATGTGTTTAGTGATGATTCGTTTGACTTTATTGCAACCAATCCGCCGTTTCATCAAGAACATGAAATTGATATTTCTATTCCAATTCGAATGTTCAAAAATGCCTTAAGATGTTTAAAAACAGGAGGACAATTTCAAGTAGTGGCAAATCAACATTTAAATTATAAAACTCACTTAGCAAAACTGTTTGCACGCGTTGAGACACTTGCGGAGAACGAAGATTACATAGTTTATGATTGCATTAAATAAGATAAGCCTTATTGCTTTTTGGGCATTAATGATGGTTATGCCAATAACTGGAGAATCACAAAGTCGCTGTGATTTTTTTCCAATGGCTAGAGGTTATATCAATGATTATGAAGATGTTTTAAGTGACACTGAAGAATCTAAACTAACAAAAATAATTACGAAGCACAACTCGAAAACTGGAAACGAAATCGCTGTGGTTTCAATACAGAGCATCACACCTTATTCTTCACTTTATCAGTATTCTTTAGATTTAGCCAAATGCTGGGGAGTAGGTCTTCAACAAAAGAATAATGGAATAGTAATCGTTGTATCGAACAAGCTAAGAAGTGTTCAAATTCAAACTGGCAAAGGACTTGAAGGGAAACTTACAAACGCAGAAGCTAAGACAATAGTAGACTCTATTATGATTCCATCCTTTAAATCCAAAGGATATTATGATGGTTTAAATAATGGTCTCAAGGAAATCATTAAAGAGTTAAACTAGATTGGTGCTTACAAGCGCTCATAAACGCCAGCAATTCCTTGTCCTCCGCCAATACAAGCTGTAACAATACCGTAACGTTGATTACGTCGTTTCATTTCGTTTAACAATTGAATCGTCAATTTTGCGCCTGTGCACCCAAGTGGATGTCCTAAAGCTATTGCGCCACCGTTTACATTGACGATGTCGATGTTCAACCCGAGCTCCCGAATTACAGCTAAACTCTGAGAAGCAAATGCTTCGTTCAATTCAATTTGATCAATGTCATTAAGAGTCAACCCTGCTCGTTTTAGCGCACGTGGAACTGCCTCGACTGGCCCAATTCCCATGTAACGAGGATCTACACCTGCACTGGCAACAGAAACTAGTCTGCCAATTGGTTCTAACCCTTGCGCTTTCATCATGTCTTCGCTCATAACAATAACAAACGCAGCACCATCGGAAGTTTGAGAAGAGTTTCCAGCAGTAACTGAACCTCCTTGTTTAAAGGCAGGTCTCAGTTTAGCGAGAACCTCTAAACTTGTGTCTTTTCGTGGTCCCTCATCAGTATCAACTATATAATTTCGTGTTTTTCTTTTTCTCTTTTCTGCATCATAGTATACTTCTTCTACATCAAAAGGCACTATTTCATCTTTAAAAGCGCCCGCCTCGATTGCAGCTAAAGCCCTTTTGTGTGACTCTAAGGCAAACGCATCTTGATCTTCTCGACTTACATTAAACTTTGTTGCAACTTCCTCAGCAGTTAGTCCCATGCCTAAAAAGTAATCCGGATGATCTTTTGCAATATTGTAGTTCGGAACAGTTTTAAAACCAACCGTTGGAACAAGAGACATACTCTCTGTGCCGCCAGCAATAATGCAATCTGCTAGTCCAGCTTGAATCTTTCCTACCGCCATACTAATTGTTTCCAAGCCGCTACCACAGTATCGGTTAACAGTAGCACCACCGACATTTAGAGGAAGTTTCGACTTTACACCAACCCATCTAGCCATTTGCAAACCTTGCTCAGCTTCGGGAACTGCGTTTCCTACTAGCAAGTCCTCTACGGTAGTTGGATCAAACCCCGGAGTATTGTCAATTAAGTAATCAATCACGGCAGCTCCAAAGTCTACAGGACTTGTGAATCTAAATCCTCCTTTATTTGCTTTACCAACAGCAGTTCTATATCCATTAATTATATATGCGCTCTTCATCTCTTAATTTCTTAGTGGTTTACCTGTTTTTAAAATATGTTGAATTCGTTCTAACGTTTTGCGTTCCCCAAGTAGTGATAAGAATGCTTCACGTTCTAAGTCGAGTAAGTATTGTTCAGACACTGCTGTAGGTTGTGACAAATCTCCACCTGCCATAACGAAAGCAAGTTTTCTAGCTATCTTTTGATCATGCTCTGACGCAAATCCACTTATTCCAAATGCCTCAATTCCGGCGTATAATGTTCCCAAAGCTGTCCTACCTAGCACCATCACATCTTCTCGAATTACCGGCATAGAATATCCTGCATCGAACAATTCAATTACCTTTTTCTTTGCATCAGCAATCAATCGTTGTTGATTAACAACGACACTGTCTTTATCATCGTGAAGTACACCTATGTCAAATGCCTCATAACCAGAAGTGGCAACTTTAGCCGTTGCAATTGTGGTAAATCGTTCTTGCAGCGAAGGCAATTGTGGGTCTCCAGCATAGAAACCATCGCTAGTCCTAAGCACAAACTCTTTGGTTCCACCGCCGCCAGGAATTAAACCTGCTCCAAATTCCACAAGACCTATGTATGTTTCTGCGGATGCCAGCGTTGCATCGGCGTGCAAACTCATCTCGCAACCTCCGCCAAGTGTCAGTCCGTGTGGTGCCATTACAACTGGAATTGCCGAATAGCGTAGCCGCATGACAGTGTTTTGAAAGTAACGAATTGCCATGTTTAATTCGTCGTACTCCTGCTCAATAGCCAACATAAGCATCATTGCCAAGTTGGCTCCTGCAGAGAAATTAGTCGCATCATTTCCTATGACTAATCCTTTCCAGCCCTGTTTTTCTGCTATGTCTATTGACTTGTTTATGCCTTGAAGAATCTCAGAACCAATGGCATTCATTTTGGTGTGAAACTCAAGGCATAAAACGCCGTCACCAATATCATGTAAACTTGCTCCTTTATTTCCCCAGACTAACGTGTTAGATCTGTAATTATCAAGTACAATGATTTCTTCACTTCCAGGAATTAACTCATAATCTTTTGTGGTAGTATCATAGTAATACCGAGCACCATTTTGTGTTTTGTAAAAGGATTCATTTCCAGAAGCGACCATATCCAACACCCATGCATTAGGCTTGATGTCTTTAGCCTCCATCGCGTCTAGCACTCGTTTAACGCCCAATACATCCCATGTTTCAAAAGGCCCAAGCTCCCACCCGAAGCCAGCCTTCATTGCATCATCAATTTGATATAAGTGATCGGCTATTTCAGGGATTCGATTACTGGAATATGCAAAAACTTGATGGTTTAAAGCTTTTAAGAAAATTGCTGCTTTATCTGAACCTTTTGCAAGAATTTTTAACTGATGTCTAATGTTCTCTCCTTTTCTTGCTGCTCCAATCGATTCGAATCGAGGGCTTGTTTTTGGCTTGTATTCAAATGTTTTTAAATCAAGGGCCTCTATTACCCTGTTACCATCTGAGTCCTTAGATTTTTTATAAAAACCTTGTTTCGTTTTATCACCAAGCCACTTGTTGTCGACCATTTTTTGTAAAAAAGGTGGAATTGTGAAAAGGTCTTTGGCTTCGTCGTTTGGACAATTTTGTCCGACTCCCATTGCTACTTTTACCAGGGTATCTATTCCCACTAAGTCGCTAGTTCGGAAAGTTGCAGACTTTGGGCGACCACTAACAGGACCTGTAATTGTGTCAATTTCTTCAATGCTCATATCCATTTCTTGCATTAAATGAAATATGGCCATTATGCTAAAAACCCCAATTCTATTCGCGATAAATGCAGGAGTATCCTTACACAAAACGGTTTGTTTACCTAAAAACAAATCACCAAAGTGCATGTGAAATTTAGTAACCTCCGGATGTGTTTTTGCGGTTGGAATAATTTCTAAAAGCCGTAAATATCTTGGAGGATTGAAAAAGTGTGTACCACAGAAATGAGCTTGAAAGTCTTCACTTCTGTCTTTCAACATCATTGTTATTGGTATTCCAGAAGTATTTGAGGATACTAATGTCCCAGGCTTGCGATGCTTTTCGACTTTTTCAAAAACCTCATTTTTGATTTTAATATTTTCAATAACCGCTTCTAATATCCAATCAACTTTTGATAACCAATCCATGTTGTCATCAAAATTTCCAGTGGTAATTCTTTTTGCAGCATCAGCAGTATACACTGGCGACGGGTTAGACTTTAAAGCAGTTTTTAATGCGGTATCGACAATCCGATTTCTGGCAGACTTGCTTTCCTTTTCAGCATCCGATAAATCAAAAGGTACAATGTCGAGCAAATACACTTTTACACCAATGTTCGCATAATGACAGGCTAGCCGGCTTCCCATTATTCCCGATCCCAGTATTGCTACTGACTTTATTTTCCTCTTGTTTGCTTCAATTACGTTCATAGTCATTACTTAGAATGGGTATTTGTTGGTTTCAATCATCTTGTCGGCAATTTGCTGACGAGCAGCTATAGTGTTAAACGGATCATACTTTGTAAATCGCTTGACTCCAATCAACATCATTCTAAGTTCGTCGCCTTCTGCAAAACCAGAAAGTGCATGTTTTCCTGACATGTGAATACGCTCTAACGCATCGCTTAAGTATACTTTTGACATTAAAATCTGAAGCGTCGCTGTCTCAGCACCATCTTGTTGCATTTTCTTTTCAGTTCGCAGTAAAGCACTCTCTGCAGTAAATACTTCAATCACCATATCGGCCAAATTCATCAATATTTCTTGCTGCTTTTCGAGATCCATCATGAATTTCTGAGCCGCAGCTCCTGCAGCGAGTAGAATAGCTTTTTTAGCGTTTGCAATTGCTTTTTTCTCGGCAAAGAATACCACAGCATCATCTTCGTCATCAAAATCAGGAATAGCCATTAGTTCCTCTTGCAACTTCATGGCAGGTCCCATTAAATCAAGCTCACCTTTCATTGCCTTTTTCATTAATTGACCTACAGCGAGCATTCGGTTGATTTCATTTGTTCCTTCGAAAATCCTATTAATTCGCGAATCACGATACATACGAGCAACTGGATATTCTTCTGAGTAACCTGTTCCTCCAAAAATTTGAACAGCCTCGTCAATAACGTAGTCTAAGGTTTCTGAACCAAGAACTTTGAGAATCGCACATTCGATGCTATACTCTTCTGCAGCTTTCAATTTTGCTTCAACGGCCGTTAATCCTTGTTCCTTTAATTCGGTTATTTTGTCGGTAATTAGGTCCGCAACTCGATATGTTGCGCTATCAGTAGCATAGGTTTTTGTCGCCATTTCTGCCAACTTATGTTTTATCGCACCAAATCCAGAAATTGCTTGTCCAAACTGATGTCGCTCGTTTGCATAGTTAGTTGCAATATCAATGGCTTTTTTACTACCTCCCATTACCATCGCACACAACTTGAATCTTCCAATGTTTAACACATTGAAAGCGATTTTATGTCCTTTTCCAATTTCGCCAAGCAAATTGTCTTTTGGAATTCGTACGTTTTCAAAAAAGACTTGACGCGTACTAGAACCCTTAATTCCTAATTTAATTTCTTCATCTCCTAAGGTTAGCCCAGGAGTATCTCTTTCAACAATAAAACCAGTGAATTTGTCACCGTCAACTTGAGCAAAAACAATATATACGTCTGCAAATCCTGCATTCGTAATCCACATTTTTTGTCCATTCAAGACCCACTCGTCACCGTCTAAAATAGCTTTGGTTTTTGCGGCTAATGCATCAGAGCCCGAATTTGGTTCCGTTAGACAATAACTTGCTTTTATTTTTCCGGAAGCCAAGCCAGGCAAGAATTTGTCTTTCTGCTCCTGAGTGCCAAAATAAAGTATTGGTAGTGTTCCTATTCCTGTGTGAGCAGCAACCGCAACACCGAAACTTAACGCTTTGCCAAGCTCTTCACTTAGCACTGTTTCTGTGTTAAAATCAACACCCATTCCTCCAAACTCTTCTGGAACTCCAGCGCCAAGAATCCCTAATTCTCCGATTTCATTCAGCAGGTTCGGAATTAATTCTGGGTTCTCCGTTTGCTTATCAATCTTTGCAACTATTGGCCAAATTTTCGATTCGATGAAATCAACAGTCATCGATCGAAACATTTTTTGCTCTTCGTTTAATTCTTCAGGAATAAAAACCTCGTTTGCCTTTTGTTCTTTTATTAAAAATTCTCCGCCTTTCATATAGTGTTCTTTTAGAGATTGTGGAATTAGTTGTGTTTGATATAACGCCTAGGTTCTATGCATTGTTCCTCAAAAAAAGAGATTTCTTTTCTGTTAAAAAAGATTTTTCTTTAAAATTGTCGCACACAACTATGTCTTGTACGATATTTCTAAATGAACGTTGTGCAAAACGTAATTGTTTTACCCGAATAACAAATAAATGAGTGACTCTTCAGATCTATTTCTTCCTGAGCAGGTGTGCTTCCCATTGTATGCGAGTTCACGGATGATTACACGCTTGTACCAACCCTTGTTGGAGCAATTAGGAATAACCTACCCACAATATTTAGTGTTGCTTGTTTTGTGGGAAGAACAAAAACTATCCGTCACTGAACTGGGGAGCAAACTTTTCTTGAACACCAATACGCTGACACCATTGCTGCGAAAAATGCAAGACAAAAAGATTTTGAAAAAGCAGCGGTCCAATAAAGATGAACGTACTGTATTTATTACGCTAACAGATTTAGGTAAAGAGCTTCAAGACAAAGCGAAAGGGGTACCTAAGGCTTTAATCAAATCGTTAAATATGTCATCCGAAGACCTTGAAAATATTCGCGCAATTATGTGGCGATTTCTGGATAATTTCTCGGAAACTAAAAAAGAAGAATAAGGTTACTTAAGGTGTTTTTCTGCATGGTAACTTGATCGAACCAGAGGACCACTTTCCACAAATTCATATCCCATCGCATCTGCCCAATCTTTATATTTCGCAAATTCATCGGGAGTCACATATCTGTCTACTTTTAAATGTCGAGGTGTTGGTTGTAAATATTGACCCATAGTGATAATCGAGACTCCCACTGCTCGCAAATCGGCAAGAGTTTCTCTAATTTCCTCTTCTGTTTCTCCCATTCCCAACATCAAGCCACTTTTTGTTTTCATGCCGTTGTCTTTTAGATATTTTAGCACTTCCATGCTTCTATCGTACTTAGCTTGAATTCGAACTTCTTTGGTTAACCTTCGCACAGTCTCAATATTATGCGAAACAATTTCAGGATGAACTTCTATCACATTGTCGAGTTGGTCGGTTCTTCCTTGAAAGTCTGGGATAAGGGTTTCTAGTGTAGTCTCTGGATTCCATTTTCGAATTTCAAGAACTGTTTTTGCCCAATGCTCTGAACCACCATCTTTTAAATCGTCTCTATCAACACTTGTAACTACAGCATGCTTGATACCCATAATGCTAATCGACTGTGCAACCTTGAAAGGTTCTGTTGCGTCTAAAGGCTCCCCAGCCCCGGTTGCAACATTGCAAAACTGACAAGAGCGCGTGCATGTGTTTCCGCCAATCATAAAAGTCGCAGTTCCTACACCCCAACATTCGCCAATGTTTGGACATTTACCGCTTTCACAGATTGTATGTAATCCGTGCTTTTGCACGAGATCCTTCATCTCTGAGTATTTGCCTCCGCCAGCGATATCAACTTTCAGCCAATCAGGTTTTACGCGTTTCTTTTGAACGATTTTGACAGGCGCTTTATTTTCAATTTTGTTTGCCATGAGTATTGCAAAGGTAGATTTTAGTTCCACTTTGCACGAATACCTCGGATAACAATTTGTTTCAAATAACGTTTTCCATTAGTGGCGAAGTTTATCGCTCAATTATTGGTTAAATTTGCTTGTATTTCATGATGTCGAGATCCATACTTTTACTTGTCGTAACTCTATTTTACTCCTCAGTTTTTGCTCAAAAGGCTGAAGTGCCAATCGGTGAATGGAGAATCCATTTACCTTATAATGCTGTTAACAGTATTGCCGAATCTCCATCGTACCTTTACGTTGGCGCTGAAAGAGGCTTTTACAGTTTCGATAAACAATCTGGTGAAATGGAGTTGTATTCGAAAGTCAACGGATTTTCGGATGTTGAAGTTGAACTTTTAAAATACCACGACGATCTTGGTCTTTTGCTTATAGCGTATGAAAACACTAACATCGATATTCTGCAGGGGAATTCGATATTCAACATTTCAGACATACTCCGTAAGTCCATTTTAGGTCAAAAAAAGATTAACGACATTCATTTTGAAGGCAAGTTCGCCTATCTGTCATGCTCATTTGGAATTGTAATTATTGACCTTGAACGAAAAGCGATCAGCGATTCATATTTAAATATTGGTCCAAATGGGGTTGCAACTCCAATTAATTCCTTGGCATTTTACGGTGATAGTATTTATGTCGGAACAAGTGTTGGTATTTTAAAGGCTCCAAAAGTTGGACTTAATCTTTCAGACTTTAATAGCTGGACGGGCCCTATATACATGATTGATTCAAGCAGCGCTAGGCTGCTTAGAGTTTTTCGAAATAAACTCTATGCCGACGTTGATCAGCGATTGCGTGTATATGATGGTACCAAATGGAATTTTAAAGGAGACACTATTCCACAGTTTAAGCGAGACACTAAAAGCATGGAAGTTTGCCATGGAAATTTAATATACGTTCAAGTGCCATTCCGTACAGAAGTTCCTCCAGGAATCACAATCATTGATGCAAATGGCAACGAGCGTTTCATCAAGGAAAATGTCAACAATTTCGCCATTTTAGATCAATACTCAAGTATCTGGACAGGTGGAGATTTCACTGGATTAGTTCGAATTAGTCCTCAGGGCCAATACAGTTTCACACGGCCAAACGGGCCTCAGCGTTCTACAGCTTTTAGTATGACACCAATTGGAGAAGAACTTTGGGTTGCAGGTGGGGGAACAAATGCTCAATGGAATCCAACCTTTAGTTTAGCAGGGTTTTATCGTTTTGAAAATGGACTCTGGAAAAATCGATTAAACATTCCCGAACTAGAAACCGCATATGACAACTTAGTAATAGCATCCTTAGACGGTTCGGGTGAAGTATTTGTTGGAACGCACGGAGTTGGACTTATTCATTTAAAGAACAATCAGTTACAAACGATATACACAGATGCAAATAGCCCTTTGTCACGAAGTGATGGAGGATATGTTCAGGCTGATGGGTTAGCATTCGATTCGGATGGAAACTTATGGGTTACCAACTATGATTCAGACAAAGCATTAAAAGTGCGTACAACCAAAGGTGAGTGGAATGAATTTGAACTTCCATCAAACCGACCTACCGAAATTGTGATTGACCGGTTTAACCGAAAATGGATGGTAAGTCGAGATTTTGGAACAGGAATAATCGTGTTTGAAGAAACAAATGGCGTCCTTGGTGAAGGTCAAAATGTTATGACTCTCCAAAGTAGCGAAGGTCGAGGAAGTCTTCCTTCAAATGAAGTTAACGCTTTGGCTGTTGACGAAGATGGTGAGATTTGGGTCGGAACGAATGAAGGCTTGGCTGTTTTTTACCCATCATTTGAGTTTTTTGAAAGACAAGGACAAGAGGTTACTCAAGCCAAACGATTTATTATAGATGATGGGAATGATATCGGCTATTTACTCGGAAGCGAGGTTATTAACGATATCCAAGTTGATGGTGCTAACCGTAAATGGGTTGCAACAAACACAGGTGTTTGGCTCATTGCCGCGGATGGCTCCGAGGTAATTCGACACTTTACTGAATTCAATAGTCCACTTTTATCCAATCAAGTTGTGTGCGTAGGGATACTTCCTAAAACTGGGGAAGTGTTTTTTGGTACAACTAGAGGGATTGTGTCGTATCGTGGAGATGCAACAGGCGCAAACGACTTGCATGGCGATGTGAATATTTTTCCAAATCCGGTTAGACCTGGCTATGATGGTCCAATAACTATCAACGGTTTACCTACGAATGCAACGGTTAAAATCACAGATATTTCTGGACGTGTAGTTTATGAAATGATCAGCAACGGTGGAACGGCTGTTTGGGATGGTAATAACTTTAACGGTGAACGTGCCCAGACAGGTATCTACTTGTTTATTACAGCAAACGAAGATGATAAAGACCCAAAAGTAACAAAGTTGCTATTGGTGAATTAATATGATTGCTAAAACCAGAGCATTAGTCGTCCGTAACATCAACTTCAAGGACAATAGTGTAATATCTCACATGTACACACGTGAGTTTGGCAGTCAAAGTTTTATGCTTCACGGTGTTAGAAATCAAAAAGGAAACGTTCGGCCATCGCATATTATGCCTTTGAGCCTAGTTGAATTAGTAATCTATAAAAAGGAGAACTCCAATATTCAGCAGATTAAAGAACTCAGGTGCAATCCAAGTTTGGCAACGATTCATTTTGATATTGTAAAAAATAGTGTGGCTCTTTTTGTTGCTGAAATTATTAACTCTACTATTAACGAAGAAGAAGAAAATCAAGACTTATTCGAGTTTTTAGAGCAGTTCGTGCAAATACTAGATCTTGAAACAGAAGGTGTTGGGAACTACCCAATTTACTTTTTGGCACATTTAAGTCGGTTTTTAGGATTTTACCCTAAAGGTCAATTCGCTCAAAACCAAGTATTTAATCTTAATGAAGGATTGTTTATAGACGAGGGATTTGGTTTGTCAAATAGTTTAAGTTTTGAGATGAGCCAATGTCTTTGGAAGCTATTAAACACGACATTTGAATCGTTGACAGATTTACGAATTTCAAAATCTATGCGTACCGATTTGTTAGATAATCTATTGTTATACTATGAAATTCATGGATTGCATGGACGAAAAATTAAATCCCACAAAATTTTACGAGAAGTTTTACGATAATGAGTATTGTTAGAAAGCATATAACGGTAACTGGACGCGTTCAAGGTGTCTTTTTTAGAGCATATACCGAGAAGAAAGCCAATGAACTTGGTGTTGTTGGTTATGTGATGAACCAACCAGATGGAGCTGTTTTTATTGATGCTCAGGCGGAAGAAGCTGTAGTGAAATTGTTCGTAGAATGGTGTCACAAAGGATCTCCTATTTCTTCGGTTGATTCTGTAGATGTTCAGGATGTTAATGAATTAAGCGAAATATCTGACTTTCAGATAAAACGATAATACGAGTACATTTGCGTTACATGAAGAAGTCAATCAACGTACTTATACTTTTTTCATTTATTGGGCTGACAAACCAAGCTAAAGCACAACATTCAATGTTGACTTTGGATGAAGAAACATATCACCTTGTTGACAGATTTTCAATTCTTGGTGATTATAAAAAACAAGAAAGTGGTCTCTGTACAAGCATTAAACCTTTCAGTAGGCAGTCGGTTATACTTTACCCTGAGATGCCTCAGTTTATCTATCGGAAAAAGAGAGAATTCAATAGAAGAGTAATCGAGAATGAAACATGGGATGTTTTACCTGACAGCCTATCACGTTCATTGAAAATTAACCGAAACAAATGGAAAAACTTTTATCAGTTTAGAGGCTCGTTTTTTTCTGTTGATGAATCCGATTTTAAGTTAGTCGTAAATCCTGTTTTAGCATTTGAAGCTGGACAAAGCAACGGAAACAATATTGTTCGCAACACTCGTGGAGCAGAACTACGTGGCTCGTTGAATGACAAAGTTGGGTTTTATTCCTTTCTTTCTGAGAATCAGTTTATCTACCCAGAATATTATGATGCTCAGATTGACGATCGAAAAGTTATTCCAGGAGCAGGACTAATCAAAGATTTCGGTAATGACGGTCATGACTTTTTCAATGTAAGGGGTTATATCACATTTAAAGCAAATAAGTTCATTGACGTACAATTTGGTCACGACAAAAATTTTATTGGAAACGGATATCGTTCATTAATAATTAGTGATTTCGCTAAAGAAAATCTCGCATTAAAATTTCACACTAAAGTATGGCGGTTTGATTATGTAAACATCTTCAGCGAAATGAGTGATTTTCGTTCAACTGGTCTTAATGGTTTGCGTAAAAAATACAGTGCTATTCATTATTTAAACTTTCAAATCATACCGGGGAAATTAGAAGTTGGAGCATTTGAAAATGTAATTTTTGCTCGTAATGATGCTAATCAGCAACCAGGGTTTGACTTCAATTATTTAAATCCAATCATCTTTTATCGGGCGGTAGAGCACGGTTTGAATAGTACAGATAACTCTGTGCTTGGTGTGGATTGGAAATGGAACTTTGCGAATACTTTTTCGTTTTATGGTCAAGCGTTATTAGATGAATTTCACAAAAATGAATTATTCGGTAGAACAGGAAGTTGGGTAAATAAATGGGGGTTTCAGTCGGGTTTGAAATGGTTAAACGTTGCTGGAGTGCAATATTTAGACGCTCAAGTAGAAGCAAACTTGGTTCGACCATATGTGTACTCTCATTTTAAAACAGATCAAAGTTGGACGCATTACAACCAATCAATGGCGCATCCTTTTGGTGCAAATTTTAAAGAATACATAGGTATAGTTCGTTATCAAGTTACTCCGAAGCTCAACCTTGTCGCCAAGTATTTTAATATTACTCATGGTGCAGATAGTATGACTTCTGGAAACACAACCCATTACGGAGGAAATATTTTCGTAGATTACAACAACAGGCCTAAAGATTTAGGCATTAAGATTGGCGATGGTGTAAGACAAGATATTCAGTTATTTGACTTTCAAGCAAGTTATCAGTTTTATCACAGAACATATGTAGATTTCAGGTACATCTACCGAGATCAGAAATCGGAATTGCCTTTAGAGAGCTTTACAAATTCAATAGTAATTATCGGTTTGCGGATGAATATTAGCTCACAGCGTTTAGACTTCTAGTTCCAGTGACGACGGTGTCCTTGATCTTTTTTCTTCCCTTTTCGAATGGTGTACTTTACACTAAACATAAAGAATCGAGTGATAGAATTTTGTCGTGTTTCTGAAAATGAGTTTCCAAAAAAGTTTCGATCAATGTTTTGGTTTTGATTGAAGATATCATATCCAATCACTCCAAGTGTCCATCGATCCATAGAGTCTAAGTTCCACTGCACTTCAGCATTCAATAGCGGTATTAATTGCTTTTGGCCTACCTGTTGACCCTCGAAGTAGAATACGTCATACTCCGAAGATATCTGAACCTTATCCGTAATGTCATAGACAACTTCTGCTGCAAAATTATGAGACCAGTACCGAGGATTTGTAGAAACAAATCCAGCATCTTGAATGGTATATGTTGGTTCGTATTCAACGAATATTTCAAGGTCTTCCAATTCGAAGGTAAGATCCATTCCATACGATAAATTGGTTCGATTATTAAGATACTCTTGTGTATTTAGTATCGAGTAGAATTGGTAATTATTAGCTCCTAAGCTTGCCCCAACTTCTAAATTAAGCTTTTGAATCATAAAGCTATAATACGCATTTAAGCCACTCCAAATAGTTGGTTTCTTATTCAGGTAGGTAACACTCGTGATATTATTCTCATCACGCACTTGACTAGTGATTAACGCGTTTGGTGTGAAATTTTGATTGTAGTTTAAATGAAAATATCGGTGCTTGGTGCGGTTTTGTTTGTTGTAGTTAGCGCCCCAATTATAGGAGACGTATGGGTCTAAAGTAATGTCGCCTTGCGTTGTATAAATAGGGCTTTGGATATTTCGTATTGGATTGATTTGATTGGTATTCGGGAACTGTTCGTTTGTGCTAAACCATGAGCCAAATCTATGCTTATTGGGTTTGTGATGTGACAAATAAAAGTTCATTGAAGGCATTAAGTAGTTTTCTTGAAATCGCTGATCACCTGCTTCTTGGAGCTCTCGATCCACTGCAATATTGATAACACCTAAGCCGAAATTAGTATACCATCCCGATTTCTTTCTATCATTTTTCGAGTACATCACTTGCGCTTTTGATACGCGATAATTTGTATTGATGACCGGACTTTGGTCTTGATAAATTAAATCATTGAGCAAATCCAATCGAGTCATGTTGAAATCTCCAAGTGTCATTTTGTTATCGACCATTAGTGACACATTTCTAAAACTATCTAAAGCAAATGTATAACCCGCTCTACCGTACAAAATGGTTCCAGTTCCTGCAATTACGTCGTTGTACTCAAATGGTAGGTTTCGATTAAATTGTGCCTCATTCAGCGAGAAACGATTAACCCAAAGTGACGTATCTCCTGCATTGTTCATTTCAGTTCCCAACTGAATGTTCATGGAGTTTTTGTTGTTTTTAAATTTATGCCTCCAAATAAATCGAGCTTTTAAGTTCTGGTTAAACTGAGATTTTTGGGTTTTTGACATAGAAGTATTCAAGAAACCGTTTGACTCTAGAGACGTCATACTTTCACTTAACGTAAATGCCGTATCTGACCCATTAGATGCATCAAGCTCAGCTCCGAACTCAATCCAGTTCAACGTGTCTGGTTTCCAAGTATATTTCAAAATTCCTTTATGCTGGCCGTTAACTGAACTAGCGTCGTATGTTGAATTACTGTAAATCACATCTTCAGGAAGGTAGTTTTCAGCATTGGTTATGGCCGTTACTGTATTTTTACGATTCATAAAAAAGTAACTCGCATCTAAAGACGACTTTTCAGTCAACTTTAAATGAGCGTTGGTTCCAAGAACACCATTTTCTTGACGACCCTTATCCGTACTGCCAAGCCATTCATTTTGATTGTACCAATACGTTCTATCCCCTAAATTGATTCCACCTTGACCATTTAACATCTGGTAATACTCACGCCAATCAAAACCATTCTGATTTAAGTTGTTTAAATTTCCAATTGCAGTTATTTGGTTCTCATCCTTAAAATAGTTGAGTGTACCTTTAAGCAAATAGGTGTCTTCAGTCCCGCCTCCGGCTTCAAGTTTTCCGAAATAGCCTTTGTTCGCATCCTCTTTTAATACAAGGTTAATCACTTTCTCTCGATTGCCATCGTCAACTCCTGAAAATTCAGCATCATCCGATTTCTTATCCAAAATCTCAACTTTTTCTAGCGAAGAAGCATCTATATTTTGCGTAGCTTTAGTCGGGTCATTACCAAAAAACTCTTTCCCATTCACCAAAACTTTCAATACTTGTTCGCCCTGAGCAGTTACTTTACCGTCTTTAGAAACTTGTACTCCTGGCAATTTTTTCAGAAGGTCCTCTACTGTTGCGTTGTTTTTTGTTTTGAAAGCGTTGGGGTTGTAAACTAATGTGTCGCCTCGTATGGCAACTGGAATTGTTGTAGCATTAATAAAAGCGGTTGACAATGTCTCACTTGTTTGAACTAAGGAAACTGTTCCAACATCTACAGAAGCATTTTCTACAAGGACCTTTTTTGTTATGATAGTGAAACCAGTATGAAAGATTTGAACAAGATAATTACCGGGTGCTACTTTGTCAAAACTAAAGTTTCCGTCTTCTTCTGAAAAAGTAAAACCATGACTTGAACTATCCGATGCATCTAGCAACACAACACTTGCATAATCAATTACTGATTGGTTCGAAGCATTTACAACTTTGCCAGAGATGGTGTTGTCTTGAGCCTTAGAAAACAAGGACGAAAAAATGCAAACAAAAACCAACAGCCATCGGTTCAATAGGATAGAGAGCTTCATGATAACAAATCTATTCTTCTTCAATCAAACTTTGATTGAAAAAAGATTATTGCACGATGAATGTCATAAAAAAAACTACGAGCTTTTTTCATACCTTTGCAAACGGAAGAAATGATCTAGGTCTTCTTCCATAAAATTATAATATGGCGCAAAAAACAGTTAAATTTCCCCGCCCTTCCGCTGGTGATTTCTACAACACAGCAAGGAAAAGAGTTCACGATTATTTTAAAGAAAAAGGCATTACAACACATGCTAATACAAGCATGGTTTTAAAAACAATAGCAATGTTGTCTATGTACTTTGTACCATACGGTCTAATGGTTTCAGGAATTTTTCCAAGCTATTGGATGGTAATGATTTGTTGGATTGTGATGGGATTTGGAATGGCCGGAATAGGACTTTCTATCATGCATGATGCTAACCATGGTGCATACTCAAAAAACAGAAACATCAATACAATTATTGGTCAAGTGATTTGGTTTGTTGGAGGCTCAAGTGTCAATTGGAAAATTCAACACAATGTACTTCATCATTCATTTACGAATGTTGACCATATGGACGAGGATTTGGAAACTATTCCAATCTTAAGGTTTACTCCTCACAAAAAGTGGATGAAGATTCACAGATTTCAATTTATTTATGCGTGGTTTTTCTACGGATTGATGACTTTGATGTGGGCTACTGCAAAAGATTTTAATCAACTAAACAGATACAAAAAGAAAGATTTAATTAAGACTCAGAAGAAGAGTTACGCTCGACTATTTGCAGAGTTGGTTATTGTTAAATCTATTTACTATGTATTGTTCTTAGTAATTCCTTTAGTTGTATTACCGTTTGCTTGGTGGCAAATTGTTTTAGGATTTTTAGCGATGCATTTTATTGCAGGTTTAATCTTAGCAGCGATTTTTCAACCAGCACACGTAATGCCAGACACTGAATTCCCGTTACCTGATGATCAAGGGAATATGGAAAACAAATGGGCTATTCATCAGCTAATGACAACAGTGAACTTTGCTCCAGGTAGCAAATTGTTTTCATGGTATGTTGGAGGATTGAACTATCAAGTAGAGCACCACTTATTTCCGAATATCTGTCATATTCATTACAAGAAAATTTCTAAAATTGTAAAGGAAACTGCGGAAGAGTTTAACTTACCGTACTACTCGAAGAGAACTTTTTATGATGCTTTAGCGGCTCATACAAACTTCCTTAAGCAATTAGGAAAAGCGTAAGCGAATACCAACCTTCTTTAATCTCTTTGATGGTTTCGTTTACAGAGAATTAATAGCTCCATTTGAAACGAACAAATATTGCATTGGACAATGCAGCTATGTTCTTGTTGTCTATTGTATAAAACGATTGTCCAACAATAGATAAGTCTAAATTTTGCTTAAGACTTATGGAGATATTTGGCATTAAGAAGACACCACCTATGTCCACTGCAACTATGGTTGCTAAGGAACCGTTAATAAGAGGAGTAAATGCTCCAGACGCTTGCGCAAATAAGCTGTACTCATTTGGCATCAAACTCTTTAGGTCTGGTTGAGCACCTGCTGCTCCAGAAAGCGTGAGTAACTGATTTATATCATTTACGCCATTACTGTTGTGTATTGCGCTTACCAATACATACATACCGTTTCCGTAAGACATATCCCAAGAAATTGAGGTCAAAACTACCTGCTCAGAGGAATCATCCGTCGGCAAAAACACCGTTGATTCTCCTTTGAAACCAGAAGATTTGATGTTTCCAGCCCAGCCAACACCGAGTGCAACATCATTGTGATACTTCCCTGCTAACAATTGGAAATCATAGTTCTTTTTATTGAACCGATACATTCCAGCGTAAACCGCTTCGTTTGGGTCATTCGTAAATTTATAAGCAACCTGTAAACTGCTGTTGTTCTTAAAATATCGCTGTGCTTTGAATGCATCTGAACCAGGTCGTTCTTCGTAATCAAAATCGGTAAAATTCAAAACATTAAACAAGTCGTTAGGATTCCATACGACGTTTTGGCCCCAGTTTATCCTTTGTCTACCGAGACGAACGTCCCATTTTGATGAAGAATAATTTAACCAAAGTCTATCTAGTGCAGTGTGGCAAATAACATTTGGTCGGTTAACCCAACTCCAATTCATATCCAGTATTCCTTGATCTACTTCAAGTTGATCTCCAAAAGTTGGAGCATATTTCAAAAATTCTCCGTAAAATACTCTGTTCCGAAATTCAACGCCTAACTCCCAACTCGTGTCAAGTTGAAAACGTGTATTTAATCTATGGTGTAATAAGTTTTGCTGAACGCTTTGAGTATTCTTACTCGAGTCATTTGCAAAAGAAAGAATTCTCATATCCTTGATATATCCACGATATGAAAACTTTTCTTTAAAAGTCGATTGTGCTGTGATGTTTAATGAAAATGAAACGAAAATAGCTGCACCTAAAAAGAAACGCATGGATGAAAAGTTGCGCATTACAATTATCGAGATTCGTCGCTTAGGATTTTACCATCTTCCAGGGTAATAACTCTTCGTGCACGGTCAATTACGCGTTGATCATGGGTTGAAAATATGAACGTAACATTTTCCTCTTTGTTCAATTGAAGCATTAGGTCAAGTAAGTTTTCAGCTGATTTTGAATCCAGATTGGCAGTAGGCTCATCGGCTAAAACGAATTTAGGTCGTGATGCTAGTGCTCGTGCAACAGCGACTCTTTGTTGCTGCCCTCCTGACATTTCACTTGGCCGCTTGTTGGCTTGTTCCCCAATACCTACCTCGTCTAAAAGTTGCAGGACACGTGTATCTCGTTCTTTTTCACTAACGCCTTGAAGCAACATAATGAACTCAGTATTTTCTTTGGCGGTAAGAACAGGGATAAGATTGTACGACTGAAAGACGAAACCAATGTTTTCTAATCTAAACTTAATCAGTTGATCCTCATTCATGTCACCCAACTCTACATCGGCTACCTTCACACTGCCTGATGACGGGCGATCTAACCCACCAATAATATTTAGCAATGTAGTTTTTCCTGAACCTGAAGGACCAACAACGGCAGTAAATTCACCTTCTGTAATCTGAATACTTACGTCGTCGACAGCTCTTACAGCGACAGGACCTTCGTCGTATATTTTTGTTAAATGTGATGTCTCTATTACACTCATAATCTTAAACTTTTCTAATGGCTTCAACAGGTCGTAATTTTAATGCCTTAAGGGCAGGATATATGGCCGCAGCGATTGACATTATCAACACCATTATCGTTACCTCGACGTAACTCTGTGCTTCCAAATACGGATAAATAATACTTTCAAATCCTTGATTCTCATAGGCTGCACCACTTAAATCAATTCCATGACTGCCAGTATATTGAATCGATATCCATGAAAGTAAAAATCCTATTGGAACGCCAATCATGGTCATGAAAACTGTTTCATACATAATCATGATGAACACTTTTTTCTTTGCCATACCAATTGCCATCAACATTCCTATTTCTCTGACTCGCTCTAATACGGCCATCAACATTGTGTTTAAAATGCTAAATAACAGAGCGAATAAAATGATTCCGACAATGAAATAGAGATACACATCAAAAGCTTCAATCATCATGCGCATCCCAGAAGACAAATCCATCCATGGTTTTACCTCAAGTGTTTGGTAGTTCTCCTGAAAACCTTTTGCCTTAATTTCTGCCTGGTCATGATCTTTTAACCAAACGGCTATTTCGTGAGATCCATTTTCTAGTTCATATAGCTTTTTAAGCTGACTGATATCAACAAAAGCAGTCATCTTATCATACATATTATTGCTTGTTTGGTATATCCCAACAACTCTAAAAGACGCGTGTTTTATCACACCATGAACATCTTGCATGGTAAAAACAACTTTGGAGTTCAGCTTAATTTTAAAGTCGTCAGCAGTTTTTTTACTGATAACGATTGGTCGCTTTTTATTGGTTTCAAAGTAGCTTCCTTCAACCAACTTTGTGTGAATATTTGTAACCTTTTTTTCGTCAGAAGGGTTAATACCAACGAGACGTAGGGCGCTGTTTTTATTGGCAGATGCCAGCATTCCCATAGAGATAACTCGTTCAGATACCGCCTCTATTTCATTGTCATTGGCAAGTTTTTCTGCAATATTTGTTGAATTTGGAATAAACAGTTTCCCATTAAACTCATCGCGAAAACCTGGAGCATGAAACTGAATATGAGAAATCTCGGTATGAATTACGGCTTCAATCTTCGACTTCATCATTCCCTGTACAAAGGCGGAGCCAAATACACCAGCCCATAGTCCCAAACAAATAGCGCTGATTACAACCAGACTTCTGACTTTATTTCTCCAAATATTTTTCCAAGCAACTTTAAGTAAAATCATATTCAGAATCTTAAGATCTCATTTCTTTAACGGCATTGATGCGTTGTAGCTTAATAAATGGATAGATAGCAATCACCGATGCTATAATCGCAATAATTAGCGCCTGTTCCAAAAACAAATGTGGAGCTAACGAAGCACGCAATACCGCTTCCATGCCATACTCTTCAGCCATTTCTGTTATTTCTTCCCCGTATTGAATTGGGTTTGTAAAAAAATAATAACACACTGGAAAGGCAGCTAGTAATCCTAAAATCGCACCAAGTATAGATACGGTAAGTATCTCAACCCAAACCATAATTGAGAGTTTTATACGCTTCATGCCAACTGCTACTAACACTCCAAACTCCCTTTTGCGCTCGGCTAGCATCATCAACATTGTTCCAAATATTCCAAACCCAATCACCATATAAAGGATGAACATAAAAACATACCCTTCCGATTTGTCTGCCTCTATCATAGTTACCAACTCAGGGTTCATCTGCTTCCAGTTCATTACCTCATACTTTTCGTTTAGCTTTTGAGTTAAAGAATTTGCTGCATTAATTCCATTATTGCTATTTTTAGTTTTAAGAACAATGGTTGTTATTAGCTGATCAGTGGCAAAAAACATCCCAGCAGCTTTCATTGGCATAAAGACCAATTGTTTACTTAGCTCAGGAGAACCAAATTTTACAATTGCTTTGATGGGATACTTCCCAACTGCGCTCATACCATGATATCCTGCTCCAAGCAAGACAAGTGTATCGTTAATAGTTAACTTTAGATGACTGGCAAGTCCATCCCCAATCATAATGGCATCGTCATTAGCCGTTAAGTACGTTCCTTCAGAAACCCGCTTGTCAAGTCCGTGAAAAGTTTTTTCTTTTTCAACATCGATCCCGATAACCATACTTCCTTTTGATACATTGTCGACAGCAGCAAGTGCAAAGCCATCAACCCGAGGCATAAAACCCTCAACGTTATTGGTATTTGTAATTTTCTGCTCTAAAGAGTCCGTTAATTCAAAAGCCAAATCAAGCGATTTATCTTCCCAGTATCCGTTTGAGTGAACTTGTGCGTAACCGCTAAAATCACCAGCAGTAGAGCTAATCATGTTCTCGTAAACGCCTTCTTTTATGCTCATCATAAGCGTTGATAACACAACGGCAAAAATGGTCATAGCTAAGGTGATTCCTGTCCTGCGTTTGTTACGCCAAATATTTCTCCAAGCGAGTTTTAACACCATAGTTACTTCACTTTTTTCATGTTCTGAACTGTGAAGAAATCATCACTTATTGTAGTAGTAAAGTCAAGTGAGATATATTCAAAAATTGTTTTTTGTGATTGTTTGTCTGCTGGAATGATTTCCATTTTACTGGCAACCATTTTACCTCCCATCATTTTTACATTTAAACTTGAAAATGTATTGACTAGCTCATCATCTTCATCATAAAATTCAGTTTTCATTTGAACGTAATCCTTGACGTCAATCCATGTTACTATTTTACCCCAAACTACTGCGGCATCGTCTTTAGCAATGGACTTAATTTTGTAGCATTCTTTATTACCAACAGTCTCTTTTCCAAGCATTGTGTGCGTAAAATCTTTCTCAAGTGAGGTTTCTCTTACCAAATCATCGTTGGTAAGGTCTGTTCCCATCCAACTTTGACTCATCATGCTCGGAGGAAGTTTGATTGTTCGCTCCACTGTCGGTAACCAATTCCAAACCTCTTTCCCTTTTTTAAGAAAGACTGTTCCTTTGTCACGTGCCGGCGCAGTAACAAGCGTCATACTGTTTTCTGTTCCTTTTGACCAAGATTTAAGTGACATAGTCCGTGTCCATTTGGGGCGCTGAATTGTAATATTGATTTCCGCAGTTGTCTGGTCACCACTCATTTTTGCTTGAGTTTTTTGTATTACGGACAATGCTGTTGGTGCCGTTTGGTTCACAAACCCCATTATAAACAAGGCTGTTATTCCAAAAGCTAGAAGGATACGA
Organism: uncultured Bacteroidota bacterium; assembly: GCA_937124965.1. GTDB lineage: Bacteria > Bacteroidota > Bacteroidia > NS11-12g > UBA9320 > UBA987. The sequence goes on from CAKZLB010000063.1 coordinate 28,982, forward strand.
AGACTGAATTTATTCATTGCAATCGAATAAGTGTGTATTATGCACATTACCTGTGCAGTTTTAGCAAAGTTTACATAAACAAAACATGAAAACAAAAGCTTCTCGATTAAGAAATGCTGTTTCTGTTTAAAATCATAAAAATTGAAAAATTCCTGTTCTAATGAACCAGTAAGGGATGAGTTTCACTACCGAATCTATGAATCACATTTACATAATAGATTCCAACAGGCAAATGACTTAAATCTATATCTGCTTTTAAACTTGGTGAAGAATAGACATTTGAGAATACTTTTTTGCCTTCGCCTGAATACACATGACATTTTAAAATTTGGTATGTTTTAGCTTGGATATTAATTCGGCCATTTGTCGGATTAGGATACAAAACGACTTCATCAATTTGATCAGCAATAGGGTTCCCTTCTTTCACAACTACGGATTTGGTAGTATTCGTGATGACAGGTGGTTGATAGTCAAAATATATATATGCCGTGTTTGTAATTTCCTGACCGATGGAAAGATGTTTGTCGAGATTACATTGATACGCTACAAATCCACTACTCAGTGTGTCTCCAGCGGTAACCTTAGGAGGTAGTTCAATGCCCTTAAAGCTCCATATAATCGCATGGTCTCGCACTCGATAGTCGGTTGAGTACCTTTTATAATGACTGTTTTTTAATATTTGAATAAATTCAATAGGTAGTGTCTGATCGATCGTATCAACAATGTGTATGTTTCGTGCATTGTCATTTCCTAAATTTTGAAAGCGCACCAAATACTCTAACTGTTTTTCCGTGGTGCTGAGCGTATACTTGTTGCACTGCTTGTCATTAGGGTCGTATGCAGAGACAACTTTTTGCTGTAAAGAATGACGTTCATATTGATCCTCTTTTTTCGAATGGGCTTCTGCGTTAAACTGCAGTTGGTCATGCATAAAAATGTCGCTCGGTGTAATGCGATAACTAAACTCAATAACCTCATTTTTAGTAAACTCCCATACCACAATGTCCTTTGTTCTACGAACTGGTTTTACTGTTGACTCAAATTCGCTTAATCTTTCATCTACTTGCAGAGTTACTGATATTGGATACTTTGACGAATCAGCAGTAAAACAGCTGAGGTAGTATTTGTTAGAGTAACCATGTTTTACTTGATAGCCAGAAGGGCTCGTGACTGCAACTTTAATTGGCGTTTCTTGTTTATCCAGTTTTAATGCAAAATGTTCAACAAGGACCGAGTCTGAGCCACTTGTTCTCACAGTTCTTTCAGATCCGTTGCAGATAGGCACTTCATTGTCTGCAGGAAATATTTCAATTGTTGATGTTTGGTTATTTTTAACAAACATCGAGTATGTTCCAGATGCATCCGTACTAGTGTAATATTCACCATCGTTTAATGAAACTACAGTGTTTGTTTTTAAAACGTCACCGTCATCATACACACAGTTTGTATTATTATCGATATAAACTTGTCCGGTTAAAATGCTAAATCCAGGTTTGAATTTGGCGGAGTGTTTAAACGGCTTACCTTTTAATCGCTGGAAACTCCCAGTTAGATAAATTTCATTGTTAATCTGATTTAATAATATCTTATTGCTGATGGGTGAGTAAACCTCAGAATCTTTGAGGTACACAGAAAAAGAAACATCTGAAACGGCGATTAATCGCAGTGAATCGTTGGTGGGTGTTATGAATAGACCAGAGGCATAAAGCATTCCGTTATGGCTAAGTAGATCATCAATAGATTCAATTTTTAGATTATTGTTTATTGGGTCGAAGCCTGCATCATTTTTCCAAAAGAAACCATCTTTAGTCGCAACAACTAAATTGTTCTTATATGATACTGTTTTGAGTATTCGGGATGGAAATGAATTTGGAACATTATGCCAGCTATTGTTATAATAGGCGGCAATGTTATTACACAAGGTAGATTCAATTGAGCTAAAGTTTCCTGTAACGTAAAGTGTGTCTTCGACAATTGTTAGAGTGTGGAACTCACCTTCTTTAGAATCAATGTCTTCCCAATTGCCATTATTAAATTTAATTAAATTCTTTACTGGTAAATCATCTGCAATATTGAAGTCACCACAAACGAAAAGCTCCCCTTTGAATGACGCCATATCATTTATCGAAAACTCATCATGTATTAAGCGACTAGAATGAATACCTCCTCCGAGTGGTAGCCAGTCCGTGCCATTCCAAGTGCATATCCCCTTGATTTTTTCACCATTACTAAAAAACGAACCAGCTATTACTAATTGGTTGTTGTGAAAGTCAATCGTTAAGTTATTGGAATTTCCGTAGAATACGTTGGTTGCTGTTATTGCTGGAAGTTGTGTCCAAAACAACCCATTCCATTTTGATATTCGAAATTCAGCGTTTCTGTATCCAATGGAAGATCGAGGTGAAAAAACGTATAAATCCTTTTCATTAGTAGCCGACTTGTCAATCCATGTGTTAAAGTCTTCATCCAAAGGCACAAACATGTTTTGACAGACAACCTGTTGGATTGAAAGACTAAATAGAAAAGTAAAGGCTAAATATTTTCTCATTTTATTTTCGAATACCAAAGGTAACCACTAGCGAATTAAAGCTGGTTGAATATAAATTGTTCACTTGATGAATAGCAGAACCGAAGTTGTAAGTTGGTTCAAAATACCATGAATAATTATTTAGTTTTTTAGTCAAATTCAAACCAATGCCATAGCTATATGTATTGAGTTTGAATTGGTTTAAACTCAATCTGTTTTGCTCATTTAAAAATAGAGGATTCGGTGTAGTTCCCGCAGATTTCGTAACTATTTGAGTATTTAGCAAACTAACAAGAGAAACATTTAATCCATTTTTATCAATTAATTTGAATTCTATTCCCAAAGGTAAGTTAATGAGTGCGTACTGGTGTTTGCTAGAGTATTGGACTGTCGTTGGAGATTCATTCTGGTAACCAATAATAGTTCCATCCAAATCCAAAACAGGTTTTTCTGAATATTCGAAATTGTAGTTTGCAGAAGCTACGTTTTTGGCAAAACCAATACCGACAAACGGCGATACTCGATTAAACGTTAAGCCACCAACTACATTGAACTGATACCCGACAGCTCCATTTTCGCTGCTGTTTCGAATGGAAGAATAATCCTTATGTACCAACACTTCTCCCTGCTTGCCTAGCGTTAAAGAAGGACTTGAAAAAGAAGAAGAAAGCCCAAGTTTTACAAACGATCTTTTGGTGTCACTTTCTTTAATAATTGTATCTAAAAGAGAAAACGCTTCATTGGTATATGGTTCCAGGCTATTGTGTAATGGGAAGCCATAATCGAAAGCTTTTAGTTTTTTAGGGGTAATGTTTAAAACTTGAATGCTTCGGCCTGTCGAAATGACTGATTCAGATTTCTCAGTTGCTGTCTTTGTTTGATGTTTGTATTCTTTTAGACTAATCTTAGATGGGTTAGTTTGCTGTGTTTTTTTCTTTGGATTTTCGGAGGTCGAAGGTTCAAATTTAGAGAGGTTGTTTGACTGATCTAATTCGGCATCATTTAAAGTGTCTTTAATGATTGAAATACTTTCAGAGTGTTCAATAATTGTTTCATTGGCAGTGTTGATTGACGACTTTAGTATCATCAAACTTGTCCCTACAATTACGATAACACCTGCAATCTTAGCCCAGAATATTGCCAACCGTTTATTCTTTTTCTGTTGAAATGAATCCCATCCAATACCTGAGGCGTCAACAGAAGCACCGGTAAGTGTCTCTGAAATAATATCATCGATATGATTGTTTTCGCTATTCAATTCGTAATTCTTTTTTTAATGCGACTCTAGCACGTGAGAGTTTCGACCGAGAAGAAGCTTCTTTAATATTTAGTCTTTCTGCAATCTCACTATGGTTCAGATTTTCGATGGCAAAGAGATTAATAATCAGTCGGTAATCAGCACGAAGCTTGTTCATTGCCTTAAACACAGTTTCTTGATTTGGGTTGGTTTGAAGAATTGGTTCTTCATACGAAGTATCCAATTCGTTGCTATACACCTGATCAACGTAGTGAACATACTTTTTGTAGGCAGACCGCAGATAGTCAATGCAGTGATTAATGAACAATCTTGTTGCCCATGTTTTAAAATTTGAATCACCATTAAATGACTTTACCTTTTTAAAAAGTTTTAAAAATCCATCTTGAAGCAAGTCTTTTGCTTCATCTGAATTACCACTATATCTTAGGCAAACTGCGTACATGCTTTTATAATAAGCTTCATAAACTATTTTTTGACAGCTATTATCTCCGGCGCTACATCCTTCAATCACCTCTTTTGATATATCTCTCTGCCCCGTTCTTGACATCAATTGTGTGGTCACGATGTACCAAATGTATAACTCTGTCTTTATACTTGACGACAGATTAACAAAACGTTGCAGATTAATCTGAAAAATAAATTAACGCATCTTTGTGCAACGTTTCGATTATGTCTCGTCTGACTAGAAAAGGAAAACAATAATGAAAAAACTGTACAAAATCTTTACACTGTTGGCAATGGTAATTGGTTTGGCTTTAGCCAGTAATGCTCAAACAACCGTATCTTCTATTATATCTTCTAACCAAACTTGGACCGCAAAAGGTAGCCCTTACTTAATTACAGCTAACGCATTAATTGAATCTGGAGTTAAGGTGACAGTTGAGCCAGGAGCTCATATTCGCACTACTACTACAGGTTTGAAATTGATTGTGGATGGAAGTTTTGAAGCCATCGGAAAAAAAGACTCTGTGATAACTGTTGATAGCTTAACACTTGAATTTACCGACAAATCAGTAGGTTACGATGTAGCAACAAAAAAAGGATCTCAATTTCAGTTCGTATTTTTCAATTGTGTAGGTAGCGGAGGAAGTAAGGTCATTGACCTAAAAAGCAAATCAATGCTTGTGAAAAATTGTAAGTTTTTTGATGGATACTATATTATATACAGCTATTCAGCTCCAGGTAAAGACACTACTGATCTAATATTAGAAAACTCGGTTTTTCGTGGAGTAACATCTACGTCAGGGTATATGGTATATTCTTCAGGAAATACCCGACTACAAATAACAGATTGTTACGCTGATCGGATGGGTGGTTTGATTATCAGCAAATGGACTACTATCAAGAGATCAACATTTAGAAACTTTTCATACTCAAGTGGAATCCGACAAACGTCTGGTTTGGAATTAATTTTGGAATGTAACTTATTCCAAAACTTTAGATACAGAATGCTTGACTTATCATACACTAACAATAATCAAGTTATTGAATTGAACCAGAACACGTTCGATAGTTGTGATGTATTATTGGCATTAAGAGCTGGAGCGACTTATAAGCCAAAGAAAATGGTGATAAAGAATAACAACTTTTTACGTTATAACAAGAATACTGTTGCGGTATCCATTGGTTCGGCTCCTGGACAAGCGGACACACTTGACCTAACTAAAAATTATTGGGGAACTACTACTAAATCAGACATTGAGACAGGTATCAAGGATTTTACTGATGACATAACAATCGGGGGTTACGTTGATTTTACTGGTTATTTAACTTCTCCCGTAAGTGCATGTAGCAGTGGTGGCACAATTGGTGGCGCTGACACATCTGGAGTATTTTCTAGTGTTGACCCAATTATAGAAAACTTTAAGATAGCTGTTTATCCAAATCCTGCTAACAATTCTGTTTCAGTTGACGGAAATGGATCGACTATTCAAACTGTTAAGATTCTTGATTTACATGGAAAACTTATTCAGCAAGTTAACATTAACGATATCAAATCTTCGATTGACGTTTCGATGATTGTTGATGGATTATACATTATCGAAGTTAGCTCTGAGACTAGATCAGCCTATCAAAAGATTTTGATTAAGCATTAATTCTCGTAGGTAAATTAATCATTAAGTCGGCCCAGTGCGGGTCGACTTTTTTTATTTTACAATCCCAATCATTACACCAAAACTGCCATCTTCAGTTCTATTGGTTGCTTTGTTATACATCTTGGATATTGCACCATCTAAATATAAAGCATTTGAGCAGTGTAATTTATCTCTAAACAACAATGCAAAATCATAAAAATTTGTTCGTTGATTTGATATCACAAGAACAACTTTACCAGAATTTGTAACACCGACACCGTTTCTGATGTGAAGATTTTTTGAACCTTCTGAAAACGCCGGATGTATGGAGTCATTAAACACCAACATTGGACCAGACTGGGTTGCAAAACGTGTGTTAGGTAGTCTGTTTTGAAAATCTTCGGTTTTCACAACAAAGCCATGGTTGTTTCTTGTAATGCCGAAAACACCATTAGGCAAAAGATAGAAATTTCCATAACCAGAGGCAGTATTTAGGTTATTTAAAACAGAACCATTTTCGATGTATAACCCTTGCGGTTCAAAATTAGGAGTGTACATCCCTCCATTCATGGCGAGCAATAGCTCTTTGCCTTGGCTTGAAGTATAATTTTTAAGTGACTCAAAATTGTTGAGTTTGTTTCCAACAGAATCATTTAAATAAAAGTGAATTGACTTAATATCTTCAACTGAATAAACGTCGAAAGTCTTATTTCGAAATGAAATAGTTTTTGAATTTGACTCGGAATTGCCCCAAAACCAGAGCAAGACCGCCATCAAAACAATTCCGGCTGATTTAATAGCGAAGCCTTTTATTTGTTTTCTTCTAGCCATTGGCTGTAATACTTTAACGCTTCAGGCATATCTGCGGCGAGCGCTGCGGCTCTTTTTGATGGATTTGGATGGGTGCTTAAAAACTCTGGAGGTCTTGCGCCACCCGACAATGCATTCATTCTGTCCCAAAACTTAGGAGCCTCTTCAGGATTATATCCAGCCATAGCCATAAACATAATACCCATGTGATCTGCTTCGCTTTCATGTTTTCTACTAAATGGCAGCATGACACCCACTTGAGTTCCAGCACCATAAGCCAATTGAAACAATTGCTGTGTTTCAGCTGGTTTGTCGGCAATAGCAACTGTGAGTGCAACTCCTCCTAACTGTTGCACAAGGCCGTGACTCATTCGCTCATTTCCGTGTCTAGCGATAGCATGAGCAATTTCATGTCCCATAACCACAGCAACACCTGTTTCTGTAGCGCAAATAGGCATGATGCCCGAGTAAAACACAACTTTTCCTCCAGGCATACACCATGCGTTGACAGTTGGGTCGTCAACCAGATTGAACTCCCACTTATAATTATTAATTAGGTTACTATCTCCTGTCGTTCGCAAATAGCTCTCAACTGCACGTGAAATTCGCATGCCGGCGTTTGAAACCATTTGCTTGTAATTTCCACTTGTAACAACTTGAGAAGTATCCAGAAACTGCGAGTAAGAAGTTAAACTCATAGCAACCAAATCACTTTCAGGTAATAATTTCATTTGTCGCCTTCCAGTTAAAGGCACCTTAGCACAAGAGTATATTATTAGACTTATAAGAGCAACGATTAGAGTCTTAGTGGATACGTTTTTCATAATCAACCATTAATCAAATGATATTCCAAATATCCACTATACTTGGAATCACTCCAAATATTTTAATATATGGGTGATAAAAATCAGGCAATTGCTCAAAAAATCTAACTTCGCTGAATCAAATAATTTACACTATGACACAAAAAGAATATATAAATAGTAATCAAGAGAGGTTTTTGAATGAATTGCTTGATTGGTTAAGGATTCCTTCCATTAGTGCTGATCCAGCATATAAAAATGATGTTCATAAGGCAGCAGAGTTTGTTGCTGAAAAACTGCGCATAGCTGGAGCCGACAATGTTTCTCTTGAACAAACTGCTGGATACCCAATCGTGTATGGAGAGAAAATGGTTGATCCAAGCAAACCAACAGTTTTGGTATATGGGCATTATGATGTACAACCTTCTGTTCCCGATGAATTGTGGATTACACCAGCGTTTGAGCCATCCATAAGAGATGGGAACATTTACGCAAGAGGGGCATGTGATGACAAAGGGCAAGCGTTTATGCACGTAAAGGCCTTTGAAACAATGATGGCAACGGACACTCTTGCTTGTAATGTCAAGTTTATGATTGAAGGTGAAGAAGAAGTTGGTTCAACCAACCTCGGTATTTATGTGGGGGCAAACAAAGAAAAACTTGCAGCAGATGTAGTATTGATCTCAGATACAGGTATGATTGCTAATAACATCCCAAGTATTGATACTGGTTTAAGAGGCTTAAGTTATGTTGAAGTGGAAGTGACTGGGCCAAATATTGACCTGCATAGTGGCACTTACGGAGGTGCTGTCGCTAATCCAATTAATGTATTGTGCGACATGATTAGCAGTTTGCATGATGAAAACAGACACATAACCATTCCAGGGTTTTACGATAATGTTGAAGAAGTAAGTCCTGAAGATCGGGCAGAAATGGCAAAGACTCCGTTTAGTCTGGATGAATATAAATCTGAGCTTGATGTTAATGATGTGATGGGAGAAGCTGGTTATTCAACAATCGAACGAACTGGCATTAGACCAACATTAGATGTAAATGGAATTTGGGGAGGTTATATCGGTGAAGGAGCAAAAACTGTTTTACCGAGCAAAGCATATGCAAAAATTTCAATGCGATTGGTTCCAAATCAAAAATCGCAAGACATTTCAGATCTATTCAAAAATCATTTCGAAAGTATTGCGCCAAAATCGGTAAAAGTTAAAGTATCTCTTCATCATGGTGGTGAAGCAGCGGTTACACCAACTGACAGCAAAGCATACCGAGCAGCTAGTAAAGCAATGGAGGCAACTTTTGGCAAAAAGCCAATTCCGACAAGAGGAGGAGGAAGTATTCCTATTGTTGCTCTTTTTGAAGAAGTATTGGGTCTAAAAACTGTGTTGATGGGTTTTGGATTAGATAGCGATGCCATTCATTCTCCAAACGAAAAGTACGGAATTTTTAATTTTAATAAAGGCATTGAAACCATTCCTTACTTCTTTAAATATTTTGCTGAATAATCTTTAACGAAAAAAAACGGAGCAGTGATCTGCTCCGTTTCTTTATAAGTGAAATGTGTTATTATCGTTTTGTGTTGTTGTCTCTTAGTTGTTTGAGATGGTATAAGTGATTGTTAACTTAACATCTTGATCGAAGTCGATTTTTGAGTAGCTTCCTGCTGCTGGGTCTAACTCTAAAGCGTA
>CAKZLB010000064.1 GCA_937124965.1 uncultured Bacteroidota bacterium
CAACGCTCGGTTGCCTTTGCGCACGGTCCATTTGAAAAATCCCCGTCATCGCCGCAAAAGCGCCCGCCATTCTTTTCTCCCACCCGCCGTAATTATTCAAGATTTTCGTAGTCAGCATATGAATGTTTTGGTAAGCACCAGCGACGAATGAATTGGCCATAACGGTTCCGGCTATGCGCAGTGCGGGTTTTGATTGTTTAATGTTTTGGGGAAACGAAATTGTTGGCTGTGTAGCAGCCAAGTCACGTTCTTATCAATGGTAGACAAATGCAAGCATTGTGTATAGCCAGTGTTAGCGGGAGCTCTTTTTCTATGTTTTAAGCTTTCTTTATGTGTATAAAATTTAGAATCAGTGAGTCATTGAAAGTTGTCCTAGTCATTAACCCGTTTTTGTTATAGTACATTTTTGAACTTCCATAATACTTAGTTCTTTTGTCTGTATATATTCTAGTTAATGTAGAGTCAAGATTTTTATTGTTATAAAAATATAAGGTGCTGTCAACAAAGTTGGGTCCTCTATGGTCAGTTGTCTCGGTAACTTTTAAGTGTATTTGGTTTAATGAGTCATAATGATAATGCATTTTTTGGTAACTGCAATTACAGTCGTCATGAGAATATTCGAAGGATTGAGTTAATAAGCCAATATTATTAAAAGTGTAAATATTTGTGTCATTGGTTCTACCTTCCCAAAATTGGGAAAGGACTAAGCTATTAGGTTTAAATACATAATATACATAATATGCTGCATGAACATCAGTTTGAAAATTCTTGAACTTAACTAAACCAAATGTATCATACTGGTAATTCACTCTGCGAGATTCGTTATATGTTCTCTCATATACTAAGTCACCATTATTGTCAAATTCGAAATGCTTAACTGTATCTGATTCTAATCGCTTTGCGGCCAATCCTGTGGCAATCATATAAGTCTTTTCAATGTTATTAGCTTTAATTACATTTTTATAATTGTCTCCAAACCTTAAATCGGAGATTTTTAATTGCGTTTCATTTTGTAGAGTTTTGGACTTTAAACAACTAGTCATCATAAATAGTAAAGTGAGGATTGATATGTAAAAAGCTTGATTCATTTAATAGGTGTACAGTTGAGTTGCCGCTAACGGTTTCGGCTATGCGCAGTGCGGGTTTTGATTGTTTAATGTTTTGGGGAAACGAAATTGTTGGCTGTGTAGCAGCCAAAACACGTTCTTATCAAAGGTAGACGAATGCGAGCATTGTGCATAGCCAGTGTTGGCCGCAGTTTATTTTTTTTTAATTGTAGCATAACGATTTGAATCATTCAAAAGGTCAAAAGTTTCGTTGTCTACCTTTGTCGTTAATTCAGTTAAATTATAGCATTTGCACCAGAAACTTCCAGCCTCCGATCCTTGGATTATTATATCAGAGATTAGAAAAATTTGGGATTCCGTAACTTTTACTCGGTAATCAAAATTATGATATGCATCTCCAGTAAATATATCATCTTCGCTTAAGGTAAAACTTGTGTCCTTAGTGCTATTCCAAGAATAATTACAAGTGTTCGGATTAAATGTTCCATCAGTACTTCTAATCATTTCAAGCGAATCGATTATAACTGAACTGTCTTTCTGAAGTTTATAAATCATAATCTTACTAGATTCATTTGGCTCGAAACCTTGTAATTTGAATTGTATTGATTTCTCACAGTCATCTTCACAATCACATGAACAGGAACTAAATGATGTTATAAGAATTGTCAAAATGATGAGATAAGACGTTTTCATTGTTTTTTCAATTGCGGCCAACGGTTGGCCTATGCGTAGTGCGGGTTTAATTGTATAATGTTTTTGGGAAACGAAATTGTTGGCTGTGTAGCAGCCAAGCTACGTTTCACAAGTTGGTAGTATGCTGCTAGCATTACGTATAGGCAGTGTTGTGGCCTGTGCCTTTTATGTTTTCGTCCAAGTTTCCAAGTAAATGCAAATTTCAATAAATGCTAAAAACATCAATTTTTATCCGTCAACCGATAGAAAGCACCAGCGACGAATGCATGGGCTACAACGGTTGCGGCTATGCGCAGTGCGGGTTTTAATTGTTTAATGTTTTGGGAAACGGAATTGTTGGCTGTGTAGCAGCCAAGACACGTTTTTATCAATGGTAGCAGGATGCGAGCATTGTGTATAGGCATTGTTAGGCGGCGTTTTTATTTTTTCTTTTGATGCCTCCGCGCAGTTTATTATTGGTAGCCAAGCGACGAGTCAGTTGTTGTCGTCCAAGTCCACCGTTGGAGTCCAAAACATGAAGTCCAGTCAACCGTAGAAGCTTGGCGAGTGAATGTCAACCCGCAACGACAAACCATAGCTGGCTTTTTACGTGCAGTCCAATCAAGCGAGTCCAATGTTGTTGTCAATCAGTTTTTTTTGTCTTCGTAAAAGCCAGCCACGTACAACGGCGACGAACTAATGCCGCCTAACGGTGCGCCTATGGGCAGTAGCTTGGAATGCGGGCAGGCATTGCGCGGCTATTGCATATAGGCATTGTTATAGCACGTTTTTATTTTTTTTGATGCACTAGTGCATTTCATTTTTAGTAGCCGAGCGACAAGTCACTTGTTGGAGTCCGAGTCCACCGTTGGAGTCCAAAACATGAAGTCCAGTCAACCGTAGAAGCTCGGCGAGTGAACGTCAAACCGCAACGACAAACCATAGCTGGCCTTTTACGTAAAGTCCAATCAAGCGAGTCCTATGTGTTGTCAATCAGTTTTTTTTATTGTCGTCAACCAGGCCAGCCATGTACAACGGCGTCGACTAATGTGCTATAACGGTTGGCCTATGCGTAGTGCGGGTTTTAATTGTTTAATGTTTTGGGAAACGGAATTGTTGGCTGTGTAGCAGCCAAGCTACGTTTCACAAGTTGGTAGTATGCTGCTAGCATTACGTATAGGCAGTGTTGTGGCCTGTGCCTTTTATGTTTTTGTCCAAGTTTCCAAGTAAATCCAATTTTTCTTAAATGCTAAAAACATCAATTTTTGTCCGTCAACCGATAGAAGTCACCAGCGACGAATGCATGGGCTACAACGGTTGGCCTATGGGCAGTAGCTTGGCATTAGCGTTGGCATTGCGCGGCTATTGCTTATAGGCTGTGTTGTGTGCAGTATTTATTTTAATTTTTCCGTTGCAATTCCTTTCATGTCATAAACTTTTATACCATAGCCATGAGCATAATCAGACAGCGTCGAATCTGATGTAATTAAGAGTTCACAATTTTTCCCATGTTCAAGGATAAGTGTGTCCGTAAGTCCTAGATTATAAAATTCGAACTTCCCTTCAACTACACTTGATTTCAAATACTCTTCGGACGTCACTTTAATTGTCTGAATAATTTTTTCGATATAGAGCTCCTTGTGACCTTTATTGAACCTATTAAGCAAATTGTCCACTTCAGTCCATATGTTCGGTAAAACAACCAATGAATCTAGTGTTCCAATCACTGCTAAAAGATTGGTATAGTCTTCTTCGTCATAAATGGAAGTCTTTTTGTGTGTTCCAATCAATGAAGGCTTCATGAGTCCCAAGATTAATACTAGAAGTGAGTTAGCATCAATTATTTTCATGGTTTTTCAAACATGTAAAAACCAAGAACATTTTTTTCGTTGTCAATTTTCACCTGCTTATAAACGCGATGATACTTAAAACCTGAAGAAAAGGCGCCTAATGGAGATTCGGGTTTATTTATGTTCTCAACCAGAAATGAGACAACAATCTCCCAAACCTTTTCTTTTTTGTTGAACTCAGCTTGCTCTAATCTAAAATCAGCTTGTTCCAGAGGAGAGAGTTGTTCGAGAGATTCTTTTGCTATTTGGTAAAGTTCTTTAAATGTCATTTGTCGTTTTTTATATTGCACACAACGGTTGCGGCTATGCGCAGTGCGGGTTTTGATTGTTTAATGTTTTGGGGAAACGAAATTGTTGGCTGTGCAGCAGCCAAGTTACGTTCTCATCAATGGTAGCAGGATGCTAGCATTGTGTATAGCCAGTGTTGGCGGTAGTTTATTTCCAGTCCCAATCTAATTCTTTTGAGTATTCAATTTCTATTTTCTCTGTCAACATTTTTATTACGGCTTCTATGTTTTCAGATTCAGCATACGTTTTAGGAATAATAACAGTGCCGCCGTTCCTGATTTTTATAAAGAAGTGAGTAGTAATTTCAATGATTTTTTCCAAAGAAGAGTATTTCAGTTTTACCTCACCACTAATATCTGATAATTCAATAAATTGATCCTTCAGTTCTAAGGATATTTCTACCCTATTCCCATTTTTAAGTGTTTCACTAATATATTTTGTAAAGCGGTTTTCATATTGATTTCTGCTGACAGTCGGGTAAAAAAAAATTGATACAATTGAGGCGGCAATCACTCCATAGCTGATATATATATAATCTGCCAAATAGAAAACGACAGCAATTAAAACATAAAATGAAATTGTAAATACTAATCCTTTTCGCCTAGAATTATTAAAGCTTTTGGATTTTGAAGAACTATACAACAAATGCTTTAGATAGTCCCTATGATGTAAAGTATAGTTAAGTTTCAAATGTTTTTTTAATTACCGCCAACGTTCCCTGCCTATGCGTAGTGCGGGTTTTAATTGATTAATGTTTTGGGGAAACGGAATTGTTGGCTGTTTTGCAGCCAAAAACCTCGTCACTGTTTTGGTAGCTCGATGCAAGCATTACGTATAGGCAGTGTTAGCCACAGTATTTTTTTCTTCCGTTTTCATATAGTTCATTAAATTCATTCCAGAAATCTTCCCAAATTGAAATATCGTCTTTATCAACTTTCCTTTGCATTTCTATTTCGAAAAAACTCTTTACTTTTTTTGCTTCATTCAAAATAATTTTCGCAAAATCTTTCTTTGGTAATTCTATATTCAAATTTGAATACAATTTGTATTCCTTGTCGCCAACTCCATATTGTTTCTTAATGTTACCAATTGTGATTTTATTTTCGCTATGTTTCAAATCTAAATAAATCCCAATTGGACAACCAATCATTAAAATGCCACCACAATGTTTAATTATGTCAAAATCTTTTTCGGCAATATGTTCGGATTCAATTGATCTTAATAAACTTAAAATAGAAGTACTAACAGTCCAATCAATATCTTCTGTTTCATCAATAATTTTTTCGTTCCCAATTATCAATTCAAATTTACCGTGAGAGCATAAATCATTTTCAGCATCTTTTGAAGATAACCATTCTTGATTTAAAATTTTTAGGCTAAATCTCGTCATTTTTTAATATTGTGGCTAACGGTTGGCCTATGCGTAGTGCGGGTTTTAATTGATTAATGTTTTGGGAAACGGAATTGTTGGCTGTGTAGCAGCCAAGCTACGCATCACAGTCTTGGTAGTAGGATGCGAGCATTACGTATAGGCAGTGTTGTGGCCTGTGCCTTTTATGTTTTCGTCCAAGTTTCCGATCAAATCCAAATTTTGTTAAATGCTAAAATCATCATTTTTTATCAGTCAACCGATAGAAAGCACCAGCGACGAATGCATGGGCTACAACGGTTGCGGCTATGCGCAGTGCGGGTTTTTAACGTGATGTTTATTGGTTTACTTGCATGTTATTTGGCTGTTTGAGCAGCCTAGTCACGTTCTTATCAATGGTAGTAGGATGCTAGCATTGTGTATAGCCAGTGTTAGCACACGGTTTTCTTTTATAATGGGTAACCATATTCGAAATATAAACTGTCATTCTGCCTTACAAATCCTTCCTTTTTATTCCATACTTTAATTAGACTATCATTTAAAGGTTTAGGGAATACATAGTATGAAAATTTAGCGACACCCCAAGGCTCACCGTATCTAAAAGTAATGTTTACCGGAATGTTCTCATAAGGTTGTTTGAAAATTCCAATACAATTTGCGGATTTTAACTTTTCTAACAGTATCTGTAATTCACTGTGGTGCCAGCCAATAATATTCAACAATTTGATAAACTCATCACTGTCTTTTTTCAAGTTCTCTCCCGTGTGATATTCAATATTTCCATTTTTCCGAAACTCTCTGATAATGAAATAATATCTATCTGTTCTATCATCAAATCCAAACGAAACTCCTTTTCTTTCTGGAAGAATTTGGAGAAAATAATCGGTTAATTTATAAATTTCATTTTTTTTATTTATAAAATTGATTCCCAAATCTTGATTGTCGTAACTTATGTCAAACTCTCCACCAATTTTAAAGTAAGGAATTGAAATATAATACCCTACTGCTATCAAGACTCCTATGATAATAAAAATTGAATAATATTTTTTGTTAGTCGTCATCTTTTAACTGTGTGCTAACGTTCTCTGGCTATGCGCAGTGCGGGTTTTTTAGATTGAAGTTCATTGGGAAGTTAAATCATTCTTTGGCTCTTTCAGTAGCCAATTCTACAATCTGTCATGGTAGCAGGATGCCCGCATTGTGTATAGCCAGTGTTAGGCGGCGTTTATTTTGTGTCCTTTCAATGCAGTCCAAATGTTCTTTTTTAAAAGCCAAGCGAATAGTCACTAGTTGTTTTTATTGTCAAACTGTAACGTCCAATAATTGAAGATTAGTCAACCGTAAAAGCTTGGCGACAGAACATTTAGTAATTGCTCAAGTTCATGGCTGGCCGATTGTAGTTTCTATTTTTTACTGGAGTCCAATTAGTTGTCAATCAGTCTTTTTTTCTTTGTTGTCGTATAGGCCAGCGACGTCCGAACGACTTTGTCCTTTAATGCCGCCTAACGGTTGGCCTATGCGTAGTGCGGGTTTTAATTGTTTAATGTTTTGGGAAACGGAATTGTTGGCTGTGTAGCAGC
>CAKZLB010000065.1 GCA_937124965.1 uncultured Bacteroidota bacterium
GAAATAACGCTCATCTGTCGAATCCCATGTTTTTCTCATAAATTATTTGACGATTTTTTAAGTTACGCACAACGGTTGCGGCTATGCGCAGTGCGGATTTTAATTGTTAAATGTTTTGGGGAAACGAAATTGTTGGCTGTGTATCAGCCAAGACACGTTCTCATCAATGGTAGCACGATGCTAGCATTGTGTATAGCCAGTGTTGTAGGTAGGCTTTTATCAAGTTTCAAGTTGTGAGGTCTTCTTTTTTTATTAAAAACCATTTCCCTTCGATTCTCTGAAAAAATGAAGTCACGTAAATTCCGTTTTCTACTCCAGACCAAACAAATACTCGTTCATTTGTATTACGCAATTTCATTTCGTAATTGTCATATATAATAGGGATATAGGTCTCATTAAGAAAGTAATGGCTGTGTTCCCACTTTTCCTTTGTCAAGAAAGTTGTGTCAGTTTCCTCCCCGGGATAGTCGTCCTTGAAATGGATAAAGGTCAATGGGAAATTGATTCTTGATTTTTGAAAATTTTGGTCGGACATAAATTGATAAAAGAAGGTGTCAAAGTCTTCAAGGTCCAAGACTTTCTCATCAATGGTCAAATCATTTTTATCCTTTTTTAGGTAAAGATTTTGGGTCTCTTCGACAACTCCCTCAGCTCTATGGTTTTTTTCATTAAACCACCACCCGAACACAAATCCAACTATTAAAGTCAATATGATTAGCAGTGCTTTTTTCATATTTTTAGCTTACCTACAACGGTTCCGGCTATGCGCAGTGCGGGTTTTGATTGTTTAATGTTTTGGGATAACGAAATTGTTGGCTGTGTAGCAGCCAAGACACGTTCTTATCAATGGTAAACGGATGCTAGCATTGTGTATAGCCAGTGTTACAGCACGTTTTATTTTTTTTATCATGCATCCGCGCAGTTCAATAGTAATAGCCGAGTGACGAGTCATTTGTTGAGTCCAAGTCAGCAGTCTGAACCAAATAGTTGTTGTCCAGTCACCAGTAGCAACTCGGCGAGTGAACGTCAAGCGGCAACGACAAATCATAGCTGGCCAACTACGTGAAGTCCAATCACTCGAGTCCGCTGTTGTCAATCAGTCATTTTTATTAGTAATCAGCCAGGCCAGCCACGTCCAACGGCGTCGAATAAATGTGCTGTAACGGTTGCGGCTATGCGCAGTGCGGGTTTTGATTGTTTAATGTTTTGGGGAAACGAAATTGTTGGCTGTTTGCAGCCAAGGCACGTTCCTATCAATGGTAGCATGATGCAAGCATTGTGTATAGCCAGTGTTGTACAGCGTTATTTTATTAAAATTCTAAGTTTTTCAGTTGGTATTCTTCTCGCAACTATTGATGCCAAAAACAGGTTTGATCTTCTAATAAATAGTTTGTCGGCATTTTTTAAAATGATCTCATATTCACCATTGTTAGGAATGTCCACATTAAAAACTCTTTTCATTCTCCTTCCGTTATGGTATGACTGAACACGCCACAAAGTTCGTTTGCTTTCTGTTTTTTCTCCCGATTCTAGGTTTTTGAAAGTAATCGAAAATCCATTAAGTTCAGTTCCAAATCCTCCGATAATGGAAATATTATGAAGTCCTTTTAAAAGAGTTACTCGCTGTCCTTCGGTGTTTATGTTCAACAAATGTGGCATCGATTTAATGCTGTACAACGGTTGGCCTATGCGTAGTGCGGGTTTTAATTGATTAATGTTTTGGGGAAACGGAATTGTTGGCTGTTTGCA
>CAKZLB010000066.1 GCA_937124965.1 uncultured Bacteroidota bacterium
GTGTTATATGAAGCAAATTCAGCATCAAACACATCAGGACGTGTGAAAACTGCATTTTCAAGCCTTGAAACGTTTTTTGATGCGATGTCTGCTTTTTGTTCTGCTGTGTGCAGGTTGAAACCTGGTATTTTTAAGTCTTTTAAATTCATTTTTTTTCGTTTTACTGTTGTTTTAAAATAAAACACCTATTTTCTGCTGGTGTTGTTTGTAGATTCCTTGTGAACAGTCTAAAATATGTTTACCTAAGTTAGGGTCACATTTATTCCTTTCATCAATGTGAATTTTACACGCTGTATTCCAGCCTTTAGTCATCGATCCGATGTCGTTTTTTGACAATCTTATTTTAGGTATTTTGAAATTTGCCCATAAATAATGCCTTCCAATTTTTTGAGGCTTTATAAGAGGTTCGTAATAGCTAATCACATTCTCAACACAATACAACCCTTTGTAAAAATTCTGCAAAAATAGAATTTCTTGATAAAGCTCCATATTCGGGTATCTTGGCCTTTTTGCTACACCATTATTTATAAAATAATTCGCACGGCTATGGGTTTGGCAAGGTGGTGAACTCCAAATAAAGTCAAACTCCTTATGGTGATCGAGCAGATATTCGTGAGCATTTGCGACAATTACAGTATCGTTTGGAAATAAAGATTTGTATTTTGAAGCTCTTTTTTCATTTAACTCTACTGCTGTTACATCGTGACTGTCACTCCACAGTTCACGATTTCCACCGATGCCGCTATATAAATTTAGTATTCTCATAATTTTTTTGGTAAAATAAGCAGCAACCGAAGCTGCTGCCTAAAAGATTAACAAACTATACTATAACCTACTTAGTTCGAAGCAATGGTGGGATTCGAACCCACATTCCACAAGTGCTACCAATTACATCACATAACGTACGTCATGACAGGATTCGAACCTGCACCGTGCAGTCTTACCAATTAAATGACATTGCTTACCCTTTTTATTTAACTAAAAGCCTCTTAATGTCGTACGAAAAGAACGTGTTACCGTTTTTCGCTCTTTTGTCGTGCTTACGTGTAATACGCAAGCCTTGACCTGATTCATAACCTTGCTCGATACAAGTGCCGACAAGCATCTTATTCATACTGTACAAGACCTCACGGTCTTTATTCACGAACAACGCAGCATCAATCAACTTGCCTTGCTGCTTTTCAGAAGCTAATTGACCTGTTCCGAAGAAAACGACATCAATTGTTTCGCCTTGCTCTAAATCAAGATAAGACATTGTATCCGAAAACGGTGCTGCTTGTGCTGTTTCTAATTGTGCGACAGCCTTTTCTACTGCTGTAAACTTTTCAATTTTAGCTAATTCGTTACTCATAACTTATTTGTTTTTTTTATTTAATTAAATACTGTTTGAAACTATTGACAGCATGTAAACCGCCTTGATTGACCTTTTTAAACGCATTTAAAGCGTCTTTGATTGATAGTTGTCTGTTTGTATTCGCTTGACTGTTCGCAAGTCGTATCGACAAAGTTGGAAGCCCGACAGATAGAAACAACGTGATGATTATCTGTAAAAATGTGCCTGACAGCAGGACCTCGTTTAATCCGAAGAAGTTTGCTGAACTTGAAAATTCAACACCAACGAAAACAAATAGTGTCAAGTTATCTATCGCCTTCCTGTTGGACTTGTTAAATGCTGTCCAGACCACAGCAACTGACATTGTTACTGAAAACAGCAAAATCGGAACATAAGCGATTAATTCAGCAGAAGACAGCATCTGAAACTTCGGCAAGTGAACGACTTCGTAAAAAGTAATGAACAACGTTGCTATGATAATAAATAACATCATTACTTGTGTTGTTCTTTTGCTCTTGATATAGTAAACGAAAGAGTTTGTATCGCTTTGATTTAATCTTGCGTCAAGCAGTAATGACTTGTTTTTTTCGTTTTCTTCTTGCAGTGATTTGTAGTCGTTTTTTAATGCTTCGTACTTGTCACCTTGTGTTTGATATTCCTTTGTCATATCTCTTAAGGCTTCGTACAGATCTTGCTTTTGCTTTTTGTACTTCATTTCAAGCACAATATTACTGCATCTTTCTACGTCGTTTAAACAGACAAGTTCAACATTGTCCTGCTCAACCTTGCGGACATTATCACTAACCATTCTTGATACAGTTGAGTTTGAAACTGACAGCATTTCTGCAATATCGTTTCGACTTGCGAAGTATAA
>CAKZLB010000067.1 GCA_937124965.1 uncultured Bacteroidota bacterium
TTTCCTATTGCAATTGTAGATGCATTCATGAACTCAATTTCTTCTAAGTTACAGTTTCCTGATACTGAGAAGTCAGCTATAGGCTTCGCAAATTGATTTGCATTCTTCGTTAACGATGCAGCACAACCTTTTAATGAAGCAGTTAATACTACTTTATAACCACCTGCTGCTGGGTATTGGTACTTTTCGTCTTTTTTGTTTGAAGTAACTCCGTTTCCAAAGTCCCATGTGTAATCAATCGTTCCAGTAACACCAGATGGCAATGTTGTACTATTTATAAACGTGATGTCTTCACCAAAACATGCATTGTTTACTCGGTAGTTTACTGTTGGTACTGGGTTGATAGTCACAGTTCCCGTTTTTGAATACGTAAACTTAGGGTAGTCAAAGTTCCAAGCAGTCATAGTAACTGTATACGTTCCGTATGTAGAGAATTTGTGAACTGGGTCAGAAATCGTTGAGGTATTGTTTTCTGTACCCGAGTTTGGATCTCCAAAGTCCCACGTATATTCAGTAGCGCCAACATCTTGTGTCGTTTTATTGATAAACGATACAATGTCTCCATCGCAACCATCAGCTGCAACCCAATCAACTTCTGGAGTGTGAGGAACAAAAATCCATCGTCCAAACGTTGAATCACAACCTGTATTGTTATCTGTTACCGTTAATCCTAACCATACCATTGAATCGGCAAGAGTCGCTGATGGATCAAAACTTAAGATACCTTTCGCTGAACCTGGGTTAGCTAGCGCTGCATCCGAAGAAACATCAGTTCCTCCAGCAGTCATTGCAACAATCACAGCATCCCAATCTGTTCCGTAAGAACCATTAGCATATTTTGATGGATTTTCTACGTTGTACTCAATCTCCTTACCCGGTACAGTTACATCTGGGTTACCCATTGAACCTGCGTTAAAGTATCCTGGGAAGTTTGTTCCTTCAGATAATTCAAAGCTATGTGGTGCTGGTGTAATATCAATTGTTGTTTTTAACACGTTGTTTGAAGCATCATCATCACATGACAATCCTACTTCAATGGTGTTTGTTCCTGGCTCGTTGAACGTTGGAACCGTTGTGAAGGTGTAGTCTGTAGAAGAAGAAGCTTTTACCAAATCAATCGACTCTTCAACATGATACTCAGCCTTTGTACCTTTATTAATAGTATAATACACTTTCGCGTTTTCCATGTCTACATTAGAACCATTGTTGAATGTGAAGGCAATTTCTTCCATATACCCACCACATTCTTTTGTTCCTTTAAACACTAAGTCAGATGCGTTGTGGTCGATCGTAAATTCAAATGCTCCTAAATCCGGACCACATGCCGTTCGTTTTGTTCCGTCAAAATCAATATCTGCATATCCTGGTTGACCATAATTTGCAATAGCTGGATTCGTTGGAGTGTAATCATTTTTCGAAATATCCTTAAATTTTGGATCAACTGAGATGTTTGTAGTGTTTCCTACACTGTTGTTGAAGTTCGCTAGAGTTGTATGCTGGGCACTTGTCCAATAGTAGTTTGTAGACGGGTTGTTAATATAGAAGTCATTATTCTCCCAGTTCATTTCCTTGTAATTGTAGTTTGCATACATTACATAGTTATAGTATCCTGCTCTAGCAGAAATTGCGATAATGTTGTTTTTGTACGCCATATTTGTGAACGCATAATAGTGGTACGCATAGATAGCATAGTTGTAATAATCCACATCGTCATCCATAATAATGGTGTTGTGCGTTACTTCAAGTGACCCTTGGCAGTATCCACCTTGAAGTCCGTAGTTGTAGTAATCTCCTGTGTTTTTGTAATAGATGTTATTCTTAATTGTTCCAGTCATGTAGTAATGAATGATACCATTTACACCATATAAACCAGAGTTATTATTAATCGAATTTCCTTCAATGTTTACGTTGTTTGCAAAATACGCATACATTCCATATACATAATAACCAGCGTCATTGTTAGTGATTTCGTTTCTTAAAACCTCACCATTTGTTGCGTAATATGGGTATAAACCATAAACATAATAGTCCGCAGCATTTTCGTAAACATCGTTATCATTACATTCAAAGTTAGTTGCGTAATATGCCCAAGGACCATATACATAAAGTGCTTTGTTTGAGTACACTTTGTTGTTGTTTACTTCAAAAGGTAAAGCTGCTGTACCGTAGCAACGGTAAGTGTAAGGGCTATAAACGTAGTTTGATGGAGTCAAATCATGAATTTTGTTGTCATTCCATTGAATTTGATTTGCAGTTGTTCTGCTGTTTCCATAATAATCATAACCTGCATATGAATACGTAGCACCGTTACGTTGGTGGTGAATGTCGTTTCCAATCACTTTGTGTCCACTACTGTAATACATGTAGAAATAGTGGTAGTAAACATGCTGAATGTCGTTGTTCGAAAACGTGTTGTTTCCAGTTGCATAGTTGTAATACTGGCTAAAACCATAGTAAGGGCCTGCATTATTACTTGTTTTTGAACCATTCCACAATTTGTTGCCGTCAAAAACGTTGTTTGAGCCGTGGTAACCGGTAGATGTGTTGCTTGTAGTGGATCCTGAAAAAGATACATACGAAGTAGTGTTTGATGTTCCTGTGTACGCAGAAACTAAAAACTCACATCCTTTAAACGTGTTGTTGTCTGCATAGTTATGCATCAAAACACATTTTGTGTTGTTACCTGTACCAGCTGCATCAATCGTCAAGTTGTTAAAAGTCATGAAGTCAGCACCATTCATGTCAATAATTGCTTCTGACGTGGTAGAAGTAATTACTTCTCCGTTTCCATTAATTGTAATTGAATTTTTTGCACTTGCGCCTTTTACAGCTTTGAATTCAACAGTTTCATTATAAGGGCCTGTCCCCTTGATAACGTTGACGGTCACTGCTCCAGAAATACCATTAGCACTAAGGGAATCTGCTAGGTCTGTAAACGATTTGAAGATTTTTCCGCCAGTTGCGGAATCAGAATTAATGGTGTACGTACCATTAAGTTGCGCCATTGCCATACCACTTACTAAAAGTAACGCAGTCGACAACAACATTCCCCGATAAAGGGACGAAAGCCATTTCGTGTTGTAAAGATGTTTTTTCATCTGTTTTTTGTTGTTTTTTAATTAAAAATTATAACCTACTATTTGATTTTGCGCGTTGAATACGCACAAACATCACCTACGAATGTACTTGATGTGTGATGTATAAAAATATCTAATAAGGGGTGTAAGTTTAGTAAAATACACTAAATGATTCTGAAGGCCTTGTTGATTGAGGGTTTTAAGATTTTGTAATTTGTAGTGTTGAGTTGTCTGTTGCCTAAAAGATTACAATAGTCTTCTAAATTTTACAATAGGAACACATTTCAATGACATATTAGTCTATTTGTTCCTGAAACGCAGATCGTTTTTGTTAAGTATGCTTTTGTTGTAGTGAAATTTGCTGGATATTGATTCGTTATTTAACTCAATTTAGATAGGTTTTGTAGTATATACGCGGAGTAGCAGCTAAAAAATACAACAGATAAATATATTAGAGGCTGTTTATGTAAAATGGACGCTAGGTAGCGAAAAGTACTTTACGTGTTGGTGTTTATCTCTTTTGTGTGATGTAAAATCTGTAGTTGGTTTGTTTGCTAGAATATTTATCTAAAGAATGGTGTTTATTTTTTAATAAAAAAGGCAATACCGTACTTTGTCTAGCGAAAAAAAGGAAGTTAATTGAATTAAATACATTATAGCATTTAAACATAAAGAATCCATTTTGACCGCAGTGATGCGGACATACAAGTTAAGTTAAACCTAAGTAATTAGGAAAGTATTACCTACAACTCCGGGCATTACCTCCCGGAGTTTTTTTTACTCTGTTTTACGGAAATGCACCAACTAAATATCGCTAACATAAAAATGGCTTCCAACGAGTTGTAAGAAGCCATAGTATTTTTGTTAATGGTCATCTTAACCATTAAAATCAAATAACTTTATTGTATCATCAATCGGCTAGAAGCATTGTTTATTTTGACGAAGTAAAGTCCAGCTGTTAGATTCGATACGTCTATACGTAAAGATTCAGAATCGTATGAGTTAACGACTTGTTTAAGTACAGCTCTTCCGCTTGCATCAATTACTTCTAAGTTTGCTTTGTGATACGTATCGCTCTTGAAACTAATACGCACATACGATGATGCTGGATTCGGATATACTTGGATATCTGAAACGTTAGAAAGTAACGGGTCAATGCTTGTATTTATTAAGTCTTCAACCATTCCAAAACTACCCTGGCCTAAGTTGTAGAAACTGCCTGAATTTGTATTTTCAAGTCGAGTGGATCGTACCATATAATAAACGGTGCCTTGGTGCGGCGCAGTGTGAGCGAAGCTAGTGTTAGTTATAGGTTGCGCAGTTGCTTTGACAAAAGGCCCCATTGAGTCTTTGCTGTAATACACGTAATAACCATCTACATTGTCGATTGAGGCTGTCCACGAAATCAAGGCTGTTTTGTCGCCATCTTGCTTGGCAACTTTAACGTCTGTGGCTGGAGCAATTATGTTTAAGTGTAATGTAGGATCGCCCATTAAAGCTACATGGATTTGATTTCTAAAATTACGGGCGTCGTATAGTGTTGTATTGTTTTGAGTTAACCGAGCACAATAACCTGTTGTTTGATTTAGTGCTAACGGGTAAAAGTGCCAATTTGGTCGCCCAGCCCATGCATTGGTTAAACCACCTTTTTCAACAGCTAAAGGTGCTCGTAAGAAATTGTTATCGATGTCCCAGTTCCCGAAAAAACTGCCAAACAACATATTAAAATATGCTGCTGAATTATTGGTTACAAAATCAGATGTTTTTCCAACACCGCCACAAGACGTATAACTTCCTGGCCCAGTGCCATGTGCAACAAGGTATTGCTCATCTTTTGTTGTCGTCATGTAATCGTTTTGATTGATGTTGTCAATTCCGACCATTGCACCAAAGCTTCTATAACCACTTGCTCCAAATTGCTCTCCGCCGTTTGCAGCGAAATTTTCGTCAACTAACGCTTTCATTACAGGTTTGGTTATTCCATGCCTGTAGTTGTGACTTTTAGTAATGTACTGTTGTGTTAATTCAACTTCATTTTTCGAAAATGCTGGAAGGTTCGATAAATCTACACGACCAATATTTAGTTCCACCTTTCCGGGCAAAACAATCTGATCAAACTTTCCATCACTTGGTTCATTTTTAGTGTGAGAGCGAGTGCCAGTTGTTACTGAGTAAACGTCACTCCAACTACCTGTAAATACGCCATAATAAGCATCTGCTGCCCAAGCTCCACAATGATCACCAACACCTGCTTTGTGTCCATCTGGTGGAACAACCCAATATGTGTCTTCGCAATAAATTCCGCTATACGGAACTGCAACATGACCTAAAATATAAACGTGCTCTAATGTTGCATGTTGCTTTTTGAAGTCTTCGATTTTAGTTTTAATAGCAATATGGTCGACAGTTTGAGCAACTGAATATTCTAGTACTTGATATCCATCACCCACTAAATCTTTTTTAAGCATGGATAGCTCAGCAGGAATTTGCGACCCCAAAGCACTGTCAACCACTAAAAGTACCTTTCCTCTATCGTGAATTGCTTCAACTTTAGCACCGGCAGTAACATAGCCATAGCCTGTTAAACCACCGTCTCCAGTTTTTACTAAATGGTAGTCATACATTTTACCTGCTTCTATGGTATTGTCGGTATAAGTAGAATCATCCGCACCTAAGGTTGCGATTGCATTACCCCAACTTTCTGCACCAAAATCTTTTCGAAAAATTGAATATGAATTAACGTCCGATACTGGAGTAAACTTTAACGTAATTTCTGTGCCAGCTGAATTTGCTGTTGCTTGTGTTGAAATACTAAATTTATCAGAACCTTGCCCAAACGACAAACTTGAAATAAATAGTAGCGCAACAAAAAAACTAGATTTTGTAATGTTTTGCATGTAAATGATATTTTATCCTAAAAACGAAGATACTAAAACTAGTGTCATCTATATTTCTGGGATATCAAATTATATGCAATTCGTTAGAAAAGCGTCCTTTGTTGTGTTCATCTGTGTAATTTGATGACTGATTTTGCGTTATAATCAGACAAAAAACTATTAATGAAACATCTACTAACACTGAGCATTGTCATAACTACACTTGTAATGATTATTACGGGGTTTAAATTTCCATTAAGTAATTCCTCCTCTAAAAACCTTCCAGAAGGTTATGTTAATATTCCAGAAGGTGCAGTGATTATTCGAACGAACTATGACGACTCAAGACCTGTAATCATGGATTCTACTGAAGCATTTTATATTGCTTCAGCGGAGGTCAGTAATAGCCAGTACATCGAATTCCTAGGAGACCTGAAAGCGACAGGCAAACTTGATGAATATCACAAAAACCTACCCGACACAACCGTTTGGAGAGACTTGCTAGCGTATAATGAACCTTATGTAATGTATTATTTTCGACATGATGCCTATATGAACTATCCAGTCGTTGGAGTGTCGAAGGTGCAAGCTCAAAACTATGCCGCTTGGAAAACAAAGAAGCATAAGGAAGCACATCCATTATCAAATATTTCTTTTCAATTGCCAACCAAGAAACAATGGAAAAGAGCAGCACGCGGTGCAAACAATTATCGATACTCAAATGGGGCTTACCTTAGAGGTGATGCCAACGAAAAGGATCGAAGAATGAGATATAAGTTTTTATATAATTTTAAATATACTGGACCAGAAGCGGTTCATAGGGATGAAGAGTCGCGAAAATATTCGGTTGTGTATGTTGGATTAGGGCAGCTAGAGGATGATGGTGCTTTAATAACAACTCAGGTTAAAAGTTATTGGCCAAATGAGTTTGGTGTCTATAATATGTGCGGTAATGTGGCAGAACTTGTTGAAGATGATAGCGTTGCAATGGGCGGAAGTTGGAATGACCCCGGTTTTGATGTACGGGTTGAAAGTATGCAAAATGCAAATAAACCAACTTCAACAATCGGATTTAGATTAATTGCAGTGTCAAAATAATTATTAATATTTGACGCTTTCACTTATGAGAGTATCGTTTTTATTACTTATAGCAATGTCATTTGCTTTATTCGCGTGTAATGCACGAAAATCAACCATTGAAGAAACTCACGAACCACCTGCTGATGCGCAGTTTGTTTGTGTTGACACAATTTCTTATTCGTCAAGCATTAAACAAATTTTTGAAGCTCGCTGTATAAAATGTCATTCTGGACCTCGAGCTGCAGGAGGCATTGATTTAACAACGTATGAGAACGCATCAAAAGTGGTCGACTTCCGTTTATTATGCGTAATTAATTGGGAAGATAATTGCAACCGAATGCCTCCTTTGGGAGGACAATTAACCGAGTTGCAGCGAAACCTGATTGAGTGCTGGTTAGAAAATGGGAAGAAAAACTAATTAATTCTTGATTAGCTTCGATTGGTACACGGAATCTCCTTCTTTTACTTCAAGGATGTATACTCCTTGTGCAATGTTCGTTACATCCATTTCGATGCTTTGTTGACCGGATTGACTCAGAATTCGCTCTCCGTTAGATGCATATATTGATACATCAATCGTTGAATTCGGACTCTTCGTTTCAATATGAACCAAATTACTTGTTGGATTTGGATAAATTGAAATATTGTCATTCGACAAGTCACTGATCGAAACACTTCCAATAATGATGTAGTCAACTTTCGTTGTTTCAGCAGACCCATTGTCGTCCGTTGCTTTCAAGGTAATTGAGTATTCTCCATCTTTTTGAAATACAACTTTCGGGTCTGAATCTGTGTTCGATGTTCCATTTACAAAAATTGCTGTCGACGGTTCTATAGTCCACAGGTAACTTAAGTTGTCGCCCGTTGACTTATTAGTAAATGATATTACTTGTCCAGAATTACTGGATGTTTTATCAGCTTCAAAATCAACAACTATTGGAGTTTCTTTAGACCATTCGTTTCTGTACACAACTGAGGTAGGTGTAAATGTTCCTAACGCTTCGTTGCCAGTAATCATTAATATGGGTATCTCCTCAGTGGTCGAAAGCCATTTGTATTCGATTCTTTTAATTCGTTGCCCAATACTAATGGATGGCGTTGAAATTCTCATTGAATCAAACTCGTCAATAACACTTTTTACTCGAATACACTCAATGTCTTTACCGTATGGTGTGGTAATCGTTCCCCACCCGTCGACAGTCGTTACTCGTGTTCCAGTTCTTATAAAAGAACCGAGTTTTATTCCAACTGATATTGGAACTTCAACATCAAACGTAGTTGAATCTTTATCGCCATATTCAAGTGGGAACAAATAAATTTCATCAGGATCAGAATGTTTTCCAGTTTGAGGTAATGGGAATGCTGCAAATTGAAATCCTATTCCAACATCACGATAAGAAGCATTACTTGTTTGGTAAAAGTTATAGATGTTTTTTAATTGAAAATCACTAAATCCTAGAGTGTCCATTAATTTTTTACCAACTGCTGTGAAACCAAAATTAAGAAGGTAGGGCGTCTTTAAACTTGAAGTATATTCTTCCTCGCCGTCGCCTATAGACGATAAATCTGAATAATCCCATGATACGTCTGCTCCGGTTTTAGAATACTCTATGTTTATTGGGCTTGCATTCGAATACTCAATTGCATCACCATTTGACGGCATGTGATTTTTAGTAATACTGATTTGAGCTAAGACCGAGGTTGCCCACATGAGGCAAGTAATCATTGAAATTCGTAACATTGCTAACAATTAGTTAATCTATATTTTTACGAATTTAACAAGAACTATGATACAAAAGTCGATTCTATATAAATCACTCATTCTCAGTGTTGTATTCATTTATTGCATAAAACCAACTTTGGCTCAAAAGCCGATAGGTAATTATTCGTGTGGTCATTCCCATTTGGAAAGTTCTGAAATCAACAAAAAAGCAAATGATTTTGATATCGTCCATTATTCCATAAACCTTGATTTTACAGATTTTCAAAATCAACGAATAGAAGGATATACAGAAATTACTTTTGATGTTCAGAAACCATTAAATAGTATAGGTCTCCAGTTGGAAGGTTTGCAAGTTGATAGCATTGCTTCTGAGGGAAATAGCACATCATTCGATCACGATTCGACCGACCTTACTGTTCATTTTGGTAGTAATTTATTGCCAGGCTTAAACCACGTTATCCGTGTGTATTATAAGGGAAAACCAACCAGAGATGCAAGTTGGGGAGGAGTCTATTATTCAGGTGAGTATGCGTTTAATTTAGGTGTAGCTTTTACTTCTGCGCCACACAATTATGGACGAGTTTGGTTTCCATGCGTCGATAATTTTTCGGATCGTGCTACGTACGATTTTAACATGACTTGTACTAACGACAAAAAGGTTTTGTGCAATGGAATACTTACGTCAGAAGTTGCAAATAGCGATAGTACGAAAACATTTACATGGGAAATGAATGATGAAATACCAACGTACTTAGCCAGCTTTGCTGTTGCACCTTACACGCTAAATACTTGGAATCATAAAGGAATTCCTGTTATTTTAGCATCAGTGGCTTCGGATTCTGCAAACATGGCAGCATCTTTTAAAAACTTAAACGGATGTATTGATGCCTATTTGAACCAATACGGCCCTCATACATTTGATCGAATAGGATTTAATGCTGTTCCGTTTAACGGGGGGGCAATGGAGCACGCAACCAATATTGCATACCCGCGCTTTGGTGTTGGTGGAGACTTGACCTTTGAAACGCTTTATGCGCACGAACTCGGTCACCATTGGTGGGGCAACACAGTAACGTGCCGTACTGCTGAGGATATGTGGATTAACGAAGGTTGGGCGTCATATTCTGAGAGAGTATTTCTGGAATGGGTTTATGGAAAAGCACGATATGATGAGGATATTTCTGCGAATCATCGTGCAGTGTTACATTATGCACATTTGAGAGATGGAGATACCTTAGCTATTTCTGGCGTTAGTCATGAAAATACCTACGGAAGCCATGTATATGATAAAGGCGCCGATGTTGCACACACGCTTCGCGGGTATATGGGAGATTCGTCATTCTTTGAGGCAATCAAAACATTCATGACTACGTACAAATTTAAAGATGTTTCAAGCCAAGATTTAATGGAACACTTCCAGAAATATACCACAGCGAATTTGACGTCATTTTTCGATAATTGGGTGTACAATGAAGGCTTTCCACATTTTCAACTGTTAGGTTATCAAACGAATAAAGCGCCACAAATAGCTGGTTTTGTCAATAAAGTTGATATCGGACAACGATTACGATTTGCGCCAACTGATTTTACGAATGTTCCCATTGATGTGACATTTTATTCGAAGGATTTTGAAGAATATACCACATCAATTAACTATGACAAATCAACAAAAACGTATGAAATTACTACGCCGTTCATACCGGTTTACGTAGCATTGGATTTTTACAAAAAAATAAGCGATGCAATAACCGACGACTACAACGTTATTTATGAAGCTGGTGAAGTCGATTTTGTAGATGCCATGATGAAATTGAATGTAATTGAGTCGCCTGATTCATCGTTGGTGCGAATTGAGCACAATTGGGTAGGAGCCGATGCCTATTTTAGAACAGACGAGACCCCGTTTTTATCTCGAGAACGATTCTGGACAGTTGATGGTGTTTGGAATTCTAAGTTTAAAGCAGATGCGACGATTGAGTATTTTGGGCGTGAAACGGGAACCAATTATTTAGCTGGATATTTAGACGTAGACCTGCTGCGAAACACCGAAGAGAACCTGGTTCTTATGTATCGGCCAAATGCGGCAGCTACTTGGGACGTGTGTCCTAATTATTCGTGGGATATGGGGTCAAAGTTTGACAAACGAGGATCGTTTACAATCCATAATGTTCAAAAGGGGCAGTACTGCTTCGCCATAACGGATAAAGATCGATTATCAGTAAGAACAACGCCAACTGAAGCAGGGGAGTTTGTCTCTGTGTTTCCAAATCCAACAACAGACTCGCTCAATTTAACCATTTCAAAAGCAAAAGGTGGAGTGTTGGAAATTACGAACACGGAAGGCAAGTTGATGTTGTCACAAAAAATCACGTCAAAAAATTATTCGCAATCGATAAATGTTTCAGAATGGGCGAAAGGATTGTACTATGTTGGAATTGTATTGGACAATAAACCGTATCAACCGAAGCGAGTTTTAGTGCGATAATTTAGTCAACTATAAATCTTCCCAGTTAATGGGTGACGACCCCTGTTTGGTTAGATAGTCATTGCACTGAGAAAAATGTTTGCTGCCAAACCAATACCCACGATTGGCGCTTAAAGGACTTGGGTGCCCAGATCGTAAAACCAAGTGTTTGGCTTCATCGATTGATTTGCCTTTTTTTTTCGCATATCCACCCCACAACATAAAAACTACGTTGGATTTGTTTGTATTAATAACCTCAATTACTCTGTCTGTAAACTTCTCCCATCCTTTGTTTTGATGGGATCCAGCTTGATTAGCAGAAACGGTTAGTGTTGCATTCAACAATAAAACACCTTGTTTTGCCCATGATGTTAGATCACCATGCGACGGGGCGTTAATTTGTAAATCTGATTGTAGTTCTTTATAAATGTTTTGAAGTGAAGGAGGAACTGGAATGCCCTTATTCACCGAAAAACACAACCCATTTGCTTGTCCGACTCCGTGATAAGGATCTTGACCGATTATGACCACTTTTAAATTTGGTAGAGTGCATGCGTCTAAAGCTGCAAAAATCTGATTGGAAGGCGGATAAACTGAAATACCTGATTGTTTAGTCGTTAACAAAAACGACTTCAAATCTTTAAAGTATTCTTTGTCGAACTCGTCTTTTAATTCGGCAAGCCACGTTGGATCTAGCTTAATCGCCATCGGTCACGGTTTCTTCCTGCGGATAATAAGGACTTGGTTTTACCAATGTGTTATACATATAAATACTTGATACTATTAATGCTGCAACAAATAGAAACAAGACAATAAGTTTTTTTATTTGGGATGATTTCATACTAAAAGGCCCAACAAATTTAGAACTTGCTGGGCCTTTTTAATGTGTTATTGACGATTAATTTCCGTCGTTTCCTAAGAAACTATAGTTTTCTCCGAAAAATAACATTTGATCAACATACCCTTGATCGTGTGTTACTTTTAGATCTACAAACTTGTCTCCTTCCATTACAGGAGTAAGAGTTGGCTGAACAAAACCGCTGTATGGAGCTAAATTAAATTGCTCATAACGATCTTTTACTTCTTGCATTAAGTCTTGGTCGGCCTGGATGCCATAACCTTCAACTAGCTTTTCTGCAGCTTCAAAATCACCTTCTGATTTCAATCGTTGAATTTCACGAAGTAATTCACCAAAAAGGACTCTCAATTTGTCATAGTCATTTACTACGAAGTATGTCTTTCCATCTTTTACAACCTTTTCAATTACGTTTTCGTCAGCACCTTTTTCAAAACACCAAGCAGCAATTAATTGACGATTTCTCATGTGGTCTTCCTCAACATTGTCGCCTTTTTCAAGTCTGCGCAATTGCAGCATCATTCCATTCATAATGTAACTATCGTATTCAGCTTTTCCTACATCTAATGATTCCATTAAACCTAAGTCGACCAGCTTCTGATCGTAGATGTAATAAAGAGCCACTAAGTCTGCACGAGCTTCTTCCAGTGTGTTACTGTAGTTTTTTAGCGTTTCTTTTGGAGTGCCGATGCCTTCGTTGATTTTTCCAGATGCATGACCAATAACTTCGTGCATAGCTGTATGTAATTTGCCAGCGCGTTTTCCATGTTTCTTCACTCGTTCTTGAACTTCTTTTGTTAAGTAAAATTCTTCTGTTGAACCGCTTCCAGATGCGTCGCTGTATGCTTGAACAATATTTCCAAGACTTACAGATTTACTTCCATGATTTGCTCTAATCCAGTTGCTATTTGGTAAGTTTACACCAATTGGAGTCGCTGGAGCAGCGTCACCACTTTCCATAGCGGCGTTTACCACTTTGTATGTTACACCTACAACATTTGCTTTTTTGTGTTCATCCATAATAGGAGAATTGTCTTCAAACCACTGAACATTTTCACTCATGATAGACATTTGTTTCGAAGCTTCGAAATCATTGATTTCAATGACTCCTTCGTATGCACCTTTATAACCGATTGCATCACCATAAACTTCAATAAAACCTAGGATAAAGTCAATATCTCCTTCTGTAGATTCAATCCAAGCTAAGTTGGTTTCGTCCCATTTTTTCAAATCACCTGTTGTGAAGTATTCGATGAGTAAACCTATGTGTTTGGCTTGCTTTTCATTTTCCGCAACAGTTTTTGCTTTTTCTAACCAATAAACAACGTTTTCAAGCGCACCGCTATACAATCCACCAATTTTGTAAGTCATGTCCATGATTTCTCCATCTTTTTTAACCAGACGAGAGTTTAAACCATATTCGATTGGAGTTTTGTCGCCTTTCACCATTTGGTTTTTATAATGAGCAATAGCTTCACTTTCTGTGATTCCGTCACCATAATAGTTGTTTGCAGATGCTTGAATCTTGTCAAAACCTTTATCCTTTACAACTTTTTTTGCAGCAATGGTAGTGTCGAACAACACGCTTGAAAACTTAGCGGTAAGTTGCTCAGCAGTTTCTCCTTCAAGTAAAGGCCATTTTGCCTTTGGTGAATTCGCCATTAATGTACCGAAATATTCTGCAGAGAATTCTGGTTGAATTTTCTTTTCTGAATAATGGTGGTGAATGCCATTGCTAAACCAGATTCGTTTTAAGTAGATTTCAAAGTTCTTCCAGTCTTCTGTTGATTTATCACCTGAATAGTTCTTGTAAATTTCTTCTAAGGTTCTTCGTATTTGAATATTGTGCTTGTAGTTTGAAGCATAAATCATATCACGACCGCTTAAAGCAGCTTGAGATAGATAGTAAACTAATTCTTTTTGTTTAGGAGTTAATTGGTCGATACCTGGAACTTGGTAACGCAATATCTGTAAATCAGCAAAACGATCAACCTTTACTTCGAAAACAGTAGAGTCTTCTGTAGAGGTTTGTTCAGTTTCTGCGCTAGTCGCTTTGTCTTGACATGATGTCAATGCAAACGCAGCGATAAGAATTAATGCAATCTTGTTTGTCATAATATTCTGAAATCTCTTTTTTTGTACTCTTGCAAAACAACCATTTTTTTTTCATAAAGCGATGGTTGCCTTAAACTTGCACTATTGTAACCTGAACCACAAGGATGTTATACTATTTTGTCAAATTGTCATTGTTACTTTACTCTAGAATTTATTTCAAGAGAATTTATATTTCTGGAGTAGAAAATATACCACAAGACCGTCCGGTATTTTTGGCAAGTAACCACAGTAATGGTTTTTTAGATGGAACTATGGTGAGCTCCCTTTTGATTCCAAAAGCAACTAGAATATTTGTCAGAGGTGATGTGTTCAATCAAGCTTGGTCAAATTTGCTGTTGAGGCAAATTAAGCTTATACCAATCTATCGAGCACGAGATGGTGGTGGTAGAAATGTTAATAATAAGAGTTACGACCAATTATATTCTGAATTTTTAAAAAATAGAGTAGTTCTAATTTTTCCTGAAGCGGATGCTCAAATCGAAAAAAGAATACGTCCATTAAAAAAAGGCATGGCTCGAATGATTTTAGACATGCAAAGCAGGGGAGATGGTGAAATGGAAGTAGCAGTTGTTCCCTTTGGTCTGAACTATACCTATTATAAAAAGTACAGAAATGAATTGATGATAAGTTTTGCGAAACCTGTGTACCTCAAGGATTACGAAGAAGAAGGTGATGCTGAGCGGGATGTTTATAGCAAAATGACTAAAGACGTTGGGCGCAAAATTGAGGCTGAGATGGTTAGCGTTCGGAAAGAAGATGACGAAGTGACTGAAACAGCATTGTGTATTTTAAGAGCTGAGTGGAAAGACCCATTACTTAAGTTTTGGATTCCAAATCGAAAAAGACTAACGGCAGAAATCGCAGTCGCTGATCAGATAAAATCTGATGAATCGTCAGAGTTAAAAGCATCCATTGAAAAATACCAATCAACGTTAGATAAGAATGAAGTTACGGAAGATGGCTCAAAACCAATTGAAGCATGGAAGTGGTTGTTTTTATTAGTGTTTGGTATTCCTTCAATATTGTCATGGGCTGTAATGGGCTGGGGGTTATTTGCTGGTAAAAAGATCGTTGATGCGGTAATTCGAAAGGATGAGTTGTACGACAGCGTTTGGTTTGGAGTTGGATTGGTGTACAATTGGATCTTGATTTTTGTTGGATACCCAATTGCCTACATTTACTTCGGTTGGAAAGGAATTGTTGGGTGGTTTTTATTTCGGTGTTTGTCTATTACATTCCAACATTGCAGAGATTTTTGGGTGCAAATTGTCAATAGGCAAAAATGGAACACTGCAAAAACGGAACTTGATTCCCTGAGAACAGATGTGCTTAACCAATTAAAATACTAAATCAAACTACTACCTTTGTCACATGCCTAGCATTGCCTTTTATACTCTTGGATGTAAGCTAAATTTCTCTGAAACATCTACCATCGGTCGACAAGCAAAGTCGGAAGGTTTTGACGTAATCGATTTTAACGAATCAGCTGATATATATGTTATTAATACATGCTCTGTAACCGAGAATGCAGATAAGAAGTGTCGGCGGGTAGTTAAAGAGGCAAAGAAAAAAAACGCAGAATCATCGGTGGTGATTATTGGTTGTTATGCTCAATTAAAACCGAAAGAGATAATTAACATTGATGGTGTGGATATGGTCTTAGGTGCGGCTGAAAAGTTCAATCTAATGGAGCATCTAAACAAAATTAAGGAGCAAAAGAAGGTTGTACTGAATGCCAATATTAAAGAAACGAATGTCTTTATTCCAGGATTTTCGGTAGGTGATCGAACACGTAGTTTTCTAAAAGTACAAGACGGTTGTGATTATTTCTGTTCCTTTTGCACCATTCCTTTAGCACGCGGTAAAAGTCGAAGTAACACGGTTGCTGAGACGATTAAGGTTGCGGAGGAAGTTGCTCAAACTGAGGTAAAAGAAGTTGTTTTGACGGGAGTTAACATTGGGGACTTTGGTGTTGATACGGATGAAACATTTTACGATTTAGTCTGCGAGCTGGATAAAGTAGACGGAGTTGAACGCTTTCGAATAAGCAGCATTGAACCAAATTTGTTGGAAAACAGAATCATCGAGTTTGTTGGGAAATCAAAACGTTTTGTTCCACACTTTCATGTGCCTCTTCAAAGTGGGAGCAACGAAATATTGACGAAAATGCGTCGTAAATACCTTCGGGAATTATACGTTGATCGAGTAGATGCAATTAAGTCCGTTATGCCTGATGCTTGCATTGGTGTTGATGTAATAGTTGGCTTTCCAGGAGAAACTGAAGAACACTTTTTGGAAACCTACAATTTTCTTAAAGAATTAAATATTAGCTACTTGCATGTGTTTCCATATTCTGAAAGAGCGAACACAACCGCAAAAAAGTTAGCTGGAAAAGTTCCACAAAATGTTAAAAATGAACGTGCACACATGTTGCGAATTTTATCGGAAAAGAAGCGAATGGCTTTCTATCAAGAGCATTTAGGGAAAACTAAAACTGTACTTTTTGAAGGTGAAGATAAGGAAGGATTAATGCATGGATTTACGGAAAACTATGTCAAAGTTGCCGTTCCTTTTGATGCATCGCTAGTAAATCAACTGGTAGAGGTCGAGTTAGAAGCTATTCGGAATGATGGATGTGTCGCAGTGAAAGTGCTTGAAGGGGTGGATGTTTAAGTTTAAGTTTAAGTCTAAGTTTAAGCTTACAACTTAAATCAGAAATCCGAAATCTACACTCTTAAATCAGAAATCCGAAATCCAACGTATCTGCCCACTGGCAGATTATAAATCGGTCATATCATCTTATAAAACGAATAAAGTAGCATTAACCATATTTTTTCAGGTATTTCGCAGCGAACAATAAATCTATGTTTCCAAATTTTTATCACCTCGTCAAAGACTTGTTAGGAATTGAAATTCCTGGACTCGTTTATGTCAACACTTTTGGTTTTTTTGTGGCAATAGCATTTCTATTGGCTAATTACACCATGCGACTAGAACTCAAGCGCAAAGAGGAAGATGGCCTGCTGGAGGGAATGCCAGGAAAACAGTGGTTTGGTAAACTACCAGGTGTAACAGATTATGCTTCGAATGCCATATTGGGATTTATTTTTGGGTGGAAGTTTATCTATTTGTTTGTGAATGCTTCAACGCTGTTTGACGATCCACAGAGTCATATTTTAAGCAGCGAAGGATCCATTTTATTTGGTGTATTAGCAGCTGTAATATCAGTTGGGCTAAAGTACTATGATGCTATTAAGGTAAAGAGAAAATATCCAGAACCTATTGAGAAAGATATTGTGATTCACCCATATCAACGAATGGGAACGATTACGCTAGTTGCTGCGGTTGCTGGGTTGTTAGGAGCTAAGATCTTTGACCATATGGAGCACTGGGATGAGTTTATTGCAAATCCTTTAGGAGCATTTCTGAACCCATTTAGTGGCTTAACTTTCTATGGAGGCTTAATTTGTGGTGGTGCAGCAGTATTGTGGCTAGCTAAAAAGTATAAAATCAACTGGAAACATATGTTAGACGTTGGCGGACCTGCCATGATGCTAGCTTATGGTGTTGGTCGTATTGGTTGTCATATGTCTGGAGATGGTGATTGGGGTCAAGTTAATGAATTCGCAAAACCTAGTTTTTTACCTGATTGGTTGTGGGCTTATACGTATCCAAATAATGTTGCGGGAATTTGTGACGCAGAAGCACATACTGGCTGTCCTCCAGGACAAATTCCAGAACTAATATTACCTGTTTGGCCAACTCCGCTGTATGAAGCAATTATGTGTGTTGGATTGTTCTTTGTGTTGTGGTATTTGAGAAAGCGAATTTCAATTCCAGGAGTTTTATTTAGTGTTTACTTATTTTTAGCTGGGTTTGAACGTTTTTGGATTGAGAAAATTCGTGTAAATGCAGTTTATAAAATTGCAGGAATGGAAATTACACAAGCCGAATTAATCTCAACGGCTATGATGATCGGCGCAGCAATAATGTTTGTATGGTTTCGCAAAACAAATAAGTCACAGGATTTGGAAATCAAGACTACATCAACCGATGAGTGATGACGTTTTTGTCTTAGATACTTGACATATGAAGCTTGTAAATGTTGACTATTAGTGTTTACGGTTAGTTACATTTGATTCACTAAAATTTCTAGATACTATGTCGGTTACATATACCATTTTAAAGCAACCCGGGTCCATTTGTGGTTTGCCAACGGGTTATAGTTTAAATATTCTCGCAGAACCAGGTTTGAGCTATTCAGGACATCAAATTTTACAGATGGATGGAAATTATGTAACAGAGATTAGAATCGATTACAATGAACTAGGTACAGGAGGACCTGTTACAATTTCTTTGTGTGATAACGTGCCTACTGTTTGTCCTCCAGAAAGTGTCATACTTACAATCACTACAAATGTTATTGATGATCCTGAAAAGACCGATTCGGAGTCAATTGATTATGGACACGCCTCGGTTGGTGGGGGGCACCAGCCTGCAGCCAGTGCGTAAGTTCTTATACATATGTATTGTTGCAAGTTTTCTTTTTAGTTGCAACTCTGGACCAAAAACCAACCTCGATGAAATTCACAAAATAGATTTGGAGAATGAGGCTGCGTTTGCATTAGTACGCAAAGATCAGGACTCGTGTCTCAAGATTCTAAAGAATACGATACAAGAGTCGGCTGAAATAAATTATGAAGTTGGTCAGGCCAGAGCCTTGTCCATATATGGAATAATTTTAACGGATAGACGACAGAATGATTCTGCAATCTTGATTCATCGCCAAGCTTTAAAACTTCGACAAGATGCGAATGATCAAGTTGGTGTGGCAAAGTCTCTATCGAACATTGCAGAAATATATGAGTATTCTGGCGATAATAAAATGTCGATTCAAATTGCTGATAGTGCACGAAGACTTTATGTTGAAGCGGACAGTTTGCAATACCTTGCAGGAATATATGGAAATATAGCGATTAACTATATCCTTCAAGAGGAGAATGATTCTGCAAAAAAATATTTCTTGAATGCTGTTGTTGCTGCAAACAAATATCCTGTTACACCGTATGCATTAATGAACGCATACAAGAATTATGGGTTATTTTCTTTAGATAATATAAGTATTGATACTGCTGAGTTTTATGTTAGGAAAGCATTAAAGGTTGCCATTGACAATGAGTTAGAAACCCAATTGGCGGGGCTCTATTTGTCGTTGGGTAGTATTTTAAGAAAAAAAGACCCACTCGAAACTAGTAGGTTGTACGATACAGCACTCCAGTTGGGAAACCAACAGAACTGGCCTGGGTTAAAAACAAAAATTTTACTTTCCAAGTTAAGGTATGAAAAGGGTTTGTCAAGTTCCGAAATTATTGCGTTGTACGATAGTCTGCGAGTCGCTGACAAAGAGACTTATAGCCTGAAGAGACTAAAGAATTTTGCTGATTTTGAAGTGAAGTACAAAACGGCTGAAACAGAAGCTCGAAATCGCGAACTAAAGGCGGCAGGAGAATTAAAGACCAAAACCCAAATAGCCTTACTAATATTTTTGCTTTTGTCCATTGCGGTAATAGTTTTTGTACTTCGAAATTTACGATTGACAAAGAGAGTTGCAGCTTCGGAGAAAGAGCTTGCAGAGCAGCAAATCGAACAATTAATTAAAACTCAAGAAGTTCAAAAAATTGATGATATGCTTGAGGTTCAGGAAAAGGAAAGAAAGCGAATAGCGTCGGATTTGCATGATCGACTGGGAAGCTTGTTGGGTGCGTTAAAACTTAATTTTGGTTCGTTGTCGCATAAGCACAAAGAAGTCTTAAATACTACGCCAGAACCATTTGAAGCAGTCAAGAAACTTATCAATGAATCGACTTCTGAAGTGCGACGTATTTCACATGACATGTCATCAGGCACCTTGACAAAATTCGGATTGTTGCAGGCTATTTATGACTTGAAAACTACCTTAAAATCAAGTGGAAAATTGCACATTGAATTTCATGAAAATGGTCTTGAAAATAGATTGTCATCTTTTCAAGAAATAACGTTGTACCGAATTTTACAAGAGTTGGTGAGCAATACCATTAAACATGCAAAAGCAAAAACAATTGAAATTCATCTTACAAAATCAGGCAATCACTTAATGATGCTTGTTGAAGACGACGGGGTTGGATTTGATATTTCGAAAGTTAAACAAGGCCTTGGTCTTAGAAACATGGAAAATAGAGCAAAGTCTATTGGAGCAACGTTAACTATAGACAGTAATGAAAAATCTGGAACTACAGCATCTATTGAACTAGAAATTGACGATGAGTAAAACGCGATTAATTATTGTAGACGACCATCAGTTGGTGATCGATGGATTGAAAAATCTTGTGTCGCAAATTCACAAGGTTGATTTGGTCGGTACGTTTTCAGATGCGCGAAAGGCTCTTTCATTTGTCGAGAATAATGCTTTGGAATTGGTGGTAATCGATGTGTCAATGCCTCATATATCTGGAGGCGAGTTTGTACAGAAAGTGAAACAGTTTAATACTCGATTGCGATTCGTTGTAATGACCATGCACAATGACCCTAAAACTATAAAAAAGATGATTCAGCTTGGGGCTGACGGATATGTGTTAAAAAGTGCAGAGTATGGCATACTGCATAAGGCAATAGAAACTGTTATGTCGGGAAGCAAGTATTATGACCCAGATGTCCAACGAGTGTTGGATAACAGTTTTAAACCAACCGCAGAATCTCAAGGTCAACGAATAACGTTATCGAAAAGAGAGTTGGGTGTATTGGAATTAATGTCGGAGGGGTTAACCACTGACGAGATTGCAGAAAAATTATTTATCAGTAAACACACTGTTAATTCACATAGAAAGAATTTAAGTTTTAAATTTGATACGAGTAGACCAATTGAGTTGTTGACTAAAGCAAAGAATCTTGGTTTTATTTGAACAAAACGAACTATGTCATACCAGAACCAACCGCTTAAATTTATCATGTTCTTTATTGCGAATTTGGTGTTATCCCAATGTGTGAATGCGGCTTCTGATTCAACAAATACGTGGAAAAAACAATTTAGCATACATAAGTTTAACGTTCTAAACCATAATATAAATGGGACTTTTACATATCCGTCAATCAGATATTCACACTTTTTAAGCGTGCCGTTGGAGGAGATTAAATATGCAAGGGATCAATCACCGTTGCGCAATAAACCAAGCTTGGGCATTACTTTCGGTTTAACAAGACAAGTATACAGTAACACATTGTTTTCTATTGGGGCGCGAGTAATGAACATAAAGATGGGCCTAGATCCCAGTGCCGTTAAGATTAGTAACGAATATGGTCAAGCATATGAAGGTTGGCGGTTAACATCAGGTAATTTTTCTTTAGTGTACACGAATGTATATTTTCGATTGCTTCGAAACATTAATCTGCCTAAAGGCAAATTAAAACAACGGGTGGGACTGGGCTTATCACTAAACACAATATTTCGTAGTAAATACCAAATACATGCTGAAGAATTTGCATGGGATCCAACATTTCAAACGAAATCTGGGTCTTTTGAGGCGTTTGATATTCGTGAAAAGGATAATTTTTTTAGCATGTTTCCAGAATTCCAATATCAAATTCGATTAAAACAGTTGAAACAAGGAAGTCTGTGGTTTGACGTAACCTATTTAACTAAATTACGTTACGCCACAAAAGCTGAATTAAAAACGATAGACGCCTTCAATCATCAAATTACCTCATTAGGTTTAGGCTTGCTCTTTGAGATGAATTGAATTATATCCGTATTTTTAGCGAAATATTAGAAATGATTAAAGTGATAAAAGGAGCATGCATTTTTATGCTCATGTTTATGGTGAGCTGCTCTACAGTTCAAGAAAAAACGAAAGACGTAGCTTCTGACCAAAAAGTAGAGGAACTATCACCCAATGAAATGTTAACACAAGCCTACCAGTTTTTTAAGGAAGGCAATGACTCTGCATCCATTCGATTAGCCAATCGTGTTTTAGAAATTGGTAGAGAAACAAAAAATGACACACTCGTTGGAAGGGCATTAACATCGTTATGTCGAAATTCTCAACGGCAACTAGATACAACTCGTTTGGCTGAACTTAGTGCTCAACTCAGCGATTTAGCTGCGACTTCCGGAAACCAAAAGTGGTTGATGTATCGAGCGCACATGAACGCAGAAATGTGGCGCTTAATTGGAAATATGGATAGGGCAGAAGCTTTCTACAATGAGAGTATGAAGATTAGTTATGCAACCAATTCCATGGGAATGTATACAATTGATCATTTCAATAAATCATTAGTGTCAACAGCAAAGGGTGACTTTGAAACTGCCAGTGAACTAATTAAAAAATACTATCAACTTCGTTTCGAGGCGGATTCAACTTCTGAAGATGCTTACGGGTTAATTGCACTGGCTTACTTACTCGAACAACAGGGTAATTATGAAGGTGCACACGAAGTTGCTGTGGCGACGAGAAAATTGTTTGAGCAGCAAAATCTTTTTCCTGAGCCACCGGATGAAAAGCCATTACTGATGGTTGAGTCTAGTGTGAAAGAGAAATTGGATCCTTTCACATACCACGCAGATAGTATGTCGGGTGCATCAGCAACCGTTCCCGTTTTGTTGGGAAAGTATTTGGGTTTTAGTGAATAGTTTTTAGTGAATAGATAATAGTTAATAGTGAAGAGATGATAGTGAATAGTTTACAGTTGATAGTGAATAGATAATAGTTGTTAGTGAAGAGATAATAGTTAGATTGTTCGTGAAACTATTGACACTTTAAAAGAGGTAATTTAATCTACAATACATGGAGTTATTAAAACTAAAAGAACTCATTCAAGGTATTCCCAAAGCTGAACTCCATTTGCATATTGAAGGTAGTTTTGAACCTGAACTGATGTTCGAAATTGCCAAAAGAAATAATATTAAACTAGAATATGATTCTGTTGATTCGCTGAAGAAAGCTTACAAATTCAGTAATCTTCAAGAATTCTTAGATATCTATTACATAGGTGCTCAAGTATTGCTTCATGAGCAGGATTTCTATGATTTAACCTGGGCATATCTAACCAAAGTTCACAGTCAAAATGTGGTTCATGTTGAACTGTTTTTTGACCCGCAGACTCACACTGATCGCGGTGTCGATTTTGGTGTTGTAATCAATGGGATCTATAAAGCCCTTGAAAAAGGCAGACAAGAATTAAACATTTCGTATAAACTCATTATGTCTTATTTGAGGCATCTGAGTGAAGAAGAAGCTTTTAAAACACTTGAAGCATCATTGCTGTACAGTGATTGGATTGACGGTGTCGGGTTGGATTCATCTGAAAAGGGAAATCCTCCAAGTAAGTTTGAAAGAGTTTTTGAAGCATCAGCAAAACATGGATATTCATTAGTTGCTCATGCGGGTGAAGAAGGTCCAGTGGAATACATTTGGGAAGCACTTAATTTATTGAACGTAGTGCGAATTGATCATGGAAATCGATGTTTGGATGACGAAGCCCTAATTCAAGAATTGATTGAGAAGAATATTGCACTTACGCTTTGTCCACTAAGTAATGTTGCGTTGAAAGTAATTCATAAAATGGAAGATCACCCTGTGCTAACGTTACTTGAAAAAGGAGTTTTGGCAACCATTCACTCCGACGACCCGGCGTATTTTGGTGGTTATATGAACGAGAATTATTATGAAACTGCTAGGGCATTACACTTGACGGAGAATCATTTGAGACAGTTAGCGATCAACGCTTTTGAGGCAAGTTGGCTCAGCCAGGCCGAAAAGGACAAAAACATTTCCTCGGTCAATAATTATTTTGATTCATATATTGGGTAATTGGTTCTTTATGAGTTTGATTCAATAAAATCAGCGTATGTTTACCGCTAAATTAATGTTGAAATTGCAATTCAAACATCACACTTCTGCCTTCCGAGTTCCTGTATCTGAACTGTCTTCCTTTCTATCGACAGATACGACTTATAGGCAGGCTTCACCCTTCTGACTTCACACTTCTGCCTTATAGTTAATGTCTCAAACTCGGTTCCTATACA
Organism: uncultured Bacteroidota bacterium; assembly: GCA_937124965.1. GTDB lineage: Bacteria > Bacteroidota > Bacteroidia > NS11-12g > UBA9320 > UBA987. The sequence goes on from CAKZLB010000067.1 coordinate 24,249, forward strand.
CGTTTAATTACGACTTTCATCATGCTGAATTGTGTAAGTTAGAATCTCGACAGATTTTTAATTCAGAAGAAACGGATAGGCTTATTTTTTCTAACGTTGACGCTGACCCGTCTATTAGTCCGTTTATCAAAAACCGCATTGAAATCACTTCGTTGTCGAATAACTACGATGATTTTTTATCTAAGATCAAAGAGGAGAACATTCTAACAGAGGATTTTAAGATTGAATATGTTCGCTTAGAAGGTGACTCGCGAACATCTGAAGAAAGGCATGAAAAGTTGACTGATGTTGGGTACTGTATGGTTGGCGAATCAAATTTTAAACAGCCCACTGTAACGTATGCTATTTGTAACTACAAAGATTATTGGTATTTCGGAGTTTATACAAAACACGATCACGACTGGCACAAGCATAAAAAAAAGCCCCGCACCTTTAGTAGTTCTATAAACATAGACATTGCAAAAACGCTTATCAGTGTCGCTGCAAAAGGGGATAAGACCAAACAACTTTTAGATGCGTGTTGTGGAGTGGGAACTGTGTTGCTTGAAGCATGTTGTGCTGGATTCAATTTAGAAGGATGTGATATTAACTTTAAAGCCTGCAATAACTCGCGAGAGAACTTACAGTTTTTTAATTATTCAACGACTGTGTTTTGTTCTGATATTAAAGACCTTAACAAACAATACGATAGTATAATCATTGATCTTCCGTATAACTTATATACCTATTCAAACGATGAAATTGTATTAAATATCATCAAATCAGCGAGCAAATTAGCTCCACGAATAGTCGTTGTATCAATAAGCGATATTGAAACGTTTATCAACCAATCAGGGTTAAGAGTTGTCGATTACTGCACCGTTGGGAAACGCGGAAAGTCGAAGTTTGAGCGAAGAATTTGGGTGTGTGAAAGAGTAAATCGCAGTGATGTGCATATATAGAAAGTATGCATATTCCATCCTTGTAACACTACCTAACCACAATGTGCTTAACCGCTTTGTTTTTATTGGAATATATTTCCATCAAATAAACTCCTGCGGATAAATTACTGACATCGATGGAGTGAAGGTCGGTGTCCTTCGTAAGTACCATTTTTCCATAAACGTCATACAATGAAAGACTGCTTAATGCAACGTCTGAAGTGATGGTAATTTTATCATTACTTGGGTTTGGGAAGAGTTGAATTGCTTCATTTAAATTGAAATTATGACCGACACTAGCTTCTCCCTCTTGATAAACTTTTACATAGTCGATAATCATTGCATCCTCGGTAAAACTTGAGCTAACAGTTCCAGCATAACCTCCTAATGCCACATTTAGCAAAATGTATTGGTCTTCAACAAATGGCCAGGTTCTAGCATCTTTAATAGTCGGGTTATAGGTATAGTACCCAACGCCATCTAACAAAAAGGTAATTTGATTGGGAGACCAATTTACCGAATATACATGAAAATCGGTTCCAAGATTATTGGCAATTGTTCCGCCTTTGTTTGGCGATCCAGCATGGCAACAAGGTGTATGTAAGGCACTACTGATAAAGTTTATATCTTCACTAGGGAAAATTCCATGTTCCATAATATCGATTTCACCACACTCTGGCCAACTAGTACTTCCATGTGTGGGTTGCCAATATCCGCCTGTTTCATTAATATTTTTACCCAACGTCCATATGGCCGGCCACGTTCCTTGTTCGATTGGCAATTTTGCTCGAACATCAATACGGCCATAGGTAAATGCAAATTTTGAATTTAATCGAGCCGAAGTGTAGTTTTTGGTCAGCCCTTGGTCTGTAAACTTTTCCTTTTTTGCAACAATGTGAAGAAACCCTGAATCATCAACAAACGAGTTGTCTGTGCGATTGGTGTAATGCTGTACTTCACCATTTGCCCATCCGACATTTGGAACAATAACCTTCGTTTGATGGTGCCAGTTGGTTGAATTTACAGCACCACGAACATCAAAATTGTCAGCCCAAACCAACTTTTTATATTCAACATCAATTTCGTTGGGATCTTTAGCAACACTACCATCGTTTATATTATCGAGTAAATAAGTTCCTGGAGTTGGTGTGCCTCCATCAATTAATATCGTTAGCTTATCGTATTTGCCCTTGGCATTGACTGATGTAGAACCATCAGAACTTAATACAGCTTTTGAAAAATCGAACGGAATGGAGTCAGTCCATCCACCACCACTTGGAACGTCTATAGTAACTTGAACATCTGAGTTGGGTCCTTTCTCTAACTTTAATATGATGTTGTGTTTATTTGGATCAAACCCATAAAACGATAGATAAATCGTTTGTTGAAAATCGAGATCAATAGATCTTTTTAAATCAATAGTAAAGCCTTGCCAAGCTTCAGAACCATCGTTATAAAATTGTCCTACATCATTTGACGCATCTGTTGGATCCTGATTAAACGAAAAACCACTTCCAGCAAACCCAGTAAAACTGTGTAATGAGTTAGAGAATTCTATGGGCAACTGCTGAGAAAAAGACGACTGTGAGCAGAATAAAAAACAAACAATTAGTATGGCGATTTTATTTCTGAAAGGCATGTGTCAAAAGTATCTAAATAGTACCTCGATAAAAACGAATAGAAATAACTTGGCGTTGTGATGACTATCAGCCCAAAAAAAATCTGGTACATGGACGGCAAATATGCACACTAACGGACGCACTTAATATGGCGAATATTTTGTGGTACGACGAATCAATGTTTTACAGTATTTCATCTCAATTGATGAAGTCAAAGAAGGGATACTATAACATTTTAGAATCTACCCAAAATAGAAGCTTAGGGTCAATGAAATCGTAACTATCTCATGGCTGTGCTTTGCTACATCCAGGAAGGTTTGTTTTTTTTGTAAAACAATAACAATCATTCGCTCATGAACGAAAAAATCATTGAATACCTTAACGCGTTGGAAGATGAAAAGGATATAAAAATCTTGTTAGCATGCGAAACGGGTTCAAGAGCTTGGGGCTTTCCGTCACCCGATAGTGATTATGATGTTCGTATTATCTAAGTTCATAAAAAAGATTGGTATTTATCACTTTCTGAAAAAAAAGATACAATCGAAGAAATGTATGAAAACAATGATATTGATATTACAGGCTGGGATTTGCGGAAAACATTAAGACTGTTGCGAAAATCAAATGCATCATTATTGGAGCGAATTCAATCACCAATTTTATATAAATCTGATTCTAAATTTTTAACCGAAATAAACCTACTTGCTCAAAGTCAGTATTCAAGAAAAGCTACGATTCATCATTATTTGAGTATGGCTGCTAAATTCTTTGAAGAAATAAAAGAGCTTGAACAATACAAATTGAAAAAGTTTTTCTACTTGTTGCGATCTGCAATAGTCTGCAAATGGATTTTGGAAAAAGACGTGATGCCACCAATTGAGTTCAAGAAAATGTTGGACGGATTGTCATTCGACCAACGTCTATTAAAAAGAATTGATGAACTCATCGTATTAAAAGCAAAAAGTAGTGAGAGCTATTTGCACACTGGTGAGTCAGAAATTTTTGAGTTTATTCGTAGGTGTATCAATGCTGCAAATTTGGAGAGAACAGCATTGCCCAGTTCTGAGGGAAATTCGAGGGATTTAGATTTATTTTTTATCAAAACGCTTTCTATAAATGACCATTGAAGACCTTAAAGACCGCGGGTTAGTAATATATGAATGTGTCAGTGGAAGTAAGGCTTACGGATTGGATACGCCTTCTTCGGACACGGATATAAAAGGCGTTTTTTTATTGCCAAAAGAAGATTTCTATGCTTCGAAGTACGTAGCGCAAATAAGCAACTCAACAAATGATATCGTTTATTACGAATTGGGTCGTTACATGGAATTACTTTCATTAAATAATCCAAATATTTTAGAACTTTTAAATACACCTGAGTCATCGATTTTGTACAAACACCCCTTTCTAGATGAGATAAGGTCTGAATTAATATTATCAAAACGTTGTAAAGATACGTTTGGAAAATTTGCCTTATCCCAAATCAAAAAGGCGAAAGGGCTTAAGAAGAAAATTGTAAATCCTGTCGGTAAAAACAGGAAAAGTGTTTTAGATTTTTGCTATGTAAATTATGGCCATGGTTCCATTTTACTCTCAAAGTATTTGGAGATAAATAACTGGAAACAAGAAAACTGTGGATTGATTGATATACCACATATGAATGACCTATACGGGTTGTTTTACAATGAAGAAATGGGGTACAATGGTGTTGTGAAAAATGAATCAGTATCTGACATACGGCTGAGCTCAGTACCCAAATCTGAAAAGCAAGTTGCATTTTTATACTATAATAAAAACGGATTTTCAAAGTATTGTAAAGAGTATAAAGCGTACTGGGATTGGGTGGCGAAGCGCAACGAGGCACGTTATGAAAATACGATTGGGCATGGCAAAAACTATGACTCAAAAAACATGATGCATACGTTTCGATTATTAGAAATGGCAATAGAAATTGGGAAGAATAAAGTAATAAATGTTCGTCGTCCAAACCGAGAGTTTTTACTAAAAATCAAAAATGGTGAATATGAATATGATGACCTTTTGGAAATGGCAAATAAACTTCAAGTCGAGATGGAGGAAGCATTTGAAATATCAGATTTACCTGATATGCCCGATAAGGAATTGCTTAATGAGTTGACCTATTCCATTCGAAATCAATTTTATGAAGATGAGCGGCTAAAACAGTTTTGAAGGAAAAAGATAACTTAGATGATTCAATGAGTAATAATTTAATAGTAGTTTCAATAGTATTACTTCTTACCGCTTTGTCTTGCACTACGTTAGATTCACAAAGCGTAGAGGACGCCAGCGAATTTAAAATGCCGTTTCTGGTAAATAAATTCGATTTTGATTTGACACTTGAAGTCAAAAAAGAATTTGGGACTGCTCGTTATGTCCCTCATTATTTTGGACCTATAAAAGATACTATTGATGTGGGTTACATCTTATGTCCCCAACAAAATCCTTCCCGAGATTATCTTGAAAATCAAGGGGAGGATAGTGTAGAAGATTCTAAATCCGCTTATAATGAGGCAGATAGAATGTTAAAACGATATTACAAAATGCGCTATGGTCGCTTAGAAAACATACCGCATTGGGATAGTATGGATATCGAAATTCACGTAGATACAACCCAAATTACTTTTAACATGGATGGCGGTGAAATAGAAGCTCATCCCGTAATAATAATTAACAAAACAGAATTTGACTTACTTGTTGGTAGGGGATCATACTTACATTTAATAATGGAAGCAAAAAATAGACATGGTGAATGGAGACCAATCGAACGCCGTCATGGTTATATATACTGTAGTACAGGCGTGCCAGACATCATTTTACCAGCGAAAGAATGTGTAATTACATCGGCAAAAAAGTATCAAGGTGATTTTGTAACTGACTTTAGATTAAGAATCGGTAACCATTTTTCAGAAACCTATAAAGGAACCATGGATGAACGACAGTTTGGGGGTATTGATAAAACATTAATTCACTAACTTAGCCTCATGCGTTACACTGGCTTTTTCATTGCTGTCCTGTCCATCTCGTTTTGTTCAGCACAATTTACCGTAACCGATTTAGATTTAAATTATAACAACCTAGAGCTGATAGAAATATATAACCAGGATCAGTCGGATAGGAAAACACAACCCATTGATTGGGACGCAGTGTCAAAGCGTGACAGACAACGAGAGAAACGAATTTATGAATTGTTGGATTCTAATAAAGTTAGGACTTCTCAAGATTATCATCATGCAGCAATGGTCTTTCAACATGGTGGAGATTCTACTGCATACGGTATGGCAGTTAAACTAATGAAAAGGTCAGTTGAGCTTGATTCTACAGCGAGTAAATGGTTGTTGGCTGCCGCAATTGATCGATACCTACTGAGTAAAAATGAACCACAGATTTACGGAACTCAATACGAAAAAAAAGGAAAGGGCCAACCTTGGGAGTTGAGTCCAATCGACACCACAGTTATTTCAGATGCTCAACGTCAGGAGTATAATGTTCCAGCATTAGCCGTTCAGAAGGAAAGGGTAAGACAAATGAATCTTAAAAAATTAGCTACAGTATACGAAGAGGTTACGGATATCGATAGTCTTATAAGCTTTATAAAATTTAACAAATCAGACTTGGAATATGATTTTTCGGAGCGTGCAATTAACAGTTTTGGTTACCGACTGCAGCGAATAGGAAAGATAGAAGAAGCACTTAAAATCTTTGAACTAAACACTGAATTATACCCCAATTCTTATAACACTTTTGATAGCTATGGCGAATGTTTGCTACGTTTAAACCACAAAGAAGAAGGCCTGAAAGCCTATAAAAAATCGTTAGAGTTGAATCCGAAAAATGAGAATGCAAAATCGGTATTAGAACAAAATCATTAATTCACTAACTTAGCCTCATGCGTAACCGCTTAATAACCATACTGCTGGTTGGGGTATTTGCAGGAAATGCTTTTGCCCAAACCAAAACCAAACATTGGAGACCGTATTTCTCTATTTTACAAACGCAAATTACACAACCATCGCGACTAGAAATATTTCATTTTCCTCCTGTCAATAATACAGAATTTGATGCAATCCCAGTTGAAGATTTTGAAACGCTGGAAAATATGAAATCAAAAGATCGGAGAGATTTTATTCCAAGTTTTGCAATAGACGGGGATTCTCTAGGGTCATTCCCTCAGGTGGTAGATTGTCATTTGGATTAAAGTTTTTTAACCTAAGATTAAAGACAGAAAATACAGACAATCTTCGGTTTACTGACATGTTGGAACCGACTCGTGGATTTGTATTGCCCACATCTTGGAAGCCATGGCAAATAAACTATAACGTATATAATTTAGGACTAACCGCAGATTACAGCATTGTTCAGTATATCAATAAACTCAACGTTTACCATCGAATCGGATTCGGTTTATTAATTAATTCTGCGTTTTTAAGTGAATATGAATTGTATGCAGACCACCAAAAAATAAAAGATTCAGAAACAGGATATTACAAAAGTATCGACTTGTCGGTAAGCGATCAATCATTCTGCATTGTACCATCGTTTGATTAAAGTTTAAGAATAAAGAAATTCAAAAATGGGTCATTATGGTTTACGTCTGAATTCTTAGTCGGCTACAATTATGTTCCGAAAGACATCAAGCAAAAAAGGAACACTATAGATAAAATAAATAGCTTGAGTATTGGACTTCAATATGGTTTTGATAAAAGTTGATTGTGGATTATGAACAGGTTCACTCTGAACGAATGTGAGCTGGCATCAATGCGAAGCGCGGGTGGCCAAAAATAATCGGCGATGTGTGGTGGCGGGTTTTGGTGGCCAAGATGTGGTGGCAGGATTGCGCGTACCAAAACGAAGGGCATTATTATTTTTATGTTTTTTCTTGTTTCGTTCTTTTTTCAAAAAAAGAATGAAAACCAGGTTATAGGGCTGGTAAGCCCTAATGGAAATAAAAAGGTACGAAATCCGTATAATCCATATAATCCGTGATTCAAACTTTAGGGATTGCAGAAAACGACAACTACCCAACCACCTGTTTTCCAATAATCCAACCACCAGTCCAGGCAGCTTGAAAGTTAAAGCCGCCAGTAACAGCATCGATGTTCAACACCTCGCCGGCCATAAAAAGATTCTTGTATTTTTTGACTGCAAATGTGTCAAAGTCAATCTCGTCTAAATCCACACCACCAGCGGTTACAAACTCATCTTTGTTGGTGCTTTTACCCGAAATCGTCAAATCACAATTCAACAACAACTCGGTAAGTTTAGCAATCTGCTTTTTGCCAATTTCCGCATAGTTCCGATTCTTTGTAATATCACTGAGTTCGCATACTCGTTGCCAAAATCGCTTTGGAATGTCCATGACTGGTCGGTTAATTACATGTTTTTTAGGATTGGTTTCTTGTTCATTCACAATCGCTGCTTTCAACTGCTTTGCATCAATGCCTAACCAGTTTACTCGAATTACACATTTATAATTTAACTCATGTAATTCTCGCGCGGCCCATGCGGATAGTTTTAAAACAGCTGGACCAGAAATGCCTTCATGTGTAATGAGTATCGGTCCACTTTGGTCGGTTTTGGTCGTTAATATCTTTACGGTTGCGTTTGGAAAACTAATTCCTGCCAAGTCTTCAAGTAGTTTATGTTTTGCATGAAATGTAAATAAACTGGGAACTGGAGCTACGATGTTTAAGTCTAATTTTTCAAGCGCTTTCCATATCGCAGGACTTCCACCAGTTGCTATAACCAATAAATCAGCTACAACATCATTAAGGTTAGTCTTGATGAGCCATTGATCGCCTTGTGGCTCAAAGCCTACGGCCCGCGTTTTATAGTTTATTTTGACTTTCAAACGATGGGCTTCTCGCTGCAACGTATCTGCAATTGAAGATGAATCATCAGACACTGGGAACACCCGACCGTCACTTTCCGTTTTTAGTCGGACTCCTCGGTCCTCAAACCATTGTTGGGTATCATCCGAACTAAACCGCTCGAAACACGGTTGTAATTTGTCAAACCCTCGCGGGTAGTTTTTTACTAATTGTTTAGGGTCACTTATCGTATTTGTAACGTTACATCGCCCGCCTCCTGATATCAGAACTTTGCCCAAAACCTTGTTGCTACCTTCTACTATAGTTACTTTAGAAAGTGGATTTTGTTTAGCGAGATTTATAGCAGCAAAGAATCCAGCTGCTCCGCCACCAATTACGATTATGTGTTTTTTTGAAACGATTTTTTTGTTGCGAAGATACAGTTAAACAATCAGTCAACTAAACCCATTTGCACAGCATATTTCACCAAACCAGCAGCACTCCGGACACCAAGTTTACTAATGAGGTTTTTACGATGTGATTCAACGGTATGTGGACTGATACAGAGTTTGTCTGCAATTTCTGCCGTTGTGAATTCTTGTGCAATGTGTCTTAAAACCTGTGTTTCACGTTCGGTCAACTTTACATTCCCTGTTTCTTTTTGAGCTTTTTGTTTTTGCTGTAAACCTTCCATTATTCGTTGGGTCACGGCGGGACTGTAATACGAGTTGCCGTCCATTACCGTTTCAATGGCGGTTTGAAGTTCTGCAACACCCGTGTTTTTCAAAATGTAACCATGTGCACCAGCTTTAAGCAAGCGTTCAATGTGGTTTCTAGAATCGTGCATTGAAAGCATTAAAACCTTGCAATTAGGGAATTTTTCAACGACGTATTTGGTTGACTCGTAACCATCCATTTTAGGCATACTAATGTCCATTAATACCACATCTGGTGTCACGGTTGTCAACAGGTCAATCAATTGAACGCCGTCATTTGCTTCGCCAACGACGGAAATATTTTCCATGGAATCAATTAAGCCGTGTATTCCGTCAATAAACATTTGATGATCATCTACAATTACTACCTGTATCATATGCTTTCGTTTAAAGGGATTTCTACTATTATGGTTGTTCCGCGGTCAATAACAGAATCGATGTGAAGGTTTCCATTAATCTTTTCAGCTCGCTTTTGCAGACTGTTGAGCCCCATTCCACCAGCTTTTGTCTTTTCGTCTACACTAAACCCGACTCCATTATCTTCAATGTGCATGTTGAGCTCATCTTCTAATCGGTTCAATTGGATGTCAATCTTGGTAGCTTTCGCATGTTTGATCACGTTGTTAACGGCTTCTTGTGCAATCCGATAAATTTCTATTTCTATGGATAAACTTAGTGGTTTATCCATATCATGACTATCAAACGAACAGGCAATTTTTCCAGTTTCGTTAATGCCATCACAGAGCTCTTCTAGTGATTTCACTAATCCAAAATTTGCAACCATTCCAGTTCCTAAATTATGAGAGATGCGTCGTACTTCAATACAGGCAGTGTCAATCAATTCATTTGCTTTATTAAACTGCTTGGTGTTTTCTAGTTGTGCTTTGTCAATCTTTTCACCCAACGAACCAAACATTAGTTTTATCGTTGAAAGCATACTGCCTAATCGATCGTGAAGGTCAGCCGCAATCCGGTGTCGTTCTTCTTCTTGCCCTTCTAACATGGCGTTGTAGGTTTTGATTTCCTGCTCATCCATGAGGGTTTCAATTCTCTGTTGCGAGATGATTTCTTTTTGTCTTGCCAAACGATTCCGTTGGATGTAGTAAAATCCTAAAACGAATAATCCGAGCAGTACCGCAATTAAACCAGCAATTAAATATCTTTTTTGAGCAGTCTTTGTTTTGTTTTCTTGGGCTAACAGTAAAATTTGCTGAGCCTTTTTCTCTGTTTCGTATTTGGTCTGCATTTCCGAAATACTGGAGATAGTTTGGGTATTAAGTAATGAGTCTTGTAGCTGAGCAAAGAGTACATGATTTGAGTATGCTTGTTCATAATTTTTATTGAGTAAATGAGCATCTGACATTGATTTATAAATATCGGCAGACAAGTCAACATCACCTTGATTCACGGCTAATTTTAGCGCATGAGAAAGCTTGGCTATAGCAGAGTCAGCATTCTTTAAGTCGACATAAACACTGCCAATATTATAGAGCACTTGAGCTAAGTTTTCATTAAAAGAATATTCTTTGTAAATATCTTCTGCAACTTTTAAATTTTTCATTGCAAGACGTGGTTTGTCAAGATTCAAATATGATATCCCAATGTTTTCAGCCGTAATGCCTACATAACTGACATACCCCAAGTCCTGATAAATGTGATTGGCATGCAAGTAATAAACCAACGCGCTGTCAAATGCTGCAGTTGATATAAAATATTTGGCGATTCTGGATAATGCAAAAGCATGGTAATAGGTGTTTTGAACCTCTTGAGATAAAGCCAACGCTTGCTTATGATAGGTTAACGCTTGTTCGAGGTCTTGGTACTCAAAGTTAAGATTGCCTAATTCACTGTAAGCCAATATTTGCGTATTTATATCTCCACTTTTGTCTGCTTGTTGGGCAGCAAATACTGCCTTAACAAATGCTGCCTCGGTTTGGCCAATGGTTTGGTAAATGTTAGAGAGCAATAAAGCAGTACCAGCACTTCGCCTAAAATCATTTAGCTCTATCCGAATGTCTAATGCTTGTTGTGCGTTAAGTAAAGCTGAATCATTTTTTCCCTTTAGGTATTGAATGTGAGCTAAACGATGTAGACCATGGCTTAATCCTTGAACAAAATCAATCTGTTGTGAATCAAAAATTATTTTACGGGCGATTGTTAATGCCGAATCCGGATTGCTACTTTGTAGTTCGACAGCTTGGCTAACTAACGCCATAATTGAACTGCTATCCTTAGAAAAGGAAAAAGCATTTCCGTTAAATACGAAAATGCTAAATATGGTGAAAAGAATTATTTTCATAGGGTACCACCTCCACTATCACGCGCGGAAGGAGATGAATTACCAAAATAAAAATCATTTGGATTACTATATGGAATAGGCTCAGGAGTACTTCCATTTACTGTTACGTTATTGAAAGTGGTTGTGTCCGGCAATTCTATCAAGGCTGCTGAAGCATTGTTTGGGCCGTTAGATGCTCCTCCTGAAGTGGTACAAACTATGGTAGGTGGATTACTTAAATCAACATTTAAGGCCATCATGGCTGTACTTGGGGTATTTGCTAAAACGAATAAATAGAAACTCGTAGGACTTGTTGAAGGATATTGCAACAACTTCAACCGTGGTTCATATTCAGGGTAATTAACGTCATCATCTGTGAGCGGTGCATCCGTGTTTACCTTGCCTTTAATTTTCTTTTCAGGTTCCTTGGCATTGTACACTTCAATGTCATCTGGGATAATATAATTTTGAGGTTCTGCAATGCTCGTTTGCGGTAAAAACAAATCAAGAAAATAGTTAGAAGTTCCCAATTGAGGATCAGGTAAACTTTCACCATAGTCATAACTGTACACCAGTTTCTGTTTGTTAAGATGCATGGAGTTGCCTACAAAACTTATTTCGGTTGTTCCAGCAGAGTTATTTAGCTCTACCACACCAAAACAATAATGAAAATCTGGATTGTCTGCATTTTTAATTAAACAGGTTCCAATATTAATTGGGTGACCTGGTTCTTTAGTTTGAGGATCGCTCATATTTTTAGTTTTTTAGTTGTTTTCCAAATCTACTTAAAAAATTATTAGTCACAGTTAACTAAGGCTTGGTCAAGGCACTGGCTAGGTGAGCTTGTAATTTGTGACCCGTCCATCAAAATCAACACTACCTTATACTGTACATTTTTAGCAGTATCGTCGAAATCAACGAAGGAATACGTTTGAGAAAATGGGGTAGAACCTTGAGCCGATTGGTACGCAACAATTTTGAAATCTATCCCGTTCGTGCTTTTTTGTACCAAATAATTCGAGGCATTTACCTCTTTGTTGTTCTCCCATGAAATTATTGTTTCGTACGATAACTTCTGTGTTTGTAATACAACAGAGTTTGAAGTGGACTGAGCTGTGGCTGTTAACATTGTGAATGCTGAAAAGGCTAGTGTTAAAATTGAAGTTTTCATATTGAGTGCTTTTATTGTTTTTGACAATACAAAGATGTGGATGAGAACAAATGTTCTTTTACCTGAAAACCGTGAAAGTGAAGCATCCCTGATTTCAGGGATGAACATAGTTGACGTCACTTTTAACCATTAAAAAACCCCGAAATGCGAACACTTCGAGGCCGGTTATTAAACATATATATAAAATATGAATGACGTATTAATGCTCTCCGTTTGTATCAACTTGAGCTATGTTTGATGGATATGAAGTTGCAGTATTACTTGCGAACGAAGAACCATCCATACAAATTAGTGTAATGCGATATTGAACTAAAACCGAGTCTACTGACAAGTCTTCAAACGTGTAGCTGTTTACCTTGTTGGATGACCCAGAAGCAACTTGTTTTCCTATTTTTTTAAATGTTATTCCGTCGGTTGACTTTTCAATTAAAAAGTAACTTGTATTGGCTTCATTGAATGTTTCCCAAGACACAACTGTGATGTCATACTCTAGAGAAGTGGTTAACTCTATGTGATTGCTGTGTGCTTTCGTTTGAGCAAATGAGGTTGCAGTGATCGTTACAAGTAATGCGATGGTTGATACTAGAGTTTTCATAATGTTTTCTTTTTATTGACACTTCAAAGATGCGGGCCCATTATGTCCATTATGTCACCAGTACCAGTGAAATATACATATCCCTGATTTCAGGGAGTTGTTTGTTATGATCTGTGTATCTAGTTTATTAGTAGGCGTTTGTGATTGTTTTGGTATGGTGTAGCTAATGCGAAAATTTGAACTAGGTTTCTGTAAACAAAAAAAATCCCGAACCTAAGCCCGGGATTTAAATTGTCTATCAGACAATTAGGATATGAAGTACCATTTATTCTTTTCTACTATATATCGAATAAGTTTTTGATGCTTTGTCGATGAGTTGCAAAAGCTCTTGTCGGTAGCCGTGTTCGTCAGAACCTAAGGATCCTAAAACGATCGTTCGAGCCAATGTAAAATCTTTTTGATTTATGTATTTGCTCTGACGTAGTTGCTGAGCAAACAAAGCGGTTCCTGCCGCAAATTGAAAATCTTGAGATGCGGACTGAAAGGAGTTACTGGAAACGTTCATTGTTTTCGTTAGTAGCATGCTTGTTGTCCCATTCGGTTTTTTATATCGAAGTTTCACCGTACACATTTCATCGCCGTATGTTTCTGCTGATGTTGTGGGCGTTTTCTGATATTTCAATTCGATGTTACCTGGTATTTCTTCGGGACTTCCAGCGGGTATGATTTCGTATAAAGCAGTTACAGAATGTCCAGCACCCAACTCTCCGCCGTCTTTTGTGTCGTCATTAAAATCTTGTGGTGGCATTTTTCGGTTTTCATAACCAATTAAACGATATGCTTTTACGTGCTTTGGATTAAACTCCACCTGAATTTTAACATCCTTAGCAATCGTAAAAAGAGTTGCTCTCATTTCAGTGTTAAACACTTTTTCAGATTCTTTGTACGTGTCGATGTAGAAGTAGTTTCCATTTCCATTGTCCGCAATAGTTTCCATTTTAGAATCTTGGTAATTGCCCATTCCAAAACCACAAGAAGTAATAAAGATGCCTTTGTTTCGGTTGTTAATGATCAACTGTTTCATGTCACTGTCACTGCTTTGACCAACATTGAAATCACCATCAGTACACATAATAACACGGTTGTTGCCACCGACAATTAAATTTTGAGAAGCGATGTTGTAGGCTAATTTAATACCTTCTCCACCAGCGGTCGAACCTCCTGCATCTAGTTTGTCGATTTTCTTTTTGATGTACTCTTTTTCATCGCAAGTCGTAGATTCTAGTGCTAAACCTGCAGCACCGGCGTAAGTGACAATAGCTATTCGGTCGTTTTTACCCATTTGATCCACCAACAATTTCATGGATTTTTTTACCAATGGAAGCTTGTTTTCAGAATCCATGGAACCACTTACATCAATCAGAAAAACCAAATTGCTGTTTTGAACGCGCGAGTAGTCAATATCTTTTCCTTTTAAACCAATTCGAACCAGTTTATGGTCAGCGTTCCACGGACAAGCAGCGTTTTCTAAATTAATAGAAAATGGCTCGTCGGATGTTGGTTGTGAATACGAATAATTGAAGTAGTTGATGAACTCTTCCACACGAACTGCATCTTTCGGTACCACTTGATTTGAATTCAATTTCGACCGCATGATGGAATAACTCGCGTTGTCGACATCAATTCCAAAAGTAGATAATGGCTCTTTGTATGGATCTTCGTAATCGTTTTCAATTAGTGGGTAGTACGATTCTGTGTTTACGGGTTCTTTGTAGTTTTGCAGTGACCAATCGTATTTCATATCACCTTTTGCAATTGCAGATTCGTTTTTAAAAAAACCATCCTTTGTATTGCTGTCCCTTTTTTTCTCAACTTCTACGTATTTCGTGTCGTCGTTTTCCGATAGTACATAAGAATTTGCATCAGAACGTGCGCGACCAATGGAAATTGCAGCGACCTCAACACTTTCTCTTGTAGACATTGAGAGTACTTCCTTTTTGTCCATTGAGTTTACAACAACAGATTTCAGATTTTTATCAACGACAACATAGCCATTATCATTTGTTGTTTTTTTTGTTTCAGACAACTTAACGTTGTAATTACTTATTGTTGGAGTGCTTTTACTTACCGAACCCGCAAATCCTAGTGTCGTTACATCTGGAGAACTATAATTATACGTTGCTCCACTATTCGTATTTACATTGTACGTACCAGAATAAGAATAGGCAGGAGTTACTTGAGTCGATAAACCATCGCCAAAATTCCAATTGTACGATGAAGTCATAATCGAATCTGATACTACGTTAAGTGTTGGGTCGATACCCATTTGGTCTTGAACCGACTGTGCGTACTTCTTGTCGCGCATCGCTAATCCTGCTTTTCCGTCATATGGACCTGTTGTAGGGACGGTTGGAGGGCCAGGTTTAACAGGAACAATAGGTACAGGGTTTTGCACTTCTATTGTTTGCGAATCGTGTTTGCCTGTATGTTTTCGATCGTTGTTTACGGGATCTTGCAGCGTATTCACTTCCACCACAGGAACATCCACAGACTTTGTGAATACCCAGTTTAGCGAAAGCATAATGGCTACCGTCGCGGCGATGCCAGTTATCCAGCGCCAATACAGAATTTTTGGTTTGTCGTCCTCTTCCAAATTGGCAGCTATCGAATCCCAAAGCTCTGCTTTTGGTTCGTATTGAGGTAGGTTTTCTAATCCTCGTTTTATATCGTTGTTTTGCTCGTTCATGTTCTTTTCATTAATCCTTGCTGACTATCGTTCGTTTTTTAACTTAGTCTTCAATCGTTTTTTAGCATGATGCAATTGAGTACGGCTTGTACTTTCTGAAATGTTTAACATTTTGGCAATCTCAGTGTGTTTATATCCTTCTATTTCGCATAAGGTAAATACGGTTCGATATCCTTCCGGCAAGGCGAATATCTCCCGCTCTAAGGCAGTAGAGGTGAACTTTTGATAATCCACCGACAGCTCATGTTTGTCGGAGAGAGTCTCAAAACGTTTTTCAAATTTTACGGTTTTGGTTGCTTTGCGAATCACAATCGTTTTTATCCAAGAACCAATCGTTCCTGAACCTTTAAAACTTTTAAGTGATTGAAAAACGTCAATAAATGCTTCCTGAAGCGCATCATGCGCCAAATCTGCATCATTGGTAATGCGATAAGCCAGCGTGTACATCGCTTGGCTGTAGTTTTGGTACAACTGCTTCTGAGCCAAACGCTCACCTTCTAAACATCGCTGCAGCAATGTTTTTTCGGTTGCATCTTCTCTAGAAACACTCATACTTGCCGTTACTGTGTTTGCCATCATGTATACTAAAGGGACAGCCAAGTTGAAAAACGTTGTATGAAGTCAATCTTTTTTGAATATTATCAATACACAGACACATGAATGCGAAAGATACATAATCCATTTCAACTAGGTTAGTAAGATATACATCAGCAGTTTAAAAGGTAAATGAATAGAATGTTTTGATGTGTTAAATTACATGCTTCTCCGCTATAACACACCCAGGAATACAGTTAGGCTTAAGAATATTTTGGTCAAACTTAAATTCCAATTTGTGTTGTGTAGGGCTAATCACTCAAACATTTGTCGGACAGGGAGTAACTGTAAAGACCGAATTGTTACTGTTTCTGTCTAGCCATCGATCAATGGTCGAAGCCATTTTATCTACAAACGATGCGAAGCGCGGGCAGCCAAAAATAATCGGCGATGTGCGCTGGAGGGTTTTGGTGGCCAAGGTGAGGAGGTGGGATTGAGCGAACCAAAACGAAGGGCATTATTATTTTTATGTTTTTTCTTGTTTCGTTCTTTTTTTAAAAAAAGAATGAAAACCAGGTTATAGGGCTGGTAAGCTCTAATGGAAGATAAAAGGTTTCGGATTGATGATTAGTGATTGATGAAATCCTAAGCTAAAATTTGATGACAAGAAGTAACAAGCAATGGTTACATTATTTAGAAACCCTAACGTTTCGTAAGACTAAACAAATCCGTCCTTCGATCACGTAAATTGCGCACCGCACCAAACTGATTTAGTTCGCGAAGTAAGTCAATGTCGATATCTGCAATTAATATCATCTCCGTATTGGTAGTTGCTTCGGCTTTAATACCATTGGCAGGAAAGGAGAAGTCGCACGGTGTAAAAACCATAGATTGTGCAAATTGAATATCCATGTTATGTACCTTCGGTAAGTTTCCTACACTTCCTGCAATGGCTACATAACATTCGTTTTCGATGGCACGTGCTTGTGCACAATGGCGCACACGAGAATATCCGTTTTGTGTATCCGTCAAGAATGGAATAAATAAAATATCCATTCCTTCATCGGCTAACAATCTGCTTAATTCTGGAAATTCGGAATCATAACAAATTAAAATACCCACTTTGCCACAATCAGTATCAAACGTTTTTAGTTGAGAACCACCTTGCATTCCCCAAACTTTGGCTTCGTCAGGTGTAACGTGCAGTTTTTCATAGCGCTCAGTAGTTCCGTCGCGTTTGCACAGATACCCTACGTTGTACAACAAATCATCTTTGATTTCGGGCATACTACCAGTTATCACATTGATGTTATACGAAATAGCTAACTCAGAGAATTTATGGACAATCGCTTCTGTATGTTTTGACAACTCACGGATTGCCTCTGATTCGCTCATGTGGTTGTTTTCTGCCATCAATGGAGCGTTGAAAAACTCCGGAAATAATGCAAAATCTGATCGGTACCCTGAAACAGCATCAATGAAATATTCCGCCTGTTGCATCAACTCATCAAGATCTTTGTACGGACGCATTTGCCACTGAATTAATCCCAGTCGCACAATCTTCTTTTTTGAAGCTGCTTTCTTTGATTTCTTCTCGTAATAAATATTGTCCCATTCAAGCAATACGGCAAATTCGTTTGACATAGAATCGCCTTCCAAATACCCTTTAAGTATTCGAGATACATGGAAATCATTTGAAATTTGAAAGTTCAATACTGGGTCGTGTATTTCTCGACGACGTACTTTTTCAATATACTCTAATGGAGTTAATGAATCTGAAAATTTGTGGTAGTTCGGTATTCTTCCGCCGAACGCAATACCTCGCAAGTTTTGTCTTTCAGCTAATTCTTTGCGATAGTCGTACAACCGTCGACCTAAACGTAACCCACGAAATTCTATTTTAATAAAAACATCAATTCCATACAAAACATCACCTTCTTTAGTGTGCGTTTTAAAGGTAAAATTTCCAGTAATTTCTCGATACGTATGGTTTTGGTTAAAAGAATCCATATCAACCTTAATCGCCAACGCACATCCAGCTAATTGACCGTTTACTTTAATAACGACTTGGCCCTCTGGAAACTTCTCAATAAGTGATTTGATGTGGCTTTCTTTCCAGTACGAATTAACCATGTTTGGATATGCTTCAATCATGGCAGATTTGAGTTCTTGGTAATCGTTTATTGTTAAAAACGTTAACTCAATGTTTTCGATTTCTGTAATCATTGCAATAACAAAATAGCGCGAACCATACTCTTATTTTGGGTGGTTTTGCGGATTCAAAAATACCTCAATACTATATACAAATATTTTATTTTTTTTGAGCCGCAAGCCCTTGCTGCAATTGCGTTGTAGCCTTTTTTAGCCTACCACGATATTTGAACTTTATATCCAGAATGGCTACGAATGTTCATGACCGTGCCATCATCAAATAGTAGGTACTGTCCTTTTATTCCCATCAACTTTTTATCAATTAGTGGTTCCTTATCCAGTTTTAGGCTTTTTACCTTGGGTGGATATGCAAGAATGGGATAATTTATTTCAATAATATCGTTGGTGGGGGAGAGGTACTGTTTAAACTCGGTAGGAACAAGTTCCGACATTTCCGCCTTTAATTCAATGAGGTCACGTTCTTCAACCTCGCCTTTCAGCATTTTTTGCCAGCTTGTTTTGTCTGATATGTGCCCTTTTAGCGAAACTTCAATTAATCCAGCTGCCTGACGGTATGGAGTTTCGGCCAAACGAATGGCTCTAATGGCACCTTGATCCATCCATCGTGTTGGAATTTGGGTATTACGTGTAACGCCAACTTTTACACCAGCCGTTTGAGCTAAATACACGGTATGTGGTGTCATATGGTTTTTCATTTCCCATTCAAAATCTCGTAACGCAATACCTTCATGAATACGGCTAAGCTCTGGTCGAATGATGCTTGGTGATGCCTGAGGTGAGTTCATAAAAGCATCATAACTCATGCCTTCTCCAAAGGCCTTTTTAATCTTTTTGCCAGTTACAACACAGTTGATTTCGTGTAAATATTCAATTCGAATATGTTGGCCAACAGCATCATTTAGTGGAATAGGTTCACGGTATTCAAGGTTGTCGTAAAGCCGCAAACCGTATTGAACAGTTTCGTGTAACTCGTTTGCCATTTTTCTCAAATTTCCTTGAACTTCCATAAAGCGAAAATAGGATTTTGGTTAGTTAATAGAACGTATATCTATGGATTGTTTTCGTCTAAAATTGTGTCTTCAGTTGAAGTGATTTTTAGTTTGTTCAATACAAACACAACGACAATGCAGACTTTACTAATTGTTATTGCTGATGGTATTATTGCTTGAATATAAAAGTGTTCGTTATCCAAGCCACTAAAATACACGCTCTTCATTTCGAGATAAATATGTCCGTAAAGAAGAGGCTGTAATGTATAATATAGTAGTCCTATAATTTGTGTGATTCCAAAAGCGCCAATTAGGAAATAAAAAATTTTTCGTACAGACTTCGCGTTAGTAAATTCTATAGAAGAGATTTTATTTATTAACCAAAATGTACATACGATAAAAACAACACCGGTAATCGCATGAGTGGTGACAAATTGAAAAATTGGAGCAACTTTTCCAATCAACAAAAGATCGAAAATAAGTCTGTAAAAAACACCAGCAATTCCATCGGAAGTAAGATAAATGAAAAAACCAATACCGAGTATTCCTGCTATTTTTTTTGGATGCAAAGTGCCTATGTTATTTAGGAATTTTTAACCAAATAATAGCCCCAGATAAAACCAAGTCTTCAACCGTTTTGTCCGACTTTACTTTCTCGCTGCCAGCTTTGTCTGTGCCCTCATGAAACGAAAATGTCTTAGTGTCTTCATCGTAATATATTCTAGGTAAAGCTAGTTGTCCGTTAACGTCCTTGAATGCAATATGACTGAATTTGCTATCTAATTGAGGTAAATAAAAGGTGTAGGTTCCTTGTTGTGAATCTTTGGACTTCACGATGATTGTTCCAGCGTATCCAGTTTGAATCTCACCCATAAATTTTAATTCGAATTTTTCAATTTTAACAAGTGTAACTTTATACCCATCCGATTTAATCTTTTGGGAAAATGCAAACTGATTGAAACTAAGTAATAGGGCGAACGTGATTAGAAATGGCCTCATAATGATACGAATGTTTTGTTTGATTTTTATTAATGAGAAAATAGGATTTACTCCTGTGCTACAAGTTCATTTCCGTGAATTGGGCAATACTTCCAACCACCGCTCATTGGCTTTTTATCTATAGGGCACATTTTGGGAGGAAGCAATGATCCTAGTGGCGTTTCCCATTTAACTTCTCGTTTGTTAAAGTTGAGTTGAACAAACCCTTCATCAAGTGGGTTGCAAATTCTATTGTTTTTAGAATCGTAATCCTTAAAAACATAGAAATTCATATTCTCCCCCATTTTTCCCAACATACTTTTTAAAACAGGTTTAAATGCAGCGAGCACTGTTTGTAGCTCAACAGAAACATCATCAGAATTTAACGATTTGTATGTTTTACCATCTGAGTTTGTCAATGATAGTGTCTTTTTAATTTCTTCGTCCGATACATAATCAATATTGCCAAAATCTCCCGTTTCCCCATCAATAATGGCAAACATCGAATATTCCTTTAACGCCTTGATAAATGATTTTTTCTGTGCCTCTGTTAGGTCATCATTTTGTTCAAAAGTAACTTGCCAAAATTCGATTGGAATCCACCATGCTATAACAACTTCACCGTTTCCGGTTGTAGTTTTTTGCGTTTCCTTTATAAAGGTATTTAGATCGACATGTGATATGTCTGCTGCATTATGACTTGTCAGTAACGTTATCGCAAGTGCTGAAATGAAAAATAATTGGTTCATGTTCTGTAAATCGAATTGTTATTTTCAAATAAACTTAAAAATTGAATGAATCGGTTAATTATTCATAATATTCATAGAAAATGCTATCCGTTTTTATGGTCGAATCTCCATCTATATTTCTAATAATGCTAACATTATCGTACGCATCAAATTCATATTGTAGTTGAATTTCGTTCTTTATGTTCTTTGCATTTTTAGTCACCATAAGATCAGGTAGCCCATCATCATTCAAGTAATAGGTAGTCCTGTGGGGCGCAGCGTGCGGGTAACTAGAGGAAATTTTTATTGTGTATTTGTCTTCTGTGTAATAATAGTCCCCATAGAATGTTTGATCCTTTTCGTTCGGGTCTGATCTTGTTCGTATCATAACTACGCTTGTATGATTCGGGGAGTAGGTATAGTCAGACTTAACAACTATGGTTCCAGTAGTATTGCGAGTGATTTCACTTTTGATACTGTCATTATCATAATATTCCTTTTCAAAAACCATGGAAAGACTATCATTTGAATACTTTTCTATTTTTGTTAGCTGCTGATTTAACCAGAAAAATTTTTGAACGGTAGTGTCAGAAACAGAGTCTCTCGGAAAATATTTTACAGTTTGAATGCGGTTGTCGTTGCCATAGGTGTATATGGCTTTGGCCTCATCTGTAAGTATTGAATCATAGAAGCCAGTTTTGGAAAAGTATTCGATGGTGTTGTCACCATTCGCTTTTTTTATTTGTCTCGATTTAATACGACCGTTAAGCGACTTTAATTCAAGGTCCGTTTTAATTAAGTTGTCTTTATGATTTGATGTATTACAACTAAATACAAATGTTATAATCAACCATAAAATTGCAGTTTTTTTCATTCAGAAGGTTTGAACAGACTTGCCGTTTTTTCGCTAAACTTCAACCAAATATGAACGCGTCCTGTGTCTTTTTGACCATCGTTTAAGGCTGGAGTAATTCGATAGGGAATGTTAGTTGCCAAGTTTTGTAAAACTGTGTCAATAGGTTTGTTGCGTAATCCTGACTGGTAAAGTTGAAAGATTTTTCCTGTTGAATCCGCATATAACATGGTGTAAAGTACAAGCTCATTGTTATGACTCGGTCCAAGATAAGGACGATACAAGTCAGGGTTCACCTTCGTATGAAAATATCGACTAATGAGTGAATCTGTCTCGGGTGACATTGACGCAACTCGATCACCCCGTCCATCGCGATCCATTTTGTTTGCGTCAATTCGTGTCTTTAGAAAAACACTGTCGCCGAACTTCTCTGTAATAAAAGGTTTGCTAAATGAATTATAACAGAATTGCTCTGGAGTGAGAACAAATCTATCGGTTATGATGTATTCAACATTATGGCGTTTAAGCATTAGTCGCTCGTAGGTGTTACTGAATCCCTTTCCACCAGGCTCATAAAACTTAACGATTCCAGATAAACTGTCTTTTTCAAAATCTGGTGACGATTTACATGGCTTCTCTTTTTTTGTTTCGAAATTCGTTGACGTGTTTATGCTGGTCAAGAAACTTGTTAGTCCAAATAGGCTTGCGATTAAAAGTGTTTTCATACGTCTATGTTGTTGGTGTTTCTATCAAAACAAATAAAGTGCCAACTGTTGCCAGAGCAGATAGGTGCAAAGCTTAAATCTATTTTGTATCCAGCTTTAGTTTATAATGCAAATGCAAAAAAGTAACCTTCCACCAAGCAAAATAATGATCGGTACGAAGTTTACCGACCTCATCTCGAAAAACATGAATGATTTCATTAATTGGTATTTTTTGTACTTTAAAAATGCCACGTTTCGTTTTATGCACGCGATAGTAACCAGTATGTTTTAGCGATTTGTTTGATAGCAATTTTACTGAGCCATCTGCTTGTATTTCGACTTGTAGCATCACCGTTACATTGCCTTTTGGTAGTGGAAACACCACACGTACAAAGCGCTGACTCGATCCAAGTACTTCAAATGCGCTGTAAAATCCAGCATATACTACCTTATTTTCTTTGTTTGTTTTACGAAGCCAACATGCATACTTTTGGTTACCATCTGAATCTAATAATTGAATCACCTCGCTACTCATTCCATAACTGGTTTCAATAGAGTCGAGGGGAAGATTCATTTGTTTCATGTCGACACTGATTACCCGAATTAGCAATTTTGCAAACCAACTTATGGGCGTTAGCCATTTTGACCAAACATCCATTTTATAGCGAGCAGTATGCTCATAAAACGTTGCGATTTCTGAATCGAGCTGTGAAAGGTGAGGGCTATTTGTATTTAAAACTGTTGTAAAATCAGGAAGTAACCCTGCATCACTACTGAGTGTTGCCGTTAAGTGTTCGTTTTCGGCAATCGCATTATAAAACATGTCACCTACTTCGCGACCATCGGCTATAGGTCCATCTAAATACGGCTGTTTTGTTGTGTCTCGCTTTTTTGCAGTTATGTCGAGCCAAACATAAATAATGGATTGTAGGAAGGAGCTAAACGTCATTCTTGATTGGTTGAAGTGGACGTGAAAGTACTTCAGTTAATTCGTAATTACTAATCCGATTAAAACGGCAATGGATAATACGAATCCAACTAACAGAATTATTTTTATCTTTTTATATCGTTGATTTTTTACGTCGCTTTTTGTACCCCAGCGCCAAAGAAATAAGCTAATTAAACCAAAAGGGTAGGATACAAATAAAGCACCCCAATACGTCCAGAATGTACTAGTTAGGGCAAACCATATCGCGGTTATAAGGGAAAGGAAATAAATTATGTTGTTTCGGGTAATCATTGCATCTCGTTTGCATCTATTATTCTGCAGAAAGGTTTATATGAAAATACCATGGAATACTAAACAACCCTTTTTTTTCTCCGATGTAAACGCTGTCACCGATCTCTAGTTGAGAAAAGTACTCGTTAGAAATACGTACTTCTTTTGACTCGTCAACTGTTTTCCATGGACTAACATCCATTGAGTACGTTGTTCGTCGCTTACTTGATTCGTGTTTATCGACAGAGAGAACCTGTACTTTATATGCCTGGGTTATTGACCTGTCATAAGTACAGTTAATGGATAAAACGATAAAGAAAATGAAAACACCAGTTGGGATGGATATTAGAAAATATAATATGGCTTTGGTAACATTTGAAGGCCTTTCAACTACTGATTTTTTTAGGCTTGGGTCAACCTTAAAAAAAAGAAATGTAAGTATTGGGGTGATAATAAATGTAATGGTCCAAAGTGGACTGTAGGCGGATATATTATAATCTAACATAGACCGAACAGCGATTCCGCCAAACGGTAATAGTATTGCTGTGCTGACAGACGGATATAATGATAAATTACTTCCAAATAATGTAATCTGGCCTTTTTTTAAAATGACTAACGCGAATGCAATAGTTATTGTCAAATAGGCTAGCCCTGTTATTATTTCATAGGGATGAGGATACAACAAAAGCCATAGGCCAACTAATGCTCCAGGTATATTTATTAATTTAATTTTTTTCCTATAATCTGAAATAGTTTCAACACGGTTTTCCAAAACATTACCAAACGCTTTATCGTTGAATAATTCATTTACTTCCTCAGAATGCTCTTCATCATCAAGGTTAATAAATTCAGTTAAATTGGATTGCCAATCAACTTGGTTCTCGAAAAACCTGCTTATTTCCAGAGTTTTATAATTTGAATCGTGTGAGAAAATAAGATAATCTTTGTTTACTACTCGATAGCCTGAGATAGTTGATTTGCGGATTCGTTTAGTTCGAAAAAATGAAGTAACCGATATTTCATTGGGAGTGAATCTTAGAACAGATGTGTACGCCTTTACTAAATCGTAAATACAATAGAAGAAAAATAAGAAACCGATTGAGATAATTAGATAAATAGTGTTCAAATTATTGTCCTTCGAAAAGGTTTCTTCATGAACAAGAAGACACGTAAGTACAACACAAAAAACTAATGCAACTAAGAGAAGAAGTTTGTAGAAATAGGAAATGCCATATTCTTTGACCATTTTGTTATACCGCCTTTAGACTTCATTAATTCTCATTAGGAATTAAATGACTTACATCCGAGTCTTCACTCATATCATCATTTTGTAACACAACTGTAGTCTTCGACACCGAGTCATGAAAGCCTTTGGAACCCAAAAACGATAACGCATCAAAAGGGATAAACCGTCCCATAGTTCGAAATAGAATTCGGACAAACCGGTTGCCTTCGTAATGAACCACTGAGTTGTTGTGAAGTTTGCCAATGGTTTGCAAAAACAAGATTTCTAACACAAAGAAATAGGCGAACATATTTAAAAAATAATACCAATATGGGCTATCGTTGAAATAAGGAATACTCTCAAAAATGAACCCTTTAGATAGACCCATTAAGTTGGACATAACGAATGCAAAAATTAGTAATGAGTCTATTAGACTGTTTATAAAACGAGCGCCTTTGCTAACCTGCTTGGAGCTAACCTGAATAGGCGCGGTGGTTTTCTGAGAAAAGTGTACAATGATTAATCCGAGGACGATAAACTTCAAGAAAAATAGAGGATAAGAATACCAAAACTTATTGGAACCGTTTAATGTGAAAAAAGAAAACTCTGTGCTAATTGATGAAAATACAAACCAGAATGTCTGAGATGAAATGAAAAACAGTATTGGAAACTTCAAGGTTTTTATCATCGAAATTTCCTTTTGTTGAATGAGTTTGACCACTGAAATTAAAATCAGCACGGTTGATGTGTAATGGAAAATATCTTTAATCGCATAACTATAATCCCATGGGGCAGACATGTTGAAAGACGACAACCAATGTGGAATCGAGATGTAGTGTAATTCGAGAACAATGTAGCTAATGCTAAATAGCAAAAAGCTTAAAACCATCCATTTTTCAAGTTTCATGTTTCGATAGTACGATTTTTTTGGTTTATGTGTGATACATCACATAATTTCTAACACCCTTTCATGCAAACGATTGATTGAATTTATGTTACTATCCATTGATTCATACAACATATTATATTTTAATTCATCGTTGTAATTATCAAATTCCAGCACCGTGCCGTCATAGTGCCAGCCTACATTCGGGTCGTCAAACATATCTAATACAGACAGGAGGTTCTGTCCATAGTTTATGTTTGATTTTAAGTAGGAGATCATCACAGGTCGCTGAATAGAATCTTTAGATGTAAAACCATTTTTGAAACCTACCACAGTTGGGTTGTTTGGATCTAAATGTTCAAGTTTCTTGTTTAAAATAGTTTTTCGTGAGAGGAAAAATCGCAAATATATTTTGGACATTTTTTGATATTCAACAATGATTTTCCGCTGTTCGTTGCGACTTTGCGTGTCTTGAATCTTAGAATAGTCAATCAGGCCAGCGTTGTTTAGTCTATCAAACGAATTATTCCAATTTGAAGCAAACCTGGTAGTTTGGATAAACATCTCCTTAGATATTTTGATGATTTCACGTTCGGCTCCAGAACTTCGTAAAATCATCTTGTTAAAATTCTTTATGATGGCGGTTGAAACGCTATCTACCGAAGCTTGAGGAACGGAATCTTGAGAATATAAATTTCGGAGCTCTCCAATATTTGATTGAACATTAGCAAGTTGTTGACGGTCTTCTTTTGCGTTATCAAACACATTCGTAGCTGCTCCAAAACTAAGAATGACTAAAACTATATTGAACATGATTTGTCCGCCACCTTCTTTTCTTCCAGTAATAAACCAAGCTAAAACGGCAACAATCAATGGAAAAACTAGTACAAATACAAATCTTCCAACGAACGTACCGATGGCATATGAACTCAAACCATTTACTCGGAACGTCAGTAATCCGATAATGCCGATGCAAACGGCAGCAAGAATAATATTGGTTTTGGATACGGCAAATGGATGTTTCATTTCAGCTTAAATTTAAAGGCAATATGCAAAATCCATTTTTTAGTTAAAACTAAAAAATGGAAGGAAAGCGTGGTTGGTACATTTAGGGAATAACTGTCCGCCTTTTAGTAAGAAATGCCTGCGTGCTTTTAGTTATGAGAGACGGGGAGTTGGGTCCTTTTTGAGTTTTGTTATTACTTTGAAGAATGGGTAGTTCTCTTTATGTTCCGTATGTATGAATCGTCTCCGACCTTAAGGGTGGCAATGATATCCTATAAGTTGTTATGTGCTTATTCTTACTATTTCAATGTCTTTATTTCTTATCAGCTTATAAAATAAATTATTTTTCTTATTGTATTGACTTAAGCTTGTTTTGGGACTATGAAAAAGGATATCTCCAGAATCTTTATTTAAAATGAATAAGCCTTTTTCGATCGAGCTAATTAATATAGAACCATCAAAATACATTCTGCAATCAGGTGTTGCTTCAAAATATTCATTTTTTGAGTATTCGTTGAATTTAATTTTTTGTTTGATTTCAGCTTTAGAAACGTCATATATCATTATATAGCTTGTATCTATTTCATATCCTCCTTCAACAATTTCTTCTTTATCTATGTCTTCTTCCATAGGATCAAAAATGTAGGCTATCGTATCATCATCTATCCAACATAACGCACGGTCCCAATAGTTACTCATTATTATTCGATTTGCGTCATTTTCTTTTTCAGGTTCAAATTTCGATTCATTCATCCATTTATTAAAATCAATAAATTTAAGTGACGACACAGGGTGCCAATTCCAACCGCTGCTTAATAACCACTTTTTTGATGGAGATAGATGTAATTGACCGTAGAAATAATCTAAATAAAGTTCATTTTTTTTACCTTCTACATATTTGTTGGTAGTTCTTTCGGTTAGGTTCTTCTTGAGTTTGAAATCAAATATTTCTAGGTGGTTCCAATCTGTGGCATGAATTAAATAATCCAGATTATTAATGGTAAGAAATTTAATAGGGAAATAAGTCTGCTCTGTGTTATAATCTTTTCTATCAAGTGTGAGGGCGATTTCCTTTAATACTAGATTATAAATGCAACCTACTTTCCCTTTGGAATTAGTGATTGAAATCAGATTGTCTTGGTCGGATAATTGAAGTGAAATTGATTTTTCGAAGTCAATCTTATCCAATTTCAAGGGCATTATTTGATTGACTTCCTTAGTTTCTGTATTTATTTGAATCAAATAGGCATTCTTGCATAAACAGTAGATAATATCGTCTCTTACATTCGAGTGTACGATAGCGAGGGTTGGGCTCGGATAATTGATGCAGATGCTTTCGTTATTAATTTTCATTATGGTTGCTCATAACGTTCCCAGCCTATGCGCAGTGCGGAGTTCTTAGATTAAAGTTCATTGCGAAGTTAAATTATTCTTTGGCTGTTTAAGCAGCCAATTTAATTATCAGTTTTGGTAGCATGATGTGAGTATTGTGTTTAGACAGTGTTGTAGCCAGCTATTTTGTTCTAATGCTTTGTACTGTTTTCGATTACCGTATTGGGGGATAGTGTTTTTACCAAATCCTGAAATTCCCAAAGGTAATTGTCCAAAATAGAAACGTAAAAAGTCACCCATTCAATTTGATTTTTTTCATTCTCAAAATAAATGTCGTACTCATAATGCTGGTTTCCCATGATTCGGATTTCACTTGAACTTAGCTTAAGTTTTGTAATATTACCGAGAGCTATCTTTCTTTCAGTTCGTTGATTTTTTAAGATGAGGAACTCTTTTGAGTAGAATAAATCATAAGCATTTGTGTAAATTCCATAGATTGTTCTAACTCCAATTATTAAAACAATAAGTGTGGCTGCGTATTTGAGAATTGGAAAATCTTTTAAAAGTCCGAAAACAGCAAGAAGACCAAACAAGCTTATTACAATTGGTAGAATAATTTTTAATCCAGAATTGTTTTTAGAAAGAAGTTTCATTTTTTAGTTAGATACAACGACGGGATACCTGAACACCTACCTGCACCCATCCAGTTTGTTTTATATACTCCAAATCTAAAAAGCATTTTCCAAACTTCTTGTATCTAATAAGATGCTTCTGAAAAAACCAAGGGACGATTTCAGACATATGGTCTCAGATTGAAGATCTGACTAAATCTGATTAGTGTTGACCACTTTTGAAGTTGTATTAGATTAATTATTGTTCATCAGAAAAGATTGATCTTAAAAAACGTAACCATTTGACACTGCCAATTAATACAGTTAAATTTTCAGACCGTTTTCCATTTGTTTTTACACTTGTCGTTAGAGAATTATTCTCTGACAAACGCACAAATCAGAGTTAAAGCCATTGAAACACGACAGTTCAAGAAACATTTAAAAACTCAATTTAAACCTAGGTTGATATGTCGTTTAATAGCCGAACTATTTGTATTAAGGTTTGGTTATGATTGAATTTTCGATTCTAATAATATAATTGTTTGACTAAGCAGTCAAAATCAGACGAATATTATGATGGAAGAACGTGACTATAAATTGTAGACAATCTTGGCTGCTGACTTTTTTACTAATATTTCTGAATCAATACTTCAGTCGGAATATGAAGTGTCGCGTTTAATTTTCTAATCATGTCTAGAGTCAATTTTCGTTTTTTATTCAAAATTTCACTGACTCTACTTTTATATCCAACTACCTCAGCTAAATCCTTTGGTTTCATTCCCATTTGTTCCATTCGAAACTTAATTGCTTCAATTGGGTCTGGCATTCCAATTGGGAACTTCTCATTTTCATAACGGTCAATTAAGATTGAAAGGATTTCAAGTTCATCTCCCTCAGCTGAACCTTTTTTTGCATCAAAAATCTCTTCAAGTCTACCAAGTGATCTTTGATAGTCGTTTTCGTTTCTAATTGGTAGTATTTTCATGGTTAGATATTTTTTGCGTCAATTTTATCATATTCAGCGTGAGTGCCGATAAACCTAATCCAACATATTTTATATTCAAAATTGAACTTAACAATCAAACGATAATTGTTGCCTTTGATGTTGTAAACAATACGATTGTCCTTTAAAATACTCGCACTCGGATATTCACTCTTTAATTCATTAATGTTGTTCCATTCTGATTTTTCAGTTTCTCTGTACCAGGATTTTAATTGCTCCTCACAATCACCGTGTTTTAGCCAAAACACTCGCAATGTCCGTTTTGCAATTATTCTCAAATAACAAAGGTTTTATTCAAAGATAATAAATTGGTTACCATTTTGGTAATTCGATTGTTTTTTGACATGCTTTCAATTTAGAATAGCATAATACCACCCGATAATCTTTTAACCTGAGTTCGATTCTTCTTTATAGGTTTAGAATTTCATAAAAGTCAATAGACAAGGCGGTTTTGTGAAGATTTAGCGGGCTAAATCAATCAAATTCAACGAAGTATATTGGGTTTTATGGAACAACATATACTTATTCCACTAGGAAAAAGCGCTTCTCTTCCTAAAAATTATTTGAAATAGCCCGCTATTACTGCATAAATTTTAGTTGACAATCACTATTTCCTAGCGTTCTAAACCATAAATAATAATCGAACTCAGGTTTTTAAATCGTTTCAATCCTCCAACGTAATAAACCACCCTCCCGAATTCTTTTATAAAAAGATAGAAGTAGAAATAAGAAGTCAAAAGGATGAACGAGGAAGTCAGAATTGGAAAAACAAAATTCAACCACCACAAAAGATTGTTCTCTAAAAAACGTTACCTTTTTGCGGTGCCAAACGATTTGTGGTAAACAGACTTGAAATATAATCGACATAACATATTACTTCTCTTCCTATTAGTACTTGGTTGTCAATATACGAGTGCACAAACCAAGGTCAAAAAGGTCGAGCGGGAAGCGTTTCGAAAAGTACAATACAACCCAAACTACGTATACGTCGACATGTCGTTTAATAGCGCAAACATCAGCCGCTCGCTAGATTCTTTAAACCCAGAAGACGTGATTTCGATTACGTTGGTTTACACAAAATTCAAACAATCAGAAACGTTTGATCAAGATGAACTCAATACGAGTAGAACCAACAAGCTTCTTAACCTATATCCGAAACTTAAGCACAAAAACATTAAATGGCAGTGGGTTGCACAAACTGGCTGCGAAACGCCAGAAGATTGTAAACCCTTTTTTCATGGTTTTGAAATTCGAATTGAATCGGAAGAAACCAAAATTGCACTTGCATCTAGCGAGGCATTGATGGAATATTATCTAAAAAAATATTCAGGAGAGGTGGATGAGTCAACTCTTGATTCATTGATTGAAACTGGAAAATCGTCGCTGATTAAAAATTGTGATACGATTATCAAAGAACGCTTGTATCGAAGCTATTTTGGTAAAATGGAAGGCACCCGACCAAATAGTAAAAAGTTATTTCTTGATGCCCTTAAACAAAGCAAAGTTCCAGTTAATGCTGAAATCATTCTTAAAACAGATACCAAGAACCGACTACGTGTGGTGTCTGGCGTAGAGCCAGAAGATCTTCGACTTTTTACGGGCATCCTAAAACGATATTACCGTTTTAGAACATCAAGGTTTGAAGGGGTGGTTTGCGAAACAGAGTTCCAATTGGTTTTTAGTGAAGCAAAAGGGAAGTACTTCTCTGAGTTAACAATAAATGTTGAAGCGGTTGACGAAAATGGCAATTCATTCGAGCGGTTTGAAGATGTCTTAGTGAAAGACACCACTGAGTCGTGTTACTATCTCGACGAATTGTCGTTTATGAAAAATGCAGCTCCCGATGATGCTGTAAAGAATACGTTGGAAAGAAACCGTCAGTGGAAAAACTGCGTAGTTGTAGTTGACGTAACCGGAAGTATGGCGCCATACATCGCTCAATTTTTGTTATGGCATAAGACGAATTTAGATAATCAAAAAGGGAATCACGATTTTGTGTTTTTTAACGATGGAGATAATATGCCGAACGAGTTAAAAGAAGTTGGGAAGGTTGGAGGAACCTATTTTATAAAGACAGGGAATTATCAAGCATTGGCCAATCAACTGTATAAAACTATACGAAAAGGGAATGGTGGCGATTCTCAGGAGAACGATTTGGAGGCAATTCTATTTGGTTTAGGTAAATGTCCGACATGCACGGAAGTGATTCTAATTGCGGATAATTTCTCTGTTCCACGGGATATGGAATTACTTAAGCGACTAAAGGTGCCTGTTCATGTCATTCTTTGTGGTCCAGGATTAATGAATATGGATTACGTAGAAATCGCTCAAAAAACAAATGGAACCGTTCATACGATGGACAGCGATTTTAATGACCCAAGTAGTTTCAAAGTTCAAGGAACAATGGATATGAAGAAGAATTAGAGTATTTGTGTGTAGTAAATTCTTGGCAAGTCGGATGTTAAGATCGTGCAAATTTGCGTAACAACATAACCCGTTTCATTTATATTATTAAATCATCAAAAGCGACTTGGTTTTTCCGTTACAAAATAATATTTCGTAAATTTCAGACACCAAAGACTTATTTGCCCTTTTGATTGTTCGTTCTCTCAGCCTTACTCTATTGCTCGTAGCTGTTGCTCTTGAATGCTTCGCTCAGGTTAAAATTGGGAATGGATTTCGACTTACTGGGAACATGAATTTGCAATATTCATTTTATCAAGATACCAGCGTTAATGGAGGGTTTGGTGCTCCACAGCGTCCAACACATTTGCCTCAGTTTTATGGCACTCTTTCGTTACGTCATAAAAGCGGATTGACTCTGCCAATTACTCTAAATTTAAACCCACTTATTCAAGTTCAAGGTGCAATCAATACACCAATGGAAGGTCCTAAATCGGTCAACATTCTTGAATATTTATCACATCCAACAAATCGAATTTATATTAATCCGACCTACAAAAAGACTAAGTTACACGCAGGACATTTTGTAAACGTATATAGTAATTTAACTGCCGGTGATATTAAAGTATTTGGACTTGGAGTTGATCACACACAAGGCCAGAATCTTTATCGATTTCAACATGGAATAATTCAGCCAAGAGTTCAAAACGTATTGTTCAATTTTAATAATGGCAATTACAGAAGGACACTAACTGCAGCAAAGTTTTCGAGGAATCATAGTAAGAAGCTTCAGTATGGTGCAAGTATAGCACTTGCGCGAGATCAAGAGAATTCCCTTGAAGAAGCTCCAGTTTTCAGAACCCCGCAGAAGTCAGCCGTTTTGTCACTTGAGTCAAAATACTCTTTTAATAAAACATCATTTGCTCAAATTGAAATAGCAAATTCAGCTTGGTCGCCTAACAGCACACTTGGCGATTCGTCAAGACCATTTGCCTTACCACAGTTTTTAATTCCAGGAACTTCCACCTTAAGTGGAACTGCTTTTTCGGTTAATGGCAGACATAAAATAAAAGAAGTCACTGTTGATGGATTGATACGCTATAAAACTAAGGATTATCGAACATTAGCGTACCCATACATGCAGTCAGATTTATTTGAAATGGAGTTTTCGCCGCGGTTTGTTGCGTTTAAAAAGAAGTTACAAACTCGAGCAACTTTTGGCTACAAAACGAGTAATGTGAGTAAGCAAGCTGGAAGTTCGTTACGGATTTCGTATTTGAAGCTTTCGTCAGTATACAAGCTGAATAAAAAGATTCAAACTTCGATAGTGTATGCTTTTAATGCGGTAGGAAGTTCTCCAGACTCGATACGACCAAGTGTCAAAACATCGAATCATGTTATTCGATTAACGCCCACTTATCATTTTAAGAAATGGGGATTTAACAATACTGCTGGTATCATTTTAGGAGGGAATCGATACATTAATAGTTCAGATGCTTTTGCGACTCCAATTACTATGTCGACAAGGAATCTTGGTTTATTATTTCGATCAACATACAAAAAACACAGTGCAGGTGTCTCGCTCAATTCTTTAAATACACGAGTGAATGGCAACGGTCAACTATCGTATAAATCGCTAATGATTAATGCACAAACGAAATTGTTAAAAGATCAATTGGTACCTTTTATACGTGTCTCATTAACAAACTCAAGGAACATTGCTTTGTCTGTAAAAACAGGAAGTAAACGAGTGTTACAAGTAGGGTCTCGTTACAACATATCGAAAAAGATGAACGCGACGATAGGTTTGAGTTTTCAAAATCATAAGCAAGGAACAGGAAGTAATGCGCCAGGATATCGAGAATTTTTAGGACAATTAGGATTGAATTATCGGCTGTGAGAATTATTAAACTATATCGAGCGCATGCGTATTTTATCCGGATAGTTCTATCCTTGTTTGTTTTACTGGGCGCGTCATTAGTTGTAAATGGTCAACAAGAAAATCAGCCTATCTTATTAACGCCTTTCAACGAACAAGTGATTTCGAGCGAGGCAGAACTTCGAAGTACAATTTTTAGTTGGACTGGAGCTCAATCTGATTTTGGGTATCAGCTTGCAATTTATCCAGTCTATCCTTGCCAAGATCCGTTAACCGCTTTTCGGGTGAATCATCCGATGTACGTACAGTTTGCTGGAGATGAATTCTTTTTTCTAACCGAGAATATGAATTTTAATGATGGTACGTATGTCTGGAGTGTAACAACCGAATCGAACGAAAACCATCATTGGTCGCCACCGTCAATATTTATTTTAGAAACGGGAAATGGCTCAGGAATATTTATAGAAACTGGCAATCCTTGTGACACACCAGCCGGTTGCTCGCAAATTACATTTGAACCCGAGAAAGAAATTCCACTAGACTTTATGGCGTCAAAGCCTAAAGGAGATCAGTTCATTTATCCGAGAGCGTTGCCAATAATACTCGATGGTAAAGATTATGATAAAGTAACATTTCGTTGTAAAGGTTGCAGCGCAGATGATGGAACAGAGGTGCAGTACGTCGAAGATCGGGTGTCTAACTACAAATGGGAATTAATCGGAAAAGGATCTTTAGGAGATGCCTTTAAGAGAAAAAAAACTGATAGCATCCAAGCAGAAATTGACAAGCTTAATGCGAAAATTGAGCAATTAATTTCTAAGATTAAAACTAAGCAGCATCGACTTGATAGTGAAATAGATTCTTTAATTGACGGACACACAGACAGAATAGGTGAACTGGAAAAAGAAGTTTCCGGTTTAGATTCGTTGCAACAGGTCTTGGATAAAACCAGTGATAGCTTAAAGAATAAATTATCGGAAGTAAATACTGAACTAGCCCAAAAGCGAATCACATTAAAAAACAAAAGGGACTCGATAGCAACTTTAGAAGGACGAATTGATACGTTAAATGGATTGTTGTCAGGTAAATTTTCAAACGCTGAAACACAATTGCTTCAAGAAGTTGAATTGTTAAATAATCAATATGAAGCGATTAACACAGAAATAGAAGCTGCCAATATTGATTTGAAAACTCAACTAAATGATCAGGAATTAATCATTAATAGGTTGGAGTCATTAGTGCGAACAAAGAGTGGTCAGTACGAACAGTTACGTGCCCAAATAGAAACGGTGACACAGGAAATTACGTCCATTAATAACCAACTATATTCTAATTCCTATCTATTCAATTATTATCAAGCACGCAATAGCTGGCGGTCTATCATGTTTGCGTTTAATCAGACATATAGCATTAAAAATTACACCACAAAGGTTCAGGAAGTAGACAATGCTGCACAAAAGGTAGCGTTAAGCTCAGCGAATAAGAGCGCAGAATATGGAGTGTTTGCTAACCTCATGGATGACTTATTAAAAGAAGCACGTACTTCCTTTCAGAAATCCAGTAACAAATCAGGAGATGGACTTACCATAGTCGAACAATCATCTAACTTATTAAAGTTACGGCTGGATAGTGTAGCTATTTTCGGTGTGAGTTTAGACAATAATTTAGTGCAGCGCTTATCAACTGAAAAAAACAAACTCACCACATTTGAGGGGCAAAGTGCTTCGGTAGAGTCTGATCTAGAAGATGCAGTTAAACGATTTCAAAAAGCTCAGTTAGATGTTGACAAGACCATTCAAAACTTTGAAAACAAACTTGAAAAATTAGAAGAAAAGAAAAAAGCCAAGCTAGACGAATTAACCAACGTTCAAGGTCAGTTGAGGGCACTAACATCAAAACGAGAGGCGACTACAGCTCAAAATAAAGGTGCTTACGTTGAAGAAATTGAATCGAAAGAATTAACAAAATTAGGAATTCAATTGAGCTTGAGTTCAGTTTTCGAAGACATAATCGAGAAGCAAAGGGACTCTTTAATCATCACACGAGAGATAAAATTTGTTAATGCAGACAAACGCGACATCATCCAACAAAAGCAGCAAATAAAAGCTGAGATTGAAAATCTGAAAAACGAAAATTCACGATTAGAAAGTGAAAAATCTGCCTTGCGTAGTGAAATCAAGAACTTAAATAAAGAATTAGAAAAGCTTCAAAAAAAGAAAGAAGACTTGCTGGGAAATCTGGAGGAAGCAACAAAAGCAATGAAGTCAGCAACTGGGTCTATTGTTTATTACATTCCACCAACCTTGGATGAATTGCTAAAAGGGTCGGGTAGGGAAACTGAGTTTAAGAAACTTGTGAATAAAGTAGAAGTTCAAAAGGATTCATTGTCAATTGCAATGAAGGAAAAGGAGAACCTTCAATTATTGTATGCACAAATGGCGGTTGACGTAGCCAAGGATTTGTTGAAGCTAAAGGAAATTGAAGAATCGCTAGAAAAAATAAAGACAGATCAAGCAAAGGCCTCAAAGTCTGTTCAAGACCAAAGTTTCGAAGCAGGAAAACGGATTCGATCTAGCAGAGAAGAAGAGGCGAAAAAAAGAGAAGAGCTTGAGGCCAACAAGAAAGAAAGTAAAGAAGCTATTGAAGATTTGGCTGAAACTAAAAAAGACCTAGAAAAGCGATTAAAACAACAGCGTGAATTGGTTGAAAAAAACGACAGTTTACTTTCAGACATAAAAGATGAAATTAAACAACGTGAAAAGTTATTGTTTGACGAACAACAAAATGAGCGTCAGCGGAAAAACAATATTGCGGATAACACGCAAAAGTTACGAGAGAAGAAACAAGAGGAAACTAGACTTATTCGAGAAATTGGACAAAAAAGAAATGCATTGACGTTAGCATCTGCTCAAGACGATATTGCGGCAATTGCATCAAATCAAAAAGCATTAAATCAACTTGATAAAGATTTACTAAAAATCAAGGAAGACATCCGTTTTTATGTTACTGAGTTAGGAGTAATGGCAGGGAAACTAAAGGACTTAAGAGAAAAGCAGGAAAAAATACGAAATGAAATAAAAACGCGCAAAGAGCGCATTCAAACCATTCAACTAAACCATCATCCAAACGTCGACCAGCTTCGAAAAATGATTAATGAGTTGGATGAAAAGTCAGCGGTTTTACATGAATTGAAAAAAGATGATCTGCGACTTCAGGCAATAGACGCTGACACGGCTGTTGAAACTGCGGATGTAGACTCTTTAATGAAGAAGGACGAAAAGCTACAGAAAGCTAAAAAGGAATTAGATGAACTGAACGCCAAGCAAAAGAAGTTGGAGACCGAAAAGCAACGCGCTGAGAAAAACATTGAAACAGTAATTGAAGATAAAAAAACGAAAAAAGCTTCAGTAGAATCGTCACTAAAAAAGGCAGAAGAGAATCTTAAAAAAGCTCGGAAAGAGCTTAAAGATTTTATCGACGGTGAGTTTGAACGAGCAAGTTTCGACACTAAAATTAAAATCATTGGGGATGATGATGTAGTTGATCAGTGGAGGTCAGATGATGATGCAAAGACGAAAGTTATCACCCTTTCTTATAAGAATCGTGTACCTTTTATTAATGATAACATGTCGGTTGTTAAACCTGACAATGAAGAGTCTTCATCAGGTTGTTATCCTATTATTAAAACGGATGTAGGTGAGGCTCCTGATGTTACCAGTATAATTCCTGGCAACGAACCAAGAACATTGGCTCTGTTGTATGAAAATGGCAAACTACTGTATGATAAATGGCCTGTGATTCCAGACACAATAAAAGATATACTGGCAAAGGATGTTGTCATTACTGTAGCGGGATTGAAAGATGATGTTGACGAGTTATCGTATCAATGTATTTCTTCAGGCGAAACTGAGGACGAAAAGTATATTCGGTTGGGAGAGGATGTACCATCTAGCTCTTCGTCAGAATCATCTAGTCGCCCGACAACAGGGACTGATTCAAATACTGGTGAAACCAACACAGGAAGTACTCAGGAGAGGGGTTCTGGAACGGAAACCTCGAGTGAAACGAATGGCACAAATGATGGTGGAGAGGAAACAGAAGATATTGAAGAGGAGGAAGACTTCTGTGTTTCCTTAGCTGGATTGACTGACCCGATAATTGATTTAGGACTTTTTACATTTAGCGCCAAGAATATTGCTGGACCAAATACAAAAAAGAATATTGGTGTTTTTCTGTGGGAACCAAGGGATGTCGCCAAAGATTTACCAGAAGAAAAACAGGATATCGAAGTGAAATATCTCGCTTCAGATATTTACAAGGATGAAGAAGTTGGTTTGCTAAAGAAAGAGTTAGTGAAAGCCGGAATAATGGTAGAAACAACAGATACTATACGAGGTGTACCTGGTGGAAAGTCAGCAATATCTACACGTATTATTCGTGGGAATCATCGAGGATTAATTGGAGAAGAAATACGGTTAACCG
Organism: uncultured Bacteroidota bacterium; assembly: GCA_937124965.1. Lineage (GTDB taxonomy): Bacteria > Bacteroidota > Bacteroidia > NS11-12g > UBA9320 > UBA987. The sequence continues at coordinate 63,062 of CAKZLB010000067.1, forward strand.
CAACGTCACTTTACGGGAATGCAACGTCCTTTGGTTTTGATGAAAACGGAACAACTACAAAGTCAGTAAGCACGTCCAATGGAGGATATTTAAAGGATGTTTACTTTTATTACGGGAAAAAATATGATGCCTTCACAATAAACGTAGAATGGCTGAGAGGTGGCAATGTTGTCGAAAGTGCGACTATTTATGCAGAAACTCCCTTATTACATCACTTTAGATTATTAGCGTATCAGATTAACGAATCGTCATTAAACAAAGCACTGAAAATGGTGGACGGTGAGTCTGCAGCAACTGCAGGTGCTCTATCATCTATTGACACAAAAGATCAATCGAACTACTTGTTTTACGGAACTCAAAACTATGATAAGTCATTTGCTAGTTTGATAGAACTTTCATTTAAGGCACAAGGCAAAGTGAAAATTGAGCCTGAGTCGAGTGAAACGTCAATTTTTGGTTTAGCTTGGACAGTATTAAAAGAAGCACCAAAGGATGCGCAGTTTGATGTAAAGTCAAAAACGCCTGAAACATATAAGGAGATTTCAAAGGAGCACGAAGTATCTGGAAAAGTGGATACAGACAAAGTGAAATCGTTTAAAATTGGAAGTCCCATCAACCCTTTTATTATTACACTACAAAAAGAAATTAGTCCAGGTCAAACAATCCAAGGAAAGGCAAACATAGATATACAAGGCCTTTCGACAGATTTAGAGGTTTTAAATGTCCTAAAAGACATCGAGTTGATGGTTGAAGATGTAAAGGTTGAGAAACGCGGGGAGGAGCTTATTGCAACTGCTGGTAAAGTGACCTATACCAGTACAGAGGGGAAAAAATTTACAGCCTTAAGTAGTTTTGATTTTACACTTAAGACATTTGGGGTTACAGCTGGATCAGGAGGAATACTCATCGGAACCGTAAAGCATGAAAAGCTTAAAGAAGCTGTAAATTTTGAAGCAGAAATTGACCCATCGGGCAATTTTTTAGGCAAACTTTCAAATCTTCCAGAAATAGAGGTTAAAGAATTCGTCTTGGAAAAAGGAGCTAGTGTTGTTCTTGATATGCACAGTGATCGATCGAAAGATGTAATTCCTTACAAAGGGTCATTCTATGGCATCGTGATTCAGCAAGCTACCTTGAGACTACCAAAGTCATTCAATAAAAAAGGCGTGGAGGAGGCAACTACCATAGCTGTTGAGGATTTTTATATTTCCAAAGAAGGTTTTGGTGGAACAATTGAATCCAAAGGACAATTACTTTCTGCTGGATTCTCTGGATATGAATGCAGAATTAACAATATAAAAGTAGTGTTTGACCGAAGTGAATTGAAGGAAGGAAGCTTTGGAGGTAACCTTATTCTCCCATCACCGATGGAAGGAGAGGTAGGGATTGGGATAACTGCTGCCACAAACAAATTTGCCGGAGAACTAAGCACTGATAAACCCATACAATTACCGCAGTTCAAAACAACATTCATCTTACGAAAAGCAGCGTTGTCGTATGATTTTGAAAAAGAACTTGGAACTCTTGAAATAGGTGCCCTGATTAATAGCGAAAAATTTGGTGATGTTAGTATCGATGGTTTTGTTTTAAAGTCCAACGGAGAGGTAAAGGCTGACTCTATTAAAGTTGAAAAGGATATCGAAATAGGGGCTGGGTTTAAAATGAACCTTCGAAAGATTGGTTTTGCATTTAAAGATAGAACTAGTTATTCGATAAACTTTGACGGTAAAGTTGACTTAAAAGGAATTTTGGCAATTGATGCAAAAGCAAAAGTAAAACCTGGACCTAGTTTGACGTTTGATGAACTTAAAGTGGACTTTGATAAAGGGCCAATGAAGTTTGCCGGAAGCTTCACCTACCAAGAATCTGTATTTCAAGGTGATTTTGATGTAAACTTAAAGAAGTGCAATAAAGGTTTAAGTGGTTTTGTAATTGTTGGAAGTCAGAAAATATCCAATACGAGCTCGTTTACATATTGGTATGGTGAAATATCTTCATCCGTAGCGATTCCTATTGCGCAAACGGGTTTTAGCTTTTTGGAATTTGGAGGAGGTGTAGGGTACAATTATATTCCTCCATTAGGAAGTGCGCAAGGTAGCCCATTAAAGGATGATGGTTTCTCCCTGAAAGCGTTGGTTGGAATTGGAAATGTGCCAACAGGTGAATTGATTGCAGGTAGAATGGAAATGAGTTATATCGCTGGTCGAATTAGTTTATTCGGGAAAGCATGGGCATTAACAAAAGAAGAATCGATGTATGGTGAAGGAAGAATAAACGTTGTGTTGAACGACAACCCCAAGGTTGACGGGTATATTGCCGCACTACTTGGACTTCCTGATGCAAAAGGAAGCGTCTTTATTGCTCGAGGAAAGATGAATATTAGCTATCCACCAAATCAAGGTAGATATGTGTGGACAGAACAGGTAAATGCCTCGCTTTTAAAAACACTGAATGCAAAAGCTTCGTTGGTTATTTCTGAGAACGATGTTCATATGACTGGCACATTAACATATGATTTGGAGAAGACTGTTTCAATTGGGAGTGTCGCATCCTTGAGCGCAAATTTTGACTTAGATGCTGGTTTAGATTTACGATATGTTTACAAAACGAGTACAGGTACGGTTCGTCCAGCCTTAGCAGGTGTTTGGGACGTAAATGCAAAAGCTTTTAGTAAAACGTACGATATACTCTCAGGTGCTGTCACAATAAAAGATGCAGAACTGAAAATTACTCCTTCACAGATCTCAATTACAGGGTTTGCAAGTGCAACTTATTCGTTGCCGTTGTATTCCGGTTCAAAAGAAATTCGAATTGATTATACCTCTGCCTTATGATTCGATTGATTGCACTGTACATTATTCTGACCCTTATGTCGCTTGTTGCACATAGCCAAGACGTCTATCATTATATTGATGGCAATGAAGTCCATTTGCGATGGAAAGGAAAGCCAGACTCAAAGGTTGAAGGTTATACAATTTACCAGAAGAAAGGTGATGGTTGGCAAAAAATTGCTGAGACGAAGCGCATAATTAAAAATAGAAAAATAAAGGAAGTGGTTGGGGCCTATTCTGCTTTATATCTTCAACTAGCAGGAGTAGAATCAGAAAATGGAGATTTTACTGAAGATGTTTATCAGAAACTACTTAGCAATGCAGAGGCATATAACTTTTTTGGAGCAAATACCATATTGCATCCGAATATGGCCAAGGCTCTAGGTGAATATGCTCAGTTCGAAAAAACCGACGGTAACATGGATTTGGAGATTCGAACCATAATCAATGGTGAAGAGTCGATGTTTAAAGCATATTTAATTGATGGGAAAGAGAAGGCTCAGCTGTCAGCATTATTGATGCCTGAAGCGAGAGCAGATGGCGATAAAGTGTTACTATCCTGGGTAGATTCAAAAAAACAAAATGCTTCTATTTTAGGAGTTAGAGTGTATCGATCTTTGAGTATTCTTGGTCCATTTGTACAAATCAACCCTTCTGGATTGGGGCAGTTTATAACATCAGAAAATCAAGAGAGTAATCAGAAATACGTAGATAATTACCTGAACCCAGGGACTTATTATTATTACATTACTCAGTTTAATATGTTCGGTTTTGAAAGTGAACCAAGCCCCATAAGGTCGGTCAAAATATCCGCAGCTCAATCAGTGTATTTTACTGATTTTAGAGCAGAAAAAAAGCTCGGAATGATTAAGCTAAAATGGGAGTCAAGTGTCGACAATACTCCTGTTCTTATTTACCGCCAAGTTCAAGGGGAATCCGTAAGTGACCTGTTGTATCCGCCTTCTAAGTCAATAGATTTTGTCGAAAACCAATATTTTGATCGAACTGCAAAACCAGGGGTGACGTATAATTATTATCTAATGTCAGGGTCAACTTCTAGTGATACTATCCGGTTTTCATTGGTAGATACACGTAAGCCATTACCACCGACTGAAGTTGATGGAACTGTCTCCAAGAATGGTTTAGTGCGTATAGAGTGGACGGCCTCAGAATCGGATAATATTCTCGGGTATGTGATTGAAAGATATTCTGGTGATTCTGGAACTAACGCCTTTGCTTTGACATCAACCCCAATTAAAAATACGTTTTACGAAGATCAGCTTGACGTAAAATCGGAGTCTGCATATCGTTACGCAATTAAAGCGGTAAACCAAAACTATATAGAAAGTGATGCGACCGACTTAATACGCTTACGACGACCAGATGATATACCGCCTAAAATACCTGTGATTACATATATCAAGCTGACTGATAGTATTGTCAATTTGCGGTGGACACCCGCTCTGGAACAAGATTTTTATCACTATGTAGTGTACAAGAGTTCTACGGATGGCGAAATAGTTCGTTACAGAACCACAGTAGAGCAGGAGTGGAAAGACACAGTTCGTAGTTCAGGAACATTTAACTATGCAGTATCTGCCATGGATGCCGACAATAACGAAAGTGCAATTGGTGAAACATTCGGAATATCGTATACTCAAGAATTTGATTTGGATCCACCAACTGATGTAACTGTAATAGATACTTCAGGTGGGATTTTAGTTAAATGGCAACCAAGTCTTAGTCAATCAGTAGTTGGTTATATGATTGAACGTCAAATGGATGGAGACGAATTTCCGCAGTTAATAAAGGAAGTAAAAGATGGGGCAACTAGTTATATAGATACGCATTCTTCTCCCTCTAAAACTACTCGTTATTTTATTTACGCGCACGATAGCCGTTGGAATGTCAGTAAAGTTGTTGAAATCAAATATAAAGGGAAGAAGTAACCCAAAATATTTTCAGAAATGAATCAGACTTGTTGGCAATGTTTAATACTCTTTTGCCTAAAAATGGTTGTTAAACCTAAGGTTGTCACGTGTGTCTGCAAAGGTTTTGAGAAACTGGTTAGAAGTCGGAAGGTCTTAGGCAGAAGACTCACTGTTATCAATTGGCGTTTGGGCTGTAATTGGTTTCAAGGCATGCCTTGAAACCTGAGTTCGAGTCTTCTTTATAGGTTTAGAATTTCATAAAAGTCAATAGACAAGGCGGTTTTGTGAAGATTTAGCGGGTTGAACCCAAATTATGCATTAGTAAATCTATTACGAGAGAAAATCCCTGCAAAATCAAACGTTGCTCTGGCTTTTTCTCATTCACCATAGTGGTAACTATGCTAAAATCGACAAAAGCCTTGATTTTATTGGGCTTTTAACTCTCACTACGAAGAACTAATACACAATTCGGGTTTAATCAATCAAATCCAACTAAGTCTATTGGGTTGATGGAACAACACATACTTATTTCATTAGGAAAAAGCGCTTCTCTTCCTAAAAATTATTTGAAATAGCCCGCTATTACTGCATAAATTTTAGTCGACAATCACTATTTCCTAGCGTTCTAAACCATAAATAATAATCGAACTCAGGTTTGAAGTTTATTTGCAATTTGTGGAGATTCAAATTCTTCATTAAAGCCCCCAACGAGGTGAATTATTTGAAACCGCGTAAATGGTTGGAGCACTGAGGGTCAAAGGCATGCCTTTGACCCTCAGTGCCAATAAGATGCTGCGATGACTATCAGTCGACGATAATCCATTAATTCTGGGACATAGATTTACAATGGAAACACGGTAAGTCGTTTCATTATAAAAACACTTGTTTATTAACCTGCTCAGTCTTTTACTTAAAATCTTTACTAAGCTATAATATGTTCTTTCGTTCCTTTAGTGCTTAATGGGCCATATAATCCTTTAGCACAATATCACTAAAAAATTCATCATTCAACCAGGTTTTCGGATTGTTCTTTATGTAGGAGGAAATGCTGGAGAATGACCTAGGGTCTCGAATGATAAGATCATAAAACCGGTTCTGCCAACCAAAATCCAGTTCCAACCGATTTGCATACTTTGTAACTGCCGATTTATAACCACCAACGATGGATGAAATCGAATTTTTGCCTTGGTTCTGAAACCGCATTTGCCCGATTGTTTTTGACATTTCCGAACCTTTCGAAGAGGCTTGTAAGTCCCGCTCTGGTGGCTGAAAAAGCAAGGCATGCCTTGAACTCTCAATTTCTGATTCGTTTAATAGCTTTTCTGTTTGATCTTCGCCCGTCTTCCTGTCCAATATCAAGGCATGCCTTGATGCCTCATCGGAACATGTTTCTTTAGCCCCTGCATCGTTTTGGGTTCCAACAGTCTCTCTATTGTTGATGGTTAATATTCCATGAACGTGATTTGGCATAACCACAAACTCGCCAATTTCAAAATTTTTAGAGTGGTTCTTTATTTCAAACCAAAACACATACGCAAGTATTCCAACCCGAGATAAGTGCATTTCCCCACCTATGATCTCCCCAAAATATGGCAGCCTGTTTTTGGTGCAAATGGTAATGAGGTAAGAACCGTTCCAACGATAATCCCAGTGTTGCAATCGTTGGTACCCTTTGTAGTCGCGCATATAGCTTGTTGACATGGTTAAACTTGTTGATTCACGTTTTATAAATGGCCATGGTTATAAAATTGTGAGACAATGTTAGCGAGTAAAGAATTTTGATTGCATATGGAGTCTCCGTACTGATATAGAAATCCATTGATCGACATTGTTAAAGGGGTAAGTCTATTGTCCGACTTGAAATGAATAGCACATACAAGTGTATGCGCGTTTTATTCGTGCATGGATGTATTTTCGCAGGATGAAAAATTGGGTCTACGGAATCATTTTAATCGCATCATTAGCTGGCTGTTCTTCAGCAGGTGATAAAACAGCACCAACACCACCGTTTTTGCTATCTGAAACGAAAAATGAAACTCCTACGTATGAAGAAGGAATTGCCTTTTGGACTGCTATGGCGGATTACTATGATGAAATTCAATTAATAACTTACGGCATGACGGATGCGGGTCTTCCGCTTCATTTGGTTGTGATTGACGGCGAACGTCCCAAACCTCTGGGTGCTTATAAAACAAGCATGAAGCAAACCTTGCTCATCTCAAATGCAATCCATGCTGGCGAACCAGATGGTGTGGACGCGTCCATGCTGTTGGCACATCAACTTATGACAGATAACAGGGCTAAGGTGCTGCTTAATAATACCTCCGTTATGATTATTCCATTTTATAATATTGGAGGAGTTTTAAACAGAAACTCAACGACTCGTGCAAATCAAAATGGTCCTAAAGAGTATGGTTTTAGAGGTAATGCACAGAATTTAGACCTAAACAGAGACTTCATTAAGTGTGATTCAAAAAATGCAAAAAGCTTTGCAACACTTGTTAATGAGTTAGATCCTGATTTGTACATTGAGACCCACGTCAGCAACGGCGCCGACTATCCATATACCATCACCTATATTTCTTCACAAGTCGACAAAATTGGAAAAGTGATAGGAGCTAAAATTGAAAATGAATGGACACCATTTATCACCACTAAAGTATCAGAGGCTGGCTTTAAGATTTTTCCATACGTCAATGTTCACGGAAGTTCTCCAGATGAAGGATTTGCAACCTTTTATGACTCGCCAAGGTATTCAACAGGCTTTTTAGCATTGCGAAATACTCCAGGATATATCACGGAAACACATATGTTAAAACCGTATCAAAAAAGAGTTGAGTCTACATATGAATTTTTGCTGGCAGGTGTTGAGTTGCTTACACAAAAGTCAATTCGGCAGTCTGTAGATGATGCACGTAAAGCGATGCGGGCTCAAACGGAATTTCCATTGGACTGGGAAGTTGATACCACAGATGTTATGGCACATCATTTTAGTGGATATAGGGCAAAATATAAACCAAGTGATGTTTCAGGGGCTCCAAGGTTGTATTATGATCGCACCGAACCATATGACACTAAGATTTCCTATTACGGTAGCTTGAAACCAACATCGAGCGTAACTGCTCCTGCATATTATATCTTAAAGAGAGGCTTCGTGGAGGTTGAAGATCGGCTTAGGGCGAATGGAATAAAATTGATGGAAGTTGGGAAAGATACTATAATAGAATTGGAGGTGTACCACATTGATACGTTCAGTACTTCTCCAGTTCCCTATGAAAAGCACTATTCTCATACGAATACTAAGGTTAAAATGACTAAACAGAAAGTACGTGTAAGTGCACTGGATTTTAAGATTGAAATAGATAACAATTTTCGTCGCTTTTTGATCGAGGTACTTGAACCAACTGGTCCTGACTCATATTTTAACTGGAACTTCTTTGATGCGGTTTTGCAGCAAAAAGAATGGTATTCGTCGTACGTATTCGAAGACGAGGCTGCGCAATTGCTCAAATCAGATTCAGATCTTCAGAAACGTTTTGAGGAGAAGAAATCAACCGATGAAAGGTTTGCAAAGAATCCAAAAGCACAATTGTATTTTATATATAAAAATAGCAATCGGTACGAAAAAGAGCACCTGCGTTATCCAGTATTCCGCGGAATTAATTAAGCCAAATTTCTTTAAACTCTAATAGTTCTTCTGATGCATCTTCCAGTGGTACAATTGAGTAATTTACCTCAGTATTCTTTTTCGGAATAATGGTAGTTGTGTAAATTTTTCCAGAGCGCGCATAGATCAATTCTATCGGAGACCCTATTTCAAAGCCATTGATTTTTGAGTTGATTTCACCATCTACTCTCCACCCGTTAAGAGATATAATTTCGTCGTTTACGCTCAAACCCGATTCCAATCCTGCGCCAGCAGGAGAAACATAAGCAACGATCGTTTTACCATTTTCAACTTTCGTTTTTATACCTAAACTTGGCGATTTAGATGTTCTATCTTCTAACGATAATCCTTTTCCTCCAAGATATTGATAGTAAGGAAGTTTTCTGGTGCTGCGTGTGTAGATATTGAAGAAATCGTCCATTGGTTTACCACAAACATTCGAACACTCAATAACAAATTCTGAGTAGGTAAATCCTCGCTTCTTTTTGATGTAATATTTGTCATATAATTGACGCATTACATCATCCAATCGTTTTTCGTTATTGGTGTTGCCCATTATTTCCATATCGAGCATCCAAGCTACCAACATTCCTTTGTTGTAATACGATATGGTAACATTATTACTATTTTCATTTCCCATATAGGCTTTTACCCAAGCTAGTTTGCTCGATTCGCACAGGTTCATGACATCTTTGCCTGGTTGATTTTCCAACCGGTTAATGTTTGCAGCCAACTCCTTTAAATAAGAATCTTCTGAATGTATCCCGGCACGCTTTAAGAATAAATCGTCGTAATATGAAGTAACACCCTCAGCAACCCAAAGCAATTCCGTGTAATTTTCCGTGTTGTAATCAAAAGGTCCAAGTTCAATAGGGCGTATTCTTTTTACATTCCATAGATGAAAATACTCGTGAGAAATTAGACCCAAAAAGGAACGGTATCTATTTTCGTCGGCATAGTTCCAACGCAACATTTGACTCGTTTGGCAATTTAAGTGCTCTAATCCTCCACCGCCATTATCAACGTTTTGAATAAAGTGGATATACTGCTCACAGGGATGTTCATTATTAAACATTTTTACTTCTTCATCCGTAATCTTTTTGAAATCAGATGTTACCTTATCTAAATCATAATTACCTTCACCAATCATCACTATTTTGTGTGGAACTCCAGCCGTTTCGTACGTGCTGATGTCAAAGTTTCCTAGAGCAACTGGGCTGTCGGCTAATAAATCATAATTCGCGCACATAAACCTTTTGTATTCAGGGATTTGTGGTAAAGCCATTTCAATATTTTTCCAGCTTTTAAGTGGATTAAAGAGTATGGTAATTGGTTCATCTTCTCGACCTTCAAAATACATAAAAGCACTTGGACCGTGAAGGAATGCCATGTGTTGATCCACATAACTGGTTCGAACTCCTAATTCAAAAGCATATAGTCGATAAGTGAAAGCAATTCTACTTTTTCCTTGAGAAACACATTCCCACGTATTTTTATCGATTCGTGTTGGTTTTATGCGCTGACCTTCTGATTCATACCACGTTTCGTCTACATGTTGTGAAAACTCTCGTACCTTATACGAGCCTGGTGTCCATACGGGCATTTTTACTCTCACTGCTTCATTTTCTCCCGCTTCAACACTCATGGTTATTTCTGCATAATGATCTGCAGGGTTGGGGAAGGATATTGAGTATTCTACCGAAGAATAAGTGTGACTAACGGACATAAGCAGCAAGCTGATAAATGAAATAATTCGCATAATTTTAAAACAGCGCAAATATGTATAAATATTCATAATATGATAGAACAGGAAGTCAAGGCAGGTAGTATTTAAATGAGGAGTCTATATGCGCATACAGCTTTTTGAGGGAAGAAAAGTGAAGCTGAACTCATCAGTGTAAGAATGTCTAGTACTTATGGCAACAGAATTTATAAGAATTAGGAGAATATAATCAATACATAATTGTTACTATATGTTTTCATGCATTTCTTATTTTTGCGCCTCAATATTCAAATATGAGAACCTTACAATTTAGAGAAGCACTTCGTGAAGCACTGACCGAGGAAATGCGGAGAGACGAAAAAGTCTTTTTGATGGGCGAAGAAGTTGCAGAATACAATGGCGCTTATAAAGTAAGCCAAGGTATGTTGGAAGAGTTTGGTGAAAAGCGTGTTATTGATACACCAATTGCTGAGTTAGGTTTTGCAGGAATCGCAGTTGGAGCAGCAATGAATGGGCTCCGACCAATCGTTGAGTTTATGACCTTCAACTTCTCGTTAGTTGCAATTGATCAAGTTATTAATAGTGCAGCTAAAATGAACTCCATGAGTGGAGGACAGTTTACCTGCCCAATGGTTTTTAGAGGTCCTACGGGTAGTGCGGGCCAGTTAGGTGCTCAGCACTCTCAGAATTTTGAAAATTGGTACGCAAACACTCCAGGGTTAAAAGTTGTAGTTCCTTCAAATCCATACGACGCTAAAGGGTTGTTGAAAACATCGATTCGCGATAATGATCCCGTAATATTTATGGAGAGCGAGCAGATGTATGGTTTGAAATGGGAAGTGCCAGAAGAAGAGTATTTATTGCCTTTGGGTAAAGCTCATGTTGTAAAAGAAGGTAGCGATGTAACAATTGTATCGTTTGGAAAAATGATGCGAGTATTAGAAGAAGCAGATAAAGCTTTAGAAGCAGACGGTGTTTCGGCTGAAATTATAGATTTAAGAACGGTAAGACCTTTGGACGTTGAGACTATCATTGATAGTGTTAAAAAAACAAACCGTTTGGTAGTGTTAGAAGAAGCTTGGCCCTTGGCAAGTATTTCTTCAGAGATTTCTTACGCAGTTCAGAAACATGCTTTTGATTACTTAGACGCACCAGTTTCGAGAGTAACAAGTCGAGATACACCACTTCCATATGCACCTACCTTAGTAGACGCGTACTTGCCAAATGCTCATAGAGTAGTTGAGGCTGTGAAGTCGGTTATGTATGTTCGTTAAGTATTGTTTGCTCCCATTTCATTTTCTTTCTTTTATTAATTTCTTGACTGTTTCACAGTAACCAACGGAGAAGTGAATTGTATTTATTAACTTTGGCTTGATGGAAATTGAGAGGGTTACACGTTTTAAACATTCTTATACTCTAAAACTACTAATCATCTGTTGGATTTTTAGCACCTTCAACTATTCGACGTTTGCGCAGGGATTCTCAAAAACATTTGTTGAGTTGAAATATGCAGTAGGAGGGACGACATTTCTCGGCGACTTAGGAGGAACAATTGGCCGCGGTAAAAGAGGGGTGTTTGATTTAGACATTTCGTCTATGGGTGCTCATGCCGCTTTCGGAGTTAAAGTTAATTTTTCAAAACAAATATCGTGTCGTGTCGAAGCTAGTTACGGACAATTGTATGCAAACGATGCCTATAGTGGTGATATAACTCGGAACCTAAGGAATTTACATTTTAAGTCAGACCTCTATGAGCTTACTCTGGTTGGGGTGTTTCCTGTTTATGATTTTGCTAACTTGAGTAAAAAAAAGGGTAAAGGTATTTCTGAAGTTTATTGTTTTGCTGGATTCGGGGTGTTTCGCTACAACCCAATGGCCGAATACAATGGTACGTGGTACGAACTTAGACCCTTGAGTACAGAAGGACAAGGTTTTGTAGCTGGTAGCGAGCCATACTCGCTGATTCAAGCAGTTATTCCAATGGGAATTGGATTTAGCAAAAATATTGGAAAAAGGATATCAATTGGTTTTGAATTATCTTTCCGCAAATCATTCACTGATTATATTGATGATGTAAGTGATAAGTATCCAGACCCAGAAGAACTTAGATTGAGAAAGGGTGATGTTGCAGTAGCACTCAGCAATCGGCATTTAGACAACGGAGGTCGAATTGGTAGTCAGCGAGGCAATCCAAACAATAACGATAATTACAGCTTTATTCAAATAACATTCAATCAATCATTCGGAAGGAAAAAAGCAAAAACGTTTAATTTGAAGAGTTTATTTCAGCGTGTTGATGTTTGTCCAGATTTTTGAAAGCATCAAAAGGGAGTCTCATAGAATATCCTTGAATAAATCAGCCAAAAACTAGACTTACTAATTTATCAAATTATCTTTAAAAATTTATTACACATCGCTTGATTATTAATATCAAAAACCTACCTTTGCACTCCTTTTAAAAATACGGACAGAGAATAATATGCCTACAATACAGCAATTAGTTAGGAAAGGACGAACTTCAGGTACAGTAAAGAGTAAATCTCCTGCATTGAATTCGTGCCCTCAACGACGAGGCGTTTGTACACGTGTGTACACAACGACTCCTAAGAAGCCGAACTCGGCAATGAGAAAAGTAGCAAGAGTGCGACTTACCAACGGAAAAGAAGTGAATGCTTACATACCTGGTGAGGGTCACAACTTGCAAGAGCATAGTATTGTTTTAGTACGTGGAGGTAGAGTAAAAGATTTACCAGGTGTGCGATATCACATCGTTCGTGGAGCATTAGATACTGCGGGTGTGGATGGAAGAACACAAAGAAGAAGTAAGTACGGAGCAAAAAGACCTAAGAAATAATGAGAAAGTCGAGCGCTAAGAAACGGCCGTTGTTGCCAGATCCAAGATTTAATGATAAAACAGTTACTCGTTTTATCAATAACATGATGTGGGGTGGTAAAAAAGAATTGGCAAGAAAGATTTTTTACGATGCTATAGACATCGTTAACTCTAAGTCCGAAGAGGAAGAAGGAATCGAAGTGTTCAGAAGAGCACTGAATAACGTAATGCCTGCTGTAGAAGTAAAGGCTAGAAGAGTAGGTGGTTCTACTTTTCAAATTCCAATCGAAGTTCATCCTGAGCGAAAAATTGCTCTTGGCATGAAATGGATGATTAAATATGCTAGATCTCGTAACGAGAAATCAATGGCTGAGAAATTGGCTGGAGAAGTTTTAGCAGCTTCAAAGAGTGAGGGTTCATCAGTAAAGAAAAAAGAGGATATGCACAAAATGGCAGAAGCCAATAAAGCATTCTCGCATTTTAGAGCAAGATAATAATGGCTAGAGATCTAACACTTACTAGAAACATCGGTATCGCTGCACACATTGATGCAGGTAAAACGACTACCACCGAGCGTGTACTATATTACGCTGGAGTTTCTCATAAAATTGGTGAAGTACACGATGGTGCTGCAACAATGGACTGGATGGAGCAAGAGCAGGAAAGAGGTATTACAATTACTTCTGCTGCAACAACTGTATTCTGGCCTTACAGAGGAAAAGAATATCACGTAAACATTATTGACACACCAGGTCACGTAGATTTTACTGTTGAGGTAAATAGATCTCTTCGTGTACTTGACGGGTTGGTATTTTTGTTTAGTGCGGTTGATGGTGTTGAGCCACAATCAGAAACAAACTGGAGATTAGCGAACAACTACAATGTTGCTCGTATCGGTTTTGTTAATAAAATGGATCGCCAAGGTGCTGACTTCTTAAACGTGTGTAAGCAGGTTAAAGAAATGTTAGGTAGTACTGCTGTTCCATTACAATTGCCAATTGGTTCTGAAGATAAATTTACGGGTGTTGTTGATTTGATTAACAACCGTGGAATTGTTTGGAATGAAGAGGATCAAGGAATGACATTTAAAGAAGTGCCTATTCCTGCTGACATGTTAGACGAAGTTGCGGAATATAGAGAATACTTACTTGAAGCAATCGCCGATTACGACGATACCTTGATGGAGAAGTTCTTTGAAGATCCTAACTCAATTACGGAAAGAGAAATCTTAGATGCATTGAGAGGCGCTACTATCGGGATGAAAATTGTTCCGATGATGTGTGGATCTGCGTTCAAGAATAAAGGGGTACAAGCAATGCTTGATATGGTAATGGAAATTCTTCCTTCACCAATGGATGTTGAGGCAATTGAAGGTGTTAATCCAAAAACGGAAGAGCCAACTTCAAGAAAACCAAGCGCAGATGAGCCATTTGCTTCATTGGCCTTCAAAATTGCAACGGATCCGTATGTAGGTCGTTTGTGTTTTGCTAGATCGTATTCTGGAATGCTTGAGTCTGGTTCGTATGTTTTGAACACGCGAACAAATAAGAAGGAACGTATTTCGAGAATCTTCCAAATGCATGCAAATAAGCAAAACCAAATTGAAAGACTTCATGCTGGTGATATTGCTGCCTTAGTTGGATTTAAAGATATTAGAACTGGTGATACGTTGTGTGCTGAAAATGCACCAATCGTATTAGAATCAATGGATTTTCCAGACCCAGTAATCGGTGTTGCAATTGAGCCAAAAACTCAAGCGGACGTTGATAAGTTAGGAATGGCTTTAGCAAAATTAGCTGAAGAGGATCCTACGTTCCAGGTTAAAACTGACGACGAAACGGGACAAACTGTTATTAGTGGTATGGGTGAGCTTCACCTTGAAATTATCATTGATCGTTTGAAACGCGAATTTAAGGTTGAAGCAAACCAAGGTGCGCCACAAGTATCATACAAGGAAACTATTACTGGTACTGTGACACACAGAGAAACGTACAAGAAACAAACTGGTGGTCGTGGTAAATTTGCGGATATCCAAATTGTTCTTGGACCAGTTGATGAAGGAGAAAGTGGATTACAATTCATTAATAAAATTTCTGGTGGAGCGATTCCAAGAGAATTTATTCCTTCAGTAGAGAAAGGTTTCAAAGAAGCTATGAAGAATGGTGTTCTTGCTGGATACGAAGTTGAAGACTTAAAAGTAGAATTATTTGACGGGTCGTTCCACGCGGTCGATTCAGATCAATTGTCTTTCGAGGTTGCTGCGAAATCTGCCTTTAGAGAGGCTTGTAAGAAAGCAAATCCTGTACTTCTTGAACCAATCATGAAAATGGAAGTTGTTACACCAGAAGAATACATGGGAGATATCATGGGTGATTTGAACCGAAGAAGAGGTCAAATGGCTGGTGTTGATGAGAAAGCTGGATCACAAGTAATTAAATGTACTGTGCCATTGGCAAACATGTTCGGTTATGTTACTCAACTTAGAACTATGTCATCAGGTCGTGCTACATCGTCAATGGAGTTTGATCACTTTGCAGAAGTTCCGCGAGGACTTTCTGACGAAATATTAACAAAATTAAAAGGTACTGCAAATTCATAAGCAATGGTAAGTCAGAAGATAAGAATAAAGCTTAAGTCGTACGATCACAACCTGATTGACAAATCAGCAGAAAAGATTGTTCGATCTGTTAAAGTAACAGGAGCTGTTGTTAATGGTCCAATTCCATTGCCAACTGAAAAGAAAATTTACACGGTATTGAAATCTCCACACGTAAACAAAAAAGCGCGTGAGCAGTTTCAGTTGTGTTCATACAAGAGATTGTTAGATATCTATAGTTCGACTTCAAAAACGGTTGATGCGTTGATGAAATTAGAACTTCCAAGTGGTGTTGACGTAGAAATTAAAGTTTAGTAATGTTAGGGATAATTGGTAAAAAAGTCGGAATGACTAGTATTTTTTCTGAAGAAGGAAAAAGTATTCCATGTACGCTTATTCAAGCTGAACCTAATGTGGTTACTCAGCTTAGAACCATTGATAATGATGGTTACAGAGCGGTACAGTTGGCAGCAGGCGAACGGAAAGAAAAAAATACTTCAGCAGCTTTGAAGGGGCATTTTGCGAAAGCAAAAACAACTCCAAAGGCTTATGTTGCAGAATTTAAGAACTTTAGAGATGATACAGACGGTGATATTAAACTTGGAGACGAGGTCACTGTAGGTATTTTTCAGGAAGGTCAATTTGTGGACGTAATTGCAAAAAGTAAAGGAAAAGGATTTCAAGGTGTTGTAAAACGTCATGGTTTCGCCGGTGTTGGTGGAGCTACTCACGGTCAGCACAACAGACTTAGAGCGCCTGGTTCAATTGGTGCAGCTTCATACCCAGCAAGAGTATTCAAAGGAATGCGAATGGCAGGCAGAATGGGCGGCGATAGAACTAAAGTGACGAACTTGCAAATTGTGAAGATAATGCCAGAGGATAATGTACTTGTTGTTAAAGGTGCTGTTCCTGGTCATAAAGGATGTTTTGTAATTGTTGAGAGATAATGAAACTGAAGGTAGTAAATAATCAAGGAGCGGAAACAGGTAAAGAAGTGAGCTTAGACAATGCCATTTTTGGTATTGAACCTAACGATCACGCAATTTATCTTGACGTAAAGCAGTACTTGGCAAATCAACGTCAAGGAACGCACAAGACTAAAGATAAGTCTGAAATTAAAGCGTCAACACGAAAGCTTAAGAAGCAAAAAGGTACTGGTACAGCTCGTGCTGGTTCTGCAAAGTCTGGTGTGATGATTGGCGGTGGTAGATTCCACGGTCCTCGTCCAAGAGACTATAGTTTCAAGTTGAACAGAAAATTGAAAGATGTTGCTCGTCGTTCAGCATTGTCTCACAAAGCAAATGATAAAAATATTGTTGTTTTGGATTCAGTCGCTATGGACAAGCCTAGCACTAAATCATATGTAGCGTTACTTAATGGTTTAAAGTTAGCAGATAATCGTTCGTTACTAGTAACGGCATCTGCGGATTCAAATGTTACTCTTTCAGCGAGAAATATTCCTAATGCTGAGGTTATCACGTGTGATACACTAAATACTTACAGCATTTTGAAGGCAAAAAATATCATATTTACTGAAGAAGCAGTAAATAAACTTACTGAAAATTTGAAAGCGAATTAAGATGGGAGCTGTAGTAAAACCGTTAATAACTGAGAAGTCCAACATGTTGGCAGAAAAGGTTAATCAATATGCATTTATTGTAGACCTTCATGCTACCAAACCGGAAATCATTAAAGACGTAGAAGAAATGTATGGTGTAGAGGTAACTGGTATCAGCACCATGGTATATAGAGGAAAACGTAAGTTTAGATTTACAAAGTCTGGTGCACAGAATGGAAAGAAATCAAACTTCAAAAAAGCGATAATTAGTATCAAAGATGGTCAAGAAATTGACTTCTTCGAAAGCGTATAGATATGGCAGTAAAGAGATTAAATCCGATTACACCCGGTCAACGATTTAGAGTAGCTAACACATTTGTTGAGTTAACTGCTTCTAAACCTGAGAAGAGTTTGCTTGCTCCGATGAAAAGATCGGGCGGTAGAAACAACCAAGGTAGAATGACTACTCGAAATATCGGTGGTGGTCACAAAAGAAGATACCGTGTTATCGACTTTAAGCGAAACAAAGAAGGAAGAGCAGAAGTAATGACTGTTGAATACGATCCAAATAGGTCGGCGTTCATTTCCTTGATTAAGTTTGAAGACGGTGAAAAAAGATATATTCTAGCACCAGTAGGCATCGAAGTTGGACAGATTGTACAATCTGGAAAAGGTGTTTCTCCTGAGGTTGGGAATTGTTTACCATTGTCTGACATGCCGTTGGGTTCTATCATTCACAATATCGAATTGCAGCCTGGTAAAGGTGCTGAGATTTGTAGAAGCGCTGGAACAAATGCACAATTGTTGGCAAGAGATGGTAAATATGCAATCATCAAAATGCCATCGGGCGAAACTCGAATGATATTGATGACATGTGTAGCGACAATTGGTACAGTGTCAAATCCAGATCATAGCTTAGTGCGTCTTGGTAAGGCAGGAAGAAATAGATGGTTAGGAAGAAGACCACGAGTTAGACCAGCTGCAATGAACCCAGTAGATCACCCACAAGGTGGAGGGGAAGGTAGAAATAAAGGGGGACAAGCACGTTCTCGTAATGGAGTTTACTCTAAAGGTTTGAAAACAAGAGATGTTAACAAGCGTTCAAACAGATTGATAATTGAACGTAAAAAGAAAAAATAGGTAAATGGCAAGATCACTCAAAAAAGGACCATTTGTAGATTACAAACTAGAGCGTAAAATTGATGCTCTTAGTGAATCTGGAAAGAAATCGGTTGTAAAGACTTGGTCAAGAAGATCAATGATTACTCCAGACTTTGTAGGACATACAATCGCTGTTCACAACGGGAACAAGTTTATTCCTGTATATGTAACGGAAAACATGGTTGGTCACAAGCTAGGGGAATTTGCTCCTACCAGAACGTTTAAAGGACACACAAGTAGATAATAATGGAAGCTTTAGCTAAATTAAATAACTGCCCAGTATCTCCAAGAAAGATGCGTTTGGTTGCTGATCAAATTAGAGGTAAAAAGGTTGAAGATGCGTTGAACATTTTGAAGTTTAACCAACGACCTGTGTATGCAGAAAAAATGGAAAAACTTTTGCTTTCTGCGATGTCTAATTGGAGAAACACCAATGACGGTGATGGCAACGAAGAAGAGTGTGTTGTAAAAGAAGTTTTTGTAAACCAAGGACGTTCTTTAAAGCGTATCAAGCCTGCTCCTCAAGGTAGAGCGCACAGAATTAGAAAAAGATCTAACCACATCACAATTGTAGTTAGTGATAATAATGAGGTTTTAGTGGATACTAACGAAACGGAAGCATAACAATGGGACAAAAAGTAAATCCAATAAGTCTTCGATTAGGAATTGTCAGAGGTTGGGAATCTAACTGGTACGGTGGGGATACATTCGCTGAGAAATTAGCTGAAGACGACAAAATTAGAAGATATATTGCTGTTCGTATTCCACGAGGTGGTATCTCTAAAGTTCTTATCGAAAGAACACTTAAAAGAATCATAATTACCGTTCACACAGCTCGTCCAGGTATCGTGATTGGTAAAGGTGGTGCTGAAGTAGATAAGATTAAAGAAGAAATTAAAAAGCTTACTAAAAAAGACGTTCAGATAAACATTTTTGAAATCAAACGTCCGGAGTTAGACGCTCGTTTAGTAGGATTGTCAATTGCACAGCAAGTAGAAGGTAGAATTTCTTACAAACGTGCAATTAAAATGGCAATTGCTAGTACCATGAGAATGGGATCGCAAGGTATAAAAGTGGTTATTTCTGGTCGATTAAACGGAGCGGAAATGGCACGTGCTGAGCAATACAAGCAAGGAAGAATTCCATTGCATACGTTTAGAGCTGATATCGATTACGCATTGTCAGAAGCTCAAACAGTATATGGAAAAATAGGTATCAAAGTATGGATCTTTAAAGAAGAAGTATATGCTAAGAGAGACCTATCGATAAATATGGGAATGGGTGAAAATAAAAAGGGTGACCGTAAGAAAGGCGGAAATTCTGGCCCAAGAAGAAGAAACAATAAGCGATAATAGGAGGATTAGAAAATGTTATTACCTAAGCGTACAAAATTTCGTAAGAAGCAGAAAGGCCGTGTAAAAGGTCTAGCTACAAGAGGACATAGAGTTGAATTCGGTGATTTTGGTCTTAAAGGATTGGAAGCACACTGGATCACTTCACGTCAAATAGAAGCAGCGCGTATCGCATTGAATAGATACATGAAGAGAGAAGGGAAAGTGTGGATTCGTATTTTTCCTGACAAGCCAGTTACCAAAAAGCCTGCTGAAGTTCGGATGGGTAAAGGTAAGGGTTCTCCAGAATATTGGGTAGCGGTTGTAAAACCTGGTACTATCTTATTTGAAGTAGAAGGTGTGCCTTTAGAGGTTGCACAAGAAGGGATGAGACTAGCTGCTCAAAAACTTCCAATAAATACAAAGTTTGTGGTTAAACCTGATTATAGCGCATAATGACTTACGAGGATATTAAACAAATGAATAACAAGGAGCTTCACGCAACATTGCGGGAAGAGCGTAAACAACTTCAAAAGTTGAAGTTTAATCATGCAGTTTCGCCAATCGAAAATCCAACTAAAATTACTGTTGGAAGAAAAACGGTTGCTCGACTTATGACAGAGATTAATTCTCGAAATAACGCTAATACTGAGGCTAAATAATCATTTCGAAAAATGGAAAGAAATTCGAGAAAAGAAATAACTGGTGTTGTAGTTAGTAACGGTGCAGATAAAACAATTACTGTATCTGTTGAACGAAAAGTGAAACACCCGAAATACGGAAAGTTCGTAAAAGCTACGTCTAAATTTGCTGCTCACGATGAAAAGAATGAGTGCACTGTGAATGATATCGTAAGAATCATGGAAACACGGCCTTTGAGCAAAAGCAAACGTTGGAGATTAGTGGAAATAGTAGAAAAGGCGAAGTAAGATGATACAACAAGAGTCAAGATTGAAGGTTGCGGATAATAGTGGTGCTAAAGAAGTGCTTTGTATCCGTGTATTAGGTGGAACAGGTAAGCGTTACGCTCGTGTAGGTGATAAAATCGTTGTAACGGTTAAATCGGCTATCCCATCTGGAAACATCAAAAAAGGTGCTGTTTCAAGAGCCGTTGTTGTTCGCACGAAAAAAGAACTTAGAAGAGCTGATGGTTCTTACATTAAGTTTGATGATAACTCATGTGTTTTGTTAAATCCACAAAACGAACCAAGAGCAACACGGATTTTTGGCCCTGTAGCTCGTGAGTTAAGAGATAAGCAATTTATGAAAATCGTGTCGTTGGCACCTGAAGTTTTATAAGAATGGAAAATAAAAGAAATACCATACCTAAAAAAATGCATGTCAAAAAGGGTGATACTGTAAAAGTATTATCTGGAAGAGACCGTGCAAAAACAGGTGATGTAGTAGCGGTTTACCCAAAAGATAGAACAGCTATCGTAAAAGGTGTAAACATGGTAACCAAACATCGTAAACCTGATGCGGACAATCCAAATGGTTCAATCGTAAAGCTTGAGTCGCCAATCCGCATTGATAAGTTGATGCTTGTTGTTAATGGTGAAGCTACTCGAATCGGAAGAAAAAGAAACGATGCGGGTAAACTTCAACGATATTCAAAGAAAACTGGAGAATTTATTTAATAGAAATGTACAGTCCAAGTTTAAAAGTTAAGTATAACGAATCGATCATTCCTGCTTTGAAAGAAAAGTTTGGATGGACGAATGTAATGCAGGTTCCAAAGCTTCAAAAGATTTGCTTAAACCAAGGTGTAGGCCGTGGTGTAGCTGATAAGAAGTTAGTAGATAATGCTGTACAAGAAATGACAATTATCGCTGGTCAACAAGCGGTACCTACTATCTCAAGAAAAGCAATCTCTAACTTTAAGTTACGAGAAGATATGCCTATCGGGTGTAAGGTAACATTGCGTGGAGACAAAATGTACGAGTTTTTAGAAAGACTTGTTGCAATATCTTTACCTCGTGTTCGTGACTTCCAGGGTGTAAGCGATAAAGGTTTCGACGGAAGAGGAAACTATACAATGGGTATTACTGAACAGATTATCTTTCCAGAAATTGATATCGATAAAGTAAATACGATTAATGGGATGGACATCACCTTCGTTACAAGCGCAGGCAATGATGTTGAATGCCTAGAGTTGTTAAAAGAATTAGGAATCCCATTTAAAAACCAAGACAAGTAAGATGGCTAAAGAATCAATGAAGGCAAGACAACGCAAGCGTGAAAAAATGGTTGCGAGATATGCCGAAAAAAGAGAGAAATTAAAGGCAGCTGGTGATTATGATGCACTTCAGAAGTTACCAAGAAATGCTTCTCCTGTTCGTTTAAGAAACAGATGTAGCATTACTGGTAAACCAAGAGGTTACATCAGAGACTTCGGTTTGTGCAGAAATATGTTCAGACAAATGGCTAGTGATGGAAAAATCCCTGGCGTAACTAAGGCTAGCTGGTAATAAAGAAGGATAATTATGAATACTGATCCAATAGCAGATTACTTGACGCGTGTACGTAATGCCATTAAGGCAAACCACCGGATTGTAGAAATCCCAGCGTCGAACTTAAAAAAGGATATCACTAAGGTACTTTTTGATAAAGGTTACATTTTGAATTACAAATTCGAAGATGAAGGACCTCAAGGAGTAATTAAAGTGGCATTAAAGTATCACCCATTGACGAAAATACCAGCAATACGCGAACTGAAAAGAGTGAGCAAGCCAGGTTTGAGACAATACCGTGATTCAAAAAATCTTCCTAAAGTTATTAATGGTTTAGGTATCGCCATTATGTCAACTTCAAAGGGAGTAATGACAGATAAAGAGGCAAGAAAAGAGAACGTAGGTGGCGAAGTGCTTTGCTACGTATCATAAAGATAAAAGACGATGTCAAGAATAGGAAATAACCCGATTTCGATTCCAAGCGGTGTTGAAATTAAATTCGATAACAACGTAGTTTCAGTAAAAGGACCAAAAGGTGAACTCAATCAAAATATTGATAAAGCTATTGGAATTGAAATTGAAGACAACACGTTAGTCGTTTCAAGATCAACAGAACAGAAGCAGCACAAAGCGTTTCACGGTTTATACCGATCTTTAATCAGTAATATGATTCAAGGTGTAACTGAAGGTTTTAAAACACAGCAAGAATTGGTTGGTGTTGGTTACAAGGCTGAGGTTAATGGACAGATTTTAGAGTTAAACCTTGGGTTTTCTCACAATATCTATCTTGAAGTACCTAAAGAAGTGAAAGTAACTGCAGAAACGGTAAAAGGAAAAAATCCTATTGTTACCATGGAAAGCCACGACAAGCAATTGATTGGTCAGGTAGCAGCAAAAATTAGATCGATGAGAAAACCAGAACCGTTTAAAGGTAAAGGTATTCGATTTGTAGGAGAAGAAATTAGAAGAAAAGCTGGTAAATCAGCATCTAAATAGTAGTAGATAACATGTCAACACTAAAGATTAAAAAGAGGTTAAAGGTTAAAAGAAGAATCCGAAAAAAGGTTTTCGGAACTGCTTCTAAGCCTAGATTGTCTGTATTCCGAAGCAATAAGCAGATATACGGACAGTTGATTGATGACGAAAGTCAACGAACTATCTTAGCGTTCTCTTCGCTTAAAGCGGGAGAATTAAGTGGTAACAAAGTAGAACAAGCGTTCGAAGTTGGAAAGCAATTAGCAGCTCAAGCAGCAAGCAATGGAGTTAGCGAAGTAGTTTTTGACCGTAATGGCTACATCTACCACGGAAGAATTAAAAGCTTCGGTGACGGTGCTCGAGAAGGAGGATTAAAATTTTAAGAAACTATGGCAACGCAAACATTAAAAAGAATAAAAACCACTGACTTAGAACTTAAAGATACCGTAGTAGGTATTCAGCGAGTTGCTAAAGTAACGAAGGGTGGTAGAACGTTTAGCTTTACTGCTATTGTAGTAGTAGGAGACGGAAACGGAATCGTAGGCCATGGTTTAGGAAAAGCGGGTGAAGTAATTGACGCTATCCAAAAAGGTATTGAAGATGCGAAAAAGAACTTAATCAAAGTTCCAGTTATCAACGGTACTGTACCTCATGAGCAATATGGAAAGTATAGTGGTGGTAAGGTTTTCATTAAGCCTGCATCTCACGGTACTGGTGTTATTGCTGGTGGTGCAATGCGTGCAGTGTTAGAATCTGCTGGTGTTCACGATGTATTAGCAAAATCGAAAGGATCTTCTAACCCACACAACGTGGTTAAAGCGACTATCGATGCTTTGTCTAAGTTGAGAGACCCATATACTGTTGCAGAACAGAGAGGTGTTTCTTTAAGAAAAGTGTTTAACGGTTAATAAGTAAAACAATGGGAAAGATTAAAGTAACGAAAGTTAGAAGCACCATTAAGAGACCTGAAGACCAAAAGCGTACAATGGAAGCGCTAGGTCTACGGAAAATCAACCAATCAAATGAGATTGAAGATTCTCCGTCGGTTCGTGGAATGATAAGAAAAGTGAGTCACTTGATAAAAGTAGAAGAATAAGATGGATTTAAGTAGCTTAAAACCGGCTGAAGGCTCGGTTAAAACAAGAAAACGTATCGGTCGAGGTCAAGGATCTGGAAGAGGTGGAACTTCTACAAAAGGTCATAAAGGAGCTCAATCACGTACAGGTTACAGCAGAAAAGCTGGTTTCGAGGGTGGACAAATGCCTATCCAACGAAGATTACCTAAACGTGGTTTCAAAAACAGAAACCGAGTTGAGTATACTGCATTGAACTTAAGTAAGATTCAAGAGTTGGTAGAAAAATACAACTTTACTGAGATTACTCCTGAAATATTACATGGAGCTAAATTAATTGGTAAGACTGAGAGAATTAAAGTATTGGCCCGTGGCGAAATCAAATCGGGATTAACTGTTAAAGCTCACGCTTTTTCTTCAAAAGCTCAAGAAGCAATTGAAAAAGCTGGCGGAAACGTTGAAACCCTTTAGAATCAATGAAGAAGTTAATAGAAACTATAAAGAATATTTTCAGCATTGAAGAGCTGAGGTCACGTATATTAAATACGTTGCTGTTGTTGGCAGTTTTTAGAGTAGGTACGTTTATTCGTCTTCCTGGTATTGATAAAGTCTTATTAGACGAGATCAACAAAGGAAATCCTGCTTCAGGTTTAATGGGACTGATTGATACATTCGCTGGTGGTGCGTTCGAAAGAGCGTCCATTTTTGCGTTAGGTATTATGCCGTACATTTCTGCGTCGATTGTGATTCAGTTATTAACGGTTGCTGTTCCTACGTTCCAAAAAATGTCAAAAGAAGGGGAGGATGGACGTCAACGAATGAATCAAATCACACGTTGGTTAACTATCGCCATTACTGCTGTTCAAGCTATTAGTTTCATTATTAGCTTTCAATCTGATCAAAACAAAAGTGCTGCTATCCTAATGGATAACCAGTTGATGTTTATGATTACTTCAGTTATCGTTTTGGTAGCTGGTACAATGTTTACTATGTGGATTGGAGAAAGAATTACAGATCGTGGATTAGGAAATGGTATTTCGTTAATCATCATGGTTGGTATTATTTCTAAATTACCGCACTCGTTGTTAGCAGAGTTTGCACACAAAATGAGCAACAATGGTGGTCCAATCATCTTTATATTGGAAATCGTCTTCTGGCTACTAGTCATACTTTCTGTGATACTCTTAGTACAAGGAACACGTAGAATTCCGGTACAATATGCAAAACGAATTGTTGGAAACCGTCAATTTGGTGGAGTAAGACAATATTTACCACTAAAGGTTAATGCTGCTGGTGTAATGCCAATCATCTTTGCGCAAGCACTTATGTTTATTCCTAGTAGTGTTGCTGGGTTCTTCCAAGACAGTGATGGGTTGAGAAACTTCTTCTCCGGCTTCGTAGACTTCACATCGTTTACATACAATTTTGTTTTCTTTTTGATGATTGTATTGTTCACGTATTTTTATACAGCAATCACAGTTAATCCAAATCAAATTGCAGATGACTTGAAACGAAATGGTGGATTTATTCCAGGTGTAAAACCGGGTAGAGCTACTGCAAATTTTGTTGATGCTATTATGTCAAGAATTACATTACCTGGAGCAATCTTCTTGGGTTTTGTATCGATCTTTCCAGCATTCGCAATCATCTTTGGAGTAAACAATCAATTTGCTCAATTCTATGGTGGAACATCACTACTGATTATGGTTGGTGTTGTCTTAGATACATTGCAACAAGTGGAGTCACATCTATTGATGCGACACTATGATGGATTGATGAAAACAGGAAGAATTAAAGGAAGATCATCCACTGGAGGAGCAATAGCAGGTTAGATTTGAATATCAAAATATTATTTGCTACTTTTGCACCCCTTAAATAATAGATGGCGAAACAAGAACCTATAAAACAAGACGGAGTAATAACGGAAGCGTTATCCAATGCTCGGTTTAGAGTTGAATTAGAAAATGGTCACGAAATATTGGCTACGATTTCTGGAAAAATGAGAATGCACTACATTCGAATTCTACCTGGAGACAAAGTACAAGTGGAGATGACCCCATATGACTTAACAAGAGGACGTATTACGTACCGATATAAATAAAAGATATGAAAGTTACAGCTGCTGTAAAAAAGCGAAGTGTTGATTGTAAAATCGTTAAACGTAATGGGAAGGTTTACGTAATCAACAAGAAGAACCCTAAATTTAAACAAAGACAAGGTTAATAATTAAGAAATGGCAAGGATTTCAGGTGTTGATTTACCTAAACAAAAAAGAGGCGTTATCGGATTAACATATATCTACGGTATCGGCCTAACAACTGCTCAAAACATCCTTGATAAGGGTGAAATCTCTTGGGATAAGAAGGTTGACGAGTGGGACGATAATGATATCGCTTCAATACGTGCTACTATTTCTGAGATGACCGTAGAAGGGGAGTTAAGATCTCAAACTCAAATGAACATCAAACGTATGATGGACATAGGTTGTTACAGAGGTTTAAGACATAGAAAAGGATTGCCATTAAGAGGGCAAAGAACAAAAAACAACAGTCGTACTCGTAAGGGTAAGAGAAAAACTGTTGCAGGTAAGAAAAAGGCTGTCAAGTAATAAATAGTTAATCATGGCAACGGGAAAAAAGGTAGCTAAGAAAAGAAAAGTTAATGTTGAGCCTACAGGGCAAGTACACATTAAAGCAAGTTTTAATAACTTACTTATTTCTATCACAAACAATCAAGGACAAGTAATTTCTTGGTCGAGTGCTGGAAAAATGGGCTTCAGAGGTTCGAAAAAGAATACTCCATATGCTGGTCAAACAGCATGTATGGATTGTGCTAAAATTGCTGCAGATGCAGGTTTAAGAAAGGTTGATGTTTTCGTAAAAGGTCCAGGTTCTGGAAGAGAGTCTGCGATTCGTACGTTACAGTCTGCTGGTATTGAAGTAACGTCAATAACTGACGTAACTCCATTACCACACAATGGATGTCGTCCACCGAAAAGAAGAAGAGTTTAATACAGTTAGTAAGAAAGATACATGGCAAGATATACAGGTCCTAAGTCTAAGATCGCTCGGAAATTCAAAGAACCGATTTTTGGCCCAGATAAAGCACTGGAGAGAAAAAATTACCCTCCTGGGCAGCATGGAAATGCAAGAAGACGTGGAAAAAAGTCTGAATATGCGGTTCAGTTGGCTGAAAAGCAAAAAGCGAAGTACACTTACGGTGTATTAGAAAAGCAATTCGCAAACTTGTTTGATAAAGCTGCTCGTAAAAAAGGTATTACAGGTGAAAACTTGTTAAAATTCCTAGAAGGACGACTTGATAATACTGTTTACCGTTTAGGTATAGCTAAAACAAGAAGTGGCGCACGTCAATTGGTGTCTCACAAGCACTTAATGGTGAATGGTGTTGTTACAAACATTCCATCATGCTTATTAAAGCCTGGCGATGTTGTTTCTATCAGAGAAAAGTCTAAGTCTATTGAGTTTATTACAAATTCATTAGCAACAAGAAAAGACTTCTCTTGGTTGCAATGGGATGAATCAAACTTCAGTGGTACGTTCTTAAACTACCCTGAACGATCTGAAATTCCAGAAAACATCAAGGAGCAGTTAATCGTCGAATTATATTCTAAGTAATCCTAATTAAAAAGAAGAAATGGCAATATTAGATTTTCAAAAGCCTGATAAGGTAATCATGCACAAAGAAACAGACAACTATGGTCTGTTTGAATTTTCTCCTTTAGAAAAGGGATACGGCGTTACTGTTGGTAATGCAATGAGAAGAATCTTGTTGTCTTCATTGGAAGGTTATGCGATTACATCAATTAAAATTCCAAGTGTTGATCATGAATTCTCAACGATCAAAGGTGTTTCTCAAGATGTAACTGAAATTATCTTAAACCTTAAGCAGGTTCGATTTAAAAAAGTTACAGAAGGACACGAAGTGGAAAAAATCTACATCTCTCTGAAAGGAAAAGATGTTTTTACAGCAGGTGACATTTCAAGATACACGAATTCTTTCGAGATTCTTAATCCTGATATGGTTATCTGTGATATGGAGCCTTTTGTTAATTTAGAAATTGAATTAACAGTGGATAAAGGTAGAGGTTATGTTCCTTCGGAAGAAAACCTTCCAGCGGACGCACCAATCGGTCTTGTACCAATTGACTCGATTTTTACTCCAATCAAAAACGTTAAGTTTAGAGTTGAAGATTTTAGAGTAGAACAACGTACTGATTACGAAAAATTAATCTTTGAAGTGTCTACAGATGGTTCTATTCATCCTGAAGATGCACTTAAAGAGGCTGCTAAAATTATGATTCAACACCTAGTGTTGTTCTCTGATGAAAGCATTCTTCTTGATAGCCAAGTGAAAACGAAAACTGCTGAAGTTGATGAAAACACACTTCACATGAGAAAAATACTTAAAACTTCTCTAGCGGATTTAGATCTTTCAGTTCGTGCTTATAACTGTTTGAAAGCTGCAGAAATCAGAACTCTTGGAGAATTGGTTAGCTATCACATTGAAGATTTATTGAAATTCAGAAACTTTGGTAAAAAATCTCTTACAGAATTAGAAGAGTTTGTACGTGAAAAAGGGTTGAATTTTGGAATGGATGTCGCTAAATACAACTTAGACGACGAATAATATTTGATTTTAGAAGGAAATGAGACACGGAAAGAAATTTAATCATTTAGGTCGTAAGAAAGGCCATAGAGAAGCGATGTTGTCAAACATGGCAAGCTCGTTGATTTTACATAAACGAATCTTTACAACCACGGCTAAGGCTAAGGCATTAAGAATTTATGTAGAACCTTTGATCACTAAATCAAAGGAAGATTCAACACACTCACGTCGTGTGGTATTTAGTTACTTACAAGATAAAGAATCAGTAAGAGAACTATTTAGCACGGTTGCTGAAAAAGTAATGGACAGACCAGGTGGATATACACGAATTCTGAAAACACATAACCGTTTAGGTGATAACGCAGAAATGTGTATGATGGAACTAGTTGACTTCAACGAATCTATGCTTGAGCAAAAAGCATCGAAATCGTCAGGAGCAACTAAATCGAAAAGAACAAGACGTAGTAAGAAAGCAGCAGCTCCTGCAGCAGAAGCTACGAAAACTGAAGAATCTGTTTCTACAGATGAAGCAGAAACAAAAGAATAAGATTCAACTGTATGAATCACAAAGGGCACTTTTAAGTGCCCTTTTTTTATGTCCTGTAGTACCTTAATTGTCTTAAGATTTAAGATATTTGCACACAGTAAATTTTATCAAAATGAAGCGAGAATCATTAAGCACTCTAGATCCACAAGTTGATTTTTTACCGTTAAATGGAACGGATCATATCGAATTTTTTGTAGGTAACGCTAAACAGTCGGCATACTACTATCAAATGGCTTGGGGCTATGAGTTGATCGCATATGCTGGACCAGAAACTGGTGTTCGCGACAAAGCATCATATGTATTGAAACAAGGCAAGATTGTTTTAATACTTACTACTGCTATGGAATCTGATTCAGAAATAGCGGAACACGTTAAATTACATGGTGATGGTGTGAAGTACTTATCGCTATGGGTAGATGACGCTACAAAAAGCTACGAAGAAACCATAAAAAGAGGAGCAAAGTCATTTATGGAACCTACTCGTTTCGAAGACGAAAATGGATATGTAATTATTTCAGCAATTCACACGTATGGTGAAACGATTCACAAATTTGTTGAAAGATCCAACTACAATGGACCGTTTTTACCTGGTTATGAAACGCCAAGTCACAAAATTGAAACTACACCAGTTGGATTAAAACATATAGATCACTGTGTTGGTAACGTTGAGCTTGGTAGAATGAACGAATGGGTGAAGTTCTATGAAGACGTTCTTGGTTTTAAATTACTATTAACGTTTGATGATGAAGATATTTCTACTGAATACAGTGCTTTGATGTCTAAGGTTGTTAGTAATGGAAACGGATACGTTAAGTTTCCAATCAATGAACCAGCTGATGGGAAAAAGAAATCTCAAATTGAGGAGTATTTGGATTTTTATAAAGGTGCTGGAGTGCAACATATCGCAGTAGCAACTGATAACATTCTTCATACAATTGGCGAATTACGAAAAAGAGGAATAGAATTTTTATATGTACCTGACACGTATTACGACGATTTGTTAGAAAGAGTTGGAGAGATAAAAGAAGATTTAGAAGAGTTAAAGAAATACAACATCCTTGTAGACCGCGATGATGAGGGGTATTTGCTACAAATATTTACAAAACCTGTAGAAGACAGACCTACATTGTTTTTTGAAATAATTCAACGTCGTGGCGCTCAGTCTTTTGGTAAAGGTAACTTTAAAGCATTGTTCGAATCAATTGAGAGAGAACAAGAAAGAAGAGGAAATCTATAATTCGGATGCCTCGGTTTCTATTAATATTACTAACATTCACATTATTTACGGCAGAGAAATGTAAAAACGAATCGTCGTCAGTTGTCGAAATTCAGTTTACTAAAACGAATTCGTATTGCGGAGGTGCTGCACCATCTGATTTAATGTTGAAAAATATTGCTACTCCGCATCCTTTTAATGGTACAATGTTATATCTATATGATAAAAATATAATGTGTATTGATAGCTTTTATGCAAAGGACGACTCTACCTATAAAACGGCAGTGCCAATTGGTGAATATACCATCCGTCTGGTTCCTGAAATGAAGTTAATTGATGGAGACAAAGAAAGTACTAAGAACTGTGTGATTGAGTACAAGCAACGAGTTCTGAAAACAATCTCAATTGCTAGTGATACAGCAATTCTGGTTAATTTGCATTTTGATTGTAACCCGTGTTATCCTCCACCGCCTTGATTAGGGTCTTGGTGGTTCACAAGGATTACATTCTTTGTTTATCGGAAGCATATACGCCTTCTTTCCGCCAACAACTTTAAAAGGCATTGCACTCATTCTTTTCCATCGAATTTCACAATCTTTTTTCTGCATTTCTGGTGACATTTGGTCTCCTGCTGGAGGATTAGGATTGTCGCCAGCTTCCATTTTAGGTTTTGTTTCCTTGTCATCTTTTGTTTCCTCCTCTACAGGTGGAGGGACCAACGAATAAAATGAAACTACATATAAGCCTGAATCCAAATTAAGTTTGGCTATACCTCCCTTGTCTAAATTAACTTTCACTTCGTTTTCAAAGGTTTCTGGGTTCACCATTGTCGATATATAAATGACACCATTTGAAAAAGGTTTCAGTTTTGTTAATTCTTCGAACTCCGTTTCACTTAACTCCGCTCCACCACAATGTTGCTCCGCAACTTCAATTGCTATTTGTATTGTGTTGTCGTCTTCAACAAGTGCAGCACTTTTACTTTTACAAGCAGAAGCAAAGATCATTGTGAGTCCTAATAGTATTACAATATTTGTTTTCATTTTTGTTCTGTTATTGATTTTGCTACTTCGTGTGCAGCAGAATTGTTTCCTAAAATTGTTTTTAATTCTTGGTAATTGGAGGTCATCATTTTCGAAGTTTTAGTATCCAACAAACGATTAACCTCTGATTCCAAAGTTACGATATTATAGTCATCTTGAATGAGTTCTTTTATCACAAGTTTGTCCATAATGAGGTTGACAGGAGAGATATATTTTAAACGAACAAGTCGTTTTCCAATTGCATACGATATTGAGTTTGCAACATAAACAACAACTTGTGGCGTATTTAACAATGCAGTTTCAAGATTTGCTGTACCACTTGTAACTATAGCGGCCTGAGACTCTGCGACAATATCATATGTGCTTTTATCTGAAAATCGGACATTATGAGGAAACGTAAACGTACCATATGCTTCTCTATCATGAGCGGCTAAGACAAAGGAAAGATCTTTTCGGGTCTTGGCAAACTCTAACATTCGCGGAGTAATTCGTTCAATTTCTTGCTTTCGACTACCAGGTAAAAGAGCGATTTGTTTTTCTATCCGTGTTGTGTCTTTTCGATTACTCAAATATTCTTGTATTTGATGTTGTACAGGGTTTCCAACATAAGAAGCGTTTATCCCATGGCCCTTAAAGTATTCTTCTTCAAACGGGAAAATGCAATATCCTTTGTCGACATACTTTTTGATTTTTAAAACACGTTTTTCGTTCCAAGCCCATGTTTTTGGAAGAATATAAAAATGTGTCGGAATGCTTAATTCATGACAAAATTTTGCAATTTTCAGATTGAACCCGCCATAATCAATAAGTACAACACGATCTGGTTTGTTATCTAAAATAGATTGCTTCACAATAGTGAATAGTTTCTTGATTTTTCGCAGATTAAACAAAACTTCAACGAAACCCATAAAACTGTATTCTTTGTACGAAACAATGAGCTTCGTACCTGCAGACTTCATTTTATCTCCGCCCATTCCAACAATTTGAGCGTCTTTATCTAGACCTCTAATTTCGGAAACTACATCTGCACCGTGTAAATCTCCAGATGCTTCGCCTGCAATTAAAAAGTACTTCACAGAAAATGAATCCAGATAATTATAAAACCATAGATGAAGGTAGCGGCTATTAATCCACGAAGGAATTTAATCTTTGGGCTTTTTCCGTATGGAATAAAAAAGATCATATTAACCACTAAACTAAGTCGTACGAAAGGGCTTAGAAACTTTAGATTCAAGGATAAGTTATCTGTGTTTCCAAAATCAATGTTAGCACCGCTTCCAAAATATAAAATGCTCATTGCTACTAATGGAGCGACTATTCCAACAATAAAACCCCAGTAGACTTTATTAATTTTATTCATTCAGATTCCAACTATTTAGATTTCCAATGACGTGATGCGCTGTAAGATCGAATTGAACGGGAACAACAGAAGCATAACCATGTTTTAATGCCCACTCGTCGGTGTCTTCTCCGTTATCCATGTTTACAAATTCGCCGGTTAGCCAAAAGTACTTTCTTCCATAAGGGTCTTCTCGCTCATCAAATTTTTCTACCCATTTAGCCTTTGCTTGTCTACATATTTTTATGCCTTTTAATTCTGACAAAGGAACTTTGGGAATGTTGACGTTTAATAAGCAGTCAGAAGGTAGCTTCTTGTCCAATACTTTTGCAGCAACTTTAGAGACAACTTCTGCGGCAGTAGTAAAGTCTGCGTCAAGGCTATAGTCTAATAGTGAAAATCCAATGGCTTGTAAACCGTCTATAGCTCCTTCCATAGCTGCTGACATTGTTCCAGAATAGATAACATTTACCGACGAATTAGATCCATGATTTATACCAGAAACTAATAAGTCAGGCTTTCTGTCTAAAACTTTATCCAAAGCAAGTTTAACACAATCAGCAGGTGTCCCAGAACATTGATATGCTAATACGTCTGGCCCAAAGTAATCACTTTCGTCAAGTCGCAAGGACTCATTTATTGTAATTGCGTGTCCCATACCAGATTGTGGACTATCAGGAGCGACAACCACAACAGTACCCAACTTTTTCATACAGTCAACTAAGACACGAATCCCAGGAGCAGTTATTCCATCATCGTTGCTAATTAATATAAGCGGCTTGTTATTCATCTAAGCGAAATTAAGTGGTTGTGTGGATGGAACAAAACTTAATTCACATTTTGAAAAAACATATTCTAAAACCTGCTTAGCAATGTATTTTTGTGTATGCTTAAAGAGCTTCGAGTTGACAATTTTGTTCTGATTAAATCGCTTCAGTTTAAACCGGAATCTGGCCTGAATATTATTACAGGAGAAACGGGTGCTGGTAAATCCATCCTTATTGGTGCACTAGGTTTGATTCTTGGAGAACGTGCTGACATGAAAGCGGTTCTTGAGTCGGAGTCGAAATGTATTATTGAAGGTGTTTTTGATGTAACAAAGCTTGCAATAAAACCACTGTTCGAGAAGTATGATCTGGATTATAGCCCTGAAACTATTCTAAGAAGGGAAATTTTACCTTCAGGAAAGTCACGGGCGTTTGTAAATGATACACCGGTTAGTTTAAATGTAATGAAACTAATTGGCGAAGAGTTAGTTGATATTCATTCTCAGCATCAAACACTGCATTTAGGAAATCAAAACTTTCTTTTTAATTGGCTCGATACTGTGACTAATTCAACACAACTTGCCACGTCATATTCGGAAGCTTATACAATGTATCGACAAGAGCTAAGTCGCTTAGAAAACCTTCAAGAGACAGTTTCCAAACAACAAGCAGAGCAAGATTACTTTCAGTTTTTATATAACGAATTGGAAGAAATTGATCTCGACTATTTGACCAAAACAGATATTGAGGCAGAGCATGAACTTTTGCAAAATGCGGATGAAATTGGTGAAACGTTAGCCCAATCTATCCATAGTTTGGAAGGCGACGAAGAATCTATTGTCAACAAACTAAACCAAATCTTGCATCAGGTTCAGAAACTGAAGGCTGGTGATGAGTTTTTAGGAATCGTTAATCGACTGAAAGGTGTGTCGATAGACTTGGATGAAATATCCACAGAAATTTCAAATTTTGCAACAAATGTTCAACCTGATCCTCAGCGTTTAGAAGAGGTTAATGAGTTAATGGCAAAGCTTCATGCGCTTCAAACCAAACATCGCGTTTCATCGATAGAAGAATTATCTACGATAAAGGCAGATTTAGCTGAGAAATTATCGCTAAACGTCGACAATGAGCTTGAACTTGAAAAACTCCAAAAGTCAATTCAGCTACACTTAGAGTCTTCAACTGAATTGGCAAAAGAGCTTCATGAAAGCCGGAAGGTGACCATTTCAAACATTGAAGTAAAAGCTAATAATGATTTGGATTACCTTGGATTACCAAACGCACAACTAAAGCTTGACTTAACAACTACCTCGAACCTTACTCTGCATGGCTTGTCTGAGTTTCAGCTATTGTTTTCATCCAATAAGGGTAGTTCTTTAAGACCTGCGCACAAGGTAGCTTCAGGTGGAGAGTTGTCGAGACTAATGTTAATCATGAAATCCTATCTCGCGGCAAATAAGAGCTTGCCCACTATAATTTTTGACGAAATTGACACAGGAGTATCAGGTGAAATTGCATTGAAAATGGGTGATATGATGCACACTTTGTCTAGTAACATGCAAGTGATTTCGATCACACATTTACCACAAATAGCATCCAAGGGCAATGCACACTTTTACGTGTATAAGAAGGTGGAAGATGCTCAAACTAATACTTACATTAAACCATTAGACCCAAATGAGCGCGTTGAAAAAATTGCTCAAATGCTTGGTGGTGATATTGTGACAGAAGCAGCAATGGCAAATGCTAGGGAACTTTTGAAATAAAACCCGTTAGATTTCGGATTGATGATTCAAGGTTTTGGATTTCAGATTTGACATCGACAAACAAACTTAGAATTCTGACTAAGATTTCGATTTGGGTAATTCTGACTTCAGACTTCAAACTTCAGACTTCCAACTTCGTTCTACGAGATTTCTTTCTCGTTCTGGCTATTTACAAAAAGCACATTTCCAACATTATCATATCCTCTAAAAAAGTCAACGCCTGTTTTCTTTAAGAGATCACTTCTAAAACCAACAATCGTTAAGTCAGCATCTTTTGAGTTCTGGTTGATAATTTGTTTCGTTGTAACATCTTCTTGAATAGGAATGATACGAATATTATTTGCGGAAATAGGCAGTCTACCCGTCTTGATCATTTCTTTTAACTTAATACGTTCAGTGCCAATTTCTCCTTCAGGGTGAATAGCAAAAAGCTTAATTATACCATCATTCCAATCAGGATGACCTAGTATGATATACGCCATGTAAATCATTAAATTGGCATTTTGATAGTCGTTACTTGTTATCCAAATATGGATTTCGTTTGTAAAACCAAACTTCTTTTCACTTGAACATAAAATACATGTGTCATATCCAACAGCTTTTACCAATCCGATATTATCTAAAATTTCCTCCATCGAATCTTCACGAGTCTTGTAGAATTCGAACAACACCATATTGTTCTCTTTTCCAGAAACACCAGGCAATTGCAGCGTTTGTGAAATACTCGATTTGTAAGTAGGA
This sequence comes from uncultured Bacteroidota bacterium, assembly GCA_937124965.1. Lineage (GTDB taxonomy): Bacteria > Bacteroidota > Bacteroidia > NS11-12g > UBA9320 > UBA987. The sequence continues at coordinate 99,239 of CAKZLB010000067.1, forward strand.
TTAATAATTGTGTCGACAAATACACTACTTTTACTCACTTGGGTAAGTCGAATTAGTCGTTTTAAACATTCTTTAGCTTGGTCGGAGGTCTCTTTGCTTAAATAACCATCAATATGATGAATGTACATGCCAAAACCTTTCCGGTGAGATATCCACCGAAGCAAATCAAATTCATCATGTCGGCTAAATGAGTCTTTGCTAATCGCGACAACTGATGGTCGCCATTCGTCCATATTCTCTTCTTGTTTAGATTTTTGCAAAAAGACATGAAGGTTTCGACTTATCTGAAAAATTACACCACTAAAAATATTACTCATATCACTTTTGTGATTTTGAGAGCGAGTCAAAATGTAATATGTGAAACCCATTAACCCTATTGAAAGAACTGCGTAAACGGTATTGATTTTAAACATCAATATAACACACAAAACTGCTCCGATTAGGCTTATGTACCATTTTGATTTAAAGGATGGACGATATCCTGGATTGGACGCAAAGTTTTCAAGTAATGAGATTAAACAAATCGCTCCATAAGTTACCATGAAAAACATCGAGATAACTTCAGCAACAGCGTTAATATCTCCTAATAAAACAAAAAAGAAGGCGATTCCACAGGTTAGCATTGATGCATTAACTGGCTCGTCATTATTTGCTTTAAGCTTGCCAAACACCCGATTGAAACGCGGAATAGGAATAATCTTATCCGCTGCAATGGCGCTTAATGTTCGTGGCGCAACCATTACACTTCCTAAAGCACTTGAGATAGTTGCTGCTGCCAACCCAATCGGAATTATTGGTCCCCAAATAGCAATGTTCGACATCACTAATTGATCATTAAGTAAGGCATCTCTCGATGCAGAACCTGCTAGCTTCACTGCAATTAAGACGTAAATAAGCATACCAATAACTGTCGCGAACAAGGTTCCACGAGGAATTGATTTTTTTGGGTCTTTTAAATCGCCAGACAAGCCAACACCAGCAGTCATTCCAGTAAATGCAGGGAAAACAATTGCGAAAACCACAAAGAAGTCTTCATTTATATCTCCGCTTCCGTCTAATAAAAAGTCTGAATTTGTTAGACCAGTTCCTGCAAAGAACATGATCAGAGAAACTGCTAAAATACCAACTACCACGTAGAGCATCCACATACCTGTTTTAGCACCTTTGGTATACATTAAGGCAGCAAGGAGCCCAACGCTAATTAAACCTAAAAGCCGTTTACTATATGCAATGTCAATCCCAGTTGAGTCTTGCAATGTCCTGAGCACTGGCTCAAACGCTTCCGAAAACGCTATGACGTAAAATGCTACACTGATTGCTTGCGATAAATATAGAGCAAGGCCAATGGAAGCCCCAATAGTTAAACCAAAAGATCTTGATATAATATAATATTCACCTCCACCTTCAACTTTTTGATTCGTAGCTATTTCAGCAAGTGACATAGCTGTAGGAATTGTAACCATATGTCCGATAATCACTATAGTGATGGTGCCAATGAAGCCAACTGCTCCAACGGCAAAACCAAACCTAAGAAACATTACCGCTCCTAATATGGTAGATATCGCGGTTAGAAATACAGGTGCAGTGCCGAACTTGCCTTTCGAATGCAGTAATTCTGCCATAGAGATTCTTTTATTCAATACTAGATAAAAAACTGCTGAGATGCACACAAGCATATTAAATCTTGTTCACGAAGCATAAACATGATTGAAACATGGATGTATTTAATATATTTGGAATATGAATAGAATAGAACAATTCAAAAATGACCTAGGAAATGGTGTGTGGCAGCACGCTAAGGATCTTTTTAAACCAGTTACAATTGTAACTATTGCGAGCTTCATTTTATCGCTGCTTTTCGTTTTTGTTGTGTTAGGTAGCTTTTTAAGTAGCGAGCTGATGGACATCCTTCGTGAACCTGCGAATGTTTTTGATTTTGAGGCACTTCAAGATAGAAATCAAGAAATTGCCGAATCGCTAATTGGCAATGGTGGCATTGGTAAAATGATAAGCTTATTCACCTTGATGATGATTGTGTTCTTACTTGTTTCTTCATGGATAATAAATTTTATGTTGATTATAAGTCAGCAAATTATTGAAGGAACTGGTGCAGATATTGGCAAAGCTTTTAACGGTGCGTTTAATAAAAACGTGCTTAAAATAATTGCAATTTACTTTCTGGTGTTTGCAATTTACATAGGTTCGGTTCTGCTCCTCGTTCTGCTAGCCACAGCAACCTCTCCTGTACTTATGTTTATAGGACTTTTGTTTGTTGCAGCTTTTTTATTGCGCTTTTCAGCTGCTTATGGTGCCATAGTGCATGGTGAAATGACAGTTAGCGAAAGCATTTCATTTAGCTTGAAAAATATAACGTGGGGGCGAGGGTTTAAACTACTTTTGGTCTTTATTGTTGTTGGAATACTCAGCGTGTTAATATTTCTGTTAATTGCTGGCTTAGTGTCATTTATAGGCACCGCTGGAGTTGTCGTTAACTACGTTTTCCAAATCGTATTTAATGTTTTATTCTATAGCTTGTTCATTGCAGGAATGTCGGCTGCTTTTTACAGATATGTGGATGTTGAGTACGAGTCGTCTGTAGATACATCAGATCACTTATTAGATATAGAAGGTTAATTGGCTCATATACATTCCATTATTGTCCGTGGTTTTCATTGTGATGCCTACGGTCATGTAAACAATGCACGATATTTAGAGTTTTTGGAAGAAAGTCGCTGGGCGGCTTTGGAAACTCATAACCTAATTGAACGAGTAAACGAATTGGGTTTACAATTTTTTGTTGTGAACATAAACATCAGTTTTAAAAAGGCGTTACTCCCCAATGATTCTATTCATATTGAAACAAAACTGGGTGAGGTGAAACGTAAAACAATTTCGTTTATTCAAACTATTTCTAAAGGTGAAGATGTCGCAGCTGCAGCTGAAGTTACGTTTGTGTTGTTTGATGAGGCAAATAAAAAAGCTGCAACGATAGAAGAATCTCATGTAACAATGTTTAAGTCTTTTTAAGATGGGACGAATACGAATAATTGAACCCCAAACTTATATTCATACTTGTCAACTCACGGTTAGAGTTGGAGATCTTAATTATGGAAACCATTTAGCAAATGATAAGATTTTAGCTTATGTACAAGAAAGCAGAATACTATTTCTTCGAAGTCATGGCAAAAGTGAAATAGATTTCTTTGGTACAAGCCTAATACAGGGAGATGCAGCTGTGTCCTATTTGAGTGAAGGCTTTCTGGGTAATGAAATATCGATTAAACTTGGTGTATTAGATGTATCAAACTCAAGCTTTGATTTTGTCTATAGTTTGTATAACGAAACTACTCAAAAGCCTTTGGCGTTGGTTAAAACAAGAATGGTGTGTTTTGATTACGAAACACGAAAAGTGAATCCTGTACCGCCTTCTTTTCTAGATTTACTTAACTAGATTTTTTCGCTTGTTTAGCGTAGCCAATAAACTTGTCAGAACTTGTTGCTCCCATTGTTTTTTTAACTAAGCTTCCGTCGGGCTTGATATATAAGAATGTTGGATAACCAGTAACGTTGTATTTTTTTCCTAAAAACAATCCTTCGCCTGTTTCCATATCAACTTTCAAATTTATATAGTGAGCATTGTAATAGTCACCAACGGCCTTTTCTTTAAACACAGTTTTTGACATTAATTTACAAGGGCCACACCATGTGGTATATGCATCAATAAAAATCAACTTGTTTTCTTTCTTGGCTAAAGCCTTGGCAGCTTTAAAGTCAATGTGAGAGAATGATATTCCATCTTCCTGTGTTCGCTGGGTATCTGACTTTAAAGTAATAAACGAAATAGCAACAATTAAGAAGGTTAAAAGGCTGATGTTTTTAAGATTGAAATTTTTCATTAGTGCAAATGTATTTTTAAAACGTTGTAAGTGTGAAATAAGTACACTAACAGTAGTCAAAATATGTACCGAATACCTGACGAATTATTCTTGTCAATACGTATACTTGTGCTTTAATGTTTATGAAAAATATAATTTTAATTTTCACCCTTACGTTTATAACCAGTTTTGGTAGCGTGGCACAAGTTGATGAAACTGCAATATCTGATTCAGCGTTTATTAGACAAATTTTTGATCAAGCGTTGGTGAACGGTGAAAGTTATAAGAATCTTGAGTATTTGTGTAAAGTGATTGGGAATAGACTAAGTGGTTCCCAAGAAGCTGTTCAAGCCGTAACTTGGGGAAAGAAAACGTTGGAAAAACTTCCGCTTGATCGTGTTTATCTTCAACCAATCGAGGTGCCATATTGGGTTCGAGGTGATGTAGAATGGGCTGCCATTAGTGAAGAGATGGATGTTGATTTTTCGATTAAAACACTTGGAGGTTCCGTTGGTACCGATGGACCAATGCAGGGTGATTTAGTTGAAGTTCAAAGTCTTGAAGATGTTGAAAAATTAGGAGAAGAAGGCATTAAAGGGAAAATAGTGTTTTACAATCGTCCGATGGATCCAAAACCAATTAGCACTTTTGAAAGTTATGGCGGATGTGTTGATCAACGTTATGCTGGTGCAGCAACTGCGGCAAAGTATGGTGCGATCGCTGTTTTGGTTCGAAGCATGACATTGCTCGAAAATGACCGTCATGCGCATACAGGAAGTATGGGGTATAAGGAAGGAATTAGAAAGATTCCAGCGGCTGCTGTTAGTACACAAGATGCGAATATGCTGCATCAATATTTAGAAAGTAATGGGACAGCAAAAATTACCCTAAACATAAATGCGCATACGAATGAAAACGTTATGTCCAATAATGTAATTGGGGAGATTCGTGGATCACTATACCCAGAAAAGGTTATTGTGATTGGTGGTCACTTGGATAGTTGGGATGTTGGTCAAGGTGCTCATGATGACGGCGCTGGAATTGTGCATAGCATGGAAGTGCTTAGAATTCTTAAGGCATTAAATTATCGACCGAATTACACGATTCGGGTTGTATTGTTTATGAACGAAGAAAACGGAAACATGGGAGGGAAGGGCTATGCTAAAAAGGCAAAGCAAATGAACGAAAATCATGTTGTAGCAATAGAAAGTGATAGAGGTGGGTTTAGTCCAAGAGGGTTTACAATAAAAGCCGATTCAGCTGAAACAGTTTTTGTTCAGTCATTTAAAACATTGCTCGATGGATATGGCCTTCATTACTTTGAACCTGGTTACGCTGGAGTTGATATCGGTCCTTTAAATACACCTGAAAATAAAGTTAACCCAAAGTTGATTTCATTGGGGTTGGTGCCAGATTCTCAACGATACTTTGATTATCACCACAGCGAAACGGATGTATTTGATGCGGTTAACAAGAGGGAATTAGAACTTGGCTGTGCTGCAATTACTTCAATGGTATTTTTACTTGATAAATATTTGAGATAAGCTTTGATTGGTGATTTAGTTAAAATTCGAAGAGTAACTGAGTCAGATAGTAAGGCTATAACTGAAATATATAATCATTATGTGGCGACAAGTCTCGTAACGTTTGAAGAGACTCAACTCACTGAGTCGGCGATGTCAGAGCGCATTCGGTTAATATCTTCAAAATACCCTTATTTAGTTACAGAATATAAAAACGAAGTTGTTGCGTATGCGTATGCCAATGAATGGAAATCTAGAAGTGCATATCGTTTTACTGTCGAAACGTCGATATATGTAAAAAATGGCTTTGAAGGCAGAGGTATCGGTTTTGGATTGTATACCGAGTTATTGAAAGAGACACAGCGAGCTGGATTTAAGCACTTAATTGGCGGAATTACAATGCCAAATGATTCTAGCATTCGATTGCATGAATCGTTGGGTTATGAAAAAGTTGGAGTGTTTCACAACGTTGGTTTCAAGTTTAATCAGTGGGCAGATGTTGGGTATTGGGAAAAACGTTTTGATTAAATGTTAAACTTGACTCGGCATCTTATTTTCTCGTTAATAGTAGTTGGGTTTGGGTGTGTGAAGGAAGTGGCGGAGATACCCACTGATGACCGATTAGACGTGGACTGCACATTTACAAATGATTCGATTCAATTTATTGACCGTGTACTTCTAGACTATCCCGTTGAACGAAAAGATGAGCTGGTATTTACCCTAAACTTTGACGTTGGAATATCTGAGCAAGAAGGGTATACAATCACGACATTTCGATCGGGTGATCCTTATTTATCTGACCAAACACAGGTTCGATTTAAGTCCGGTAATAAGTCAAAATGGTTTGAGCATTATTCTCAAAATACCATGTTAAACCCTATCACACAATATTCTTCTGAGAATTGTGACCGTAAGCAATTGTTATTGGCGGGCCTCTGGGATTGTGCCCTTTATGAAATTGGTAAAGACACTTTACTTTATGTGGGAAGTTTAAAATACCCAGATGGATTTAGCAGTTTCGACTTTATGCACCCGGTGAAAAGTATGGATATACAGCATAGGGCAAATGATTTTCTGTTTAGCTACGAAACCGAAGACACTATAATTAAATATAGTGTCGAATTATTTCAAGATTCAACAAAGTATGATGACTTTGTTTCTGATTATTTACCTGAGATTATACATGAACCTGGCATTCTAAATAGCGCTGTTGAAGCACTAAACCAACCAATAACCAAATACCCAATTTATCGGTTAAATACCTACACGAATGATAGTCAGGTAGATACCGCAATTGGTTTAATCGACTGGGATTCTAGAACGTTTAACCTCCAATATGCTTCATATGATTTTCAATTGCATTCGGATTCCATTTATTTTATGAATGACACCTTGCATTTTGAATGGAGTTATGGATGGAGAGAACATACAAATTGTGTATTTATTGAAGACTACCACGGTCAATTTGTTTTTGACACGCTTTATAATGAAGCAATGTGTACTCGTTTAGATGTTAATGTTGTAAATGGTCAATCTTGTGAGTGCGATGGGGTTATTTATAGTTACGATTTATCCGATCAACCACTCTCGTTGCGACGGTTTATTGAGACATACAATGCAGACACTTACATAACTCATAATCGCGGACGAATATTTGAACCTAAAGAAATGTATAATATCTGTAGTGATTCTAATGAATTCTGTTCTATGTGGTTGCCAAAGTATTCTGACTTACAGTCGACCCTGAAATATTTTCCGGTATCAGAAGAAAACAAAGCAGTATATGTATCGATAGCTGACTATTTCCTAAATAATAGATTCGAGAGCTTGAAGTCAAATTATGTTTTACGAGAGAAAATAATTAAGGAACACGTAAGAGAATTCGAGTTGAAATAATACATTACCAAACATAAACCAGATTAATGCTCAAGAGTTATTCAGCCAAAATGAAAGCCCAGTTAGCTGGTAGTTTTGGCATGCTAGTGGTTGTCTTTATTCCTCTTCTATGGTGTTGACGATTTGATTTTAAGAATTACTCCTGGCGTAAAAACATGCACTGGTCTCATTTTAAATCAAGCAAAGTCGGACTTAATTTTTTCCAGTGGAGATCCAGCGTCATCAGAAGATTATACTTCACCAATAAAAGTTGTTTATCGATTTGAAAGAGATGGAAAAAGTCAAATTGATAGCTGCTACGTTGAAAGGGCATTAAAAAATGACAGGGTATCTATATTATATAATTATAAAATAAATGGAAGTGTGCGATCGATAATTAAAGACCATGGGTACTCGTCGCCATTTTTAGCTTATAATTATCTTAGTATCTTATTTATGCTTATTATGATTTTTACAATTTATGAGTTTTCTGAACGAGTAGTTTGGAAAAAGAATCGATATTAGTAGCATAGTCTTGGGAGTTTTATCTTATCGGAAAGAATTTGTGATTTATATAACGAGTTGTTAACAATGCATTTTTACATCTTCATAACTCGCTGAACATAAGTTTGTTCTCCGTCCATTTCAAGAATCAAAAAGTACATGCCATTTTTTAGTGATTCAAGATTTATTTGCGAAGGCAATTCGATAGTTCCGAATTTTACAATTTGACCAATTTGATTACTGAGTCTATATTTTACGGGTAAGTTAACGTCTAAATTGGATAAAATCTTCAAAAAGTTATTTGTTGGATTTGGTTGAATTGAAATGTTATTATGTAGAACGAAATATGGAACACCTGCATTTTCGATAAGATTACATTGAGATGTATCAATACAATACTTAGCACTAATTTCAACAGCATACATTCCTTTTCTTTTTGCAACAAATTGTTGAAACGTGTCACCGTCTAATCTTTCAAAATTTTCGGGATTACAACGCAACCATTGGTAATTTGAGTTATTTGCCGCTGCCGTTAATGTATCACTAGAAACATATACTGCGGTATCGATTTCTATGATTTCTACATTAAATATATGAATTGTGTCACATGGACCTAAAGATGCAATAGTGTCATAATATTCGCCACTTATTTTCCAAAACTCTTCTCCGTTTGGCGACCATATTGGAAAACAAGACTCAATAGTTTTATTTACTCTTGGATATTTATCCAATGCCACCACGTAAGTTATTATCGAATCACATCCAATATTATTTACAAGTGTATCTTTATGATGCCCCTCTGTTGAATAGGTTTTCCCAGTTGATGTAGTAAATACATCACAACCTGAGACGTTTAGGAATTTTATTGAATTGGAAGCAATCGTAAGATTAACTTCAATAATTGAATCGCAACCTGTTGAAGAAATAAGTGTATCAATATAAACACCGGAGGAATTCCATCTCTTAGACCCACCTGGGAGCTGATAATCGTTACAACTTATTATGTTAATTGAGGTGTCAGATTGTCCAATAGTTAAGTGATAAGTCAAAATGGAATCGCATTGGGATACAGGGTTAACCAAAGTATCAAAATATACACCAGACGTTTTCCATACCTGATTACCACTTGGAGACCTCAACGGGTTGCAGGAAAATAAGTAATGAGAGTTTACGGGATTAGGGTGTATGTATAGTGATATTTCAATAATAGAATCTTTCCCGCAGTAGCTGGCTTTAGTTAGCGTATCCATGTAGGTTCCCGAAGTTGTCCAAGTATACTTGCCACTTGGAGACCGATATGCATAACAAGTTGAAATAGTAAGTTTTCCTGTTGTATCAATAGGTCCATAAAAATCTATGTGACAGATAGTTCCTCCGCAATCGAATCTGATTGTATCAATGTACTTTCCTGTTTTTGTGAACGTATACTTCTTGCTAGGTGATATAAATGAATCACAAGTAACCACAGAATAAAAGGAGTCTTTGTAGCATTGCTGATAGGACAAAATATAAGGTTCAATATTCGTAGATTTATAAATAAACCATGCCGAGCTAGTTGAGTCTAGCCCATAGTTGGTTGAATCTTGAAAAGTGCCACACATATAAATGTTGTAAAATTCATCAATTGAGATATCAAAAGCCGAGCTGTGCTTTATTGCACCGACAGTTTTTGCCCAAATTAATTCTCCCTTTGAGTTCACTTTTATCAAATATCCTGCTTGTTGAAATCCATTGGATTTAATTTCATAAACTTTTGGACTTGGATCACAATCGAGTGACCCTCTAAAATCACCGCTTAAATAAATATTATCTTTATCGTCAATAGTTGCTGACCTGGAACTTAATGAAGTGTTTTTTTTCCAGATTTTAGTGAACTTTAGATTTAAGTTAGAATCTAATTTATGGAGATAACCAATTTCATCTGTAGAGTAAGCGTGCAGGTATAGTTCATTTTTATTTCCTACTAACAGGTCTAAACAATAGTTCCATTTGCTTCCATTTAGCTGTTGAATGTTCGTGATTTTGCCGTTACGTTTAATTTTAAGCATAAAGATGTCTGACAAATCTTTGGCTATTAACGTCGTATCTGTTCCATTGACATTAAACTCTGCTTTACTTTGGAAAGTTCCACATAAAACAAGATTGTTTCTTTTATCAACTGTAATTATGTATGGAGTTACACTGTATATGCTAATTGGTTTAGCCATAACTAATTTAAATGAGCTGTCGTAGGTTGCGATGAAAGGAGTGCTTGCAGCGAAAGGGATACTTAGTATATATGTGGACGTGTCAAAGTCTATGTCTAATCCAGACGTAAATTGTCCTGTTATTATTAAGTTATCGGAAGAATCAACACAAATTGAATGTAGACTATTTGTACCAATAGGTGTGCCTGTGTGTTTTGCAAAAAGCAGCTTCCCGTTAGAAGAGTATTTTGCAATAAATATATTTTTACGTGCTTTTGATTTAAAGCGATGTGTTATCGTATCTATGGTGAAATTAACCGAATCTGAGTAGGTGCCTGCAACATATACACTTCCATTACTTGTTGTTGCTATTGAATAACTATCTAAATACCCTTCAATTCTTGTTGCCCATTTAAATTCACCTTGGTCATTAGTTTTGGATAAGAAATGATTTCTAATTTGACTACCCGTAAATATGGTTGGATTACTGTTTGGCGTAAAGTCTAAAGTGTCAGAATACCTTCCAAAAGTAAAAACATTAGAATTCCTGTCAAGCGCTATCTTTAGAGCAAATTCGCTAGAATTTCCCTTGTAATACTTTCCCCAACGACTACCTCCATATTGAGCGGATGTAATAAAATTTATCATGGTAAAAATTACAAGTATCAGAAATCTGAGGTGGTGTTGGTTAATCAAAATGGTTTTATTTAGTCAGTCATTAGTACATCATGCATAGCTATTTGAATATTAATAGCCGCTTAAAACAATTACTGAAAAAAGTAATTGGTTGTGTAAAGGTATATTTTTTTCAAGCTTTTCTCACTCGATTATAAGGAAGAGTTCCTCGCTCAAATGCTTGTTTGATCATCAAGGGTTAAAGGAAGTTAGATTTATCCAATAAGGTTCTGTGAATTTGGTGTTTAACAATTGGAATTCGTTATATAATAAAATTAAATCTAATCTTCATTGGGCTTTGAGTGTTAAGGCTCAAGGGTCTTTCTTTATTATTTTTTTTCGGTAAGTAAACGAATCATTGTTAATGTAAAGGATGTAAATACCAGAAGGGAAGGTTGACATATCTATTGTCATTCTACCATTTTCTATTGATTTATATAACATCCGTGTGCCTGTAATATTCGTAACCTCTACAAAGCCTTCATCGATTATGGTTGATAAATTATCAATATAATAGACTGAACTAGTAGGATTTGGATAACCAACAATTTGATTTACTAAAAATTGGCTAGATCCAAGAGTTATTGTGACATCCAAATGCAAGATTGAATCACAACCTACTGAGTTTGGAATTGTATCTAGATATGAGCCAGAGACTGTATATGATTTGCCACTTGGAGACGTGGCAGTTTTTGACGATGTAATTTTCAGACTATCGGTTGATGATTTATTTATTGTTACAGTATATTGAAGCAATGAATCACATCCAGAATTAGATACGAAAGAGTCAATATAAACTCCGGAATTATAATATATAGAACCAGTTGGAGATAAAAATGTATCACATGACGAAACCACATTTTTCTTTAAATGTGATCGATTTATTTGAACATCTTGTTGGACTATCGAGTCACAACCACTATTATTTCGGAGCATACTATAATATATGTCAGATGATTTAATGACGCTCCCGTCAATCAACTTAAATGAATCACAGGCCTCAATATTTAAGAAGACGCTGTCTGACTTATTAATGGTAACTGACCAATGAATAACTGAGTCACAACCTAGCGCGTTAGTCAGTGTATCCATGTAATCTCCTGAGGTTTTCCAAATTAATTTCTTATTCGATGAAATCACACTGTCACATGCTATTATAGTATCGGAATAGCTGCTTTCATTTAATATAGTTAGTTTAACGTAAAGGAATGAGTCACATCCATTATAATTGATTAGAGTATCTGAATAATAACCAGATTGGTACCATTTATGTCTTTCACTTGGGCTTTCGTAATGACCGCAGGAGTTAATTGATACGGTATCATAACTGGATTGGCAAAAAGTATCAATTGTCCATAGTTCAGAGCCAGTTTTTTCTGAAAATCCATTAATTAAAACGTGACCATTAATGACACCTATGACGTTTCCTCCTTCAAATGAATTACCTTGTCTAATATCGTTAATTTTCTTGGTTCCTTTTACAGTGCCGTCTGACTTGTAAATTGCGTTACGTTTTAGGTCTTCATCATTAATTGAGAAATATAAATAATCATCTCGAAAAATATCACTTACAAAACCGTCTTTCTTTCCTGGCGAAAAATCCTTAAAAAGTACTGTGCCTGAATCTGTTCCATCCGATACCCAGCATTCATAACCATAATCTGGGTGAAACGCTCTGAAATATAGTAACCCTTTAAAATCAGTAAATAATACAGGTACCGAAGAGTCTGCTCCAGGATTAATATCCTTTACCATTACTGTTGATGAGTCGGTGCCATTTGTTTTCCAAAGTTCTAGCCCATGGGTTCCGTCGGTAGCTTGAAAATACAAGGTAGAGTCAAGTGCAAAAGAGTTTGGTTCATACAGTATAGAGCCGGTTATTCCGGGATTAATATCTTTCACTCGACTGGTACCACTGGATGTTCCGTCTGTCTTCCACAATTCCGTTCCAGCAATAGTGTCATAGGCATAGAAGTATATAAAGTTGCCACATTTAGTAAAATAGCTGAGATAAGAACCAATCGGACCAGGCCTAATATCTTTTATCATCTTTGTTCCCGTGTCCGTACCATCAGAAACCCAAAGTTCAGCCCCATTAATTCCATCATCTGCTCCGAATACAATTTTATCATTAATTGCTGTAACATTCTGGGGATTTGAGCCTCTGTTTCCGCTGCCAAATGATATTGTGTTTATATCTTTTAAAAGGTGAGTTCCTGTGTCCGTACCATCGGTTAACCATAATTCTGGTCCAATTTTAGTAGTTGCCGTAACTACTAACTTAGTTTTATACTGCAAAATAGGAAGTGCGCGTGAATGACTTTTACCTGGATAAAAGTCTAGTACCATTTTTGTTCCTGATTCTGTTCCGTCAGTTTTCCACAGTTCCGCTCCATACATCTCTGTGTTAGCCGAAAAGTACACCTCGTTTTTGTATATGGGGTTAAATATTGGTCCTCCTGAATAATGACCGGATTCTACACCTTTATAAATGTCTTTGACAATTTTGGTACCAGATGAAGTTCCATCGGTTCTGTATAGTTCCGTTCCATTCGCCCCATTATCGGCACTGAAAAGTAACAAGTTGTTGTAGGATACTGCTTTAGAAATAGAAGAGCCTTGGTTTGCTACATGAATGTCTCTTACCATTAGAGTCCCTGAAGTAGTTCCATCACTTTTCCATAATTCCGATCCATGCACTCCGTCATTAGCTATAAAAAATACTGTGTCGTTAAAGGAAACAAATCGTCTTGGGTAACTACCACGATCTCCTGGGTATATGTCCTTAACCAATTTAGTTCCTAAGGTAGTTCCGTCAGATTTCCATAGTTCCTGATTACCATCTTTCCCACACGTGAAAAATACTTGATTACCACATGAAGTAATATAATATGCTCCACTAGTTATTCCTAAGGGAGCAAATTGACGAATCTCGGAGGTACCATTAAACGTGCCGTCGGATTTCCAAATTCCGTAACCAGATGTGACAGATTTAGCTGTAAAGTATAATTGTCCTTGATGCGCTGTAAGGTGTGCTGGGAAGGATGAATTGGTTCCCCACTTTAGATCTCTCAACAAGGAGGTTCCTTTAGTAGTGCCATCACTGCGCCATAGTTCAACTCCATTTGTAGAATCAGAACCTGCAAAAAATAAGTACTTTCCAGCCGTCGTTAGATACGTTTTATGATTCGTACCAGTTAGTTTTATGTTATTAATGAACAGCTTAGTGCCGTTGGTCGTTCCATCACTTTTCCATAAGTCCTGATTGCCTAAAGTGTCACTCGCAACAAAGTATAAAGTGTCATTGAAAATTATAAATTCTGACGGATCAGAAGACTTTGCCCCATCAATAATATCTTTAACCAAATAAGTTCCAGTGTCCGTACCATCACTACGCCAAATTTCTCTTCCATGTTTGTAATCAAATGCCGAGAAATATAAAAGTTTTCCGGTGAAATATAAATAAAGAGGTCTAGAATAATCAGTGCCAGGTAGGATATCTTTTACCATTCTTGCACCACTGTCTTTGCCATTAGTAAACCATAACTCATTTCCGTGCGTAGAATCATAACCAGAAAAGAATATGCCATTTTTTCCATTCTTTATTTCACCGACTATGGAAGATTGTTTCCCTACATTTATGTCTTCAACCAACGTTGTTCCTGAACTAGTTCCATCAGACTTCCACAACTCACTTCCATATTCTGTGTTAAGTGCAGCCATGTATATTTTTCCATCAAATGAATCAAGTGCATATATTGAATGTTTAGTAGGATCTGGACTTTTGTTAATGTCTTTAACAAGTCGAGGGTGTTGTGCAATTGCTCCAAAAAAATGTATAACACACAACAACGCTGTTAAAACTTTAGCCATATGGCAAAGTTATTAGTTCTTTGTTTTAAATTACACTCACCCTGAAAAGTATGGACATTTTATTCCACTTTTTAAATATCAAACAAGTCGTTGTTTTATCAAGATTCAACAAAATTTGATGATTTTAGTCCGGACTATGAACCCGAATATTTTCATGAGCCTGAAGTCCTAAATGGAATTCTTACGACTATAGTTCAGTCAATAAAACAATACCCAATTTATCGATTAAACACTTACCTGAATGACAGTCAGGTAGATACCGCAATTGGTTTAATCGATTGGGATTCCAGAACGTTTAACCTCCAATATGCTTCATATGATTTTCAGATGCATTCGGATTCCATTTATTTTATGAATGACACTTTGCATTTTGAATGGAGTTATGGATGGAGAGAACATGCAAATTGTGTATTTATTGAAGACTATCATGGTCAATTTGTTTTTGACACGCTTTATAATGAAGCAATGTGTACTCGTTTAGATGTCGATGTTGTAAATGGTCAATCTTGTGAGTGCGATGGGGTTATTTATAGTTACGATTTATCCGATCAACCACTCTCGTTGCGACGGTTTATTGAGACATACAATGCAGACACTTACATAACTCATAATCGCGGACGAATATTTGAACCTAAAGAAATGTACGACATCTGCAATGATTCGAATCACTTTTGTGGTCGGTGGACACCTAATTATTCTGATTTGACGTCAACACTATCAAGTCATCCGATAACGGAAAATAATAAAGATTACTATCAAGGAGTTGCTGATTATTTTGATGCCAATATTAAACAGAGTTTGAAATCGAATTACATTAATAGAAGAGATATGCTTCAACGAGCGTTAAATGCCTTTGACTCAAAAAAATAATCATAAAAAAACCCAGCCGAATCGACTGGGTTTTAATTTCGTTAAACCAATCTTAGTTAACTTTTGCAGATAACTCAGATCCAGCTTTAAACTTAACAACGTTTTTAGCTGCAATTTGAATTTCTTTTCCTGTTTGTGGGTTTCTTCCTGTTCTTGCAGCTCTGTTAGATACTGAGAATGTTCCGAATCCTACTAAGATTACTTTGTCTCCGCTTTTTAACGCTCCAGAAGAAGCATCTAAAAATGAATTTAAGGCAGTTTGTGCTTGCGCTTTAGTAATGCCAGCATCGCCAGCCATTTGAGAGATTAACTCTGACTTGTTCATGATTTAAAATCTTTAAGTGAAAATTTAATATATCAATATTTATAAAATATCTAATCGGCTGAAACGTGCATAAACACTGATGTTTCCCCCAACTCGATGAGCAATGTTAGTTATTTTCAACTATATCAATCAAGGAAACACCCCTGTTTGTGAATAATTCTATACGATTTGTTAATAACTGCGGGTTTTGAAACGCCTCAACACCAGTGATGATGTGGGTTTGCTCGTAATTTGACCGTCTTAACTGGAGAACGGTTTTAATATTTGACACAATTTCCTGCTCCGTTTGACCAGCGAATAATGGACGTTTCTCAGGTTCTCGTTTTATATTTTCAACGATTTCGGTCAATGGCCTTTTCAAATAGATGGTAACGCCATGTTTTTTTATAAAGTGTAAATTTTCTAAATCCATTAATAGTCCACCTCCAACTGAGAGCACTATGGAATTATTTTTCTGACAGACCTTTTTTAATGTTGTTGTTTCTAACTGTCTGAAATGAGCCTCACCTTTCTCTTTGAATATTTGTGAAACATTAATTCCTTCCATATTTTCAATTTCTTCGTCTAAATCAATATGGGCACACTTTAGTATTTGCGATAACTTTTTTCCATAGTGTGTTTTTCCTACACCTGGCAAGCCAACTAAAAATATTCGCATTAGTCTAAACTTATTCTTGGGTCCAACAATGAGTATAGGATATCAACTAGAACATTAATAAATACGAAAAGACTGGCGATAAAAACGATGCTTCCCATTATCACAGGAAGGTCGCTTGTTTCAAGTGCATGAATGGTCAAGCTTCCCAAACCATTCCAACTAAAAATGAATTCCACAAAAAACGCTCCAGCCAATAAGGAAGCAAACCATCCTGAAATGGAGGTAATCACTGGATTAATCGCACTTTTTAAGGCATGTTTAAAGAAGACTTTTGATTTGCTTAATCCTTTGGCTTTCGCCGTTCGGATGTAATCTTTGCTCAATGAATCCAACATAGAGTTTCTTGTCAGTTGAGTAATTATTGCAAGCGGACGAATTCCAAGAGCCAGAGCAGGTAATATCAAGTTGTGAAGCGCTAATTTCTTTCCTTCAAAGGCGTCAATTTCATATAAGCTTCCAACTACATTAAGTCCAGTATATTTTCCAAGAACATGGCCAAATAACCAACTAAAAATGATAGCAGAGAAAAAAGATGGAACGCTAATGCCTAGTGTGCTTATAAAAAGCAATGATTGATCGATCCAACTACCTTGTTTTATGCTTGAGATAACACCAAATAGAATTCCAAGAATACTTGCAAAAATCATTGATGCTATAGCCAAAACGAAAGTGCTTAAAAATGCATTGAACAAAATCGCTGATGTTGATTCACCAGTTTGAAAGCTTCTTCGTAAATAAGGAAATTTTAAAACCCATGAAACAGAGCCAATAGTTAAGATCTTTGTGCGGTTGATATCTGGAATATCTTCGGTAGGATAAGCCGATAAAACACTAAGGTCATTAATAAACGAAACATATTGTAGTCCAACCGGTTGGTCTAGTTTTAAATCTTTTTTGATTGACTCTAACGTTGATTTGTCAGTCCGGTCAGTAACAAGAATCTCTTCAGGATTTGGGAATGAAAAACTAAACAACCAAAAAACAACAGTTGCCACACTCAATAAAATTAGAATGGCATAAAGAAGTTTTTTTACAAGAAACCGGATCATTCCAATTTCTTAACGATTTTTTTATACTTCGGAAGTCTTGTACTAGGCCATACTTTTTCAACAACAGATGTGTCGGTTATGAGTAATAAGCCAGGGTTAGAGCGAATAATCGATTTTAAGTTGGTGTTGTCGCCATAGTAAAAATCAAATTCAGAAATTTGGTTGTCGTGTCTAAACTTCTCAACCTCTTCTTTTGAACTAGCAGTTAGAGCCCAAAATTCACGACCATCTTCTTTCCATTGCTTCGCAATTTCATTAATTTGTTTCATGGCTTTCGGATTTGCTTTTGTTACATCATGCATCACCACCAATAATTTATCTTTTTCCTTCCAGAAATCTTCTATGTAATTGCTGTTTTGGTCTTTGTCGTAAAACGCAAAATCATGAATCGGTGGAACATATGCATCCTCAATAACCTTCTCGCTGATAATTTTGTCGTATGCGTATTTTGAGTAATCAATTTTCGGTTCAAACGTATTTTTGTCACTGTCGTACAGAACTTCAACAATTTCGCCACTGCCATCTTTTGCTTTATATGCATAGGTTGTTTGAACATGAGCTGAGGCTCTTTCTCCCTCAGGGACCTTCATGCCAGCTCTGATATCTGTACCTTCAGAATAATGAAGAAAGTCCACAACTGGTAAATAGTGTTTGCAATACAAACTAAATCCAACTAATAGTAAGGTTACAACTGTAAGTACTTTCACACCAAACGAATTCGAAAAAATTGGTTTGATATGTTTACGACCAATGTAAAGTAACAAAATGAATACGCCGATTACTACGTTTTTATAAAACGACTCTTCAGGGTTCATTGGTAGCGCATCACCAAAACAACCGCAATCGGTCACTTTATTGTATATCCATGAGTACAATGTCAGGAATGCAAAGAATACCGTGATTAAAATGAGCATCCAGATGGTAAAGTTTCTTTGCCAACCAATTAAAATAGCAAAACCTAAAATTGCCTCTAACCAACTAACAAATATTGCCATGAATAATGCATATTCTTTAAGCCAGTTGAAAAGGTTCACCGCCCATGTATCCTTTTTGATAAAGGATTCGACTTTACCTTCTACTGCGGTCGTTTCAATTGCGGGAAGAGTTATGTCAATGTTTTTGTCGATGACATTAGTTTCACCAATATTACTGATAATTGAGAGTGGCTGTGCATCCCAATTGCTGTCCTTTCGTTCGATAGTGTTGGTAAAGACTACGTTTCCATTGAGAATAACATCTACTTTACTTTTATAGGTTGTGTCGCTTTCAGCAGATATAACTTGACTCCATTTATCTTGGGTGATGGTAAAATTAATTTGCTTATCTGATTTAGATAAATGTGTTGTAATTTTTTCGGAGGCTTCAAAAAACTCGATTTGAGAAATAACAGAGTCTTGTTCAGGCGAAACATCATCAGCGAATACGGTGAAATATTCATCTAGCTTGTAGGAAAACCCAGTTGGGTCATTGAGTTTAATTAGCCCCGATAAAATGAAAAGGAGTCCTATTAAAACACGACTAAAATTTACAAAGTATTTCATGCGGCTTCTTCCTTACGTATCAGAGCAAATATAGCATAGTTCATCATATCTTGGAAGTTAGCATCTAGACCTTCGGAGATTATGGTTTTACCATCATTGTCTTCAATTTGACGAATACGAAGTAACTTCATTAAGATTAAATCGGTATACGTACTAACCCTCATTTCTCGCCACGCCTCTCCATAATCTTGATTTTTCTTAAGCATTAAATCTTTGGTTTCTGTAGTTATTAGGTTGTACCAATCAAAAACTTGTTTAGTGTCGAGTTCGTCTTCAACCGATGGGTTGAACTTGAGTTGAATTAAAGCCATTACGCAGTAATTAAAAATTCCAATGTATTCGTTGTCAAGACTTTCACCTACAATATTTTCATTAGATTCTTCAATGCTTCGAATACGTTTTGCCTTAATGAAGATTTGATCTGTGAGAGACATTGGTCTTAATATTCTCCAAGCGGTTCCATAATCCAACGTTTTATTTTCGAAGATGGTTTTACACTTTGAAAGTGCGCTATCGTACTGCTGGGAGGTTTTATTACTCAATGCTTTCTTTTTTGCAAAAATATACGCCTAATTTGTAAAGCTATGCAAACATCAAAAGATACTATAAACATTAAGGGCACACTTTTAAACCTAAGCGCTCCTATGGTTATGGGGATTTTAAACGTTACAAATGATTCGTTTTACGATGGTGGAAGGTTTGCTGATGTTGATGCTGCTGTTGATCAGGCGACAAAAATGCTTCATTCTGGAGCGAAAATTATTGATGTCGGTGGTGCAAGTTCACGGCCAGGTGCTGATACTATATCGGAAGAAGAAGAAGTTGGGCGAGTTGTTCCAGTCATAGAAGCATTAAAGAAGAAGATTAGTGATGTTATTATTTCAATCGACACAAATAAATCTGTTGTTGCCGAAAAAGCCGTCAGAGCTGGTGCAGACATAGTGAACGATATTAGTTCGGGAGATGATGATGTAAACATGTTGAACACCGTTGGAGCATTAGGTGTTCCATATATGGCAATGCATAAACAAGGTAACCCAAAAACGATGCAGAAAAACCCAACCTACGATAATGTAACGTTAGAGGTTGTACAATATTTCCAGCATAAAATACCTAAGTTTAACAAGGCAGGAATAAAAGATATAATTATCGATCCAGGTTTTGGTTTTGGGAAAACGGTAGAACATAATTATGAGCTATTAAGAAATTTAGCATTGATAAAAGATTTGATTGGATTGCCAATACTCGTTGGTGTAAGTCGAAAATCAATGATTAATAAGGCACTCAATATTTCAGCTAATGACGCTTTGAACGGTACAACTGTTTTAAATAGTTGGGCATTACAGAATGGTGCGTCAATTATAAGAGTACATGACGTGGCTGAGGCGAGTGAAATTATAACTTTGTACAAGCACTATATTGGAACAAATAGATAAATGAGTAAAAAAAAGAAATTGAAAGGTTTTGAAAGTTTAGGAGGTATGGTTTTTAGTACCGATCCAGATTACAAGCCAGAGGAAGAATATGTTGAGGATGAGTCTTCTATTGATCCGAGTAAACAAAAGCTCTATGTTTCGTATGACAAAAAACATAGAAAAGGTAAGGTGGTAACATTGGTAGAAGGATTTGAAGGAGCTTTGGATGAACTTGAAACACTTGGGAAGCATCTGAAATCAAAGTGTGGAACAGGAGGGTCAGTTAAAGAAGGTGAAATTATAATTCAAGGTAATTTTGTTCAAAAAGTGATTGAATTGTTGGAAAAAGAGGGATATAAAGTGAAGAAAAAAGGCGGCTAAAATTTTCTAATGACATTAGAAGATTACCTTTGCACCCTCAAAAATTGAAACACAATAAAAAAGAGGTTTTATGAAAAATCATCCAATTATTGATAGAATTATCAATAATTCATCTGAGGCGTTTATTAATTTAACTCCTGATGAATTAATCGAACATGCCTTACAAAACAATGAAGGCAAACTAACCGACACCGGAGCACTAGCTGCTGATACGGGAGAGTTTACAGGTCGATCGCCAAAAGACAAATTTATTGTTGAAGACGACATTACTCGAGACACTGTATGGTGGGGTAACATCAATCAAAAGTTTGACTCTGGAAAATTTGATGCTTTATTAGAAAAGGTAATTAACCATTACAATAGCAAAAGAATTTATGTTAGAGATTCATACGCATGTGCTGATCCAGCCTACCGAATGAATATAGGAGTAGTGACAGAATCTGCATATCAAAATTTGTTTGCAAATAATTTATTTCTTCGTCCAACAGCTGAAGAAGCTGAAAATCAAACTCCAGATTGGTTAGTTATTGCAGCTCCAAGTTTTATGGCTGATGCAGCAGTTGATGGGACACGTCAACACAATTTTTCTATAGTAAACTTTACCAAGAAAATTATTTTAATTGGTGGTAGCGGGTATACAGGTGAATTGAAAAAAGGTATTTTCTCTGTTCTAAATTACACTCTTCCTGAGTACGATAAAGTTTTATCGATGCATTGCTCAGCAAACATTGGAGAAAAAGGTGATACATCTATTTTCTTTGGATTGTCAGGAACTGGAAAAACAACGTTGTCTGCTGATCCAAACCGACGATTAATTGGGGATGATGAGCACGGTTGGGCAGAGAACTCTGTTTTTAACTTTGAAGGTGGATGTTATGCTAAATGCATTGACCTAACTCAAGAAAAAGAACCTCAAATCTGGAATGCAATTAAGCGTGGAGCGTTGGTAGAAAACGTTCGCTTTTTTGAAGGAACAAACAAGGTAAACTACGAAGACGTTTCAGTAACTCAAAACACGAGAGTTGCATACCCGATCAATCACATTGATAACATCGCAGTTCCATCAATAGGTGGTGAGCCCAAAAACATATTCTTTTTAACAGCTGATGCCTTCGGAGTTTTACCTCCAATTTCTAAGCTTACTCCTGGTCAGGCTGGGTATCACTTTATTAGTGGTTACACTGCAAAAGTAGCGGGAACAGAGGCAGGTGTTGTAGATCCTGAAGCTACATTTAGTGCTTGTTTTGGTGCTGCATTTTTACCATTACATCCAGCTAAATATGCGTCGATGTTAGGAGATAAAATGAAAGCATCTAACGTAAACGTATGGTTAATCAACACGGGTTGGAGTGGTGGACCGTTCGGCATCGGAAGTCGAATGAGTTTAAAATATACTCGAGCGATGATTACAGCTGCACTTGAAGGGAAGTTGGATTCTGTTGAATACACTAACCATCCAGTTTTTGGATTAGCGATGCCAGTTGAATGTCCGAATGTGCCAACTAATGTTTTAAATCCAAGAAATACTTGGGAAGACACAGCGGCATACGACGAGAAAGCAAATCATTTAGCAGGATTGTTTAATAAAAATTTCGAACAATTTAAAGAAGGTTCTAACGACGAGATAATCTCAGCAGGACCGAAAGCGACCTCTTCTATTTAAAGGAGCGTTTCAATAATATTGAAAGCTGGATTAGTTTAATCCAGCTTTTTTTTGTTAAAAATTTTTAAAACAAGAATGACCGAATATTGCATTATATCTACGTTTAATAGATAAAAAGTGAGGTTCTATTGGCTTTTCTGTAAATGAAGTGTCAAGGCAATTTGAAATTCATACCTTTGCACCCCGAAAAAATAGGTGAATGGATAAGAATTCGATCATTGGATACGTGCTCATTTTTGTAATTTTTGCAGGTTGGTTGCTGTATAATTCCAATCAACAAGAATTATTAAAGCAAGAGCAAGCAATTGAGCAAGCCAAACAAGATTCAATAGCAGAGGTTAAGCGACTAGATTCTCTAGAGTACGCTAAAAATCATCCCAAGGCAGTAGAGAACAATATAGTTGGTGAAGCGATAGAAACATCGACTTCTGACACTCAAGCAGTACAGGCTGCACCGGTAATTGAAGAAACTCCTGAAGAGTTTTACCAACTTGAAAATGATAAGCTTGTAGTGCAATTCTCGTCTAAAGGAGGTATTGTAAATAAAGTCAACGTCAAACAATATAAACGTTCGGATTCCACTGATTTGATCCTTTTTGAGTCGGGGAAAAACGAGTTTTCGTATACGTTAAATTTGAAAGATCGAATTGTCCGAACGAATGAACTAGACTTTAAAGTTCAGTCGCAATCCGATAATCAGCTAATCCTTGTTTATACCTTTCCCGAAGGTGGATCAATAGAGCAAGATTACACGTTAACAGAAGAGGGTTATTTAATTGATTACGATTTTAGAATGGTTGGTATGCAAAATACCATGGCACGGAAAGCGAATTCATACGACCTTAATTGGGCGCTAGAACTGCCACTACAAGAAAGAACACTGGAAAATGAACGACGAGTTTCTACGGTTTATTACAAGTACAAAAGTGAAGAAGACATAGACTATCTATCAGAAACTAGTGAAGATGATGAGGATGATTTGCAAGGTGGTGTGCACTGGATTGGTTTTAAACAACAGTTCTTCATGTCTACCTTGATTTTTCCAGAAGGTCTTGAAGAATCTGGAACAAGTATTTCTGTTGAAAAGCCTGAGACCGCGGAATATGTAGCCAACATGGTTGCAGACATGTCAGTGCCATATAGCTTTGGTGAGGTAGACGTGCACTCTATGCAATTCTACTTTGGCCCGAATCACTATAAGACGTTAAAAAATCTTGATATCGAACTAGAGAAAACGATTCAATTAGGTCATTGGACGTTTAGCTGGGTAAACAAGCTTATTGTTATTCCAATTTTTAATTGGTTAAGTAAATTCATTTCTAGCTACGGTATCATCATACTGTTGCTCACCTTGTTTATTAAATTGGTTCTTATCCTTCCAATGTATAAGAGTTACTTGTCTACCGCTAAAATGAAGCTTTTAAAACCAGAGCTTGAAGAGATTAAAGAAAAAGCAGGCGGCGATATGACCAAAGTACAGCAAGAGCAAATGAAGCTCTACAAAAAAGTTGGAGTAAGTCCCTTTGGTGGTTGTTTGCCTCAGTTAGTACAGTTGCCAATATTAATTGCACTTTTTAGATTCTTCCCAAGTAGCATTGAACTTCGACAAAAAAGCTTCTTGTGGGCCGAAGATTTAAGTACCTATGATGATTGGTTAAAGTTTGGTTTTGATATACCTCTTTTAGGTGACCATTTAAGTTTATTTACCGTTTTAATGGCAGCTTCGTCGTTATTATACACGATCTATAATCAGCAAAGTCAGGCTAGTATGAATAACCAAATGAAGTACATCATGTATTTGATGCCGGTTATGTTATTATTCTGGTTTAATAGCTACGCTGCAGGATTAAGTTATTACTATTTCTTAGCAAACATGATCACATTCGGACAGAATGTAATCTTCAGTAAATTCATTGTTGATGAAGACAAAATCAGAAAAGAGATGGAGGCAAACAAGAAAAAGAAAGTAACTGTAAAGCAGTCTCGTTTCCAAAAGAAACTTGAGGAAATGGCTAAGAAAAAAGGGGTTGACCCAAAGAAATTAAGACGTTAGAATTCCTTTTCTAAACTTCGATATTTTTCTAACCAATCAGTGTTGCTAACGGATAGTTTTTTGTCAAACATAAGTTTCCAAAGCAAGCTTGCAGCGGTGTTAATCGGAATGTTAGTATGTGACTTATCCCGTAAATAGTGAACTAATTTTAGCATTCTAAATCCATTAAGCCAGCGGAAGATTGATGTTCGAAATTGCAAATCAGTTTTTGACTGTTTTTGAAATTGAAGTACAACCCTTTCGAATTTTTCTCGAATAAGAAATGACTGGATGTCGGATGAAACGCTTGATAAACTAATAATTGAATCACATGTCAGTTCTTGAACCCAATTTACAAGTTCAGCAATTTCAACATAGATAGCAGGAGAGTACGTATAGTACGTTTTGCAAACTGTAGATTTTACTTTCTCAACAGCATGCCCTGTGCCAAATGGGACTCTATCGGAACTGCGTCCAGATGGATAAACAGCACAAGTATTTATTTCACCAACAGAGCGATATGGAATTATTTTATGCAGAAAATAAAAGTCTTCGCCTGCTTTCCGTTGATTCATCCCACCAAAGCTTACGTATGTTTTGGCTGTTACAGCCATCGATGAACCAATAGTTTGATACGCATACGGATAGTTCGCATATCTCAACCCTTGAAAATGGTACCTCAAGAATAACTCATAAGGTATTATCGCACCATCTTCGTGGCTAAAGCGATGCTCATAGTAAATCGTTGCGACCTCAAACTGTTTTGATTTAAATTCTTTCTCTATCTCAGTGAGGTAATTTTGAGAACAATTGCAATCCGCATCGTAACAGATTATTATCGCATCACGATTGTCAGTCATCAGGTCAATGCAGTAATCCATTCCAACTTTCCGAGCATTACCAACACCTGCAATTTTTTGTGGGACTTTTTCAATCCATAAAACGATCAGTTCCAACCAAACGGGACTCTTTGTTTTCCATTGTTCCAAATCTTGTTTCGACTGTAGATTTTGGTGTAATATTTCATCAGAATCACCTTCGCCAGAATTAATTACCACGACGACATGAACCTTGTTTTCAGGTGGAAGACAGTTTGCAATGCTGTTTATCGATGCTGTAACATCAGGTTCATTGAAACATGGAATTACTAAATATAGATTCGACATTGAAAGCGAAAGTACTTTTTTAAATGAACAATATAAGGTAATGGGAGAGTGGAGAAGGCGGGATTTGAAATCCCGCTAAAATTGGTTTTAGATTTGAAATCGTACTAATAAACCAAATTATGTTTCAATACAATCAACCAATTTATAGATTAACTATTAAACTTGTAGATGATGTTGACTTATTTACTAACTCCATTTATCAAGAGGCCTTGCTAAATGCATTAGTTTATTGTCAAAACCACAAAGGACTAAAGGTTTG
The DNA here is from genome assembly GCA_937124965.1 of uncultured Bacteroidota bacterium. Classification (GTDB taxonomy): domain Bacteria; phylum Bacteroidota; class Bacteroidia; order NS11-12g; family UBA9320; genus UBA987. Next base: position 125,109 of record CAKZLB010000067.1, read on the forward strand.
TGCTTGGGTCATTCTATCGAACAGGATTGAATTAATAGCTACCACATCTGACAAACCAACAATAAGTGATATTTTGAGGGATTTAAAAAAGTTCACTTCAAAACAGTTTGTTAATTTACTTATTAACTCAAATGATCCACGGAAAGATTGGCTGTTGTATAGGTTTAAGTTCAATGCAGTGTATACCAAAAATAAAGACTTTAAAGTATGGACGAATGGGAATTCAAAACGACAAATTGAAGTAAGTGAACTTGCGTTTCAAAAGAATGAGGTGCATTTATTACCAGTCAAAAAATCAATAGTAGTAAAGGCGTATCACTACATATTTAGTTCAGCGTTCACTGGAAATTCAAAACTAATCCGTCCAGACACAACATAATAATCGAACTCAGGTTAAGAATTAAAAATTCTAAAACATTAAAACAGGATTACAAATCCTGTCCTCAAGGATAAAGTCGTTTACGATTCCAGCTTCCTGATTCATTATCAAAACATATTCTATCATGTAATCGACTTGTTCGACCTTGCCAAAATTCGAAGTGCATAGGTTTTACTTGATAGCCACCCCAATGAGCTGGGCGCTCGATTGGATGGAATTTGTAGTAATTTTTTAACTCCTCCATGCGCAATTCTAATTGCGATCGATCTTCTAATATGCTGCTTTGTGTTGAAGCGATTGCTCCAATTTGACTTTCTATCGGGCGACTTTTAAAATAGTCATCAGATTGTTGTTCAGGCACTTTTGTTGCAATTCCGTTTATCCGTACTTGTCGTTGATGTTGCTGCCAAAAGAAAAGCAGAGATACGTGTGGATTGTCTTGAATCGCTTGACCTTTTCGACTATTATAGTTTGTATAAAATACAAATTGTTCATCGACCAATTCTTTTAACAATACGACTCTCGTTTCGGGCTGACTGTTATGAGATGTGCTAATTATCATAACATTAGGCTCAATTTCGATTGTAGAAGCTTCGTTGAACCACCGCTTGAATAGGGCAAAAGGATCTGAACCGGCATGGTCCTCCATTAGTTCAAATTTGGTGTAATCAATGCGTTGGTCTTTTAAATCCATTGGATAATTATCTACGTCGCAGTTTAGGCATTGTAGGCACTCTGCGACCAGGTTTAACCTTATTGAAGCTCTTCATCATTTTTCGCATTTCTTCAAATTGCTTCATCAATTTATTTACTTCAGTGATTGTGTTTCCACTACCATCAGCAATACGTTTTCGTCGTGACCCATCGATTATTGAAGGGTCTTCACGTTCTTGTTTTGTCATTGATTTGATGATCGCTTCGACCCCCTTAAATGAGTCGTCTGAAATATCTACATCCTTAATAGCTTTCCCAACTCCAGGAATCATACCCATAAGGTCTTTGATATTTCCCATCTTTTTGATCTGCTCAAGTTGTTTTAAGAAATCATCAAAGTTGAACTGATTCTTACGAATTTTCCGTTGTATTCTTTCCGCTTCTTCTTGGTCATAGTTGTCTTGAGCTTTTTCGACAAGAGATACGATATCACCCATACCAAGAATTCTGTTCGCCATCCGATCTGGGTGGAAGACAGAAAGTGCATCCATTTTTTCTCCGTTGGAAACAAACTTGATTGGCTTATTAACTATCGTTTTTATCGATAATGCGGCACCACCTCGAGTATCACCATCAAGTTTTGTTAATACAACACCATTAAAGTCCAAAACGTCGTTAAAGGCTTTCGCGGTATTTACAGCATCCTGACCAGTCATTGAATCAACGACAAAAAGAACTTCATTAGGGGTGACTGCTTTTTTAACGTCCCCAATTTCTTTCATCATTGCCTCATCAACACTCAGTCGACCGGCGGTGTCAATTATGACTACATTATGCTGGTGTAGTTTGGCATGTTTTATTGCATTTTGAGCAATGTCAACAGGGTTCTTATTTCCTTCTTCGGTGTAAACGCTCACACCAACTTGCTCCCCAAGTACTTTAAGTTGATCAATCGCGGCTGGTCTATAAACGTCTCCTGCAACGAGCAATGGGTTGCGGCCTTTACTCTTTATAAATCGAGCAAACTTTCCAGAAAAAGTAGTTTTACCAGAACCTTGTAGACCTGCAATAAGAATAACTGCCGGGCTGCCAGTAAGGTCAACCTCTTCAGTTTTACCCCCTAATAAATCTGTAAGCTCGTCACTTACAATTTTTGTCATCAATTGACCAGGAGAAACGCTTGTTAAAACATTTTGACCTAGTGCCTTTTCTTTGACATTGTTGGTGAAATCTTTGGCGATTTTATAGTTAACGTCAGCGTCTATTAATGCACGTCGAATCTCTTTAACGGTTTCCGCGACGTTAATTTCTGAGATTTTTCCTTGACCTTTAAGGGTTTTAAACGCTTTGTCTAACTTACTAGATAAATTATCGAACATCCTTTATTCTATTGGATTGCAAACATAGCAAATACGAATGTACATTAATAAAAAAAGCTGCCTTTTCAGACAGCTTTTAACGATTATCTCATTAGCCTAACGAGACCCTTTTTATCATAAATGACACGGTCTAAACCGTTTATTCGAATATGATACATGTACGATTCGGGTTCACAATCTTTATTCAGATATGTGCCGTCCCAACCTTCTTTTATATCGTTGGTGTGGAATAATTCCTCACCCCATCGATTATATATTGTCATTTCGTATGTCCGGTACGTTCCGTCATTAATTAAATAAACAAACTGAGCCGATGGTTTAAATAGTGGGTTATGATCATCTTCATTTGGACTAAATGCGTTTGGAACCCAAACCACTGACGAACCAATTAAAACTAGTTCATTAGAAATGCTCTGAACGGTTGAATCATACGAGATTGCAATAATGCGATAGACGTACTCACCATCCAGCTCTTCATGATATTCTTTGTCTACATACGAAGTTTGAGTGCCAGGTATTTTACCTACGGATGTGAAATTATTTCCGTCAAAGATCTCAATTGAATAATACTGAACGCCATCATCCCATTGCTCATAGGGTGTCCATGATAGCTGACTCATGTTATCGATAAAAAAACCTTTTAATATCATAGGTTTTCCGTAGTTACCGGCGATACCGGCCACATTACAATGATCAACAGTTTGAACGTGATAGATGTAGTTTTCACTCGATACATCAACACTTTCATCGGTTATGCTTGTTTCATTCAGTTCAACCGATTCGAGCATAACGTTACCATTTGCATCATATTTGGTATACAGGTAGTGGTCTGTGTGTTTGTATTGCGAGGTGTCCCATGAAACCTGAACAATTTCATTATTGACAACAGAAGCTACTTCAACATTTAGTGGCATTCGATTTAATGTATAATTTGGAATGTTCCCATCAATATTTGACGTAGAATGTAAGTCACGGTATTCCGCTTCTACTCGATAAAAGTAATCCTCATTACACAACTTCGTGTCAATGAATTTTAGAGTATTTCCACCTACGGATGTTAACTTTTCAAAAGTTTGTCCATCCATGGATTTGTAAATATGATATTGATCCACGGAAGCCCAGCCAATATATGGTGACCAAGATAATAGTAGTTCAAAATCTTCTCGTTTAGAAACGTTTAAAACTATTGGGCAGTGTGATTCAGATACTTCCCCTTTTTCTCCGCATAGATTTGTGTGATGCATTGAGAAACAGTGTGTTGTTTTTAAATCATCTACGGTAACAGACACTGTCTGATTGGCATTGACTTTCTCTTCATAAACAACTTCGTTTAATTGATTGTCAAGTATTGAACTAAAGTCAATAAACTCGTCATTAATATCCTCCCAATAAATCTCAATTTGGCCTATATCATTTATTGAAACTCGCTTAATTTTACCTTTTGGAATATCTTTAGAGTCTCGGATGAAAATTGTTGTATCTGTAGCACCTTTGCAGCCATTTTGATCAATAACGTCAAGAAATATTGGATGCCATCCTGGCTGAGAGAATTGATACAAATACTCCGAATTTGGTTCAACGAATGTTTGATTTTCAATAAACCAGGTGAACTTTGAATTTACCAATGAGATATCAGAGGTCGCCGAAAAATTAGTCGGCCCATTCAGACATGCCAATTGATTTAGGTTAATCTTAACCTTGGGGTTGGGGTTAACTTTAATTGTAAATGTACTTGTGTCAAAGCAGCTGTTCTCATTAGATACTATCAGATTTAAAGTGTGGTTCCCAGGATCAGAGATTGAAGGATTTACGGTAGTAGCGGCAGAAAAATCCACCTTGTTTAGTAACCATCTTCGATTTGAAGCGTCTTGACTTTCATCTGTTAATGCGACTTGAACAGGAGAACAACCTTCAATCTCTTTATCCTCAGGAAATGCTTTTGGGCTTCTTAATATTACAATAGTATCTTTACTCTCGATAGCGGCGGCACATCCTAAACTATCTCGTATATATAAACTCGGAACGAACTGCTGAGATGTGCTTGAGTTCTGTACTTTGTATTCGTGAACGTTAAATGTTATAGAGTCAAGATCCGAATTGTCATCATAATTAAGAAAGTAGGTGGCAAAATCAGTGCTTTTGTTGATGAAGTTTACTTGAAGTGGTTCACATCCTTTCGTGTTTGTAATTTCGAAATCAGGTATTGGACCAAACACTTTTAAAGCATCAGGTTTTACAACTTTGTCAGTACAACCTAAGTAACTCTTCGATACCAGTGTTACATTGTATCCATTTGACAAGCCAGTGTTTCGATTGTAAATGTTTGCAATGGCTCGATCGGTAGTCACTAGTTTATTTCCGTCTCCAAACGACCAGAAAAATGTGTCGGCATTTGTACTTAGCGTCTTAAACTGAGCATACGCTGGTGCACATACTAAATGTGTGTCTGTAACTTCAAAATCACTGACAACCTGAATGCCCGAAACCAAGCGTTCCATCGTGTCATAACATTCGTTGTCCTTGTTGGCGATAAGCCTGATTTTATATGCATTATTTTGCTCTGGACTAAATACTGAAATTGTATCAGTTTTAGTTAAAGTATACTTTCCTGATGTGAGCACTTCCCACCGTGTTGATGTTGGATTTAAAGGAGATTTGTCGATCAAATTTAACGTGTCAAAAACGCATAAACTGTCATTTGTTAATTCAAAATCAGCTTCTACTCCGGCATATACCGTGTTTAACTCTGATATATTTCCTCTCGAATATGCGCACCCGGCGCTATTTTTAACTTGACTAAGAACTGCACTTTCTCCTTTTTTTGTAAATGTAAAACTAGGAGCAGCTGCAATGCTATTTGTGATTTTCACTCCTGAATCTGGTAAGGCCCACCAACTATATTCCAGGTTAGAACTTGGACTTCCATAATGCTTGTTCTCTATAATTTGGAATTTTGCATTTACTTTAAGAGGTAGACATCCCGATGTTTTATCAACTACTTCGTAACCAGTTACACCATTTACGTGAATACTTCCTTTACGAATTATTGAGTCCTTGCATCCATTATTTATTTGATGTAGATACTTTACATCGTAAGTTCCCATTTCGAATAGTTGTATTGAAACGTCCCTAGTCGTATCTGGTTCTATAGCATACGTTTTTCCGGATTTTTGATTTGAAATAACCCAGGAGTGTAAGAATGGCGCATGAAACGGAGATGTAGTTGCTTTCATACGGATTGTTTTCCTAGAACAAATAATACTATCCAGAAGGTCGAAGCCTTTAACTGGCTCTACAATCTCAATATATTTAGTTCTTTTTATTGAGTCAACACAACCAATCTTGTTTCCCGCTAGGAGTTTTACGTCGTAGAATCCAGGTTTTGTAAACGTTTGGGTAAGTTCTTTTCCAACTCCTTGATTATATACTGTTTTACCGTCCCTATCGTATACGACCCAATAAAACGAATCGTTTGATATATATGAACTTAAAGGAGTTAAGCTTTTAAGTTTTATTGGTTGATTAACACAACCAATTCTCTCTTCACTAAAAATAATAGGCTTAATCGTGTCTATTCGTATGAAGTGTTGATAGTCAAAAGTGTCCTTACAACCAAACTCATCCGTGGCAATTAATTCAACAGTTCGTCTCTCCCATGTCAAAGCTTTGTGTGTAATATTTGTACTTGTTGTCGACCGAACCTTTACTCCCTGCTCATCGTATAGGTTCCACAAATAATTCATTTTTGCGTTTTGGTACGATTGAGACTGGTTCAAAATATGAACGGTGTGCGGAATAAAACAGTGATAGTTATCAGGACTTTCAAATTTAGCCTCTAGTGTTTTTACTTTAATAGCGCCAGTTTTGAACCATTTTGATCTACATCCAGCATGGTCAAGTGTTACACCTAGCGCATATTCGCCTGCTGTGTCATATTTAAGTTGAACAGCCGAACTGGATAAAGCAGACGTGTCTGGATTTCCATAAAAACTCCATGTATATGTTGCGTTTTCTATCGGGTTTTCTATCTCGATTTTAGTGCTGTTCTTTAAACATAGAATGCTATCGTTAATGTTTAGCTTTAAACCTAATGAGTCGCCAAAGTTCAAGTAGTTATTCTTCTTTAACTCATGAACACACCCATTTTGAGTCTTTACCGTAAGCCCAATGGTATATTTCCCAGATTTTGAATAACTCACAACTGGAGGGTTTGACCCACTTACAAATTGATTATTCGATCCAGGAAAATGCCATTCAGTATTTGTGATTTTTTCGTTCTGAGAATTTATACTACTTGTAAATTTTACTTCTTTAGTAACACAGCCAGATGTATCTGATGACGAGAAATCCATAAGTACATCAGGATGAACAATTGCTACGTCTTTAAATTCTTGGACATTTTCACAACCAAATGTATCAGTTATTACAATGTTTAGATCTTTGGTTCCAGCGGTTTTGAATCGATGAACAAGGGTATTCGACGAATTGTTATAATTGGTTCCGTCTACAATCCAGCTAATCGATTGTGTTTTTGGTGTTGTATTAACGAGAGTAACGGTATCCGGACCATCACAAAGCTTTTCACGGCTGATTGAGTAGCTTATTTGAGGCTTCGGCAAAATCCGAGTAATTTTTTTTGCTGTGGTTGTGCACTTTGTTCCGTTGGGAAAAGTTGTTTTAACGGTTACATCAACATCCTTAGGATTTATAAAGAATTCATAAACAGTATCTGTGTTGGTCGTAAAACCGTTTCCGAAATCCCACTGGTATGAACTTCCATTTGGAGCGCCAGTAATCTTAAAATTTACAATACCTGGAGCACATTGAGTTTTTTTGTCAACCGAAAGTTTAAGTGAAGAGCATTGCGAAAACGCAAATAGCGGCAGAAAGACCGCAACTAGGGTAGTAGTTAATAATTTTCTCATCAGCAGCTGACCTTTTAAGTAGTAGTAGTCGCATTGTCAGCACCACAAAGTAAAGTAAAAAATATTATATCAACAAATTATTAACAAAAATGCTCTTTGTTCGCCTGGTTTATAAACGAGTTGGAAGAAAGAAAAACACGCGAAATCTCTATATTTTATATGTATTTTCGCCGTTTATTATAACACATGAAAGTAATAAGCATTTTTTCTATTGTTGCCATTTTTATGGTTTCTTGTAATTCAAACTCCTCCAATCAGTCTGGTGCTAGTAGCATCGAAACGAACAAGGCGTTATATGAACGTGCCTTAGGTTTAGAAGATTATGGGACAGCACTTGTTGCATTAAATTATATTTTATTAGAGGATACAACTAATCTTGAATACACTGATTCATTGGCGCGGTTGTATATGCGCAGTGGAAGTTTTGATGCAGGACTTCAACTCGGTTATAAGGTCATGGATGCTCAACCAAAAAACTACAAGTTGTTAGAGTTAATTGCAACGGCGGAAGAATACAAAGCAGACCCGATTCACCTGACAAAGTCTTACAAGAGTTTTAAGAAACTATACGAGGAAGTGGGAGGTGCACGATATTTAATTAAGCTCGCACAAATTGGAATGTTGCAAGGAAATATGGAACCGGCATTGAAAAGACTAGATGAAGTAATTGCAGACCCAAATGTTACAATGATTGAAAGCCCAACTAGAAATGGTGGTGTACAAATGATTGATGTTAAAGCTGCTGCGTACTTCTTGAAGGCTAATTATGAGTTAAATCTTGGTAATGCAAAAGGTGGAGGTGACTACTTAAACAAAGCTTTGCAAATATCCCCAAAATATGAGGCTGCTTCTTTGTTGGTTCAAGATCTTCAACGATACCAGCAACAAATGGCATCTCAAGGCCAGCAAATGAATCAACAACAAGTGATTGCAGCACAACGAGCAGCAGCAGAAAAACAAAGAGCTGCAGAATTAGAGGCGAAAAGGTATGAAGAGTTTATGAAAAACAAGAAGTAATTAACGGTTCTTTGGTTTCCACTCTATCTCTTCGCTGTTCGTTAATACAGTCATGGTTCTTGCGACCGTAAAAAAATAATCCGATAATCTGTTTAGATACGTAATAATTTCTGGCCGTATTTCTATAACCTTACTTAACGTGACACACTTTCTTTCAGCTCTGCGACATACTGTTCGAGCTATATGAGCGGTAGCATTACTTAGTGAACCTCCTGGCAGCACAAATGACTGCAAAACTGGTAATTCATTCGTTTGTCGATCAATTGATTTTTCTAAATAATCAATTTCCTCAACGCCAACTGAGTCAAGGTTTAATTTTTGAAAAACATCAGGAGTTGATGCAAGTTCAGAACCAACACAAAACAATACGTTTTGAATATCTCGAAGCTCTCCTAAAAGAATTCTGTCATCAATAAAACAAGATAGCTGCCCAACAAAACTGTTTAGTTCATCAACGGTTCCATATGCATTTATCCGTAAATCATCTTTGTCGATATCATTTTCTCCAAGGATAGAAGTTTTACCCAAGTCACCTTTCTTCGTATATACTTTCACGTTATTTTTTTATCACTTTAGGAACCCTGAAATAGTCAGAATCTCCGTCAGGAGCATTTAGTAATGCATCTGCTTTGCTCAATGAAGGTTTAACAATATCTTCTCTCAAATGTTCTTTTCTATTAGAAATATATACTAACGGTTCAACATTCGAAGTATCTAAATTGTCAAGCTTTTGGCAAAATCCTAATATTCGTTCTAGGTCTTCTTGAATTCTGACTTTGTCTTTTTCATCAAATTGTAGCCTTGATAAATGAGCTAATTCATCAATTTTTTTCTCTGTAATTTTCATTTTATCTGGCAAAGTTAAGAGTATCAATAGATTTCTGGATAGTGTCGTAGGTTGTTTGTATTAAATTAGGTAAATCTTCGGTTGTAAGCGATTCTGTTTGAATGGGTTCATGAACGATCACTCTCATTTTTCCGGGAGTTCCGCCACTTTCCAATCCACCTTGTGGCAATCGCTTCCAATTGTCAATAATTGAAATTGGAACAATTTTAACATTGTGTTTAATGGCTATTCTAAATGCTCCAGTTTTGAATTTTATCATTTTTGGAACCTGGTTTGCAATCCCACCTTCAGGAAAAATGCCAAGACTATCACCTGCCATTATTGCCTTTTCAGCCAACTGAAATGCACTAACAGAGTCACGAACACTGCTCCGATTAACTGCGATGTCAATCGTTCTGAAAAACATACCAAACAATGGAATCCTGGCTAATTCACTTTTGGCAAGAAAACGGAAATAATGATTGATTTGAACATTTAAACTTAGTATGTCCAAGTAACTAAAATGATTAGCAACAAAAATGTATTGCTCATTTTTATCAAGTTTCGCTTTGTAGCTAGTTTTGGGCGATAAACCACTGAGAAACATGATTATCTGTCCCCAGACTGATCGTAAACGATGTGCTTTAGGATACCATTTTTTATTTCGTAAAAGAACGAGAAAAATAGGATAGAAGAGGAGAAAAAAAACTAGGAACCAAATAAAAAATAGAATTGCCCAGGAGAATCTGAAAAACAGTCTCATGATATTTATGCTATCTCTTGTTCTAAGTATGTTTTCAATTTATGCGCTTGACTATCTACAAAACTTCGAAGTTTTGGTTCAGCCATCATTTTCATAAACATATTTAACTCTGCGTTTATTTTACCCACTACCGAGGAATCATCGCCATTCGGTTGGATTATCCATTCAATGTCGAACGAAAATGGAAGCTTTCCTTTGGGTTTAAGTTTAATACGCTGATCTTTTTGAGAATCTTCAATGGTGATCGAAAAAGCTCCTAAACCCTTTAAAGACAATTCTGCTTTGTCATTGCTTGCTTTAAAGTCAGAGACCTCAGATGCTGGCATTAAATTTTCATAATTTCGCAAGTCACTGAGAAAGTCAAAGACTTTGGATGGACTGCGTTTTATCTTTAATTCTTCACTAGAAATTTCTGTCATAATTTATCCGGCTAAACTATTTCTATCTGCAATAAAACCTGCAAAAAATGCAGTGAACACAACACCAACTACAAGGTATAATCCAAACTCCAACGCCGAGTGGTACATTACGGTAAACCGACTTTCAATAGCACTTTTCACCTCAGATATTTTTGCCATTTCTTCAGGGTTGTCCTTGTTCGTTTTTATCCATTCGTCATAAGCATACTCCTTCGCTTCATTAAAAAATGAACCATCTGGGTAATGCATCATCGAATAACCAATTCCCGAAAATGTAGAGCACACAATTGCTATCATTAGCCCACTAAAAGATGTTCGTAAGAAGCTAATTCCTCCGTTTAGTTTTTTTATTAGAACAACACCAAATACAATACAAACAACCAATGCCAAAATTTTCCCATAGATCACGCCGGCCATGCTATCAAAGCCGAACACTCCCTTATAAAGAAAGTACTCTAGAAGCGCTGAAATAGCTCCAGCTATTCCACCAAAAATTAAATAGTATTTACTCACAAATATGAATTAATTGCGGACCAGTTTAGTCTTCATCGTGCTCCTCACGATCTCTTTGAAATTCTTCAAAATCGTATTCGGGCATTAGTTCAGATTTAACATGATTGACAGTTGCTGTGAAAGCATCCATGAACTTATTAAAATCCTCCTTATAAAGGAATATTTTGTGTTTTACATAGTTCCCATCTTCGAAGCGTTTTTTGCTTTCCGTGATGGTGATGTAATAATCATTTCCTTTCGTGGTCTTGACGTCAAAAAAATAGGTTCTTTTACCAGCCCTAACGCGTTTAGAAAACACTTCTCGATTATCTTCCATCTCCTGTCTTATTTTTTTACTAAATCTTCCTCAAAAAAAGCGAATTACTTCCGGTTAAGCAAGTAAAACATTTACCGATGTGTTCGTCAAACTACTTGATTTTGAGCATTTTGAGTTTTTACCATTTCAGAAAACAAACCTGATTTATTCATCAATTCGCTCGGACTTCCACTTTCAACCATTTTACCTTCGTCTAAAACGATGATAAAATCTGCATCTTCCACTGTTGAAACTCTATGACTTATCAATACGACTGTTTGATTGGTTCGAAGTTTTTTAAGGTTCGATTTGATTGTCCTTTCAGTTTGAGTATCAACTGCAGACAAACTATCATCCATTATAAGTATTTGAGGCTCACGTATTAACGCTCGGGCGATTGCAACACGTTGTTTTTGTCCACCACTCAAAGTAATTCCACGTTCTCCAAGTATCGTTTCAAGTCCTTTATTGAAACCTTGTATGTCATTCCAGACATCGCTCATCGAACACACTTTTTCAATCTCAACATCTGTAAGTTCAGACTCAGAACCAAAAAGGATATTATCCCGAATTGTTTCAGAAAACAAGAAAATGTCTTGAGGCACATAACCGAATAGCGACCGATATTTCGGTAAATTTAAGTCTAGAACGGGCTTTCCATCAATCAAAACTTCACCAGAGGTTGGGTTATATAAGCGCATTAATATTGAAGCTAATGTTGATTTACCACTTCCAGTCGTTCCAATAATTCCAATGGTTTGCCCCTTTTTTATTTCAAAATTTATATTTGAGAGGACAGGTTGTTTGTTGTATGAAAATGAAACATCATTTATTTCTAGGGATGATTCAAAACTCACATTAATATCACCTTCTGTCTCTTCAGGTTTTTCATCCAAAAAGAGATTTATCCGTTCTTGAGAAGCACTTGCTCTTTGAATAATACTTGTAACCCACCCTAATGATGCTACTGGCCAAGTCAACATATTTACATAGATTACATATTCAGCTATATTGCCGAAAGAAAACGTACCTGCAATAACTTGCTTGCCTCCAAAGTAAATAGTTATTATTACGCTTAAACCGACAAGCATCATCGTTAAAGGAAAAAATAACGAATTAACCTGAACAAGCCTCATATATTGCTTTTTGTAATCAACACTTTTATCTAAAAATTTTGATCCGAAATGTTTTTCTGATGCAAAAGACTTCAGCACTCGAATTCCAGAAAATGCTTCTTGTACGTAGGTAGTTATATCCGAGAGTTTCGCTTGTAAGACACTGCTTCGTTTATTTATGATTTCGCTTACGTAGTAAATACTGATAGATAAAATTGGTAGCGGAATCAACACGTATAGAGTAATTGTTGGATTGATAGATATCATTACAGAAATGACTAAAACGAACATCACAACAAGATTTATAGTGTACATAACAGCAGGTCCGAGATACATTCTAACCTGGCTTACGTCCTCGCTAATGCGATTCATCAAATCTCCAGTATAATTCTTACTGTAAAAACCTGCACCTAGTTTCTGGTAATGTGCGAATATTTCATTCTTTAAATCATATTCGATGTATCGTGACATTACAATAATAGTCTGCCTCATGAAATACATAAATACACCTTTGATGATCGCACTTAATAGAACTAAGCCGCCAAAAAATAAAGCCATGGTTGATATTTCCTCTCCAATAATCTCTTTTGGAACATTCAAAATCGAAAAAAGCTTAACGTTGGCAATCATACCATCAATAGCTGTCCGCACAATTGGTGCTATCAGAATAGCGAATATGTTCGAGCAAATTATGAATACAATACCAAACATCAAGTAAACTCGATATTTTTTGAAGTATTTGTTTAAATAAAATAACGGTCTCAAAGTGGGTGGTATTCAGTTAAAAAAAAGAGTAATTTCGCATCGGCAAATTTAAGCCGATATTCAACAATCAACAAAGTACAGTAAATGACGGAGGTATCACAGGTAAAGAACCAATTAAGTACAAATTTGTTTGCAAATTTGACCGAACATGATCACGAACAAATACTTGTTTGTAATGACAATCATACAGGGCTAAAAGCGATCATCGCGATTCATAATACCGTTTTAGGACCAGGACTTGGTGGAACTAGAATGTGGAATTATAACAATGAATCAGAGGCTATGAAAGACGTTCTTCGTCTAAGTAGAGGAATGACATATAAAGCATCTATTTCTGGATTAAATCTAGGAGGTGCAAAAGCAGTAATTATTGGAGATGCAAAGACCCAAAAAAGTGAAGCGTTAATGCGGAAATTTGGTCGTTTTGTAAACAACCTTGCGGGAAAATACATTACAGCTGAAGATGTTGGGACTACCACTCAAGATATGGAGTATGTAAATATGGAAACTGACAATGTTGTTGGCCTTCCTGAAAGCCGCGGTGGAGGAGGAGATCCATCGCCAGTAACAGCATACGGAGTGTACGTAGGCATGAAAGCTGCTGCAAAAAAGCGTTGGGGAACTGATAGTCTTTCAGGTAAAAAAGTTGCGGTAATGGGTATCGGTAAAGTAGGTATTCACTTACTAGAATACATGCACAAAGAAGGAGCGCAGTTTTACGTGTCAGATATGAATGATGCTGCTTTAAAAGATGCTGCTAACAGATTTGGAGCGACCGTTGTAGCTAATGATGCGATCTACGACACTGATGCTGATATTTTTGCACCTTGTGCATTAGGAGGTATCATTAACACGGAAACAATTGAAAGATTAAAGTGCCAAGTAATTGCAGGTGCTGCAAACAATCAGCTAGATGATGAAGATATTCATGGAGATATGTTGGTTAAAAAAGATATAATTTATGCTCCTGATTTTTTGATTAATGCTGGTGGTTTAATAAATGTATATTCAGAATGGACTGGATACAATAGAGAAAATGCTTTAAGAGACACTGAACGCATCTATGAAACGTTAGAGTCTATCTTTAAAGTGTCAGATGAAACTGGATTGCACATGCAAGCTGCAGCTACTCATTTAGCTGAAAAAAGAGTAAATGATATAATGAGAGTTCAATCTAAAATATAGAAGTTCTCGATTTTAAATAAAAAAGGCTCGCTGGATATCCAGCGAGCCTTTTTTTATGGTCATTTATTGACTAACTAATTTCAATTGACTTTTTTGCTTTTACATCTAATTCTTCATATATCGAATTGTTGCTGATAAACTCTGGAACCAACTGTTTCATGCTTGCAACAATTAACCTATTCGTCAGATTGTCTTTGTTTTTCAACATCCCAATAATTATTTCATTGATTTCGGTATAGTCAAATTTACGAACTTTCGCGACCATAATTTTTGGATGATGCGTACCTATTGTTTGTTCTTTCTGGTTTAGCAATTCTTCTGTTAGTTTTTCTCCTGGCCTTAAACCTGTATAAACTATTTCAATATCTTTTCCTTCTTGAAACCCAGAGAGTTTAATCATTTTTTTAGCTAAATCTACAATACGCACAGATTCACCCATGTCGAAAATAAATATCTCCCCACCGTTGCCCATAGCTCCAGCTTCTAGCACCAATTGACATGCCTCTGGAATTGTCATGAAGTAACGAGTAATGTCAGGGTGTGTAACTGTGATTGGACCACCTTCTTCAATTTGTTTTTTGAATCGAGGTATCACAGAACCATTAGAGCCTAAAACGTTTCCAAATCGAGTGGTAATGAACTTCGTGTGGTTGTCTTCTTGTAAGTCTAATACATTGTTATATGATTGGACATAAATCTCAGCAATTCTCTTACTCGCACCCATTATATTTGTTGGGTTCACCGCCTTATCTGTTGATACAAACACAAACTTTTCTGCGTGATATTTAACTGCCATGTTAGCAAGTATCCTAGTGCCAAAAATATTAGTATTCACAGCTTCATATGGGTTGTCTTCCATAAGAGGGACGTGCTTATAGGCTGCAGCATGGAACACTATATCTGGTTTGAACGCTCTAAATACGTGATCCATTCTTCCTTCATTGGCAACATCACCAATCACAACTTCAATGTTTTTTCGGTTTAAGGAATACTCAAGTTCATATAAAGGAGTTTCCGCTTGATCTAATAAAACAAGATATTTTGGTTCGTATTGAGCACATTGCTTCGAAATTTCACTTCCAATTGATCCAGCGGCTCCAGTAACTAATATTACCTTTCCTTTAATTGCATTTCTGATATTTACATTTTCTAAACTTATCGGGTCTCTTCCAAGTAGGTCAGAAACGTTCACATTTTTTATTTGATTGAACGTAAACTCTCCGTTAATCCATTTATCAATGGGTGGCACATTTTTGATTACAAGATTGTGTTGTAATCCCATTTCGATTACTTTTTTCTTCTTGTAGCCTGCTAACTCAGGAATGGCAATAATTAATTCTTTAGGTTGATATTTTTCAACGACATGTTCAAATTTTTTATTGAAATTATAAATGGATATTCCTTCTGCAGACTTTCCTGATAATTGACGATTATCATCTAAAAAGGCAACTACTTTAAATTGCGAAGTCATATCAGCTTCAATAGATCGTTTGGCCATCATACCAGTGTGTCCAGCTCCATATATGATAATACTTTGCAGATTACTATTCTGTACACGATTTATTCTACGATAAATCATCTTGTAGGCTATTCTTAAACTTGTTAAGGCAAAAACACTAATAAGATAGTCCATTATGATGATTGATCTACGAGCGACAATCAAAATATCATACTCAGCTTGTATTACACGTCGAACAACAACAAATGCGAACATCGACATCGTCATCGCAATAAAAATTCGTGATGCGTCTTGAACACTGGTGTACTTTACAATCCCTTTATAAGATTTTGTGAAAACAATAAAGATTGCTTTGAAACAAACCATTAGCATTAATGGAAGAACTAAATCCTTTATTGTAAAGGTTTCAAACTGTAAATTTCGAATAATTGAGTATGAAAAAAAGAAAGAGGCCGCTACGACTAAAAGGTCAATGATGAAAACAATCCATCGCGGCGTATGCCGGCTAAAAATTTTCCGTAGGTAGTCAAATATCATTTAGGCGTTGTTTTAGTATCGTACAAAAATATAAGAAACTATTCTATTTTTTGCACATTAATTTTCTAGAAGGTGTTACGAGTTTATTATGTTTTTGGGTTCTCCCAATTTTAACATATTGTGAATGAGTTATTTGATAACGGTTACGGTTCCTTTTCTGTGGTGAACAGATCGGTCCCAACCCGTGTATCGAATTTTGTAGATATACACGTTATTTGGGGCAATTTCCCCTTTATAGTAACCATCCCAGTCTTTTTTTACATTGTTTGAGTCATACACTTTTTCACCCCATCTGTTATAAACCTGTACTTCATATTCCTTCACAAAAACAGGAACAATCCCCCATAATTCATTTAACCCATCATGGTTAGGTGTAAAGGCATTTGGAACATGTAATAATGGAGGTTGGATTAAATAAATCTTGTTAGACTGACTTTCCGCACTATATCCTGAACCATTTTCATAAGCAGTTACCCTATACCAATATCCACCCCAACAATAGTCGAATACGGTGTCAATAAACTCGCGTGTATCATAAGTTGTAGCGACAATAGGTCGTAATGAGCCTGTGTCAACACTACGCGATAACACATACTCGTTAACACCTGCAGGCCAGTCTTTGTACTTATTCCACCACAGGTCATGTTGAAATGGCTGGGTTTTTCCTTCAAGAACTATGGTGCACCCTATATTGCTATGAGAACTCCTATGACCGCAATTGTCGTTGACTATAATTACATAACAATATGACTCGTTATTCACGCTTACTTTTGTATCTATGATCGACGTATCATAAACATTGTATGTTGACGTATAATATTCATATTCGTCCTTCTCAGAATTCTTCTTACGGTATACGTCATAATAGCCAAAGTCAGCCTCTTTGCTCGCTAGCCAAATAACCTTAACATTGTTATCATCAGTAACGGTTGCCGTCTTCAGGTAGGTAGACTCAATCGGAAGTTCAAATTCCTTTGTAGTAGATATTTTATATGAAGCAGAACCCTCCTCATCGCACAAGTTGGTAACTACCATAAAGTATTGGTAGTTGTTCTTCTTAGGTTTGATAACATCTGCATCGATGTATGTTGCTCCTTTCACGGATGTGTACGATCGTAATTCCGTTGTATCTCCATTAGGCCAAATCTTATACAACGTGGTCTTTTGAAAATATTTAGAAGATGCAATCGGATTCCATGTAATACTTATTGAGTCATCACCTAGAAAGTTAATACATATTGTTTTTGGTGGATCTAAAACTGGTGGAGGTTTTACAACAAATCTGATATAAGCAAAACTGTCTAATACTGCTGGACATCCTTGATCAAAAACATACACATAAGCACTTAATGTATCGCCAACTTGGTCACAACGAGCTGTTAGTGACATTTGCTGAGCCCACGATTCAAGTGCTTTTGAACTTTTCGTTAGCTTAACAAAATTAGACGTGGTATTAACGTCTGGCTCTATACTCACAAACAAACTGTCATCATCTGGGTCTGTGATTCGATACACAAAACTAAACGTGTCTAACGCATTAAATTCATAAAGGGAATCACTTAATCTTGGCTTTCGGTTTAGGTTTCCAAATGCAATCTTAAAAGCGGCATTACTGCATCTAGGACTAATGTTTTTTTCAGCATATGCACCAGGTGTTGTTGGAAAGTCGCTGATAGCGTGATCCCAGTTGTTATCTGGGCAACTTGCACAAACTGATTGATATATAACACCCTTTTTGTCAAATCGACTTGTTCCTCCGTCTACATGGTCATTGGTCTCCGAACCTCCAAAGTATGTACCATAGAGTAACTCTTTGGCTTGTTTGCTCAGCACCATTAAGTAAAAGTCGCTACCATCCGTAGTTTTTTGATATGCGTCGTACGTTATTGGAAGTTTGTACGTATCACTAAACGATTTAGTACTAGTTTCTCCACCCCATCCTGAGACGAATATTTTGCGACATTCATCCACTAAAAATGCATTGATAGTAATGTCGGGAGATTGTTTTCCTGTACCAAAGCACGTTGAGAATTCAACATTGTCTAACTCTTCATCAAATTTCGTAATAAACTGTCCACTGTTGCCATTGTTGTAAACATTTGGTGTAATTGGCATTTTACCCATTGTTTGTCCAACAACATAAATTTTATTCTCAAAGTCAATTTCAAGAGCAAATATTTGATCGTAACTCTTGGTGCCCCAATAAGCTGTTTTCTCAAGAGTATGATTTACAGGATCAAGAACGGCAATAAATCCATCGGCAGTTCCACCTTGTGCCTTAGGTCCAATTTTAGCGGTTGATTTGTTTAAATCATCACTTTTTGTACCACCAGAAGCATAGATCATTCCTTTGTTATCGATGTCTACCGTGTACAGAGCATCCCCATCACTTCCTCCTAAATAACTCGACCACAGTAACTGGCTTAAATCCGAATTGAACGATAGAAACAATCCATCTTGGCGACCATTTCTTCTGGTTTGGAATGCGTTAACTAATGGAAAGTTATCAGAACTGGTGCAGGACGACGCATATATTGTTCCTTGATCATTAACGATCACTTCTCCTCGATGATTGTCAGCATAAAAGAAATTAAGAATCGGTTCGTTGTTCTGGCCATCAACATCAGCACCACCGACATATGTTGACCCTAGTAAGGCAGTTCCTGAATTGTTAAGTTTAGTAATGATTATATCCATTTTTCCCCCATTTTTACTTTGAAAGGGTGAATCACCTAAAGGGAAATTCTCTGAATTAGATGTTCCAAATACAATTAAATTGCCTTGTTTGTCAACTACAATACTATGTGGATACTCATTGTTGCTACCACCTAAATATGTAGCATAAATCAGATTAGAACCTTCTGATGAATATTTACTTAAAACAATGTCACACGGAAATATTTCTCCACCAAATTCATCATACAACATTCCGCCTCCATACTCATTTTGAAATGCACCTAATGTGGCCGGATAAGTGCCATTTTTGTTGAAGAAGGTGTCTGGAGAAGTAGCAATGCCGCCAGCATACATGTTTCCAAGTGTATCATATGTTGCCGTAAATCCAAAATTGTCAACACTATTACCTGCATACGTTGCAAAAACAACTTCAGGATCAATCAGGAGTTCTCCCTCATGTAGGTTGCCCTCCCATTTAAAGCCAATTAATGAATCACGAAAGGTGTACTGAATTTGAACCTTATGAGCTGTTTGACCATCATTAAAAACACTGACAGGAATATTTTCAGTTAGGGTGCTTAGGCTTGTTTTTATTTTAATTGAGTCTTTGTTAAAGATTAACTTGTCTATATGATTGTACTTGATTTGAATATCGGAAATATTCGCTCCTTTTTTTAGTATGAAATCATACTTCAAACTGGAACCACGACCATGAACAATTAAATCGATTTGTGGGTAAAGATTCCGATATCTAACTATAGCGTAGTCATGAACGTTAGTTGCCCATTTTGATCTGTCGTTCCCAATAAAGTAATTTAAGTAATAATCGCTTATCCCTTCTCCTTCTATAGTGTTTAGAGGAGAGGCTCCAACAAATTCAATTTCGTAGTGATGGTAATCAACTGTTGTTTTATCTGGTTTGAATTTGAGTAAAGTTCGTTTCCGGTGATGCGGATGATCAACAACCTTTGACCAAGCTTGGTTGTCATATTGCAAAACAGAAATTGCGTTCTTTTTAAGATATACAACAGCTCCGTTACAATACTTTTTGTAAAGGACTTGTTCGTTCCATTGTCCTTTGTTTTCTGTTAAATATTGCTGACCAAATACAACATCACTCAGTAACATATTGATTACTGTCAATGCAAGAATGAACCGTATTTTAGCCTTAATCGTCAAACTGTATTTCACCAAAGATACTTATACCGTGAGGAAACTTTTGGTCTCTTTACAAATATGACGAATGAGTGAAGGCTTTAGTTGCTTCGACGATTAATTTTAGTACCCAATCGGATCAAAATCAAGAATTTTTATGGTGTATGTGTACCTTCTTCCATTCGGCAAGTCAACATTTACAAGTACCTGGGTGTCGCCTGTCATCGATTTAACATCCAGTGAAGGTTGCCAAACTAACGTTGGTAAGCGGTGACCGTCTTCAAATGGCTGCATTGTTACTGGAATGTTTTTCCCATCAATCGACATAGTGACTTTAGAGTTTTTTAACTCTTGATTAATAGAAAACGACCAGTAATTAAACACCATCATTTTAGGTAATGTTCCTTCTGGAGGCCAAGCAACAAATCGTTCTTTGTACGTATTCGAATCTACACTGCCACTATCGTCAGATGCCCAAATTGCACACGCATTTTCAGTAGAACCATGACCTAAGGCTAAACCATTTGGATACAATAACCAACGTCTATTTCCAACGCTTGCATTGGCGTTATCAGCAAAGAATGATGTAACTGCCATTGTTGTTGTAGCGCCCTTTGTTAGAAGTGAATAACGAGCTGCATCCGCTCCTTCATCCGTATAACAACTCCATCTACTATCAGGTGTGTGACTTAGTGTTTTATTAGACTCCATCATTAATGCTGCCTTTTGGCACCAATCGTTTAATTCTGGGTCTAAGTATATATCCGGAACTCCTGCTTGTCTTCGGAAGTAATTAATTCTGTCTTCGACTTTTTGCTGAATTTTCGGATCGATGTCCCCTGGGTTACACGTTGCTTTTGACCCATTCCATGTAAAACCACCAACAGTCATTCCTGCCACTTCCTCTTCTTTTACACGGGTCATATAGTAGTTGTGGTAAAAGTCTTCTTTGGCTAAATAATCGCGTTTTCTGTCCCAAATTGGATTATCCGGTTGAGCTTTTAAGTGATTTACAATAACCGTTTTTGCTGTGCGGTAATCTTTGTCTCGCACTAGAGACTCTATATAGGTCTCTACTATTTTTTGTACATCTTCAGAAAGGTTTGACATATCATTTTCCTTCATCATCATACTATATAACGCTCCCTGTTCAGACGTACTTAATTCTTTTGAAGAGTTTTTAGATATTAATGACTGACGCAATGCCGTCAGAGATTGCTGTTGCCCAAATGTTTCCTCGGCATGAAGAAGTAATTGATTTGCAAGTTTTAACGAATGACTTTTAGCTGCATAGTCTATGATCACTAAATAGCGAGCTTGAAGCATTTCAGGAGTTTTCTCTTTCGCAGTAGATTCGATATATCTCTGAGCGATGTAGTTAGAGATCTCTGGGTAGTCGAATTTGCTATAATACTTTACCAATTTCCAAAGTACGTTCTCAACTTTCTCCTCAATAAACTGATCACTTTTTTTGTATTGATTTAATAGTTTCGAACCATGCCTATCAACTTTCTCCATTGCAAACGAGGCTAACATGGTATCAAGAGCTACTAAATCTCCATTGTCAAAATGATTGCGCATTAAATAGAGGTATAATGCATTCTCCTTTTTTACAAAGACAGTATCGGTAGGAAATATGTTTAGGATGTATTTGATTTTCTCCATCATCAGGCTAGATGGCGGAAGTTGATTAATCTGTTGTTTGGTTACTTCTTTTTGGAAATAATCAATACGCGGGTTTCCACCAAAAACTTTTCTAGCAGACTCTAAATACACGTTTGCTGAGTCATATTTTTGGGCTTGCCAATACTTATCGGCATAGTATACAAAGGCATCCGACATAACAGGGTCTACGTCATTTCCTTCTGCTTTTTGCTCATTACAATAGACGATTACTTTATTATACTCTTTTTCCCCATAGGTAGTGTCAAACGACATCATATAGCTTTTACCTCTCCAGTAAATAGCTGACATATCACCGTTAAGTTCAAAGCTTTTTTCGTATGTTTTTATCGCTTTTGTAAACTTATTGATTTTGTATTCTAACGCACCTTTTTCATTGTTGAGTTTGACAAAGCTGTCAACTAAAGGAAGATATTCAGGAAAAAACTCACCATCTGCTTTGTATTTTCCTTTTTCAAGTGATTTTATTCCAAGTTTAAGAGCGTCTTCATACTTGGCACTTAAAAATTCATGACGAATAATTTTAAAATATATCTGCGCTTTTAAAAAGTACACTTCAGGACTTTTCTTCAGTAAATCATCTTCTTCAGCATCCTCTGCCAATTTTAGCGCACGCTTCAAATTATCAGCTTCAATGGCTTCCTCAATTCGATCAATTTGACCAAAGGATGTTGTTGCTCCGATTAAAAAAAAGAATAGGACAAAACTGATTTGCTTTATTTTCTTCATATGATTTTCTATCATCTCGCTTAAGTGAACAATTATAAGTGGATTAAATATATTACTCAAATTTGCTTTCAACTATTTTAGTACTCCAGGCTTCTGCCTTGTCTGCAAACTTAGCTTTTGTTTGTTTCCATGTGTCTGCAAATAATTCCGAAGATCTATACGCTTGAAGGGACGCGTCATCAATCCAAATACTTCGTGTAAAGTACGTCAAAGAATTTGAATCAGATTCTTCTTTCAGGAGTTCGACGCCTTTGCAACCCGGAAAACCTGAAATTAACGATGAGCGTTCATGAAACAAAGCTTCAAAGTTGACTGCTTCTTCTGATCTAAAGGTCATTTTAACAATTCTCGTAATCATACCTTTTCAATCAATAAATTATGACCTCTTGACAAACCGTAGAGTCGCTTTGCACTTCCGCGGTGAACAGATATTGTCAAATTACCTACCGCATTAAAGTAACAATAAGTCGAACCACCTTCTGTAATCTCTAACTGCGACCAAATTTTTGAAATTCTCTCATGTCTACTTAATACTATCTGAAAAGAAGATTTTTCGACAAATTGGTCGAACGCACTTTTTGAAATATTCGTGTAACACGTGTCTTGAGAATCAATAAAAATAATTTGACCTTGCAGCATTTCTCCTTTTGTAACGGCTTTTAACGGCATTTTAATATTCAACTTGTCGTTGTTGATGATGGGTTGGTCGGAAAGTGAACCGAGTTGTAACTCCCTCAGTTGAGGGCCAAAACAATCAATGATGACTTCAGAATGGAAACCAGTAAAATCGGTCAAATGATAAAACTGGAAATTGTTGTCATTGGTTAGCAACGTTCCGAAACCATTATTATAGGTAATGATTTTTAATCCTTGAAATTCAAAATAGATGATTTCCTTGTGAATAAGCCGTTTGTCGAAATCTACACCAATAAAACAAATAGTACCTTGTGGCAGTAAATCAATAATAAGATTGAAAACGTATACTGCTTCATTGATGTCATTTTGATGAATACTATGAGAAATTTCTATGATTTCGTGGTCGCTTAATTCTTTTCGAATCCATGCTTTAGATCTAGCTGCGTTGATAGATTTTTCCCCGAAATCAGTTAAAAGTGTAATCACGCTATTTTTTATTTGGAAACGACTTAAATTTGAAAACGAAATTAATATTTCGGAACCAATTAAAACGATTAAAGATAAAATCCTTTGACAGAAAAAACGATACGGGTTGAGGCCATAAACCCTTCTATATTCTTTGGCCCTGAAAATAAAAACATTAAGTATCTCCAAAACCGTTTTCCAAAGCTGAAACTCACGTCAAGAGGTGACGAGATAAAAGCAAGTGGCCCGATCGACGAAATTGAGTCTTTCGAATTAAAACTAAATCAGTTACTCCAATATTTAATACAGCATCCGAATATGACAGAAACTGAGATTCAAACATTGCTAGGAGGAGAGCCAGTAAAGACAGAATCTAGTAATGATAAATCGTTGGTTACTGATGTATTGGTTTATGGAGCAAGAGGGAAAGTAATTAAACCACGTACAAAAAATCAACATGTTCTAGTTAAAGCAAGTGAAAATAATGATATAGTATTTGCCATAGGGCCTGCCGGAACAGGAAAGACGTATGTTGGGGTAGCTTTAGCCGTAAAAGCGCTGAAACGAAAAGAGGTGAAGAAGATTATTCTTGCTCGACCAGCTGTCGAAGCAGGGGAGAGTTTAGGCTTTCTTCCTGGTGACTTGAAGGAGAAAATTGATCCTTACTTGCGACCACTTTACGATTCTCTGTTGGACATGATACCACCTGATAAGTATATGAAGTACATGGAAAACGGAACGATTGAGATTATTCCGTTAGCCTTCATGCGAGGAAGAACGTTGGATAACTGCTTTGTAATATTGGACGAAGCACAAAATGCGACAGACACTCAACTGAAAATGTTTTTAACACGTATGGGACCAAATGCTAAAATGATTATAACTGGAGATATGAGTCAAGTAGACTTACCTAGACACCAACAATCAGGTTTGGGTAATGCAACACGCATGTTGGGAAAGATAAAAGGAATATCCGTTGTAGAATTGACGGTTTTAGATGTGGTTAGACACAAATTGGTGAAAGAAATTATAAAAGCATATGATGCTTAATCGGAAAGCTTGAATCAACAACTATCGTTTTCTATTTAGATGGCTTCTAAATTATTAATTGTTAGTATTTTCAATCTTAATCCCTTTTAAAGGAGTTTATATTTGCCGCGTTTGTGAACCCGTAATATTTTGGTCAGTTTTAGTGTTAAAATACTGACAATTAGGGGGTTGCATAGTGAAACTAAGAAATAAAATTTTAATAAAAAACAGATTTAATGTCAGGAAGTTTCTATAGTAATTCAACATTTGTAGCGATTGTCATATTGGCACTTGTGTTGTTGTTGATTGCTGCTTTGATGGTTTGGGTGCTTCGCCACATCACCTCAATAATGAGGGAAAAATCGAATGTGCCAGTGGAGCCAAGTTTTTTCGCTAAAAACATTAAGCCAAAAATGGATCAATGGAATCCTACCATTGTTACATTGATTGTAATTGGTGCTTTAGTTGTTAGCTTGGGTATTTATGGATTCGACTACGGAGTTACCGAAGTCGGAGTGCAGCAGGGATATGCACCTGATCAACCGATTAATTTCCCTCATGATAAACATGCGGGATCTATGGGTATTGATTGTCAATACTGCCACACTACAGCTGGTAAGAGTAAGCATGCGAGTATTCCTTCTGCAAACACATGTATGAATTGTCACAAAGGAGCTCAGTTGAGAGACAATTATGGTGGGAATGTATCACCTGAGTTGATGAAGTTATATGAATCTGTTGGTTTTGACCCAGAAACATCAACATATGACCCAGAAGCTGAGACACACCCGATTAAATGGGTGAGAATTCACAACTTGCCTGACTTGGCTTATTTTAACCACTCTCAACACGTTACCGTTGGAAAGGTTGAATGTCAAACATGTCATGGGCCAATTGAGGAAATGGAAAAAGTTGCTCAGTTCTCAACATTACAAATGGGCTGGTGTGTTAATTGTCACCGTCAAAGAGGTATTGATGTTAAAAACAATAAATACTACGAAGACGTGCACAAAGAAATGAAAGCAAATAACGAACACTACGTAACTGTTGCTCAAAACGGTGGTTTGGAATGTTCAAAATGTCACTATTAATAATATCTCAACGTTTATATAAATGAGTAATTCTGAAAATAAATACTGGAGAGGAATAGAGGAGTTGGAGTCAAGCCCAACTGTTCTTGGGAATAGTTCTAACGAATTTTCCGATAAACTTCCAATGGAAGAAATCCTTGGCGACAGCGAAGAGCTTTCGTCTAACCGAAGAGACTTCTTGAAATTCTTTGGTTTTAGTGTAAGTGCAGTAGCATTAGCAGCTTGTAATAAAGCCCCTGTAAAATATGCAATGCCTTACATTAATAAGCCCGAAAATGTAACACCTGGACAAGCATTGTATTATGCAACTACTTGTGGAGTGTACAATGAAGGCTTTCCAATTTTAGCGAAAGTGCGAGAGGGGCGTCCAATCAAATTAGACGGAAACCCTAAAAGTGCCTTGAGTCAAGGTTCATTAAGCGCAGCAGGACAAGCAAGTATTTTGTCGTTATACGACATTAACCGATTGCCAAATCCGAAAATTGAAGGTGACGAAGAAGAAGATTGGAGTGTAGTTGATAGCAAGGTAAGTGAGATACTAAAATCTGCTTCTGGAAAATCAATTTACCTTGTTTCTAGAACGGTAACAAGCCCAATCACTCAAGAATCAATAGATAAGTTTGTTGCTGCCCACAACGCGAAACACGTTGTATATGATCCAATTTCTTATTCAGGAATAAAAGCTGCAAATCAAGAGTCATTCGGAATGAATGTAGTGCCTAACTATCAATTTGATAAGGCTGATGTTATTGTAAGTTTTGGTGCAGACTTCTTAGGAACATGGATCTCTCCAACTCGATTTACTGCAGACTACACAAAAAATAGAGTACCTAGTCCTGAAAAACCAGAAATGAGCAAACACATTCAAATCGAATCGTTGTTGAGCTTAACTGGTACAAACGCAGATTATAGATATACTATCCCTGCTTCAAAACAAGGGAGGTATCTTGTAAGCTTATATAACATGTTGTCTGGTGGAAGCGGAGACGCTGAACTTCCAGGGAACGCATTGAAGCAAATAGCTTCTGAACTTAAAGCCGCTAACGGTAAAGCTCTAGTTGTTTGTGGTTCAAACAATAAAGAAGACCAGATTATTGTAAATGCTATTAACGATTTGTTAGGCAGCTACGGCAGCACAATTGATCTTGGTTCTGCAATGAATATCTCTGATTACAACGAGGCTTCTTTTGAGTCTTTCGTTGCAGATGTTTCAAAAGGAAATGCTGGAGCAGTAGTAATGATGGATGCAAATCCAGTATACTCTTACCATAATGGTGCTAAGTTGGAATTAGCATTGCAAAAAACGAAGGTTATATCTACAACAATGATTGTAGATGAATCGACTAGAAATGCAGCAGTTCATGCACCGGATAATCACCCTCTAGAGTCTTGGAATGTATATCAACCTATGGTTGGTCACTATGTTACTTCTCAACCGGTTATTACTAAAGTATTTAATACAAGAAGTGCCGTTGAATCGTTACGAGCTTGGAGTGGAGAAACAGTGAAATTAGGTGAAGATCAAGCAAGCCACAAATGGGTGACTGATTATATTTCTTCCACTTTAGGTGTAAATGCAAATCAAGCGTTGCACGACGGAGTAATTATGAAGTCTGTTGACAGTGGAAATCCTTCATTTGCTGGTTCTGCGTCATCAGCAGCTGCAACGATTGCAGCAAATTATAAGAAGTCTTCTGGCTTTGAGTTGGCATTATATCAAAAAGTGGGAGTGTTAGATGGAAATTCAGCATTGAACCCATGGAGCCATGAGATGCCTGACCCTGTAACTAAAGTGACTTACGATAACTATGTTACAATTTCTCGAAATGACGCTGAGTCAAATGATTTAGAACAAGGAGATTTTGTAAAAATATCTGCAGGTGGTAAGGTGATCGAACAATTACCAGTACTTATTCAGCCAGGTCAAGCACGAGGAGTGATTGGTATCGCATTAGGTTATGGAAGAAACATTCCTAATGCACTTCAAAACGACCTAATTGACCTTGGGAAGAATGCTTACCCAATGGTTCAAGCTTCGACAAGCGGAACAAACTACTTGGTTCAAAATGCAACTATTGAAAAGGTTGGTTCTGGATATGAATTTGCTCAAACGCAAACGCACCATATGATCGAAGGTCGTGACTACTTAAGAGAAGCGACACTTGATGAATACAAGGAAAACAATGCAGTAAGAAACGAGCACAAACATCACGCAATTACCCTTTGGAGCGACTATGACTATTCAAAAGGTCATCATTGGGCAATGGCAATCGACATGAATGCTTGTACAGGTTGTGGTTCTTGTGTTGTAAGTTGTCATATCGAAAACAACGTTCCAGTTGTTGGACGATCGGAAGTACGAAGAAGAAGAGATATGCACTGGTTGCGTATCGACAGATATTACTCTTTTGAAGTAGATGCGGATCAAACGGCATCAGTTCGAGTTGGTCCTTCAAACGTTGATCAAGAATTTAAAAAAGGTCAATTCTCTACAATGGAGAATGAACTTGCTGGACTTGATAAAAACTCGGAAGAAGATCAAGACTTCGGTCACTATGATACAGTAAAGGTTGTCCACCAGCCAGTAATGTGTCAACATTGTGACCACGCTCCTTGTGAGACAGTTTGTCCTGTATTGGCAACGACTCACAGTAGTGAAGGGTTGAATCAAATGACATATAACCGTTGTATCGGAACGAAATATTGTGGTAACAACTGCCCATATAAAGTTCGTCGATTTAACTGGTTCCGATATAATATGAACTCTAAATTCGATTACCATTTCAATAACGAATTGGGACGAATGGTATTAAACCCAGACGTTACAGTTCGATCAAGAGGGGTAATGGAAAAATGTAGTTTCTGTGTTCAGAACATTCAAATGGCTAAGTTGAATGCTAAGATTGAAAACAGAAAACTTACTGATGGCGATGCAAACACAGCGTGTGCTAAAGCATGCCCTTCAAATGCAATTGTATTTGGTGATAGAAATGATCCAGATAGCCGAATTGCTAAGATGTTCAAAAATGACCGATCGTACAAGATGTTGGAAGAAGTAGGTACAGACCCATCTGTATTGTACTTAACCAAAATCAGAAATAGAAAAGAAGAAGTTCAACATTCATAATAAAAGGTATAACAAATGTTTGAAGCACAAATTAGACAACCCCTTGTAGAAGGAAACAAGTCAATAGCCGACGTCAGTAATGATATCTGCCGTCCTATTGAGAATAAACCTACTAAACTTTGGTGGTTAGGATTTACGATTTCATTCGCATTCTTGCTTTTAATGGCACTGTCATTAGGCTGGACAGTTTGGGAAGGAATTGGAACATGGGGTGTAAACAAAACAGTAATGTGGGGTTGGGATATTACCAACTTTGTATTCTGGGTTGGTATTGGTCACGCAGGGACACTGATTTCAGCAATCTTACTTTTATTTAGACAAAAGTGGAGAATGTCTATTAACCGGAGTGCGGAGGCAATGACAATTTTTGCGGTACTCTGTGCTGCACAGTTTCCATTGTTCCACATGGGTCGTGTTTGGTTAGGCTACTGGCCTTTACCATTGCCAAACGCCTTTGGGTCACTTTGGGTAAACTTTAACTCTCCATTATTATGGGACGTTTTCGCGATTTCAACATACTTATCAGTTTCTTTATTGTTTTGGTACTTAGGACTAATTCCAGATATCGCTACAGTTAGAGACAGAGCCGTATCGAAAGCGAAAAAATTCTGGTATGGATTCTTTGCAATGGGATGGAATGGTTCTGCAAGAACTTGGCACCGATACGAAATCGTTGCTCTTATTCTTGCTGGGGTTTCAACGCCACTGGTACTTTCTGTACACACAATTGTATCCATGGACTTCGCGACCTCGGTTATCCCAGGGTGGCATACCACGATTTTTCCACCTTATTTCGTTGCTGGTGCTATTTTCTCTGGTTTTGGAATGGTACTGACTCTTTTAATTATAGTTCGAAAGGTTCTGAATTTAGAACAGTATATAACAATTGGTCACTTGGACGCAATGACAAAAGTTGTCATGCTAACTGGGTCACTTGTTGGTGTTGCATATTTAACTGAGTTCTTTATCGCAGCATATTCTGGTGTGGTTTACGAACAATACGCGTTCTTGAATAGAGCATTTGGGCCATATTGGTGGGCATACTGGACAATGATGAGTTGTAACCTACTGGCTCCACAAGTGTTCTGGTTCAAATGGGCAAGAACTACACCTTGGTTCATCTTTATCCTTTCGATAATTGTAAATATTGGAATGTGGTTCGAGCGATTTGTAATTATTGTTACCTCGCTTCACAGAGATTATTTGACTTCTTCTTGGGCGATGTATACAGCAACGCTTACTGAGGTAGCTATTTTCTTAGGAACTATGGGACTATTCTTTACTTGTTTCTTCTTGTTTAGCAAGTTCCTTCCAGTAATCAACATGTCAGAGGTTAAGAGTATTATTAAAAGTAGAGAGTAATTTGATTTTAAATCCAATAGGATGTTAGATAAACAATTAATATTAGGTGTTTACGATGATGGTGATAAACTACTATCATCTGTAAAGAAACTGAAGAAGAAAGGTGTAGAAATTTTTGATTGCTACACGCCATATCCTGTCCATCATTTGGACAACGAAATGGGAATTAAGAGGTCTAACCTTACAGTCGGCGCATTCATATGTGGCATGGTTGGTTTTTGTAGTGGATTGTTATTACAATTCTATATGATGACGAACTTACTGCATACGTTTAAAAGTTGGCCAATGATTATTGGTGGTAAACCTCAAGATTACGGAATGTGGCCAAGTATGGTTCCAGTAACGTTTGAGCTTACTATCCTTTTCACTGCATTCGGAATAGGCTTTTTGTTCTTTGCAAAGAGTGAAATGATACATGGTAAAATCGCTCAATTAGTAGATCCGCGTCAAACGGACGACAGATTGTTTTTAGCTGTTGAACCAACTGAATTGTCGAAAATCTCTCGTTCTGAATTAGATACATTATTAAATGATAATGGAGCAATCGAAATTAGAGAACGTAATATGGACGGAAGTGACGCAGAAGCAGTGGTTCACGCAGAGCCTGCCGTAGAAGAAGCTCCGGTTGTAGAAGCAAGCTCGCAGGATGAAGCTGATTTATCTGAAGATCAAAAAACTGAAAAACTATCTCTATTAAAGTCGATAGTTGGTGAAGTTGCGGCTGACGATAAAGATGATTTGAAAAAAATCAGTGGTGTAGGTCCAGTGTATGAAGAAAAGCTGAATTCAATTGGGATTTACACTTTTGAACAAGTTTCTAAGCTTACACCAGAGACTATTAAAGCTATTGAATCATTAACCAAATACTTCCCTGGAAAAATTGAAAGAGAAGATTGGATTTCACAGGCTAAAAACTTAATGGACAAGTAACTATGCAGTTTTTACAAAAAAGAATGAATAAAATTAACGGTCTAATGATCATCGCTGCTAGTACTCTAGTTGGATGTTCTGCAGGTGGTAATAATCCTGGAATTGAGTATGCTCCTAATATGTATGTTTCTGAAGCATACGAGGCATATACTCAAACAGATGAAATGAAGTATAATAAATATGGAATGACAATGCGGACTCCAGTTGCTGGTGCTGTTGCGTTAGGTCAAATGGGTTATACAATGTATTCTGAAGGATATCAAGAGTCTGTTGCTTGGTCGAACCCGGTTCCTAGAACTGAAGCAAATGTTGAAGAAGGTGGACGTTTATACAACATTCAGTGTCAACATTGCCATGGTAAAAAAGGAAAAAATGACGGAGGCGTAATTAAGTCTGGTCAATATCCACCACCACCATGGTCTGGTTACCAAGATGATTACATTAAAAACTTGCCTGATGGACAAGCTTTTCATACGATTACCTACGGAAAAGGGAATATGGGTGCACACGGCAACGTGTTAACTCCTGAAGAACGATGGAAGGTATTGCATTATGTTCGAAAACTTAGTTTAGGCGACGCATTTACTTACCAAAAAGAAGGTTCAACTACTGGATCCGATTTAGTAAGCATGAACGCTATGACGTTTGATGGTTTTGAATTGGTAGATTTAGGTCCTGATATGCAGACGATCAATGCGGCTATGAAGCATGTAAAGTTTGACGGTTTAAAATATAAAAACTTCTTAGATGCAAGTATTCCACATTTGGATAAAGTTGCATCGTATATGGTAAGCCATCCTGAATTAAAGGCAATCGTCGCTGGTCATATTGCATCAGATGTAAAGATTCCAGGTTTAACTGGAGAGCTTAGCTTAATGAGAGCAAAAGCAGTTTGCGATTATCTTGAATCAAAAGGAGTATCTCGAGATCGCTTAAGTCCTAAAGGAATGGGGTCATCTATGCCAATTGCATCGAACGATAGCAAAGAAGGAAAAGAGATAAACCGAAGAGTAGAAATTTATTTCATTAAATAATCAGAATAGAAAAGACAATGGGACACCATCATATATCTGAGGTAAACGACGAAAAATTTGTATTCACAGGACGCACCAAGGCAATCCTTGGAGTCGTGTTTGTGATAGGACTGATTCTCACTTTTATTGGAGTGAATCAAATAAAACATGAGGGGGCAGAATCTCATGATACGGAAGCTAACGCTCCAGAACATTCTTCTGTGGCCACTGATATTCCAGTACATGCTGTAAATATGCAAGACGGTCATGATGCACACGGTGAAGAAGCACATGCGACACACGACAACGTTCCTGAACACGCTTCAGACGCTCATGGTGAGGAACACGCAGCAGAAGCAGGCGATCACGACAAATCGACTTGGGTACACAGACTGTTTGCGAACCTACTGTTAAATTCATATTACTTTTTACTAATTGCGGTAGCTGCTTTGTTCTTTTTAGCAGTTAACTATGCTGCGAACGCTGGTTGGGCAACATTGCTGAAACGAGTTATAGAGTCAATTAGTTCCTTTCTACCTGTAGCCGTTGTGATACTAACAATTGTTATTTATTTAGGTAAAGATTATATCTATAAACATTGGTTTCCATATATGGAGGCTAAAGTGCCAGAAGAAAGTCCGCAATTTGATAAGATTCTTGACAGCAAATCTTGGTTCTTGTCTAGAGGATGGTTATTGGTTGGAGTACCAACTATAATGCTTATCTGGTGGGCTTTCCGATTTATCCTAGTTCGTTTTTCTCATAAAGAAGATGAGGAAGGTGGTTTAGCAAATTTTAAAAAGAGTATCACTTTTTCGGCTGCTTTCTTAGTAGTTTTTGCATTTAGTTTTTCTGTCTTAAGTTGGCTAGTAATGATGAGTATTGATGCTCATTGGTACAGTACAATCTATTCAGTATACAACTTTGCAATTGCCTTTGTTACAGGCCTTACGGTAATATGCTTCTTTACATTATTCCTTAAGTCAAAAGGATATATGGAGGTAGTATCGGATGAAGTAATTCACGATATAGGGAAGTTTATGTTTGCATTTAGTATTTTCTGGGCGTATATCTTTATCGCACAGTTCTTATTGATTTGGTACGCAAACATTGCGGAAGAAAGTATCTACTTTACACGACGATTAACACCTCACTTTAAATATTTCTTTAGAACAAACATTGTTATGTGTTTTGCTCTTCCTTTCTTAATTTTAATGATGAGAAATGCGAAAAGAAACCCAAAAGTATTGTTGGTTGCAGGTTCAATTATTCTACTAGGTCACTGGTTAGATTTATTCTTAATGATTATGCCTGGTACAGTTGGAGAGTCTGCTCAAATTGGTGCTCTTGAAATCGGTCTTACAATGACTTTTGCTGGAGTATTCATTTTCTGGGTATTAAATAACCTTTCAAAAAGAAATTTATATCCAAAAAATCATCCATACTTATTAGAATCAGCCAACCACGATGTTGGAGTTTAATAACTAATAAATTTAAAAACGCCTCATTAACGTTCTGTTAGTGAGGCGTTTTTGTTTATTACCGATTTCTTTAGGTTGATGACTTTTGTGTTTAGAAACTCGAAAATGGTGCGTTCGAAATAACTAGTATCCGTTAATTCCTTTCTCATTCTACTTTTGCCAACAAAGCCCTTATCTTTGCGCGCTTATTTAACAGGTCACAATGCTATCAGCTTCAAATATCTCCTTGCGTTTTGGAAAGCGTGTTCTCTTTGATGAGGTCAATGTAAAATTCACCGAAGGAAACTGTTACGGTATAATCGGTGCAAATGGTGCAGGAAAATCTACATTTTTAAAAATTCTTTCTGGGGAAATTGAGTCCACTACAGGTGATGTAAGCATATCTCCTGGTATGCGGATGGCTGTCTTGAAACAAGACCACTTCGAGTTTAATGATTATCAAGTACTTGAGACCGTAATAATGGGTCATAAAGAACTTTATGACATCATGAAAGAGAAAGAAGCTATTTATGCTAAAGAAGACTTTAGTGATGCAGATGGGATTAAAGCTTCTGAACTTGAAGAAAAGTTTGGAGAGATGAATGGTTGGATGGCGGAAAGTGAAGCTGGTGAAATGCTTAACTCTTTGGGCGTAGCTGAAGAATACCATTATTATAAAATGGATGACTTGAGTAACAACTTAAAGGTGCGGGTATTGTTAGCGCAAGCACTTTTTGGAAACCCAGATATTCTTTTATTAGATGAGCCAACGAACGATTTGGATGTCGAAACTATCTCTTGGCTTGAGAATTTCCTAGCCGACACAAAGAGTATTGTTATAGTTGTTTCACACGATAGGCACTTTTTAGATGCCGTTTGTACACATACTGCAGATATTGATTTCAAGAAAATAAAGGTATATGCTGGTAGTTACACGTTTTGGTATGAGTCAAGCCAATTAGCGTTACGTCAACAACAAAATGCGAATAAAAAAGCTGACGAACGTAAAAAGGAACTTCAAGCCTTTATCGAACGGTTTAGCGCCAATGTTAAAAAATCCAAACAAGCTACATCGAGAAAGAAAATGCTCGAGAAGTTGAATGTTGAAGACATTCAGCCAAGTAGTAGACGATATCCAGGTATTTTATTCGATCAAGAGCGCGAAGCTGGAGATCAGATATTAAACGTCTCGGATTTAACGCTTGACGGTCATTTTTCGGATTTGACGTTCAGTGTTTATAAAGGAGAAAAGATTGCTGTGATTTCTAAGAATAGCTTGGCAATTACTAATTTCTATAAAGTTCTTAACGAAGAAATCCCTCAAACTAGTGGTAATGTTGAATGGGGAATCACAATTCAGAAAGCATATTTACCTAACGAGAACGATGAGTATTTCACGGATACGTTGAATTTGGTTGATTGGTTGAGACAATACTCCGATGAAAAAGACGAGACATTTATTCGTGGTTTTCTTGGAAAAATGTTGTTCAGTGGAGAAGAGGTGTTTAAAAAGAGTAATGTATTAAGTGGGGGAGAAAAAGTTAGGTGTATGATATCACGTCTTATGCTGGCTCAGCCAAACTTACTTATTCTAGATGAACCAACGAACCACTTAGATCTTGAGTCAATTACCGCGTTTAACGAAGGGTTAATAAACTATAAAGGTACCGTTTTGTTTACCTCTCATGACCATACCTTCGTACAGTCTATTGCCGATAGAATAATTGAAATTACTCCAACGGGAGTTATTGATAAAAAGACGGACTATGATAGCTACATTGAAGATGAAGATGTCAAAGCACGTCGAGAAACCATGTACAAAAAGTAATAATTAATAAAATGAAAAAGACAGTTTTAGGCCTATTGGTCGCTGGTACTATGTTAAGTGCCTGTAACACGTCTCAAAATTCTACTGAAGTAGAGTTAGTAGATGAATTGGATAGTGTTTCATATGCACTTGGAACATTAATTAGTGAAAACACCATGTCCAACTTCGATCAAGATATCGATATTGACATTTTTTTAGCGGCAATACGAAGCCATAGTACTGATACTAGTGCTGAGCTTCTTATACCAATGGACGAAGCAAATATGATTGTTCAGAAGTATGCATATACGAAACAACAGGCAAAATTAATGTCTGAAGGTCAGGGCAACATTGATGCTGGTAAGACATTCTTAGATGCAAATAGCACTAAAGAAGGTGTGGTAACTCTTCCAAGTGGACTTCAATACAAAGTAATTAAAGAAGGTTCTGGAGCAAAACCAGCAGCAAATGACCAAGTTAAATGTCATTATACAGGTTCCTTAATTGATGGTAAAGTGTTTGATAGTTCAGTTGAACGTGGAGAACCTGCAACATTTGGTTTGAATCAAGTTATTCGAGGTTGGACGGAAGGAGTTCAATTGATGTCGGTGGGATCAAAGTTTGAATTTTATATTCCTTATGA
This sequence comes from uncultured Bacteroidota bacterium, assembly GCA_937124965.1. Classification (GTDB taxonomy): domain Bacteria; phylum Bacteroidota; class Bacteroidia; order NS11-12g; family UBA9320; genus UBA987. Next base: position 161,146 of record CAKZLB010000067.1, read on the forward strand.
CTTAGCTTACGGGCCAGAAGGACGTCCACCAACAATTCCGCCATACTCTGCGTTAGTATTTGAAATAGAATTGTTGGAGATTGTTACCGGAGAATAATTCAACGGTAACTGCGTTTTGAATGCAGGATACAGTTTTAGATTCGATAGTTTACAAAGTATAATAAAATGAAAAAAATAATTTTTGTCATCGTCGCTGTGGCTTTTGTGGCCTTAACGGGGATGAAATTAACTTCAAATAAAAACATGCAAGGACAAACAGAATTAGATGCGTTATCTTACGCATTAGGGATTAACATTGGGATGAATCTTAAAAATAGTGGATTCAGCGAGGTGAATTCTGCCGAATTTTTAAAGGGTTTAAACGAAGCTCTAACAACTCAGTTAAGTGAAGAAAAGCTGCAAGAGCAAGGAATGCTTTTGCAAAGTCACATGGCGCAATTGGAAGAAGAAAAAGCAAAAATAAAGGCAAAACCAGGCGCCGACTTCTTGGCTGCTAATGCAGCCAAAGAAGGTGTTGTTACTCTTCCAAGTGGACTTCAATACAAAGTGATCACTCAAGGAACTGGCCCGAAAGCTATTGATGGTGATCAAGTTACTACGCACTACACTGGTAAATTTATTGACGGAAAAATCTTTGATAGTTCAGTTCAACGTGGCCAACCAGCTACATTTGGTGTAAATCAAGTAATCAAAGGTTGGACTGAAGCATTAAAGTTAATGCCAGAAGGTTCTAAATGGGAATTGTACATTCCGTATGACTTAGCATATGGTGCTCAAGGTAGACCACCACAAATTCCAGAATATTCAATGTTGATTTTCGAAATCGAATTAATCGATGTAGTAGGGAAATAGTCTTCCTTAAAATATTTTATGTTGAAGGAGTATCAAAAGGTGCTCCTTTTTTAGTGAATAGTTTTTAGTGAATAGTGGATAGTTTTTAGTGAATAGTGAATAGTGGATAGTGGATAGTGGATAGTGGATAGTGAATAGTGGATAGTCCCAGTGGAGGCGTTTTGTTTAATACCTTTAGTTCTACCATTTTTGTTAATTTAATAACTAAAAGCGGTCAACGTATTTCAGGCATCCACAATCGACAAATCTTCAATCTGAAACCTGAAATCTTCAATCTTACTTCTTCAATCTGACTTCTGACTTCTCCCTTCGAACTTCAAACTTTTGACTTCTTCCTTCAAACTTCCTCACTTCCCTCGTCCTTGAACCATAATCAATACAGTGTAAATGAGGATTTTGAAATCAAGTGCAAGTGACATATTCTCAACATAAAGAATATCGTACTTCATACGTTCCAGCATTTCATCTACGTTTTCAGCGTATCCATATTTTACTTGTCCCCAGCTAGTGATACCCGGTTTTACGCGATGTAAACGTTTGTAATGAGGAGCTCGCTCAACAATTTGATCAATGTAAAATTGACGCTCTGGTCGTGGACCAACTAACGTCATATCATTAATCAAAACATTATAAAACTGTGGTAATTCATCTAATCGTGTTTTACGTAAAAACTTTCCAACTTTGGTTATTCTAGGATCATCTTCAGAAGATAACATCGGGCCGCGCTTTTCAGAATCGGTGTACATCGATCTAAACTTAAAAATGTTGAAAGGCTTGCCTCCTAAACCAATTCGTTCCTGACTAAAAAATATTGGGCCTTTACTTGTAAAATAAACCGACAATGCGATGATTAACAAAAAAGGAAACCCAAGAAGTAACGCCAACGAAGAAATTAATATATCTAAGAAACGTTTAACACTTTTCTGCCAATCAGGCATTAAGTAAGGGCTAATCTGAATGAGTAATGCACCCAAGATATTATTGATACGAACACTTCCCGATAAAATGTCGTACATGTCTGGTATAATTTTAATATTTACACCTGAGCCACTTAACTGATCAATGATCTTGTTAATTTTATTGTGTTCGCTTGTTTCTATCGCGATTAAGGCTTCTTCAATAGAATGTTCGTCAATCAGTCTTGCAAGCTGCTGATAGTTGCCCAAATGCTCTAATTTGTCCTTAAACAAACCTTTGTCTTCACCATTTACGTTCACGTATCCCTTAAAAAAGTAACCTTCACTTTTTTTAGCTGTTTCTAAATCGTTGTAAAGTTCATAAGCCTTGTCGTCAGATCCGATTAATACGGTATTAAATCCAATTTGTCGATTTTTAATTCTCCGTCCAATTTGTGTCGTTAGAATGACTCTGAAAGTCTCAGTGATTACAAAGTGGAATGCAAATAATGCGATAAATGAACTGTAATACTCGGTATACGCAAATACTTTATCATCCAATAAAACTCCGAAGAATAAGACGAGACAACCGAAAAAGCTTACGATTAATACCTGACTGAATTCTTTTAATCTAGATTTACGAAGAACTTCTTGATATTGTCCGTAAAGGTAAAATGATAAAATCCAGAATAACGGAATACATATAATACCTAAGTACAGCTGTTTGTCTGCTAGTCCATCGGCAATTGTTTTGTTTTCGTGAATAAGTGATCGATAGAAATAAAACAGTAACCACGAAAGGCCTCCAGCAATAAAATCAGAGGAGATGTATAATAGTTTATAGGAACGAATTTTCAATAATGCAACAGTTTTAAGTTGTCGAAGTAAATTCGTGCATTTGGATTGTCGGTGTTATTAAACGAGTACATGAATACTTTAAAAGTTGCACTTGCGTATGCAGGGTTACTCATATCTTCATTAAAGCTAATATAACTCTTTTTCCACTCACCATCCGTTTCGAACAGATATAAGATTGGAATTCTGTCAATTAATATTCCAGCGTTATCATACACGTAAAATCCTATTTGAGTTGGAACGTCTAATTTGTAATTTATTTCAAAATAAGCAGAAGTATTTGCAGGTACAGAAAATTTACTAATTGTGCTGTTTTCAAATCGTTGACCAACTGAATCAAATTCAACATAGCCTGATACTTGATTCTGAGAACTGTAGTTATAAACTAAAGCGGGATCTTGGGTTAATCGAATAGAGTCTTCAGTTATGTCTAATCCTGCGCCGTCATCATATTCCATACTAATAGTACGGTCTTCAAAATCTTCAATCCATTTAAATTGAGTTGAGTCATGGTACTTAACGATGGGTTTTATAGTATCAATGTTTCCAGATACTAAGATAAGCGTGTCTTGCACACCTTTGTAAAATGGATATATCACCCGATTATCACTACGTCCATTCTTTTTAACTCCAGCTAAAACCGTAATACGCGCAGTATCAACTGCGAGAACTGGAACCATTGCAGGTACTTCAAAAGCGCCAATTAACTGACCATCAACATATACCCATGCATCAAGTATGTCATGCGCATTACTACCTTGACTATTGTTGGACTTTGTTTCTAATTCGAATTCTTCAATGTACAAATAGCTTGGAATTTGTTCGTCACGATCGAATGTATTACAGCCGAACCAACTTAAAATGGTAATGGTACAAAGGAAAAATAAAAGGTACTGTGTGGTGTGTTTCTTTCGTGTTAAAACTTTCATTTACGGCTAAAATTTCGTTCCAGTTGATCCAATATACGTTCTGTTACATTTCGAGCTTCAATAAACTCTGATAAACTTAGAACGGGATCTGAACCTAAAACGATGCAATAGTAGAAAGATTCTATTTCTTTTTCTAAAATTTCTTGCCGATTTACGCTTTTGTGAAAGTTTGTTTGGTCTTCAATTTGTTCATCCAAGTTTGTTTCTTCAACGACTTCATTTAAATCTGAACCTGTAAGAATTCTAAGGCTTTGATTTTGAAAGTTTAACGTGTGGTAATTATTGTTTTGGAAGAACCTAATTTTATGTACTTGCTTATCTGCAATTTTACTGGCTGATATCGTCGCAACACATCCATTGTAAAACTCAACACGAGCGTTTACTACATCGGGGTCTTCAAACAAAACACCAACTCCAGTTGCAGATACATGCTTTACTCTCGAATTTGCCAACGATAAGACGATGTCAATATCCGGAAGTAATATATCTTGAATCAGAGAAAGTTTTTTCTTGGTTTTGGGTCGCCGTAAATAATGATTGCACTCAATAATTCTTGGTTCAAGCTCTAAATGTTTAATTTCTGTATGAATATGCTCAAACCGAAGACCATTACTAACCTGAATATGCACACCAGCTTCATATGCGTAATTTGATAATTTCTTGAGCTGATGCTTCGACATGTGGGAGGTGTCAGTAATAAAAACATGCTTACAACTTTTTATCACTTCAACCAGGTTCTCATATAAACAGAATGCAGGGTCAAAAATCAATACGGCGTCTGCTGTTTTGTCTAGCTCTTCAAAATTTCTTAGTGGTAGTAAGTTCTCATAATTGTGACTTTGCAGTCCACAACATAAACCAAACATCTTTTTATCTAAGAAGCGTCGAAGCATTTCATCGGAAAAGTCTCCCTTTCCAATGATGCCAACATTTAATGTTTTTGAATTTATTTGCATCCAGAATACACTTGCGAAGTAAAATTTAAAAATGGGGTGTAAGAAATAATGTTTTCATTTGTTGTCGAAAATAAAATACACTTTGGAAGATTCATTTAAACACAAAGGCCGTCGGAAGCGGTTGGTAGAGTACTTAAAGGAGAAAGGAATTAGCAACGAAAAAGTCTTGGACGCATTGCTTGAGGTTCCTCGTCATTTTTTCTTTCCAAAAGACTTTTGGGATGATGCGTACGAAGATAAAGCGTTCCCAATTGGAAGTGGACAGACCATTTCTCAGCCGTATACTGTAGCGTTTCAAACACAACTATTATCTCCCAAACCCGGAGACATAGTACTGGAAATAGGCACGGGCAGTGGTTATCAGGCTGCGATTTTGTCTGCAATGGGTGTTAAGGTTTATACCGTAGAAAGGGTCGAAGAGTTGTTTCGATCTACAACCGCGCTTTTTAAAAAATTAAAACTACCTGTTCATTGTTTTTTGGGTGATGGTAGTCAAGGTTTACCCTCAAAAGGACCTTTTAATGGAATTGTTGTCACTGCGGGAGGAAATGATTTGGCAGAACAATTGAAAGAACAGTTAGTGATAGGAGGGAGGTTGGTTGTGCCAATGGGCAATCGTTCCATCCAAAAAATGGTACTGATACAAAAGCATGTTGAAAACAATTATGAGCGGACAGAACACGGTGATTTTAAATTCGTGCCTTTGCTGGGCAAATATGGTTGGAAAACTTAAATTTTTTTTAATGGGCTGTCTGCTGGTTTTGGCAAGCTCAATCTATGGTCAATCCAACCTTGTTGTTGAGGTTAAAAGTGGTGATGGTATTCAAACTCTTTTAAGTCGCTACAAGCTTCACCAAAGCAATTGTAATCTTGATTCATTTCTTGCCCTCAATAAACTCAGTCCAACCGACTACCTAATTTTAGAAAAAAAATATACACTCCCGTTAAAAGTATATAACTATACTGAAGGCACTATCCGAGCAACGGTCGGTATTAACGACTATGATAAGGCATTAAGAATTCAGCATTTTAACGAAGCATTAGTTGCTTCAGGTGTAAAAAAATCTGGTTTTAAAGACGACGGAGAATTATGGGTTCCGTATCACGAATTGTTCTGTGTTCCAACTACAAATGATTTTAAGTCTTACACAATGAAGATTCCGATCTTAGGAAAAGAATACGAAGAGATAATTGTTGAAGATGAAACGCTTAAAGGCTGTGTATACTATTTGGTAAGTGGACATGGCGGACCTGACCCAGGTGCAATGACTAAAAAGGATGGTAAGTTTTTGTGTGAAGATGAATATGCATACGATGTAACCCTCCGTTTAGCTAGAAACCTACTTAGTCATGGTGCAAAAGTGTATGTTATTGTTCGTGATGAAAATGATGGAATTCGTGATCAAGAATATTTAGGTTATGATAAAGATGAGGTAGTGTGGTTCAGACAACGTATACCAGCAAATCAGGTTCGAAGGCTAAAGCAACGAACTGAAGCGGTTAACGACTTATACGAAAAAGAAAAGGAGACCGCGAAACTTCAGAAGATGATTGCAATTCATGTCGATTCACGATCCATTGGTGAAAAAATTGACATATTCTTTTATCATTTTCCTGGAAGTACAAATGGCAAACAAACGGCAGATACGTTGTTGAAAACTATAGATGCAAAATATAAAGAGCATCAGAGCAACAGGGGGTATAAAGGAATCGTAAAGGCTAGAGATTTATATGTCTTACGTGAATCCAAGCCAAGTGCTGTGTATATTGAACTTGGTAATATCACAAACGAGTTCGACCAGAAACGATTGTTAATTGTCGATAACCGTCAAGCAATAGCAAATTGGTTGTTTTTAGGAGTGCAGAAGGACGCTTTTAGAATTCTCAAGAAATAGAAACTAGTCGCTTTCTAGGCTAATCGACTTACGTATCTAAAAAGCCAGGTTGATGACACTTTGAACGTTATCAGTGGTTTGTTTCATCACATCATTGATTTTGTTTCGATTCATTTAAACGTTTTCATCTCGTTAAAAAAGAACCCTAATAGTACGCCAAAGACAGACGCGCAACCGTATGTTGACTGCCTTCTGCGAACTAATGAAAAATTTCTTGTCGAATAATTTTACCAATTTCGTACGAACGAGTTAGTGTCATCATATGTGAGCCATCCTCAATTAGATACGACGCATTCACATTTCGAAAAGGTATTGTATGATCTTTTGTACCATGAATGTGAATAATAGATTTGTGATAGTCGCTTCGATCCCACAATAAAATCATTTCTACAGCTCGTTTCATAAAGTTGGTATCCTTTTGATCTAACATGTCACGATATAGTTCAAGACTATCTCTACTGTCTGGTTCAACAATTGGCTGAAGAAATCTTGTTGCATTGCGAATCATTGCATCTGTTACTATTTTATGTATAGGGATTACTCTTTGAAATCGGTATTGTAATGGAAGTTCTTGTCGAGTTTTAGCGCTGGCAATGATAAAGGTTCGTTCGGGAGATAAAATATCTGTTAGTTCAACGGCTAACATTCCGCCAATGGACGTGCCAATCAAAACATACGGCTTTGTTGTGTCGATTTGGGTACATAGCTTTTTTGCATAAGACTGCATAGTCTCATCTTCACTGGGAATTGGGTAGTCGATATATTTGACACAGAGTGTTGAATCTATGTCTAAGCTTTGAAAGATACGATAATCACTGCCTAAACCAGCAAAATAGTACGCATTGATCTGAGCGGAACTTATTGAAGGTAAAAAAAGAGAGAAGACAAATAACACTTTAGAGATTGGTTTCATGGGTAGTTTCTCCACAAAACGCAGAAGCCATGTTAAAAGTTACATAGTTGCATTGTGAAGATGGTTACAGAAGCAAAACACGGATAACGATAATCAATTATAGCACCATCACTCATAGTCTTCAAGAGGGTCATCGATAACAACTTTAACTCTTCCAACTTCGCCAGTTTCAAGTTTAACTTTAATGCCATGTGGGTGAGTAGGGGACTTCGTTAGTATTTTTTCAACAAAACCATCGGTCAGCTCGCCAGTGCGTTGGTGATGTTTTTGTACGATTTCGACCTCGCTTCCTATTTGTATATTTTTTCTTAAGATTCCGTCCATTTTTTGTTCTTTCTCAATTTGTTTCTGCCAGCGAATAAAGCGAAAAATGATTTCATCTATGTTGTTTTCATTTATCGGGTTAAAACTGTTTAACTCAACAAAAAGGTCAGGGTATTTCTGAAACAAACAAAAAATGGGCAACGTTTTATTCAAATACATCGAGTTCGACAAATCGTCCTTGCCATATAGACCGTGCCATACAGTGTCATTGCCCTCATAAACAATCATGCAATTAAAAGAATAATAAGTGCCATCGCAAATGTATCCCATTTCGCTAGAATCGGCTATTTGGCTCAGGCTCAATATAACTGCCGTGTCTTCATCAATCCTAAAAGGATATGACGAATAATCTATATCTTGATGATATTCATTTATAAATTTAGTATTGAGGGTCTTAGCTCTTTCAGGAGTTACAACAATTTCAAACGTTGAAGCTCTTGTTAAAGAGTCGTAAAATTTTACTGCTTCTAAAACCTTAATATCTAGTGGTATAGACGTTGATTTTGGAGTAGGGTAAGCAAGAATTCGACACTTATTGTTTGGTTTGTCTATTACTAAGGTGTAATCATTAATATAATGGGACCCAGTTGAGTCTTCTTGGATTATAAGTTCCTTTTTTTCAATTCCGTACCATGCACCACTTATGGAATTTGATATTATAAAGGACTTAATTGTTTGCCCAGATGCATTTTGAAAAAACAATAGGATTAGAAATAAGGAAAATGAAGGTTTCACTCTTTAAAGATGGTCAAAAAGTGCTGATGGTTGCTTAAAGTTTTTGGTAATATGAGGCATAAAGATAGTACAGGTTTTCGAGTACTGTCGAGAGATTCTTCATTTCTTCCTATCGTCAGAAATTCTGAATGACGTCTTACCTGAAAATTTATCAGGGCGATTTAAATCAATGAGATGCTTGGGCGGGAATTAAAAAATCTACCATCTGAGATCATCAATCTCACTTCAGACTTCTTCCTTCAGATTTCTTACTTCTTACTTCTTACTTCAGACTTCAAACTTCTGACTTCTGACTTCAGACTTCAGACTTCTTCCTTCTCTAATCATTTATCTTCAAAACCGCCATAAACGCCGACTGTGGAATTTCGACATTACCAACCTGACGCATTCGTTTCTTCCCTTTTTTCTGTTTTTCGAGCAATTTACGCTTTCGAGTAATATCACCACCATAACATTTAGCAGTAACATCCTTACGCATGGCCTTAATCGTTTCACGTGCCACAATCTTACTACCAATACCTGCTTGAATGGCAATCTCAAACTGCTGTTTCGGAATAAGTTCCTTCAACTTTAAACAGATTTTTTTACCATACTCGTATGCTTTGTCGCGGTGAATAATCGCCGATAACGCATCAACGGGTTTGGCATTCAATAAGATATCTAATTTAATTAACTGAGACTCTCGGTATTCAATTGGGTGATAATCAAAACTTGCGTATCCACGTGAGATTGATTTTAACTTATCATAAAAGTCAAAAACAACTTCGGCCATAGGCATTTCAAAGGTTAGCTCAACACGGCTCGTTGTTAGATACACTTGATTCTTTAATTGACCTCGTTTTTCCATACACAAGCCCATTACTGCGCCGACATAGTCACCAGCTGTAATAATCTGAGCATTAATATATGGTTCTTCAACATAGTCCAGATGACTTCCTTCTGGTAAATCCGTAGGATTGTTGACGATTATTTTTTCACCTCTTTTGTTAAATGCATGATACGATACGTTTGGAACTGTGGTAATAACCGTCATTCCAAACTCTCTCTCCAAGCGCTCTTGGATTATCTCCATGTGCAGCATTCCCAAGAAACCACAACGGAAACCAAACCCTAAAGCCGCAGACGATTCTGGTTCAAAAACCAAGGAGGCATCATTTAATTGTAGTTTACCCATTGCCTCTCGAAGTTCTTCAAAGTCTTCCGTATCCACTGGGTATATTCCGGCAAACACCATTGGCTTGACATCCTCAAAACCCATTACTGCTGTTTTTGTAGGGTTGTCAATTAAGGTAATCGTATCACCTACTTTAACCTCTTTAGCTTCTTTGATTCCAGAAATGATGTAACCAACATTTCCAGTGTCTACAAATTCTCGGGGTTCTTGAGTAAGCTTTAAAACGCCAATTTCATCAGCGTGATATTCTTTTTTGGTATTGATGAATTTTACGTGGTCGCCTTTCCGTATTTCACCATCAATTACCTTATAGTATGCTATGATTCCTCTAAATGAGTTAAAAACAGAATCAAAAATTAATGCTTTTAATGGAGCTTTTGGATCTCCTTGAGGTGGCGGGACACGGTTGATAATTGCGTCTAATATTTGGTCAACTCCAAGGCCCGTTTTACCACTGGCAGGAATGATTTCATCGCGTTCACAAAGAATTAGCTCTTCAATCTGATCTTTAACTTCCTCAGGCATCGCACCTGGCAAATCCATTTTATTTAAGATTGGAATAATAACCAGCTCATGATCTAATGCTAAATATAAATTTGAAATCGTTTGAGCTTGAATTCCTTGAGCGGCATCTACAATCAACAATGCGCCTTCACAGGCTGCAATAGAACGAGAAACTTCGTAAGAAAAATCCACGTGACCAGGAGTGTCAATCAAATTAAGTATGTAATCTTCCCCTTCATGATGATGTTTCATTTGAATGGCATGTGACTTAATGGTAATACCACGTTCACGTTCAAGGTCCATATCATCGAGCACTTGTGCCTTTAAGTCACGATCAGAAACGGTCTTCGTTTCTTGCAACAAACGATCAGCCAAGGTACTTTTTCCATGGTCAATGTGAGCAATAATGCAAAAGTTACGGATGTTCTTCATTCGGCGGCAAAGATATTATTTATGTTGAAGTTGAAGCACTCATAAAACTTGAATAATTTACGCGATTTTACACAATACAGAAGTTTATGTAATTGCAAATTGTGTTTTATCCGTAAACTTGCAGCATGTATGAATTCCATGGAGATATGCAGCGATACCACGATATGACTCGTGAGGTGACTGAGAATTATGTCATACCCTTTGTTGCAGATTCGTTGGACATTTCTACTAAGCTTCATGTGCTTGAGATCGGCAGTGGCGAAGCAGGAGTTTTGAGTGCCTTTACAAAGCGTGGTGATCAATGCGTGGGGATTGAGCTAAGTCTAGAGCGTGTAAAACGAGCTGAAAACTTAATGAAGAAAGAAGTGGCTTCTGGTCAGATATCATTCATTGCCCAAGATATTTACGACATTGATCCTGAGTCGTTTCAACCAAAGTTTGACCTTATTATTCTTAAAGATGTGATCGAGCATATTCATCAACAAGAAAAGATTATGGTTCGATTAAAGAAATTTTTAGCACCAGGCGGTGTAATTTTCTTTGGTTTTCCTCCATGGTATATGCCGTATGGTGGACATCAGCAAGTTGCGAAATCTAAGATTGGCAGCAAGCTTCCGTTTTATCATATTTTGCCGAGATCACTTTATAAAATGATTTTAAAAGCATTTGGCGAGTCGGAAGAAATGATTGAAGGCTTACTTGAAATTAAGGATACTGGAATTTCTATCGAACGATTCGAACGAATCTCCAAGTCGGCTGGATTCAAAATCGATAAATCCACATTCTTTTTATTCAACCCAATTTATCAATACAAATTTGGGGTAAAGCCACGGAAGCAATTAGGCTTGATAAATTACATTCCGTTTTTTAGGAATTTTGTAACGACTTGTGCGTATTACTCGTTGAAAGTTTAAGTCTAAAACTAAGTTTAAGCTTAAACTTAGACTTAAACTTAGACTTACCCAATTTGTCATCTACAGAAGGTCTCTATTAATGTGTTGTGAGCAGGTGATGTAAAACACGTATATTAGTTTTTTGGAAGAAAAAGAATTTTTATGCTTTAACCGCTAACAGACGTGTTCTCCCTAAGTCGCTCTGTTGAGAAAGAGAATGCGCTTAAATAGTTTTACTAAAAATTCAAACCTTCTACTAAAATATTTAAACATGACAATTATTTCAATTGGTTTGGGGTTCGTCCTTATCTTTCTCATTTTGAGTTTGATGGTTTCTGGAATATTAGATTTCATCTCTAAATTCTTATCTCTTAAAAGTACGTACTTATGGGAGGGAATCAAAAATATGTTAGGTTCAAAAGTCACTCAAAAAGATGTTGATTCTGCAGCAATAGATTTAGTCACAAAATTTGAATCACATCACCTTATGTCTAGTGCTTCTATACCTCATGCGAAGTCGAAAAGCCAAGGAAAGCCAAACTATTTAGAAGCGGAATCATTTTCTACCATTCTTATTCATATTTTAGATGGTACAGACTTAAAAAGTTTATCTGAAACTATAACTAGGTTGCCAACAAGTGAACTAAAAAGCTTTCTTGAAAAAACGACAAACAAAGCAGGTTCGAACTTAGAAACAGTTAAGACGGATGTTAAAAACTGGTACAATGAAGTTATGACTCAGGTTTCTGCAGCATACAAACTCCGAATCAAGAAGATTGGTTTAGTTGTATCGATTGCATTGGTCATTGGTTTTAACGCTGACTCGTTTAGCATATATAACCGTATATCTAAGAATAGTATTACCACCAGCAATGCGTCTCAAATTATTGAAATGGCTACTTCATTTTCTAAATCAGACACCTATTTAGGACTTGTAAGTGGTCAAGATTCAACAAGAGGAGAACAAACTGAAAATGGAAATTTTACAAACAGCGTTGAATCAGCAACTAAGTTAGAGTCTCTTTTGGAATCTATGACAAATAATTATTCGCCTCTGGGGGTAGGTTGGACGAGTTCTGAATGGAAGGCAACAATATCTGGCGGCTTTATGAGTGTCTTAATCAAGTTGCTGGGTTTTGCTTTAACTATTGTAGCTATTTCAATGGGCGCACCATTTTGGTACGATGTTTTGAAAAAAATTACAAGGACTTAGAATCGACTAAAACACAACACCCGTTTTTCTATGAAAGGTTTTCCTCACTGTGAATTGGATCAACAAAGTACATCTCAACCTCTCCTTTACCTTTAGCCGATAACTTCCCGCGATGCGTAAAAGTGTATTTATCGTGTAAAAGTTTATACGTGTTCTGGCTTACGTTAATTTTTCCAGGTTCACTGTTTTGCTCCATACGAGCTGCGAGGTTAACCGTGTCTCCCCAGATGTCGTAGGCATATTTTTTTACTCCTACAATCCCTGCCACAACTGGTCCTGAATTAACACCTATTCGTACCTGAAACGCACCAGAGTTTTCCCGCATCCATTCTTTTATGTCAAGCGCCGCTGCCACAACCTTCGCCGCATGATTTGGGTCCTCCTTGGGTAAACCACAAACGGCCATATATGCATCGCCAATTGTTTTTATTTTCTCTAAACCGTTCTTATCAATAATCTTATCGTAAGCAGTAAAGTTCCGATGAATTTCCTTCACCAATTCCTGTGGACCAAGCTGGTCACTTATTCGGGTGAAGTTTACAAAATCAGTAAATAAAACCGTTACATGATTATATTGCTTGGCCTCGGCACTGCCCGTTGATTTAAGCTCTTCGGCAACATCTGAGGGTAAAATATTAAGCAATAATTCGTCACTTCGTTTCCGTTCCTTGTTTACTTTATTTCGTTGAATAACGACAATAATTGCAAATGCCAAAAGCCCGAAAATGCCTATAATTAAACCGTTTCTTTGGTTTGTTTTATTATTATTTTCCTTATTCAAAAAGGTTATGCGCTGTTCTTTTAGTTCAGACTGAAATTTTTGCTCCATTTCAGCAAAAGCATAAATTTTGTCTCTGTTGAATAAAGAATCTTTCAAAAGCATCGACTCCCATAAATTGTTGTAGCCTTTTTTGTATGATTTATTTTGATAATGAAAAAGTGCTGCATTCTGTTTGGCAGTTTGCATGTCATCAATGCTGCCCTTTTGCTTTGCATAATAGTAGGCCGAATCCAAATAACGGCTAATTTCTCCTTCTTCCTCAGATACGCCTGCCAAATTATTGAATATCCCGCTTATGGACCCGTACGCTTTTCGTTTTTGAGCCAATGTTAATGCCTGTTGAAAATATAATTTCGCTTGTCCAAATTTTCCTTCGTAAGCGTATGAATATCCCAAATCAGTTATAACTCGTTGTTGACGATGATAATCATCTTCATCTATAGCTAGTTTATACGCTAGTTTTAAATAATAAACTTGACTATCAAGGTCTTGACAGAGGTTACCTTTATTATTCAGCAATTCCACCAAAACCGACTTTTTATGATATGTATTCTTCCAAGTTGAGATTCCCTTCTCTATGTAATCTTTAGCCTGGCTAGGCGAGTTCATGTTGAAATAAATGCGTGCATACGCCAAGTGAATTTCAGGTAAAAGTTCGTCATTTTTACATTCTTCATTTTTAAACGCTTTTAGCGCTTCGTTTACTGAATTTAATGCGGCAGCCGACTCACCTGAAACACTTTGGAAATGACTTTTGCGTATAAGGGTTTCAATTTTTTTGCAACTAAGGCTATGTTTCTTGTAAATTACGAGTAGACTATCACCTTGGACAATCTTAGACTGATAATTTTCAAACTCTTCGGACTGGAATTCTTCTAGAATACTATCTGCCCATTGAACTTCTGTTTGACCAAATAGCTCAAATGAAAAAAACAATGTAAACCCAACAAGGAGTGTCTTTATTGTAGTTCTTTTCACGTTGCTATTTACCTAAGAATTACCAAGGCTGAGCACCTGTTCTTGTAAATTTCCAAGTTTGCTTTTTGGCTGGATCACCTTCAGCTGCGGCAGCAGCAAGTTGAAGATGTATATTGTCAGGATTATCATTGTTCATCGTAAGATATCCGATAGAGACCCCATTAGAGTCTTTACATAAAACTCTTACATAACCAACGCCATAATCCTCAATTGACCATTTAAAGTCTGCTTCCGTGGGTGGTGATTGGGTTTGTCCCAGTAATCCATTATTATGCATGGTTCCTTTGATATTCCATTGATGGCCAGTACTCGACAAAATCAATTGACCATCACTCATTTTTCCAGGTATCGGATTTTGATATGTAATCATATTTTGTTGTGCAATGTTTTGGGCTTCCAATATCACGTCACAATTGGAATCTTGAGGGTTTCCAACACCAAGCATTAAACCAATTCCTTCCTCGATTGACGCTTGGTTAACTAAATGATATGGTTCACCTGGCTGAAAGCCTAAAGCTGATTTTTGAATATTCCAAACCATGACATTTGGGTTTATAACCAAGTTTGAATTAGCAGTTCCACTTACTACATTTAAGTAACCGCCCGCGGCTGGTCCGTCATTTATCTTGATGTTGTAAAATTGCCCATCTTCGCTAATTTTAAATCTGGAAGCAGCCCCAAGATCATGAGTAATTAAAACATCGTTGTCTGATTGTACCTGGATATAATGCTTTCTAGTAAAACCAGTAAAATCCTTCTCCCAAAGTGAGATAGTGGTATTCGACAAATCATCATCTAAGTTCCATTGCTGAAGACCTACTTCTGGGTCAGAACTCTGAGCCACTTCCTTGATTACTGTATTCATCGCGGTCATACTCGTTTTAGATAGCATTAAAACGTTCCCTGAATGTTCGAATGAGATGTTGTAATTTTCGTTTGCCTGTAATGTCATACTGATTTAGTTTTCGTTTTCATCAAATTTATATAAAAATATGCAAACCCTTAATTGATAAGTTTTGCTCGTGCTGTGAAACAGTTATTTCGATTAATTAAACAGTTGCTTTGGCTATGAGTATCAATCTAATTTTACAGATACAGCGCAGAGCTGATGACCTTTTGTAGTTTGAAATGCAGCGAATTCAGAATTCGAGAGGTCTTTGAAATATGAAACTAAAACTAAGCGTACTTATCATTTTTGGGTTAATGGCCTGTAATTCAGAAGTTCCATTCCCTGCACCAGCTTCACCACCGCACTTTTTTAATACATACTGTTAAACAAACCATGTTATACAATCAACGAATTATTGCTCAACTGTTAACGCTAATCTTCTCATTCTTTTTGAATTCCTGTACTGGTCAAATTTCAGAATCAATACCGGTAACAACTATTGTCTTGCACCAAGACAGTATAAGTGCAAGTGCAGATACCCTACCTGAGTATAGGGTTGGCGTGAATGACACGGATTATCAAGGAAATCAAATTAGTGGAGTTATTCGAACCGTTTTTCAAGACTCAAGAGGGCATTTTTGGTTTGGAACACAAAGTGGACTCTGTCGATATACTAAAGAAGGTCTTGTTTATTTTAATCTTGTAGATTGGAACAACCAGGGCGTTACCATTCATGCGATAACTGAAGATACAAATGGTAATATTTGGATAGGTTACGGTGGAGGAATTGCAAAGTATGATGGCAGCTATTTTACACTATTTCATCATAAAGATATTCTAACAAAAAGTGGTCTTTGGAGCATGGAAATGGATAGGAAGGGAATTCTTTGGATTGGCACAACTCAGGGAGCGTTTATGTTTGATGGAGAGGCACTAACACCATTTCATATTCCTGAAGGGGAACAAGATTCCACGCTTGGAATTAGCTCAACAAAAATGATTCATTTTATACTGGAAGATAGCAAAGGTAAAATATGGTTTGCTACGAATGGCGGGGTGTATACTTATGATGGAGTTACATTAAACAATATCTCTAAAACAGAAGGACTTCCATCCAATTTCGTGAATAAAATTGTTGAAAGCTCTGAGGGCAGTTTTTGGATATCGACGTCAAATGGACTTTCTAAATACAATGAAAATGACCAAACGCTTGTTAATGTTTCTGAGCAACTTCTCGGCACGAATAAAGGAGTTGCATGCATAGTAGAAGACCATCAAGGAAATTTATGGTTTAGTTCAGATAAGAGAGACATTTATAACTTTGATGGAAATGAGTTTACTAAAATCGAGGTTAAAGAAGGAGATTTTAGCCCTTTTCCTTTTGAAATTTATGAAGATCAACTAAACCGCCTTTGGTTCGTCGGGTTTAAAGGTGCTTATCGGTTAGAGAACGATTCTTTTGTTAATGTAAATAGAGACGGCCCATGGTAGGCTATTGGTTGCTATTTGTAACTGAACAAATTAAGGTGTCTCTTGTACCTCTCAGTTTTTTAAATCTTTCCTTCCACAAAAAACATCTCCAACGCACCCTTTCCTTTTACCTCAACTTTGCCTCGTGAAACGCATTCGAATTCGTCTTTGATAAGATGGTATGTGTCTTCCGAAATGTTTAGTTTACCCACTTCTCCATTTGATTCCATTCTAGCCGCGGTGTTTACAGTGTCTCCCCAAATGTCGAAAGCAAACTTTTTTAGCCCAACGACTCCTGACACTACTTTGCCACTATGTACGCCAATACGGACTCTAAAAAATGGCTTGTTCTGCGATTCGCGTTCACGCTGATATGTCTCCATAAAATCCATAATTTCTAATGCTGCTTTGATCACTTGCTTAGGGTCATCGGTGGTATCCTGATTTAATCCTGCAGCACACATGTACGCATCTCCAATGGTTTTTACTTTCTCGATATGATATTTATCTATAATGCGGTCATATGCTTTAAAACAGTGGTCAAGTTCATGAACCAACTCTTCAGGAGACACTTGTGCCGACAACTTCGTGAAGCCCTCAAAGTCACTAAAAAGTACCGTGGCATGTTCCAACTTTTTAGCTTTGACTTCTCCAAACTGTTTAAGCTCCTCTGCTGTATCGTGCGGGAGAATGTTAAGGAGTAAGTCTTCAGAATGCTGTCGCTCTTTTTCTATTTCTATATTTTTGGATTTTAATTCCTTGTTTCTTAGTTCGAAATCTTTCCGTCTGTTATAATTGATAATGAACTTATTGATCCTCCACGTTAGAAGTAAACCAACAGTTATTGCTAACAAGATAAACCATGTTGTTTTCCAAAAAGGATGTTTTATGTGAAAATTAAAACCAGTAGCTTCATCACTTTTTGACCCATCCGTTGCTACCGCTTTTAATTCAAACCGATATTTTCCGGGAGGTATTGCCTGAAAGGATAATTGACGCAATGACGTAGTTTTCCAATTGCTGTCGATTCCCAAAATTCTGTATTGAAATTTGGTGTTCTTACCGCTTTCAAATGCAATTCCAGAGTAATATATGTCGAGTTTGTTTTGATCGTGTGCCAACGTATAATTATCCGCCAAAACAGTGTCTTTGTCATTTATACTTATCTGATAAACATACGCCACTGGGCGACTAGATGCTCTATAGTTTTGTAGGGAAAAGAAACTCACACCTTTGTCTGAGGCAACAAACACTTGATTATTCGCAACATAAATGTCATTAATAAAATTTGAGCGAAGGCCATCTGAGATTTTATAGACATCAATAATTGGACTGCCGTATTGCTTTCCAATAAACTTCAATTTGTTGAGACCATTGTTGGTTCCAAACCAAACGGTTGAATCGTTCTCTTTGTATACCGCTTGACAAATATTACTTGAGAGACCTTTTTCCATGTTGATGAGATAGAAGTTGGTGTCAGCAATAACCAGTACACCTTCTCCATGGGTTCCCATCAGGATAGCATTGTCACCTAACTTACTCATGGCCTTTACTCGACCACTGAGTAATTGGTGTTTGTTGGACCAATCTTCAATTTTTCCATTTCGATAAACCATCAAACCCTTATTGGTGCCCAGATAAATGAAGCTTTCATTAAGAACATTCATTGAAATGGTTCGCTGATTAAAAAACTTTTCTGAATCCGTAGGATTGTCGAGGGATACTTTGAACGCACCACTGGATGTGCCAAAATATAATGACCTTCCAAATTGGGTTAAACATTTTATACTCCCTGCGAAATGATGCAGTACATGTAAGTCTTTTCTATCTAAAACATACAGCCCTCGATCTGAGGCAACCCAAAGGTGTTTGTCCAAATGAATATCTAAAATCCTATTGTAGAGTGATTTACCTAAAACCGTTTTAATACTTTGGGTTTTACTCCACATCTGTAAAGTGCCATCGTGAAAACCTGTTAGTAGGGAAGAGTCAAGTAGATTGGCGATGCTATATACATTTTCATTATCAAGTCCGTTGTCCTTGTCGAGGTAGTTGACATAAGATCTAGAACGCATTAACACTCCGCTACCCAACGTTGTATACCATTGATTCGACTCTTTATCAACAAGATAATCGGAAACTTCGTAACCTTCAACAGTGGGTTTTGGTGGATTTGTCACGACAAAATCGCGTTCTTCTTTTAGCTCCCCAAGTAGTGGAGAACCATTTGCCCACAAAAGAGTGTACACAAATTGTTTATTGCGAGTATGATATGTTATATGAGATTCACTTACTGAATCAACTTGTATGTTTCTATGACGAGCATCGATTAATAAACTAACACTATCGCTATAATATGCTATTGCTTTGTCTTTGGTAGTGCCGATCCACAAACGACCTTCTACATCTTCAAAGGGAAAAGTAAACACAGAGGTAATCTCAAGGCTATCGAGAAGCTTGTCGCTTTTGCCATTATATATTATGCCGTTACTGTAATAACTCAAACGACCATTAAAAGGAAAAAACCACATTCTTCCTTTGCTGTCTTCAAATGTGTGGAAGATTTCATTATCCCCTAATCCCTCCTGTCTACCGAAATTTCGAAAGAGTACGCCGTCAAACTTTGAAACTCCAGATTCTGTGCAAAACCAGAGAAACCCTAACTTGTCTTGATGCATACTGTAAACGGTTGAACTAATCAAACCATCTTCAACGGTATAATTTCTATAAAATGGCTGTTGAGCAGAGAGTTGCAGTCCGCTTTGCATCAAGCAGATAAGCAATAGTACTTTTTTCCAATTCAGCTTCGGTTGAGATTTTGCCATCAGGACAAAAATATACTAAACCTTTGTTAGTCGATGAGTTGATGGCAATGTTCTAACTTAAAACCTCAGTTGTTTAATGCAAACAAGTTTGAAATAGAAACTATAATTACGATTGTTGGAATTCCAATTATTACGCTAAATATCGTATAATTGAATTTCACAAGCATTTTGTAACCAATTCATAGTCTAGTGAATAAGTCTTATCTACAAATACTTTTTTAGAAAAAAAATTATGCTGAAAGTGATGCTTAAAATTGGTGATTGATGATTAGCCGTATAGCCAACTATTTACTTTCTCTACGACAAACAACGTTTCGTGCAATTTTGTTGGTGCTAATTCTAGGTTTCGTGAACGGTGTTGTTAATGCTCAAAGTCCTGGAGTTAAGGCGTATAGTGTTGAACTGGGGTTGGGTGAACAGGTAACGTTAGCCAAAAAAATCTACCAAGACAGTGTTGGTTTAATTTGGATTTCTCGTTGGTCACTAGATTACAATTTAGATAATGATACTACTAATAGTCTTCTCAGGTATGACGGCAATAGAATTGAAAACGTTGTCGCTGAATCTATAAAAAATGGGTTTAACTCTCAACGATTAATAGGGGTTACTGATGATGGCAATTATTTATTGGCTGATCGCAGTTTAATGATATGGAATCCATATGAAAATAAAGGTCTGCATCATTATGATATTGACTCAAGCTTAATTAAAAACGGTAAGCCGTTTAGAATTAACTCTGCTTACAAAGATAATTCTGGAGTGTTGTGGGCCAGTCTAAGTATTAAAAAATCAGAGCATGGGTGGTTCTATTATTTACTTAGGTCAGACGATGATTCGATACTTCGGCCATATAAGCTCGTTGAATCAGGTAGTTTTGATCAGTCAAACCACCTTCTACTTTTGGGAGATTTCCTTTTTTATATTGACAAAACGTCTCTCTTAAGAATGAGTACCCGAACGTTAAAAACGGATACACTAAATATTACAAATTCTGTTGAGCAAATGCCTCAAGGTTTAAGTTTTGGAGAGGGTGAGTTGTTTATTAAACTTGGCTCTCAACAGTATGAGAGACTTGCAAAGCCAAAAGGTTTAGACAGAATTGCAGTTGTAAAACCACTGTCCTTAGATATTAACTATATTGATTTGCCCGTTGTGGATAGAATCGATAGAACCAAATTTGTTCGATATTTACAAGGTGACTTATGGTTAATAGGAAATGAATTTTCGATTTTCAAGTATAACATTGAAACTGAAAAACTGAGTTCACTGCGAGAGACACTTCTTGCATTATTACCGGAATTTAATACCTACACAAATCCAATTAGTGATGTTTTTCTAGATCGTTCAGAAACTTATTGGATATCATCTGGTGCAGGCTTAGCTCGATTTACACTTCCTCCAGACTACCTAGACTTATACCTAAGTGGTAAAGGGGTACATAAGGAATGTACTGGCGACTTTTGTTCAATTCGTGGAATTACGGAAGATAGCGAAGGAAGAATTTATTTTTCGTACGAGAACGGAATAAAATACCTAGATCAGAATGAAAAAGAACCAATTGAGTTGGATATACCTTTTCCAGAAATAGAGAAACAAGGAGCCTATAGTCTAACGAGTTATGATAATTTATTGATTTGGAATGATAAGGTTATTGACTTAAATACGCGTTCAGTTGAAACTCTTCTCCCAGATAAGGTATCAACACGCGTGGTGCACCATCTTGATAAACAAAACGGAATACTTTGGATGCTAGTTTATGGGCGGCTAAATACCTTATATCGATACGATTTGTCCTCCAAAATTCTTAAGAGGATCCAACTGGCTGTTAAAACCGAAGTAGGCTTTTTTTATGAAATTCATTACATAGACTATGATACTGTTCTACAAAAGGTTTTGATATCCTCTGCGTCATTTATCGGATTCGTTGATCCAGAGGATGGTAGCGTTTTTAAAGATTTTACGATACGTAAAAATGGTGAACGAAGAGGAGGTACAGCCGTGTTTCTTGAAGATGGAAAAGCTCTTTGGAATATCCGGGATTTAAAATCTGGTTTAAGGCGAATAGACCTGAGAAGTGGAAAGCAAACGTATTTTACGTTTAGAGATCAGCAGGATATCCGTGCTTCTTACTCACATACCTATTTTATCGAGGCAACTAAAGCCAAAATGTTTATTGGTACTGGAAAAGGTGTTGTTGTTTTTGACAGAACGACCAAAGAACTTAGATACCTTGACGAGATTCCAATAATGTCGCGGTTCGAGTTCAACCGAAGCTCTTCTTTTATTAGTTCAAAAGGTGATTTATATATGGGTACGACCCAAGGACTTTTTCAAATTCCAGTTACATTAATAGAAGACATCACCGAGAAAAAAGTTGGGCAACGACTGCGAATGCGTAGTATTAATTATAGAGATCGAGAAAACAAAAGTGTACAAATTTGGAATGGCTCATATGAAAGTGAAATAACGATTCCACCTTATTACCGAAATTTAAGATTTCAATATT
The DNA here is from genome assembly GCA_937124965.1 of uncultured Bacteroidota bacterium. Classification (GTDB taxonomy): domain Bacteria; phylum Bacteroidota; class Bacteroidia; order NS11-12g; family UBA9320; genus UBA987. The sequence goes on from CAKZLB010000067.1 coordinate 183,166, forward strand.
ATGTTCCAGATTACAGTGAACCCAATTTGCTCAATTATTCACACTGGTTGGAAGGGTATGAGGATACTTTCTCCGCACCAATATTATCTTCTGAGCTTGAGTATTCGTATCTACCTCCTGGCAATTATATTTTACATTTAAAAGGAGGAATAAATGCACCATCGAGAGAAAATAGCGAAATATTAATACCAATTCACGTTAAGCAAGTATGGTATAAAACCATCTGGGCATGGATGGCCTATATCCTTCTGATAGTCGTTATTATTTTGCTAATTTATCGTTTTCAACTCGACCGCGCGAAACAAGTAAACGAAGCCCGAAAACAAAAAGAGCTTGATACGTTTAAGACTAAATTCTTTACGAATATCACTCACGAACTGCGAACGCCTCTCACGGTTATTTTAGGATTAACAAGCGAGCTAGACGAAGAAATACCTCAGCGTTCTGTAATTCGAAGGAATGGTCAAAAACTACTAGGGTTAATAAATGAAATTCTTGATTTAAGTAAATTGGATGCAGGGAAGCTAACATTAAATCTTAGGCAAAAGCGAATTGATAAATTCTTACATCGAACAGTTGCTCAGTTTCATTCTATGGCAAAGATGAAAAATGTAGACCTTAAAGGCGAGTTTAGTACTGGTGTGTTAGTAATGGATTTTGACGAAAGTAAATTGCAGTCAGTGTTATCGAATCTAATTACGAATGCGATTAAATACACACCAGAAGGGGGCTATGTTGAAGTTCGAGCTTATAAAGAAAACAGTAAACTAATCTTGGACGTAGAAGACAATGGAGTCGGGATTCCTGATAATGACGCAGAAAATATTTTCAATCGATACTATCGCTCAGAACATACAAAAGACACGCTTGGTACAGGAGTTGGCCTTTCTATTTGTAAGGAATTAATAGATTTAATGAAAGGTGAAATTCGCTGTTTGACAGAACGCGAACAAGGTTCTCTGTTTCAAATAGTACTGCCAATCACTCAAGAAAGTACTTTAGATGAAGAAGAGATATTGCCAATACATAGTGAGGTAGATTTTAAGAATAATCACAAGGGCAACCTTGATACCGTTTTAGTAGTAGAAGACGACGACGACATACGATCATTTATTGTCCGCTCACTTAGCGCCAATTGCAACACTCTGGAAGCATCGAATGGTGAAACAGGGCTCAAAATGGCCACTGAGTTTTTACCTGATGTTATAGTTAGCGACGTAATGATGCCAGAAATGGATGGCTTTGAATTATGTCATCAAATAAAATCAAATGTACTAACATCACACATACCGATAATTCTTTTAACAGCTCGAGTGGACAAAGAATCGATGATGGATGGACTAAAAACTGGGGCTGATGCGTATTTGAAAAAACCATTTGAACAGGAGGAATTAACCATTCGGATTTACAACCTACTGGAACTTAGAAAAAAAATGCAGGAGCACTTGTTATCTCAACTTGGAAGTTCCGATAAACAGAAAACAGAAACCAATCCATTTATTGATAAAATAAACAATCTACTTGAACAGAATATTGATAATGAAAACCTTCAAGTAAATGATATTAGTGATGAACTAGGAATGAGCAGAATGCAGTTGCACCGAAAGGTAAAAGCGCTCACAAATATGAGCGTCACTGAATATGTTAATCAATTTAAAATGCGAAGAGCTCTGGTGCTCCTCGCTCAGCCAGACATTAATATTTCGGAAATAGCCTATCAACTAGGGTTTTCAGACCCAGCTTATTTTACTCGTGTATTTAGCAAGTTTTACAAATATTCTCCAACAAAATATCGTGATAATATCAAACGGTAGTTTTCTGTAATATTCTCATATTTAGCTGATTAAGTTTTGTTGTTACAATAGTGCAAGGATATGTTACAAGGTTCCAAGCTACAATTTTCGTAATGTTTAACCTTTGAAGTGTTGAAACAAATAAGTTCAATTAACACATTTAAAAAACACAAGAAAAGTATTATGAAAAAAACAGTTACTACAGCATTCCTAATTTTTTTAGGATTATTATCCTATGGACAAACAATCACTACAGATTCGTTTTATAGGGTGATGGATGAGATAGTTGCCGATGGTGCTAAAGAGTTTGGGATGGAGGGTGTAGCCGCAGCTATTATATTACCTGATCACTTAAAATACGACAAAAATTCATCAAGCCACACGTCATACCATGGAGTTCGAGACAATAATATAGCGGTTGATCCGGATAAGGGCTGGCACTTCTCTAGTACAACAAGAATGTTTGTAAGTTACATCATAATGAAATTGGTGGAGGATGGAAAAATGTCGTTAAGTGACACTATCGGAAAATACTTGGATACTCCCAACATACCTAATTTAGATGGTGATATTACCGTTCAAGAACTTTTATCACACAGAAGTGGCTTGGATGAGGTTTGGTCGGCATCATCGACGGATTTGTTCCGCGATGTATGGGATAATCGAGATAGTGTTTGGAATGATAATGACGTTCTAAACTATCTTCCAACAAAAAGAACCAATAAAGACTTTAAGTATACCAACACAAATGGATATATCTTAGGATTTGTTGTTGAAAGTGTTACCAAAAAGAGCTTGCAGAAAGTGTTTGAGGAATTCATATTCGAGCCTTTTAAGTTCAAAAATTCATTTATATCGTCCGATAAAGCATTTGATATGTCAACGATCAATGGCGTTTATAGTGGAGATGAAAATCGAAGCCAATGGTCTCATAACAGTTATATGAGCAGTCGTGGAGGAAACTCAGCTTTAGTTGCTCACCCTGATGATGTTGCACGATTTCTAAATGAATTCGCAAATAAAGATTTACTGACTCAATCAAGCAAAGAGATAATTTTCACAAGAACACCAGGAGCAACTCGAGATCAAGGCAGTTCAGATTGCAGTGATAAGATCACTTATTATAGAGGGTTAGATTTTACAATGGTAGAGGCTATTACCAATGGTGATACAATGAATTTCATTGGACACGCTTCCAATGGAATTAACAATTCTGTGGTCTTTCACTGGTTAGAAGGGAACATTACAGTTTCTTTAGTGGTCAACGATTTTACAAAAACAAATGAGTCTGGAGCCTTATTTTTTCGTTTAGTGTGTCATGCTCAGAAGTATCAAGAGAGACTATCTAGTGTCGAAAACTTTAATAGCTCCAACCGAGTGTCGCTTTATCCAAACCCTGCAAGTAATGTGTTACAAGTAGATGTAATTAATGGTTCGATTATCAATACCATACAAATTTTTAATTCAGAAGGGAAAATCGTTAAAGCAGATGTGAGTAATCAAATCGATTTGAGTGCTTTGCCTGTAGGTATATATTATGCCTTGGTTGAGTTATCAGATGGGAGCAATGTTTACAAACGGTTTTTAAAGCAATAACAGCGTAAAACAACTTTTCACCCCAGTGGAATCAACCATTGGGGTTTTGTATTTTCATCACTTTTCGTGTTTCTTGTTAAACCCGTAAAAGGGAGTTTTAAAAAGCGATTTGTAGTAGTTCGTATGATAATTCAATTTTTATTTAAAGCTTTATCGAGGTCGACAGCAACTAACTTTGAAAAGTATTCAGCACCTTTTTTATTTAGATGCTGAGAGTTGTAGAAATAGTCTTTGTTTTTACATAATTCATGTTCACTGTAATCTATGAACACGATGTTATACTCATTTGCAATAGAACGATACATTTCTATGATTTGGTTTCTGTTGTTGATGAATTTCTGAGACTCAAAATAGGAGGGAGGGTAAACTAGTATCACTTTTATCCTGTCTTTAAGACTTGAACTGACGTATTCTTCAAACAGGGAAATTAATCTTGGATCAACGGCCACATCAATACCATTTGGGTTTGTTGTTACAAACTTGTTAAACGAATAATCCCATGGTTTATCATAAGCAATATATCCTTTGTATTTGTTGCTTTTGTTTGAAGGTAGGTTTATCCCGAAATAGTTTGCCAGACCGTTTATTATAATGTCGGTGAATCCCGAATATCGGACAAACGGAATGTAATAATCATATGCTTTGAAGCCATTTAGCCTTTTGGCTAAATCCACGACAAGTGAATCGTCAAGGTACGGAGCGAACCGTTTGTATTCATGTAAGTTTTGATTGTACTTCAAAAGTTCATCACCTACAACTTGCACTATAGCTTTTGGCTTTGAATTATTTGTTCTATAAAGTTGATAAACTGTATGTTGCAATTCAAAATTTGCTCCATTCATTCCGAAGTTGTAGCTATTTGTCCCTAAGCTACTATCGATTATTTGGGTTGAAAATTGAACCAATGCTTTCGAACTACCGTTAATAATCAAATCCGATTGTAGATTGTGACTATGAATCCTCGTTAAATTTTCAAAGACAAAAGCGTTACTCTTCTTCAAGCCCATTGTCACCATGTGGTCCAATGCAAACAATGAAACCATAGAAATTGAACCAAATAATAGGAGTTTTTTTAAGAAATCTGTCATATGATTAGAATTGAAAATAGATAAAATCTTGTTTTGACCCTTGAAAGGTTATTAATGAAAGTATGATGATTATGTATGTTAACCACCTAATAGGAAGAAATACTGATCCAATATTTTCAATGGCGTGTTTTCTACTTTTTCCCTGCCATTCAACGATCAACAAACCAATGATTAAAAACACTAGTTTTATGAATTTTATGTCCGAGGTAATGGGTGCTGCCGTAAATAATGACGTTGAGAATATTGTGCCAGTATATTCAAAAGCTTGGGTAACAGTTTTAGATCGAAAAAATACCCATGTTAGAACAACAAATGTAAAGGTTAGAAGCATCTGACCACCTCCTGTAAAGATTCTTAATGGCCTGCTTTGGGTATCAACGATAAAGAGAGTTTTCTGTTTTACTAATAAAAATAAAACAAAGAAAAATGCGTGTAAAAGTCCCCAAACGATGAACGTCCAATTAGCTCCATGCCAAAAACCACTAATTAGAAAAATGATAAAAATGTTTCGTGTTTTTAATAACGCACTTCCACGGCTTCCTCCAAGTGGTATATAAAGGTAGTCTCTAAACCAACTAGTTAATGAAATATGCCATCTTTTCCAGAAATCTCCAATGTTTTTTGAGAAATAAGGAAAAGCAAAATTTTGCATCATAGAAAAACCAAATAATCGTGATGTTCCAATTGCGATGTCCGAGTAACCAGAAAAGTCACAATAGATTTGAACCGTAAACAAAACAGCACCGATAAGCAGAGTACTACCTTCTAAAGATTGAGAGTTGTTGAATATTTCAGTAACAAAAACGGCACAGTTGTCAGCTATCACAATTTTTTTGAAAAATCCCCATAACATCTGACGAAGACCATCTATGGCTTTTGTAGAACTGAACGAACGGGCTGTTGTAAATTGAGGTAATAGGTTAGAAGCTCTCTCAATTGGACCTGCAACTAATTGAGGGAAAAAGCTGACGAAAGCTGCAAAGGCTATCAAATCTGCCGTCGGTTCTATCTTTCTGTGATATACATCTATGGTGTAACTTAACGTCTGAAATGTATAGAAACTGATGCCTACAGGTAGGATAATGTTTAAGGAATATGAGTCAATATTTTGTCCAAAAAACGAAAATGCCGAGATGAAATTTTCAATAAAAAAGTTTGAATACTTAAAGAAAACGAGGATTCCAATATTGACTAAAATGCTCGTAGCCAACAGAGCTTTTCTTTTTGTTGAGTTGTCCTCTTTTGAAAGTAGAATGCCAATGGTATAGTCGACCATTGTGCTGAATAAAATTAACAACAAGAAACGCCAATCCCACCATCCATAAAAAACATAGCTGGCAATAATTAGCAAAAGATTCTGAGTTTTAATTAGACCTTTCGGTATAACCCAATATAATAGGAATACTATCGGTAAAAACAGAGCGAAGTCTATTGAGTTAAAAAGCATAAAAGTCAGTTCGAAAAAGGTGTAAGTCATTTTGGAATTAGTCAACAATGATTTATTGCGAACTAATCGTTAAAATGATTTTCGTTTTTCAAGTATAGCCATGTATACAACTGGCTATTAACTGCTTTATCCTAATGTTACATTAACGTCTCCCAACGTGATTTTATAGCAGAGTTCTTTGCTCTTTCTTTTATTGACTTCAGCGAGAAAAAAACATCGCTCCCAAGAAAAGGAGGCTAGAAGGAAAGTATTGATAGGGACGCAATAAACAACGCAACGCATTGTTTAAATATTTCCCCTACCAATACTTTTTACTACTGTTTTATCCAACGGTATGTGTAATGTTTATTGTTTTCATCTGTCATTTTAATCATGTAAATCCCACTGGGTAAGTGTTTAATGTCTAATGTAGCTTTTGAATGAGAAGAAACTGGCATGGTTTGCTTAACCGTTTTACCGACGTAGTCTAACACTTCTATACTAATATCTAAGTTTTCATGATTCTCTAAATACAAGTAACTCGTTGCTGGATTTGGAAACAACTTTACTTCTGGATAAGTATGATCTGACCAGATGCTAACCTGTGTATCCTTTTTAGCATACCCTTGATTAAACCCTTCTGTTAAAACAGCAGAACTGTTTTTTACACTTGACACTGCAGATTCTCCAAGAGTAAATTCTAACTGAGCACTAGAGTTGGATGTCAAAGCTCCGGCACTTCCTATCACCGTGCGACTTAAGCTTTGAGAATAAGCGAAGCATGAACTACTGATAAGTAACAAACTGAATAAAATATTTTTCATAATCTTCTTATGTTATCCTTATCTATTATTTGTTTCCAGCATTTCAATTTTCTTCTCTAAACGCTGAATGGTTTCTTGTTGCTCTTTTAAGGCTTGTGTAAGAACAGGAATCAATGCAATATAGTTAACTGCTTTGTATTCCATCTTTTCATCACTTTTAGGTCCAACCATATGTACTTGATTAGTCACAACTTCAGGAAGCACTTCTTCTAATTCTTGCGCTATGAAACCATATTGCTTTCCTTCAGATAAATTTAACATTCCAGCGTCTCCATTCTGCTTGTAGTAGTACGTTTTTGGCTGTAGTTTGTTGATTATGTCTGTTGCACTTTCTAAGTTATTAACGTTGTATTTAAGTTTAGCATCAGATACATTCGTCAAATTTCCAGTATAATTTACATTTCCAATAAAGTACCCAGCATAGTTCGTGCTCGCACTATCTCCAATGGCGAAAACACCATAATTCGTATTACTGTTTGCTCTATCAGCCGATGCATAAAGTCCTACGTTAAACGTACTTTCACCTTTGGTTGTTCCAAAAAAGGCGATCGATTGAGAAGTAGCACCTGCAGGTACCGTACTATATGCTCCAGTATTGTATGCACCATCTCCAGAAGCAGAAGAATAGGTTCCTATCGCTTCTCCAGATGAGCTTATATCGCCAGTTGCAATATTCATTGCAGCCATGTTAGACCCGCCTCCTTGTCCAAACAAAATTGAACGGTTGGAGATAAATCGGCCACCGGTACCGGATCCGCCAAAGCAATAATTGTCGGTCATTATAAAGAAAATATTTGCAGTGGATGTAACGCTATCAAAAACAGAGAGCGTGGTATTTGGTGTAGCTGTGTTGATACCAACATTTCCACCATTGTTTTTAAAGTAAATATTGTCTCCAGTGGTGTCCCACAATTGTAAGGCGCTTGATCCTCCACCAGAGCTCAAAGTTGCAAAAGTCCACTCCGACCCATCGAACTGAAGTACTTGATCTTTTATTGGCTTTCCATTGGAAACATCAATATTGTTGAGCTTCGAAGCATTCCAAATCGGATTGTCATAGTTAGCAAATATTGAATCGTTTTTAATTCCAACACTGGATGTGCCAAAATACTGCTTACTCAAATCTTCAGATGGCGTCCATTCACTACCATCCCATTTAAGTATTTCATCGTTTTTAGGGTTTGTGCTTGAAATTGCATTTCCTTGAATTCGGTTTGCGTTCCACAAAGCATCATTCGTTTTGGCTTTAACCTCCGATGAGATTATCTCAATTCCAGAACCGGCAGTATAGCTTCCTTGAGCATCTGTACCAGGCTCCCAACTTGTACCGTTCCACTTTAAGACATTTCCTGTAACAGCACCTGTTGTACTCACATCGGTTAAATCATCTGCCTTTATTTCTATGTTCTTTACCGTTTCGGCCGATTTACTGTGTAAGGCATATGGCACAGATTGAAGTTGGACAGTTCCCATTACTACATATCCAGAACCTAGGTCAATTTCAACTTTTAAATGATGTGGGTCTTCATTCCAAGCAATCGCAGAAAAATCGTCAGAGCTCGAACCTTCACCAACTACCAAATTAAAATGGCCATATTCATTAGTTGTAACGTTATGAGTTTCTTCATAAACCTTTTTTGAGGCGCTTTGACCGGATAAGATTATTGTTTTAACTGAAATGGATTTATTTGTAATTAACTCACCAGATGCGTCTCTAGCAACTGCTTGATAATTAATGCCTTCAGGTGTTTGAGAAAAAGTTTTTGGTGCTAAGCCAAATGTCAAGATGAATACCAATAAATAGTGTACTGTTTTGTTCATGTTTATTTTTTTGGCAAATTACAAACTATTATTTGAGATTCACCTTTTGGCAAGAAAAGTGACAAACGTGTATCGAAATCAAATTTTTGTACCCTCTTAGATTGGTTCTTTAGAATCAAACAGCTTCAAAAGCCATGATAAATAAAAAACACTTAACCCACCCGAGTAAAGTGAAACTAACCCCTCATTAGGCTACCACCCAATAAAATCTATGCACTGTTCACTAAAAACACTTTCAATTATTCACTAAAAACGCTTTCAACTATTCACTAAAACCTATGCACTATTCACTAAAAAACTATCCACTAAACTCCGTATTGATAACTTCTTTTTGGTTAAACTCGTTATCTATAATGTTTTTGTATTTTTGCCGCCTTTAAAATTATAGATAACAGATGAGTGAAAATTTAATCTATCTATTGCCAGCCTTTGGTCTAGTCGGCCTACTGGTAATGTTTGTTAAGTCTAATTGGGTTAATAAACAAGACGCTGGTGATGAAAAAATGCAAAGTCTTGCAGGTCACATTCGAGAAGGAGCACTTGCTTTCCTGAAAGCTGAGTACAGAATACTTGCCATCTTTGTTGTGGTTGCAGGTGCATTATTAGGTATCTTGTCTCAGTTCGTTGAGTCTACAAGTATCTTTATTGTAGTGGCGTTCATTTTAGGAGCAATTTTTTCTGCAGTTGCAGGAAATATTGGTATGCGAATCGCTACGGCGGCTAACGTTAGAACAACGCAAGCGGCCCGTACAAGCTTACCACAAGCACTGAAGGTTTCTTTCACTGGTGGTACAGTTATGGGACTAGGTGTTGCTGGATTAGCAGTGTTAGGTCTAAGTTTACTTTTTGTAATCCTTGTAAAAATGTTTGTCACTGAAGGTGGCAATTTTTATACTGAAATGACATTAGTTCTTGAAACTCTAGCAGGTTTCTCACTGGGAGCTGAGTCTATCGCTTTATTTGCTCGTGTTGGTGGTGGTATTTATACAAAGGCTGCTGACGTTGGAGCGGATTTAGTAGGTAAAGTTGAAGCTGGAATTCCTGAGGATGACCCGCGTAACCCTGCAACAATTGCAGATAACGTAGGTGATAATGTGGGTGACGTTGCAGGTATGGGAGCTGATTTATTCGGATCATATGTGGCTACAGTCCTTGCTTCAATGGTATTAGGAAACTACCTTATTAAGGATTTAAACATGGATGGCTCATTTACTGACAATTTCGGTAACATGGGGCCAATCTTATTGCCAATCTTAATTGCAGGATTAGGAATTTTATTTTCTATCGTAGGTACTTTCTTTATTAAGATTAAGGACAACAATGCTAAAGAACCTGAAGTACAGCGTGCACTTAACATGGGTAACTGGTCTTCAATTATCTTAACAGGTATCGCATCTTTCTTTGTAATTAAGTGGATGTTGCCTGATACGCTACAAATGAAATTCTTCCAAGAAGGAATGGTGACCTTGTCTTCAATGAATATTTTCTATTCTGTATTAGTTGGACTTGCGGTTGGAGGATTAATTTCTTACTTCACAGAGTACTATACAGGCTTAGGTAAAAAGCCAGTGTTGGATATCGTTAGAAATTCAAGTACTGGAGCTGGAACAAACATCATTTCAGGATTATCTGTAGGTATGATGTCTACTTTTGCTCCAATCATATTGTTTGCTGCTGCAATTTGGGCAGCTTACGCTTTTGCTGGCTTCTATGGAGTTGCTATTGCAGCTTCTGCGATGATGGCAACAACTGCCATGCAATTAGCTATTGATGCTTTTGGTCCAATCGCAGATAATGCGGGTGGTATTGCAGAAATGAGTGAATTACCAGACGAAGTACGTGAGCGTACAGATATTCTTGATTCAGTTGGTAATACTACTGCTGCTATCGGTAAAGGTTTTGCCATTGCATCAGCAGCCTTGACGGCATTAGCATTATTTGCTGCATATGTAACGTTTACTGGTATAGATGGTATCAACATCTACAAAGCACCAGTATTAGCATCATTGTTCGTTGGAGCTATGATTCCTGTTGTTTTCTCGGCGTTGGCTATGAAGTCGGTAGGTAAAGCTGCAATGGAAATGGTAAAAGAAGTACGACGACAGTTTAAAGAAATTCCAGGCATTATGGAAGGAACTGGAACACCAGAATATGGTAAATGTGTTGAGATTTCTACAAACGCAGCATTAAAAGAAATGATGCTTCCAGGAGCAATCACAATTCTTACTCCTTTGTTGGTTGGGTTCTTAACAGGATTATTTACTGGTGATTGGATGTTGGCTGCTGAAGTGCTGGGTGGTTATATGGCTGGAGTTTGTGTTAGTGGTGTTCTTTGGGCAATCTTCCAAAACAACGCTGGTGGTGCATGGGACAATGCTAAAAAGTCTTTTGAAGCAGGCGTTATGATTGATGGAGAAATGACGTACAAGGGGTCTGAAGCACATAAAGCTGCAGTAACAGGTGATACTGTTGGAGATCCGTTTAAAGATACTTCTGGTCCATCAATGAACATCTTAATTAAGTTAACATGCCTTATCGGTTTAGTAATTGCTCCAATCTTGGCACAATTAGCTGGAAACGATCATGGTTCAAACAACAATTCACACGCAAGTGCTCAAATGGATTGCTGCAAAGACAAAAAAGCATGCGCAGATTATAACGCAAAAGACTGTGACAAAAAATCTTGTGAAAAAGGTTCTAAAAAATGCCATGGTGACAAAAAAGCGTGTAAAGACAAGGGGGAGTGTAAAGAAGAATCAGCAAAAGCTGAAGAAACCTCTGAAATTGAGGTCGAGGGAGAAGGTTATGAGGCAGATCCTGCTTTAACAAACTAGTTTAACGAAAAACATTGTATGAAGGCTCACAGTTTTGTGGGCCTTTTTTTATGTTTAGTTAATTTCAATCCTTTTACTAAACCAATGGTGATATAAGGTCTTTTATTGCGTATTTCTATGTGGAATTGATCTTTTAATTGATCCAAAACTTCAGCTTGACAGACAATAATCTCGTCGCCAACTTGAACGTTTTGACTTGGCACAAGTTCGATGTTCATGCCGTTCATTTGGTATCGATTGACATAAAATTCAACCTGAACGTCATAACCATCATAAACCACATGAGGTGCTTTTAATTCTGAGACTTTAGTTTCGTTATCTCTTAGAAAATATTCTATAGCATAAAAATCTTTTTCATGTTCAAGTTCTTCAACCCTTGAGACATTTTTGAATACTGTAACGTATGGAACGCCTATTAATGCAATAACAAGACTTACCTTGTACATGTATTTTATATACTTTCTTAGGTTGAACCTGTTAGTGATCATTTCAATAATCGCATTTATTTGAACGGCGATTCCAATTGCCAACAACGGGTAAATTGGAGCGTCGTACCATGCAATTTTGCTCTTGGCCGTAGATAATATGAGTAGAAATGTCAGTACACATCCGAAAATGTAAAAGTTGATTTTTTTTAATCGCTGTTCTGATGCAAATATTCCTAAAATCAATGCAGCAAGGGCAGGGAAGATCCAGTAACTATAACGTTCAGAAAGAATGTTGTCAAAGTAAAACCAAAATGATTCTGAATGATTTTCGATAGATTCAAAGTACCGACCAGCGATTTCATTTTTATATACAGCGGATAGATATCCAGGGTTATAATATTCTCGGAGTAAATAGTACCCTAAAACTGGTGCGATAAACAAATACGACTGACGATACAATTCTTTATTTTGAAGCGTTATCTTAATCTTCTTTGTGAAAAGTAAATACAATATGACCCCAGGTATAAATAGAAAAACAACAATGCTTTTAGATAATACCGCCAATGCTGCGGATGTGAAAAACCACTGAAGGTACTTTTTATTTTTTGTCTCTGTATACAGGTAAAAACACAACAAACTTGCAGAAGTAAATAAGGTTAGAAATGCGTCTAAATCACCTGTTCGAGTCACATGATACGATACAAACCCTAGTGTGCTCACTAAAATTAAAGCGCTAAACGTTCCAGTAAATTCGGAATTGAAATAGATACGTCCGAACCAAAAAAGTAAAACACAAGTTGCAAGCCCAGCTACTGCGGATGGCAGCCTAATAGCGAATTCTGTCATTCCAAAAAGTTTGATAGAGACTACTTGGCACCATATAACCAAAGGTGGTTTCGTGTTCCACATTTCTGGTTTACCGCGAAAATGAGGCACGATAAAGTCTCCATCTTTAATCATTTCTTGTGCATTCACAGCATTTCTAGATTCGTCCCATACACGAAGGGGTTGTGCTCCTAAATTTAAAAAGAGAGGCGCTGAAACTGCAAGTATTACACAAATCAAAAGGAGAGTACGTGCTGCTAGTTTCATATTTTTTTAGATTCAGAGAGTTATTATTCTGGTCTGGAATATAACCGTTTTTAAGGTTTGGCTATTTTACTAAAATTGGCTAAAACAATTGTGTGTAAAAATGCAAATCTTTATTATACTTTTGCGGCTTAAATGGCAAGACGATTCTTTCTCATTTTTGTTTCTACATTCCTATTCATAGGGTTAAATTCTTTTCATTCTGTAACGAGAAGTATTAACGATTTTGGATATGTTGTTTCCGTATCTATGGACGGTGACGATTTTAACACAGTGAGTGAAGCGTTATTCGAAGAAATATCGCTTAAGGATCAGCAGTTAAGTAAAACAGTTTTCAAAAAAGCGCTGAAAGGGTATTTGTTTTTGAAATATACCAATGAGCTTTCAAACGATCAATTCTTAACCATACTTGATTTCTCTAAACCGAGTAGTGAAAAGCGTCTATGGGTTATTGACCTAAATGGAAAACAAATTGTTTTTAATGAACTAGTTGCTCACGGAAAATATTCGGGCGACAAGTTTGCTAAGTCATTTTCAAATACTCCTCAGTCAAAAAAGAGTAGCTTAGGTTTTTATGTTACTGGTAGCCCATACAATGGCAAACATCGATATTCATTAAAACTTAATGGTCTTGAACCAGGATTTAACAGCAACGCTTTTGCTAGAGGTATCGTAATGCATGGAGCAAATTACGTGAGTGAAGAGATTGCAGAAGCTCAGCAATCAGTGGGTAGAAGTTATGGTTGCCCTGCTGTAGGTCAAGATGTAAACAAAGACATTGTAGATTTAATCCAAGGCGGGAGCTGTATGTTTATATATCACCCTCAAACCTACTATAACGGAAAATCAAAAATTCTAAACAATAATCAGTTTATTCCTCTCGAATTATTAAAAGCGTTGATTGAATAAAATTCTCAACCTACATTTGATATTGTGAAACAACGGATTTTCTTAATATCAATTCTAGTTATTCTGGTAAACAGCTGTAAAAAGCCAAATCAGGAAAAGCTTAATAGTCTAGTCGAACGTGGGACGTTTGAGCAGTCAGAATTGGTCAAGACAATAGAAGTCAAACTTTCAGACACTGCCTATGTCAAACAACTTCGTTTCGCAGATACTCTAATTCACTATTACCAAAACAACGATTTTAAGCCAGTATGGTCCTTGTACATGGTTGATGATTCAATGGCACAGCCGATTTTGGACTGGTTTTATGATTGTAGAGAAGAAGGTTTTAAACCAAGTTATTATAAACTCGACAAAATACAGACAATTCTACAAGAACTTAAATCAGGGAAAATAGATTCTTTGTATGGCACGCTAGCCGATTTGGAATTGTTGGTTTCCGACAACATGTTGTCGTTGCACCGCGATCGAGTATATGGCCGAACAGATCCTCAAGTTGCCCTGAAAGGAGCGTACCATCTGCCTCGCAGAACCTATGAGGATTTCGATTTGTTAGATGTTTTAGACTACAAAGATTATAAAGAAGTCTTAAATGATGCTTCCATAAAGGACACTGCATATGTTTACTTAAAGGACATGCTTAAACAATACCTAGTCCGCATGGATAGTGGAGAAAAATGGAGCTTGATTGACACAGTGGGAGTGAGAAAGCTTGAACCGGGAGACACGACTGAATTAATGCCTGCAATTGCTTTAAAACTAAACCAAATACAAGTAATCTCTGCAGAGGAGGCAAAGGACGCTAATCCAACCATGTACAATAAGGATTTTGCTAAATACGTGCGACGATTCCAACAGCGTTATGGCTTGTATGATGATGCGATTTTTGGTCGAAACACTTTTGGATTGTTAAATGAGTCAATCAAGGATCGAATAGATCAAATTGCAGCAAATATGGAGCGTATTCGCTGGTTTAAAGAGCCTGAAGAAACGCCTTATGTGACCGTAAACATACCTGCTTTCGAATTGACGCTGCATTATGAAGATAGTGTTCAAACAATGGCAGTGTGCGTGGGTAAACCACGTAAATACGATTACGACGAAAAGTTAGAAAAAGCAGAAAAGGAAGGTAAATATTGGTTGAAACCATCGGATCATGAAACGCCACAGATTTACAGTAAAATCGCATACATGGTAGTGAATCCAACATGGAATGTTCCGCGCAGTATTATTACAAGAGAAATGTGGTGGAAGATGAAAACGGATTCTCATTATTTAGCGAATGCAGGATATGGCGTTTTTTATAAAAAGCGAGAAGTTCGATCTGATACAATAAACTGGCGGAAGTATACACCAAGTAAAATACCATTTGAAATTATTCAAAAATCTGGGGATGATAATGCATTAGGAAGAGTCAAGTTTATTTTTCCAAATCGATATAGTATTTATTTACATGACACTCCACAAAAGTCGAAATTTAGATGGACAGGCCGAGCAGTTAGCCATGGTTGTGTTCGTGTAGAAGATCCGGTTTTATTAGGAGAGTTTGTTTCGTTGGGCGTCGATACTATGGATTCTGATGATTTTAGAGTTCATATGGGGTACGAACCTCGAGATTCAGTTAGACTTGAAGAATATGACCCCCTGGACTCGACTGCACGCATCCAACCAATAGAGGATACGCGTATCATCCGATTGAATAAACAAATGCCCGTTTTCTTTTTATACAACACAATTTGGTTTGATAAAGAATGGAAGCCACAGTACAGAAATGATGTTTATGATAAAAATAAATTGATAATTGCTGCGATGAGTTTCTAAATATTCGATATTTGAGGCACAGATTGTTCAATGAAATCCACCATAACCAAAATTTCCCTTAAGACGTTATTGCTTCTAGTGTTGGCTTTTAGTGGATTTGTTGCATTCGGTCAGAAGGGAAACGTAAGGAAGGTACAACAGTTTTCGCGTGTATATTATCAATACCCGATGCAGTTTTTGCGAAATGGTATAAAGTCAATGGTTGAATTCAATATGGATGAGCGTTACATCCTTGGAGTTCAAGTTCAAAGTTCATATAGTTTCTATCCCCTTTTTTACGATGAGCCAGGAACATCAACTGGTGGCGGATTGAGCGTAAATATTTATCCAAATTATTTCGTAGACAACAACATCAAACTGGTTTACAAAAATTATGTCGGGAACTATGGTTATAGTTTTCACGGCTACTATGTAGGGTTGTTTGCGCAAAGAGGAAATGTCCGAGAAGCTTTTCAATCACAGTTAGCTGCAAATTTTAGAAAAACCCTAATTACTAATAATTATAAGTACAACAGATTCGGTATTATCACTGGTAGGCAATGGACACTTTATAATGTGGGAGTTTTAGACTTTAATATTGGCTTGGGGTATAACCAAATGGATATGAACGCCGAACGCCAATATACTCCAGTAGCTCCATTCGATATCAAACAGAACTCGGCGTATTTTACGTCAAATATTGCGTTGGGTATTGGTAAGTGGACAGAAGATCAACGGTTGCCAAAATTACCAACGTTAAAAGACTCTTTAATCCTAAATTATGGCTTACTTCTCGACTTTAACGCCATTATAAATTCGGGAATTGAATTAAACATTTTACATCATAATCGTAAAAAGCATTTGCTTAGAAATTATCTAAGAATACGACGGTTTTCTGATGATGGAATTAATATTACTAGTGCAGATAGCTTCAATTCAGTGATGATTGGAATGCAGTATCGTCACTACCCAACAGCAAGTTTATATAGAAGTGGTGTGTATTTTGCCGGAGGTTACGCCTACGAACATAGTAACTATGTATTCAATGAGTCGTTTGATGGAGAATCAACAAAAAAAATACAATTTGACCCGCATACGTTAGATTTTACAGTTGGATTCACAACCATTATTGATCATCGATTTATGCTCGATTTTTATGTGTCGAATATGTTAACTCTTTCAAAAGGGAAAGGCAAAGAAACATATCCGCGAATTAATGATGCAACTGGATTTAGAAGTGAGGTAGGGTTTAAGCTAGGTTTAGCAAAGTTTTTTAAAAAATGGAATTAAAGAATAAAATTTGTGTGGTTACGGGAGTAAGCAGAGGTATCGGCAAGGCGCTTGTTACTCAGTTACTCGAACAAGGTGCTTATGTTGTTGGTATGGGAAGAACCCAACCAACCATTGAACATAAAGACTTTTTATTTCTTGAAACCAATGTTCGAAGTTATGATTCAGTGACAAGTTCTTTTGAAAGGCTTTTTACCGAAAAAGGTAAACACGTCGATGTTTTGATAAACAATGCCGGCTTGGGCTACTTTGGGTATATAGAAGATCACACGTTAGAGCAGTGGCATGAAATGTATGAAACCAATGTTAACGGGATTTTTTATACATCCAGAATTACAGTCCCTATCATGAAAAATCAAGGCAAAGGACATATTGTTAATATTGCTTCTACAGCCGGAATTGAAGGATACCCTCAAGTGTCTGGATACTGTGGGACAAAATTTGCTGTTAAAGGCATCTCAGAGTCAATGTACAAGGAGATGAGAGATTTTGGAGTAAAGGTTACATGTATCTATCCTGGTTCTGTTAAAACGGATTTCTTTAAGAATTCAGCAATTGACCCTCATGACTACATGCTTATGCCTGAAGATGTGGCGAAAATGATCGTTTATAGTTTAGAAACACCTGATAATTTTCACCAAGTCAATGTGGAAGTTAGGCCTTTACAGCCAAGAGGTCCTAAAAAATAGTTTAGTACAACTCAATTACTTCCGTGATATTTTTTAAGGCTATTCCTGGGTCACCGACATTGTATCCAATACCTGTAGGCTCACATACCATGTATAGCTTTTGTCCATATTTAAAGGAGTAAGTGATTTCTCTATTCGGAATTTCAACGCCTAAACACACATGTTTTTCTTTTTCAAAATGCAGAATAACACTGTTAAATCCAAGTAGGTTTTTATACAAAAATGCTAACAAAAGCGTTCTGTCTTCACAGTCTGAATATGAACTACTAACTGTTTCTTCAGGGAAATTGTATTTTTCAAATCCATATTGCTCACCATCAGTCTTATAGTGAAACGCCGTTTGAACAAATTTTAAGAGAAAATTAGATTTTTGCGAATTTGACGACATTCCATCTAAATAAGTTTTTAGCGGATCAATAACAGATTTTTTAAACTCTTTGGAGTGATTCATTTTAACATACTCCCCGCCAAGTTTGAATTGTGGTAAGTCCTTAAGGTATTCGTTAAATGAAATGTTTTCAATTGCCTTTAAGTGGTAGAACTTCCCTTGAAATTCCCATGATAAATATTTCGTTGCTTGTTTAGCATTGATAGCTGGAGCATTTCCTGTAAAGTGAATTGGCTTGTTTATCGAATTACCAATGGTGGAGTTGTTGGTGTAAACGAACCGAGTTCCTTCAGTCTTAAAGTCATTAAATGTTAAATTAGTATACCGCTTGCCTTTGTAAACAATATAAACCGAAGCAGCGGGTTTTTCGTCTAAGTAACCAAAGCATGTAATGCTTTTTCTGGTGTAGGTTAGTTGAACATCGAATTCAAGTTGGTTAAGAATTCTATATAATACGATGTTCTGGGTGTTTGTAAAAGGCGAAACAGAGGATGAGATTTTTTTTGCAAGTAAGACAGTGCCTAACCCATCTAATTCTAATTCATTTTTAACCTGATTGATTTGGTTAATCAAAGTGGCGATGTCAACCTTTTTTGCTGTGACGCTAGCTTGGTGAATAGATTGTTTTGTAATGGTAGTAGGTGACTTGATGACTCTTAAAGTGTTTATAGAAAAATCAATTTCGTGACCGTAAAAATCGACTGTCGCACCAATTGCAAATTGGCTGATGGCAAGAAGCCATATAAATGCGATATGTTTAAGGTGTAACTTCATCAAGGTATTAAGTAGAACTACACTTACCGAAGTTTTAGTGTGTCACTCTTTCCCATAGAGAGGCAAATACCATTCCGTGAAAATAATTTTTTGATGTAACTTTTTTATAATCAGTAGCTTGCATGATAGGAGTTATGTTGACAATAATTTGAAGGTGGTGCTTAGTTGTAATACGAAAGAAGACAATGACTGTCCTTAATAATAGTTTTTTCCAACGAGCATCTAACAATTCTTCGGGGTAGAAATCAGAAATGTGAATACGTCCATGATGGTTAAGAGCCTGAGTGCACTTCCGAATTACTTCCTCTAATTCCTGTGAATTAAATAAGTCTAGAACAAATGGTAAAACAATAACATCATAATCTTTTGAAGGGATAAATTCTTGAATACTACACGGATGGAATTGAACGTCGCATTGGTATGACCGCTGTTTGCTTCGATTGATCATTGATGCACTTGGTTCAACGTAATCAATAGTGTGACTTGCAGAAAACGATTCTAGGATCTTTCCCGTTCCACCACCAACAATTAAAATACTGCTTGACTCCTTTATGGTGTGCATGTAATGGTTACTAGCTTGATTTAATGTGTCTCCAAAAACGATGTATTTGAAAACATCATAAACAGGTGCTATAAAATTGTAATTTGTCAATGTAAAAAATCAGTACAAAAAGAAAGGTTTTGAAGTATTTTTGCTTCTATAATCTCAATGACAAAAGTCTCATTCGACAATACAGAAGTTGCATTCAAACATAAAACGGATGCAGAGTTGAAACAAGCTAAGTGGTTGTTTTCAGTTTTTAATTACAAAGCACTCGTGCGGTTTGGACCAGATTTAACCAGTTTTGGCTTAAAACTAGGTTTACCAATAAAAGGGTTAGTGAAAAAAACCATATTCAAGCAATTTTGCGGGGGTGAAACAATTGAAGAGTGTAATCAAGCTGCAGAAGAGCTCATGAACAGCGGAGTTGGTTCGATTTTAGATTATTCAGTTGAAGGAGTCGAGGATGAAGCAACATTTAGTGAAAATTTAAAGGAGATAAAGCGAACAATCATTGCTGCAGCAACAGAAGATAAATATCCTTTTGCAGTTTTCAAATGTACAGGCATAGGTAAATTTGATATTTTTCAAAAAGCAAGTGAAAACACCCTTTCGCAAGCAGATCAAATTTCCTTAGAAAATATCAAAACGAAACTATACGATATTGCTCAAACAGCCGTAGACAATAACGTTCGGTTATTAATTGATGCAGAAGAAACCTGGATACAACCCATCATTGACGAGTTGGTTATGGAGTTAATGGAAAAACACAACCAGGACAAGGTATTGATATATAATACGCTTCAAATGTATCGAGTAGACAGATTAGATTACCTGAACTCAACAATAGCTATTGCACGTCAAAAGGGCTTTCAGCTTGGCTATAAACTTGTTCGTGGAGCATACATGGAAAAAGAGCGAGAAAGAGCTGAAGATAAAGGATATCCAGACCCGATTCAACCTAACAAAGAAAGCACAGATAGAGATTTTAATGCTGCCTTAACCGAGTGTTTCAATAACAGAGATATTGTTGCTACTTGTTTAGGAACCCATAATGAAGAAAGTTCGAAATTATTGGCAGATTTGATGAACACGGAAAACGTGTCTTTGAATGACTCACGCTTTTGGTTTGCACAGCTGTATGGCATGAGTGATAATATTTCCTTTAATCTGGCAAACAGCGGTTATAACGTCGCTAAATACCTTCCTTACGGTCCAGTGAGTGCTGTGCTGCCTTACTTAGGTCGAAGAGCTCAGGAAAATAGTTCTGTTGCCGGCCAAGTAGGAAGAGAAATGTCTTTAATTGTTAAAGAGTTAAGACGCAGGAAGACTGCTGATTGACACTTGATGTTTACCCTAAACTGGCCAGAAAATCTGCAACCACAAAAGTGCTTCCTCCAACATAAATTAAATCATTCTTATTAGCTGCGTTTTTTGCTGTATGATACGCCTTTTCAACGGTAGAATAGGACTGCCCATTTAAGTTAAATTGTACTGCTTGTTCGAGTAGTTCTTTTTCATCTAATCCACGAATTACACTAGGTTTAGTGAAATAGTATGTGGCATTTTTTGGAAGAAGGGAAAGGATATTTTTGTAATCTTTTCCTACAACCTGCCCAAATACAATATGTAACTTCTGGAACGATTCATTAGTTAATTGTTTTACAATTTGTTGAATTCCTTCGGTGTTGTGACCTGTATCACAAATCACTCTTGGATTATGTTGGATGAGCTGCCATCTTCCCATTAAACCCGTATTACGCGCAACGTTCAATAGTCCTCGTTGGATCGCGTTTTCTGTAAGGTCATAACCAAGTTGCTTCAATGCATGACATGAAGCAATTACTGTTTTAATATTTGCCTTTTGGTAGTAACCTTTCAAATCTGACGCATACAAACTCTCACCAAGTGTATCCTCAGCAAACATAATGTCAGCCTCACATTCATTAGCCTTTTTAGTAAAGACTTCTGTTGTCTCATTATGTCTTTCGCCAATAACAACTGGTGTATTTGGTTTAATAATTCCAGCTTTTTCAAAGGCAATTTCTGCCAATGTCTCACCTAACATGTCCATATGATCGTAGCCAATATTGGTAATTATACTGAGTTCAGGGTGAATAATATTGGTGCTGTCTAGTCTGCCTCCTAGACCAGTTTCTATGATGGCAATTTCTATTTCCTGTTTTGAAAAATACTGAAATGCCATGGCTACAGTGATTTCAAAAAACGAGGGCTTGATTGTTTGTAAATGTGGTTCGATTTCTTTAACAAAGCGGATGACAAATTCTTCCGAAACACATACACCGTTAACACGTATACGCTCCCTGAAATCAATTAAGTGCGGAGAAGTGTATAATCCAGTCTTGTAACCCGCTGTTTGAAAGATTGACGCCAGCATATGCGAAACACTTCCCTTACCATTAGTTCCCGCAACATGGACACATTTTAATGAACGATGCGGATTTCCTAATGCATCACACAATGCGATAATGTTAGTAAGATCTTTCTTGAAAGCAGATGTTCCGAATCGCTGATACATTGGCAGCTGCGAGAACAAAAAGTCGAGGGTTTGACTGTAGTTCAACGTATTTAGTGAAGCGTGTAGTTGATTGTGATTGTCCCACAATTGCTATTTTCTTGTTCTCCCATAGGTTGAAAAGTAAATAGATTCATTGATTTGAGTGTTAGTTCTCTAAGGTATTGACTACCAGTACTTTTTTTGACGCGAACGCTACCAGGAAGAAAATTACCACTTTTATCTAAACAAAATTCAACGGTAACTGACCCATCATCTTTTCTTTCATTAATTATATCACCGTTTTGTGTGATTCCAAAACCTGTCAAGTTATAACTTACCCCGTTGCCTAGTCCAGTGGACTGACCTCCAGGTCCTTTTTTCGTTTCAGTAGGCTTTCCTTTGGGCCCTTTTTTGGGACCATCTCCTGTGCTAGTAGTTTTGTTACTGTTATTCTTTTTGAACCTGTTCAGAGCATCCTGCATTTCTTTTGAAATGGTAGGTTCTTGTTTAACTGGTTCTTTTACGGGTTCTGTTGTTTGAGACTTTGGAGTTGATTTAGCAGTATTTTCCACTTCTGGTTGATCAACATCATCGTTAGTAACCATCGGGTTATCCGTTTCTGATTTCGACTCACTTGGATTGCTAGGCGGTGGTTGACTTGTTTGAGGAGTTGATACTTGAGAAATACTTTCTGGACCACCAGCGTTAGGGTCTCCAAAACTTACTTCAACTCCACCTTCTGGCTCTTCCATGTCTTTTGCTTCTCCCATTACCCAAATAAGCATCAATAAAAATATGATACTATGAATCAGAACGGTGGCAACCATTCCTTTTCTATCGTGATCATGAGTTAAATCCATAACATTTATTTTTTAGTAACAGGTTTCAATGCCAGTACGGGTTTACCACCCATTTCATTTACCATATAAACCAATTCCATAACCTTTTCGTAGTTTACACGTTTGTCTCCATGAATTGACACTGTTGCACCTGGATTTGTCATTAATGCTTCATTGAGTGCAATAGGTAAACGGTCAAGTAACACTTTTTCATTATCGATGGAATATTCTAGTTCATTGCTGACTTCGATCCTGATGGTTTGCTTTACCGTTGTAGACTTTGAACCTTTAGGAAGTAATACTTTCAAAATAGGTTCAGGAGTAAACTTTGAAGTGATAATGAAAAATATTAAAAGCAAGAAAATAATATCCGTCATAGACGACATATTAAATTCTGCGGCAACTTTATTTCTTCGTTTCAATTTCATAACAACTTCTTATTCATTAACGGATTACGAAGCAGGTTCGTGTAAAATATCTAAGAATTCCATTGAAGTTGACTCCATTCTATAAATTACTTTATCAATCATGGCTGTCAAGGAGTTGTATGAAATGTATGCTATAATTCCAACTATTAATCCACCAACAGTGGTTACCATCGCTTCATATATACCACCTGATAAGGAACCAACTTGTATCCCGTCGGCATTTTGAGCTAACGTATAAAAAGTCTTAATCATACCTGTTACCGTTCCTAAGAAACCAATCATTGGTGCAGCACCCGATATAGTTGCTAACAAAGGCATGCCTTTTTCTAGCTTGGAAACTTCCAAGTTGCCAACGTTTTGAACGGCTACTTGTATATCTTGTAATGGTTTTCCAATTCGAGAAAGTCCTTTTTCCAACATTCGAGCAATTGGAGTGTTCGTAGCTTCACATAAACTTTGAGCACCTTTAATATTCCCTTCAGTCACCATGTCTTTGATTTTCTTCATAAACATTGGGTCGTATTCTCGCGCTTTTTTAATGGTGAGATATCTTTCAACAAGCAAATACACAGCGATTACACTAAGTATTACGATTGGAATAAGCATAATTCCTCCGTTTAGCGCGATGTCTAATACGTTCATTTGCTTTTCACTTTCAACGACAAGTCCAGTTGAATCCGCAGCTTGAACGCCACTTGCTTGTAACAAAATTGATTTCATCTATATTCTATTTTTGTTTCTTATTCTTGATTTTCAAAAATGAACGCTTCGCGATCATCATATCTCTTAACGATGTTTAAGAATGCTTTAGCATTATCTTCAGAAATAAACTTTTCTAAACACAGTAGTTTTGTTCCGTTAATATTCTGCTCAAATAGCTGATATTCCTTACTTTCAAGGTTTTTTCGTTTTGCAGATTCTTTATGAGCATCGTAGTTCTTCGCAACAGCTATGTAGTAAACTTTTTCTGTATATGGAGTATATTTAGAAGAAGTCTCGCTTGGCTCTGATCCATCTATGTTTTCTGCAGGTTCAGTAGTTGTAATTGGTTCCTTTACTTCATAATTCTCGACTTCCACAGGTTCTTCACTTACTGCTTTTTGAATAGGTTCCTCTTCTATTTCTGCAGGAATTACTTCGTCCGTAACGTCTTCAAACTTCATTTCGTTTGTAATTGTTTCAGGAATCTCGGAATCTTCCAAATACTCAGAATCGCTTAACGAAATGTCAGGAATGATTGAAGCAGGACTATTTTTAGCGGTGTCAATTCCATTGTTGTTGACAATACCTTGATCATTAGATGTCTGCAAGAGTTGCCATAACATCACCCCAAAAATTGTCAAAATTGCAACAGACGCCGCGATTTGTGGGAAGTAGAAATTCTTTTTGACTTTTTGCGTGGCAATTGGAACTATCTTCCTTTCCTCAATTTGTTTTATAAGTACCTTTTCCTCTTCTACAACTCCAGTCAGTCTCTTAACTTTAACGTCTTGAAGACCAAAACTTCTTTTATGAAAATTGCTTTCATCATAAGCGACAAAAACAAGCTTACCTTCTTTGTTTAGGTAAAGAGATCCTAAATGTTTGAATTCGTAATTTTTATATTTTGTTAACCTGTCTTTAAGAAACTTAACAAATAATGAAACTTCTTTTTCTGCTTGATCGTAGCTAATACTTTTTTTAGTCTGTAATGCATTTATTAACAAACCATCATTTTCAATCAAACTTTCGTTGAAAGCAACACGTTTGCGTGTAGGAGAAATCAACGAGCGAGTCTTATCAAAATCGGTCGACTTAAAATTTCCAACGAAACCACCGAAATTGGGAATGATTACACAATTTTTATCGTACAGTAACTCAGAAACTAAATCAATCAACTCCATATATTTTTTCTTATTTGTTCTACTTAAAGTGAAAAAGTTATTCCAGCCAACAAATTAAGCCCAAAAGATGGATATGAGTACCATTTTTGGTAACGAGAATTTGAAATATTATTTACATTTAAGAAGAAAGATATATTCTTTTTATATCGGTAGTCTGCCATAACATTCAAATCTATAATTGGGTCTAACTCCACCACAGTTTTTTCGCTAGAAAAAGGATCCAACTGTTTCCGTTGACCAATAGTGTATACTTGAACTCTTAAGTCAAGTTTTTTAGCCAATGTATATCGCATATTAACATCTAAATCGAAGTTTGGCAACTGCCATGCGTGATCTAGTGGATCTTGACCTGCATTGTAGCTGTATACTGTCCCTGCAAATTGAATAAAAAAGCGTTCATCTAAGCGAAACCCTAATCCACTTGTAAAAGCAAATGTTGATACATCATCATACACAAGCCCAAATGATCTTGTTGGAACTGAATCCGTAACAAAGAGTGGTAGATTATTGTCAATCGAATATCTAACTTTCAATAAATAATCCAATTTCTTTGCTAATAAACCTTTTAAACCACCGGCAATGGTAAAGCTGTTAACGGAGTTTTGTATCTCAACATCATTGCTCATAAATGGGTTAATGTAAGACAATTGTCGTAGCGAATTTTTGGTAACATCACCTGTAATTTCGGCAAATGCTTGAACTTTCTTTGGAACAAGAAAATGACTCGCAGAAACATCAGGGAATAATCGAAACTTTCCTTTTACACTGTCGGTAGAGACTGCT
This sequence comes from uncultured Bacteroidota bacterium, assembly GCA_937124965.1. Classification (GTDB taxonomy): domain Bacteria; phylum Bacteroidota; class Bacteroidia; order NS11-12g; family UBA9320; genus UBA987. Next base: position 208,904 of record CAKZLB010000067.1, read on the forward strand.
GAAAACACAGCATTGGCACCAATATTAAAGTTTATCTTTTTGAAAGTAAACCCATAAGAAGGTTTTACTCGCACAAATGTTCTATTCAATATGTTTTTCGAATCTTCACCAATAGTCGTGTAATCAATAGCCCCGTCAACGTCTACGAAACGTTTACCTCCAATAACATATTTGGAGCTAAAAGTCCCTTCAAAATCATTTTCACGTCGGTTACCATGCGTTGAAAAGGTGTAAAAGTTAAAACCAGTTTTATACCCAAACTTTTTTTGGTCATAACCACGGTCGTACAAAATACTACCATTTACGTCATTGTATATCTGATTAATAAACCTTCGATCAATTTCTGCGGAGTCGATTGCATAATAATGCACTACATGGCGTTCAAAATTCAATTTACCTGTAAGCACACCTTTTTTACCAATTTTCGATCCCATAACACCGAGTTCGTTGTCGCTAAAATTGGCATTGCTAGGTCCATTTTTAGGGTTTGATGCATTGGTAGATAAGTGTTTTCCGTAGAAACCGTAATTGTATTTCTTATTGCGAACACTGTGTATTCGTGCTTCAGCGTAAGGAGTTAAGAAGTTACCAGCCCCAAGTTTAAAGTAGTTTCCAAAAAGAGGTTCATCTAGTTCAGATTTTATCGAAATAGCCTTCGCTGGATGGTAAGTAGGGAAGACGGCATATGCAAAATTTGGAAGATCGTAAGTGAAGCTCGGTTTTTCACTTTCAATTGGCTTGATGTCTGGTTTGGTTATAACTTTATTCGCAGCTGATAATTTGGGTTCATAATCAGTCGAAATTCGTAAATTTAATTTACTGGTAGTGTCTTGTGCAAACACATGAACACTGGAAATCGTGCAGATTAAACTTAAAAGGAAACGCGCTTTAATACCCATAATTATAATCGCTCAAAATTAATTCAACAACGTGTGTTTACTAAGAGAACATTTCCACATTAACGTTGATTTGTTGGCATAACGTATGATGAATGATTCACATGGAGCTTACTTATCAACATTGAGAGGGTTCTGATTTGTCGGATTAACGCATCCGTTATATTTGAACATCGTAATAAAATATACAAATGGCGAACGAAAACGCAGAAAAATTAAAAGCGCTTAAATTAACGATAGACAAGTTAGAAAAGTCTTACGGTAAGGGAGTTGTAATGAAGATGGATGAAGATTCAGTCATGAACATTCCTTTCATTCCAACGGGTTCCTTAGGTTTAGATATGGCACTAGGTATTGGTGGATTGCCAAAGGGCCGTGTTGTTGAAATATACGGACCTGAATCTTCAGGTAAAACGACGTTGGCAATGCATTGCGTTGCAGAAGCACAAAAGCGAGGCGGAATAGCTGCATTTGTGGATGCGGAGCATGCTTTTGACCGTTTTTATGCTGAGAAGATTGGTGTAGACACAGACGAATTGTTGATAGCTCAACCGGATGATGGAGAGCAAGCGTTAGAGATTGCAGATAATTTAATCCGATCAGGGGCAATTGATATTATCGTAATAGATTCTGTAGCAGCACTTGTTCCACGAGCGGAATTGGAAGGCGATATGGGTGATTCAAAAATGGGTCTTCAAGCTCGATTGATGTCTCAAGCATTGAGAAAACTGACAGGAACAATTAGCAAAACGGGTTGTATCTGTATTTTCATTAATCAATTGAGAGAAAAGATTGGTGTAATGTTTGGTAACCCAGAAACTACAACGGGTGGTAATGCATTGAAGTTTTACTCTTCTGTACGTTTGGATATTCGTAGAATTGGCCAAATAAAAGACGGAGTAGATTTAATCGGAAACCGTGTAAAGGTAAAAGTGGCTAAAAATAAAGTTGCACCGCCATTCCGCGTTATTGAATTCGACATCATGTATGGTGAAGGTATTTCAAAAGCAGGTGAGGTGTTAGATTTAGGAGTTGAAGCAGAAATTGTTCAAAAGAGTGGAAGTTGGTTTAGCTACAACGGAACGAAGCTTGGTCAAGGTCGAGACTCTGTGAAAAAGTTGCTTTTGGATAATCCAGAAATGATGGAGGAGATTGAAACAAAGGTAAAAGATAAAGTTTTAGGAAATGCTGAACCCGCCGCTGCAGGCGAGTAATTCATAACGAATTAAATTGGAAAAGGTCAGTGAGAAATCATTGACCTTTTTTGATGTTTTTACGTTTGAACACCCTTGTTCTGTGGTAACTTTATCCTTGTCGGTTTTGAGGGCTTTATTCAGGTTGAATCATAAAACGTTGGTGAAAACACCAACTATGGCGGTAGGATCATAGTTAGATCGAACGAAGAGTTTTGGTAATAACATCAACTTCGGCGGAGAGATGATTGAGTCACTGAGTTTGCTACGCCTAAAGTCAGTGTTTTTAACAACGATGTAATTGCTTTACTGTTATTGTTTAATGTTGGTGAAAGCGCCGACTATGGCGGTAGGATCATAGTTAGATCGAACGACGAATTTTGGTAATAACATCAACTTCGGCGGAGAGATGATTGAGTCATTGAGTTTGTTACGCCTAAAGTCAGTGTTCTTAACAACGATGTAATTGCTTTACTGTTATTGTTTAATGTTGGTGAAAGCGCCAACTATGGCGGTAGGATCATAATTAGATCGAACGACGAATTTTGGTAATAACATCAAGTTTGGCGGAGAGATGATTGTGTCACTGAGTTTGTTACACCTAAAGTCAGTGTTTTTAACAACGATGTAATTGCTTTACTGTTATTGTTTAATGTTGGTGAAAGCGCCAACTTTTGCGGTAGGGTCTTAGTTAGATCGAACGACGAATTTTGGTAATAACATCAACTTCGGCAGAGAGATGATTGAGTCATTGAGTTTGCTACGCCTAAAGTCAGTGTTCTGAACAACGATGTAATTGCTTTACTGTTATTGTTTAATGTTGGTGAAAGCGCCAACTTTTGCGGTAGGGTCATAGTTAGATCGAACGACGAATTTTGGTAATAACATCAACTTCGGCAGAGAGATGATTGAGTCATTGACTTTGCTACGCCAAAGGTCAGTGTTTTTAACAACGATGTAATTGCTTTACTGTTATTGTTTAATGTTGGTGAAAGCGCCAACTTTTGCGGTAGGGTCTTAGTTAGATCGAACGACGAATTTTGGTAATAACATCAACTTCGGCGGAGAGATGATTGAGTCATTGAGTTTGTTACGCTTAAAGTCAGTGTTCTCACCGACGATTTAATTTGTGTTTTACGAAATTACTTATGATGAAGTAGCTAAAATTAAGCATGCACCTTTCATTTTCTTAGCTCTGGCTTAAACGTTTTATAAGGAGCTGCAAGATAAATTAACAGCAATCGAGAGATTCGCATAAGTAAAGGAGTTAGTGGAACCGTAAAACCAATAATTATAGAGCTCATCAGTATAACTGACGGATCTTCAAGAAACGTGAACATAAGTACAGAAAGAACAATTAGCAAACCGACAATTAAGCCATAACTAAAGTACATGGCACCCCAGAAAAAGCCTGGTTCTTGTTCAAACTTCACATTGCAGTGTGAGCAATTTGTATTAACGTTTTTGAAATTTTTTGAAAAAAGCCCACCTTTAAAAATAGAGCCAGTGCGGCATTGCGGACAGCGACCCAATAAGAAAGACTGAAAACCTGAAATTTTAGGCATTGTTATTTTTTCCGATTTTTATGATACCAGATTCCTCCAACAAGAGCAATCAACAGGTAAGGAGAAGCCAATAAGTATAATATTCCTTTGTTAAGACCTTTACCAACAGTATTGCCTTCATTTTGCATTGCAGATTCCACAGCACTTCGGCACATTGGGCATTGCGCAGAAACTTCAGAGAAAACGGTTAACAAAACAAGTGTTAAGGATAACACTACTAAAGTTCTAATCACTTTTTGCATACGTCAAAGATAGTTATTCGTGTATAAAGAAGAAGTTTTGAGTTTGATGATTCTTGTCATCAAAGTGCTCCAACCTTTCTCCCTGTTTAAACATAACTGAGTACCCTAATGTTCGCATAAAATCGAAACATTTATATCGATTTGGGTTATCCCAGAGTTCACAATATATTATTGGAAGATGTTGTCGTAATGTTTGCTCTGCTCCAAGGAAAACATGGTATTCAAAATTTTCTACGTCGATCTTGATTGCTTTAATATCCAAATTTTTAATAGCATCAAAATCATCCAGTTTAGAGATAGTTGCTGTGAAAGTATCTCCTTCATTAAAGTCTTTAATGTCATCTGATAAAACATGGCTTAGACCTTGTTTTTTTACTTGATCAACTACCGGCATTACCATTTTAGTAGTGCCATTTTCATTACCCAAGGCAACATCACTAATTGTTACGTTGTTTAGGTTAAATTTTCTCTTTATCCAATTAAGAGCTGCAAGGTTATGAGGTATTGGTTCAAATGCGAAGACAGATCCTGATCCAACTTTTTGTGACAAATAATAGGACATGATTCCGATGTTTGCTCCAATATCAAGGACATCACTACCTTCTGGAATCATATTTACGAAGTGAAAGAAGTCGTTTTCACCTGTATCAGTGTGAAGGGTTTTAATCTTATACCAAGAAAATATTTTCAGATACCTTGGCAGTCCAAGAATCTGCTGAAGTAAATATTGAATCTTACTTTTCAATGAATCGGGAAGTTGTAATACGGGCTAATCATTAGGTATACTATAACACCTGTTACGGTGACATACAACCAGATAGGAAAAGCAAATCGCACAATTTTTTTGTGCTTTTCGATTTTGTTATTCAGTCCGTAATTAAATGATATAAGTATTAATGGTAATACAAATGCTGCAAGAACTATGTGAGACCATAGAATGATTTTGTAGATGATTTCTTTAAGACCGGTTCCTCCATAAAGAGTATGTTCAACGAAATAGTGGTAGATAACATACAGAATTAGAAAAATCGCTGACAATACAAACGTTGTAATGTTCAACTTCTTATGTAATTCAACTTTTTTCGATTTAATAGCACGCAAACTAAGCAACAGTAAAACGGAACAAGTTCCATTAATCATTGCGTTGTACATTGGGAAACGATAGATATAATTTGGGAATTCGGTAGGTGGTTGGAGCACTCGTTTGTTTAGTGCAATAACCAATAAAAAGACTACAGCGGATATCGCCAGTGCGATTCTATAAAAGAGTTTATCGTTTTTTATCACTTTTCAAATTTTTCGCTTTGATTGTATTCTGCTCTTAACACTTTAATGGCGTCTTTTACCTCGGTTGCAAACTTTGGATTATTTCGTGACTCGTAATATCCTCTCATTCTGTGATCTTTATCAACCATAAAAACCATTGAACTATGAATGAAATCATTTTGTCCATCTGGACTAGGGGCAGCTGCATGATAATGCGAAATCGCTAAATCGTAAATTTCATGTTTGAAGCCAGTTACAAAATACCAAGTAGAATCAGAATAGCCATATTTATCCGCATACTCAGCTAAAACTGGGACTGAATCATGCTCTGGGTGAACGGTGTGGGAGAGAAATACTACATCAGGATAGTCTTTGTATCGTTCTACAGCCAACCGTAAATTGTTATTCATCCGAGGACAAACTTCAGGACAGGTTGCATAAAAGAAATTAGCAACGATAATTTTGTCCTTAAACGTTTCTAACGAAACTTTTTGTCCTGTATGGTCCGTAAGGTCAAAATCACGAAGTGTCCACATTTCAAAAACACTATCTCCTCGAACGAAGTAATCATCGCCAAGGGTTGAGTCAAGCAGAGCTTTATTTGAAAGTATGGTGGTGTCTGAGTAATACGAACCCATTATTTCTAACGGGGTATATCGTTCATCTGCGTTTTTCCAAATGAAAAAGAGTACAATTGGAATAGTAACAAACAGTGCAATTACAATTTGGCCACGTTTCTTACTGTCCATGTGATGACTTTACCAGTTTAAGTAATTCCAGAAAGATGCTTCCTTTAGCATAAAGGCAATAAGGTATACTACAAATATCATTGGTAGTACAATCGACATTTTTAAGCCTTTGTGTTCAAAAGTTAAGTGCATGAAACTGTATACAATGAACGCTGCTTTTACAACTCCTAAGAAAATAAAAAGTACGTTTCTTCCCATGCTTGGAGGCATAGTAAAGTATAGAATTACGTCAGCAATTGTTAATGCTAAAAGAACCCAAAACGTTTTCCATAGACCTTTTGTGCCATGGGAGTGAGCTTTAGGAACCCAAACTGTTGGGTCATAATTTTCTTCGTCGTGAATATCTACAGGTGTGTTATGATGACTCATGATACTATTTCTTTAAAGCGTTACTATATTAAATAAAAGAATGTGAATACAAAAACCCATACAAGGTCTACGAAGTGCCAGTACAATCCGGTTTTTTCAACCATTTCATAATGACCTCTTTTTTCGTATGTACCTAGTATTGTGTTAATGTAGATGACAATATTGATGACTACTCCACTTAATACGTGGAATCCGTGGAATCCTGTTACTAAGAAAAACAAAGCAGCAAATGTTACAGGCCCAAACGGGTTTGTGTAGAGTTTTGCACCCTCACCGATGAATTTTGTCCATTCCCAAGCTTGACAGCCTAAGAACATAAATCCGCCTATGATTGTAAGCAGCATATATAGTTCAACTTTTTTCTTCTCCATTCGTTGTCCTGCTTCAACGGCCAATACCATTGTTACACTACTTAAAATGAGAATTAGCGTCATTAAACTGACAAACATAAGAGGCCAATGTAAATGATGCCCTGGGAAGTGATTAAACACTAATTCTGGTGCTGGCCAATGCGTTTCAGCAAATACTCCTTCGTTAACCATGTGGCCAACAAATCCACCTTCAGTATGCTCAAACATATGATGAACATCTGTTCCAAACGGAATGTCTTGACGAACTTGTTCCATCATTGCTTCATCTGCTGAAGGGAATGAGTAGCGTACGGCTCCATATCCAACTAGTAGAGATGAAAAGGTAAATGCATCAGATAAAAGGAAAAACCACATCATAAGCTTTCCGTAGCTTACTTTAAATGGTGATTTACCTCCAGCCCAAGTGGACGTTGTGCTTACAGCGTTATTTGACATAATCTTTTAAAATTGCGGTGCAAAATATAAAAATAGGTATAAATAGATCCATAAAACTCCAACAAAGTGCCAATAGGTATTACACATACTAATCGACAATGTATTTTTCTTATGAACCTGTGATAATAAACTCTTAACTAAAACAACGGCAACAAAAACAATCCCTCCAAGTAAATGTAACAAGTGAAGTGCAACAAACATTATTACAAAAGAACCACTAACTAATCCACCAGCGCTGCCATTTGCAGGTGAAAAATATATCCCTCTAGATGCTAAGTCATTGAACCCGGCATATTGTAAATAAACAAAGCTTAAACCCGCAACTAGTGTAATGGCTAACCCTATCGATACACTTATTAGATTATCTTGTTTTGCCGATCTCAGTGCAAAAAACATACTGGCTGAGCTAATTAAAACAGCTACAGTAGAATATATAAACTCTGTTGGTAGATCAAAATGAAGCCAGTTGCCTTCAGCTTCTCGAACTAGAAATGCACTAGTCAACCCTAAAAACAACATTGTCATACCTACAATTAAAAGCATCAAAGAAAACTTCTTTGGGTGCATTTTGCCAGGTCTGTTACTGTATTCGTCCATTTTTGCTGCTGCTAACATATCTTATAGTTTATCTAATACGAATGCTAATAATACCAACGGATTGTAAATTATGGAATAAAACATCAATCGTTTTGCATCCTTAGTGGTACACGATTTATGAAATTTAATTCCTTGTTGTAAAAATAGTAAACCAGCTACGATTGCAATAATTAATGAAACCCATCCAGTGATTCCTAATAAATAGGGTAGGGCACTTACAGGAATTAAAACAGCAATATATAGTATGGTGAACACTGCTGATTTTTTGTCTTTACCTACTTTAGAAGGTAATAGTCTATAACCAGCTCGTTTGTAATCGTCGTCTAGTACCCAAGCAATGGCCCAAAAGTGAGGGAATTGCCAGATAAATTGTATCGCAAATAATGCCCATCCGCCCCAACCGATGGTTCCGGTAGCAGCTGCCCATCCGAGCAACGGCGGAATAGCACCTGGAAAAGCTCCAACAAAAACCGCGATTGGACTTATGCGTTTTAAAGGCGTATATAAAAAGGCATAACTAAGTAATGCAAATACACCAAGCCATCCACTAATTCCATTTAGAAAACTTCCTAAGATATAAACACCGATTATTCCGCATGCAGCACTAAATATTGCTGCTTCGGTAATAGTCATTCTATTTGTGGCAACAGGTCGATTGTTCGTACGCACCATCAATTTATCAAAATCTTTTTCAATAATTTGATTTAGGCCATTTGAAGAAGCGACAACTAAGAATCCACCGAATATCAAAGCCCACAAATCTTGAAAGTTTGTTGACCCATTAGCTGCGATTAAAAAACCAAGAACTGCAGACAAAACTACAGTAATTGTTAATCGAGTTTTTACCAATTGATGGTAATCCTGCAATTTTGCAGTTATCGAAAAAGGCATTATAGATGTCGCGGTTCTAGTTGCCATATTCTTTATTTTTTGATTTAAGTTCTTGAATCGTTAAATAAATAAATGAAACAAGGGTTATGCTACCAATGGTAACATGCATAAGTTGCGCTATAGCTGGAAATTCAAACCGAATGTTTAAAATTCCTGTAAGAGCTTGTAAAACCACAAAGCCAATTGTGATTAAAAGTATTATACTCGTTCTTGGTCTATTCGTTGTTTTTCTATTGAGATAAAAAACATAAACTAACAGTAAGCCTGTAAAAAGAGCAAGTAATCTGTGTGTGTTAAAAACACCACCTAACAAATCAAAATTATCTAAACCTATTAGCACACCAGAATTTCCAAATTGGTCAATAGACTCACGTACGGAAGTACCAGATAGCAATTGACCTATTGATAAAATCAAACCTGCGATAGTTAACGTTTTTATAGATTTCGTTGTGTTCCCCTCTGACTTTTTGTTGTAATAAAAGGCAATCATAAAACTTGCAATTGCAGCAAAAGCCATAACAAAGTGAATTGAAACAACACCACCTAGTAGATCGGTGTCTACCACTACTGATCCTAGCCAGCCGTTAATAATTACGAATAGTACACCTAAAAGAGTAAACAGTGTAATTGTCCTTTTAAACTTCCAATATTGAAATGACGATATAGCTGCCAATAGAGTAATTATACCCGTTAAAGCTCCCCATAATCGATTAACATATTCAGTATAGGTCTTCTGAACATTAAATGGTTCAGACGTCATAACTCCATTCACAGAAGCTAATGCTTCTGATTTCTGTGTTAATCCCATACGTTTTAAAAGTGCTGCCAAACGGGTTACTTTTACTTTTCTTTTCTCTAAATATTCTTGTTCATAGTTTTCCGGTAATTCAGCCTCTGATGTTGGTGGAATCCATGTTCCAAAACATTTAGGCCAATCCGGGCAACCCATTCCTGAACCTGAAATTCTGACTAACCCACCTAAAAAAAAGAGGATTATAATGGCCGCAATCGACCAAAAACAGAACCGGTCAAAGAATTTCGGTTTAAACAATATTATGCTTTACCTAATCCTAACCAATTTTTAACCAACGTAAATAACATCACATTGTCTTCTTTCGGCTCTTTTGCATCAGAAGTCTCTGGTGTTACCGGCGCTACGTGAATTTCTTCAGAGCTTCCTTTGTCAGGAACATTCTGAGGAATAAAATCTTCATCAGCATCTGGTAAACTATAGTCATAAGGCCAACGGTAAACAGTTGGAATCTCTCCTGGCCAGTTTCCATGTAAGTGCTCAACAGGCGCAGTCCACTCAAGCGTGTTTGCTTGCCATGGGTTTTGAACTGCTTTTTCTCCAGCAAATATGCTTGAGAAGAAATTGTACAAGAATATTATTTGAGCAACACCACCTAAAATTGCCGCAAGCGTAATAAATACGTTTACGTCTAACCATGGTGCAAACTCTGGTAAAATGTTAAATGAATAATATCTTCTTGGTACTCCAGCTAAACCTTGGAAGTGCATTGGGAAGAAAACCATGTATGCTGATATGAATGTCAACCAGAAGTGTATATACCCTAACGTTTTGTTCATTGTTCTTCCAAACATTCTTGGGAACCAATGGTAAATACCAGCCATCATACCAAATATCGCAGAACTACCCATTACCAAGTGAAAGTGAGCAACAACAAAGTATGTATCGTGAAGAGAGATATCTAACGCAGCATTTCCTAAGAAAATACCAGTCAAACCACCTGTGATAAACAATGATACCAATCCTATTGCAAACATCATCCCGTTAGTAAATCGAATACTACCCTTCCATAAAGTGGCTAGATAGTTGAATGTTTTTACCGCTGACGGTACCGCAATAATCAATGTCATTACTAAGAAAATTGTTCCTAGTAGAGGATTCATTCCCGTAATAAACATGTGGTGACCCCAAACTAAGAAAGACAGCACCGAAATTCCAATTAAGGAGATAATCATTGCTGTATATCCAAATATCGGTTTTCTAGCATTTACGGCGATTACTTCAGAAGTAATACCAAACGCAGGCATGATGATAATGTATACCTCAGGGTGACCTAAGAACCAGAATAAATGCTGGAATAAAATCGGACTTCCTCCTGTTTGTTCTAATGCGCCAACACCTCCACCTAAGAATATATCAGATAAGTAGAAACTTGTTCCAGCCAAACGGTCAAACATTAAAAGTAAACCACCACCTAAAAGAACAGGGAATGATAATAGTCCTAATATCGCTGTTAACATAAAAGCCCAAATTGTAAGAGGCATTCTATTCATTGACATACCTTTAGTTCTCATGTTAAGAACAGTAGATATATAGTTAATTCCACCTAATAAAGCAGATACAATAAATAAGATAATTGCAACTAACCAAAGCGTCATACCAACTCCAGATCCAGGCATTGCCTTGGCTAAAGCACTCAAAGGAGGGTAAATCGTCCAACCACCAGAAGCTGGTCCAGTTGCAACGAACATACTGCTCATCAATACAATACTAGAAAGTAGGAAGAACCAATAAGATAGCATATTCATAAACGGAGATGCCATATCTCGAGCTCCTACTTGTAAAGGTATTAATAGGTTAGAAAAAGTACCACTCAGTCCAGCTGTCAAAACATAAAATACCATGATTGTACCGTGAATGGTTACAAGACCCATGTAAAAACCAGAGTCTAATCGACCTTCTGGTGCCCATTGGTCACCGAATAACCAATTTAATATTGGGAAGCTTGTTTCTGGCCAAGCTAATTGCAATCGAAATAAGATCGACATAGATACACCAATAACCCCCATAATAATTCCTGTTATTAGGAATTGCTTTGAGATCATTTTGTGATCCATACTGAAAACGTACTTCGAAATAAAGCTTTGTTTGTGATGTCCGTGATCGTTACTCATCTTCGTATCGTTCTTTTAAATTTTTATTAATTCAAGGCTATTTCGCCAGATTCTTCTTCAACTTCCATGGATTCTGGCGCAACGGCAGGTGCTTCTGCTGGAGCTTCCTCCTTTACAAACGTTGCTTTTTGTTCGCTCATCCATTTTTCGTACTCTTTTTTACTTTCCACAACAATTTTAATCTTCATGTTGTAATGAGAGTTTCCACATATCTTGTTACAAATAATATGATAGTCAAATTCAGGGTTTCCTAAATCTAGTCTTTTCTGTTTTGTTGATTTTGTTGGAACAAATGTGAACTGTGTTGGAATACCAGGCACCACATTCATCTGTGCTCTGAATTCTTTCATCAACGCACTGTGAATTACGTCTCTTGATCTGAACTTGAATGTAACAGGCTCATTTTCTATTAAGTGAATTTCACTCGAAACGATATCGTCTTTTGCTGCATCAATGTATAGAGTACCTGCTTCTAACGATGTTTTGATTCGTTTGATTTGTGTATTTCTTCGTCGGATTTGAAGCTCGTAGAATGACTGTTCAGAACCTGATTCAATATCATCAATTAACTTTTGATGCGATTTTAAGTCACTTCCAACACGTCCACCTAATGTAGATTTAAGATCACCTAACTTAGACGGCAACTCAGTTATTGCGTTTTCATAATATTCTATATCTGCTTCTAATTCCTTAAGAATTTCTTCTGCTTTATAAGGTATTGCAACACCTAAAGGATTTGATGTTTCGGAGATTAGATTGTAGTTAGCATTTCCTAATTTACCATCTGCACCTGGGTATCTAGCTTGCCAAGCAAACTGATGTGCAAATACTTCAATTTGTCGTGTACCTTCTGCTGGTGCTTCATTAATCCCGCTCCATGCTTTTAGTCCGCCAAGTACTAAAATTGTTAAAACAACCGCCGGAACCGCTGTCCATATTAATTCTAGTTTATCATTATCTGGATAGTGTAACGCTTTTACACCTTTTTTCGCTCGGTATTTGAAAGCGAAATAGAATAATAAAATTTGAGTCACAAAAAATACGAAACCAGTGATAATAAAGGTTATACGCATCATGCTGTCAATAGCTTCACCATGTGCAGATGAAGAGTCCCATAAAAGTAAATATTTACTGTGAATGGAAACCTCGTATAGTGCTGCTATCATTCCAACAATAAGGAATACTAACATTAACGCAGCATTGATATTATTCCATGGAATTACTTCTCGTCCAGTTAGCTTACCAACGACGTCAATAGTCTTAATAATTAAAACTACAACGATGAAAACAAGCAGTGATAAAAAGAAAAGTATTTTGTTGGTTCTGTTGAATAATCCTTCATCAACAGGTGTTGGTTCAGTTGGACCTCCGTCATTAACTACTGCCAATGGGCCATTTTCCGTATACATCAAGATCGACTTAATCTGATCATCGCTCAAGTCAGCGAAAACGTTCATTGCCGTTCCATTGTATTCGTTATAGATGGCAATTGCATCAGCATCGCCGGATTGACGCAACTCGTTGTTGTTTCGAATCCATTTGATTAACCAATCTAGTTCTCGACGCTCGGTAACCCCAGCTAGCGCTGGTCCAGTTGTTCTGCGGTCAAGCTGATGACAAGACTGACATTTAGCCTTGAACAAAGCTTCACCAGCTTTCACCGTTTCTTCAGAAACCGGAAGGCCAGTAGCACTAGTTTGAATTTTTAATTCTGCAAATCCTTGCAGTGATGTTAGAACGAGCAATAATGCAAATGTGCTCACTTTAAGAAAACGTAATCGCATACTTTTAGATGAAAAGTTTTTCATTAACCTCTTATTATCAGGGAGTTAATAAATAGCCTTGTCGCTATCTGCTTTCCCATGAATTTTGGCAAAAATAAGGGGTTTTTAAAAAGAATAAAGCAATACTTTTACTCATGTATTAACAGTCTTTTATTTAGAAAGAATACAAATTGATTTACACTGTTGTTACAAAACAAAAAGGGAATCCGAAGATCCCCTTTTCATAACCAAAAACTAAAACTGAAATTTAATTTACCACTATTAAACTTGCTCGGACCACTATTTCTAGTGTTCATAAGGTTAAACGATGTTTACCTCTAAAGGTTGTAATATTCACGTCATGATACTGTCGTGATTTTGACATCTAATACTTTTTGTTTTTAAACCGGCTTTACAACAGGGGAGTTGGGTCAGTTATTTAGTCTAACATTTAGACCAAAACCGATAATATTAGGAGTTCCAATATTTAATTCCAGATTGCATCCTATATTTTTTGTGAAATAACCACGAACTCCAATTGGAGTAACTGCTACAATTGGTCGACTGAGAACAAATTTGTTTAGAATGTCGAAGTTTGGGTCCGTAGTATTAACTTTTAAACCATTAAATACAAAACCAAGACGGGCACCAGAGTACAAATCGAATCGATCATGATTAATGGGGTAATGAATTTTAGGGAAGAAAGCAATGCTTGAACGTGTATTTGTTAGACTGACTTGCTCTTGAATAATAACGTCTTGTCTGTTCTTGTACTGATAATCAAAAGATCCATTGAATTGCTGGTTGGAATACAACAGTCCTACACTCCACATGTCAGAGAGCCCTAAATCTACGGCTAGTATTCTGACTCTTTTGGAAGAAACATCAACATTAGAGATGTTTTGCTGTTTGGTTGTGTCAATATCCTTTCTTTCGGCAAGTTTTAATCCACCTTTTAGCACGGCACCAAATACACTAAACCCTATATTGCCTGTAACTACTACTTCATTTGCCGCCGATTGACCAAAGACATTTAAGGTAGAAGTTCCTATCAGTGCTGTGAAGACTAAAAACCTAACTATAACAATGAGTTTCATAAGATTCTCTGCAATCTACTAAAAAATTAGTTTTGATTTTCAATTAGCTTAATCTCATTGGGGCCCGCTTCTATAATTCTTCTTTTGTACAACCCACCTACTGCTTTTTTAAAATTTTTCTTACTCATTTTTAAAAGAGCATATATTTCTTCAGGAGCCGATTTGTCGCCAACAGGTATGGTGCCGCCACGTTTGTCTAAGAGGTTTAGAATGGTCTCTTGAAATGTGTCGATGTTTTCATATCCAACACGCTGGAGCCTAACGTCAATCTTTTCATCTTCCCGAATTTTGTGAATGAAACCAATCTTTTTATCTCCGAGAAAAATCTTTTCAAAAATCTCATTTGAGTAAATCAAACCTGCATAGCGATTATTGATAATTACATTTCGACCTAAATCGGTTTGACTTCCAATCAAAAGCTCAACTTCCTGACCTTCTTCAAGTTCAGATAAATCTCTTTCTACAAACTTTCCGGTTTTGCATGATGCTACTAATCGGTTTGTCACTTCGTCTAAGTAAACATAAACCATTACCTCTTTGCCTCGAGTTAGATTTTGATTTTGTTCTTTATATGGTACCAACAATTCTTTTTCAAGACCCATCTCTAAAAAAGCACCAACACTCGATACGTCATTAACCGTAAGCACGGCAAATTCTCCTGGCATCACTAAAGGTTTTAACGTTGTGGCAATAGGGCGATCTTCTGAATCCTTGTAAACAAAAACTTCAATGGTGTCGTCTACTTCTAATCCAGACGGGACATACTTGTTGGGTAATAGTATTTCATCGCCTTTTAGGTTCCCCAAAAAAAGACCAACACTAGTAGATCTTAAAACTGTGAGATTGTGATATTGGCCGACTTCTAACATATGAGTGACTGATATAAAGTTATGTGTTGCTGTAATAATTTGTTTTTATCAAAGTGCTTTAAGCGACCTTCTATACTGCTGATCAATTTATTTCTTGTATTGGTGTCTTTGAATTCTTGCAGCGCATTTGCTATGCTATCGGGACTTAATGGGTCAAAATACAAACCCGCATTGCCAGCTATTTCTGACATACACGAGTCTTGACTCGTTAGCACAGGAGTATTAGAGGCTAAACTCTCAAGGATCGGAATTCCAAAACCTTCGTATTCACTGGGAAAAATGGAGATGTTAGCGAGTTGGTAGAGTGCAGGTAAGTCATTGGTTGGTACATCCGTAAAAAGTTGTACATTTTTGTCTAACCCGTTTTCATTAACAAAACGTTGAACCTCATCATATGTGTCCCCTTTTCTTCCAACAAAAACGAAAGGAATATCAGAGATACTATGAGACTTTATGGCTTGCAGAAGAGTCAAATGGTTTTTGCGCTTTTCAAACTTGCTCACCATTAATATAAAGTCGTTTGGTAACTGATATTTTGATTCGATTTTAGACAACGATTCACCATTTTGTTTTTGGTAAAATTGTGCATCACAATCTTGGTAGATGACATGAATTGGAATTTCATCATCCACAATTAATGGCTTTAAGTCTCTCTTTGTTTGCTCGCTGGTCACAATAACTGCATCGGCATTTCCAAGCGCATTAACTGTTTTGTTTTTATAAATGAATCGGTCTATTGCTCGATAATATTCTGGATAGTGCAAGAAGATTAAGTCATGAATAGTGACAACGAGTTTTGTATTTCGTGGCCTTGTATACGGGAGTTCAGCACTTAAGCCATGATAAATGTCTAACTGGTTTCGGTTAATGTCTTTTGAAATTCTTAATTGTCTCCAAAAAGGTAAGAGGCCAGATTTTGAAACGATTGGCAAGTCTGTGTCAATGTCTTTTGGTGGCTTTGTGTCAAATAGCAGATATTCGTGCTCCGAGAAATTTTCCTTGATACCATCAATCAGGGTTCTGGAAAAATTTCCAAGCCCCGTTTTGTTGTGAAAATAACGTTTCGCATCAAACCCAATTCGCATGGGGCAATGTTAGGTAGAAAATCAAAATCTAACTAATTCTCATTTTGGTCTTTCCGAGTTGGTTAATCAATGAGACTTCAACCAGCGTATGTCGATTATCAATTGCTGAACGGATGTTTTGTTTAATCCATTATAAATTCCACGGATGTGTTTGTTTTTATCTATCAAAACAAAATTCTCCGTATGCAGAAAATCGTTTTCGGCTTTCGTTAGCCCTAAGTCTTCCTCTACAAAATAACTGTTTCTTCCAAGAGAATAAATTTCTGACCGACTTCCAGTCAATAAGTGCCATTTGTTTGGAATAACACCATACTCTTTGCCATACTTGTCAAGAACTGATACAGAGTCTTTATTCGGTGTAACGGAGTGGGAGAGAAGTACAACGGAATTATCGTTTAAGAAGGAGTCTTGCAAAATCTTCATATTTTTTGTCATTCGCGGACAAATACCTGGGCATGTTGCAAAGAAAAAATCGGCTACATATACTTTGTTGGTAAGGTCTTTCTGTGTTATTGTATCGCCAAGTTGGTTGATTAGCTGAAAATCTGGAATCCTATGAAATGTATCAAGTACAGAATTGGAATCAGTTAACCAATGTGGCGTAAACGTAGCTTCGCAGTAATACGGGAGACTATTATCAATTTTTTCGCTTGTACTTTTTGTTTGCTTGCATGAGCAAAATACGAGAAGCAAAGCAAAGAAGTTAATCGTTAAACTGAACCGTTTCATCTTCCAATTCAAAACACAAGGTGGCGCGCTTAAGTCCATATATTCTGCCGTTTTTTGCCTCATAATTGTTATATATTCTTCCGTTCTCTCGCCATGCTTTTTGTAATCCCTTCTCTTTTCCTTCGGCGTAATTCATTTCTTTAAAAAGTTGGCCACTCTGATACCATTGTTTTTGAAGACCATCTACTTTGCCTTCCTTGTACTTTGTGTGTGAACGAATTTGCCCAGACTTCCACCACGTTTTGGATTCCCCATGTAGTTTTCCGTGGTTATAGATTGCGCTATAACTTTGTGAATTATTTGGATAAAATTTGATCAACATACCATGCTTTTTGCCTTCAGAGAATTGAACTTTTTCAGAAGTGTCGCCAGAGGCATATAATGAAAAAGACTGGCCAGAAAAAGGCTTGTCTTTATACATAACAAGCCCTTCATTCTGATCAAGTACCAAATTCTTTTTATTGATTATCACATTTTCATGTTGCGGTTCCTTTGTTTGCATGGATTTGCCACAACTAATCAAAAGAAAACCAACTATGCTTAACCAATATGCATTTTTATTGAATAGCATTCGGCGTTCCTTGGTAATTTCCAGGGAATAAAATATAGTATTGATTTAAGTATAAGTCATTCTGAACATGATAGTGGTATTCTGCTTCAGTGCTGTGCTGTGTTGTTGTAGTGTGTCCGCCAGATGCATCAAGGTCTGTAGGGTACGCACCAGTTGAGTTACACTTGCGACCGTATAAGAAAAATCCGTCAGAAATAATTCCGATAAGTTTATCGTCGTCTTCCGACCAAGCTTTTGTTTCTAAATGATAATGGTAACTCTGTGGACCTGTATGAGCGCCAGTATAATCTAAAGATGGTGCGGCGTCGTCTAATGGGACATTCGGTCCTTCTTCATCATTGTAAATCATTGAACCACTAACTGCAAACCCGATAGATCCTAAGCCAGTTGAACTTGAAGAAGATGCTTTTGAAGGAGAAACAGGAACTCTTAAAGTATAAGATCCGTTAAAATCGTCGATGTTCCCCGGTGCCATATCATCGTACGAAGTTGCTGTTGGTTCTGAAAATAGTTTATGATTTTCTGAAGCCGCAGGTGTTTTTAGTGTGTTTCCCATCGGGTCGACTGCTGATCTTTCTGTAGTATTTGACCAATACGGTGAAGTGTGGTTTGGTAATCCGTTTGTTTCAAGTACAACTTCATCTCCATCGATATATATTGTAAAATTTTCTGAATCAAACTCTGCAAACGCTTTGTGTAGGTCGGAGTTTGTAGTGGTGTCGTCAACGGGGTCAGAAGTTTCATCGTCTTTACATGACGACAAATTGAATAACATTAATGCTGATATTGTGAGCGCAGCTAATGGAGTATGTTTCATATTATTTTAGAGTTATGAGGATTAGACAGATTAGGAAAGCAATTTATTCCATAGTGATAGATTATTTTTGGTTTTAAGATTTGTAAGGAAATAAACTGAAATCGAATGAATATTTAATGATTCATTTTTTAATTGATTACTACACTAGAAAACATGTTGTGCGCATAAATCTTAATACTGCACATGCCTTAACTCATTACACAGTTTGTTCTCGTTTAAAAGAATGTCAAGACTAGCCATGTTTATGGTGCTAGACGGCATTTGTACTTAATGTGAGATATTGAGAAAGGATTTTCAAACCATTTTTGATGATTCTATTAATTTAAAATGATTTTATTTACGCGTGAAATTGGGTAAGTCCTGACTTCTGTTTGTTCATCATTTGAAAAACATATGTTAAACTTTTATTTTTGAACTTTAGCATAAAATTATCGCCGATTTAGATATGAAAAAAATATTTTTAGCTCTAATACTCTCCTTGGTTGTTGTACAGTTTTCACATGCTCAAGTAAGCGGATATCCAAACGTTCTAGAAGACAATTTATCAGAAAAACCTCTATGGTATAACATAAATATTCCTGTTACACTACCTGGTGCAATAGGGGTAAGTGGTCAAGCCCAGTATATCAAGCCAAATGGTATTTACGGTAGTATTGATGTTGGAATTTCATACGTTTTAAACTTATCTCAATCTCTTGTAGAAGAGAAAAATAGAAATGTTAAACCTATTGGTTCTGCTGAAATCGGATACGCTTTAAAGATTATGACCAGAAGTAACAAAAGAAGGCTTCTAACAGGCGAATACAGTTCTTCGGGTGATCAGTATAGTCAAAAAACATATAAAATTTCCGTTCCTCATCAAGTTTTATTTATTCCTGTAGCTGGCTTAAGTTATGACCCTGTTCCCGTTAAAGTTTCAAATCCTGCAAACAAAACCGATGGTAATAAAGCAAGGTATAGTGTAGTTCTTCCATCAATAAATGTTGGCGTAAAGTTATTCGGAGTCAATCGTTTGACCACGGGCTTAAAAGACTCAAAAACGGGTAAAGTATATAAGAATAAGACGCAACAACTTGGTGGAATATATGGCGGAATTTCTCTACCAATGACAGACAATCTTGAAGTTCCAAATGGATATACATCTGTCCTTTCTTCTGAGAGTCCAACCTGGGAGATTTATGGTATTCTGCCAAGTTACTTAAATAGTTCTGGAACTTTATCCATTGGTATCAAGAGTGTTCCATATACAAGAAATAGCCTTTTAAAACCTGGAAGTAATACAGAAAGAGAGAGTTTGTCTGGGGGGTACCAGTTTTATTTTGGCTATCATATTTATCTTTAATCTTTACTTAATTCGATTAAAGTTTTAACATCAAATTTTTGTTTGAATGCCCTTTGGTTATACCCAACACTTTAGGCTAATTCGGAATTCTTATTATTTAAAATTAATAAGCTTTTAATTCAAAACACTCATAATTTAGGAGTTGGCTAAATAGCAATGAGATTGCAATAAACGAATATGCTTAAGTCATCTGAAATTAATCTAATTCTTTCAACTAAATTTTAAACTTCGGATTTTAATTCGTTGCTCAATTTTTCATCATAGATTTTCAAACTCTTTTTATTTTCAGTGTGTTTGATTTCGAGCTAGATTGTCATTCTGCCATCTTTTTTCAATCGGTTATTGGTGTAGAAATCCGTTCAAATTGTTAAGTTCGGCCAATTTGTTTAAAACCGGATTGAATTGGTCAAAAATTACATTTAGTTTAGCTGAA
The DNA here is from genome assembly GCA_937124965.1 of uncultured Bacteroidota bacterium. Classification (GTDB taxonomy): domain Bacteria; phylum Bacteroidota; class Bacteroidia; order NS11-12g; family UBA9320; genus UBA987. Next base: position 229,109 of record CAKZLB010000067.1, read on the forward strand.
GAGTGAATGTATGTTTAATTCAATCATCAGTTAAGCACCAACCGTATAGGTCTCGAACCTATAATCCAACTATGTCGTCGCGTGATTCCAATTTCACCAACGGTTGATGCCTTGTCTTAAATATCTTCCGAAATATTAAACTGCTACATCAAACTCCCGTAAGGCAGAGTTTAAGCTCGTTTTTTTGTCGGTACTTTCTTTTCGTTGACCAATGATCAATGCAACTGGAACTTGATATTCACCAGCAGGAAATTTCTTGGTACGCATCCCAGGTATCACAACGGATCGTGGTGGTACAAAACCATGGTATTCTTTTGGCTCGGAGCCACTAACATCAATAATTTTTGTTGATGTTGTTAACGTGACACCAGCTCCAATAACTGCTTCTGAACCAATCCGTACTCCTTCAACAATGATAGATCGTGACCCGATAAAGCAATTATCTTCAATAATTACTGGGGCAGCTTGTACAGGTTCCAATACTCCACCTATTCCAACACCGCCTGACAAGTGCACGTTTTTTCCAATTTGAGCACAGCTTCCAACAGTTGCCCATGTGTCAACCATTGTCCCTGAATCGACGTACGCTCCTATGTTGACGTAACTTGGCATTAAAACAACGCCAGGTGCAATGTAACTTCCATATCTAGAAACGGCATGAGGAACTACACGTATTCCTAATTCCTTATAATTTTTCTTGAGCTCCATTTTGTCGTGAAACTCCATTGGTCCAGCGAGACTAATTTCCATTTTTTGAATAGGGAAGTATAATATCACAGCCTTTTTTACCCAGTCGTTTACTTTCCAACCATCTTCAGTCGGTTGGGCAGTTCGTAAATTTCCCGCATCTAAATCTGCTATTACAGATCGTATTACTTCATGATTCGATGCGTCTTTTAAAAGTTCTCTATTTTCCCAAAGGGACTCAATTGTTGATATTCTATTATCCATTTTTTCGTGCTAAAACTTTTTGTGCAGCTTCTACGATGTTTACAGTGTCTAAACCGTACTTTTCTAGTAGTTGTTCAGGTTTACCACTTTCACCAAATTGATCATTTACCGCAACCATTTCAACAGGTGCAGGTGTGTTACGAGCTAAAAGTTGACAAATAGAATCGCCTAAACCGCCGTTCATTTGATGCTCTTCAGCAGTTACAACACATCTCGTTTTTGCTACAGACTCTAAAATTGCTTGGTCGTCTAACGGCTTTATGGTGTGAATGTTAATTATTTCAACAGATAGACCTGAAGCTTCTAGTTCGTTCGCGGCTTCCATCGCCTTCCAAACCATGTGTCCGGTAGCAAAAATGGATACATCGGTTCCATCTTGAATCTTCCACGCTTTACCTATTTCAAATTTTTGGTTTGCGTCCGTAAACACAGGCCATTTTGGTCGACCAAAACGCAAATAAACGGGTCCTTCGTATTCGGCAATGGCTATGGTTGCAGCTTTGGTCTGATTGTAATCACATGGGTTGATAACAACCATGTTTGGAAGCATTTTCATTAATCCTAAATCTTCCAATATTTGATGCGTAGCACCGTCTTCACCAAGTGTTAAACCCGCATGTGAAGCGCAGATTTTAACGTTTTTATGTGAATAAGCAACAGACTGTCTAATTTGATCATATACACGGCCAGTTGAAAAATTTGCAAAAGTTCCTGTAAACGGAATTTTCCCTCCAGTGGCTAATCCTGCCGCCATGCCTATCATGTTTGCCTCGGCAATACCCGCTTGGAAGAATCGATTTGGAAACTCTTTTTCAAAAGCATCCATTTTTAACGAACCTGTTAAATCAGCGCACAATGCGACAACATTTGGGTTTCTTTTTCCTAATTCAAGAAGTCCAGCTCCAAATCCTGAGCGTGTATCCTTTTTTTCTAAAACTTCAGTCTTAACCATTGATTCCTAGATTTTGATGTTTGTTACTTTTCCTGAGCTGATTGTGAATAGTTCTTCTTTTGAATTCACAATGTTATTGTCTTTTTTGCCGCGAGTTACAAGTGCGTAACTACCCGGTTGCATGGTAATATTTTGACTGTTACCATCTAAGTTTATGTTGCAAACCCACACACGTTTATCTCCTTTAATTTGGTAAATGTCGCCCCAAAACAACGCTTTTGTAATAAGGTTGACACTTCCAGGTTGTGGTATTTGTAAGTTGGTTTTCTTTGATTGAACAACAGGTATGTTTGATTTGTAAATTCGAGGCAACGTTAAAATTTCAATATCGTATTTACCTGTGATGTACGGCTCTTTAGTGTTAAATTCTTGGACGTGAATGATTTCACGAGTACCTGCTTTGTAAATGAGAGCTTGCAGTGATTTGTACCCAGACGCACCTGAAACATTTAATTCTAAATTTCCTTGAGGGGCATCAAAGCTTATTGTCGTGTGTTTTCCAGCTGGTACCGATACCTTCTTTTTTACTAATGGTGGAATCGTATGAACAATTATGTCATAATCGTGAATAGGGTCTATATATAAGGTGTCAGGAACACCATGACGATTTAGCGTATGGACATAGTTCGATATAAACTTACCAGAATAGGAATCGTAGAACGACATGTTAACGTCGGTTTCTAGTGGTTTCTTTGCAGTGTTTAGTAAATTTACTGTAATGGTCGTATTGCTTAAGGCCTGGGATACAACTACGTCTAATACGCGCTCAAACTCTTCCTCAGTGGTTGCCTCAAAGTATTTTCCAACACAATCGAATTGCTTTCGAAAATCTTCATTCAGCCCAACACCGATAATAAATGGCTTAAGCATCACTCCCTGCTTTTGAAGAGCCATGGATACTGCGCATGGGTCACCATTGCACTCTTCAATCCCGTCTGTGATTAAAATTATTATGTTTCTCGAAGATGAATTCGTCGGAAAATCGTAGGCTGCTTGTTGAAGAGAGTATGCAATTAGCGTAGTACCGCTTGGTTTAATTTGGTTTAAACGTTGTTTAATTTCTGTGTGATTGTCCTTTTTGAAGCCTACTTCTAGTTTTGTGTCTTTGCAGTTATAGTCAGAAGTTTTGTATTGATGTCCATAAACTCTGAGGGCGATTTCCAAATCGTCAATTTTTTCCAAACTATCAACCATTCGACCTAAAAGCTTTTTAGCAACCTTCATACGAGAATCGTCTCGACCCATCTTATTGGTCATGCTAAAAGAAGCATCGAATAGAAAGAGAATTCGAGTTTGAGGTTCGGATTGACTAAATCCTTTTAAGCTCAGAAGCACAACGAAACACACTGAAAAAAATCGTTTCATAATATGTGTATAACCGTTGATGGTATTCAATTAGTATTCAATTACGTTTAATAGTCGCCCAAACTAGAGATATTTTGGCTAAGCGCTTCTTCTAGTTGCTCGTCGTTTGGTGGAATACCATGCCATTTATGTGAACCCATCATGAAATCAACACCGTTACCCATTTCGGTTGACATTACGATTACAACTGGTTGCCCGTTTCCGGCATTTTCTTTTGCTGAAAGTAGGCCTTCTTGAACAGACGTAACATCGTTGCCATTCATTTCTAACACTTTCCACCCAAATGCTTCGAACTTACTTCGCAACTCTGTGAAGCCCATTATATCTACAATAGACCCATCAATTTGTTGTTTGTTGAAATCTACAGTCGCAATTAGGTTGTCAACTTTGTTGTGTCCAGCATACATAATAGCTTCCCAGTTTTGGCCTTCTTGTAATTCGCCATCGCCCATTAAAACGTATACGTTTTGGTCGTCGTTATTTAGCTTTTTTGCTTGAGCCATTCCGATAGCGACAGACAATCCTTGTCCTAACGAACCAGAGGCAATACGAATACCTGGCAATCCTTCTTCTGTTGCTGGATGACCTTGAAGCCGCGAGTCTAACTTTCTAAAAGTTGCAAGTTCGTTCTTGTCGAAAAAGCCAGCATGAGCTAACGTCGAATAGAAAACAGGAGAAATATGTCCGTTACTTAAAACAAAAACATCTTCGTTCTTGCCGTCCATATTAAATGGTACAGCACTGTAATTCATAATGTTCTGATACAAAACCGTAAAGTATTCAGCGCAACCTAAAGAACCACCTGGGTGGCCAGATTGTACCGCATGTACCATACGTACTATGTCGCGTCTAACTTGTTTGACGATGTTGTTTAATTCTTCTGCAGTCTTCAAAGTGGGAATATTTAATTGACAAAGGTGCTTATTAAATTGATTTATGTAAATATTTGTGGATACTTATTGGATAAGAAATTTGCGGAGTAGAACACTTGAGTTTAAGGTAGGACTTTCGGAGTCTGACAATGTGCTTCATATTGAGAAGCTTATAATGAAATCTGGAAGGATTAATTCATTGGATGGATGGCATTACAGGGTTATTAAAAAATCATTGGATGCACGAAAAGATCCAATTATGTATAGTTTTCGTGTTGTGTTGCAGGATGAGCCATTTATTGATGCGCCTGCTTTTGTAATGCCTCAAGAGCCATCGGAGACGTCTGCAATTGTTATTGGTTTTGGCCCAGCCGGCATGTTTGCTGCCTTACAGTTGTTGGCTAATGGTATTAAGCCTATAGTTATAGAGCGAGGTAAACAAGTAAAAGATAGACGTAGGGATTTGGTTGATATTTTCCGAAAACAACATGTGCATGAAGATAGCAACTATTGCTTTGGTGAAGGTGGTGCTGGAACGTTTTCTGACGGTAAGCTTTATACAAGAAGTAAAAAACGTGGAGAGATTCGTCAAGTTTTACAGTCGTTTGTTGAGCACGGTGCGGATTCCAAGATTTTGTATGAAGCGCATCCTCACATTGGAACGAATAAGTTACCAAAAATTGTAGCGAACATTCGTGAGAGCATTATTGAATATGGAGGGGAGATCCGTTTTGAAACAAAATTGACGGGTTTCGTGATTGATAAAAATCGAATTGAAGGAGTGGTCACTGATAAGGGTACAATAAAAGCAAAGCATGTTATTTTGGCCACAGGGCATTCTGCACGTGATATATTTGAGTTGCTCGACAAACAAAACATTCGGATAGAAGCTAAGCCATTTGCTTTAGGGATTCGTATTGAGCATTCACAGAGGTTGATTGATAAAATTCAATACCGGTGCGCTGAGAGGGGAGAGTATTTGCCACCTGCCAGTTATTCGCTGGTTCATCAAGTTAAAGGTCGTGGTGTATTTTCTTTCTGCATGTGTCCTGGGGGAATTATTGCGCCAGCAATGACAAAGAGTGATGAAGTGGTCGTAAATGGATGGTCTCCAAGTAAACGAAATGGAGAATTTGCGAATAGCGGTTTTGTGGTTGAGATTAAGCCAGAGGATTGGGTTAAGTTTGGAAAGGACAATCCATTGGCTGCCATGCGTTTTCAAGAGGAGGTAGAAAAAAAAGCGTTCGTTGCTGGAGGAAGCAATTTGAAAGCCCCTGCTCAGCGCGTCGGGGATTACGTAAATAGGAAATTTTCAAGCGTGCTAGAGGCAACATCGTATATACCTGGTGTTACGTCTGTAGATCTGAGAGATGTATTGCCTGAAGTTGTACATTCTCGCTTGGGTGGGGCAATTCAGCATTTTGGAAAGCGACTTAAAGGATATAATAGTAATAATGCAATGTTAGTGGGTGTGGAGTCTAGAACTTCTTCACCTGTGCGCATTCCAAGAGATCGCAATAGTCTTGAGCATCCAGATGTTGAAGGACTATATCCTTGTGGAGAAGGAGCGGGGTATGCTGGAGGTATTATGTCTGCTGCGTTAGATGGCATTGCTTGTGCTCTTGCTGTATCGCAGATAAAGTGATAACCCTGATTGTTTGGTAATCTACCTAAAAATGCAAACAGAGCGTCGGAGTTCACACTGACGTATTTGATGGATTAGACTCTAGTCTAAAATTCACCACACGCCCTTAGTTTGAATTTATACCATCCACTTGTCGAGTTAAGATATAACGCCCGTTCGAGTTGGTGAGAACACCGACAAATTGTAATTGACTTGTTGATTCAAAATCCACGCGGCCCGAGTTGGTGTTTTCACCAACGAACAATCTTCGCCCAAGTCCATGTTCTCACCGACGGTTTGTCGATACACATCCCTATTCTAAAATCGACCATTTAGTCTCAATATGAATAATAATTCCCATTATGAAACATATTTGAGGTGTTTGCTGTTTTTTGGGATGAAGTGATTTTGTGGCGAAAGCGTTGCTATTGCTAGGGTGTAGCGTTTTGTGTTGGATGTTTTGTTTGTTTTGGCACATCGTTTGGAACTCGTCTAGCACAAGTTCGCATGATTTATTTCTCCTTTGATAAAACGAATTATTCATTCGGACTTCTACTAAAAAATACTATTACGAATGAAAAGAAAATTATTTGCAGTTGCAGCTCTAGGAGTAGCATTCGCATTCAACACAAACGCACAAGACAAAGCAGACGATTCACACACAGTAGCTATTAGCATTCCAGAAGTAGCTATCTTAGATTTAGAAGCAAAAGGTGGAACAACAGTATCTTTATCTGTAGAAGCACCAACAGAAGCAGGTGAGGC
>CAKZLB010000068.1 GCA_937124965.1 uncultured Bacteroidota bacterium
TTAAATACTTCGGCCTTGATAAACAGGAATAAAAACATCAACATTAAAGCGGTAATCATTACCGTCAATAAGTTTAATTCTCCTGTGTCGTCTTTAAAAAATGCTTCTTTGATTCGTTTCATGGTTTTAAATCCTTTGAAGTGTCCGTTTCTATTTCTTCAATAATTTCTTCTATTTCGTCAATTGACTTACCTAGTTCTTTGCGCTTCAACTTGTTGTCTAGTATTGCCCCTCGTATCCGAAAATAAGCGTATATTATACCCATCAACGCAAGCAGCAAACTCAGAACATTGTCTAAGTTAGTCACTATCCCACCGCTTAATAATATGTAATTTATTAAGTCCTGCGCTCGTTCTTTTGCACCCATGTATTCCAAGTGATAACTATTATTCCAATGATTAGTAAAATTCCAAAGTCTCGATAACTGTAAGATTGGTTAGATATATCTACATATTCGGACATTGAGTAATTGTAACAACTTAACTCAATGACACCATACCATGCGAACAATAAAGAAGTCCACCCAAGAAAATAATCTGTTGCCTTCCGTCTTATTATCGATTTGTAGCAGACAAAAGAAATAAAAAAATAAAGCGCAGCATTATACGCAACATCCCACCTCACGGTGTTTTGCCCCCACCAATCATACGATAAGTGAAATAAAACATATAATACTACTGCAATCCTCATTAATGCGGTTTCGGTGCTTTCTTCTTTCTGCAGAATGGAGCAGGTGAGAACCCTTCGACCTCTAAATTAGCCGCTAGTTCTGACTGTTCGCATATTGTTTTGTTGCTAATATAGTGATTGCCTATTTCTACTGCTAGCCAAGGAATTTCCGTTTCGTCTAAGTTAGCGATAATGTCAGCCGCTATGTCTTCTTTTGTTGTACTCATCTTTTTACTATTGTTAAATTATTATTTATTGCATCTTTTCTACCTCGTTCGATTGCTTTACGCATTTTGGACTGATTGAAGTCCGCCGAAGCCCAATCTAAAACAGGCGAATAGTACAAAGTTGCATTTTTGACCTTTTCTAAGTCGTCTCGTTTGATTTCTCCACGCATACCACCGAATAACGCCCCCGCTAATTTAAGCCACCCGTCAACCTCACGATAAGACTTTTCATCACTTTGTAAAGACTGCATTAACCACACATCGACATTATCGTATTTGTCAATTAAGGCCGTTGGAGTTGGGTCTAATATCCCACCATCCAAATAGCTAAAATTAGCCCAAGTAACAGGCTTTGCAAAGTATGGTATTGAAGTACTTGCAACAACGCAATCAACGAATCTATTAAACGTCATGGCCTTATCTAAAATCGAAACATATTGAGTAGGCTGATTTTTAAGACTCACACAATTAACCGTTACGATAACGTCTATTTGTTTTGCTCGTAACTCGTGGAATAAGCCACTATTGAAGTGCTTTAATATCCTTCGTCTTACTTCTTCTCCAATATCATACGCATAGTTCCTGTCCTGTTTTATCATGCGTACAAACGCAATTCCTAACTTGACTTTTGAAATTTTACCCTTTCGAGTGTAAGGAGACAACCACCCGTACATCTGACGGTTAGTAATGTTTGAATACTCATGTACTAAAATGTCGTAGTATATCGGATCTAAATTACCCAACGCCAAAAACAAAGCTATCAAAGCTCCTGTACTTGTACCGATATAAGCGTTATAATGTTTTCTTAGTTCCGTATGAACTCCAACCGTCCATGCTCCCCAGCTTGCACCCCCTGCGAATAATCCTGCTTTCATCTTTTCCGTTCTTTTGCTGTTTTGGAATTGTGACACGAAGCGCAAAGAGTCTCTAAGTTGCTAAAATCTTCATCACCGCCTTGATGCTTATTTACAATATGGTCAACATACTTGCCCTCTTTCACTTTGCCATTTCGCTTACATTCCTGACAAAGATAATTGTCACGCTTTAAAATTGCACTTCTAATCCTACGCCAAAAAGAAGATTTGTAAAACTTAATGTCTGCCGTATTGCCTTTTGCCCACGTCCCTTTTTCTGGGACTTCTGCTTGGAAACTAAACCTGTGAAACTTCTTTTTGATTGTTGGCATAATTACAATTTAATTGTTCCTTGAACCTCGTACGTGTCACCGTTGGATTGGTAATATAATTTGCCGTCCGTTAAGTGTACTTGAATTGCTCCATTACCTCCGAACCCTCCTGTTGGTGGTGTACTGCTTGACGTGGTTCTGAATATACCCGAATCTCTTAAAGTTTCTCCATTGAAAACAATTAACGCCCCCGCTGGTATGTCGTCCGTTGGTGTTTGACTAGATACAACTAATTCAACATCACTTGCTGCAGCATCCGCCGTCAAAGTGAACGTATCCATTACCCTATTATTAACAGGGTGCAAAATACTAACCACGTCCCCAGAATACAGTTTTCTGTCTAATGCTGTGATTGAAATTGCGGTTATTGCTCCACTATTAGGTATATCAGTGTCTACTGTTGCAAGTTGTTTGTTAAGTAGACTAAACATTGCCTGCTTTGTCCAATAGTCGTTGTCGTATACTTTCTTCTTTGGAGTGCCTATTTTTATATCCTTGTCATAAACAGATCCATCCCCAGGGTCTTGTTCAATTGATAAACCGCTTTTGTCTTGGACACTTCTAAACCATTCGCCTGTAAACTCATCACGCAAACAATTTAAACGACCACCGTTAAACACGAACGTTTTTGAATCGTAGTAATACGTCATGTGAAACATCGGTGCGTAAGGAGTGCCAACGCCAATATAAGATTCAGGGACTTTGATAGTACCTTGTAACACCTCAACTGCTATGTCCTGGAAACTCATAGTCTCTAAACAAAGTGTCTCAATCAATGAAACGTCAGAACTATATCCAGCATCCCAATTGCCACTAAATGCCCATGTACTCCCAGTTGTGTTTACTTCAAAACTGTTTTTAGTAGAAAAATCATGTGTTTTGTCATTAAGCAATGGGCTTCCATAGTCTATTACTACACTGTTAGAAACAGTGTTTAACACCTTATATTGTGATTCCGTAATTACGCCTCCATTGACTAATGAAGTGACCTGCAAAGGGTATATCTTATAAAAGTTTAATGTGCTACCAAACGCCCCAGTATCTAATGTGTAGATAACGTCTATTTCGCAGTTATTTTCAACAGTACTTGGAAATTCTGGTGTTTCTATTTCTATCGTATAAATAGCATTATTTACGAAACCGCCACCAGACGGTATGACCCTAGTAACCCTATCTATTGCATTTGTTGTCCATTCTACAATGTCGGGCTTTGCGTTCGTAGACTTTAAATGATAAGACCCCGCAGTTACATTTATAGATACCGTAACCTCTGTATAGTAATCGAAAATGCTTGGTCTTATATTTATTACTATTTTAAATGATTTTCCGCTACCTGTGCCCCCTCGCAATGTCCCCAACTTCGTCTCTTGCACTATTGGTGTAGTTGAGTCGTTTAGTTCTAAATTAACATCTCCTGTCTGTGCTATTGATGCTCTTGGTATTGATTCTAAAGTAACCTCTTGCAATGGTGGGAAATATGTCCAACGGCAATCTCCTAACCTTTTTACATCTGTGCCCTCTGTTAGTCTATGTGGCGCGCTTTGAAAACTCAAAACGGACAAAGATTTACTTATACTTCTTTGGTTGTATGTTGAGCCATTAAAATTTCTGACTTGTTGAATATAGTAACTCCCTTCACTCATGAACATACGGCATGAGTTAATTAATAGTATTTCCCTTAATACATCAGCACAACTTATTGGCACGTATAATGGAACTGTTATATTTCTTCTTATCCCGAACAACCGTATTGTCTTGTTTACAGTCCCTCTTACTTCATCAGTTAGAAGGAATGACCTGTCAAATCTAGACATTAAAAAAGGGCTGTATTGCGTCCCTGTATTGGTCATTTGAGTATCGTAAAACTCGCTCGATTCTTTAAAATAGACATCCGTTCCGCTCCAAAAATCCGATAACCCGTTATACTCTAATGC
>CAKZLB010000069.1 GCA_937124965.1 uncultured Bacteroidota bacterium
CCAGCAGTACAAGTAATTACATTACCTGCAATTGCAGTTAAGGTACCAGGACCCATTTCTACATCACATCCTTTAAGAATTTCGATATAATCACATTTGATTACAGTTACCGAAGCTCCAATATCGTTTGATGAAGTCAAACCAACACACCATTTTCCAACGTCAGGGAATCCTGGGATACCTTTCGCAGAGAAAACCGTTGGGTTTTGATCTGCATCTGTTCCACCAGCAGCAATATCAATGTGCGTTCCAGCAGAGTCAGCTTGTTGATACATGAACCACTCCCAGTAAATCGCACCGTTTGTAGATAAATCAGTTAACGTAAATGTATTGTAGAGTTCAATAGCATTTGAACTTGCAACAAAATCTGCAACTGGAGGAGCTGTAGGAGTAACAACTTCAACACATTTCAAGATAGAATCTCTACCTAAGCAGTTCTCAGAAAACAATCGAACACAGTATTTACCAGTAGAATTAAATTTTTCTGTTGCGTTAGTAGTTGTATAGTCAATAGATCCATCGTCTCCAATGTCCCATCCATGGTATCTGTATCCTGATTGGTTACTATTCACCATGTTTACTTTTGTCTTTACAAAAGCTGTATCTACCATAAAGAAACCAGCTGATAATGTGGTTGGGTTACTGATATTAATTTCATAATCTTCAGTTTCTCCGTAGTACGTAGTTCCAGGGTATCCAGCATTTTGCTTACATCCATCTCCTGCCGACCAGTTTCCAGCAATGTTCCAATCAGAACGAATTCTAATTCTTGTTTTACCAGAACCAGTAGCACCACATGGTACTTGATACGTATATGCCTTTTGCTGAGGCAACGTACCATTCAGATTGTTTGCATTTGCTCTACTACAAGGAACATCACTTTCATTTCCTAAGAATTCATTAGCATCGTCAAAATCCCCATCTCGGTTCAAATCAATGTACACACCAATTTTCATTGTGGTGTAGTTGTATGTATGAGCTCCGTTGATATACAACGTGAACGTTTGACCATACGATAAATCAAATGGAGAACCAATGTTAATCTCGTTGAAGTGACCAGAACGAGCACCTGTTGTACCTGCGTCATTACATCCATCAGCAGCTTTGTCGTACAATACAGTACCATTAGACTCAAACGTTACTTGCTGAATCGCAGCATAACGATAAGTAGTCGAATTGTAACCGCAACCCCAATAATGGGTAGGTTTACAATATGCTTGTGCTTGAGCACTGCTTCCCATTCCAACTGTTGCCAACAGTAAAAGCAATCCGCCGGAAGCGCGACGAACAGCCTTCTTAAATAAAGTAAATGTGTTTTTCATATAAAAATTACTAGTGTACTAAAAAAATTATTGACTCCAAAAATAGCCATTCTTATAAAGACTGACACGGAGAAAGGACTATGGTTGCCAAAAAAAAAAGTTTTTCGCTTACTGTATTTTCTAAGTGCTTAATAAATAGGTATTTAGGTTTTTTTCATGACAAATACTTTACATAACTTTTGGTGGTGTAAAGTTCTTAAACTGCTTAAATCTTATGTACTTTTGGAGTTCTATGAAAGAAAACCAAAATTTACCTGACCTAAATACTGAACAAAAGAAGGCTGTAAGTCAAATTGAGGGACCTGTTATGGTGATAGCTGGACCAGGTACAGGAAAGACACAAATTTTGGCAAGTCGCATTGCTCAAATCTTAAAAGAAACCGACTCGTCAATTCATAATATTCTATGCTTGACATATACCGATGCTGGTACAATAGCAATGAGGAAAAGGCTAATCGAAATGATTGGTAATGATGGGCATCGTGCTGCGATTCACACGTTCCATGGCTTTTGTAATCGGGTAATTCAAGAGAACCAAGAATTTTTTGATTATAAAGATTTAGAGCCCATCACAGATTTAGAAAAAATTGAACTAATCTCTGGACTTGCGACAAACCTTGATAATGATCATCCACTTAAGAAAATGAAGGGTAACATCAGTTATCTTGTTTCTTCTCTAAGTAATTTATTTGACTGGATGAAAAAAGAAAACGTTTCAATTAGCGAGCTAGAAAAATCAATCACTACTCGGAAAACTGAAATGATTGAAGGAGATGAATTTAGATATAAACGTAAGTATAAGGAGTTTCAAAAAGGGGATCTTAAAACCGCAAAAATTGAAGAGGAGAATAAAAAGTTAGATGACCTATTTGAGGCAGCTAATTTGTTTTTTGAGTATCAAAACCTCCTCAAAGAAAAAGGGCGTTATGACTATGCAGATATGATTCTTTGGGTTATTGACCTCTTTAAAAAATCCTCAGATACCTTAGCGGATTATCAAGAAACTTTCCATTATATACTAATAGACGAATTCCAGGATACAAGCGGTTCGCAAAATGATATTATTAGACTTCTCATAAATTACTGGGATAGCCCGAATGTTTTTGTTGTTGGCGATGATGACCAAAGTATTTACCGTTTTCAAGGTGCAGAAGTCAAGAATATATTGGAGTTTTCAGCCGAATACCAACAAAATTTAAAGTCAATAGTCCTTACCGATAATTACCGATCTACTCAACGTATATTGAATGTTGCACAAGCACTAATCTCAGAAAATAAGGAGAGACTTGTTAATTATAATACAACGTTAACAAAAGACTTAAAGGCAGCTAAGCGGGGTTTAGGAAGTAACGTTAAAGTCTTAGAATTGGACTCTAGTTATTCGGAAGCGATATGGATATCTGAGGAAATAAAAAGGCTTATACAGTCTGGAGAGTCGCCACACGAGATTGCGGTGATCTACAGAAATCATGCTCATGGAGACTTATTGGCCCAAATGCTTGCCCATGAACAAATTCCAGTATATCTGAAAAAACCTAGTGATGTTTTACAGTCAGACTCTGTTAGACAGTTAAATGCGTTTCTGAGATATGCTGAGAAAGAAATACGTTTTCCATTTTCTGCTGAATTTGAATTGTATGAAATGTTGCATTTTCCTTGCTTTGAATTAAATAGCTTAACTCTTGCAAGGTTATCTTTCTACTTAAATAAGCATCGTTCTGAAATACGTCATTGGCGTGAATTCATTTCTGGCATAAAAGCGTTTTCAAATTTGCCCTCGGCTATTTCAAAAGAGGAAATCAAAAAAATCTTAAACGTAAGTTCTAAAATTGAGGATCTTATTGCGTATGCTGCAACACATTCACCATTGATGATTGTGAATAAAGTTGTGCGGGAATTAAAACTGCAACAAAATGCACTATCCTTAAACGAGTTTTCGTTTGAACTAGAGTCAATTGTAACGTATGTTAATTATGTTGAGTCCGAGTCTAAAAAGAACCCATCATTAACGTTATCAGATTTAAATAATAAAAATCAGTTGATGGAAAAACATCGACTTTCAATACCAAAAGAAAACATTGTTTTTGATAATAAAGGAGTAAATCTGTTAACAGCACATGCTAGCAAAGGCCTAGAGTTTAAGACAGTTTTTGTTATAAATTGTGTTGAAAAGGCTTGGGAAAAAATGAGAAGTCGCGGTATGCCATTTGGTTTACAAAGAGTTGTAGCAAAGACCGATGATCAAGCAAACGTCGAAGAACTAAGACGATTATTTTATGTTGCTTTGACCCGTGCAGAAGAAAATCTGTATTTGACATATTTTACTAGCGATGCAGGGAATAAAGAACATTCTCGCAGTCTATTTTTAGATGAGGTTTTGGTGTCTAATGATGCAGATTTGCTACAACCCAATTTGAAACCAGAATTAACGGCCGAAAAACTTTCAAAGGTTTTTACTCAAGAAAGCACACATTCAATCGACTTATTGGATCCGCCATTTTTAGATGAGTATTTACAAAACTATCGCCTTAGTGTTAGCCACTTAAATAGTTACATAGAATGTCCAACTACCTTTTATTTCAGAAACATCCTACGAGTTCCTTCTTTCAAAAATGTCTATATGAGTTTTGGAATAGCTGTGCACAATACGCTTGATCAAATTTTCAAAATTCGAGATATAAATAAGGATGACTTTAACGTAAAAAAAGTACGTGAGCTTTTTTCCTATTACTTAAAATTAGAACAAGCGGTATTTACTCAAAAAGAGTTTGAAGATTTTAACACGTTAGGCAGAGAAATACTTTCAAGCTATTTTGAAGATAAAGCTAACTATTGGCAATCTTTATCAAAAATTGAAACGGAAGTAACAATTGATCGCGTTGAAATTAACGGTGTTCCCATAAAAGGGCAACTTGACAAGATTGAATTTTTTGATAATGCGGTTAATGTAGTTGATTATAAAACAGGTGACGCATTGAATGGAATAAAAAAGTTGAACCCTCCTGCAGAAAATGCAGAAGCGTCCGATTCAATAAGTAAAAGGTTTGGAGGACCTTATTGGCGACAGATCTTATTTTATAGTTTACTAATTAATCATGATGCCTCTCGCAAGTATAAAATGATTAGTGGTCAAATGGAATTTGTTGAGCCATCTGAAAAAGGTGAGTTCCTGAACAAGAAGGTAATAATTTCTCCAGAAGCAGAAAGTCAAATTATCTCCCAAGTTGAAATGGTTTATGGAAAAATTAAGAGCAAACAGTTTAAGGAAGGATGCATGAAGCCTGACTGCCATTGGTGTAATTTTACTGCTAAATACTTATCAAAAAGATTAAAAACATAATAGTGCTTGGTTCGTTACCTTTGTACTAAGAATTTTTTGAAATGACGATAGACGAAATAGTAACAGTATATTCAGAGGCAACTCCAAATCCAGAGTCAATGAAATTTGTTTCAAATCGTATGATTTTAGCAAACGACAGTGTTGACTTCCGATCAAAGGATAAAGTTAAAGATTCTCCATTTGCAACTGCATTGTTTGAGTTTCCGTATGTTAAAGGGGTTTTCATCATGAATAATTTTGTGAGTATAACAAAGGCTTCAGATTATGAATGGTTTGATGTTATTCCTACCTTAAAGAAATTCGTACAAGAATACCTTCAAGAAGGTAAAACGATAGTACTTGAGAAAAAGGTTGAACTTTCAACGGAAGAGGAGTCGGAAGTCGTTAGTAAGATTAAAAAACTACTTGATGATCACGTTAAACCAGCTGTGGAAATGGATGGTGGTGCAATTTCTTTTCAGTCTTTTGAAGAGGGTGTGGTAAACGTGGTTATGAAAGGCTCTTGTAGTGGTTGCCCTAGTAGCACAATGACATTAAAAGCTGGAATCGAAAACTTGCTGAAGAGAATGGTACCTGAAGTTGTTGCCGTTGAAGCTACTGCTGGCTAATCAAGTCATCAAAGCGATTTATCGCATTATTGTAACCGTTCCTTTCTGATATCTTTCTTTGTCAGGTAAACACGGAGTTTTTAGAACCGAGTACCATACATATGTACCTTGTCTAACGTACTCTCCGTTCACTTTACCATCCCAAACTGCATTTAGGTCAGTGGTCTCATACACTAGTTCTCCCCAAAGAGTGTATACGTTCAGTCTATACTCGTCTACATTACTTAAACCAAAGGTTACTGAGAAGGTTTCGTTGAGATTATCTTGATTTGGACTGAAAGCTGTTGGGACGTAATATTCTAAATCTCCTTCAAGAAGTATGACGTTAACCTCGTCTCGTGCAACGAAGTCACAAACTTTATCTCTAACAATAACAAAATAATTGCCTGACTCTGAAACTGTTATGGCGCCAACACGATCTCCTGTATTCCATTCAATAGAATAATTGGTCGTATCATTGATTTGTGTAGTTAAACGAATATCTTGTTCTGAGCAAAAAGTGACTTCTGGAGGGCCAATATCTACATTGAGTTCTTCTCTATTATTCACATTTATTGAATCAACACCAACACATAGATCATTGCTAATTTTTAACCAATAGCTTCCTGGTGAAATAATTCTGAGAGATTTTGATTTACTGCCATCATTCCAAGTATACTCTGGTCCGTCAATATCTGGAGTAACAACAAAATCTAAAGGACCGCAAATCGTTGTGTCGGCTCCAAGAGAAAACTTGGGCGTTTCCAACTCTTTTAGGTCGATTGTATCACGTGCTTTACAACCATCACGAGTAACTTCAATCCAATACTCTCCTGGTTCAGTTGCATTAATCGAAGGTGCTGTGTCTCCTGTAGACCACTTATAACTGTCAAATACCCTGTTGGAGATTTCGAGTTTTTTATTTAGCCCAACTCCGCAGACAAGTGTATCTTCTCCCAAATCAAGTGGCTTTATTTCTGGGTAAATATTTACTTCGTCTACAAAGCTTCCACAGTCAGTTGTGACTTCAACCCAATACTGTCCAGGCCCCGTAACTTGAATATCTTGTGTACGTTCTCCAGTCGACCAGAGGACTTCCCTCGTTGGGTGTCCAGCGCTTAATGTTTGAACAAAGTCGCCAGAGCAATACGACGTATCGGAACCAATTGCCGTTTTATGCTTAAAACTCTTTGCTCCTATGAATACCCATGAATCCCTCAGCATATCACCAACATCAGTTATTGCTAGTTTGATTTTGTACCATTTACATGGTTGTAGGGTTAGATTTGCTTTTAATACGACTGTTTGGGCATTATGTTGAAGAGCATTAAACTTTTCAGACTCCTCATCCTCGTTCATAATAAAATACTCGGTATTTCGCTTGTGGTTCACATTGTCTATAGTTACTTCTACATTTGACCCAGGGATTTTTGCAACGTTTTCTTCACCCACAATCCCAGGACCGGAAATAAAAAATCCAAACACATCGTTAAATCCGGCATCAACAAATCGGATGTACTCTTCTGAAGAAAAAATGTATGTAAATTCAAGTTCTTCAGTCTGAGGTTTAAACTCAAATTCTAGAATCGCTGCGTCCTTTGTTTGTTTATTTGCAATACGCTCTAAGGTTGTATCACCTGGCCAGAATAGTTCGGTAGAATTGTCTACAGAAGGAGTGTTTTTACCTTTCGCTTCAGTTGCAATGCCGGTCGACAGAATAATACCTTTGTCTAAACCTAGATCTGCATTATCCCCATTTTCGAACAACGCAATACTTCTATTATGTCCAGTATATTTAATGTTGCGACTTTCTACTCCATCTCCTATTAAAACATTTTGGACTAAAACTTTTGCTGTAAGACCATCAAAAACGATGAATTGAGCTTTCGTTTTATGAAATGAAATAAAGATTAATAATAGTGTCAAGACTGATGTAATCAGAAACGATTTGAATTGATATAATAGCTGGAATAACGAGTTGAGCATTTTTATCTATGCGAAGTTACATGTAATTACAGTCAAATAAATGACACGATTTGACACATTTATGCGCTAAGTCTTAAAATATGTTGCTTTTTTTCATCATCTTGCGAGTTCGTTTATCTGATTTTTAATTATGAAACATATTTTTATATTTTTAGTAGCAGTAACTATATCTGTAGGATCTTTTGCGCAAATCACATGGGACCGAGCTGATGCAGACACTGCGAGAGGTTTTGAAACAACTGATGATATCAAAACGCACAATGTCATTACACTTGCACAAGCGGGAGATTACCGCTGGGTTCGAACATATAGCCAAAGCTGTAGTATAGAAAGTGCGATATGCGATAAAAATCAGTGTTATTTAACTACAACAGATTCTGCAGACTTTAAGGTTGAAGCTAATGAGTCTTTTGATATGATTTGTCATTTTTACCCAAATCAGAAATGCTGTCCTGAAGGAGCAATTGTTACTTTAAAAGTTTTTAAAATTGAAGATCCAAATGTTACTAGTACAGCAACGTATGTATTGGACCTATGGTGCCAATCTTTATCGGTTACTTACAGTGATTCTAAGTCATTTGAAATAGCACCGAACCCAGTTACAACAACTCTTACAATTTTGAACAGTAATAGCATCGACAATATCGCAGTTACGAATGTAGTTGGTGAGACCGTAATAGAAAAAACATCAATAGTTAATAATACAGTTGATGTTTCAAGTTTGAAACCTGGTGTTTATTGGGTTACAGTTCAAAGTGGTAATACTACATTTACAAAAAGATTCTTAAAACAATAACAACGAACAAGATAAAAAAAGCCGCTAAAAGATTCGTTTAGCGGCTTTTTTGTTTAAAATTTTGTCGTTAGCGATACAACGATTGAGTTCCTTCTACTTTTATTAATTGAGTTTGGTACAGTTCCAGAATCTAACGTATACGGCTGACTAATTTCTTTTCCCATTTGCTGCACTAATGCAAGGTCTAATGCCCATTTAGAGTCTTTAATACCGATTCCAGCTGTTGCGAAGTATCGTGTTAAATTACCATCTTTTGGATTGTTTAAAGGACTTGCGTTCCGTGCAAATCCACCTCTAAATCTAAGGATGTTCATTACATATTCTCCGCCAACACGTACATTAACCGCTTTACCATATTTACTTGAAATCAAATCATTACTTGCTTCGAATGCACTTATCGAAGGCCTTAGACGCATAGTTGAGTAGTCTACAACTTCAATGTCAGATGAAATAAATCCCAATTTGCCAAACAGATAGGCTGCGCTTATTGTGGTTTTAAACGGAGTTAAAAGCTCATATTCATAATACCCTTCGGCCGTTTGGAATTCTCCATATGCTCCGTCATCATACGTTACGCTCATTTCGTCAGAATATTCATCACGAAGGTCATAAAAAGTTGGTGTTTGGATGGCGGCACCTAGGCGAACATTGTCATTTGGTCGAACTATGAAGCCGAGATTCGCATTCACACCAAACCCCTTTGTGAGAATGTTTTGCTCTAAAGACCAAACTGACCAATTGTTGAAATTGGAGCTTTTATCCGTTTCAGTAAATCTATTTTGTTCCTTGTATCGAACTGTGATAATATTTATTCCACCCCCTAAGTAGAATTTGTTTTCGTAGTTTGATGAAAGGTGTAAACTAATATTATTGGTTCCACCAACTGAGTTAATTGTATTTTTTTGATTGAGAGAACGATTTAATGGATCAATTGCAGCACCATATGTGCGTGACCCAACGCTGTCGATTAAATATGCATCCCATGCCATTGTCTCTATATCATAATATCCGACTTCGAGTTCTTCACTTGTTGCGGAAAGATTATCTACTGTTAAACCATGTGCACGCTCTGCAAAATAATCCAGCATAGAATTGCTTTCATTGTCACCATTGTAATTCAGAATTTTATTGAAATTGTTCGTTTTGACTATGCCAATACTAAAATTGGTATTGATCCAGCCAGTTTTTGCGGGCTTTCTATTTTGGTATTTTCCATTATAAAAAACCAGACCAACTGATGGTAAGGTTAAATTGAAATCAAAGTCTTTTTTTGTCGTTCCTAAGTATTCAACATTGCTTTTTGTGTTGGACATACCTCCACTGAGGTTAAATGAGTTTGATCTGTACAATGCAAATCCTGCAGGATTAATTATTGCACTTGAAAAGTCAGCGCCCAGTGCACCAAAGGCGCCACCTACAGCTAGTGAACGCGCAGTTCCGTTTAACTCGGTTTGGGAATATCTAAGCGCATCTATGTCTCCTTGAGCAAAAGAAAATGCGCAAAATACAGTCATTAAAAGTGAAAATATCAGCTTTTTCATAAGGTAATTTTTTAATTGTTATTGATTCGTTTTATCTCCGTCCTCTAGGTCTATTTGTAGTTGATGAACTTCTAGAACTTGAGGATTTGGGTGGGCTTGAACTTCTAGTGCTAGTGTTGGATCTACTTGGGCTTGTTGATCTAGTTCTTGCTGGCGCGGAAGAACGGTTAGGACTAGAATACGTTCTGCTAGGTGTAGTAGATCTTGAGGGTGAAGTGGTTCGACTAGGTGATGAACTTCTTGTGCGAGTAGGGGTTGTAGTTCTACTCGGTGTTGAAGTTCTTGTCCTAGAAGGGGTCGATGAGCGACTTGGCGCTGTGTATGTTCTTCTCGGTGTTGTAGATCTAGAAGGTGTTGCAGTCCGACTTGGTGCTGCGTTGGTGTTTGACCTACTTGGTGTTGTCGATCTCGTTCGAGCAGGTGTTGTTGATCGATTTGGGGTGGGATAAGTTCTGCTTGGTGTCGTCGTCCGTGAAGGTGTTGCAGTCCTACTAGGTTTAGAGTTCTGCGTTCTACTCGGTGTCGTTGATGTTCTGTTAGGTGCTGGACTAGTTCTACTTGGGGTGTTCGTACGAGCCGGTGTCGTTGTGTTTCTAGGTGACGATGATCGAGTATTTACGTTTGTGTTTGTTCGTCTAACAGGAGTAGTACTTGGATTCGTGGGTGTTCCACTTTTTCCTGGGTTATTGGTTTGGGTATTTGTTGTGTTGTATTTTGAACCGCTACCGGGAGTGGGATTGTTTGGATTTCCGACTTGTGACCTTGTTGTAGCACGATTGTTAGTGCCCTGTGGATTCCTAATTGGCCCTGAGTCTTTGGTGCCAGATGTTGGTTGAGTAATACCTCTTTTGGTACCAGTTTGATATTTTCCCGAGCTTCTAGGAACAACTTGTGTTTGTCTCCCTCTCGTAGGAGTATTTGTTCGGATGGTTTGTCTAGGCCTATTGACTTGAGGGTTTACACCTGAACTACCGTAAGTTCTGGTTGTATATATAGGCTGATTTCTGCGGTTATTTCGCCAACCATTATTATAATATCCATTGTTATAGTAACCATTACGACCATTCCAGCCATAACCATAATTATTCCAACCGTAACCGTAACTATTCCAACCATAACCATAACGCGCAGTTGGATAACAGTTCCAACCGTTATTCCAGCCATTATTCCATCCACTATACCAACCCCAACGTGTTGAATATCCTACATAAACGTTTGGTTGATTCCATCGATTCCACCTGTTCCAACGATACGGTCGAGAATATGCCCATCCATTGTAATAAGGGTCGTAGAATGGGTCGTAATAATCCCATCTACTGTAGTTTCTATATCGAATATTGGTTCTTCTATTTGAATTCCAAGAGCCATCATCATATCCGTCGGCATACCCATCCGTATATCCATTGTAAAAATCATCATCTGAACCATCTAGTCGATTAAAATGGTCCTCATAGGAAAACCCTTGACTTGCATATCCGTCATTTTCGTACACTTCATTCGTTTCCGCAGAAGCCGAATTATTATTTTGATAAACTTCTTCAAGTTGATCGTTAGTCAAATTGTCTGATTTTGTGTATTCAACATCTACTTTTTTAGACTGAGTCACGTACTCATCAGCAGAATAACTATCTTCATTTTTTTTAGTAATGTCATTTACCTTATCATCATTAGGAGAATAATATAAATCATCTTCAACTCCTGAAAATGAGTCTTGAGGCCCTTGTAATGAAGCACATGAGGTCAGAAAGAAGAGTGCTGACGAAAGAATATATATGGTTTTCATAGGCATTAATTGTTTTATGAATTCATTTAAATACGAGAAGTTCTAACTTTGCCTCCTCAACCTATTAAAACAAATAGTATTCCAATATACAACATAACATGGCGTTTGAAAAAATTACTCGAGAAGAAGATTACTCAAAATGGTATAACAACCTCGTAAAAGATGCTGATTTGGCAGAGCACTCTGCTGTAAAAGGCTGTATGGTTATTAAGCCATATGGGTATGCTATATGGGAAAAAATGCAAGCTCAACTTGACAAGATGTTTAAGGATACGGGTCATTCGAACGCATATTTCCCGCTTTTTGTTCCAAAAAGTCTTTTCGAGGCCGAAGAAAAAAATGCTGAAGGGTTTGCAAAAGAATGTGCAGTTGTTACTCATTATCGATTAAAAACAGATCCTGAAAATGACGCTAAACTTATAGTTGACCCGAAAGCAAAGCTGGAGGAGGAATTAATCGTTCGGCCAACAAGTGAAGCGATTATTTGGAATACGTATAGAGGGTGGATAGAATCATATCGAGATTTACCGATACTCGTTAATCAATGGGCTAATGTTGTACGTTGGGAAATGAGGACTCGTTTATTTCTGCGTACAACCGAGTTTTTATGGCAAGAAGGGCATACTGCTCATGCGACAAGGCAAGAAGCAATCGACGAAACAACCAAAATGTTACATGTTTATGCTGATTTTGCTGAACAGTTTATGGCAACCCCAGTAATTAAAGGCGTTAAAACAGAAAATGAACGCTTCGCTGGGGCTGATGATACCTATTGTATTGAAGGATTAATGCAAGATGGAAAAGCATTGCAAATGGGTACTTCGCATTTCTTAGGACAAAATTTTGCTCAAGCATTTGATGTTAAATTTACAAGTAAAGAAGGAAAGCAAGAATATGTATGGGCTACAAGTTGGGGAGTGTCAACAAGGTTAATGGGCGCTCTAATTATGACTCATAGCGATGATGAGGGTTTGGTGTTGCCACCAAAATTAGCACCAATACAAGTTGTTATAGTACCTATTTATCGTGGAGAAGAGCAGCTTGAAATTATTTCTAAAAAAGCTCTTGAAATAAAGAGTGATCTAGAAAAGATTGGTGTTTCCGTAAAGTTTGATGATCGTGATACGTTCAAGCCAGGATACAAGTTTGCCGAATGGGAATTAAAAGGGGTGCCTCTAAGAATTGCTATTGGACCGCGTGATTTGGAAAAAGGCACGGTGGAAATTGCTCGTAGAGACACGAAAGAAAAGACAGCTTATCAAATCAATGACCTTTCTGGAAAAATTGAACATCTTTTGGAGTCAATTCAAGAAAACCTTTACTTGAAAGCAGAGACTTTTAGAGATAACCACATTACTTTGGTAAATACTTGGGAAGAGTTCCAAGAGGTTTTGGAGACAAAAACTGGGTTTATTTCTGCTCATTGGGATGGAACTGGAGAAACAGAGGAGAAAATAAAAGAATTAACGAAAGCGACGATACGCTGCATTCCGTTTGATACAAAAGAAGAAAAAGGTACATGCGTTTTCAGTGGTAATCCGTCGAATCAAAGAGTTCTGTTTGCGAAAGCTTATTAAAGAGTTGTATATTCAGGCATGGAAAATTTCGTTTTATTAAAAACATTTTTTAACAGCATTGATGCTCACAACGCGAAAAATCATTTGGAAAGCATGGGGGTATTTACTCAAATCCTAGGTGACATTAATGCAACAAGTTATAATGTGTTTACTCAAAGTAATGGAGGAATCAGAATGTTCGTGCATGAAAACGACTATAAAAATGCCCTAGAATTATTAGACAAAGGAGTTTAAGTACAGTAACTTCGCAGTGTGATTTTTAACCTTAAG
This sequence comes from uncultured Bacteroidota bacterium, assembly GCA_937124965.1. Taxonomy (GTDB): domain Bacteria; phylum Bacteroidota; class Bacteroidia; order NS11-12g; family UBA9320; genus UBA987. Next base: position 13,203 of record CAKZLB010000069.1, read on the forward strand.
GATACACTGCACTATTTAAATATTCTAACATACAAACGCATGTCGAACATGACTCGTGTTGTATGGAGTTATTATAGGTCGAGAATTACAAAAAAGAACTATCATTCTGGCTACCCGATTGCAATCAGTATCGAGCCTACGACGTCTTGCAATTTGAGATGTCCACAATGTCCTAGTGGTTTGCGTCAGTTCACCCGTGAAACAGGAATGCTTCAAACGGATTTGAATAAAAAAATCATTGATGAGCTTCACAAAACGCTTACTTATATTACCTATTATTTTCAAGGCGAACCATATTTAAACCGTGATTTTTTAAAAATGGTTCGGTACGCTTCTGATCATAAAATTTACACTGCAACTAGTACAAACGCACATTATTTGACTGAAGAAGTTTGTAAAGAAACCATTGATTCTGGTCTCGATAGATTGATTATTTCACTGGATGGGACCTCACAAGAAACGTACAGCAAGTATCGTATCGGAGGTAATTTACAGAAAGTGCTAGATGGTACAAAAAACTTAGTTGAAGCAAAAAAGAAATACGGGAAAGGGCCTCACATTATATGGCAGTTCATTGTTTTTGGTCACAATGAACATGAGATTGATGAAATAAAGAAATTAGCAAAGGAATATGGTGTTGATGAATTAGGAATCAAAACAGCACAGGTGTATGACTTTGAAACGAATAGTGATTTAATACCTAAGAACGAAAAGTATTCTCGGTATTCAATTGAAAACAAACCTTCCATTAAAAATAAGTTACTGAACCACTGTTGGAGGTTATGGCACAGTTGTGTGATAACGTGGGACGGTAAAATTGCACCCTGTTGTTTTGATAAAGATGCTAGTCATCAATTTGGTGATTTATACACGGAAGACTTTAAAACAATTTGGGAAAATGCCCAATACAATTCGTTTAGGAAACTGGTCTTAAAATCGCGGAAAAACATAGACATATGTCAGAATTGTACTGAAGGAACAAAGATTTGGGCGTGATTTGTAACTTACAGATTGTCAAAAAATTAAAAATAAAATCAATTTTTTTTTTATTTCTGCAATAACGCTTAATATTGTTGTGTGAGATTTATATGACATTGTGCTGAATCTCTAGTAAAACTTATTTTAAGAAAACTTATAAATAGAAATGAATAAAAAAATCTTTGTTTCCTGTGCTGTCCTTGCACTAACATTAATTGGAGCTGGGGATGCAATAGCTCAAAACTACTTGCATAAATTTGGATTTGAGATTAATGGTGGTTTACGTGAGTATGGTGGGGATCGTGGGACACGATACTTCCTTGCAGAAAAGCCAGAATATCAAGCGATTGGTGGATCATTTGGGTACTATGTGAATTCGTCTTTTGACGCGATAGTTACTGCCTCAGTTGGAGAGCTTGGCCATAGAGATGATAGCTACCCCCGTAAATTGGGATTTACAGCTACGGTTAGTGATTTAACATTAGGACTGCGTTTCAAGTTTGCTAACGGCAAAATAATGTCTGAAGAAAGTAGATTTAAGCCTTTCTTAAATGCTGGGTGGGGTGCAATGCAATCCGTTTCAAAGATCATCCATGAGCAAGATGGATATGCATTAAACTACGTTAACAATCGTTCTTGGACTGCTGCCCATTGGAATGCTGGTGGTGGTGTTAGAATTTCATTGACAGACTTTCTAGATTTAACCTTACAGTCAACATATAATTATACATACGATGATAATTATGATGGACTGCCATTCTCTCTAAGTAAGGTGCGTTTGAGTGCATTACACGATGCTTACTTGTACCATTCTGCTGGTTTTGTATTTAACTTCGGTGAAGGTACAGGTACCTACAAGTTTGATCACGATGAGGAAGTTCCAAAAGAAATTGTAGACAAAGTAAACTTAGCCGCGAAAAACGTTCAGTTTGAAACTGCGAGTGCAACACTAAAAGAAACATCCAAAGCAGATTTGGATTCTATTGCAGAGATCTTGTTGGACAACCCAACCATCAATGTTTATGTTGAAGGTCACACTGACAATGTTGGTGCTCCTGAAGACAATATGACGTTGAGTCAAAATAGAGCAGATGCTGTAAGAGCTTACTTAATCTCTAAAGGGGTTGATGGAACTAGACTAGCATCTAAAGGATATGGTGAAACGCAACCAAAAGCTGGAAACGATACTCCTGAAGGTAGAGCAATTAACAGAAGAGTTGAAGTTAAACTGTACTACCGGAAATAGGTAGAAAATAACATAAATAAAAAAGGAGCTATTGATTCAATTGCTCCTTTTTTATTGCTTAAAACTAAACACTACAACATTTTCCTCAATGCTTCTATTTCATCGCGATATCGAGCGGCCTCAATAAAATCAAGATCCTTCGCCGCCTTCTTCATAAGTTTAGTGTTTTGTTCAATGGCCTTTTGGATATCAGGCTTTGACATTAGTTTATACACTGGGTCAGCTGCAAGGTTTAGATCACTGTCTTGGAAGTATGGTTTCGCATCTCGGTTCGATTTCCTGTCTGCCACGGAAGTCTGTTCCATTATGGCTTCTTTACTCTTATAAATCGTTGTTGGTGTAATGTTGTGCAACGTATTATACTCGATTTGTATTTCCCTTCTTCTGTTGTTTTCTGAAATAGTTTTACTCATAGAGTCTGTCATCTTATCAGCATATAATATGACTCTTCCATTTTCATTCCTTGCTGCTCTACCTATGGTTTGAGTTAATGACCGATGTGACCTTAAGAAACCCTCTTTGTCAGCATCTAAAATGGCTACTAGTGATACTTCTGGTAAATCCAATCCTTCACGTAACAAGTTAACACCTACTAAAACGTCATATACCCCCATTCGTAAATCTCGAAGAATTTCAACTCGGTCTAGTGTTTTAACTTCTGAATGGATATAGGTGCTTTTTATGTTTAGCTTTTTAAGATATTTATCCAACTCTTCAGCCATTCTTTTAGTTAATGTAGTAACCAATACTCTAGCTCCTTTTTTTACCTCAGAATCTATTTCATCCAATAAATCATCTACTTGATTAACACAGGGACGTACTTCTAAAACGGGATCCAGCAGTCCAGTAGGACGGATCACTTGCTCGACGATTACTCCCTCAGACTCCATTATTTCATAGTCCGCAGGTGTTGCGCTCACATACACTACTTGATTAACCATTTTTTCAAACTCATCGAACTTTAATGGTCTATTGTCCATCGCAGCAGGTAGCCTAAAACCATAATCAACTAGATTTATTTTTCGAGATCGGTCACCCCCGTACATGGCCCTAACCTGTGGTAACGTTACGTGGCTTTCATCAATAATCATCAAAAAATCCTCTGGGAAATAATCAATTAAACAAAACGGTCGTGTCCCTGGTTTTCTGTCGTCCATATAACGACTATAATTCTCAATACCACTACAATAGCCTAACTCACGTATCATTTCTAAATCGTAGGTTGTGCGTTCTTCAATACGTTTTGCTTCTAAAGGTTTGTCTGTTGACTTAAAAAAATCAACCTGTTTGACCATATCATCTTGAATATGTCTAATTGCATTATTCAAGCGTTCACGCGGGGTTACCCATAAGTTTGCTGGAAAAACTGCAGCTGTTTGTAGCTTTTCTAGGGTTCTTCCAGAAAGAGGATCAATTAAAGATAATTCTTCAATTTCGTTGCCAAAGAAAGTAATGCGTAACGCATGATCATCATACGCCAGAAACACATCCACATTATCTCCTTTTACCCTAAATGTACCACGTTTAAAGTCGGCGGTTGTTCTACTGTAAAGACTTTCTACGAGAGCGTATAGCAGCGTGTTACGACTCATTTTAAGTCCAACATCAAGTCTGATTATACTGCTTTCGAAGTCGTTTGGATTACCAGCACCGTATATACAACTTACCGACGCAAGTACGATTACATCCCTTCTGCCACTGAGTAAAGACGATGTAGTACTTAATCGTAGTTTCTCTATTTCTTCATTGATTTGTAAATCCTTTTCAATGTACGTATTGGTTGTAGGTAGGAAGGCCTCTGGTTGATAGTAGTCGTAGTAAGAAACAAAATACTCCACGGCGTTCTCTGGAAAGAATTGCTTAAACTCACCATATAATTGTGCGACCAGGGTTTTATTGTGACTAATAATTAACGTGGGTTTTTGAACTTCTTGAATTACGTTAGCCATAGTAAACGTCTTTCCTGAGCCCGTGACGCCTAGTAGTGTTTGACTTTTCAACCCACCGTTTAAACCCTCAACTAATTGTTTTATCGCTTCTGGTTGATCACCTTTTGGCTCGAAATCTGACTGGAGTTTGAATGACATTGGACAAAAATAACGTCCATTCACTCAAATGAGTTATTTTTTTATGAGTGTGAGAATATCATCGACAATTTCTCGGTTATTTGACAAACGAGGTACCTTGTTTTGCCCCCCGAGTTTTCCTTTTGTTTTCATCCATTTGTAAAATGTTCCTGGGTCACACATCATTATTTGCGGCGGTTTTAAAGCAAGGTCGCCCTGTCGTTTCGCCTCATAATCTGAATTAACAGATTTAAGAGATGCATCTAATTCTAATTCAAACTTTTTTAGATCATTAGGTTTCTTGTCAAATTCAATAAGCCACTGATGTCCACCACTGTTTTTGTCCTTAAAGTAAATCGGAGCTGCGGTGTAATCTCGAATAGACGCGTTGGTGGATTTACATGCCTTTGTAAGGGCCATTTCAGCATTTTCAATAATTAACTCCTCACCAAAGGCGTTAATAAACAACTTAGTTCTTCCTGTGATTTTGAATCTAAAAGGGTTTATATCGGTAAACATGATCGTGTCACCAATTAAATATCTCCAAAGTCCGGCATTTGTAGTAATGACTAGAGCATAGTTCGTGTTAACTTCTACCTCTTCTAACAATAAGGTTTTAGGTTCCACTTTCCCATATTCCTCCATTGGCATAAACTCATAATAGATGCCGTAGTCCATCATTAAAAGCATGTCACCCGTAGGACTTAATGTGTCTTGTATACCAAAGAAACCCTCAGAAGCATTATATGTTTCCATATAGTTCATGGTTGGGCTAGGTATTAATTTTTCGAATGGTCTTCTGTACGGATCAAAGCCTACACCACCGTGCATATATAACTCTAAGTTTGGCCAGATATCTAAAATATTTTTCGAGTCCGTTATTTCAAGAAGGCGATTAATCAATAACATGGTCCAGGTTGGAACACCTGAAATACTCGTTACGTCATCATTTTTTGTTGAACGAGCCATTTTTTCAAGTTTTATTTCCCAGTCTGACATTAATGCAATTTCAGGTTTTGGAGTACTCAAAAGATTTACCCAAAATGGCAAATTATTCATCATTACTGCAGATAAATCTCCGCAATATGAATTGTTGTTTAATTGATTTATTTCATGGCTTCCACCAATCATTAAACTTTTACCTTCAAATATTTTGGTTGCGGCATTGTTGTGACAATAAATAGTCATTAGGTCTCGTGCACCTTTAAACTGACATTCTTCTAAAGCTTCAAAACTTACAGGGATGAATTTACTTTTGCTTGATGTTGTTCCTGATGATTTAGCAAACCATTTAATTTCAGATGGCCACAATTCAAATTGATGACCTAGCATTAGTCGTTCAATGTATGGTTTGAGTGATTCGTACGTTTGGATTGGGACGTTTTTTCGAAAGGAGTCTCTAGACTTAATAGATGAGAAACCATGCGCCATTCCAAAAGTCGTTCTAACACCGTTGTGAATTAGGTTCAACCAGGTAGAATTTTGTACATCAATAGCATTGTTGATACTATGCTGAACTTGTTGAATTCTTTTCTTGAAATACCATGAAATGACCGAATTAAACAACATACTCAAATGTAAAATTATTGTCACACATTGTCAAGCAATAAAACTATTTTGAAACTTTCTGTAAAAAATGTGTCAAAATGAAAGTGGAACACAATATATTTGATAGCAATTATTTAACGATTTCAATAGACATTAACATAAAAAATAGAATATGAAACAGAATTTTACAAGTAGTATTTTAGGAAAAGAGTCGCCTTATCAACGTACTTATTTCCTGTTGGCATTTTTAATTATTGGGGCCCTGTCGGCGAGTGCTCAATATTGTACGTCTGGATGGACGAACGCATATTGTTCGCTTAATGGCATGTCCATTGAGTCCGTCGCAATCAGTAGCAATGGTACAACCATATATAGTAAAGCCGCAGATGGATGTAATGGTAGTACCACGGTCAGTAGTACGCTTATTACGTCTACCTCAGCATTTACATTGAATGGCGGATCTAATTACGAGATTTCCATTGGTTGTGGTCGTTTCCCTATGAATATGGGAGTTTGGATTGATTTAAATAATGATCAAGACTTTGACGATGCTGGAGAGTACGTCTCATCCAACTGGACCCAGCAAGCAGCAAACACCACTAAAACTTACAAGTTTACAGTTGGGTGTAATAACATTAAAACTGGCGTAACTCGTATGAGAATAAAGGGTGACTATTATTTAGGTAATACACACTCGTCGGGTTCATCTTGTACTAATTTATCGTACGGAGAAGAAGAAGATTATACTATGACTCTTGCAGTTTCAGGTACTTTAGCAGCAGGTTTTTTTATGGTAGATACTGCTTTTGTGAAGACAAAAGTATCTATGGTAAATAATAATCAAACAGGTTATCAATATCATGGATGGGACATTGGAGACGATGGATCTATTGACTACACGACTACTAATGCTACAGTAAAGTTTACATCAACTGGTAAATACTGTGTTCGATTGTTTTCTGAAAACTGCTTAGGTAGAGATTCTGCACTGAGTTGTGTTGAAGTTGTTACTCCTACAGCTCCTCCGGTTGCAGATTTTGTTGCAAGTGCAAACGCTATTGAGCTCTACAATACGTTTGATTTAACTGATTTGTCTACAAATGGTGCGATTTACTGGGAGTGGTTCATGTATCAACAAGCCGATTCTGCTGGAACGCGCATTGATATTGCCGCAGGTGGATCGGATGCAGATCAAAACCCAACTGTTTTCTCTGCGAAAGGTATCCCAGGATTCCCTGACGTTGGAAAATGGTGTGTTGGCTTGACCTCGTCAAACGATATCGGTGCTTCCGTTACCTTAATAAAGAAAGATTACATCGAAATCCTTAAAGGATGTGATGTAGAAATGGGTCCTGGTACCTTAACTGCAATTGCAGGTAATGTAATTACTTGTACTGCTGG
>CAKZLB010000070.1 GCA_937124965.1 uncultured Bacteroidota bacterium
CCTGTTTTTTCGGCTAACTTTAAACCTTGTTCTAGTGCCTTTTTTAATTCCTCTTCCATGCTTCAAACTTCGTAAAATCCTTACATTTATACAAATCAATAAAATCTATAATGTTTTGAATTATTATTTTTATTTTATGTTAAACATTGCGTTAAATCGTTAAAATGGTGCAGTTTCATTAATTGTTGTAAATAAATTATCACTGTCTTTTTTTTCTTCTCCGTAAAGTGGTGTATTGTCAAATGGGTATGCCATGCCTTGAACACACCTTGAATACCTACCGCTTTTAATGTTATAGGCAAAGTCTTCACTTGCTCCAATTTCACCCTGAAAACTAAACTTAGTCTTTAAGTTCCTGATTGTGGTGTAACCGTCTGTATTCTCGCTTTTAAAAGTCCTATGGACACAAAGTCCGTTATGCGTTTGATTTCTAAAGTCACTAGATCCGCTGACGTCATAGAGTGTCGGTTCTCGATAAGTGCCGTCATCCTGAAGCTGCATTTTGGTAGGGTGTGCAACCAGGAAAACTAAAACATCATTTGATTGACTAAATGCCGTTAATCGTGTAAGCACTTCGTTTATTTGCTCCAATCGATTGCCTTTTGGAAGTAGCAACTTATTGAAAGCATCAATTACAAAAATCTTTGTCCCGTTGCCAAATATTTGTTCTTGCATTGACCCCAGTAGCCAATCCCATGTCGGAGATTCTCCCCCTTCAGGTGACATCATTACAAGTTTGTTATTAATGAACTCACTGGCTTTTATTGCTTCCGTTTTCGTCATTCGTTCCGTTCCGAAAAAAGACTTCCCGACAACCTTTTGAGCAAAGTTTGATTTGTGCAACTCCATAGGTGAATGTTCAGGACTAAAAAAAGACGCCTTGAAAGAATAGTCTTTGATTAAGTTCAAAACATACCATTCTAACCAAGTAGACTTACCATGTGAAGGAATGCCCGTTACAATTGTGAGCTGTCCTGTTAGCAAGCTGAAGATTTTATTAAATTCTGTGAAAGACTTGTCTTTGGGTTTTATCGTTTGAGGAATGCCTTGATCGTACAATGCTAGATAATCATCTTTCAAATCTTCCATTGTGACAACCCCCTTAACTGGGAACGCCTTAACAGATTTTATTGATTCGTGAATTATGCCAGCGATTAAGTCCCCGTTTGCATCTTTGTTTACCCACTCTATAAAAGAGCATCTAAACCGACCTAATCGGTGTGCAATGTCTTCACGTAACTTGATACCCTTTTCGTCATTGTCCGTAGCAATGATAAACTTTTCAATGCTTTTTAAATATCGCTCGGAGTGCTTCCAGTATTTATCGTTGTCGTTCGCTCCGTTAGGTACGCTTATGGTGTTCTTGTAGCCAGCTTCGTGCATTGCTAGAACATCCATTTCACCCTCAACAATGTAACATTCTTTTTTGCCGATTATAGCGTTTAGATTGTAAAACGTAGTTTTTGCGTTTTTAGACTGAGTGAATGCCTTACCACCTGAACGGTATTTTTTGTTGATTAGCTTTTCACCTTCAAAATAATTGAATACTAGATTGTTTACCGTTTTATCAAGTTGCGGTTGAAAATACATTTCTTCCGTTACATACAACTCATTTACCGTTTTTAAGCTGATTTTACGCTTTTTAAGCCAATCACTCATCTTAACTGATATGCTCGTATAATCTTGAAAGTTTTGTTGAGGTAAGTCGAAAGATTTGTTTTTTTCTTCTCTTACTGAAAAATCACCACAATTGAAACAGTTAGCAACGCCCTTATCAAAATTAACAGACAAACAAGGGTCTGTTTTCTTTTTTCGAGTATGCGAGCAGTTAGGGCAAAGAGTTTTCTTTTCGCCTTTCCGTTCGCCTTTTATCTGTATGTCATCCCAAACTATCATATTGGACTAATTTTTCTAGGCTTAGAACTTGTTGATTTATCTTTATTTAACTTGTATACGTTTGGGTAATTACAAACAATTGACTGTTCTAGGATTTTAATTTCTAGGTTCTCGTTACCATCCGCTAAATGTTCTAAATTACGGAGTATTAACTCACGCCCTGTTTCGGTTAATGGTTTACCAATTTCAGTCCTCATTTGCTCAAATTTCTGAAATGTTTTTTCAAATGGAGTTACCCCATCATTTATATTATCTTCTTTACTTCTTATATTCTTATCTTCTTTATATGTTGTTAGTCGTTTGTTAGTCGTTTGTTGGTTGCTTGTTGGTCGTTTGTTAGGCGTATCGTTAGCATCTTGGTATGAATTGTAGTTAACTACTGTTATTGTTGAACCCTCGCTACTCGATACAATTGTTATTTCGTTTGTTAGTTTTAATTTAGACAAAGATGTCCTAACATTTTGCACGCTTAACCCGCTTGACTTTGCAAGGTCTGAAACGCTTGTAATAACCTGACCACGTTTAACAACATTACCCCTCAATCTTGAATCCTTGTAATTGGCTATTAAAATAAGATGCTGAAACAATACTCTAGTGTTTAAATCTGAGTACCATTCCCACTCCAGGAATGATCTATACATTTTTATAAACCCACCAGTAAACCTCAATTTTCTAAATCTTTAATGAATAACCCGATAGAATCCTTAAGCTGCTTCGCTTGATCTAGTGTTAAGTGAACTCCAGCGTATTGCTTTCTATTAACCGATATTGAAACTTTTAAAAGTCCGTCATTAGTTTTTACCAGTAACTCCTCTGGAGACCTTGTTGATTTGAAATGGTGTGTCATCGTGTATTGCGTTTTATTAAACTAAAGGCGGTGCACAAAAAGAGTTGCAATACACGTAAGGGTGCAGCCGCCGATAGTCTAAATGTTGTAAGAAAATTCTTCATTCTACGTGTATTGCATTACAAAAGTAAGTCTTTTGCCCCTATTATAAAAATGTTATTTGTCCAAAATGAAAACGAACCCGAGCTTTGAATATGATTAAATCAATGCCTATCGTGTAATCATTGACTAGGTTATCATTCCACTTCTTCGGGTCGTGAAAATCATTAACCCCAACTACTTTTTTACGGTCAAAATGTAACCCTAGCCTATATTCTCTAAATTCAGGGTGAAACTTTCGATTTGTATCCCATCTGTGACGGGTGACAAAAGTTGCGTTCATTTTCCCTATTTTGAACTTCTTAATCATAAAAATGTTATTTGTCCGTTTTTGTCTGTTTTTGTGACTTCGCCAATTAGCTTATAAACGTGTTCATTTTTGCCGTATAAGCCTAGTTTCATTTCGTCAGTTTTCTCGAGTTGGTTATCAGCGCAAAGGTTAGTTATTGCCCTTCGTACGCTTGTTATCGGAGTTTTGCGATTGAAGTCGTATATCTTCCAGCATTCACTAGCTGTTAATCTCTTGCATCTGTGGAAGATTTTTAAAATAGCTTCACTTTGCTTTTCGGCCTTAGATTCGCTTTTCTTTAATCGTTCGCCTGTTTCGTTGTTTGTGTTGAAGTAATTGTTCATAATAATTGCAATTGGTTCATATCCTCTATTTTTTTTACAAAGTATTTTTTATTTCTTCCCTTTTTAGGTATTTCGTATATCCAAATCTTTTTTGGCAACCCAGTATTTATAGTGGCTTCACCTTTTCTGACTGCTTCCCTTAATTTATACGAATAATCTCTATCAATAGATAAACTTCGTGGGTGATAAGTTTTACCATCCCATATTACATATTTGGTTGGGGAGGTCTCTCCATTTTGTTTAAAATTTGCAGCTTTATAAATGACCCCTTGATGGTTTACCGTCTTATCACTATAAGACAATACAAACTTGTAATCTGTATTTGTTTTAATCCATCTTATTATACTTCCCAAAAACCAAGATTCACTATTTTTAGGAGAATCATCAATACACGCCATTCTCCTGATATCAATACCACCACTGTATTTATTATTATGTCTAGGCAATCCCAACACGCTACCCCCAACCAAACCCCCCATGTAATACATTGCAAAACATTGACTAATCCCACCACCTATTTGGTCGCTTTTATAATGGAAATCTTTTAATATGTGGCTTATAAATGAGAAGTCACACCTGTATATTTCGCAAAATTTAGATTTTAAACTGTTTGAATGGTCAAAGTAATTGTTCATAATTTGCGTTTTAAAATGTTTACAGGCTCAACCCCGTTTCTAATATAGAACAAGTCAACCGCTTTTGCCGCTTCTCGTTCTGTTTTCAATACTGCGCTGAGTCTTTGCCCGTTGGGTGTTTGTGCTTGCGCGCTCCATCGTTCTAAAGGGTCGTTCTTTCTAAACCTACAAACTCCCTTGTATTGACTGTCTGAGTTTTTATTCTTATTTGCCATGATTTTTAATTAACTGTTTGTATTTGTCACGAATCTCAATAAGTTCAAATCGTGACCACTTCTTTTGCCTGGTTGTGTTGGCTTCTTTGTCCAATATGTTTACTCGCTCCGTTCCTATTCTATTGATTAACTCTTTTCTGTACGGTATTAAATTTCCATCGAGCCACTTGTTACAGTAGGAGCAGCTTTTATGTACGTTGTCCTCGTTGAAAATCACACCTCTGTAAACTTCCGCTTTGTAGAAGTGTGACCCATCCCACTGTTCTGCTAACATCTTACCACATGAAACACAAGGTTTTGATTCGTCTCGAAGTCTCACCCACTTCTGAAAGGCTGCTTTTGCTTCTCCCATCAGTTTGGAATGCTTAACAACTTTATCGCGATGTTCTTGCTTTTCTTTGCGTGCTTTCGCTTTTACAAGCCTGTTAGCGCATCTCCAATTACAAACTGACTGAATAGGTCGTTGGGGTTTAAATCTCTTATTACAAGCCTTACAAACCTTTTTGCCGTCTTTCTCTGGTTTCATGTAGCTTTTGAATGCCATTAGAATAAAGTTTCTTGCTTAACGTAATTGTTTCTAAACTTAACGTCTTTCAAGTTTTTAATAGCTTGTTTATAGTAGCTATCTTTTAATTCAATACCTATTGCTTTACGACCCATTGAAACAGGGCTATAAACTTCCGACCCAACTCCCATAAATGGAGTTAAAACAACCTCGTTAGGATTAGTGTACAATTCTACCAATCTATCAATAACGTCCAATTGAAGGGGGTGTACGTGCTTTTCATCGTCAGAGTCTTTACCTTCCTTAAATTTAAGTACTTCGTCAATTCTTATGTCGTCCCATACACTACTAGCGTAACGTTGCCAAATGTAGTGTGATAGCTTGTTTGATTTTGGGTCGGTGTGACCTTTAAATTCTCTATTCAGATAGTCCCACAATTCCAACTCATTTAAATTGCAGTCGTTTGCGTTGTTCCATGCTTGCAAAATGTTTGGAAGTATCGGAGTGCTACCAGCATAATGATTAAGTCCAAATTCATGAGTTACTGGTACCTTGTTTTCGCCTTTTTTAGTGAAGATTAAAACGTAGTCTGGCATTGCCGTGAAACACTTTGTAGAATCTTCTACGATAAACTTGTGCATTAAACTTTGAACCATTGTTCTCATACGGACTTTTAAAGGCTCCTTCCATATCGTTATCCTGTTACGATATTCAAAACCATACTTTTCATGTATTTTTATCACTTCATGAGGGAAGTCCCAAAGTCTACAAGTATTGTCGAATACATCCGTACAATGTACAGCATTAACCCTTCCGTCTTTTGTTACTCTGGATAATTCTTTTACTAGAAAGTCATATTGCTCTAAAAATTGTTCTTTTGTCTCGCAATTGCTCATGTCTCTGTGATCCGAACTGTAATTATAAAGTCCTGCGAATGGTGGAGAATAAACAACCATATCAACTGACTTAGGTTCTAAAACACTAACTACATCCATGCAATCAGCATTGTAAATTGAATAGTTTTTTTCGTGTAATTGTTCTTTTGCTTTCATTAGAATAAGGGTTTTTTAATTTCTTGATTAAATTCTTTTGTTACGTTTTCAAAATTTGAGTTTACATTCTTAGTAAGGTTTTCGTAGAGTTCGATTGCTTTTTGTGTCTTTTGTTCAATAGCTTCCAATATTCTTGTTTGCCCGTCAGAAATTACCATATCAATAGTAACGTCTCTTTTTTGTCCGAACCTCCAGAACCTTCGAACAGCTTGGTAATACTGTTCGTATGAGTAAGTCGGAAAAAATACGGAGTGATTGCAATGTTGCCAATTCAACCCCATACCAGTCATTTTGGCTTTGGTAATTATTCGCTTAATTTGTCCGTCTGCGAATGCTTTTAGTATTTATTCTTTTCTGTCTATCGACTGACTACCTATAATTTCAACGGCTTCGCTGTCGTTGTTTTTTAAAATACTACTTTCGTCATTTCTATTAACCCAATATACAGAGGTTTTACCTTGTGCCAATTCTAGGGCTTTTTCACATCGTTGAGGTATCGTCATTTTTACCTCGTGCCTAACTTCATTAAAATTTTTAGCGGGCTTATTAAACATTTGTATTTGACCGTCTACATCTAATAGGCTTTGATTTTTTACTGTATGCTTATTCAACATCAGTTCTGGCAATTTATACCTATCATCAGAAAATCCTAAATCGCTAGGCATTTTTACCATAATAGCCCACTGATTAACCCATGCAAAAAAGTCAATTTGTGCATGAGGTTTTAAGTAATACTTTTCTCCTATGTTCCGATTGTTTGAATCTATGCTATTTTGGTTGTTCTTAAAGAACTTTGTTAGCATATCCATGTAACCCATGTACCCAAGTGCTTCGCTGCTTGTCCCCAATTCAATAAAGTCATTTGGTGATGGGGTTGCCGTGCTTAAAAATCTGTAAGGGATCTTTTTCACAAAGGCCGTTATTGCTCCCTTAATTTTGCCGTCAAAGTTTTTAAGAATAGAACTTTCGTCTAATATAACGCCTTCAAAATCGTTTCGATCAAAGAAGTGTAACCGCTCGTAATTACAAACTACTATTTTGCTTTTATGCTTGCCGTCTTTTGAGTATTCAATGTCCGTAATCCCTAACTTTTCAGCTTCTTCAATAAACTGGAAAGCAACGGCCAAAGGAGTAAGGATTAAAACTTTCTTGTTGGTATGTCTAACGATGTTTTCAGCTATCGAAATTTGTATTAGTGTCTTGCCTAGTCCAGTGTCAGCAAATACAGCCATACGACCTTTTTTTACTGCTTTCTCAATAATGTACTTTTGAAAGTCGAAAGCCATTTCAGGAATATAGTTAGCTTTAAATCCGAAATTACCTATTGAGTGTTTCTTAGTTTCTAAAAATTCTTTATAGTTCATATTTTCAAATAAAAATATATCGGGACAAGCTGCGACACTAGCCGAATAAGCGAGATACTCGCCCCGATTGTTTCTTAAATTAATGTTGTATTATTCTGTAAGTGTCGCATAGCAAATATAACTAATTTTTTAAGATGTAATTAGTTGTTATTTAACATTTGTTTCTGTCTAACTCTGGCTTCGTCTTCCTGCACAATCTGTTCGACCATGTTTCGGACGCTTTCAGTTATTTCGTAGTGTTTTTTACTCGTATCAATCAAATCTTGCCAAGTTCTTACACCATGAATTACAGTTGAATGATCTCGACCGCTAAACATTGCACCTGTCGCATTTAAACTCATCTTAGTGTGTGATTGTATCAGATACATTGCACATTGCCTTATTTCGACAATTTCACGTTTTCTGGTTTTGGACTTGACTAAATCAGCTGAATACTTTTCTTTGTTGCAGATTTCAAACACTCTGACAGCCGCTCGAAATATGTTGTCTGCATTGTATAGTACCATTCCTTTTCTTTTACCCTCAATTTGAAGCCTGACTGGCAATGTCCCTATTCCCGGGTATACGTATGGGGATATGCTCATTTCATCATTTTTTTAAGTGAAAGAACTATTTTAAGCAACCGCCAAATGTTGAAGCGGCTGCACTCTTTAATCTCGATTAGCTTCTCATTGACTTTCAATAAGTTTTCGCTCGATTGTGTTAGTATCATAAATATTTTTTGTGATTGTCTATTTCTTTGTCTATGCTGTATTTGTTGGTGAGGTACTCTTCAGATGTTGGAATATAGCATCCTTCAACCGCTGACTTTTCTCGAATAAACTCTATGAAGTCGGTTAACTCTTTCGTGTCCATGTCTGAAGTTGATTTTAAGAACTTGTTGCCGTCTTTCTCATAGACTAACCCTGCAAGTCTTTTAAATAGGGTTTTAGCTTCTTCCAACGTGTAACCTGAATAAATCCCGTAGAGAGATAGAACGACGTGTAAATAGCTATTTTGTTTGATTGTTCTATTTTGTCGAATCTCTTTTAACTCGACTTTCTTTTTGTTCAATTTGAGAGAGAGAACTCTTGTTTCAAATCTTGCTAAGTCTACGGGGTTATTTAGGTCAAATTTCATGAGTTGTGTCTTTTGTCAAATTTATAATCCCTCAACTCCTTAGATGCTTTTTTGTAGTTTTTCATTAGTGCTGAGTGGGTCGGGTCGTTCTTAAATAACTCTTCATAATCGTCTGGCTCCACTTTCATAATTGAAAACTTTTCTCGTATGGAACTGTCGATTTGCTCAAACTCCCTTTCTCGTATTTCTAAAAATAATTTTGATGAAGCTCCCATTATTTAAGATTGTTAAGTTCCTTTAATTGTTTTTCGTACTCGGCTGCATTTGCTTTGCTTATTTTAAAGTACTTTCTCAAATCTGCAACGCTTGAGCCTTTGCCGAGTGCAGACTTCCATTCTGGTGCGCTTATTTCTAACCATCGCTTATTATCTACTTTTGAATCTTGTAAATCTTGCGAATTTGGTTTTTTTACACTATCTACATCATCTCCATCAGTTGGAACGTGGAAGAACTTTAATAAAAAGTATCTTTCGCCATAAGTAAGTGCAGAACCTAAACCTTGCTCCCATCCATTCATTCCAGATGCGTAAAACTTAGATTCGTCCTTTTCCCCTGTATCAGTATCTATCCACGTGAAAAGCATTTGAGCGTTTGTAAGAATTTCGCTCTTATCTTTGCCAGATGCAGTAGTGTAGTCTATTCTGGTGTTTTCGGCACTCAAAACCTCCTGTTTTAGGATTAAGCCTTGTTCGTTCATTATTGGTCGAATCTTATTCAATACCTGCGAACCTGATGCGTAAGAAAATCCGTGACCTCTAGTGTCTTTCGTGAAGCTATCAATATGCTTCTGAATTTCCAATAGTTTTTTGTAGATACTACTCATTGTCGCCCTCCATTCCTACCAACTTACGAAGTTTTTTTAACGCCCTTCTTGCTGGCGAATTATTGTTAATCACTTGCGACACTATGAAGTGCATTCCGTTACCTATACATTCAGCGATAACATCAGGTTCGTTCAATAGGTCGTAGTCGTTAGATTCGAGTATGTCCTTGTATTCGATTACATTAGGCTCACCATCTACTTGCAATTTAACATTGACAGCGTGAATAACATTCAAACTAAACGTTTCAATACATTCAATGTAGTATTTTTCGTCAAAGTCAATCGAGTAGGAATAGTCCCCGTGATCGAAGTGGAAAAATGATTCTTCACCGTTTACAGTAAGGTCGACAATGTTCCGACCGTTAATGCATTTCCT
>CAKZLB010000071.1 GCA_937124965.1 uncultured Bacteroidota bacterium
ATCTGCATTGCTTTAATCGAATCCACTTTTGTCAAAAACTTCCCTTTGCGGTGTTGGTCAGCAGCAAACCGTTTAACCTGATCCACTTCTAACTGTTTTCTGTTGCCATAGTCGCAGCGAACCCTGTTGCTTGACTTGATGCTGCTGTGTGTCAAATTGTGTCTGATACAAGCCTTTTTAAACATATTCGCTACTTCAGCACATCGTGCCGAATCGAATACACCTTGTGCAAAATCAATCCTGCTTTTCTTGTGCATATTCACACTGACAGCAGTTTGAAAGGTCGGTATTTCTATTCGTGCGAAAATGTACCGATTGTCTACTTTGTATCGCTTCATCAGATCAGGAAGAACCACCTCGATTATTTCAAGTATATCTTCATTGTACGTGTGCAAGACTTTTTTGTTATTTAGATCCGCAAACACCAAACCGCACCGCTTAGTGTCTGCATCGAATCCTATTGCGTAATCAAACATACTTACTGATTGTTTTTGTTTTCAATCGCATCATACAACTGAATGAAATAATCTTGCACCTCGACTTCGTTGGTGTAAACATCATAACTAAATCCGTTCTTGAAACGCATTTTTTTAATGCGTTTTGTTGCGATGTAAACTTCTTGCTCTAAGTCCAAAGCAAAGAAAGCTACTTCGTCACAATTGAAATCGTTAAAGCTGTTGAGCGTAATTCTTGTATCATCTTCAAATAAAACAATCAGCTGATTATCTTCGTTACAGTCGCCCAGACTTGCCGTGACGACGACCCAACCTTGTACGTAAATCATTCCATCTTCAACATCAAGCATCGCATCAATTGCGAAGCCTTCTGTTTTTTCGTTGTTTGCCACGAAGAAGCGTTCAGACGGACTGTACGAAACTTCATCGGTCATGTCGTCAACTTCTTTGACGATTGTGACCTGTGCTGTTGCTGCTGCTGTTAATAGTAGCGCAATAAGGATTGTGCTTAATTTTTTCATTGTTTTGTTTGTTTAAAATAAAAAAGGGCTAATCGCTGCGACACAATTAACCCTGTTAGAACCTAAAATAAGATT
Organism: uncultured Bacteroidota bacterium; assembly: GCA_937124965.1. Taxonomy (GTDB): domain Bacteria; phylum Bacteroidota; class Bacteroidia; order NS11-12g; family UBA9320; genus UBA987. Next base: position 1,052 of record CAKZLB010000071.1, read on the forward strand.
CGCAAATGGTCGCAGTCACTTGCGAATCTTTTACAAATATAACAAAATTAATCGAATTGCAAAAGTTAAACTTTTAACGCTTTCAAGATAGCATCGGCACAAGTAGCTTTCAAACTTAGCGGTAAGTGCTTACACCTGTGCCGTGATAGCTAATGTTTTTGATATTTTATTTCAATTCATACTGCACCTCAACATCATCATCCGTCACGCTGATTGCATCACTTTCAACATATACATTTTGTGCAAATCCTTTGAACACACCTTGTGCAACCTCTTGCATTCTTGCATGTTGCGAAATAATCTCAAACGCAAACAAACACCTGTCCAATTTGTCATTTTTCGTTTCGTACAAACTGATTGCATTGTACTGCACTAACGTAAACCGCTCTTCACTGCCTGTCTTCTTTTTCGCTTTGATTTTGCAGACAGTATCTTGGTCGTGCATACTGAAATGCGTCACTTCAATTGCGTTTTCAAGTTCTTTATAGTGCTGTGCAAACGCTTCGTCAAAATCTACTTCTTTAAAGTCGAACTCGGATTCATATCCACCAAGCTCTAAAAATTCAGCAGGAACAACGCCCTCTTGATGCAGCAGAATCAACCGCAACACATTCAGACTTTCTTTAATCTTGACAGCTACTTCGTGATCTAAATCGACCACAACAGGAACAGTTTGACGTGCTAAGTCCGACACGAAGTTCAGGACCATTTCATTTTTCTTTACTGTTACACTATTCAACTTTTGCATTGTTTGATATTTTTATGTTTTGATAATCTTTCAAATATTCAATCGTCTTACTTATTGCGATATATTTCTGATTTGCTGTAAATCGGTCAACCAAACCGAGTTTGATTAGATCAGGTAAATCTTGCTTTTGATGCAGCAGCATTTCATTGAGTTCATTTATACAATCCTGAATGGACGGGTTTCTGTTGACTTTCATTTGTGATGTTCGATTCTAAATCTTTAAGATGCTTCAATTCAATAGACAGCATTTCCCGGACATGCTCTTTCTGTTCGTTCGTGAGTGATTCGTTCAACTTATATTCTTCATACGATGCAATCTTGCGACGTGAAAAGTCAATTCTTGATTGCAGTAAATTCATTTTTGC
>CAKZLB010000072.1 GCA_937124965.1 uncultured Bacteroidota bacterium
GCTGAAATCATTGAAGGACAACTTCAAAATGGAACATATACTGTTGATATGACTGGTAAAGCTGCTGGTATGTACTTCGTACGAATGACAGCTCATAACCAAGTATTCAATCAGAAAATTATCATTGAATAAGTAAAACTATCTTATAGGTAAGGGGGCACTAAAAGTGCCCCCTTTTTTTATTTTTGAAAATATTCAAAAAAAAATGCAACCTTTTCTAAAACCCGTGTCTATCTATTTAAATGAGCAGTCATTTTGAGCAGTGAAGAGGAACTTGTACAGCAATGTATCAAAAAAGATAGGGAAGCTCAGAAAATGCTCTTTGAAAAATATGGTTCAAAGATGATGGGCATTTGTTTAAGATATACTTCCAACCATGAGGATGCAAAAGACATCCTTCAAGATGGTTTTGTGAAGGTTTTTACTCAACTTGAGAAGTTTGAGTTCAAAAGCACTTTACAAACTTGGATGTCAAGAATCTTTACAAATCTTGCAATTAACAGAGTGACTAGAGGGATTTCAAAGTACACACATGTTGATATTGACGAGCAATCAACTTTGGCATATGAAGAAACGAATGAAGAGCTTGACACTTGGGGAGGTTTAACGCCACAACAAGTAATGGTATTTGTAAGAGAACTTCCAGAAATATACAGGTTAGTATTAAACATGTATGCAATTGATGGGTATTCACATCAGCAGATTGCAGATCAGTTGGATATTTCAGTTGGTTCTTCGAAAAGTAGACTTTCTCGAGCGAGAGTTTTGTTAAAAGAAAATATTAAAAAATCGAAGTGAGCAAGAATCACGACATATTTGATGATTTGATTAAAAGCCAATTGGAAGGTTTTGAAGCAAATGTATCTATGGACGATTGGTCTTCGATTGAATCAAAGCTTGACGCTATTGACACAAAGAAAAAAAGACCCTTATGGTGGGCTGCTGCCATTGGTCTTTTGCTATTCATTACAGGAACTATATTTTGGCTAAACCAGTCATCTGATATTGCACCTGTGGTTGAATCTATTGTGACCCCAGAAATAGAAGAGGGTCCGACTACAAAAGAATCTGTTGTTGTTAAAAAATATATACCTACTGAAGCCCGGTCCGGGAAGACAGCAAATGAACCAAACACACATGAAAAGGTAACAACAACCACAGCTGAAGAGAAGAGTGGTAACGAAACAAACACTCTTCTTTTAAACAGTAGTGACATTGACACTAAAAAAGAAATTAAGACATTGCCTCAGAGTACGACTGAGGTTAATAAATTACCTACTAGAATTGTAGATATTAAGCCCGGTGGAGGTTCCATTAAGGGCGGAATTAAAAAGCCGGGCTTTTCTACTTCTTTAACGGTTCGTACAAACAATGATTTAGCTCCTAAACGTGATAGTGATAATACGAATCTGAACGAATCAGAAACAACATTATCATTAAAAGATATTTTACCTAATATATCAAGATGGGAAGTTGGAATTTCCTTTACTCCTACTTGGGCAAGCAAGGTGATAGCTCCAAATGGAAGAAACGCTTGGAAGATAAACCCATATTTTGATGCTATCTCCAAGGAAATGGAACAAGGAGGTGTGAGCTACCAATTGGAGGCAAGAGTAAATCGATATATATCCAACAATGTATATCTTGGTTTAGGTTTAAATTATAATCAAGTTCAAGAGTCGGTCGACTATAATTACTTGGTTGATTATTACTTGTATTTTGATGTAGAGAGGAAAGAGGTAAGACCTGAGTTTCTTGACCCACGGGCACATACTGAAGTTAATTATAGCGGAAGAAATACGTACCATTATTTCGAGGTTCCACTTCGACTAGGAGCAAATTACCCAATTCAGAATCGAAAGTTTAATGTTCGAATTGAGGGAGGATTCAAGTATATCCGACTTGTTCAAATGAATGGTAAGAGAGCCGATGCAACATATATGGACGAGCTGATTGATTTAGAGTCTGCAATGGGAACCTATTCGCGAAACAACCTTGGATTAAATATAAATGCAGGGCTGACTTGGCAGCTAAGTGACAAGATAGATATTGGAGGAATGCCGTTTTTTAATTACTCGCTGACATCGATTAGAAATCGTGACGAAGGAATAACAGAGAAACCGTATAACTTTGGACTAAACATTGGTTTACAGTATAATATTTTAACTAAGTGAAGAAATTAATTCACATATTGATTTTAATGGCAGCTTCCTGCTTCGCGTCTGCACAAGGTATGTACAGACTAGGAGAAGGAACTGAGCTCAATGCTGTGCAATTGATTGTTCCTAGTGGTGACAACGTTTTGGTATTTGAAATTACTGAAACAAATCAATATGAACTTCACAGATATAACGGAATTAGTCTTGAGAGTTTGGGAGTTATCCCAAATATACCACTTCATGAAATTACGGATCAAGAGAATTTCAAGATTGTTGACGCTCTGGTACTAAGCGGTAAACTGTATGTTTTAGGTAGTGATTTTGGACCCAATCCAACAACAAAACCCAATAGAATTATAGAATGGGATGGAAGCAAATGGACAGATTTAACAAATGATGTAATAGCAAATGCTTCTAATGTTAGCAAATTGATTTCATACAATAATAATCTCACCTTAGTGGGCATCTTTGAGAATAGCGGTTTGGTTTCAATGGTTGATGGTACTTGGACAACCGTTGGAGGGGTGTTAGGAGATAATCGTATTTCGGACAACGTACTTGATGCGACTACCTTTTTAGGTAAAGTTTATGTAACTGGTGAATTTACTCGCCCCGGAACTGGACAACGTTACAATACTGGGGTCTACCAAAATGGTACTTGGAGACCTCTAGAAACTCCTCCATTTATTGGGAAAAGTAAACACTTTGATATTGTAAATAATCAATTGATTTTAACTGGAGAATCTAATATAGTTTACGATTACATCAAGTCGTATGACGGGAGCCAGTGGACGGATATTTCTGTGGGTCTAGAGGATGTTATTATTCATGAATTCTGGGACATCGCAGGACATAATAGCTTGCTTTATCTCACTGGAAGTTTTGAAGATAGACAAACTGGAAGACGGTTCAATTTTATTTCAAAAGATGCTGATGGGTGGCACTTTGGCGAAAATACTTTCCAAAATGAACAGATTCGCTTAGCAGAAAAAGGCAATGAAATATACGCTTATGGTAATTTTAATTTAAATGGAATCATCAATGCTGGTGAGTTGACATATCATTCTGCAATGCTTACGGGCCGAATATATTTTGATGAAAATAATAACTGTGTTTTTGATGAGACTGAACGAGGATTAGATTTAGTTAAGGTTACTGTTAACCCTGGTGAAATTGTAGGGTACACAAATAAATACGGATTGTACGAAATACCAGTTGGGAATGATGCATACACAATCACGTTTGAAAAAACGAATGGTCAAGATTTTGGATGTGGAAGATTGGGTATTGTGAATGTAACCTCTGCAACGAATTATGTTGCTCCAGAGCTAAATGTAATTGAAAAGCCTGATGTAGTTGACCTTGAATTGAGCTCAACCATGATCAACGGATGGAAATTAGTGAGAAACAGTTACAATGAGATAAAGTTATTTGCTCATAACGCGGGAACGGAAGATATTGAAGGTGCTTCACTGAGCATGAAAATGGGAGATTGGTGGAAAGAGGTGAAAATAACTCCACAACCAACCTCGACTAAAGAAGGTGAGTTAATATGGAAAATATCAGATTTAGCAAAAGGCGAAACTTTTGAAATATTGATATCTGGTGAAACAAAAGTGGAACTCGAGCTATATAATGACTTCTGCTTTACTGGTGAAGTTGACTTTCCACAAGTAGACTTATTTGGTTCATCTAATCGCGAAACTGCTGAATTTGAGACCGTTGATGAGCTAGGTCCTATTTCAAAGCAAGTTGATTGTGGTGCTTGGTACCCGACGAATACACAAGATATTACCTATCAAATTCGATTTGAGAATGAAGCAGATGAGATTGTAAATGATGTTGTTGTAATCGACACATTCGATTCTGACCTTGTCACTACAGGTGTAGAAGATTATACGGTACTTGGAAGTACAAGAGAAGTGCAGATTCGAATGATTGAGGTTCCGGGTAAAAAACAGGAGTATCGAATGATTTACAAATGGATATCATCTGATGCAAATTTGGCACCAGCAGGTGCAAAGGATGGCAAAGATGTTGGAAATGTAATTGTTAAATTCAGACTTCATGAATATAGTAAGCAAAAGAACATTGAGTTGTGTAATCAAGCGCAAGTCATATACGACAATAATGAACCGTTATACACAAATACTGTTTGTTCCAAAGCAACGAGTCTAGGAGTTGAAAGGAACGGTAATTTTATCTCACAAGTTAGATTCTTTCCGAATCCCGCGACGAAAGAAATAACAATAGAAAATAATTCTCAGGAGTCTCGAATTATAGAAATCCGCACTCAAACAGGACAATTGTTGTTTTCGAAAGAGCTCGTGGCCTCCGAAAATAAAGTCCTAGATTTAACGAAATGGGCAAAAGGTGTCTATATTTTGCAAATAGCGGGCTATGAATCTCAAAAGTTATTAGTGCATTAATCTGCACAAGCAATCGTCACAACGCTAACTCTAATGTTGTTTGCAGAAAACAACGCAGACAAACAACTTCCAACTGTGGCACCTGTAGTAAATACATCATCGACCAAAAGGATATGTTTGTTATTTAATAATGTAGGTTGCTTTAGTTCAAATATTTTATCTACGTTCAACCATCTGTCATAACGAGATTTCTTGGTTTGCGTAACGTTTTTAACATTGCGAACAAGTATATCCGAAGATACTTCAACTCCTAACTCACTTGAAATTCCATTCGAAAGTATTTCCGCTTGGTTAAATCCGCGCTTTAGTAATTTGGCTGGATGTAAAGGCACTGGAATTATCAGATCTAGATCTTTAAGTATGTCTATTGACTTGAGTTCCTGCCCATAACAGGCGCCTAGTTTTAGTCCAATTTCTTTCTCCCCTTTGTATTTGAATAGGTTCATAAGGTTTTGAACGTTGTTTCCCTTTTTAAAGAATACATATGAACTAGCAAACGTAATAGGCCATTCCCCCTTTAGAGAATTGAAAATTACGTTCTCAAGTTCGTCCCATTGAAATGTTCTGGGTAAGCTTAAATCGCATGTTAAGCACCACTGAGTGTCTATTCTTGAAAGGCTGACACCACACAAACAACATAAATTTGGGTAAATAAGATTAATGCAATCAATAAACATGGTAAAAATTAGTTGGTTTATGGTTTGACCTGCAAAATTTAAAGACCTTTGTGTCAAATTTTACAAGACAATGTTCGAAAATAAAGAAAGAACTACGGTTGACCAATTAGGTGAGTTTGGCTTGATAAACCATCTAATCTCAGCTATTAAACTTGAAACGGATCAAACACTAGTTCCTGCTGGTGATGACGCTGCAATTATTGCTACAAAAGGTAAAGACTTGGTAGTGTCAACAGACATGCTAGTGGAAAATGTACATTTCGACGTAATGTACACTCCGTTGAAACATTTAGGATACAAAGCAGCTGTAGTTAATTTTTCAGATATCTGTGCAATGAACGCTATTCCCAGCCAGCTGACTATGTCAATGGCTTTCAGCAGTAAGTACACGTTGGAGGCAATTGAAGAACTGTATTCGGGTATTTTACTAGCGTGTAAAAAGTATAAAGTGGATTTAGTAGGTGGTGATACCTGTACGATTCCTCAAGGGTTGGTATTGACTGGAACGGCAATGGGTTTTGGAGATAATAACAACACTACAAAACGTGCTGGTGCAAAGCCAGGAGATTTGTTATGTGTTACTGGAGACTTAGGAGGTGCGTACATGGGATTGCAGCTCTTGGAACGAGAAAAAAGAGTGTTTCTGGATAACAATGAAATGAAGCCAGATTTAGGTAGTCATGATTATATTGTTGGGAGACAACTTAAACCTGAGGCACGAATTGACGTAATTGAAATATTGAAAAACCTTGAAATACAGCCCACAAGTATGATTGATATTTCGGACGGCCTATCTTCAGAGGTGTTTCACCTAAGTGAAGCTTCGAAAGTTGACTTTTCTATCTACGAAGATAAATTACCTATTGATCAGGACACTTTTGATATGGCAGTGGAATTTGGAATCGACCCTACAACTGCAGCACTAAATGGAGGGGAAGACTATGAGTTACTTTTCACCGTAGATCAACAAGAGTATGAAAAATTAAAAGCTCACTTAGATATTACGATTATTGGGTATGCTAAAGAGGCAGGAATGAAAAACGAATTAATATCTAAACAAGGAAACACATACGAGTTGAAGGCACAAGGCTGGAAACATAAACAATAGGAGATAACGATTTTTATTTATTCTACTATCGATTGACTTTATAGTTATTAATCGTGACATTTGTCCCCATGACACGAATTGCTAACTTATCCTTGGTTCAATTGCAATATTTAATTGCCCTTGATGAATACCGTCATTTTATAAAAGCCGCGGAATCATGCTTTGTTACTCAACCGACTTTAAGTATGCAAATAAAAAAGTTGGAAGAGGAGCTTGGTGTTAAGTTATTTGACCGTGGAAAGCAACCAATTATACCAACTGACGTTGGAATTTTAGTAATTGAGCAAGCTAAAAAAGTTCTTAACGAAACCCGTAAAATTGAAAATATCCTGCTTGAGTATAAAGGTACAGTTTCTGGGGATTTAAATGTCGGAATTATCCCAACCGTAGCACCTTACTTAATGCCACAATTAATCAGCCAAATATCGAAAAGATACCCAGATATTAGATTGAATGTAAAGGAGTTAATGACTGAGGATATTATTTCGCTACTTCAGAAAGATCATATCGATGTTGGCATTGTTGCAACGCCTCTTGACGTCGATGGAATGGTTGAAAAGCCAATTTTTTACGAAAAGTTTTGTTTATACCTGAATCCAAAGCATCCAGCGTATGAACTTGATGAAATTGACTCTAAATTGTTATTAGATGATAAGTTATGGTTGCTTTCTGAGGGTAATTGTTTTAGAGATCAAGCGGTAAACCTTTGTTCCTTGAGGCATTCATCGTCATTGAAGAATACGTTTAACTATGAAAGTGGCTCAATAGAAACATTGATTAGGATTGTTAATTTAGAAGGAGGAGCAACGGTTATTCCTGAATGGGCATCTCTCGACTTAAGTGATGAAGATAAAAAGCACATCAGATCAGTAAAAGGGGATTCAGTTCGAGAGGTAAGTCTGATTTTTACCCGAAACTTTGCAAAAGCAAAGTTGTCAGAGGCATTTTTTGCGACTTTACAAAGCTGTATTCCAATTCAACTTAAGAGAAATTCGAACAAGAAAGTTATGGCATTAGCGTAATTTTTGACTCATTTTGTAGTTATCCACATTTAGCTAACGTTTTTAAGGAATTTATTTTCTTTCTTTGTAGTAATGAAAATTGTTAAAATACTACTTAGATCTACAATGCTTTTTGCTTTGATGATTCTAGTTTCTACTGGGTGTTCGGATTTTGACCGACGAACTCAGTTCAGCACCACTTATACCAATAGGGTAGTCTTAGATAGTAACAATACTAAAGTTGGTGTAGAACACGATGTTTTGTCGGATACTCTTCTGGTTGATTTTTTCAAAACTGTTGAAAACCACAATAGCAAAGAAAGTAAAATTGAAAGCGTTATGCTGGAATCCGTTAGCTTAGAAATAGATAAATTTAAATCTAAAGGGAACGTTAATTTCAACTTTCTTTCTGACTTTGAAATCTACCTTAAAGGAAAAGGAATGGATGAAATTTTGATAGGCAAGTCTGATAGTATTCCTAAAAGCGCAAGATATTTTGAGGTTAAAGTAGTACCAGAAGGTGAAGACTTTTTAGACTTAATAAAAACTGAAGAGTTTCAATGTAGATTAAAGTTCAATACAAACACTCAATATCAAGATTCCACGATGGTAATTATGATAACTCCATCATATTTAGTCGATACTAAAAAGTTTGGTATCTAACATTTAAGGGTTTAAAGATTCAACAACGTTTCTTCAGCCGTTTTACCTCCTAACAACAATTCTGGATTTTCTAAGTATTTCTTCACCGTAACTAAAAATCCTACGGACTCTTTACCATCAATTATTCGGTGATCATAACTCATCGCTAAGTACATCATAGGACGAGCAACGATTTCTCCGTTTTCAACTATAGGCCTTTCAATAATGTTGTGCATTCCGAGAATCGCGCTTTGAGGTGGGTTGATAATTGGAGTACTCATCATACTTCCAAAAACTCCGCCATTTGAAATCGTGAACGTACCTCCAGTCATTTCATCGATGCTTAATTTACCGTCTCGAGCTTTGATGGCAAGACGCATAACTTCGCTTTCAATTTCCGCCATTTGCAGCGATTCAGCGTTTCTGATTACTGGTACCATCAAACCCTTTGGGCCAGATACCGCAATCGAGATATCAATGAAATCATGCAGTATAATCTCATTTCCATCGATATACGCATTAACCATTGGATATTTTTGTAATGCAAGCACACAAGCTCTGGTGAAGAAGCTCATAAACCCTAAACCTACGCCATGAGTTTCTTTGAATTGCTCTTTATATTTTTTTCGCAAGTCCATGATTGGCTTCATGTTGGCTTCATTAAATGTAGTCAACATTGCAGTTTCATTTTTTGCAGCAACAAGTCTTCTTGAAACAGCTTTACGAAGATTCGACATCTTTTCGCGATGCTCATCTCTGCTGCCATTGCTCACTTTAAAACCTCCACCAATAGAAGGCTGAGCGTTTAACGCATCATTTTTAGTAATTCTACCATCGCGACCAGATCCCGTAACAGAATTTGAAGCGATGCCCTTCTCATCTAATATTTTTCTGGCAGATGGGGAAGGTGTCCCAGCAGCATAGTTTGCCTTTTCTGTGGTTGGACTTGGAGTTTTCTCTTCGGTTTTTGGACTTTCTTTTACAGGCTCCTCTTTCTTTACAGGCTCAGTAGATTCAGGCTTTTCAGCAGTTGTGTCGATAGTGGCTACAACTGATCCAACTTCAACATCCTCTCCTTCAGCAACTAATATCTTCAATGTTCCACCTTGTTCAGCATTCAATTCAACAGTCGCCTTTTCAGATTCGAGTTCGGCAACAGCCTCATCCATTTCGACATAATCGCCATCTTCCTTAAGCCATTGGCTTATTGTTACTTCGGTTACGGATTCTCCAACTGATGGTATTTTGAGCTCTAAAGCCATAATTCAATTACTAAGTGGCAAATTTATAAAAGGATAGGTAATATCAGCATCAAACAATCAAACTAAATCTTTGGTTTGTTTATATTAACGATTTCAGTGTTAATTATTATTTAATGTAAGTTTGAATCCTAATGTTTTCACAAGCAAACTTGTCAAGTTGTATGAAGTCGTTCGTAATGGGACTGCTTGACGAAAACGTACGTCAAAGTGTTATTTCTCCTGGTAGTCGCAACTTCCCAATAATAAAAGCGCTGCATTTTTTTAATGATGAAATTGAATTGCATTCTATTGTCGACGAACGGTCGGCAGGGTATGTTGGAATCGGATTGATTCAAGCTACCCAAGCACCTGTGATGATATGTTGTACAAGCGGTACCGCAGCTTTAAATTACTATCCAGCAGTTGCGGAAGCGTTTTATGCGAAGCAGCCATTAATAATAGTTACCGCGGATCGACCAAAGGAAAGCATTGACAATTGGGAAGGGCAATCAATTCGTCAAAATAAAGTTTTTGAGCAACATACCTGTGCATCGTATAACATTTCAGTAAATCAAACCAATCAACAATCTATTTATAAAACAGCTCGTGATGCGGTTCGAAAATCAAAAGAACTGGGAGGACCTGTGCATATTAACCTACCCTTTACTGAGCCATTTTATTCAGATTGGGATGGTGATGAAGATGTTGTAATTGATGGTTTGAATATTGAGGAGAAGCATACTGAGCCATCAGAAATGAGTGGTTTTAGACAAGATTTACAAAAGGCTAAAAGTATACTTTGGTTAAACGGAGCTTCTCACGAATTTACACAATTTGATTACCCAGAAAACTTGGTGGTTTTTTCGGATGTTATCTCCGGAAAAAATGAAACTATTAACTATTGGGATAGTATTCTATTAACCAAAAAAACGTTGGATCTAGACTTATCTCCCGATATGATTATTACTACTGGGATGTATTTTGTGTCGAAGAAACTACGCCTTTTTTTTGCAGCGATACCTAACCTTAAACATTACCACGTTGGAAATGAGAAGCACGTCCCAACACCGTTTCAAACAAATCCGACTATACTTAATTTACCCATATTAAAGGTTCTTGATGAGGTTCAAGAGTGTTACCAAAATACTGAATTTAAGGCATCATGGGAACACGAAGCCAGATCGTTCGAGGGTGCTTTTACAAAATTAAACTGGAATCTTTTTTCTGAGTTTTCTGCTATTAAAACCGCATACAAAGCACTTAACCCAAAATCCATTTTACAGATTTCAAGCTCAATGCCCATTCGATATGTAGGATATTTACAGCGAAGAAATGATATCAAACATTATTCAAATAGAGGAACAAGTGGCATTGATGGTAGTACAAGCACTGCTGTTGGATTTGCAATGAAAAGCAAACAAGAGGTCGTTCTTTTTACTGGTGACGTGGCTTTTTTATACGACAGCAATGCACTGTGGAACAGAAACTTTCCATCCAACCTAAAAATAGTTGTCTTTAACAACAACGGTGGTGGTATTTTTGAGTTAATAGAGGGACCGTCTATTCATCGTGAGGTTTTACCACTTCAAACAACAAACCATGCAATGAATATGAAAAGTATTGTTGACCAATTTGGCATAAGTTATAGCTTTTTGGATTCTATAACTGACATGAAGCAAAAAATAAAAGACTTTTTAAACACAGACGGTGCTGGAGTGTTGGAAATTCAAACAAAAAGGGAAGCAAACAAAATGTTTTACGAGCAATTCAAATCAATAGATTTTACTGAAAAACTATGAAGGACTTGAGTCATTTAGATAAAAATGGAAACCCAAAAATGGTTGATGTTGGCAATAAAGAGGTGACCCAACGAATAGCCACGGCTCGAACGCTAATTGAGCTACCTGAAAATATAGTGGATTTGTTTGCTAATTCAGATATTCAAACGAAAAAGGGACCGGTATTTCAGACGGCAATCCTTGCGGGAATAATGGCAGCAAAAAAAACGTCAGACTTGATACCATTATGCCACCCATTAGCATTAAATAAGTGTGATGTAGATATTAACTTATTCGAAAGAATTGTTACTATAGAATGTACTGTTGGATGCAATGGCAAAACGGGTGTCGAAATGGAAGCTTTGACTGGAGCAACTGTTGCTGCACTAACAATATATGATATGTGTAAAGCATTAAGCCATAATATAGTTTTAAAGGAAACCAAGCTGATACACAAATCAGGAGGTAAAAACGATTATACAAGTGACTAAAAAGCATACAAAACATAGCACACTAAATCGTCCTAAATTTGGCGATTATGGTAGAGTTGAGATCGCTTTAGTTGGAACAAAATGTTCCATAATTCAGGAAGTTGCCAACGCAATTATAAAAAGACTGTCTTCAGATTATTCAATCGCGTATGTCGATTCAGATCATAGTGCGTTCGATAATCCGAATAAAGGAGATTATTTAGATGCGGGTGCATCTAGTTACGTTATAGACAAACAAGAGAGTTACGCTTTGAAGCAAAATGCGGTCTTGAGTAAATGGGATTCTAACGTTTTCCTTAATGACAAGGACGTAGTATTGTTGAATGGAAATCATCATAAAGGTCAAAACCAGATTCTGTTTGTTGATGGATCCAAAGAAAAATCAGTCATCAAAAGACTAAACCAATTGACGAATGTGATAGGTTTAATACATGTGGATGGCAATCTTCCCAAAGAAGTAAGCGATCATGTAAACGCCAATCACATTCCAACCTTTTCTCTTAATCAACACAATGAAATCGCTGGTTTAGTTGAATTAACGATAAAAAAGAACACTCCTCCAATCAAAGCATTAATTCTTGCAGGTGGGAAAAGTACCCGAATGGGCGCGGACAAAGCAACTCTAGTTTACAATCAACAAAAGCAACTAGACCGAATATCTGAAGTACTTCAAACTTCCGTTAATAATGTTTTTGTAAGTATAAGACCAGATCAATCATTAGACACGAATTTGCCTACCATAACTGATGCTTTTTACGGATTAGGTCCCATGGGAGCAATTCTTAGTGCTTTTCAGTCTGACCCGAATGCAGCTTGGTTGGTAGTAGCATGTGATTTACCTTTTGTAGATGAAAGTGTTCTTGATGAGCTTATTTCACAGCGTTCGTCAAAACATATTGCAACAGCGTTTTTAAATCATGAAACAGGATTTGCTGAACCACTAATTGCTTTGTGGGAACCTAAAAGCTATATGAGGATGTTGCAGTTTTTGGCAATGGGTTATAGTTGTCCACGGAAGGTTTTAATCAATTCTGATACACATTTACTAACGCCATCAAACCCTTCAAAACTAGCAAACATCAACACACCGGAAGAATACAGGTTAGCAAAAGAACGACTAGATTAAATGGAAAATCGTTACTCACGACAACTTAAAGTTCCAGGTATAGGGAGTGAAGGCCAAAAAAGACTTGAGAAATCAAGTGTTCTAATTATTGGTTGTGGAGGACTAGGTTGTCCATGTGCGTTATCGTTGAGCAGAGCTGGCATTGGTCGAATTGGTTTGGTAGATGCAGATACAATTAGTTTTTCAAACCTGCATAGACAGACCTTGTTTGTTGAACGAGATGTTGATTCTTTCAAGGTTGATGTCGCAAAAGAACGATTACTAGAAGGAAACTCAGCGTGCCAAATTGATTCATTCAATACACGTTTTACCACTTCAAATTATCAGGAATTACTCAATCCGTATGATATAATCATCGATGCAACGGATAACTTTGAAACGCGTTATTTAATTAACGATGCGTGCGTGGCAATGTATAAACCACTTGTTTATGGCGCTGCAAATCAGACTGAAGGACAATTGGCTGTTTTTAACCTAAACGAAAGTGGTCAGCTCAGGGATCTCTTTCCAGAATTTCCAGAAGTAGGGACAATACAAAACTGCGAGGAAGCAGGCGTTTTAGGGCCAATTACTGGAATAATAGGTGATCTAATGGCAATGGAAGTGATAAAGATAATTACGTCTATTGGAGAGCCTTTAACCAACCAACTTGTTCAGTTTAATGGGTTGGATACAAGTTTCCATAGAATACGGTATAAAAAACTGGAAGGTCATAAGGAATCAGTTCTAAACATTAAGGAGCCACTTTCAATTTCTTGGGATATTTTTAGAAAGAGGTATGAAAGAGATTATATATTGGTTGATGTTCGGACGATTGAAGAACGTGAAACTCAAAATTTAGGTGGGAAACATATTCCGCTAGATGAACTTGGTAGTCACATAAAAAAAACTACATCAGATAAATTTGTGTTTTATTGTAAAAGTGGTCAACGTGCTCGGAAAGCATGTTTGTTAGTTGAGCAACTTGACATAGACGCAATGTACATTCAGTAACATTACTTTTTCTTTTTGCGTTTTTTTGTTTTTTGATGAATCTCTTCATTCTTGATTAAGCTTTTCCAATCTGCATGGGCATCTCTTGAAAAATCTAACGTTTCCGAATAGGTGTGAATATTTATCTCCTGAACGGGTAACTCATCACCAATAAATGATTCAATATCTTCTTTAAGTGTTTCCTCTTCGGGACTGCAAAAGGAAATTGCGCTCCCTTTTTGAGTGCCTCGGCCTGTTCTACCTACACGGTGAACATAGTTTTCTGCAAGTTCAGGCAAATCATAGTTTATTACAATATCAACGTTAGGGATATCAATACCACGAGCGCTGATATCAGTTGCAATTAACAAACGACAGTCACCAGATTTGAATGCCTTCATTGTGGAAGTTCGCTCATCGTCCGTCTTGTCACTATGAATCGTTAATGCATCAATCTCAACTCTTTCCATTGCTGCTTTTACACGCTCTGCTCTGACTTTGGTTCGAACAAAACATAAAATTTTACTCTCAGGATAGTCGTTCATTATTCGCTCCAGAAAGAACCGTTTGTCATCCATTTTTACATGAATTAGTGAATGACTTACGCTTTTTGCAACTGGGTTCTTGGGTGAGATTTGTATTCGTATTGGGTTTTGAACGATGGAGTATGCGAGCTTTTTTATTCTTGGATTAATGGTCGCTGAAAAAAACAGAGTCTGACGTTTTTTGGGGATAAACCGAAGTAAATCCTTAATGTCTTTAATAAAACCCATATCTAACATATGGTCAGCCTCATCAAGAACCAAAATTTTGAGCTCTTCTAATTGCAGGTAGCCCTGACTTCGTAGATCAAATAGACGACCTGGAGTGGCGATTACTATGTCTACACCCTCGGTTAGTCTGGTGATTTGTTTTTCTTGGCTCACACCGCCATGAACGCACAAAATTTCGATGGGAAGGTTCTTGGAAAAGTCTTCAAAAACACTGGAAATTTGTTGGGCTAACTCATGTGTTGGTGCCATAACAACACACTGCACAAACCCTTTTTTGTTTTTTCGTCCTAACTTAAGTATGTTTTCAATTACTGGGATTGCGAATGCCGCTGTTTTACCTGTACCAGTTTGTGCAATACCGAGTATATCCTCCCGTTTCAGAATTGGTGGAATCGATTTGAATTGAATGTCGGTTGGTTTCTTAAAACCCTTTTCTGCGATGTTCTTTTTTAAAACTTGCGATATGCGATATTCTTCAAATTTCATTACACAAAGTTAAGTTTTAAGGATGAGCAGAGACCCATACTTCTCCGCCGGTAAAGAATTCTTTTTTCCAAATTGGAACGGTCGTTTTAAGAGTATCTATCGCAAATTCACAGGCATCAAAAGCTGCTTTTCTGTGTGATGAACCAACCGCTATTACAACAGGAATTTCGCCGATGTTTAATTCTCCGTATCTATGATGAATTGCAATAGAAGCAATCTCGAACTTATTGAGTGCAGTTAGAGCAACCTTTTCCATTTCTTTGACAGCCATTGGTTTATAGGTCTCAAACAACAGTTTTTCAACGTTCTTACTGTCTGTATGGTTTCTAACAGTTCCAACAAATAGCACCTCTGCACCGTTTTTTGGATGAGATACAAACTCTCGACACCTAGTTATGTCTAAAGGCTTTTCTGTTAAATGGATTGATTTTATCACTTTTATTATTTCAACAATATGTTTGAATGTTTAACGTTATACCGCTTTAAAACTAAAAAATGTTAACCTTACTTTTTATTTACATGGTTCGTCAAGCGTATCAAGCAAAGCGAACTAACCTCCGCTAACAGGAGGGATAAGCGCCACAACGTCGTTCTGTTCAATTTTGTCCTCCTCGGCAGCGTAAACTTCATTTACCGCTATTGCAAGAGAATTCAAAGACTTAAGATTTGGGTACAACTCTATAAGTCGATTTTTTAGATGAGCTACAGTCGACAATGAGTCATCGTTTAGTTCAATTTCTGATTGTCCGATATATTCTTTCGTAATTCCGAATGCTAAAATTTTCATGCAATTAATACCTTATAAATAAGTCGTAAAGAAGCAAAGATAACGAGTGCTGCTGTGAGTGCACGTACTTTTGATTGACTAATCCAGGATACTGTTATGCGAGACCCTATTTGTCCTCCAACCAACACTGCAACAATAAAAAGCAGTAACTGCTTATAATCTATCGATGGGGATGTTGAGACCATTTGACCTAAAAGACCAAAAATTGAATTAACCAAGATAAAAAAGCTTGCGGTAGCGGCGATTACTTTTGGCTTATCCCATCGCATTAAATGTAGAATTGGAGCGAGAAAAATTCCACCGCCAATACCAACTAAACCCGATAAGAAACCGATAGCCCCTCCGATAACAGCGTTTGAGAACTTGTTGGATGATTTTACTAAAGGGTTTTGATCATTTTTGATTGAAACCATCAGCACGCCTGCAAAAAATAGGGCAAACGCCAGTGTGATAAAAAATACATTACTCTTTAGTTGGATGGTACCACCTAGAAATGCCATAGGGATACTCGTAATTGCAAAAGGCCAAACTTTTGAAATAGAAAGAATTTTGTTTTTTACAAAGTGATATGTTCCTCCTGAAACAACTACAATATTGCAGCAAAGGGCAATAAATCGAAGTTGCGCGGGATCCGAATCGTAAAACGAAAGAATAGCGATATATCCCGAACCTCCACCAAAACCAACTGTAGCATAAAGCAAAGCGATGATAAAAAATAAAACCGCTTGGACCATTAATTATCTCTTTTTTCGAAAGACTCTAGACGTTTTAGTTTAATTCTTCTGAAAACAAGGTAAATGAGCAATATAAGTGCCGCTATAAAAAGCACTCCTTCTAATCCGATAATGACGTATGGGATGACTTCCATTAAGATAATTTTACAGCGGTCCCATAGGCAAGAATTTCTGCAGTGCCTTGCATAATCATGGCAGTTGTGAGTCGAACATTGACTACTGCGTCTGCTCCTAAACTTTTAGCATCTGCAAGCATTCGATCCATAGCTTGCTCACGGCTTTCCGCTTGAAGTTTGGTGTATTCTTCAATTTCGCCACCAACAATATTTTTAAGACCAGCAAATATGTCTCTTCCAATATTTCGTGCACGAACCGTGCTTCCCCTAGCAATTCCCAGGATTTCCGTTACTTGTTTTCCTGGAACGTTTTCAGTTGTAGTAATAATCATAGCACCAAGATACGAAAGGGTAAGTAATTTCTGGTAAGTGTTTTTATATAACAGTTATTTTTTTCTATTAATCACAAAATCAAGTAGGTCAATCAAGGATTGCTTGTTTCCTGTATCTGGAATAGAATTTAAGACATTTAACGCCTTTTGGTGATATTCTTTGAGGTGTTTCTTAGCGTAGTCTAATCCACCTTGATTAATCACAAAGTCAATTACTTTGGTAACGCTAGCTTTATCTTTTTTGTCAGATTTGATTATTCGAATGATGCTCTTACGGGTGCTTCTGTCGACTTGCTGAAGTGCATGAATTAGAGGAAGTGTCATCTTCTTTTCTTTGATATCGATACCTGTTGGTTTTCCGATGTCACTATCTCCATAATCAAAAAGGTCGTCTTTAATTTGAAAGGCAATTCCGGTGTACAAACCAAACTCAGACATTTTCTTGATAGTCTCCTCACTTGTCGTAGTAGACGCAGCGCCTATGGCACAACAACTAGAAATTAAGGACGCAGTTTTTTTGGAGATAATATCGTAATACACCTCTTCGGTTATATCTAATCGACGCGCTTTTTCCATTTGAAGAAGTTCACCTTCACTCATTTCCTCGACGGCTGTTGATAGAATTTCGAGCATATCGAAATCTTTGTTTCGCAATGAAAGCAAAAGCCCTTTTGATAATAGATAATCACCAACTAAAACGGCAATTTTGTTTTTCCAAAGAGCATTTATTGAAAAGAAACCTCTGCGTTTGTCTGCATCATCAACTACATCATCGTGAACAAGAGTTGCAGTATGTAAAAGTTCAACAAGAGAAGCGCCTCTAAAACTTCGTTCATTAATTTCACCAAAGAGTTTTGCGCTAAGTAACACGAACATTGGGCGCATTTGTTTGCCCTTTCGCTTAACGATATAAGTCATGATTGTATCAAGCAGGGCAACCCTACTTTTCATGCTTTTACGAAAGCGTTTTTCAAATTCAACCAATTCTGTCGAAATGGGTTGTTGAATATCTTTAAGACTAATGCTCATGTATCCGATAACTGGACTAAAGTGTTTGCAATATAGTTTTTAATGCGTGGTCTAAAATAAAAACAATAAAAAAAGGGCTTTGTTTAAAGCCCTTTACATTAATGAAGTATTTTTTATTCTTTAACTTCTCCTTCAGATGCGGAGTAAAGAAGTTTCAATGAATTAATTTTTCGTAACTCTTGTTTTATATCTTGTATCAACCCCATTTTTACTGATTTGTCAGCCTTGATTGCGGTGGTTAGATAATCTCTAATTGCTTCAGGGTGTTCATTCTTTTTGAGTGTAATATAGGTTTGAACTCCATTGGCTCCTTCCACTTGCCCAAATTTATCATCAAATTGAATTCGTGGAGCTGTTCCGCTAACAGCTGCATTAATTGGAGGACCAACAAGGATGTGGTTAACCCATGATTTTTTCTCAATTTTTTCAACTTCAGAAACAGTTGGAACTGCAGTTTTTACAAGTACCGTAGGGTCTCGCATCTTCGTTGCAACCATGAAGAAGAATAAAAGCATGAATACAATATCAGGCAATGCCGACGTGTTAATCGCCGGTAACTCTTTGCCTTTATTTTTTTTAAATTTTGACATGATTGACCTTTTAATTAGTACTCTACTGGTTCAGCTTCCGATATCTGCATTGGGTACTTTTTACGCACCGCTTTTGCGTCATCGCTATCTTTTGGTAAATCTTTATATGATCTGCCGTATTCCTTTAATGCATATTCTTCTCTCGCCTCGTTATATGCACGAATCAACTCATTGTAGATTTGAACATATCGTTGAACAGAAGTTCCTCTATCGTTTTTTAGTGAAACGATAGCAGCGGTAGATGAATCTGCAAAATTTGGTAAACGACCTTCGTTTTGGATGTGTTTTTTTGTAATCTCCGTTAAGTCACCAATCTTTAATGGTTTACGTTCCACAAGTAATTGATCACCAGAATTTACAAGAACTTCCAATACGTTTCTATCATTTTGTTCTACCACTGGTGGTGGAACAGTAGGATCTGGGTACGGAGGTAATTGCACTCTAAGACCTTTCTGTTGGTCCATCGTTGTGGTTACCAAGAAGAAAACCAAAAGCAAGAACGCGATGTCAGCCATAGAGCCGGCATTAATCTCAGGAGTTTTTCTACTTTTTCTTGCCATTGTTTTAATTAATTAGCGAAAATTGATCGTACACCAGAAGCAATAGCCAATAGCACACTTAAACCTATTAATGCAATTGCAACCCAAACACCCGCATGAGACATTTGAACGGAAGAAACTGACTCACCTGCATCAATCATTTTTTGTGTGATTGAATCTGGAGCCATAGACTTCCCAATGAAATATAATATTACTAGTGCAAGTGCTCCTCCACCAAACCATATAAGGCTTTTTGGTGATTGAATAACGCTTACTCCAGAGAGAATTAATGCTAAACCGGTTGTAACTACTGATAAAATAACCCCTAACCAAATTCCGAAGTTGGACCCCTTTGCTTCATTTTCCGGTGAGTAAATCATAGAAAATGCTACCAGCACCATCACTAAAACTAGGATGTACCAGGCATATTTTGATATTTTTTTGATGTCCATAGAACTTTAATTAGCTAGTTTTTACAACGTCATTTTTAATCAACATGTCGATCAACTTGATAGAAGAGTCTTCCATGTTGTTTACAATAGAATCGATTTTCGATACCAATAAGTTGTAAAATATTTGAAGAATAATCGCAACGATAAGACCTGCTACTGTTGTTAATAACGCGACCTTAATACCATTTGCAACAATTGCTGGAGAGATATCTCCTGCATTCTGAATATCATCAAAGGCTTGAATCATACCAATTACCGTACCCATGAAACCAAGCATCGGTGCAAGTGCGATAAATAGTGAGATCCAAACTAGACCTTTTTCTAACTGACCCATTTGAACTTCACCGTATGATACAACTGATTTTTCAACGTGCTCTAAACCTTCATCGGTTCTGTCTAAACCTTGGTAGAAGATACTTGCCACAGGACCTGCCGTACTTCGAGCAACTTCTTTAGCGCTTTCAATTCCACCTGAAATAAGTGCATCTTCAACTTTCTTGATGAACTTGTCAGAGTTAGTACCAATCGTGAACAATGAAAGAAGTCTTTCAATTACAATCGCAAGACCTAAGATCAAACATAATAATGGAAGAGCCATAAAACCAGCACCACCTTCAATAAACTTGTCTCTTAATACTGCAATTCCTTCACCTTTTTCTTCAGTTTTAGAATCATCTTCTGTTACTTCATCCGTAGCGGCTGCCTCGTCGGCTGCAGGTGCATCTTCAGCGGGTGCTGCTTCAGCATCATTTGCTTCCGCTTCGCTAGCTTCATCATTAGGTTCAGCTGGTTGCTCTGTTGTAGCTTCTGCTTGTGGAGCTTCATCTTGTGCATACGCATTGAGATTCAATCCCAAG
Organism: uncultured Bacteroidota bacterium; assembly: GCA_937124965.1. GTDB lineage: Bacteria > Bacteroidota > Bacteroidia > NS11-12g > UBA9320 > UBA987. The sequence continues at coordinate 20,320 of CAKZLB010000072.1, forward strand.
AATAGTGCAAACGCGCAAATCAATACAATCGTTTTTTTCATTATTTATGATCTTTTATAAGATTTTGTGACTATTGGCAAAAATAGAAAAACTTTGAGATTAACCTTATCAATTCAAAATCAATTTATTTTTAAGTTTTTTCATATGTGATAAGAATGCGCAAGCTGGGTTTTTATTATTAATTTGTCGAGTATGTTTGAGGAATAAACAGATTGAATTGACAAACGGCAATGGCTAAATCAAAAACGGTATACTTCTGTCAGAATTGTGGAGCGTCTTCTTCTAAGTGGATTGGGAATTGTCCAAGCTGCAAACAGTGGAATACATATGTGGAGGAAGTAGTAGAAAAAAGTAGTACACAGCATATTCCTGCATGGGTGGAATCAAAGGACTCGAAACCTGTAAAAGCAGAACCCAAGCTAATTTCAAAACTAAATTCTGGACCGGAACACCGCATTGTAACTTCTGATGCAGAGCTTAATCGAGTGCTTGGTGGAGGAGTGGTTTTAGGTAGTTTGGTGTTAATAGGAGGTGAGCCAGGAATTGGAAAATCTACTTTAATGCTCCAAACGGCATTGAAATTGGATCACAAGGTGCTTTATGTAAGCGGTGAGGAGAGTGAGAATCAATTAAAAATGCGGGCAGACCGCGTTGGAATCCAAAATGAAGCATGTTACATTTTATCAGCAACAGAAATTCAGGAAATCTTTAAGCAGGTTAAAAAACTAAAACCAGCCATATTAGTCATTGATTCAGTACAAACGTTGTTCAGTCGATCAATTGAATCTACTCCGGGCAGCATTTCGCAAATAAGGGAATGCACCGGCCAGTTGTTGCGATTTGCGAAAGAAAGTAATACACCTGTTTTTCTTATTGGCCATATTACAAAAGATGGACAAATTGCTGGACCCAAAGTGTTGGAGCATATGGTTGATACTGTATTGCAGTTTGAAGGTGATAGGCATCATGTGTACCGGATACTTCGAGCAGTAAAGAACCGTTTTGGTTCGGCGTCGGAAATGGGAATATACGAAATGGACGGTCATGGACTTAGGGAGGTTTCTAACCCATCGGAAGTGTTGATTTCAAATCGTGACCAAATGTTGTCAGGTATATCTATAACAGCGGCTGTTGAGGGAGTAAGGCCTTTGATGATTGAAACACAAGCATTGGTGAGCACAGCAGTTTATGGAACTCCTCAGCGCAATTCGAACGGCTATGATTTGCGACGATTAAATATGTTGCTGGCGGTATTAGAAAAACGCTGTGGCTTTAAACTGGGGTCTCAAGATGTTTTTGTAAATATTGCAGGAGGGTTAAAATTGGATGACCCAGGCACCGATTTAGGAATTGCAGCTGCGATATTATCGTCGTATGAAAATATTCCATTACCAACATTTACTGCTTTTGTCGGTGAAATTGGGTTATCTGGTGAAGTTCGTCCAACTGCTCGAATGGATCAACGGGTAGCTGAAGCTGAGAAACTTGGGTTTGAAGAGATACTTGTGCATTCTAGCTCAATCAAAAATCTTAAGCCAAAAACTATTAAGCTAATAGGTGTAAAGAACATTATGGAAGCTGCTGAATATTTATTCGGATAATGTATCAGAATTCAATTTCTATGAGTTTTCCTGAATGACAATAAAAATGATGTGCATCGTTTCGAATACTAAACTCAATTTCAAAGTTAGCTTCATTAGCGGTGTCGTCAGTTGGAAACCAATTTTTTACAGACCTATTAACGACAATAAACAAACCCTCTTCGTCGCCAATAGCACAAAAGCGTTCTGTGTTTCCGTCATACATGTTTATTCGAGTTGTTTCTTCTAGTGTTACTAGAACATCTTCAATATCCAAGGTTGGAATTCCTATCTCTGAAACGCTAATTATCGATTTAATCGAGAACGAACTTTTTGCAGGTTTATTCAGTTTACGTCTTGCAATAAATTCGACAATATTGTTATCTGGATCATAGAAATATAGCGCCTTGGCTTGCCAAAAGTCAAAATCATGGATTTTTTGACCGTCATGTTCCAATACTTTTACTCGATCTTTAAGCCAGTTTAATGCTTCGTTTTCTTGATTGGATGGGATATTAAACGCAAAGTGATAAGGTTTAGCTGATTTCTGTTTTTTAAAGGCTAGTTCCGTTGTGCCAGTTTTGAAAACGACTTTTTGATCGTTTGATGAAATGATTGGAAAGCCCAATGTTTGTGAATAAAACTGTTTTATCGAATTGAGGTTCGCCGTAAAAAGTGTTAGCCGTTTTATATTCATTACACGGCAAAGTAAGGGATATTATAGTAGAAGTTAAACCGTTCTGCTATCCACTTTACCAGAGCAAAAGACTGTACTTTTGTTATGGACGTATGGAAAATGTTGAGTTGATTAAAAACGCTTTTAGACCACTAAAATTAAGTCTTAATACCCATTCATGGTTTTTTGAACAATGGGAAGAAGTGGATTTTAGTCGAGGGTCAATCATAACAGACCAAGGGTCGTTTGAACGATATTTTTATGTTGTGGTTTCTGGCGTTCAAGCTATTTCAGTAATTTCAAAGTCGGGCGATAAGGTGGTAATTGGTTTTTCCTTTGACGGGAGTTTTACAGGTGTATATGACGCATTCCTGAACAATTCGAGGTCATTGTACTTTTTAGAGAGCGTTACGTCTAGCCGGTTATTGCGATTATCAAAAGCAAACTATGACAAGCTTTTTGATAAATACCCGGAGTTTAATTATTGGGGAAGAATTACCCATCAAAACTTGCTAATTGGACGAGTGAAACGTGAAGTGGAGTTAATCACGATGACTTCAAAAGAACGATACGACATATTTATGGACCGTTGTCCAGCACCACTTCTGACTATTCCTCAGAAGTATCTAGCGTCTTATTTAAACATGAGACCTGAGACGTTTAGTCGACTTCGAAGGTTAAAATCTTGATACAAATCAAGTTTTAACAGCAAAACGTTGTTTTCCTTTGCAAAAAAAAATGGCTAGAGTAAGTTTATCACCTCGTCAACAAGTAACGCGTATCTCCAAAATAGCAGCTCGTTTTGACAAGCTAAAGAATAACGACATACAAGTGTTGACGACTCGCACCTCGGAAAAATCGTGGTCAGTGATCGAAGTTATAGAGCACATGAATATTGCGCAGGAAGTTTATGAAAACAAAATAAACTCAGCGATGGCATCATTACCTCAGCGTCAAACGGAAATTACTCAAATCAAAGCATCAGCAATACCTTCATTTCTTATTAAGCGATTTCCTCCAAAGGAAGGGAAAATTCGTTTTAAGATGAAAACGATGAACGTTTTTAAACCGGTTTTGGACGTGAATACTATCACAGACTCTAAGGTCAATCACACTTTAACGCGTTTTCAAGAAGGTCTTAGTCAATTAAAGGAGTGGGTGAATCAATACGCAACTAAGGATGTTACCTCAGCAAAATTTAATTCTGCTGTCGGAGCATGGGTAAAGTTCAATGTCGCTGAAGCGTGCGAATTTATTTTATGCCATAACGAAAGACATATGCAACAAATAGAAAATACGCTTCGAAGAGTTTAGACCTACTTAGCAATTTCTTTTAAAGCTTCAAGCACTACTGAAGGTTCTGCTCGGTTTCTGTAATCGGCATCTAGAAAAGCATACTTTATGACTTTATTCGTGTCGATTACGTAGGTTGCTGCAAGAGGCAACTCATTGTTATCATTGCCATTGTAAGATTGTAAATCAAAACCGTTTTGATAATACTCAGCGACTTCATCAGTTAGCTTAAAAACAATGCCGTATTGCTTTGCCACAGTGCTGTTTAAATCACTCAATACTTCAAAAGTTAATTCATTTTTTTCTTTGGTCGATAAAGACTTATCTGGCACTTCTGGTGTAAGAGCTATCAGGTTCCCAGAATATTTCTTGAATTCTGGAATCATTTCTTGCATATAGTGTAGTGTTAAATTACAGTATGGGCACCATCCACCTCTATACCACATTAAAATGACTGGTCCTTTTTCTAGTTCTGAATATAGCGAAACCTCAGTTCCATTTGCATTTGTAAGAGTGAAGTTTATTGCAGTATCTCCAACTTGCAAGGCAGTTTCAACAATCTTACTTTTAATTACCGATTCGATTCCATCAGCATAAACGGCTTTTTTGGTTTCATCGGCTTTTAGATTGAAGTTAGATTTTTTTTCGTTTAACTCTTCGGTCAGTGTTTTTTTTACCTCCATGGGTTCTTCTTTGGTAGTTTGTTCTACATTCTGTTCGGTGGAATTTTTATTGGTGCTTTGTTTACAACCCATAATCATTACCATGGACGTTGTTAGCAGTAAGAGTGTTTTTTTCATTATTCTCAAAAACGTATGAGTTAACTAGAAGTTCACTATTTGTCTTTCTTAAATACACAAAAGACAAAATTTTGAATGGTATCGAAGGGTGTTTTATGGTTGATGTCAAGGCATTCTAATCGTGTAAAAAGTTCACGGAATGTATCGACCATAGTGGCCTCAGAATATTGCTTTATGCTAATTCCACTGCATTTTTTTGGGCCACTTTTCGAAAAAGTTCCGATAATGGAAAAGCCATTGGGAGACAGGTTATTGTTTAGGGTATTTTTATAGGCATTGATGTCGTTTTGTTCCACAAGAAAATGAAAGGCAGCTCGGTCGTGCCAGACATCGTACGTTTCAGTTGGTTTAAAATCAGTAATATCTGAGACAATCCAAGTTACTTTTTGAGCCTCTGAACCTAGCCGTTTTTTGGCCCGATCAATAGCTTTAGAGGAAATGTCTAAAACTGTAATATTGGAATAACCTAGTTTCAGAAGGTGATCAACAAGATGACTATCGCCACCTCCGACATCGATAATTTTAGCATTTTTCGCCGCTGCATATTTTGTAATAAGATCAATTGACGTTTGCGGAACGGGTTGGTACCAGCTAACTTCGGATAAAGCCTTTGAATGATATATTTGTTCCCAATGTGCAGTACGGTCGAAGTTTTCCATCTAAAATAAAACCTATAATTTGTGGTCAAAAATACACCGATATGTTTAGTGTTTTATCTGCCCATAGATGGCAATGGAATGTAAGTGTCATCGCCTGGGACCTTTGGGAACTTTTTTTGTTGCCAATCCAACGACGCCTTTTCCAATACATCTTTAGAAGATGAAACAAAATTCCAATGTAAGAAACGCTCTTCTGGTAATGGTTCTCCACCAAATAGAAGGAGTCTAGTGCCAGCTCCCAAGTCTATCGAACATTCTTGATCTGTTTTGCTGATAAGCATTTGACCTGCCTCGATGGTTTCTCCATCATCGGTTATAGAACCATGAACTATCACGATGGCAACTTCACCATTGATTTTATCTCGTAAGTCGATGGTGGCTTTATCTGTTGCTTCAATATCAACCATAAATAATGGCGAATACCCTTGTAACGGCGACTCTCGACTAAAGCCCTCTCCTGCGATAAGCTTACAACGAATAGAACCTTCATCCCACGATGGAATGTCTGACGATTTGATAAAATCAAACCGTGGCTCCATTGATTCAAGCTCTTTAGGGAGTGCGACCCAAATTTGGTATCCGTGCATTGTAGAAACTTCTCCATTACGAAGATGTTTTGGGGTTCTTTCTGTATGCGTAACACCTTTTCCAGAAGTCATAAACCCAACATCGCCAGGGTTTATTATCTCATTCGCACCTGTACTGTCTTTATGTTCAATCGACCCTTCAAATAAATAGGTTAAGGTTGACAATCCAATATGTGGATGCTGGTCCACATCGACATATTTGTGAGGCCCAATGGTTGCTGGTCCCATATGATCGATAAACGTAAATGGTCCGACTTGCCTTTTTTTTCGGAAAGGTAAAAGCCGACCGACCATAAAGTTTCCAAGATCTTTTTGTCGCTCATTGACGATCATTTTATTAGTAGCCATTCGATTTCAAATTCGTTGTTGAATCAAGTATTAGTTTCCATTTGTTAGACTCGGCAAACTCTTTAATTGTCTTATTTCTTTTTTCTAACAAACGAGTCATATAATTTTTTAAAAATAGTTTATCCGCCATTACCCCTAACCAACCAAAGGGAGAGGAGTATTCAAAGAGATCAAGCATAAACACCTCTTTACCGTTTTGAGTAAAACGATGCGAGTGTTTGAAATCTTTAAAAGCCCCGTGCACCATTTCGTCCACGAAGTAATTCGGTTTTTCTATTTCTGTAATTATACTTGTGAGCGTTTGATCGATACCAAAGTGTTTCGCTCTCCATGTTACTGTTTCATTTAGTGAAATCAGTCCAGTGGTAACACCCGCTATGGCTTTTTCGTTTGTTTGTGCAGTAGAAATTGTGTGCAATTCGATACTTCTTGCCAAATCAAAAACCCTTCCGATAGGAGCATTTATTTTAGTAGTGATTTTGATTGTTGGCATTAGCTCGATTGATTTTTTAGCTTGTACAATGGGATATTTCCAGCTTCAACAAACCCTAATTTTTGATAAATAGGTTTACCAGAATTGGTTGCTTGCAGTTCAATATGCGTGCAGCCTAATTCTTTGGCTTTTCTCATAGCCGCATGCGTCAACGCTTTTCCATATCCCTTATTTCTGGAAGTCTCTTCTGTGACCACATAGTATATTCCTCCGGAATTATCTTCGATAAATAACAGTGATGTAGCCACAGGTTTGTGATCTTTTATCCCAATAAATAGGTAACAATTTTCTCTTCTGTATAAAGCTTCAATGATAGCACGATTTGTGGGTAGCCCTTGCATTAAGACTTCAAAGATGATGGTGTACCAATGGTGTAAATGTTCTTTGTCGTCAACTTCATGAATAGAAATGTCTGTGGTTTGAATTCCTGATAGGGGCCACTTTGTATCATAGTACATAGCATGCCATTCACCGCTTCGAACATTCAACGATTCAAGTTTTTTATGAGTAAGTATGTTGGGAATTGGACTTCCCATTATGGTTGCAGGCAGTTGGTTGTTGTTTGCTAATTGAATTAACGTCTCAATGCCATCGTCAAACTCTGCTGTTGTAAAATCGACATTGAAGATCAAGTTAGGCCATGCATTTTCTGGCGTGATGATATAACTATAGTTTTGTGTATGAATGCAGCTTTGACCTTTGAGGTTGCCGATAAACGTAAAAAGGGATTCAAGATTATATTGAGTATACATGATTGAGCTCGATTTGCTCGAATATATTGTGAAATCTTTAAATCATAAACAACAAATTGGAGCGGTCTTTTAATAATTCTCGCAACTTATTCTTTACCCACTTTAAAAGTGATGCTCCTTCAGTATGGGTTGCACTAAATTCAACTAATCTAAGCTCTAGTAACCAGTTCGGTAACTTTTTGGATAACTCCACAACGGTTTCATTATGCAAAGTGTTGTAACAACAACTTATCGATTCCTCTCGTTGATTATACTCCTTTTTCATTTGGATACTTGATTAGAATGGCTGCAATTTTTGATGAGGAGGTTCTATCCATTATCCTTATTGATAAGTGTTGGGTATAGTCGTTTAAAGTAGATAATCATTAAACTCGTTATTGGCACTCCAAGTAACAACCCAGGAAGTCCAAGAACATAACCCCAAATACTGAGTGCGAGAATCATGATCACTGGGTTCATACCAATGTTTTTCTCCATAATTTTTGGAGTAAGCACAAGTTCTTCAATAATGCTTGCTACAATGAATATCCCCATAACAATTCCATAAAGTATTATAAACGAGTAGCCTGTTTCAGTGGAGACAACCAAACAACTAATAGCCAGTGGTATCAACATTACATACTGTAAATACGGGATAAACGAGAGGAGGATAATAAGGAGTGTAAACAAGATGCTTCCCGGTAAATCCATTATTAAAAATCCAACGAAATAAAGCACTGAAAGTAGTAAAACAATTTTACTTCTAAGTTTAAAATATCGAAGGAAACTCTTATTAAAGTCTGCATAAACACCACTTAAAGTATTTTGCAAGGAAGCATTGAAATATCGATCTTTTACGTCTTTGAAATAGTCTAATTGAAAAAGTATCAAGACAAAATAGGCAATGCTTGAAAAAAGAATAAACATTAATCCAAACCGTTCAGTTTGTTGTCTAGTTTCATCATTTGAACTAAAAAATGCGACTATTTCTGAATATCCTGATTTGATGCTTTCGGTGTCTAAAGTGGAAACATCAATGTCCTTGATTTCTTGGATTATGGTGTCAGCACCTTGCTTTAATTGCTCTTTGGTTTCTTCAACGTCGTACCATGATGTTATGTACTCTACAACTCGTTGTCCAACTGTGTCCAACTTGTCCTGGTTTTCTGTTTTTAAGACAGAATAGCTTTTACTCAAACGTTCGAAGTCTCTATTGATAAAAGATGTAAAAAGCACAAGAATGGTGATAAAAATAAGCAAACAACCAGCTAGAAACAGTGACGTCGCTGCATTACGATTTTTTACTTTTTTCTTAATTCTTCGAATGAGTGGGTCAACTGCAAATGCTGCGATTAGCCCTATAACGAAAGGAAGGATTAATCCATACAAGAAGTAAAATGAAACAACAAATACGAGACAAAATATTAAAAGTATTATCTCTTGTTTGTACCTCTGAATCATCTTCTTTTTCTACGTTTAATTATTAATACATCGAATTTCCGTTCGCCGAATGTTCTGGTATTTCCTGCATGGCATCCCAATGTTCAACGATTTTACCCTTTTTATCGAATCTAAAGAAATCTATGGTGACATACTGCTCATTTCCAGGCCAGATTTGATGCGTATGTAAGGAAACTAGGTCGTTTTCGGCGATGGTGCGCACAAACGTTATTGTTTTGTCTGGGTATTCCTGATACATCCTTTCAAAGTAGTCAATGAATGGTTGCTTCCCATCTCCAACAAGCGGGTTGTGCTGAATGTATTCGTCACCAACATATAATTCAACGGCTTTTGCTGGGTTACCATCATAAGCCGTTTGATAGAATGCTATTGCGTTTTTTTTGTTTTCCTCTAACTGTTTCATACATGAATAACATTGTTAAACTCCATACCCTCCAAGAACAGATAACTCTTGTCCTTTTTGAGGAGATCCTTCCAACAAAGGCATTGCTTCACTAATAAGCTCCCGTACACCTGGAACGAGTAAAGAGTTGTCATGATCTTCTTTACAATCCCAAAGCTCTGTAATCCATACTGAGTTTGGGTCATTTTCTTCTTTTGAAACCAGATATAGATGGCAACCTTTGGCAGTCGATACTAAATTAGAAGCCCTGATTAGAATTGATGCTAAATCATCGGCATGGCTTGGTTTAGCTGTTAGCTTTCCGTGTAATCCGTATTTGTTCATGTGCATTTATTTGTGAAACGAATGTATCGGTTTTTAAGGCAAATTGTCTTCGATTGTCGAGATGAAATGTTGAAAGTTTGCAGTAATAGTTGAAACGAGTTGTGTTAAATCATTAAGGTTTGGCTGATGTAATAAGGTTTCCTCGAAAATTGATTCAACTGGAGATTCAGTGATTGTATAAGATGTTTGGTTATCAGCTTTAAATCTGTTCCACCATTTTTGAAGTTCTACTTTATTTCCTCCTACAAGCCACGCTTCAAATTTCATGTCTTTGTGGTTCAGCAGTAGAATTGTTTTTAGCTTATGTTTTTTGAGTTTCTCTGATGTTGAAGAAAAGTATGACCAATCATGCATTCCGATATGCAATGTTCCAACATGTAATGGATATGAATGGTCGGATAAGAGGTGCAATCGCAGCTTATTCATAACGTCAATTAAACGTTTATATAGTCTCAAAAAAGACTCATCTCGAAGAACGTTGTGGTAATTTTTTACCATTTCATTGTAGTTTGTTGCCATATCAATTTAAGATATTAGTGTTGTCAATAATAGAAAATAAATAGCACAAAAAGTTTAATCCAACACTGAAACAAACTAGTTAGTTGTTTGAACATTTCTGCTTGTAAACTAACATACCCGTACATTTTGCGAAGAAGTTTAACCAGTTGTGCAAAAAGTGAGAGGCTCTATTATTAACCTTAACCCAGAATTCATAAGGTTTGCACCTTTTCGTTGCTTAGGTTTATCAGCCTATAACCGACCTGCCTGCTGCAGGCAGGTTTTACTTTTTGAAACGAAAAAACTAAGGAAAACCGTCTTGACAGAAATATGCCATCACCGCTCTCTGCTAAATGGTAATAAAATCTCATAAAAGGACGTAAACTCTTTTATGGATTTTCTACAGCATTCACCCAACCGCCGACCCCTGTCTGACGTCAGGCACGGCGCATTTCTGTCTTTTCCACGCTCGCTTCGCAATGTCAAATAACACCAAGATTTAAAACAAAAATTATTTTTTATGAAGCTATCGGTATGGTTGTGTATGTGCAGAATATTTTATATTGATGGGAAGAATTTAAGGGTTGAAGACTTTTATTTCAAAAGACTAATTCTGACCTTTTTCTTTTTTAGTCGGCTATTATTCAGTTCGTGGATTAATGATTGAGCTTTTGAATAGGGGACAGAAACGTATGAGCAGTCTTGCTTTAACTCAATTACTCCAAGTTCATCTTTTGATAGCCCACCTTGCTTTAAAAACAAACCAGCGATGTCACCTTTTGATATTTTGTCTTTTCTACCTCCCGAAATATAAAGTGTTTCCCAATGCTTTAGAACCTTGTTTCTTGAGGATTGTAACGTTAAGACGGTTGCATTTTTAACAAAAACAGGAAGTTCTTCCTTGGCCCATTTGATGACATATGCCGTTCCTTCGTTATTCATTCTTGCAGTACGTCCATTTCTATGCACAAATTCATCGGGTCTTGGTGGTAGCTCAAAATGGATGATAAAGTCTAGTGCAGGAATGTCGATTCCACGTGCAGCGAGGTCAGTTGCAATTAGCAGTCGGTGGGATCCGTTGCGGAATTTAATCAGCGCTCTTTCTCGATCGATTTGCTCCAGGCCACCATAAAAGCATGTATGATCGATGTTCTTGTCACTCAAGAAATCACTTAAGTTATGAATGCTGTCTTTAAGATTGCAAAATATGATTCCGTTACCATCTCCCACATGATAGATTAGCTGAAGCAATGTATCAAGTTTGTCTTCTTTTGGTGAGACTACAACATTCAGTTGAAGTTGCTGAGATTCATTTCTCAAAAAATTGAGATGCTTGGGGTCTCTAATTCCGATGAAAGATGGAACTTTTATCTTTTGCGTAGCTGAAGTAAGAATCTTTTTTTCTAAAAAAGGTAAGGCTGAGATGATTTCTTGTAAGTCATCAGTAAAACCAATTTCAAGAGATTTGTCGTACTCATCAAGAACCAGCGTCTTAATATGAGCTGGAGAAATCGACTCTCTGCGAAGGTGATCGGCAATTCTACCAGGTGTTCCTATCAGTATTGTCGGTGGGTGTTTTATTTCATCACGGTCTTTAGCACCAGATCTACCACCATAAACGGCATTTGCTTTAAAGCCGCTGCCCATTTCGCGTATTACTTGTTCTATTTGAATTGCGAGTTCTCTTGATGGAACAACTATTAATACTTGAATTCCAGAAATGTCTGGGTTAATACTTGCTAGAATAGGCAATAAAAATGCGAGCGTTTTTCCAGTTCCGGTTGGAGATAAAAGTACAACAGAGGAATTATTTGAGATGGCATCATGCGCTTTAATCTGCATCGAATTGAGCTCTTTAATGCCTAATTTTTTCAGAATTTCCTCTTCGTTTTTATGTCTACCAACCATGGTGTAAAGGTACGTTAAACCGTAAATATGTACTGTTAAATTGAATACAACTAAAATTCTTAATCTATAACTTGAGAGTTTATTAAAGTCTCGAGGTTATTTAATGTATTTATGTGACCCATCACACGTTGGCATTTTTTTCGATTGACCACAAACGCAGTCATGAAAACCTTTTCCATTTAATATTCTTGGGACATATTTTTTTATGCGAGAAGTGCGAGTTGCGGATTGTTTGGCTGAATTGAAGTATATAAGATATCCACGTTGTCTGCCAGGAGTTAATGCTGTAAATGCTTGTTTTAATCCCTCAACATCTGAAAAAACATTCAATAGTTCTTCAGGATATGTTAACTCCTTTTTGTGTTTTAACTCTACTTTTTGCCCTGATTTTTCAAGCTCAACAGCCTCGTGGATATAGAGTTTGATCGAATCTTTATGTTCAATTATTTCCTTACTATTTGTGAACTTCAACAGCTTTGCAGAGCGAGAATTTTCACCGGGACTAACTAACAGTTTAAGAGGATCTTTAAGTAACACTCCTTTAAAAAAACTGATCGTACAGAAATCTTTAAAATTTCCGATCATCGCAACGTTTTTGTCATTGAACGTATAACACGGAGCTCGCCATTTGTAGGTTTCGGTTAGTCCGCAATCGATTAATAATTGCCGTAACAGTTGCATTTCGTTTTGCCAATTTTTGGCGTTAAGAATGTAATCGTCAATTTCTTCAATCATGTTATTTGAATACCGTCGTTATTAATTCTTTTATTAAAATTTGAGTTGTTAAGTCACCTTCAGCCATGGTCTGATAATGTTGTTGAGACAAGGCTAACACCATATCCAAACGTGGAAAAACATATAAACGCTGCAACCCAAATCCTGTTGTATAATAACATTCCTCTCCGTTAAACGTGGTCAACCTCCAATGATACCCATATTGGTTGTTATTTGATTGTGGATGAATGGATTCTTCTATCCATCGTTTGCTAAGGATTTGTTCATCGTTCCATTTACCATCGTTTAAATATAACTGGCCAATTTTAGCAATATCTCGCAAACGCATATGCAGTCCGCTACCAGTATTTGCGAAATCTAGCGCTGAAATTTTATCATTTAAGGATTTTGGAATCACCGAACCTGGAAGCTCACCACTTTGTGTTTTAGTCCAAAATTCGTTTTGGGTGTCCCATTGAAAGTTTCGGATTTCTAGAGGACCAAACAGGTGTTTTTGTGCAAACTTCTCAGTTGTCGTTCCAGTTGATTTTTTGAGAATTGGCGCTAGAAGTATGCTGTTTCCGGTTGAGTAATTATACAATTCACCTGCCGGATGTTTTTTAGATTGCTTCAAAACAAAAGAAACCCAATTGTCGGAGTAAGGAAGTTGATATCCGATGGAGCCTGGTCCGCCGAGTTCGACCCAATCCAAACCACTAGTCATTGTTAGTAGATGTTTGATCGTGATGTTCGATAATTCTGAAGGGTTGTCTGGGGCAAACTCTTCTAAGTAGTTAATAATGCTATCATCAATGGAGAGCAAATTGTTGTCAGATGCGATTCCAATGCATGTTCCAGATACTAGTTTCGTTATTGACCATATTTTGTGTAGACTGTCTGCATGGTATCCATTGTAATATTGGTCTACAATCAGCTTTCCATTTTTAATGAGTACGATACCATCAAGTTTGGGATTGTTCTGTGGAATGTCAGCGATAATCGAAGCGAGTTTGTCACCGTTCATTTGCTGACTGTCTATGTAAGAAACGCTCCAGCCATCGTTCAAATTGCTGGGTTTTTGAAGCGATTGATTCTCAGTGCAGGAAAAAAGAAATGCAGAGAAAAGTATAATTACGTTAACGTGTTGCAGATTTTTCAAAACATCATTCAAAATATGTATGATACGTTTCAAATGATACCTTCAATCTATTTACAATCTCATTAGCTTCTTCGACGTTATCTGCCTCATTTAATTCAGTTACCATTTCTAAATGTGGGTGTAGCCATTTGTGCAATTCGTCATGACTTTTTCCATCCATGGTGCAGCTCTTTATAAGGCTGTTGTTTTGTTCCTTTAATTGCGATGCCAAGCCTTTAAAGTCATCATTATTAAATTCATTAAGAATTTTTTCTCCTTCTAAAATGAAGGGAGTCATTTCGGCATTGACTTTCCATTTTTGACCATCGTTTAATTCAATGGAGTTTGCGTCATTGTGGTCATGTGAAGAGGTATTATTGCAACTGGAAATAACCAATGAAAGGAAAAGAGTTAAAATAAAGGCAAAACGTGTCATAGCGTTTTTGTAATTGGGTAATTATTGTCAAATATACTTTCAATTTTGTTGGTGATTACAATGTGTTAATGACGGCATAAAGCATCACGTACATTGAGATTGCAGAACAGTTGTTAGTTGACAAGTGCCTTTGAGATAGTGTCAAAAATTGATTGACTTTATAACAACCTGGTTAAAGGATTTAGCATTTTAGGTGGAAAATGTATAATGTTAGTTTTTTGGTATTTCAAATAAGGATATTGTATAGTCGTACAACTCTGATCCGCCATAAGCACCATGGCCAGGGACAACTACTTGAACTCCTGGGTATGCAGTTTTTACATCGCGCACGGTTTGGGACCATTGCTTGATGTTTGCGTCATTGAGGTTGCCTTTACCTGCGCCAACTTCTTTGATTAAACATCCTCCAAATAAAACCTGTTCGCTAGGGATATAACTGACCACATTATCGGATGTATGACCAGGGCCTACAAACCGAGTGACCGTTGTTTTGTTTCCGATTGATAAATCGAGGAATTGATCAAACCCATTCAATGGCAGTACAGCATCGTGTTTAGCTGCCAAATCAATGGTTTGATTACTCGCATACGAAGGAATGTTTTGTTCATGAAATGCTTTCAATCCACCTATACAATCGTCATGAAAATGGTTTACAACTACGGCTTTGATTTTCTTCTTTTGTTCCACCATAATCCAATTGATGAGTTCGTTAGAAACAGAATCGTTTGTGGGTGTGTCGAAAACAATTGCTTCATTGTTCGAGAAAAATACAACACCATTGCATGGAAACGGGCCATAATCAGGAACATCCAAATAGGAGATATGCTGATAGACATTATCGTTAATCTTTTTGATTTCAAGAGTATCGGATACATACTGCTCGTTTGGTTTTTTGTTGGAATCGCAGTTGATTAGTACTATGGTTAAGCAACTTAGAAAAAGTGAGGTATAAACTTGCGATATTTTCATACTTGGGTATTACGATGATGGAATGTTACTTCAATGCAAAGAACAAATAATAATCTTTAACATTTAGCATCTAGGGTATGTGTGTATCCAGAAGCTTACTGCTTTAAAAGTTTACTATCTAAAATCAACTGCAACAGCTTTTTGCCTTCCGCCTCGTCAAGGCAATCTCCAAATCGAACGGTTTGTGATCCGTAGTCAAATTTAAATATTCCAGAGTTGCCAATTTTGAAGAAACTTTTGGCAGAGCTCTTACCGTCTGAATTCATTTTTAGAATTATCGGTTCTACAGTGATGTTTTTAACCTGCTTGATATCATAGACCTTTGGTTTAGAGAACAACGCACCATTGTTGCGGATAACTAATTCTGAACTGTCAAACGTGATAACTTCTTTTCCAGTTAACATCCACAACCATGTTCTAATGGCAAAAAAACCACCTATCGTCCAACCAATAAGCCAAAAAATAATAAAGCCAAGCGCAAATCCTTCTAAGTTCGAGTCTCCTAAACCAAGTATTTGAGTTAGCGCAAAGTATTCACCGATTGCCCATCCTCCAAGCCAAGCAGCTAAAAAGACTATTACGAAGAAATGGCGTTTAACGGGGATTTCAATTGTAAATCCCCTCATTGTATATATTACGTTTGCTCGGCCATTGAACGGTTTCTTCATCTATTACAACTTCCTAGTATTCAATTTCAAACGTAATCTTTTGTTCTAAAATGAACAACTAGAAACGTTTTAGATAAATAGTACATGCGTTCCATCACCGCCAGCACGCTCATAAAATCCGCCAACTGTTAAAATGCCATCCAAATCGTCTATTAAGTCTTCTCGCTTAAGCTTGAACATGTCAATAGCGAGTTTGCAACCCCAAAGTTTGGTTCCGGAGGCAGATAAAATATCCAAAAACTCGTCGACAGGAGGAATGTCTAGTTTTTCCATGTCTGCTTTCATCATTTTGGTTGCTAATGCTTCAACACCGGGTAAACCACCCAAAATAGTCGGCATATGCATTGCTGGGTTCCCAACAGTTGCAACATGTAAGTCTTGAAGCTTTTTTTTCTGGATGGCCTCTAATCCAAAGAATGTGAAGAAAATTTCAGACTCGATTCCTTCCATTCTAGCGCCGTTCGCTAAGATGAAGCATGCATATACGTTTTCTAATGTTGCTTTGGATAAAATCAACATCATTTTCTTGATTGGTTTTTTAACTTCGTTTTCCATTGTATGTTGAGTATTTAAATAATTAATATTATTGGAAGAAGGCTTCATCAAATGCAACTTACAGGCTTCGGAATTCCTGCAATTTTACTGGCAGTTTTAAGTGGCCCGTTTGGGAACAATTGATAAAACTCCTTAATTGTTACTACTCCGCTTTTTCCTACTTTCCGAATAGTTATAGCCACTTCTTGCGCGCATTGTTCTCTAAGGTAATCAATCACCTCCCAATGCTTATCTGTCATTTCAATATTTTCTTCTTTTGCAATGGCAAGACCTATTTCTTTGTTCCATTGATCAGGATTGGTTAGATAGCCTTGTTCGTTGCAATCAATGCAGAATCCCGCGATTGTTTTTTCACTCATTTCGTTACTATTATTAGTTGTGTTTGTTTTTAAACAGTCTCAGCCTTTTGAATATCTTTTCCTGCGATTTTCATATGATTTGAAACAAATGGGATGGGTCTTCCTTTAATCAAAATGTTCCAGTAAATCCATTTAAATGCAAGCTTTCCTAAATGATTCATTCTGGTTTCTTCCAAGAGTTTTAAAGGGCCTATTCCAGGAATCGGGAATGTCCCTTTTACAGGTTCCTGTGTATAATTGAAATCAATAAGTAACGCCTTATCATTCCCAGTTTCAATAAAGCAGTTTGAATGACCATCGAATTTTTCTGTCAAAGGTTTTCCTTTAATAAATGATAGTATATTTTTTAGTAAAATTTCTGCTTGAAAGTGGGCAACTGAACCGGCCTTAGAAGCAGGTAGGTCTGTTGCATCTCCAATAACGAAAATGTTCTCTTTTACTTTGGATTGCAGCGTTTCTTTATCAGTCGGTACATAGTTGAGATCGTCCCCAAAACCTGATCGGGCTATGAGTTCGTCGCCCATGTTGGTTGGAACTGTGACTAATAAATCGTACTCAACTTCCTTTCCACCGTAGTCGATGATTTTATGATTTTCTGTATCAACGCACTCAATGTTAAAATCGGCAACCACATTAATATTTTTCTGTTTAAGCAGGTAGTCAAGTTCTTTAGTCGCTACAGGTTTGGTAAATGCACCTGACATAGGTGTTACGTACGTAATGTCAACTTTGTCGCGCATTTTTTTATTGGTAAAAAACGAATCGCTTAAAAAGGCAAACTCTAAAGGTGCCACGGGACATTTAATTGGCATTTCACAGATATGGACAACAAGTTTACCGCCTTCCCAAGATTTCAGTTTATCGCGTAAGTTCTTTGCGCCGTTAAACGTATAAAAATCAAAAATGGATTTATGCCACTGTTCACCTTCCATACCTTCTATTTCACTTGGAGCAATATCGCAACCTGTTGCGATTACAAGAATATCGTACTTGACATTTTGCTTGTTTTGTAGAACTATGGTATTACTGTCTTTGTCGATTCGGTGTATTTTCTCTTGAATCAGTTCTACACCTTTAGGAATGAACTCAGCAACTGTTCTTTTTAATTGTTCCGGTTGGTAAATACCGAATGGTAAAAATAAGTACCCAGGCTGGTAAAAATGGTATTCCTGATGGTCTATAATGGTGATGTTCCATTGGTCTGATGGCAGAGACTTTCTTAAATGATTGGACATCATTGTACCGGCAGTACCTGCACCAAGAATTAGTATTTGCTTCATAACTGTGGTATTTATTATGACGCAAAATTACACGGGCTCTTAAAGGGCAATTATGCGATTTGTCGTGATTTTAGATAAAGAAGTATGACTTTTCTCATGAAGCAAACTACACCGCAAATTAAAAGATGAAATTCAATCGTTTTTCAGCCAACCAGCAATGCTTTGACGATTACGCGTCAAGGATGGGTGTACCTCATGTTCCATCTCATCACTGCGAAAAAATATCATTCTACCACCAATTGGCATAATGTGGCGAACCTCATGGTCAAGATACAATGAAAGATTACCTCCGTCTCCATCATTCCAATCTTGATTAAGATAAAGAATAATTGAAAATTGGCGTCCTTTCACTATTTTGAATTGGTCGATATGTCTTTTGTAAAAACGCCCCATTTCGTACATAGCGTAGTGACTTTCAAAACTCTTTATATCCGTAAAACAGGTTGAATTTAAGTGAGTAATAAATCGATTAACCTTAGACAAGTAAATCAGTTCAAATGGGTTGATGCTTGTGTCATCAATCCACTTTATTTTATCACCTCTTACAGCTAGGTTTTGATGGAAGTCATTACTACTTCCAATGCCAGCAGCTACAGCTTCTTTTTTACGATTTAATTCATCCGAAATTGCCCTTAATCCACAAATTATCGGAGGTTCAAAAAAATCATCACAACAACCAAATTTATTGTCAATCAACCCTTGAATCAATGATTCAAATTGATGGAACTCAAAAAGTTCATCGGCTTTGTTCATATGTATTTATAGACAATTTCTAATCGCAGGTTTTAGCGCTCAGAACTGGGGCAAGTACGATGTATTTCTAGCAATAATTGCTAGCGTTTTTTACTTAAAATGAACCAGATTTAACCAGCAATAGAGAATTGTGATGTAATTAGTAAATAGTAGCAGTTAAAAAACAAGGTTCGGCTTAAACCCAAAAGCGGAGATACAGGTTTTTGAGGAAGTTTTATAGTTTCAAAATTGAATTGTGACTAGGATTGTCTATGGAACTAGTTTGTAACATGAACTAGCAATTAAGCATGTGTCAAATAATGAGATTGGAAGTAAGTAGGTGTTTGTCCGTTTTTTACCGATTTATTAGATTATTAAACGTCAGTGAGAACAACGACTTCGGCGTTGATGCATACATTCACGAATAGATTCCATGAACCAAACAAGTTTACGTTTGCGCCTATTGTATACCGTACGTTCGATTTTATCACCCAATTCTGTATTCGATTATCCTAAATAGCTGATGATCAGAGTCTATGCTTAAAAATTCGGCAGCAAAATTCATTGCAATTAACTCTCTGTCAGTCAATTTCTGACGACGAATTTGAGGTTGGTATTGTTCAGAGATATTTAAATCTGACAAAACACTTAAAATTTTGATGTAATTTGCGATGAAGTTGTTCATGTATTTAACTGTTTGATAACCAATAAAATAATGCTACTTTTTAGCACTTGAACAACTTCATTTTTCCACGTTTAAACAAATGCACTAGGGGTATGTTTATTATATTTTGTATAAACAAAAGTTATAAATAAATTGAGTGTGGATTGCCTAACTCTCTTAGAGTAAGAATTTTGTGGAATCATTACGGCCTATTGCAAGAAAAGCCAGTGACTGGTTGAGTTAATAAAAAAGCCTTCCAGTAGTCAGGCTCAAAATGACTTTCTACTTCAGGGTTTAAGAGCATTTTATGCCATTGGATGTTTATAAATCCTGCATCCTGAAAAGCACGAACATGCGTTGTTTTGTTCAGGTGATAATTTATAATGTCGAAGAAATTGCCATTCGATTCGTAAATACGATAAACTACATCATCGCCTTCTTTTGGTCCTTTATTTTCTCTTGTAAAGCCATACTTTAGGGTACTATCAACGGGTGCGTCATAACTGGGGTTACTATTTATGGTTACAAATCGACCACCAGGTTTTAGATGCTTTTTTATAACATCGGCAAATCGCTTTAGTTCATTGTATGTTTGAGCGTAATTCATTAAGTATGATGCTGTTACAATATCAAACTGTTTGTCAAGTTCCAGATGTTTTACATCATGTATGTGATAGTTAATATCAAGCGGTTTTGAAGCTTCTGAATTACGAGCAAGTTGAATCATTCCCTCTGATACATCTACACCTTCAACTATTGCTGCTCCGCGTAATTTCAATTGTCTAGAGTAGAAACCTTCTCCACATGCTAAATCTAATACTGACTTATTTGTAACATCTCCCAACGTATTGAAAAGAGTATAAGACTCAATAAATTGTCTCCATGGTTGAAGTTTGGATGCTTGGTACTCTTCCGCAATTTCGTCGTAATTGGTTGCCATGAAATTCTTTTAGTCAGTAGCAAGTTGCATAAAAAATGTTGTACTTCTCGTAAATACTTTACTCTGTGGAGAACAAGAGCAGTTTTTCCAGATACCGTTCAGTGTAGGCTTGTTTTAATTCCGACGATGTAAAAGACTTAAGTTCTAAATTCTAATAGTTTGCTTTACAAAGTGATTTTATAAACCTTTATTACAGGGTCGAAAGTGTCGAATTTTTCACAGTTTATGTTTTCCATTGATGAAATTAAACCTTCCGTAAAGCCATTTTCTTTATACACTTTAAAGTTTCGATAATGCCTTGTGAATCTTTGGTCGATCCACAATTGAAAACCCTGTAAGGCAGTTTGGGGCTCAGAAAAACCACAGATTATTGACGTTTGAGAAAACTTCGTCATATGTTTCAATAATTCTTGAGCGTTTTCCCAAGGCAATACATGAAAAAGAAGACTTGCAACAGAATAGTCTGTTTGTGTTTCAGGTGTATTGTCACTGTTTACATCAATTTTTCGAAATTCTATATTCGACAGGTTATGCGTTGTTTGATAGTTAATCGCATAGTTAATTAAAGACTGAGAAATGTCGAGACCGATTCCCGATTTAATTTTATCTGACAACGTAAATAGTAAATCTCCATTTCCACATCCATATTCGATAACAGATGATTTAGGCTTAATGAGATCTTTGATTTGATTTCGAATTGGGCGCAAATATTTGTCAACCGTTCGAGCTTTAATCGATCCTTTCATTTGTGTTGAATGCGTTAAACTTCTTTTGATTCACTTAAAAATCCTTCAAAAGTTCATTTTTCCGAAATGAAACCATTCGAATGATTAATTCTTTTGGTAGAGGTTTGTCAAGTGGAAACTGAACGGATCCTTTTCCCTGTTTAAAATCTTGTAGCTCATCAGAGAACTCCTCAATTGTAGTTGGAAATGGGTAAAAGCTCACAAATTTTGCATAGCCTGCTATCATAATTTGTTGATCTCTCTTTCCGTTGGGAATAAGGGTGAACGACGGTACTTTATAGTTTAGCATTTCCACGGCATCTGGTGCCGCTTCGTTAATAATAGTCCGTAGTTCTTGCAACTTACCTTGTACTTCATTAGGTTGTGCTGCAATGTAATCGTCGATTGTAGCATAACTGGGCATTGGTCCTTTTTTAGCCATAGGGTAACTTATGTTTGGATGAACATTACAATATAATAATCTTTTGGTAGAAGAAAGGGGGGAGGCCTACGGATTCTGATTTTCATTTTTGTTAAAATAACGTTTTGAATCGCTTGTCAAAGTATCTTTCTGCCCTAGATGGGTCGTCATTAAACAAAAAAGCGGTTCAAGTTTGCACCTGAACCGCTTTTTTATGATTTCTATTAGATTGGTTTATAAGTCGTAGATTCTTTCTCTATTCCAATCAATATGGTTTTTAATAACTTTTGCTGGAATACCAGCAGCCACCGAATTATTCGTAACATTTTTAGTTACAATTGAATTAATACCGATAACGCTATTCTTTCCAATAGTAACTCCTTTCAGAATTATAGAACGTGCGCCAATCCATACGTGATTATCAACCTCGATATTTTGTGCTGAATTGAGTCTTTTTTTAGTCTCAATATCAATGATGGAATGAGAATCGCCTGTTCTTAGCTCAACGTCACTTGATAACATACAGTCGTCACCAATTATAATCTTTCTGTTTGGTTCTGTTACAGCCAAAAGAGCAGATTCAACCGTGGTGTTCTGCCCAATTTTTATTTGACAACTATCGTCCTCAAACCAAACACATCCAGCTTTATATTTACAATTGTCAGCTATTGACAACCTATGATTATTCCCTCGTATATAAATGGTCATGTTTGATAAAACCGCGTTTCGTCCAATTTCAATTACATTATTATCACCAATAACATCGAAACGTACTTTCAGTAAAACTCCTTGATTGATAACAACGTTGTTTTTCCCTGAAATAGGTTTTCTAAACAACTCTTTAAACTTTAAACCCTTGCGTGCAATTGTATGCAGAAGCCTATTGTTCTTTATTAATTCTTTGACTCTTGAATTCATTAAATCTTACTATTCAATTAATCTAACCAAGTCTATTTTTAACAACACTGTTATACGCCTTTTACACGCTATATTTTTTGGTAGCATTAAGATCAAATTTAAACTTTTATGAGAACAGTCTTATAATCAAAATCCTCCTTAATATGAGTCGAGTTGTTAGTTAAGGGTCTTAATAAACCTCAGGCATTGAATGTTTTCAGACTTGGACAAATGGTATCAAGAAGACCGACCAAGTTATAACAATGTTTCTCTTTTATTTGCTACAAATTTGGTTGGTTGCCTTAGGCTTTTGATACGATTCTGTTTCAGCCATATTAAACAACGTCTAAACGACTTTTTATAAACGACTCTGCATTTCGAATATGAGTGTTTTGTTTTTCAGTCGACATTTTATTAAGCGAAAAAACTAACATAGATGTTCTCGGATTCGAACGAAAAAAGTCTTGATGCTTTATGACAAAATTCCAAAATAGACCATCCCAAACTTGCTCCCAATCTCCTTTAGGATAATTACTCATTTTTTTAATATAATTTGATCCTCCAATATACGGTTTAGTTGCGAACGTGCCTCCATCGGCAAACAGACACATAACATATACATTTGGAACCATGACCCAATCGTAAGCATCAATAAACAGCTCCATAAACCAGCGGTAAACCTCATCTGGATCAAATTCACAAAGAAGCATGAAGTTTCCGAGGATCATTAGTCTTTCTATATGATTACAATAGCTTGTTTGAAGCACTTTTTTAATCGTTTGATCAATTGGTTCAATACCGGTGGTTCCATCATAAAAGGATTTTGGAATTTTGCGATCAAACCCCCAGAAGTTCCTAGTTCTTGAGAATCTGCCTTTGCAAACATACATCCCACGGATAAATTCACGCCAGCCAATTATTTGACGAATGAGCCCCTCTGTTGAGTTAATCGGAATATTCTCTTGTTTAGAAAATGAAAGAGCACGGTTTATTACTTCTGATGGCTCAATAAGTCCTACATTCAGAAGCGGTGAAAGAACACTATGGTTAAGGATTGAAGATTCTTTTACAATTGCATCTTCATATATTCCGAAGTCATTAAAGCGATTAGTTAAGAATTGTTCAAGCCAATCAGTAGATTCTTGATGTGTAACGGGGTAAAGTCTTTCTGTTGAGATGCTTCCAGGATTTTCTGGAAAATTACTCATGGTGTAATTAACTGCCTCGTCCCATACCTCCGAACTATTCGGAAAATGTACTGCTGGCGGCAATTTGTTTTTTGGATATTTTTTTCTGTTTTCATAATCATACGTCCATTTACCGCCCACAGGATTTTGTTCCTCATCAATTAAAATTCCTAGCTTTTTGCGTTGCTGTTTGTAAAAGGCCGTTTGAAAAAAGGACTTTTTATCTTTTCTGAAAAAGTTAGATAAGTCTTCTTTGCTGTTTATGAACTGAGGGTTTGTATGGGTAATGATTTTACATGAGTCGGAGAGTGAGCTAACGCGCTGCTCTAGCCAATCATCACAGGGCTCTATCAGGTTTATAGTGTGAATCTTTTTGCTCACAATCTCTTCACTGAAGCATCTTATATCAGATAGTGGATTATCAGAATCAACATAATGTACCGTTACGTTGAGGTCTTGAAGATGATTTTGGTACGCTTTCATGGACGCCCGATGAAAAGCAATTTTCTGTTTGTGAAATTTGAACTGCTTAAAAAAGAGGAACTCTTCAATAAGGTAAATCTCATTACTGTTTTCTAAGAGCGGACTATGCAGAAAAAGCTGATGAGGAAAAATAAGATTAATGGCATGCATTGATTTCGTTCCTTCGATTTTCGCTTTTTTAATTTATGTTAACTATGGTTCCAACGTGAATACCAGTTTATTATACGATGTTAACACGCAAATTGTTTGTTAGCGATAATGTTAGGTTTTTACAATTCTAAACCCGAAGTGGTTGTTTCCTCGGTTCTCAAAATCAGATGCTCTTGCATAAGTAAGGAGTGTTGCCGAATGATAGTTCCATGAACCTCCTCGCCGCACTCTTTTTGCATCGGTTCCAAGGGAAGTGTTTAATGGGTCGGTTGATCCATCAGAATAGAAATTTGCATCATAATAATCTTCACACCATTCCCAGACATTGCCACCCATATCATACAGTCCAAAAGGATTTGCGGAGTATGAACCTACTGCAACCGAATGTCCATCGGGATTAAATGCTCCCGGGGTATCACCATTGTAGTTTGCTTTGGTTGAAGATAAGGTTCCATCGTCTGTTGGGTATTTAAACATTTGCCCGCCTTGTGCTGCATATTCCCATTGAGCTTCTGAAGGTAAACTCACATTATAATAATCTGTAAAGGCTTTTGCTCCATACCATTTTACCCAGTTTACGGGCCAGTTGGATTTTGCTGGATCGATAACTTCAAATGTGGTTGATGATGAGTTAAAGACTATCCAACTTTTATTATCAATGTGTTCAGAGTGTCCATCACTTGTACATCCGCCAGTTTCCCCCAACTGTAAATATATTTGACCAGCATTTGGGGCATTTCCAACTCCTTTTACAGCAAATTCAGTATACTGACCGCATGGATCTTGAAACTGATCTTCTACAACTTCAATCCATCCATCTGCATAGGCTGCGTTCAGAAATTCTATGTATTGTTGATTCGTTATTTCTTTTTCAGAAATCTGGAAAGCTGATAGTGAAACTGTTACTTCAGGTGCATCGTTTTGGACAGTAGTTCCACCCATGGTAAATGTTCCAGATGAGATGTTTTTCAGAACAATACTTGTCGGAAGTTCGCTGCTTGTTGGAGTTTCTGGAACAGGTTCGTTGTCTTCATTGCATGAAAAGGCAAATACTGTAATAAGTAAAATCAATCTTGGGTATAAAGTCATTATTTGTCTTTCAGTAATTATTATTCACTTTAAAGTTACTACTTCTGCATGATTGTTAAACAATATAAGAAATTGATTTATTCGCTCGAAAGTAGTTGTTTGGGGTTCTATTCATATGTGGTCAAAGCCGTTAATTTATTGTCATCTGGACAATGTATCATTTTTTTTCTTGACGTAAAATTTTCTCCATTTTACGACCTTTAGCCAATTCATCAATCAATTTTTCCATGCGTCTGCATTGTTTGTATACGTCAAATTCATCTTCTATTTCTTCAATGCGATAACCACAAACGACTCCTTTAATCAAATGTGCGTTTGGATGTATTTTAGCTTTTTGAAAAAAAGTGCCAAACGTAGCTTTTTCATCGATAATTGCTTGCAGAGTACTTTGGTCAAATCCTGTAAACCATTCAATTACTTGGTTGAGTTCTTCTTTTGTTCGACCATTTTTTTCCAATCTATTTAGGTAGAGAGGATAAATGGCTGCAAATATCATATTGGCTACCTTTTCATTTTTATCTGCTGTAACTTTCATTTATATGACTTTTTAGGTTTTAGTGTTTTGTGGCTCTTTGTTGGTTGGAAAAATAAAACACCAGTACACAAATATGCAAAAGGTCAGTTTAAGATGTTGTTTAACGGAAAACTGTTTTATGAATAAGATGTCTGCATAGTCAAGTTAATGATTCGTGTATGGTGTATATCGACTTTGATTGTATCGGTTGATTATTATTTTGTTATTGTCTCAAGAATCCAATCATCCCCAAACTTTTAGGATATTTTTTGTCGTCCAGAGTTGAAGGGTCAATGCTCCAGTCTCTGGCAATTTTCATAACGAACTCTTCGTTTGGATATGTCAAATCCTCATTGTTAGAACTATCATTCGGCTGTGTTTCTTTTGAACTTGCGTCAACAAGATTGTAGCGAAGTTCAATTTCTGTTGGGTCGCCATAAATATTCGGGTTTTCACCAAGTTCGCCATGGTAAGAATAAACTCGGTCAATATTGCCATGCATCGATTTCATCCAGCAGTGATATTCAATTACTCGATGAGTACAGAAGAATTGAGCTTCACCAAACCTTGCGCTGAGAGCAGTTATAAGTTTTTTAATTTTTTGCAAACTGTCTTTTGAATCGCCTCGAGGTAATCCCCAACCAACAACTAAAGTCCAATCGTTGATAACTGGAGTAATAAAAATAGACTTATTATATGCTTCCTTAATTCCGTTTTCCCAATTTGACTTTACTAAATGAGTCACACCGACTATCTCAGCGACCTCTTGCTGTTTGGTGGTTTTGATAGCAAACCACATACACTTATACCCGAAATTAATTGGGTTATCCGCTATGGTCATGGTCGTCGAACGACTTTTTTGATATGAGGGTTTGTATGGGTGGTTAGGGTTTTGATCGACTTTCTTTGCGTACCATGAAGAGAAAACGATCAGAACAACTATTCCTGCTATTATTATGTATGTCATAGTTGTAAAGGATGATTAACCATAAAAAGGCTCGTTTTGGCTGTGATTAGACACATTGTGGATAAGCAGTATAATGTCACGTTTTTTTTAATCTGTTCTATTTATTAGCTGTGATTTCGCGATAATTCTGAATAATTCTCCATCGCTTTCAAACTCCGAGACAACATCTACTCGGATATTTGGGATAGACTCTATTTTGACTACGATTTTTTTCAATTTAATGTTCGTCAATACTCTAAAGTAAAAATGCGTTTATAAACCCTTTACATTTTGTTCACAATTTTAATTTGCAATATTTTGGTTTCAACTTCAGTAATCCTGGCGGTCCAATAGTTTTGAGCCCCAACCGTATCGTATTTTGGTTTGTTCTTGGTTCCTATGTTAAGCTCTTTAGGAATTTCGGCGTAGTAAATCCAGTTTTTATTTTGGTCTTTAGAAAATTCGCTTTGTGATTTTGGTTCAGACTTCAACCGTGCCCAGAAACTTCGTTGTTTCACATAATTGGCTTTAATTGCTGAAAGGTGATCTACTATAGCTTGAGAGTCTTTGGGCATATATCCTGGACCGAAACAACCACATGAATGGAAAGTTAAACCAACTGCATACAAATCTTCCAAGTGTTTCCATGATTTGACATCAGTCTTTTTTGGAGATTTAAAATCCAAACCCATATCTGCAAGTAAACCAGTACATTGAGGGCATTTTGCAATTGAATCTTCGTATTTCTCATCATAAAGAGCATCTCTATTAATGTCCTTTAGTAACTTTCTTTTTATTGTCTTTCTGCATTTAAAACAAGCTAAATGAGGCTTGTAGGCTATCATTCCATATCTACACATAGTCTTTGTCCAATTAATGCTTTCTATTTCGGCTATACATGGTGCAGCTACTTTCTATTTTACCAAATCGGTGATTCGCTTTCACAGTAGTAAATTAGTTGTTCGTATAGCGCGTCTTTGAATACGTTTTATTTCCAAAACTTCCACCAGGGGCTTTTCGTTTTAATTTCGGATTCCTTATTTCTTTGTTTTTGAAATTCCAAGTCTTGCTCAATTTCCAGAGCCAGTCTTGCCTCATCTGTCAAATCTTCCATTGCGATCCATTCCATAAAAGATGTATCTGCTCCACCAATTTCAATAACTCTGTTTTTATGAGTCATTATACCTAATCCGTGTTCGTCATCCCATTCACAACCAAATTCAAAGCCGATGAAACCAACATCATCTTTTGTAACATTTACAAAATGCAATTGCGACAAACCGATAAGTTTTTTAAAATCATTTGGGTTTGTTACATCGGGCATAAATTCCTCTTTATCTTCAGGCTCATAACCATAAATGTTCTGAATTTCTGGATACTTTTTGAGTAAAGCACTTAGAATCTCGTTTTTAATGTTCTCGTGATTATTAATCAAATACTCAAACGCTTTTTGTTGGTAGGGTTTTGGCTTTTCGATTTCTAAGGTAGAATCTCCTCCTATTGAATAATAAAAAACACAATCAATTTCGTTTGAAGAATCCTTTGATCCATAAATGCTTTTTCTGCTTTGAAAACCATTCCATGATGGGAGGTAAACTTCTCCTTCAATATCAATTAATTCTTTGTCTTGGTTTTGATTTTTCAATGTTGCACGTTCGTTTATAATTCAATTATTTTTTCGATTTCAGAATCTGTCAAATTCTGAATATTCTTTGTGATTTTGTGAATATCCCAATTCCACCATTGAAGCTCTAAAAGTTTAGTGATTACTTCTTTTGAAAATCTCTTTTTGATTTCTTTTGCTGGGTTTCCTCCTACAATTGAATAAGGTTCAACATCTTTGATTACCGTTGAG
This sequence comes from uncultured Bacteroidota bacterium, assembly GCA_937124965.1. Lineage (GTDB taxonomy): Bacteria > Bacteroidota > Bacteroidia > NS11-12g > UBA9320 > UBA987. Next base: position 48,803 of record CAKZLB010000072.1, read on the forward strand.
TTTGTGGCAATAATTGCTCCATCACCAATTGTAACTCCAGCCATAATTGTTGCGTTGTAGCCAATCCAAACATCATTACCAATATTTATATTTCCTTTTTTTGGATATTTTTTTCTCTCCATTGCACTTTCCCAACCATTCCGAAAAATCGCAAACGGATACGTCGACAATGCATCTGTTAAATGATTTGCTCCATTCATTATGAATTTAACGTCTGAAGCAATCATACAGAATTTCCCTATAATTAATTTGTCATCAACAAAGTCAAAAAGGTATTTTACATTCTTTTCAAAGTTCTCTACATTTTCGAAATCATCGTAATACGTATAATCGCCAACAATGATATTGGGGCTCTTCACAACATTCTTCAAGAAACAAAGTCTGTCGTAATTCTCAAGAGGAAATTTTGTGTTTTTATCGGGTCCTGTCACTGGGTTTTAGTCTGCTTAGTTTTAGGTGATTATGTATGACGCAAAATGGTTGTGGTTAAATTACAGTAATGTATAATCGGAAAACTAATATTTTTTTAGCTTAGGACTATATGGTAGGAAAGTTTTTTACTCTTTATATTCAGCTTTGCTTTTTTGTTTACGTTCTATTGTGGGCTATTACAGTCATAACCGTTGAAAGACAACACATGCATGAATAGTGTGCAAAATGACAAAGAGAACTGATAGTGACAAATAAATATTGAAGAGTTTTGGTATCCGAAATAATGACTTTTCCCCAATCAGACCAATGCCTAGAAACCATATTATTGTGGTATAAGCTGGAGCCGTAAACCCATATATACTATTACTCCAAGCACTATCAGAATATATTATTACTGCGACCCAAGATAGAAAGTATGTTAAAATGCCAAACAAATAGACCAGTAATCCAATTTTTTGATTCCTTGATTTTATGGACAAAGTCATAATTAATGGTACTCCAAATACAAAGATTCTCAATATATTTTCTCCATAACGAATCCAATTTGGGATGTCATTCCAAAAAACATCGGCACCATAGGGTTTCGGCAAGTAATCGAAAAGCACGATATTCCATAATAAGATTGGAATTAGCAGAAGAAAACAATTCAGGAGGTATTTTCTAAATTTCATTTTAACCGTCTCTTTTTAAAATGCAAAAGCCCTACACTGATTGCGGTTATGACTTAATATGAATGCGGGTGGTAGTTTTTATTTGTTCTCAGGAATACAGTATGAAACAACGTTCTCTAACTCACTCTTTTTATTGAACTCATAAACATCACAAGCAGTAATTAAAGTGATTCTTTTTCCGTTTCTTGAAAATGCTTCTGCTATTTGTATCTGTGTCATTTGGTTCCAATTGATTTTGGGTTTCCCATCAATTCCATTATTGAGTCTTAAACTAAACTAGGGATTAACAAGCCTGTAAAAACTCAATAGAAAATTTAACATGTTTCATTGCTTATTTCTCTTGATAGTTTATCATCCAATTGATTCCAAATTTGTCTGTAAATTCTCCGAAGTAAGCACCAAAAAACATATCTGCCATAGGCATAGTAATATTGCCACCAACCGAAAGTTCGCTATATAGTCGGTCTGCTTCTTCTCTTGTTTCGGGTTCAAGACAAATATGCATATTGTTTCCACTTGTCAATGTAAAGCCCATTTCGCTTGGTGCGTCTGTGCCCATTAATATATGTCCACCTACTATAGGAAGTTCAACGTGCAAAACCATTTTCTTTACGTTATCGGCAACGGGAGGCCAATTCTCTGTACTTGCAGGCACGTCTTCAAAACGTTCAATGCCTTTACCTATAAACTCAGTTTTGAAAACAGATTTATAAAAATTGAAAGCTTCTTCTGTATTACCCGCGAAGTTTAAATATGTTGCTACTCTTGCTCTATTGTTTGATTTATTTTGTTTACGAAGTTTAAATTGTGCTTCAATGTATTGATCAAGGTTTTCCATAGCCATTGTAAAGCCTTCTTTAAAACCCATTGCGATAATTTTTTCTAAATCAGCAAGGCTCTCGTATTTGGCAGTTATAGTTACAAGGGTTTTTTCTCCATGTTCATTGAACTCATTTGTCCATTGGGTTCTGGGCATTGCCGGGTTAACTATTCCGTTTTCATCACAAAATGCGTCCAATCCTGAAAACATAGAATAATTCTCAATTTTGATAAAATCATTTTTACACCAATGACATTCTTGCGAGTCTTTACCTTCGGTATTGAACATTTCGTAGAGCCACATTCCGCCTTCACGAAAATCCATTGACTTTGTTCTTGTTTGATAGGGTTTAGGTGCCCACCATTGGTCAAGAATTTCGGGATTTGTCCATGCTTCCCATACCAATTCAAGGTTTGCCGCAAACTCCCGATTTACATTAACGGTGTTGTCTTCTTTATTGACTTTGAAGTCAAATTTTAAGTTTGGATTCATTTTCTTTTTGATTTTAATTGTTCTAAAACGGTGTCTAATTGATCAAAGCGTTTAGCCATTAGTTGCTTGAATTGTTCCAACCATTTTTCTATGTCTTTCAATTTGTCGGCATTTAAGTGATAATGAATTTCTCTGCCTTGTTGCTCTTTACTAAGTACATCGCACTCTGTTAGAATTCGCAAATGTTTTGAAACAGCTTGTCTGCTTGAGTCAAAATGTTCTGCTATGGCATTGGGTGTCATGGCACCAACAACCAACATCAAAATGATGGCTCGCCTTGTTGGATCAGCTATTGCTTGAAAAACGTCTCTACGCATAGTCAAATGGGTTTATAAACCATTGCAACAATTCCACATTCAAAATTCCGAACATCTAATACGGTGAATGTTTGCATTTCAGTAAGTTCCTTAAAAATTGGCATTCCTTTTCCAATAGCAGAGGGATTTATGAACAAATGCAATTCGTCAATGAGTTTATTTTTAATAAGGGCGGAAACGAACTCACCACCACCATAAGCCATGATGTCTTTGCCTTGTATATTTTTTAACTTGGTAATTTCTTTAGCCAATTCACCTTTTGCAATTTCGGTGTTTTCCCAAATTGATTTGTCAAGTGTTTTGGTAAAGACAATCTTTTGAGTGGTGGTATATTTAATTCCTCCTTCATATTCTGGGTTGTTGGGGTCTTTGGCAACATTTGTCCAATGAGGAATGAAGCCTTCTGCCAATTTTCTCCCTAAAACTATTGTGTCTACGGGGTCAGTAATCTCTCTAACATAGTTTAAAATGTCGTCTGTCCAAGGAAACTTCATCCAGTTCATTTCCCCATTTTGTCCCGAAATGAAACCGTCTATGGTCATTTGGATCTGTAATTTTAATTTTCTCATCACTTTTCGTTATTGCGAAACTGTTCGGTTGCAAATGTGTGCGAAACCAATTGGTTGCGCAAGTTTTTTTTGATTTATTTTTTAAACGAGTCTACTGAAGAATGGTTGTTAAAAGTATCGCTAACGATACGGGTTCCGCGTGATGCGGGTTTTAATTGTGTACAGTTTTGGCGAAACGGAATTGTTGGTTTTTGGAAACCAAACACCATGTCTTAGTCTTATGAGTAGTAAGCATTACTCAAAAGCAGTATTGGCAGTTTTTATTAATTTTATTTCACCTGTTTCGTTGTTAAACACCATTTGTTGAACAGTGATTCCCATCATCACTTTATCATCTTTAAGAATGTTAAAACATTGTTCGTAGTCCGCTGGAATTTGTTCTGCTAATAGCTCTTGTGTTCTATTAAATCGACAACAAGAGGTAGACTGTAGTTCACTATCATCTGAAGTATTATTTTCTAGTTTTTTGTAATCGTTCGTAACTGCAATAAATTTGGTTTCAGTTCTTCTTGTTGCGAATCTTTTCGGTGTACGTTCTATGACAACCATTTCATTTATTTGGGCTCCTGATAATAATATAAGGCAGTCACTGGCAATTGTTGTTTGCTCTAGTTTGTTTTTCGCTTCGTCAAAAGAATTAGCAGTGTTTAGTATATTTCTTAGAAGGAAAGAAACCGGCAATGCAATTTCAGGGGTGTCGTTACTTAAAACGGCATTTAACGTTAACGAGAACTTCCCTGGTTTTAAACCAGATAAAGCTCCTACAAAGCCAACCCAACCAACAGTTTTATACACTGTTTGTCCGTTTTTTTGATATAAAAATATTTTTGAGTATTCACTTAAGATATTGTTTTCAGTCCACCAGTCTAAATTTCTTGAGTGTAAAATACTTCCATTGTTTTCTACTGCAAATGCTGTACAACCAAAATAAAATTTCAGTACGTCGTAATACAAATTTGCAATTAATACTTCGTCAGGTGAAAAGTTTGATATTGACGATATAAAATTGATTTCTTCTAAGTATTCGTTCGAAATTATTTCCTTTTTATAAATACCTATACTGTCAAAAATAAATTCTCCTCCTTCAAAGTCATTAAGGTAGTATTCAAGTAATTGATTTATTTCAGATTTATAATTAATAAGGAAACTCCACCTTTCATTTACGGGTAAATCTAAGTCAACAATAATTTCGTCTTTTTGTGTCATTTTTCTAATGAGTGGTAGCGGTTTGCATATGAAAAGTAGGCTGTTTCGAAGTACCAATGTTGAAACGTGCTCAAACCCTTGAAAATATTACTATTTGGTCAATTTATTATATAGTCTTGTTAGTAGGTCTTTTTTATTTATTTCTTACAATTCTAAATCCAAGGTCGTCAATTTGAAATTTTATTGGATGGCTCCTTCTTCGATTTGTCGCCATAACGCCCCTTTCTTGGTCACACCAACCCCCACCACGAAAGATGCGATATGTTCCGTAAACAGTCTCGTCATAAATATCCGAACACCATTCCCAAACATTTCCCAACATATCATAAAGTCCCCATTCGTTGGGTGTTTTTTGTCCAACTTCCTGAGTTCGACTATTCGAGTTCTCTTTGAACCAAGCAATTTTAATCAATTCTCCGTGTCTTATGTCTTTGGTCCCCGCTTGACAGGCATATTGCCATTCAGCTTCTGTTGGTAATCGGAACCCATTTGCCTCTATATTAAGAGTTACACTCTCAGTTGTTAAATTAATAGAATAACATTTGTCTTTTCCTAAAGATTCAGAAAGTGATTGCAAAAATTCACTGCATCAATCCAAGAAACTGTTTCAACGGGTAGTTTGTCGCCTTTAAATCTGCTCGGGTTTTGATTGGTTACTGCAAGGTATAAATCTTGTGTTACGGGATATTTTAAAATGAAAAACGGCTTAATTTCAACGAACCATTTTTCTTTCAATCTGTCATCACGTAATTCAATATATCCTCTGGGTATTTGAACGGTTCGCTCAGAAATAATTGCTCTTAAGTCCATTTATATAGCTTTCATTTCTGCGCAATTTTTTTCAAAGCTTCAGTCGTTGAAGAAACAAAATTAATTTGATTCCCTTTATTGCTTTCAAAGATAAAATCATTCAGGCTTTTGCTATCGTACGGTGAAAAATCCCCGACAATAACAAATTGAACACGGTAAGTCGAAAACTTTTGAAGGATATCACCTGCCATTTGATTTTTGAGTTCAAAAAAGTCTGGAGTAATATTTTTTTGATGAATAATGATTTTATCAAATCCTTGATAATAGATGTTTCCTAATAAATCGAGACCGTCTTGAGCATCATTCAAAATAATTTGTTTTGACGATATTTCAGCAATTTTTATATTGTTTACTTCGTGTGTCTTTATTTTCATTTTAACTCTCTGACTTTTTTAATGCATGCTTTCTATTGCGATTGTGGGCCTTGCGAAATTTGGCGATGTTGATTATTGGTTTACGTGTTTGTTCTTTGGCATTTTGACCAGCAAAGATACTAAATCATCAAAGGGTAGTGGGATGCCAGCATTGTGAAGGTCAGTGTTAGCTAAAGTTTTTTTTCTTTTAGTTTAATTTCAGGAGATTTATGTTGATCGTACAACAGCTTGTAAGTCACCCTATATTCGCATATTTCCTTGCATCCATGATCTGTAGTATTCCAATAAATGAGTTCAATTTTGTTTCCGAGTAACTTGACATCACCGTCAAACTTAAGACAGCCATTGTTGTATATTGATGCAGAAACAATCAGAGTGTCGTAAGAATGTGTTTTCACAATTTTTGGGTCAAAAACTTCTGGCCAGCTATCTAAATTACAATCACTTAAAACGTGAAAACTTAATAGTTTATCGTTCTTGATTGGCGTACAACTTAATCCGAATAACAGGAATATTAATGATAGGTGTTTCATATCAATTGTAGCTTGCGGTGTCGGCTATGACTTATGCCCAAGGTTGTGCGAGGTTTTTATTTTACATTATACTCAACTTGAAATGGAAAAGTAGCTAATCCAAGACGTTTCCCATCGTGAATGTAATCTCCTTCAAATATTTTTGGACCTTTTGTATTAGGCACGCATTTATAAGTAATACTCTCTTGATTATAACTCAGTGTCACTCCACTCTTAGTCGTGTCATATGATTTTCTCAACTTAAGGTTAGATTGATACTCAGTTTGACTAATGTACACTTTAGCTACAAAGGTGTCTCCAAGATTTATTGACTTTGGTGCATCTACTACAACTATTGGTAAATAGCAACCGCTTGTATGTAGTGAATTTGAGTCCAAATGGTCAGAATATTTGTAACGATAATTTTCAATTACGATCCTCAATGAGTCATTTGCTTCTTCAATTTTTTTTAACTGTTCTTTAAGATGATCATTTGGTTTTGAACATCCAATTAACAGAAAAATCATTAAGATATTTCTGTAAAGTTTCATTTTTTTGTTCTCGCACAACGGTTTGCAGCTACCTGAGGGTGGTGATTTCGAAGAACTTTACTGTCAACCAAGAAGAAACATTGATAGAAGTACAAAGTTTGATTTAACCACTGAAACGCTACTTTTGGGTAGGTGTTGTTACAGGCATGTGCTTCTGTCGAAATGAAGATGTATCTTGTCATGAGTTACCAAAACTTCCACCAGGGTTTTGTTATTATTTTAGTTTCCTTCGTCTTAGTTTCTATTGTCTTGTGGGTATCAAGTATTTTAAATTCAAAACTTTCCTCTGTCAGGATTTCTATGATATTTTCGCTATCAGCATTTTGCCCTGTGTCTGCATCAATACCTCGATAAACATCATGTTGAAGAAAAAAGCATCTATAACCTGAACTTGTATGCTTTTTTGCAATTTGCCAACATTCTGCAAAAAAAAACATCTTCAAGATCGCTGTATATTTCATTCATTTCAATCTCGTCTCTAGTCTAAGTATTTATCCAAGTATATTCCTGTTCAACAATGTTATTATTAGCTAAAATACTTGTGAGCATACTTTCATCTTCGGTTTCACTAGCATCTATTGTAACTTGATCTAACCAGTATTCCTGTGGGATAATGTTTGGGTCAGGATACCCCACATAGCTAAACTCAAAAGGAGGGAAATCATGCTCAAAAGTCAAAACCTTCAGGTCATTCGGGTTTGATATAAGTTTCGGTGCTTTGTTTTCAATAAAATCAATGAGCAAAGAAACAAGCTTGTCCTTCTTAGATTCTAAAAACTTTTCTTTCAATTCTTGCTTCAATTCGTCCATGGTCAAAGTTTCAAAGGTGTTTTCATTTATTGATATATTTTACAAACCGTCGTTATTGTGTGATGGTCTAGCATTGCCTGTAACGGTTGGTATATGAAAAGTAGGCGATTTTGAAGCACAAAGCTTTCGGTTAAGCACAAAGTTTGATACGAGCCAGTAGCCTTGAATTTATTAATATTTCGACTATTTTTTACATACATTGTTACCAGCAGTTATTTTTCAAATACTTCTAATTTTTCAAGCTCTGATTTAAATTGAATTTCTTTCTCAATTTTAGCCATCATTTTTCGAACTTTTGTTAAGGGATGGTTTTCAAAATCTTTATCAAAAATTTCATCTTCTGACTTATTCATTAAAGTGCCTTTATTAAAATTACTATCGTACGGGTCTGACATCCAATTTTCAAATCCGTTTTCTCCAATACTTATTATTTTTTCTTGGATTAATCGGTCTGCAATGACTGAATCTCTTAATCCAGTCATTCCAACCTCTGGTGCCTGTATTTTTATTACATAACTACAATCTTTAAAAGGAATTGTCGTAGAAGCTAAATAAACCATTCCAGAAGGTTCTTGAGGGATTTTAAATATTGTTTTAATAGCTTTATACTTTTTTAATAGAGAAAATTCAACTTGAAGTAATCCCCCATTTTGTTCAGCAATACTTTTTCTGTGAAAATTCCTTAATACATCTACATTTTTTAAAGAAGGTAAATCAGGTTCTAAATCAAAATAATGAAGTGATAAAGCAATAGTTTGTTCAGGATTTATCCAAAGCAATAAATTTCTATTGTTTTTTTCTTTTTCCCATCCGAAATCTGGAATTTTAACTGAATTTATATTTGCTTTTTTTCGACTAAATAAGGTTATCATTTTCTCTCAGTTTTTTTAATTGTTGGTAACGTTCCCTGCCTATGCGTAGTGCGGGTTCGTTTAGATTAATGCTTTGGGGAAACGGAATTGTTGGCTGTGCAGCAGCCAAGTCACGTTCATATCAATGGTAGAAGGATGCTAGCATTGTGTATAGGCAGTGTTGGCCGCTGGCATTATTATCGAGCTAAAAATTCTTTCGCTGTCAAAACAGGAATTTTCGAGTTTTTAAAGTCTTTCTTATTTCGAGTGATTATTATATCTACTTGATTCTCAATAGCAGAGTAATATTGTAATGCATCTTCAAAATCCGGGAAATTGTCATCGCTCAAAGCTAGTTCCGTTATTTTGTCGTCTAAACTCAATAATTCTACAAGTACTTTAAATTTTCTCAATATTTCTCTTGCGTCTTTTGCCGATGTGAGCTTGGTCAGGATATAATTAGTATAGGCAAATGTTAATGATGAAATGGTGAGTTTCAATTCTTTTTTGTCCGCACAAGAAAACAGTTCGGCAGCTTCGATATAGAATTTTTCTCTTTTTGAAAGTAAGTCAATTACTATATTCGTGTCGATTAGTAATCTGTTCATTTATACTTTTCAATTAGATAATTAGTGTACGCATCTTTTTCATTAAAATCTTCATCGAGTGAAATGACTCCACTTAAACTCTCAACTAGAGGCGTTATTTCCGTTGGATTTCTTTGGCGTTTAGTGAGTGTCATTAAGTAGGATTCGATAAGTTTTGATAAACTAATATTATTCGATTTAGCATAGTTTTTTGCACTTTCGATAATTGTATTATCTAAACTCAAAGTCAGCTTTTTATCCATAGTATTTACTTTACGTACAAATATGACAATTTAGTACGTATAATGTTTCTTTTTCTTTTTTTGCTTGCGGCTAACGGTTGCGGCTAACGGTTGCGGCTAACGGTTCCGGCTATGCGCAGTGCGGGTTTTAATTGATTAATGTTTTGGGGAAACGAAATTGTTGGCTGTGTAGCAGCCAAGTCACGTTCTTATCAATGGTAGTAGGATGCGAGCATTGTGTATAGCCAGTGTTACCATACGTTTATTTTATTTTTCTCTTTTTAAAGCTTCTTGCACCGTGATGAATCGTTAAAATATCAATCCTGTTTGGGCTCATTATCCTATAAATGATTCGATAGTTACCTTCAATAATCTCTCTGATTGTTTTGTCATTGATCTCTTGAACAGTTTTTCCGACTAATGGCAAGTGAATGAGAACTTCAACGCGATACAATATTCGATTGACTTGATTATTTGCATAAGTAAACGAATCGTTCGAAATAAAATCATGTATTTGTTTTAGATCTTTCTTGGCCCTGTTGGTCCAATTTATTTGAACCATGATTCAACTTGTTTCTTCATATCTTCATGAGAAGTAATATTTCCGTTGTTAGAGTCATTAAGTCCCTCTTCAATCTTATCTAATAGAATCAGTCTGTCGATTAATTCATCAAGTGTGAATTCATTCGGCATGTTGGCTAGCTGTTCTGTTATTTTTTCTTTAGTCAACATAGTTTTCTTTTTAAATGCTAAGGTACAAATATATTTTTTTACTGCGGCGACAAACAATGTATGGTAACGGTTAGCCTATGCGCAGTAGCTTGGAATGCGCGCAGGCATTGAGCGGCTATTGCATATAGGCATTGTTATAGCACGTTTTTATTTTTTTTAAGATGCACTAGTGCGTTTCATTTTTGGTAGCCGAGGGACGAGTCAGTTGTTGTCGTGCGAGTCCACCGTTGGAGTCCAAAGCATGAAGTCCAGTCAACCGTAGAAGCTCGGCGAGTGAACGTTAAACCGCAACGACAAACCATAGCTGGCCTTTTACGTAAAGTCCAATCGAGCGAGTCCAGTGTTGTTGTCAATCAGTTTTTTTTATTGTTGTCAACCAGGCCAGCCACGTAAAACGGCGTCGACCTAAATGTGCTATAACGGTTTGGCTATGCGCAGTGCGGGTTTTAATTGTTTAATGTTCTGGGGAAACGAAATTGTTGGCTGTTTGCAGCCAAGTTACGCGTCACAAGTTGGTAGTAAAATGCTAGCATTGAGTATAGCCAGTGTTATAGGGCGTTTGTTTTATTTCGGGTCATAAGTCTCTCTTAATTTGTCCGCCCAAACTGCTACGTAATTGTCAGCATAATTTTCAGCTTTTGTTGCTGACGCTTTGCTCCAATATCTCATATAAAAACTGTCCAATGAATGACCTATTTCATGTAGTAACAAACTTTCTAAATAATATCGCTTTATAACTTTTTCAGTCCATTGTAAATACCAACCGTTTTTATCTTCTTTCAACTCTCTAGTATAATTTTTATAATAATTTAGCGTTTTTCGTAATGGTTTCTTTTTCCCTAGCCTCATTTTATTGTCGGTTGGAAATGGATGTAAAACAATTAAATATACCCCGCTCCCACAAATAAATGAACCTTGAAAAGTGTCACCATTTAAGTAATCCGACTTCTTGATTTTTTGTAACCAAACATGTGTTAAATGTTCAGTGTGGTCTATGGGTAATTTGTTGAGTGTTTTCTTTATTTCCTCAGTTGATATAGGGAAATAAAAATCTCTGGAAGGATTGTCAACCAAGTACACTGGAGTTTCTTCATCGCTTTGTGGTGCCGTTAAATTGTGTTGTCGATTAAAAATTTTGTCAGCAAGCTTGGGTGCTTTTCGACCACCCCAAACGTCACCAAACTTTCGATTTTTTTTCCAAGCGGTGTGTTTTTTTGTCTGCATAATGAAGTCCTTTTAAATGCCCTATAACGGTTGGCCTATGCGCAGTGCGGGTTTTATTGTTTAATGTTTTGGGAAACGAAATTGTTGGCTGTGTAGCAGCCAAGCTACGTATCACAAGTTGGTGGTATGCTGCTAGCATTGCGTACAGGCAGTGTTAGGCGGCGTTTTTATTTTTTTCTTTTGATGCGTCCGTTCAGTTCATTTATAGAAGCCGAGCGACAAGTCATTTGTTTTCGTCCGAGTCCACCGTTGAAGCCCAGAACTTGAAGTCCAGTCAACCGTAGAAGCTCGGCGAGTGAATGTCAAACTGCAACTAATGTTCATGGCTGGCTTTTTATGTGCAGTCCAATCAAGCGAGTCCATTTTTGTTGTCAATCATTTTTTTTATTTCCGTAAAAGCCAGCGAGGTACAGCGGCGTCGAACTTAATGCCGCCTAACGGTTGGCCTATGCGTAGTGCGGGTTTTAATTGATTAATGTTTTGGGGAAACGAAATTGTTGGCTGTGTAGCAGC
>CAKZLB010000073.1 GCA_937124965.1 uncultured Bacteroidota bacterium
GATAAATCCTTTGCCCGAAACGTCGGTGAGAACACCGACTATGAGCGGGATATAAAAGATTGTTTTTTAGTGGTATTTTGTATCCAACCAGATTTTCACTCGCGACGAATTTATGCGTTATCATTAAAAACACATGCTTTGGTAGAGCGTCATCCTCACAGCCCTATTCCGTGTTTTCACCGACGAACAACGAAATCATTATTAGCAAGACGATTTTAAAAACACAAACTTATTACGGATATGATTTCAGCTTTGCACCATTTCCAGCTGTCCTTGTCGTTGTTTTCACCTACGAACAACGAGCAAACTACTAACATTGTATAAAAACAGTGAGAATCGAATTAAATTTGCATCCCAATTAGATTTTATGCATCTCAATAACCTAACAGCGATCAGTCCAATTGACGGACGATACCGTTCGAAAACAGACAGTCTAGCTCCACATTTATCTGAATTTGGTTTGATAAAGTACCGTGTAATGGTAGAAATCGAATACCTAATTGCTATGGGTAAAACTGGAATTAATCAGTTAAAACCGTTGTTGTCGGACGAGTCAAAACAGTCATTGCGCAATGTTGTTACAAATTTTTCCGAAGCAGATGCACAAAAAATTAAGGATACAGAAAAAGTAACCAACCATGATGTGAAAGCGGTTGAATACTTCGTAAAAGAACAATTGGACTCAATTGGTCTAAGCGACTTAAAGGAGTTCGTACATTTCGGTCTGACGTCTCAAGACATAAACAATACGGCTATTCCTTACTCGTTAAAAGTGAGTTCAGATGAGGTACTGATTCCTCAATTAACATCGGTTATCGCAGCTATTGAAGAAAAAGCATTAGAGTATAAAGAAATTCCACTCTTGGCACGAACCCATGGTCAGCCAGCATCACCTACACGCTTGGGAAAAGAGTTTTATGTGTTTGTTGCTCGTCTGAATGAACAACTTCGTCAATACAAAGAGATTCAGTGGCCTGCAAAATTTGGAGGTGCTACTGGCAATTTCAACGCTCATGCCGTTGCTTATCCAGAATTAAGCTGGGATAGTTTTGCGGATGCATTTGTTGAAACGCTTGGATTGTTGAGGTCTCAACCAACTACCCAAATTGAACATTACGATAATCTGGCTGCAAAATTTGACTGTTTAAAACGAATGAATGTAATCTTAATAGATTTCTGTCGGGACGTTTGGACCTATATCAGCATGGATTACTTTAAACAACAAATTGCAAAAAACGAAGTAGGTTCATCGGCTATGCCGCATAAAGTTAACCCAATTGACTTTGAAAATGCAGAGGGAAACTTAGGTTTTGCCAATGCGACTTTGCAACATTTATCTGAAAAATTACCAATTAGTAGACTTCAACGCGACTTAACCGATTCAACGGTTTTAAGAAATGTGGGCGTTCCTTTAAGTCATATGGTTATTGCCTACCAATCAATACTTAAAGGCTTAGGTAAAATTTTATTAAACCAATCAAAAATTGATCAGGATTTAGAGAATAATTGGGCGGTTGTGGCTGAAGCCATTCAAACCATATTACGACGAGAAGGGTATCCCAATCCGTATGAAACATTAAAAGGTTTGACTAGGACGAACGAAGTCATAAATCAAACCAGCATTCACAGTTTTATTGATACATTGGAAGTATCTGACGAGATAAAACTAGAGATGAAACAAATCACACCATTTACGTATACAGGTATCTAATGGCGACAAAAAAAACGTTGGTCTTGGGAGCAAGTCCGAATGCAGAAAGATATTCATTTCGCGCAGCGACAGAATTGACGTACCATAAACATCCAGTTGCCCTACTTGGAAGACGAGCAGGCAAAATTGGAGATCATGATATTGACACAGTCGCTCAACAATATTCGGGTATTGATACAGTTACAATGTATCTTGGCCCAGACAATCAAATTGAATATTATCAGTACATAATCTCACTGCAACCTAAACGCGTGATATTTAACCCAGGAGCAGAAAATGAAGGTTTTTGTAAAATGTTAGAAAAGAATGGTGTTGAGTGTTTGAATGCCTGTACACTTGTTATGTTATCTATTGGAAATTATTAAATATGAAAAAACTAGTTTATGTATTGTTAGGCACTTTAGTGGTGGCTTGTACTAATCCGAAAGAAAAGTTACTTGGTGACATCGACAAATTGATGAACCAAGACCAGTCATTTGAGACTAAAAAAGGGATTGCAGAACTTCAGGAACAATTTGTGGCGAAGTATCCAAACGACTCAAATGCTCAATATTTCATGGAGAATTACATTAACTTTTATGCAAAGATTGATTCAAATGATAAAGCTATTGCCTTAGCGCAACAGTATTTGTCGACGTATGATAGCTCCGTTGAGCGAAACAATATGCGGATAATCATTGGTCAAGCACTTTCAAAAAAAGGCGAACACGAACAGGTTATTACACATTTTGAAGCCTTAATGAAAGACATGAACGTCCCTGTTGCAGATTTGCGTTTAGTTGGGGCATCGCATCTTGCACTTTTATCAGATACAACCAACAAGGAACGCGATGAGCATCAATTCAAATACGCTGGCATCGTAGAGCAGACCATGGGACTTGAAGCAGCAGCAGATCAATACAAACGATTATATACCGACTTCCCAACATCTAAGTACGCTCCATTCGGAATGACAAAACATGCAGATGTAGAAGAGAGAAACGGAAACTTAGACGAAGCCAAAAAAATATTAAACACCTTAATCGAAACGTATCCAGACAGCAAGTTTGCTGCAGACGCCCGCATTATGATTGAACAAGACTTGTTGGGTATGTCAGCTGAAGAGCAATTAGATCAAATCTTGAAAAATCAATCGAGTAACTAGTTATTAGTCGAGATTCATTAACACTTTATGAACTTTCGATCTGAAGTAAATTAATTACTTTGATTTTTATGTATTTTTGGACAATTACGTTAAAACACAAATTAAAAGTACAAAAATGAGCAAATTCGATGAAGCAATGGCGACCTACACTGAGTCTATGGACAAGATGGGTATCAAGTATGATTTAGCATTATTGACAGCAGTAGCAAAAGGCTTAGGCCCTTCTATCTACAATAAAGACGCTAGCACAGTATCTTGTTCTCAAGGAAGTGAAATGGAAACTGTTCAAAATAACTTTTTGAAAAAGAAATTAGGATTAGGCGACAGCGACAACTTAGTTGCAGCTTGCGATGCAGTTTGTGAGCAAATGGGAAGTTCTAACCGAAACAAATACAGAGCAATCTTTTACTACTTGTTAGTAAAGCATTACAAAAAAGAATCTGTATACGCTGCAGGTTCAAACTAATTCAACCTAAAAAAATAATGGAGCCGCATTTCGAAAGAATTGCGGCTTTTTTTGTGGATTTGGTTAAAACAATATTATGTTTCTAAGCTGATAACTCACTTAAATTTAATTGCTTAAGAAGGAAACGCCATCATGTATCTAACCTCCTCTAAAATAGTGTATACGCGGCAGTTTACTCATTCAGCTTTAAGGTGCATTCAGCCTTCCGTTGTTTTATTTTGCAGCTTACCTTGCTACTTACTGTCAACCTAGAAACAAATCAGACATTATTGAACAACCATTTTCTTCACCATCACTTCTTCCCCGAATTGAATTTCAAGCTGGTAAATTCCAGGTGGCAGAAATCTAATATCCAACTGGTTGGTGTTGTAAACAGGTTCCATACAAGCTTTGCCAAGTTGATCGTAAATTCTTAGATACGACGGCAATCTTTCTGAATCAATAATAATTTGATCGTTAGTTGGGTTAGGATAAATACTCAGCTTGCCAATTTGATCTTGCAAACCAATTCCTAAGGTGTTAACCTCGAAGCATTCGGAGGTATCAATGCATCCATTTTGACTGACAATTACCGCATAACTACCACTTGTGGTGGCAATGAATACTTTATTCGTATCACCAGTTAATATGGCATTTCCCTGATTACATTTTATCCATTGGTAACGGGCATTTTTCGCCATGGCATCAAGTCCCTTGTTAATTCTGGTTATACTAGTATTCACCGTTTTAATAGTAAGGTCGAGAATGACCAAACTATCTTCATTATTTACGGTAGTAAAGCTGTCTAAATACTGGCCACTTTGGGTTAAATAAGAGGTTTCGAACCAATAACCTTTGCACGCTTCCTCTTTTAGTCGTGTAATTATTGGCATACGAAATTTCCATAATTCCCTGCCATGTATACCATCATCTGCACTGAAATATAAATCACCACCAACACCGGTCAAGTAATATGGAAGACTCGATGTTGTTCCGGCTGAAATATCTTTAACCAAATAGGCAGAATTGCCTAAAACCATCCACAATTCAGTTCCGTGTGTTCCGTCGTCTGCTGTAAAATATAAGACATCGCCCGCTGCCACTAATTCCAAAGGATTGGAGCTTTTGATGCCAGGCTTGATATCCTGTACTAGCATTACAGAGTCACCTATTGCCACCCAAAGTTCACTACCCATGGTCGGACTATTCACATTGAAATACAGGCTATTGTTTAGCACCCTGTGCTGTGTTATAGTGGCAGCATTGAAAGTACTCGGCACTTTCACTTTATAGGCTGTATCGCCATAGGTTATCCATAGTTTTCTAACATTCACGCCTTCATCGGCAACAAAATAAACGGCTGAGTCCAGAGTAGTGAAATCATACGGCGAAGAGCTAGCCATACCCGCATTAATGTTTTCAACTAGCTGAATCGAGTCATATTGTAACTTCCATAGTTCTATTCCTGTTACACCGTCATTAGCAGAGAAGTACAATGTGCTGTCAACTGCGGTAAGATACGTGGGATTAGAAGCACCAGTCCCGGAATACAGATCTTTCACGAGGAAAGCGGTATCGCCTATAGCCTTCCACAATTCTCTTCCTGCTGCGGGCGACTCTGCATTAAAATACAAGTAGTTGCCCAGTGCAGTAAAGTATTGAGGGATTGAAAATCTTTTATACGGAATCCCTTTTACTTGAATTGCTGTATCACCATCCGTAACCCAAAGTTCCTCTGTTTGAGTGTAATACCGAGCAGTAAAATATAAGTAGCCACCGCAAATGGTGAAATTGTCTGGATTGGATCCTAAACTGCCTGGATTTATTTCTTGAACTTGGAAAACAGAGTCATTATGCATTCTCCAAAGTTCCCGACCATTATTACCGTCTCCCGCAGAAAAATAAAGGTCATCGCCCATGACGAAAAAGTTTTCAGGGTTACTATTGCCAGTCGGATTTATATCCTTGAGCATAAAAGCAGTATCACCTTCAGCTTTCCACAATTCTTGCCCGTTTAATCCATCGTCTGCACTAAAGTACACCGCATTTTTCAAGGTGGTAAGTTTTCGAATGGCGCGGAGCGATGCAGCGGGGTTACGATTCTTCACCAGAATGACAGAATCCCCTTTAGTCTTCCACAGTTTGTGGTTTGAAGATCCATCGCGAGCAATAAAGTACAAGTCATCACCAACGGGTGTGAATTCTCCAGGATTTGCATCAGTCGCTCCGGTATTAATGTCCTTGACTAAATATGGAACCTGCGCAATCAGGGAATATCCAGTTAACAGAAGTATTGCAAGGCTAAGTTGTCCTCTTTTCATAGTTACTTTTCAAAAGTACATATTATTCGTATTGGGGAACAATAGCAACCATTCTTCCAGCTTGTTCTTGAAAACCTTAGTGTCCATGTTTTATTTCAGTCATTCTACCGTCTCTACCTTGCCAGCAAATAAGGGATAAATACGTAACAAACCATCGGGGGTTTGGGTGCCCCCAACAAGATGTTTTTCTGGAGTGTTAACGGATTGACAAGCTATCTTGCTGTTTCAACAACATCTAAATCGGACTTCCATGATTCGTCACCTTTAATAAACTTTTTATAAGCTGGATGGTTTGTAAAACTAACACCCAAAACTTTGATAAACCTTGACAAATTAGTTTCAAGTTCCAAATAATTGTTGACCCAAGAGAAATCCCCAGTATTCACCATTTTAAGCTCTGTCTCTAGTAAATGACAATACTCGTTCAACTGAGTAGTTATGCTACCTTCAACATCCTTTATAGTAAATGAGCTTCTTATAGTTTTACTGGTGACCGTTCTATATACAAGTCGAATGTCAAATTTAACATCTGATCCCTTTCTATCTTCTATTTCAAGAAGTAATAGAGTGTGTTCAATGTAAATGGATATTTTAACAAATTGATTTTCTAAGATAAAACTATTCTTGTGTTTTTGAATAATTCGATATCCGTAATCATTAATTAAACTTGAGAATCGTTCTTCAATCCTCTTTCCAAAATTTTTAACTTCGTAATTCATAATCTATTTTACTGGGAACTTGGTGGTGTTTTAGTAGTCGTTTTTTTTTGCAGATTTGATTGCCATTCCATCTTTAAATTCATATCCGGATTTTATTAAATGGTCAACCTCCCTGCCAAACATAGTCTATCCATCGGTTTCGTCCACACCATTGGTATAAAGATTTTTGGCAGAATGAGGATCTGATACTAGTCGGATATTGTCACCACGTTCTATTGCACGATCAAGCCATTTCTTATTAAACTTTGTCCAAAAAAGATCGTCTCCACCCTCGGCAATTGTCTTTAAATAGATTGCATCAGGGACATTTAGAATATTAACTCCACCTGTATTCATCCCTTACCTAAAGTATCCTGTAGCTTTGATAAACTCAATCCCACCTTTATATCTTCCTATTATTGATGTGGTTTTATCAACAGCAAGTTTTACCGCCTTACCTCCATATAGTTTTGAACCTGTTGTAACAAGATGAGATCCCGCTTTATATGTTGACTTAAAAACAATACCGCCAACCTCAACGATAACCTTTTCAACTGGAACCGCTGCACTTACCACTTCCGCAGTAGCGAACAGTAGTTCTTTGTGTGCGGTGTCGTCACTTCCGATATTTACCCAATTCCATTCTGCATCAAATCTGCGAAGCCCATATTCCCAGACTAAATTCGAATGATCATAAGCCTCGCCACTATGCATTCCTTCATTAAACATTATGCTTGTTTGATTTACTACTGGAACTACGACACTTGAAGTAACTAGGGGTAACAGAATTTACTGTCTCACGAATAAAATCGTTTGTAAATTTGTTTATTGGCTTTGGATTAATTAAGGGCAACATAAACCAGTGTGATTCTGAACCTTCCAGATCTATCGCTTCAATTACTCGGTTCTCCGCAAATGCATATGTACTGCTCCAAGGATAATTTCTTGACAGTGGGTCACGACTCAGAAACCTGCCTAACCTTGGATCATGAAACCTATATTTAAAGACAATACTGTTGCCGACGCCACTCACCGCATCATCCTGTTCTTGGCCGTTAAACCCAAACCTATACCCCTCGCCAGTGTTGGTCATGGTGCGAGATTGCATCTGCATCCCGAAGGGATAGTAATCACTCATGGTCACCACTTGTGCTTTGTAATACATGACTTCACCTGCTCCACACTTCTGTATTCGACGGTCTGATATCATCGCTAAAACATTTCCGAGATGGTTCGTGAGTTCATACATCAACAATTCTATTTAGAACTTACCAATAAACTCTTCCCTATCTACCCGATAAATCAACGAATCTTCAATTCCCTCGCAGGCTTCTGCTTTCCAAAACGTCATTCCCACTTTTTCTAATACACGGATAGATCCATGATTTTGGCGCGCAGTTCGACCAACTATAAATGGCATCTTGTACTCAGTAAAACCAATTTTTAATGATGCTAATGCCGCTTCTGTTGCATAACCTTCCCCCCACTCCGACCGAAGAAAACGATAGCCCAAATCAACATAATCTTGTTCTTTATGATACTTCAATCCACACCAACCAATGGGTTTGTTGGTTTCCTTTAACGTCACCGTCCACCGACCGTAACCAAAGTGTTTGTAATGATTGTAATGTTTCAAAAAATTAGTAGCTGCTTCAACGGATTCAAACGAATCGTCTCCAGTGTATTTCAACACTTCAGGGTCATTGTTTAAGGCATAATAAAAACTGCCTTCCGAAGGGTGAAATTCGCTTAAAATCAACCGACTGCTTTCAGTAATCATTTTCTAGAAACATCCTAGGGTTATTTAACCACTTGCTATCAATCTTGGTATTATCCTCAATAGAAATATATCCATCTCCAGATTCTGAGATAAACCAAGTTTGGAAGTCTAAGTATTTATTAAATCAACGTATATCTTGGGACTTAACAGGTTGTATTCTTACTCGCTTTTAGGTTTTGCGTTTTATAAAATATCATCAGATAACCACGATACAAATTACTCCACATTACCCTCAACTGCTTTTTTCGCACTATTCGCTTTTTCTTTGGCCGCGGCAGCTTTTGCTTCAGCAGCAGCTACACGTTCTTCAGCTTTCCTTATACGTTCAGCTTTTTCAGAATACTCCTCTTCGGTAATTTCGTTAGCCTCTTTCTGCCTTTCAATTTTATCCTTTGCTGCTTTTATCTTTTTTATAGCTTCTGTTTCGGCTTCTCTAACTTTTTCAACTTTCTTCTCAGTGCTATCAGCCTTCTCTTTCACTGCGGCTCTTGCTTCTTCGGCAGTTTTATGACCATATTGCTTACCTTTCAGATCGCCTTTATTTTGACCTTTATGCTTACCAGGATGCTTTTCAGAATTTTTACTTTTATTATCTTTTAATTTGTCTCCCGACTCATCATCTTGATCTTCTGCCTCATCGTTATCGTCTTTTTTATCCTTTGACTTTTCTGCTTTTTCTTTTCTTTCTTTAGACTTTCCTTTTGCTTTTTTAGCCTTTGATTTAGCATCGTTCACTATTTCATCTTTTTCCTGCTCAACATCATTCTGTTCATCTTCAATATCCTTTTCAATGTCGGCGTTTTTGTCTTTAGCCTCTTGTTCTATTTTATTTTTCAAACCTTTAGCCTTACCATTGTTAGATTGTCCAACGGCGTTAAATCCTACAAATAGTAGGATAATAATAATTATATTTTTCATATTTATATTCCTTCTAATAAGCTGTCGACGTCGTGATTCATATCCTCAATTTCAGCATCTAGTTCTTCTGCTGCCTGATCTAATTCAGATTCAATTAATTCTACTTCGTCAATTGCTTTTTGATCGCTAGTATTAGATTTCTCATTAGAGCTACAGGCACTCCAAAGTCCCAATATGGCAAGTAACGGGAGTGCTTTAAACAAATCAGATTTTTTCATTTTTTTTCATTTTATTACGTTTGTCGAATGTAATGATTTATTGCCTTCTATGAAACACGGACAGAATTAAACAGTAGGTGCTATGATATCCGACAAATCAAGCGATTGGAATCTACAATCATTTTTCACGAATGGTTATAGAACCATTAATCCACTCACCGTCAAGTTCTGCATTGTACTTTTTGTAAAACTCAATGGCCGGTGTATTCCAGTCCAATACTTGCCAATTCATCTTTCTACATCCATCTTCTTTGGCTTGATTCAAGGTTGCTTCAAATAAGGCGGACCCTACTCCTTTACCACGCATTGTTTCTGTAACCACCAAATCTTCTAAATACAAACACTTTCCTTTCCAAGTGCTATATCGGTAGTAGTACAAAGAGATTGCTACAACGACGCCTTCATGTTCGGCAACGAGTAAACCATACAGTGGCTTTTTACCAAAACCATCGTTTAGCAATTCCTCCTCGGTGACCAAAACCGCATCTGGTTCTTTTTCAAAAACCGCAAGTTCTTTAATTAAATTAAGTGCCGCTGGCACATCTTCTTTTACTCCTGCACGTATCGTGTAATCCATCGGTGTTGTTTAAGTATTGTTTGATCTGAATATCCAGTGCTCCATGGAAAATTCTTAATATTAAAAACGTAATCACCCTGCATATTCATTGGGTCTTGATTCAACAAAATACAGGTGCGTAAATATAAATTAGGAAGCCTTTTAAAAAACTCCTGAGGTGACTCAAAAAAATGTTCAACGACAACAGCAAAAAACTCATGAAAATTTGTTGCACCATACTTGCGCAAAAAAGGTGATTCAGAATTAGACAAATTGTAAAAGTCGCCTAAACTATGCTCCGTCCAATACTTGAAATGATGCCGAAAATAGGCGTTATCATTTGATCGAGATTTATTGATGTGTAAGGCATGGGCTAATTCATGTAAACCGAGATTGTAATTATCATCAGGCACTTCGTAGCCATGTAAAAAATCCGGCCATGAAACAGCTAACTTACCGGTAGGAGTTGCATATCCTTTGAGTTTTGCTCGCACCACAGGATTGAAAAATGTCGATGGGTAAATGAAGATTTCATCAAAGGCAGGAATATCAAAATCTTCGTGCCCAAATGTAAGTTGGCTGATGGTCGCGCTTATGCGAATGCGCATTTCGTCTGTTACTTCTAGCTTGTGTTTTCCAACAAATTTTTTCTCAAAACCGATGTACCTAACTCGCCGTACAAAATTTGCTTTTCCCTTAATTGAAAGGTGCGTAAAATAATCGAAGTCTGATAATGTTGATACGATCAGATCATCAACTTCCGGAACATACTTCGCAAATTGTGTTTTCCATTTATCGTAGTAGGCTATAGCGATAAGGACAACAAAAATTAGACTAAGAATTCCGAGTACTTCTAGCATAAGAGGTTGATCTTATACTAATCCTGTGATAGTCGATTCAATAATGTCAGCACACAGATTAATTTGCTCTTCTGTTATTACCAAAGGAGGTGCAAATCGAATGGTATGAACGTGTGTTTGTTTTGCTAGTAAACCATTATCTCTTAAAAGTAAACAAACATCATATGCTGTTTTACCATCGCCAAACGGTTGAATATCGATTGCGTTTAACAGTCCTTTACCTCGAACATCAGTAATTAAATCAGACTTTATAGCACTCATTCGCTGTCTAAAGATTTTGCCCATCGCTTCTGCGTGGTCTACCAAACCTTCCTCTTTTATAACTTTAAGTGCTTCCATCGCTACCGCACTTGACAATGGGTTACCACCGTACGTAGAACCATGTTCTCCTGGTTTTATGCATAACATAATTTCATCATCTGCTAAGACTGCTGAAACTGGCAAAACTCCACCTGATAACGCTTTTCCTAAAACGACGATATCTGGACGAACTTCCTCATGATCACAGGCTAACATTCGGCCCGTACGAGCAATTCCTGTTTGAACTTCATCCGCAATAAATAAGATATTGTTCTTTGTGCAGTGTTCACGAATAGATTTGAGATAACCATCTTGAGGAACAATTACACCGGCTTCACCTTGAATTGGTTCAACCATTACACCAGCTACATTTGGCTGTGATAATGCCTTTGTCATAGCTTCAATATCGTTGTAAGGTACAACTTCAAAGCCTGGCAAAAATGGTCCAAAACCACTATAACTATCTGGGTCCGTGCTAAAAGAAACAACACCCATTGTTCTACCATGGAAGTTTTCCGAAACAACGATAATCTTCGCTTTATTCTCTTCTACTCCTTTAACCTCATATGCCCATTTTCTGCAAAGTTTCAACGCCGTTTCTACCGCCTCAACCCCAGAATTCATGGGTAACACTTTATCATATCCGAAGTAGTCCGTTATGTATTGTTCAAACTCACCTAATACGCTGTTGTAAAAAGCACGACTTGTGAGCGTTAACTTTTCTGCTTGACTTTTTAATACATTAATAATTCGCGGGTGACAATGACCTTGATTCATTGCACTGTAAGCAGACAAGAAATCATAGTATTTTTTCCCTTCCACATCCCACACAAATACTCCTTCACCTCTTTCCAATACAACTGGTAACGGATGGTAATTATGCGCCCCATATTTATCTTCAAGCTCGATGTAATATTGATTTCCTTTATTCATGTCGCAAATGTATTGTTCGCAGTGAGTTTTACCAATTTTCTGATAGTATAACAACAACAGTTTAAACAATTATTCGTTAATTTGAGTAAATGCACACAAGACACTTCTTATGGTTCATTCTTTTGGTATTCACGGGAAGTGCATATGGCAACAATTTGTCAATTGAATTAGTCAAAGAAGATGCCTCTGAGTGGTATTTACTTGAAAGCGATCATTTTAACTTTTACTTTTCGGACAGCTCAACACGTCTAGCTAAAGCGATACTGCCTGCTTCCATTAACAAGCTGAACCAAATTGAAGAAAAAATTGGATATCGTCTTAGTGGAAAGATTAACATTTTTGTTCATGCCTCGGGTGCAGAGCTAAATGCTACATATGCGAACTATACTGAAGAACAACGCTATAATATTGGTGGGATAACACATGTTCAAAACAATGATGTCCATGTTTACGAAACTGGAGAAATACCAACGTTAATGAATCAAATTTCTGTTGGAATTGCAGATAATTTGATTCTGGAAATGCTGTACGGTGGTACAATTCAAGAGCGTATTAAATATGCATCTGTGCTCCACCTTCCAGTGTGGTTTCAGGCAGGTTTAGTGGAGTATCTTGCAAAAGGCTGGAATTCTGAATCTGACAATTTACTTCGTGACGCTTTTAACAATCAGCAGTTTAAGTCATACAACACCCTTACGCCAAGTCAGCAAAAATTAATCGGACAAAACATTTGGTTTTATATTAATGATATTAAAACCGACGACGCAATTCAACGAATTTTATATTTGGTACGGTTGACACGAAAGGTTGAAACTGCGCTATACTACGTCCTAAATATAACCAGTAAACAACTTTATTCAGAATGGTACATTGCGAACCAGGGTTTATATTCGGCGGAATTAAAACGAAGGATTCCTCAAGACCCAGAAAACAACCCGTTTAATCCAATTGAAGACGTATTATATGCTTCTTCTCTCTCTCCTAATGCCGAAAACATTGTATCTGCCTATTATCACAATGGCGAAACACGGCTAGAAATTTATAATCGGGAGAACCATGTGCGGAACATATTACGAAAAGAATTTGTTGGTCGGAGTGGCCGTAAACATGTTGAAGGAGAATCATTGGTCGTTTGGAAAAATGATTCGGAATTTTGGTTAGTAGTAAATAATGTTCAACCTACTTTGGAACTGTTGGATATCGAAGGGAACGTTATAATTCCTCCGATAAAATTTAAAGGTTTTGACTTTATTCATGGAATTGATTTTTATAACTCCGACAATGTATTTGTATTTGCGGGGATAAAAGAAGGGCATTCTCAATTGTTTCTATCGAATGTAAATTTAAGTCGGATCGAACCACTATCAACTACAGATCATGATGATTTAGAACCACAGTTTGATGAATCTGGGAACATCTACTTTACACGAATTGTTTACAAAAACGAGGAAAAGAAGTATATCAATGATTGGCAAAAAGACATCTTTTATATTTTTAGAAACGGCTTTGAGGCACTGAGTTGTAACAATGTAACAAATACGCCCAACATCAACGAAGAGTGTCCACTTAAACTCAATAGTAAGTATTTAAGCTTTATCTCTGACAAAAATGGTATTCGCAACGCATATGCCTACAAGTTAAATCAAGAAACCTTTGCTTTAAGTAATTATCAAACGGGAATTTTGAAACAACAGATTTGCAAAAGCAGAACACATGTTTTGGAAACCGTTTTGCACAATGGGTACATTTTTACCCATGTTAGCGCCGTGGATAGTAGCAAAAATTTTGGTGCTATTTTAAACCCTTCTAAAACCAAATCGTATCAAAAAGTAACTGATGCCTATATAAATGCCTCGAAAAACAACCCCGTATCTCAAAACAGTGACTCATTAAATCAACAAGAAACGGTTTATTTTCAAAGTAATTTTCCTGTTCCAAAAAACATCGACTCATTGGAATCTATTAGCCAAGAAAAACTTAAAAAGCTGAATTATGATTTTGAATCTGTTCAAGAAAATTTCAGCGGCTTGCGTGTCACCAAAATCATTTCACAAATAAATAATAGCAACTTTTTAACCGATGAGTTTGGAGCGGAATTCGACCCAATAAACCAAATGAGAAATAAAATTGGTGTTGCGGGTGGCGTGGGCTTAAGCGATCAATTTAACAATCATCTCATTGAAGGTAAAATGAGAACCCTGTTTAACCTAAGTATCTTTCAGTTTGCCTTAAGTTACGAAAATCGAGTTGGCAATATCAATAAAAAAATAAGCGTTCTATCGGAGCACACCAATTACAACCAAAATTTTGATATTGGGATTCGAAGAATGCGAGCTGGAAAAGTTGAATTTACAAAAAAAATGTCATCAGCACTCTCTTTAGCTGCCAGTCAGCAAACAAGGTTTGATCATTTCACACCTATTATTCAAGACGAGTCATTCTTAAAATTGAAGGAGAAATACCAGCTCACATTGGATCAAGAATTAAAAGCTGTTTATAGCACAAAGCTCGCCTATCAAGACATTTTGTTTACTGGTTTTAACGCTGAAGTCTCGACAAACTTTAGATACAATGCAAGCGAAACAGCTAGTTCAATTATTTCAAAATTAAAAATGAAACACGGTTACAAAGTATTTAAGCATTTACTTTGGATCAACTCAGCAGAAATAGGTAATTCTACAGGTGGCACCAATACGATTTTCGTAGTTGGTGGCAACATGAATCAATATCGACCAACAATTTCAGATACACGAATTACTATAGATAATGCCAGTTTTATCTCGCCTGTATATGGTGTTCGAAATTTTAACATCAATACACGGTCAGGCAACACCTATGGATTTCTCAATAGCGAATTATGGGCGCCATTAAACCGCTATGCTGGCAAAAAACCGATTAAAAATGCATGGATTCAGAACTTATGGATGGTTGGTTTTATAGATGCTGGAACGGCTTGGTACGGCACATCTCCCAAAAGTCGTAGTAATGTTGCAAACGTAAAAAATGTCGCAGACGGACGACTAGACATTACTGTGTTTAATGCTAAAAACCCAATGGTTTACTCTGGTGGTCTTGGGTTAAGAACTAAAGTGTTTGGATACTTTGTTCGATACGATTTGGCTTGGACGTATGACAATAATGTTTGGCAAAAAGCTGTCGGGCGAGTTTCTTTAGGCAAGAGTATCTTTTAAGCATTCCTGATTCTGTGCACAACTTGTAAAAAAAAGCACTGTCCTCAAACGCGTAGGTTGCGCATACCTTCTACCTTTGCAAAAAAATTACGCTCTTGAAATCTATCAAAACTGCGCTGATTTCAGTCTTCTACAAAGACGGAATTGACGAACTTGCTCATTACCTGCATTCTCAAGGTACAACAATCTTAAGTACAGGAGGAACACAAACGTATTTAGAGAATTTAGGAATTCCTGTGGTACCTGTTGAAGAAAAAACAAGCTTCCCTTCGATTTTAGGAGGTAGAGTTAAAACCCTTCACCCCGCAGTTTTTGGTGGAATTTTAAATAGAAGCGAAAATGAAAGTGATCAAAAAGAACTTGCGGAATTCAATATTGGTACTATTGATTTAGTTTGGGTTGATTTATATCCATTCGAAGAAACGGTTGCAAGTACAGATAACGAACAGGACATCATTGAAAAGATTGATATCGGAGGTGTTTCTTTAATCCGAGCAGCAGCTAAAAACTATAAAGACAAAGTAATCTTAAGCGACAAACATCAAGCAGCTCGATTACTGAATCATCTACAAGAAAACGACGGTAAAACGTCGATAGATTTTCGTAAGATGTTAGCGTTCGAAGCGTTTTCGACGACAACTTCATACGACCAACATATAGCTAATTACTTTGCTTCAAAAACCAGGAAACCACTTAGATATGGTGAAAACCCCCATCAGAAGGCTGAATTTCGAGGAGATTTAAATCAAATATTCAGTCAGTTGCATGGAAAAGAATTGTCGTACAACAACTTGTTAGATATTGATGCTGCAGTATCTTTAATCACTGATTTTAAAAATTCTTCAGGATCTGTTTTTGGTATTTTAAAACATAACAACGCATGTGGTTTTGCTATTCGAAATTCCGTTGAAGAAGCATATTCAGCAGCACTTGCCGCAGACCCGATAAGTGCATTTGGCGGTGTATTGATTACCCTTTCAACAATTACAAAAGAAGTAGCCGACCAAATGAATTCGTTGTTTTTTGAAGTTTTAATTGCTCCAAAGTTTGACGACGCGGCTCTTTCAGTCCTTCAATTAAAGAAAAATAGAATCTTATTAAAACTGAATGAATTTGAATGGAAAAGCCAAAACGAACGTTCGGCGTTGAATGGACTATTGGTTCAAGAGCGAGACACAAAGAAAGTATCTATAGACGATTTCAGCATTGTTACTACTGTCCCACCAAACGACCAGCAGCTTAGTGACCTTCATTTTGCTAATATCTTGGTAAAACACACAAAGAGTAACGCAATTATTTTGGCAAAAAACAATCAGCTATTAGCGAGTGGAACTGGACAAACATCTCGCGTGGATGCACTGAACCAAGCGATAGAAAAAGCACAAAAATTTGAATTCGATTTAAATGGTTCTGTCATGGCAAGTGATGCATTTTTCCCGTTTCCTGATTGTGTTGAAATTGCAAATACTGCAGGCGTAACTTCTGTTATACATCCGGGCGGAAGCATCAAGGATCAGCTGTCTGTAGATTATTGTAACAAACATCAAATGGCAATGGTCATGACTGGTCATCGTCACTTTAAACACTAGCATAATAATTTTTAGAGATTTATTGAATTTATTGCTGGTTTTTATGCCATAAAATTATCATTTAACAGCATATTCCACTAATATTGCCAATTGGCACGACAGCCAGTAAAATAGGGACGAAATAATCAGTTTTTTTTAAGATAAATGGGCATTTTTAATTTTCTCACCCAAGAAATAGCGATTGACCTTGGAACGGCCAATACGTTAATCATTCACAAAGATAAAGTTGTGGTGAATGAACCATCTATAATCGCGATGAAGCGAAGTACGGGTGAAATTATTGCTATAGGAAAAGAAGCTCAAATGATGCATGGAAAAACCCATGAGGACATCAAAACAATTCGACCTCTGAAAGATGGAGTAATTGCTGATTTCAAAGCTGCCGAGCATATGATTCGAGGGTTTATCAAAATGATAAATCGTAAAGGTAGTTTCATGACTCCTCAAATTAGAATGGTAATTTGTATTCCTTCTGGAATCACTGAAGTTGAAAAACGAGCTGTTCGTCAATCTGCTGAAAAAGCTGGAGCCAAAGAAGTGTACATGATTCCTGAACCGATGGCTGCAGCTATTGGTATAGGCATTGATATTTCTGAACCTATGGGCAATATGATTATTGACATAGGAGGAGGAACAACAGAGATTGCCGTAATCGCGCTTTCGGGTATTGTATCAGACGAAAGCATACGTGTTGCTGGAGATAATTTTACCGAAGACATTATTGAGTATATGCGCCGACAGCATAACTTAATGATTGGTGAAAGAACCGCTGAACAAATCAAAATTGAGGTGGGTGCAGCATTACCAGAACTTGAAAATCCGCCAGAAGACTATGCCGTTAATGGTAGAGACTTGATGACAGGTATACCAAAACAAATTTTAGTTTCATACAGTGAAATCGCGTTGTCTCTAGACAAATCGATTGCCAAAATAGAAGAAGCTGTTTTGAAAGCCTTAGAGCATACTCCGCCAGAATTAAGTGCAGATATTTATCAAACTGGACTCTATCTAACTGGAGGTGGTGCTTTGTTGAGAGGTTTAGACAAGAGAATATCAAGTAAGTCAAAACTACCTGTTTATGTTGCGGAAGATCCGTTGCAAGCCGTTGTTAAAGGAACAGGAATAGCGTTGAAAAACTTACCAAGTTATAAAACGATTATGCAATAAGATTAGATGCAGAATCTTCTCCAATTCATACGGACGAATTTTCACATTTTTCTATTTCTTATTCTTCAAGGAATTTCCCTTTTTGCCCTAATTCGATTCAACTCGTATCATCAATCGGTCTTTTTTAGTACGTCGAGCACCGTTAATGGAAACATTTTAACTCAGCGTAAAAACATTATTAATTACTTCTCTCTAAAAAGCGAAAACCAGAAGCTTAAAGAAGAAAATATTCTGTTAAGAACTCGGGGTACTGAGAACTATATTTTCGTATCGAAAGACACTGTTGCGGTAAAAGACAGTAATCAATTATTACAATACTCGTATATCCCAGCCAAGGTGATTTATAATAACATTCGTAAAGAAAAAAACTATTTCACACTCGATAGAGGTGCAAATGCTGGTGTAAAAAAAGGCATGGGTGTAATAAGTCCTTTAGGAGTTGCTGGAAAAATTGTTGATGTTTCCGATCACTTTTCGGTTGCTATGTCACTTCTAAATAGTGAGTTCATTCTTACTCCAAAGATTAATGGAAAGATTCGTTATGGTAATGTTACATGGAATGGAAAGGACGAATCGTTAGTCCAGATTACAAATGTTAGTGACCATTATGAGGTAAAAGTGGGTCATGAAGTTACTACGACGGAGTTTGGGCACTATTTCCCTTCAAATATTAAAATTGGCAACATAAAAACTGCAACAAAGTCAGAAGGTGGAAAATATTGGGACATTGACGTTGAGATTGCAGCAAACATGTCACAACTTAGCGAAGTGTATATTATAAAAAATCACTTTCAATCTGAGTTTTCAACGCTAGAAGAAAAATATATCGATGGAAACTAGAGATTGGGTACGTCTGGTTTTAAGTGGTTTTGTAATCCTAGCGATACAAGTCTTGGTTATAAACAACCTGAACTTGAACCAGTATATGTTTCCACAGCTTTACATTCTACTGCTCATCACTTTACCAATAAATTTAAAACATTGGGTTGGTTATTTGATTGCTTTTGCGTTAGGTTTTGCAGTAGATAGTTTCTCATACACTCCTGGATTACAATCGTTTACAGCAGTTTCTGTGATGTTTTTAAGATACGTTTACTTCAACAATTTAGTTGATAAGGAATGGCTCTCCACAGGAGTTCGCCCTTCATTCACCTCTGTAGATAGTGGATGGTTTGTAGCATATGTCGGTATATTCACTTTAGTGTTTCACACAATTCTATTTTTCTTAGAAAACTTCAGTTTCACTCATTTAGGTAGCACATTGTTAAAAATCCTATATAGCTCCAGCTTAGCTATTTTCTTAATTTTGTTATTTACATTCACGTTTAATCGAGAAACAACAAATGACTCATAATCAGAATCGTAGCACAATTATTCGCATTGCGATCGTGTTTTTTGCTCTGATTCTAATAAGTAAACTATTTTATCTTCAAGTAATCAGTGACAAATACGCTGAAAAAGCCGCTTCACTTTCAATTCGAGCGGTTATTGAATTTCCTGATAGAGGATTAATAACCGATAGAAATAATGAAATTATTGTTTTTAATGAAGATGCACATGATTTAGTCGTTCACTTTCCATTCAACAAAAAAGAGTTTGATCTTGATGAATTTTGTCGATTAGTACGCTTTTCGAAGAACGAAGTGGAAGAGCGTCTTGCAAATGCTCGATCTAGTCGTTATAACGGTAAAGGATTGTTTATTAAAAACTTGTCGGCAACTGAATTTGCAAGAATCCAAGAAGGTCTTTTTCAATTTCCCCAGTTTTCAATAGAATCTCGTTCGGATCGAAAATACAAACACAATATTGCAGCGCATACGCTAGGTTATGTTGCTGAAATATCTCGGAGAGAATTAGAACGTGATAAAAAGGAATATTACGACATTGGTGAGAACATAGGAAAAAGTGGCCTTGAACGGCATTATGAAGAACTTTTAAGAGGCGTAAAAGGAAAAAAGTATTACCTCAAAGACAATACGGGTAAGCTAAAGGAGAGGTACGAGAACGGAAAAAACGATACGAAAGCTGCAGTTGGTAAGCAGTTGATGACAAGTTTAGATGTACTAATTCAGGAGTATGGTGAGAAACTAATGGCAGGAAAAACAGGTAGCGTTGTGGCCATCGAGCCATCAACAGGAGAGATTCTAGCCATGGTAACCTCTCCAGGATATAAACCAGATATGTTTGCTATTAAAAATTTAGGAAAGAACTATTCAAAACTTGCTTCCGATCCTGAGAAACCATTATTAAACAGAGCAACTTCGTCAGTTTATCCACCAGGTAGTACATTCAAAGTTGCAATGGCGTTAATCGCTTTGCAAGAAGAGGTCATTACACCAAATACCCGGTTTTCGTGCAGTAATGGTTTTCATTTAGGAGGCTTAACAGTGCGATGTCACAGTCATGCTTCGATGCCAAATGTTCAGTACAGTATCCAAACGTCGTGTAATGCATTTTACTGTAATGCTTATCGTGAAATTTTGCATCAAGATAAATTCAAAACTATTGAAGAAGGATACAATAATTGGAGAGGGTATTTAGTGCGCATGGGATTAGGCAGCACACTTGGGACAGATATAAGTAGTGAAAAGCCGGGAAATGTTCCCAACGCAGCGTACTTCCATCGCATTCATGGTGAGAATAAATGGAACTATGCTCGAATAATATCCATGTCTATTGGTCAAGGTGAATTGTTACTTAGCCCGATGCAAATGGCTAATATGTCAGCTATGGTTGCAAATCGTGGGTATTATTACACGCCGCATTTTATACGAGGCGAAAATATTCCTAATGACTTTACAGAAAAACATGAAACAGGAATTGATGCAAAACATTTTACAACCGTTATCGACGGAATGCGTGCAGTAATGACTAATGGAACTGGTGCATATGTTCAGATTCCAGGTATTGAGATTTGCGGAAAAACAGGAACAGCACAAAACCCTCATGGTGAGAATCATAGTATTTTCATCGCCTTTGCACCAAAAGACAATCCGAAAATAGCAATTGCAACGGTTGTAGAAAATGCTGGCTATGGTGCAACCTGGGCCGCTCCTATTTGCACGCTGATGATTGAAAAATACATCAATCGAGACTCTGTTAGCCAACGTCCTGCGTTAGAGAATAAAATGTTCACCTCAGCAATAACAGATAAAACAAAGCATGAGTGAAAAAATCTATGGTCAATCTAGGGTCGATGGTATAACGTTGTTGTTATACTTTGTTCTGGTGATATTTGGATTTTTAGCTATTTACTCCTCGTCTCATGGGACTGAACAATTTCATTTAGACTTCTCTACGCAATACGGCAAACAGATAATTTGGATCGCTGTTTCTGTGGTGGTAGGTGCTGCTTTATTTCTAATTGACGTTCGCTTCTTCGAAGTCTTCTCGTATGCGTTTTTTGGATTTTGGATGCTTTTACTTTTCCTGGTCATCTTTTTCGGTGTTGAAGTAAACGGCGCCCGGTCTTGGTTTGCTATAGGTAGTTTTCGATTACAGCCCGCTGAATTTGCCAAGTTTGGGGTTGCATTGGCATTGTCTCGCTACGTAAGTGATATAGATACGGACATGAAAAGTCTTCGATATCAGCTAATTACTGCAGCAATTATCATGACTCCAATTGCATTAATCGTGTTGCAAGGTGACGCTGGTTCTGGGTTAGTTTTCTTCTCATTTATTCTGGTTCTGTATCGTGAGGGGTTATCCGGAAATGTCCTTATATTGGGAATCGCAGCTGTAATAATTGCCGTTCTAACCTTCAATTTCGGATTTGTTGTTCTCGTTGCCGCCTTGGTTATACTTGCTGGTATCATAACAGCATTTATATATACAAACACAAGTATGTTAAAGTGGGTTTGGATACTTGCTCTA
This sequence comes from uncultured Bacteroidota bacterium, assembly GCA_937124965.1. Lineage (GTDB taxonomy): Bacteria > Bacteroidota > Bacteroidia > NS11-12g > UBA9320 > UBA987. Next base: position 21,705 of record CAKZLB010000073.1, read on the forward strand.
ACGTGCATAGGCTATTCCAAGGGAGTTGATTTCGCGTTTAATCATTTGCTTCAAGAACACCAACAAAAAAGAATCTTGGTAATGTTAGGATTACTAGATGATCCACAAGGACTTGGGTACAATGTGAATCAATCCAAAATTGCCATTGGGTCTGGTGGATTTTGGGGAAAAGGGTATTTACAAGGAACTCAGACAAAGGGAGACTTTGTACCAGAACAACATACAGATTTTATTTTCACTTCAATTGGTGAAGAGTTTGGGTGGGTAGGTAGTACAGTGGTCATTGTAGTTTTTGTTTTGCTGTTTATGCGTATCTCGATGCTCGCAGAGCGTCAAAGAAGTAAGTTTAGTAGAGTTTACGCCTATTGTGTTTTGAGTGTATTATTCTTTCATTTTCTGATAAACATTGCCATGACTATCAATTTAGCACCAGTCATTGGGATACCACTACCCTTTTTTAGCTACGGAGGTTCCAGTTTAATTTCATTCACAGCTTTACTTTTCCTTTTATTGCGACTGGATGCAAACCGCGAAAACGAATTGGATTCGTATTACTAAATAGAGGTTTCTGGTTTCTGGTTTCAGATTTCAGATTTCTGATTTTTGATTTCTGATTTCTGATTTTATATTTTGATTGGGGATTGGAGGTTTTGATTTATACTTAGTCCTCAACCATTCGCTCTTTTATATCTAAAACTGTAATCAACTTTCCAACCATGCATTTACTTCCACCTTCTCGATCTTCATATTTAAGCCAAATCTTCGCGCCTAAAGTCTGAAACATTGTATCCAAACCATTAGGCTCAAGAATGGATTCGTCATCTAGCATTATTAACCAACCACATCCATCTAGACCAGTATAATTCACAATGGTTGCAGGAGAATAGGTCGAATTGGGTCCGCTCAAATTTGACGTATTTAGCTCACGACTATCTGTAATATCGCCTGTACAGCAAATTATTCTTGAATAAGCAGCTAATGCAAATAGCAAAAGAATCAGAGATAATGCTGACGCCTTATTAAATGTTGATTTCATTATAACTACCATACAAGTTAGCCTTTTAATGTTATTGTAAATTTAGATTATTAAAGCCTCTTTAGACTATAAGAACACTTGTCAATACTCGATTTCGTTACTGAGTAAAAAGATCTACTTTTATTTAGATTTAATATAAATAATAAGGGAAAGTGTCACACTGTCTCATTATTGGAATTTATTGTCTAATTTTGAATCATAATTACGAGCGGAGCTTGTTTTTATAACTACTATTACTACTACTACTTAAAATTGATGAAATGGAACTAAGGAACAAGCCCTATCTTGGGCTAGAAATCACTTTACGCAAAGTTGTTATTATTTCAACTGTCTTTGCAATTTTACTGACAACAGGAATTTTTATTTACACGAACCTCTCAACACCTGTCGATTCGATGGCTGGAACGACAAGTGAGGCTGACCAAACCTGTTTTACCATCTCAGATTCTGAAAACAAAATTTACAAATTCAGATTATCTGACGGAACTATTTTAGATTCTAAGTCTCTAAGCAGCTTAAGTTCTCCCGAAGCGTCTACCCTGAATCTTGCGGGTGACACGTTATGGATCTTGAACGAAGA
>CAKZLB010000074.1 GCA_937124965.1 uncultured Bacteroidota bacterium
GTTGTTCATGTATTTAACTGTTTGATAACCAATTAAATAACGCTATATTTTAGCACTTGAACAACTTCTTTTTTCCACGTTTAATCAAATGCACTACGGGTAGTACTACTATTTACATGGTATTTGACATAATGTTCGATTGGGACAGCTTTGTCAGTTGACCCTTTAATTTCTTTTTCGCAACCGCCGAACCCAAGACAAATAGTTAGCATTAATCCGAAATGGCGACTTGAGTTCCAATGCTGAAATTTGTATTCTGATAGGATATCTTCATTTTGTTTCAATTATTACTTTAACATTGTTTTGTCCTAGTATCAAAATTCGTATTTTGAAATTATTCCAACGAAACATACCATATCATTAAATTCTGGTGAAGTGGTAATTAAACCAGATAAGTAAAGTAGCTCTTTAAGCAATTCCACCATTATCCTTCGAAATATTTACAAAGGTGCGTCGAGCGACGTGCATTAACATGTCCTAAAAGTATTAGTTCAACCAGTACCTGTTTTCAAGACCTTTGTTAAAGCAGAAACCTAATTATTACCACCCTCTCCATCATACTTCCATACCCTAATAGCCCCACCAGGGCTTTCTATTTCCTTAATTACTTTATACGAGTTATTCAGAAACGACGTGAGGTCTTCATAAACATCTAATGTTGATTGAGTTTCAGTCGTAACAATGTACTCATTTGGGTTAACTTTAAGAGACTCCCGAAATGTAGTAACCCTCTTTTCAAAATTTGGATCTCCAACCATAAAAAAGTGAAAAACAGGAACGGGTATATACGATGTTGTATGATAACCATTCAAAAGATAAAGCCGACTTAAGTTAACGTCATCAACATATACAGTGGAGTTGGGTGGTAAGCTCTTTGCGACTAAATCAATTGGTGCGTCAAGATTGTTGGATGATGACAGATTCTTTCTGAAGTTTTTGGAATGAGAAATAAGTGCTAAGGTTGTGAAAACGACTATCGTCGCAGGCATTACGAATTTACTTAATACTATGTTTCGTGTATATTTTTTGATAACAGATGCAATGCTCGAAACTCCAATAAATGCAAGTATTGTGTACGATAATGCTAATAAAATATAGTAATGTGGAAATGGGTAACCTGAGATAGAACACAAGGTGATATCTAGTAAAAACTGACATGCCGCAATTATTCCTAATATTCTAAATCGTTTTGGTAAATGAGGAATCGACACGATACCAACAATAGGTAACGCCATAAAAAGCCATTTGGGTTCTGGTAAAAAAGTTAAAATCGTAGTCCAACCCACTGTTAATTTTTGAGCGTAGGATAGGTTCAGAAATTTTGAATATGCGAAGCTATATTTTACATACTCCAGATATTCTTGAAAACCTCCGAATAGGTGAAGTAGAATAAAGGTTAAAATGACTGACAAGATTAAACCACCTGCAAATACGAAAAGATTTTTACGCTTTAACAGCAAATATAAAATCCATGGACTTAAGCCGATTAATAATGGCTCTTTGGTTAAAGCAGCAATGAAAAATGTTGTACCACTTAAAAAAAGATAGGTATTGGAATTTTTGTTCACGCTGAGGATTGAAAAAGCAATGAATAAAGTTTGAAGGAATACACCATATTCTTCCGAGTAGTTTCCTAGTCCATACGTTGTAGGAAAATAAAAAAACAGAACAAATAATGCTACAAATAAATATTGAAAAAGCTTTGAGATAGAAAGTACTCGCAGTATTTTAATTATAAAAAAGATACTAAGATTGCCTAATACAAGTTCAAACATACGATAGGGAAACAACCTTGATATCCAGGTAAAAAAGTATACATAAGGAGACTTACTTACCCATATTTCACTGTATAATTTAAAACCATGATTCAGTTGATTTGCTGCAACCTGATAGATGGTTTGGTCAAACCCGAACCTTTCTAAACCAGTTCTAAAGGAGAGTAGATAAAATACTGAGAAAACAAAGCATGAAACAATATACACCTGATAATTATGAATAGGCTTACTTTGATTTCCTTCTGTACTCATGATTGTTAACGTGTTCAAACAAAGTTAAGTAAAGAATCGAGTGATTTGCTGATTGCTTTTTCATTGTAAAAGCTTCTATTTTTTGATATGAATAGCTATCACATTCACACGTTTAGAATAACATCATTTTGGTATGTTTTCGGAAATAACCACCTACAAGTCTTTTAATTTCATGCGACTGAAACAGGGGGATCCGTGATTTGACACATAGGTGGTTTAAAGTATTTTCAAGAAGGTGGTGATAGTTTCATTCGATACTCTAACGAGTATTATGTTGCTGCAAACATCAGAGGTGTGCCTAAGAATGGGCAACCCTCGTCGTTTTATGCAATAGATATCTTGTGTCTGTCATCCTATTCTCTGATGCACAGTTATTTTTATATGGAACCAAGTTAGAAGTGTATACTCTTAATTTGTAACGTATAGAAGTAATTTTGTGGAATTGAGTTTACAAAATGCATCAATAGAAATTTGCGCACGTTGTACGAAATGTAGTTCATCATTTAAGTAATATAAGTAGGTGTCTAAGTGGGTACGATTATCGTACCATTAAAAAAAACAAGAACTAATTGTCTTGTAATAAGTGAGTTACGATTTGAGTGGGAATGTCAATAATCTAATATTTGGAGGAAAGGGTCAAAATGGGACAGATTTAATTACCAGTCATCGTAATCTTTGGCATTTTTTAAAATGGTTGGTTTAAGCAAATTATGAATCTGCCATATTTGATCGTGCCCTAGCTTTTTACCAGATTTTCCAATAAACCACAAAACAAAAATTCCGCTTAGCGCAAATGGAATTGACCAAAGTATATAAGCATGTAAGCCTAAATTTAAACGGGACAACCCCACAATCAAAACAACTAATACTATAAAACCTAAGAAAAAATATATAAACATGAACAACAACCAAACATTAGGATGGGGGCCATATAGTCCGCGTACGATTGTTCCTTCTTCTTTTTGCTCTATGGTTAAACTCAGCTGGGGAGACCAAAAGTGCAATTGATCATCGGGAATTTTAATTGTAACGTGTTGATTCAGACGTGAACCGTTGATTTTCGTTTTTTGTGTCTTAAACAGTTCATCTAATTGGTTCATTAATTCTTCCGAAGAATCTGGAGTGATTTTTTTAAATCGTGGCCTAATCTCAAAAAGTTCATTCGACATTTCGAAGGGAATATCGGACTAATATAGAACTTGGTTTATGATGTAAATCAGAAAATCATTTTTTTTGGTTTTTGATGCAACATTTTCCAACCTTAAACGTCTAACAGATATATTGTAAATGTAAAATTTGATTAATGTGTGGAATAGCCAACAATTTCAGACTTGAAACGAAATAAGAAATAAGCCTCTTAATCAACACTTTTTATACTTAATTACACACTACAGATTGGTCTTTTGCAGTGATGCTCAAAGACATGTGACGATACTAAGGGGCTTTTTCTTTTAAACAAAAAAAGCTGTTTGAGAATTTTCAAACAGCTTTTTTATTTATTCTAGATTTCCTTTTATCCTATAGTGTATGAGGATGTAACCTTAACAATATGCTCAACTGGAATAATTTCTTTAGTGGTTGTTTCAAACTTGAATATGTATGAACCTTCTTTAAGAATTTCAATTAATTCCTTATCAACTGGAACGATAATCTCATCTATGTCAGCATCTACATTGTCTATCCTAGCAAGCTCAACAATTGGCTGATCCGGTAAATCTACACGCTCTAATGTAATAACGCCACTTTGTGCCCAGTTGAAATTACCAGCATCAGGAGTTATAATTTTTAATGTCATGCTATTTAACATGGCTGTGTTAAAGACAGATATATCATGACCATCTTCATTAAGTTTTACTGAAGGAGCTATGGTGTCTGATGTCACTATATACGTTGAGTCGGCAACGGTAGTAGCTGGAACTGTAATATCTACAGTTTGATCCCAATTAAATTTAGCAATCCCATCTAATTCGTCACAAGAGGTTACAATTGCCAACAAGCACACTGCTAAAACGGTCAATTTTAATTTCATATTATTTATATTTTTTACAAAAGTTACCCTTTATACCTTATTAAACAAGTATAAAATAGAGTTTATATATATTTGGGCGAGATTGTAACAAACGGTTTTTGTAACCCAAATTATGCAATCATGGTATTTATTTAAAGGCCATGAGATATTAAACTTATGACAGAGAGTAAAAGGAACAACGTTTGGCTTATGCTTGTTTTATTGACGTTATTCGGTTGTTCCAAAAATCCTGATACGTACTCAGAACGGCCCATACTTTCAGTTGAGCAATTGTTTCAACCTACAAATCAATTATCGTTTTCAATTTCTCCAGACGGTAATCATATAGCGTACATTTTAAAGCGGAAGTTTAGAGATTATGCGGTATATAAAAACCTAACAACAAATGATTCAACTGTTTTATCCATTACAAACGTTACTGATCTTTCATTTTTAACATGGAAGGATAATCAACAACTTGTTGGCGTCGGAAATGATAACACATTGGATCGAAACCGAATATTTGTTATTGACCGCAAAAAGTCTATTGAAAAAGGGTTTACATTTTTTAATCAAAATATTATCTCTGTTAATAGTAAGTTGGACTTAGATTCATTTTCTCTGATAATTCAGTCCACCACACCTAAAAATTATTCCTCCCTTTATAAATTAAACGTAATTTCAGGAAGTTTTCAGCCCATTACAGATGGATTCACAAAAATCAAACAATGGCTAGTTAATGAAAATGGAGAACCTTTGTTAGCGATTGAATCGCAAGATTCTATAAACAGATTACTAAGAATTAATTCGAATGGAACTGTTGGTGACACAGTTTATGAGTGGAGGTTTCCAGATTTTTTTCAACTCGCTTACGTAGATGAATCAGATTCTACAAAGGTCTACGGAATTACCAACGTAGGCACCGATAAAAAATCATTAGTTCAGTTCGATATACAGAAAAGAAACGTGTCTAAAACCGTTTTTAATGCTGATGGTTACGACATTTCCGATGTATTCAAACTTGGAATCTGCAACAAGTGTGTCGTAATAAATTGGTATGATCGGAAGAAACAATCTGCACATTTAGAACCTATAATTCAATCGGCTTTTGAAAAGTTTAAGACACGTTTTGAAGATGAAGAGGTTAGCTTAGTTTCAATGGATGCAAATAGGTCAAAGCTTATTTTTAAGGTAGTTAGTGATCGGCAACGTGAAGAGTACTTTTTATATAGAAATCAACTAGACAGCATTGAGCAGATTTCTAACAACAATCAGAATCTTTCTAAAGACTTTCTTAATGAACAAACGTTCGTAGAGTTTACAAGTAGAGACGGCATAACTTTGCGTGGATATTTAACTTTACCGATAGGTGATGACGAAAAAGGTCTACCGGTGGTAATATTGCCCAATTCTAACCCATGGTCAAGTATTAAGTGGGGGTACAATCCTGTGGTTCAGTTTTTAGCTAATCGTGGTTACGCAGTGCTACAGATAAACTGCAGAGGAAGTTTATCCCTAGGTAAAGAGTATTATAAGTCTTCATTTAAGGAGTGGGGTCGAGGAATGCAAAACGACATAAGTGATGGTGTAAGATATTTGGTTAAAAATGGTATCGTCAACCAAAATAGAATTGCGATAATGGGTGAGAAATATGGTGGATACTCAGCACTTGCCGGGATTACTTTTACACCTGATTTGTATTCATGTGCCATTGCCATAAACCCAATTGTTGATTTAAAAAGAGTTTATACTCATAAGGTTGATTTCTTACTTGAGAACCACTCCAACCTCGGTAACCTTGTAGGAGATCTTGAATTAGATAAAAACATCCTTGATAGATATTCTCCAAACTCACATACAGAACAAATAAAAACTCCTTTGTTGTTGTTTTCGGATTCCACAATCAACAATTTGTATTCAAAAGAGATTGGTGAATTTGTTACCGAATTACGTTGGGAAAGGGTTGATGTTGCAAGTTTTCCAATTGGAAGTTCAACAAGCTCATTAACTGAAACAAAAGCGTATATGGAGCGAATAGAAACATTTTTAAATGATCATTTACAGTCGGGTAATAAATAAAGAAGCATGAATCGACAAGTTTTGCACTCATTTAAGTTATTATGTGTTGCCACATTGATTCTGTGTTATTCATCTTGTGGTAGCACGAAGTCGTTTACAATTCAAGATACTACATCGTTAGATTATAATTTGGTGGTGGGACAAGAATCACTAAACCTTAATATCAAAGTATTAAAGAATTTGCAGGCTAAAGCCTTTCAATATTTTCTTGGTAATACAGATTTAAGCGGTCAAATTGAAATGACACCTGAGGCTTGTGCCTCTGCTACTGAGCTTTTTCATACATTTAATGGACAGTCGAAAAAACTAAGTAAAGCCACGTCTATTTGGTTAAGTGATTCTGCATATAACTCACTACGTCAGGGACGTAAAACAACCATCTCCTATCGTACTGGTTTTGTTAAAAACAGTCTTATTTTTAACGTTAAAGAACGTCAAGTCATTGAATATGTAGTCAACAACAAACGAACAAAACTTTCCGTCTTATACTGTGAGGACGCCAGCGAAAAAAATTACAAATTGTGGGTGTGGGACAATCAGTCAGATCCATTAATATTGAGGGCGAGCATGGGCTGGGAAATGGCTTTAAACCGAATTACGACGGAGTTTTAAAAGTTGATTTACCAAAGTTGGCATTTTGTTAAAGTGATACTCTGAATAGTTTTGTTCATAGGAGCCAAAGCTCAAGAAGTATGACTTCACGCCAGGTATATCCGAACCTTCAAAATCAAAGACTTTTTCTAAATTACTGTGAATGAACATAACTTCACTTAAAAGTTTGGTCATTGCATTTGGTTCGGAACTATTATTTGCAGCAAACACGTTAATAACCCGATTGAAACACTCGTAAAACGCACCTCTAGCAACAATTTCTCCATCCTTTTCTAGTACGTATATTTTACCTGCATTTTTTTCAATTACCTTTTGAAATAGTTCGAATGCAAGATCATACGTTGAATTGTTTAAGTTTACTTTATGACCAAGTTCGTTGCGATATAAATCAATTAAACCACTAACATCTTTTGATTCAAATATTGAATAGCCATCCATTTTTCTGAGACGCTTACGCACTGAGGATGAAAAATTTGCAACTATCGACTCACGCGATAGGTTTAAGTCTACCACAAGATTTGTCCGTTGGGTGCTTTCTGCTAAATGATTCGAATGGTTTAATGCAATTTGACGCTTTCGAAATTTTTCTGGAATTGCTTGAATAAAAGTCTCAACATCTATTTTTGACATTTGACTAAAAACACCAAGTTGTTGAGTAAAAGGTGGTTGATATAACTGTGGAATGCCAAATAGTTTGGTGTTAAAAGGTAAAGGCATTATGGCTTGATAATCATCTAAAATGATTGCATCCCAGTTCTTATTGGTAACACAATCAAGGTACCACGATAGCCCATAAATAAATGGCGATCGTGAATTTTTAATGACTTCGTCCCATCTTTTACAATCAATATCTTTTCGTTTTATATATCGTAAAGTCACTGATACAAGAATACACTTTTTGTTGATTCTGAATGAAAGGAACCTATGTTTTTTGTGGGCAACCGCGAATAGATAATCATCTTTCTTCAATTTGCCAAAAGAGTGTTATGAAATTCTAAACGTTCAAAAATGAATTTACGTAAGGTACTTAGTGAACGGTGCATTCCAACTAGTTATCGATAAGTAATTTGCTCAAACATTCTATACCTTTGGCACAATAAACTATTTCAGAGTACGATATATGAAATTAAAACAGTCAATTCAAGTGATAATGGCATTTTTTGCAATGACGTCCTTCGCTTACGGGCAATTAGAAGCAAAACATGTTACGATATTTAAAAACGGAACAGCATTTATACAAAAGTCAGGCGATGTAAAAGCTACAGACGGGGTTTATAAATGGACGAATAACTTGCCACAAGCAATTTATGGTACGTTTTGGTTTTCCTCTCCAACAGGTGAAATCTTATCAGTAAAGAGCAAAAACGATACTTTATCGTTTGCGCAGGAATGGATGTCGTTTTTTGATTTATTAAAAGCAAATAAAGGAAATCAAGCAGATATATTACTCAAATCTGGTGAGACCATTTCAGGGGAAGTAATCGGTGCAAAAGGAGGAACTGTTTATGGTGCAATACTTGTCAAAACGTCAACAGGACATACACTTGTGCAAGTACCTGAGGTAATTCAGGTGTCAATTAAAGAGGGTTTAAAAGAAACGTTTGATGTAGAAAAATTTCAAACCACCATTTCTGTCGTTTTTAAGGGTTCAAAATCAAATCAAACGTTGAATACCTCGTATTTGTCAAAGGGATTTAATTGGACTCCAATGTATAATTTGGTTTTGACAGACGAAAACAACGGGAATCTCACACTAAAAGCATCTATTAAAAATGACGCTGAAGCAATAAAAAATGCCAACTTAAAATTGGTTGTAGGAAACCCTAATTTTTTAACAACTACTCAGCTTAGTGATTTAATTGATTTTAATTTTAACAGTTTCAACGGGTTTAATGGTGACATTCGTTTCAAAAATACGGCAGGTACTTTTTATGAAAGTGGTGCTGTAGAAAAACGCGATAACTCGAACGATGCCAGCGCAGTAAGCTTATCCGATTTGTACTTATTTAGTATTAAAAATTTCTCGATGGAAAAAGGTGAAAGGGCTTTTTATCCTTTAATGGAAACAAACGTAAAACTTGAGCATAAATACGTATGTAACCTTACTCCGAACGGATCGGTAAATAATTCAACGATCATGAAAAAGTATTCCTCTTTCACTGAAGGGTCGCAGTTTTATCACCAACTGAAAATATGGAATAAATCGAAAAGTCCTTTTACCGCTGGTACGTTAATGATTACTAAAAAAGTAGATGGTGTACAACAGGCGCTGGCTACTGGACAACTTAACTATACGGCAATAGGTAACTGCTCCTACGTTACTTTATCAAATTCTCCTGATATCGAGATAAAGGAGGAGGAAAATGAAATAGAAAGAACAAACAACACAAAGCTTTGGAATAAGAATCGATATGTTGCAGTAAAGGTGCAATCGACCATTACAATAAAAAATTATAAAAGCTCTAAAGCACATTTGGAAGTAAAAAGACTTGTTTATGGAACCATGGAAAAAAGTGATACCGATTACGAGAAAACTAATGTAATCAATCAGTACTATGTGAATGAAGGAGCTAATGTTACGTGGTTGTTAGACCTAGGTCCTAACGAAGAAAAGAAGATCAATTACTCTTACACAGTCTACATTAGAGGTTAATGCGGTATCTACAGCATTATTAAATGTCTGATTATTTGAATAGTTTATCTAAAACGTTGATAATCAAATATGTTGTTTTATGGTTGAAGAGTTAACTAAGTGTAGTTTTACATTTCATTAAGTACGTTGAGCAATTCTATTGTAAGGAAATTAGCAGGTGAAACTGCAGTTTATGGCATCACTCATACGCTAGGGAGACTAATTAATTTTCTTTTAGTTCCATTTTATATCAAACTATTTACTGTTGCAGAGTATGGGGTAGTTAATACCTATTATTCTGTTGCCGGTTTTGCAATGGTTGTGCTGATGTATGGCATGGAAACGGCATTTTTTAACTTTTCAAGAGAAGAAAAGCCTGAAAAAGTTTTTTCAACTGGACAGCGGTCACTTTTAGTAACAACATTGTTTATTGTTTTAATTGGTTTACTCTTTCAACAACAAGTTGCCAATTTTCTTGAACATCCCGAGCAAACTGTTTTTGTCAGAATTTTTATTTTTATAGTAGCTTTTGAGGCGCTCTCCAACCTTCCACTTGCTTGGTTAAGGCTTAATAAGCGGCCAATGCGTTTTGGTGCGGTTCGAATTATAAACATTCTAGTAAATGTCGGTTGCAACTTACTTTTCTTATTAGTATTTCCTTGGTTGGAGTCCAAAGGGTATTCTATTCCTATGTACAATCCTAATTTTGGTATTGGATACATATTCGTTTCAAACCTGCTCGCCAGCATTGTAATGTTTCTTTTATTACTTCCAGAATGGAAGGGGATTACTGAGGGTTTTGACAAAGAGTTGTGGAATAAAATGTGGAAATATGGCAGGCCATTAGTTATCATTGGACTGGCTGGTATTGTTAATGAAATGATTGATCGTATTTTACTCTTGAAACTATTGCCAAGGTCCATCGCAGACTATGAAATAGGTGTGTATAGTGCGTTTTATAAGCTAAGCATGTTTATGACGATCTTCGTTCAGAGCTTTAGATTTGCCGCTGAACCCTTCTTTTTTGAACAGTCAAAAGGCGAAGAACCTAAAAAAATATATGCTAAAGTAATGCACTACTTCGTCATAGCTTTATCGGGAATATTTTTAACGACACTAGTGTTTTTAAATCAAATAGGGCCACTTTTAATTACCAAAAAAGAGTATTGGGAGCACCCGTCAGCACTTTATCTAACACCAATACTACTCATGGCTAACCTATTTTTAGGAGTAATGTATAATCTTAATATTTGGTATAAACTTAACGATAAAATGTATTTAGGAATGCGAATTTCCATCGCTGGTGCGTTAGGTACAATTTTGCTGAATGTTGTTTTAATTCCTTTAATAGGTATCGTCGGGTCCGCACTTGCTACACTTTTAGTATATTTTTCGATGGCGGTAGGTAGTTACCTTTTAGGTCAAAAGCATTACCGCGTACCATACAACCTTAGAATTATTATATTTTACTTGGTATTGAGTGTTGTTTTGTATTTTATTTTCATGATAGTAAGCAGATATTTAGATAGTTATGAGTTATTACTAGGCATCTTCACACTGTTGATATTTGGGGCAATTGTGTATTATATAGAACGTCCAACGAAAAACCGTAAGTTTGCCGCTTAGTATGAAACCATCACTCGAGATATTAACTATTTGTGATTCTGATTTGCGCCTTCCAAAGCACGAAACAGAGTTTTCAGCTGGTGTAGATTTAAGAGCAAACATTTCGCAACCTATGGTTTTAGAAAGATTTGAACGAGGGCTTATTCCTACAGGTTTAAAGTTACAAATACCCGAAGGCTATGAAGCTCAAGTTCGACCAAGAAGTGGATTGGCGTTTAAACATGGAATAACGGTATTAAACTCGCCAGGTACTATCGATAGTGACTATCGCGGGGAAATAAAAGTATTGCTAATTAATTTAGGAAGCGAACCATTTACTATTGAGCATGGCGATAGAATTGCTCAAATGGTTGTAGCCAACTATGAGAAAATAAAATTAAAAAAAGTTGAAGTATTACCCAAAACTGAGAGAGGTAGTGGAGGATACGGAAGCACAGGAAAAGGTTAAAACAAAAACGATGAATATTATAATTCCAATGGCCGGAATGGGTAAAAGAATGCGGCCACACACATTAACAACTCCAAAACCACTATTGCCAATCGCTGGGAAGCCAATCGTAAGAAGGCTTGTTGAAGACATAGCAAAAGTGTGTGATGAAAAAATCGATAACATTGCTTTTATCATCGGACCGACATTTGGAAAAGAGGTAGAAGCAGACCTACACAATATAGCAGAGTCTTTAGGAGCAAAAGGGCACATTTGCTTTCAAGATGAGGCTCTAGGTACCGCACATGCTGTTTATTGTGCGAAACAAGTACTTGACGGAAACGTGATAGTTGGCTTTGCCGATACATTGTTCCGCGCTGATTTTACCATTGATCCATCGAAAGACGGAGTTATTTGGGTGAAGCAAGTTGATGATCCTAGCGCGTTTGGCGTGGTGAAGTTAACCGAGGATAATGTAATTTCTGACTTTATTGAAAAACCAGTAGATTTCGTTTCGGACTTAGCAATCATAGGTATCTATTATTTTAAGGACGGTGCACGACTTAAGAAGGAAATTGAATACTTGTTGGAGAATGATATTCGTGAGAAAGGGGAGTATCAGCTCACAAATGCTCTCGAGAATATGAAAAGTGATGGGCTACAGTTTGTACCAGGAGAGGTTATAGAGTGGATGGATTGTGGTAACAAAAATGCTACGGTACATACAAATCAACGTGTTCTTGCAAACACAAAAGATGAGGTCTTAATTGCTTCATCGTCAAAATCAAATGGTTCGACGATAATTGAACCTTGCTACATAGGTGAAAATGCTGTGATTGAAGACTCAACTATTGGCCCGTACGTTTCCATTGGAGATAATACAGTGGTTAAAAGATCCGTTATATCAAATAGCATCATTCAATGTCATACACAAATTGAAAATGCGAACTTTAAAAACTCAATGGTTGGAAACCATGTGATATACAATGGTGAGTCTGACCAATTGAGCATTAGTGATTACAGTACAATTAAAAATGATTAATGATTAAACGATCTCTACTTTTTGGCTTGTATGTATTAATAGCACTTGCTGTTACTTCTTGTGCAAGTAAAAAGGGGGTTGCTACTAAATCTGATCTCAGTTTTTCAGATAAAGCACGCTTTGATGATTTTTATTTCAAGGCTTCAAAGGAAAAAGTATTGGGGAATTACACCCAAGCCGCAAAATATTTTGCAGAGGCTCTAAAAGTAGATCCTAAAAGCCACGCTGTAATGTACCAAATGGCGAATTTAAATATGGCTGTATCAGGGTTTAATGACGCTGTTTATTGGTCGGAAAAGGCCATGTTGACCAATCCAGATTATAACTATTGGTATGCTGGTCAATTAGCTCAAGCATATAGTAAGGTTGGTCAATATGAAAAATCAGCACAGGTTTTTGAAATAATGATTGATCAGGAACCAGCTAAAAGCATGAGCTATGAAGAAGCTAGTAAACAATATATAAATGCACGAGAGTTCAAAAAGTCAATAAATGTACTTGAGTCTTATGTCTCACAGTTTGGGATAAATGAGGATGTTGCTAGACTTCTGGAAGGACTAAATTTTGAGATAGGTAAAAATAAAGAAGCCATTCAATGGATGGAAAAACTACTCGTCACAAAACCAGATGACAATCGTTTCAAAGGATTGTTAGCCGAATCGTACATGCGTGATGGTCAAATGTCAAAAGCTAAGTCTATTTATTTACAAATTTTAAAAGAAACCCCTGCAAATGGTTATGCTAATTTCGGTTTGGCTGATTTGTACAAAAAAGAAAGATCTGAAGACAGTAGCTTCTACTTTCTGGGAACAGGGTTTAAAGATGTTGAAGTGCCTATTTCGTTAAAAATGAAAGTAATAGGAAGCTTTCTGCCGTATTTAAGAACTGATCCCAAAATGCTTGATAGAGCGCTTGAATTAACCAAAACATTAGTGGAGGTTCACCCTCAAGAAGAAAAAGCATACCTAACATACGGAGACATCTTACATGCATCAGGACGTTTTGTTGAAGCACGATCAGAAATTCTTAAAGCCGCTGAAATTGACCCAAGTAATATTAATATTTGGAGAAAACTTCTGAGTATCGATGATGAAATGAAAAACGACTCATTTTTAGTCTCAGATGCAAAACAAGCGTTAGACTATTTTCCGAACCAACCGTTTTTATACATCGTTCATGCTTTTGGAAGTTACCAGTTAAACAAGTTCGAAGAAGCTATTGCCTCTGCGGAAGAAGGACTCGAAATTGCGTACTTAAAGTCAGATAAAATTGATCTTTTAACAACAGTAGGAGACGCCAGTTACGAGTTAAATATGTTTGAAAAGTGTTTCGAAACGTATGACGAAATTCTTGAACTAGATGGCAACAACGATGGTGCGCTTAATAATTATGCATATTACTTGTCGGAACAATCTGCCAATTTAGACTTAGCATTGGAGATGATTAATAAAGCATTGGAGAAAAACCCCAATAGACCAACCTACCTAGATACCAAAGGATGGGTACTGTTCCAACTTGGAAAATATGATGAAGCGATTGTATTCTTGGAAAAAGCACATGGATTTTTTACTCGTGATGCGGAAGTGACTCGTCATTATGCCGAGTGCTTAATTAAAGTGGGACAAGTGGAAAAAGGGCAAAAACTTCTCAAAGAATTAAATAAATAAACAATCATGGAAGGGAATAGTCGAATAGTAATCCTCCTTTGTTTATTCTCATGCTTAAGTGCGGTTAGTTGTAAGTCGCGAAAACGAGTAACGGATTGTTCCGTAGTTCAAATCAACCTTGCCAAGAACGCAACAGAGCTATTAGAGGAGAGCCAATTAAACTTTGATGACCTAACTCTCAGAATAAAGGCTAACTATAAATCCGGATCAACGAATCAAGGATTTGCGATGAACCTTAAAATGAAAAAGGATTCGTTTGTTTTTGTTTCAATTCAAGTAATGATTGAAGCGGCTCGTGCCTACATTACTAAAGATAGTTTTACAGTATTGGACCGCATCGGTAAAAAGTACTATCAAGGTGCAATATCTGATTTAAGCCAATTCACAGGTCAAGAATTAACTTTGACTCAACTGCAAAACGTAATCGTTGGAAACCCAATGTACGCTGCAAGTTTATTTGCACTTAGGAACGATGAACTTAGGAATGATTTTCTTCAACATAACTCGAATGGTTTGAACAATAACATCCATTTAAGTGGTTGTTATAAATTGTTAGAGTCTGAGTTTAAATCCGTTCAAAGCACATCAAGCGCGACAATCCGTTACAGTAATTTTGCAAAGATTAAAGACCTTGGATTTATGCCTCAGTTACTTCAGTTTGATGGTACTAGTAAAGGTAAAGATATTCAAATGACGATGGAATACACTTCCGTTATAACAGATCCCATAACACCTTTCGTCTTTAAAGTTCCATCTAAATATGAAAAGGCGAATTAACCTTGGTTTTTTATTTTTTTGCTTAGTATTTGTTTCAAATGCACAGAATACTAACGACTTAGAAAACAAATTACAAGATAACAAACGTAAACTTGCGCTTTCAAAAAGAGTTTTAAAAGAAACCAAATCTCAACAAAGATCAACTCTAAAGACACTAACTATTTACGAGAATCAGATTCGTTTAAGGAATGAGGTTTTGACTGAGTTAGAGAACGATTTACAACGCTTGGAATACTCCGTTGAAAGCGCAAAGGAGGAAATAAGTGGCATTACCAGTGAAATTTCTAGGATTAAACATGAATTCTCTGAATCAGTGATTGCAGGATATAAAAGCAATAAAAAACTCAGTAAGTTACATTACATTTTTCTCTCAAGCAGCTTTAACGACTTAATTCGACGCATTAACTACTTAGATCGTATTTTAGATTTTAGAAAACTGCAACTGGGCTTAATTGAAGAAAAAAAGAAAGAAAACTCGGTAAAAATTAATCGATTGATTAAAACGCAAAAAGAACTTGCATCTTCTCGAGTAAAGAAGGCAGAGGAAATAGAACAACTAGCCCTCGACAAAGAAAACTATACGAGATTAATTAAAAATTTAAAATCGAAAGAAGCTCAACTTGTTTCAGAAATTCAGCGACGCGAAAGATTGTCGCTAGAATTGCAAAACAAGATCAAAACTGCCATTTCAGAAGCTAAGTCAAAACGGGTCGAATCATCTAGCACAAGTGAAATAGTTAGTGGTTTTTCGCGTAAATCTCTACCATGGCCTGTAAATAATGGATACATATCTGAGAGATATGGTCGACACAAACATCAAGATTTTAAAAATGTCACTACTCAAAACAACGGTATAAATATACTGTGTGAGGAAAACACTAGTGCAACAGCGGTTCATACTGGTATTGTCAGTGCTATTATTGAGGTTCCTGGAATGCAGACAACGGTATTAGTTAAGCATGGGGAGTACTATTCAGTTTATGGTAACCTTTCATCGGTTGAAGTAGAAAGAGGTCAAACAGTAAAACTGAATGATATTATTGGTGTAGTGGGATCCAATGGAAATGGAATCACAGAATTACACTTTGAAATATGGAAGGGGACAACAAAACTCAACCCTGAAAACTGGATTCAAGAGTAACCTGTCTTTGTCATTATATTGTCTTGACGTTTAAATTCCATTATTTTCGTTTACTTCAGTCAATGCTTAAGAATAGACGGTAAGTGAAGTATTTAAAATTAGAACGTTCAAATGAATAAAGCAAGGGTATATAAGTTAGGGTTATTGGTATTGTGTATACTATTTGGTCTACAAAACACAAAAGGGCAGTCGCTTCATATCATATACGATTTTCTAAAAGATGATATAACATTTTACCGAACTAAACCTGGAGAAGCTGAGCGAAAAGAAATTGCTAGTCCAGTGGTTGGACGAAATAAGTTGGTTACGGTTGAAGTAGTTAATTTCAATAAGTTCGTGTATGCTGCTGATGCAACGTATGTCTCAAAAGTTGTTGAAACGCAGTCAGATATGGGTTTCTTAGATATCGTTAGTCCTTTGGTTAATCCTTTGGGTTCTTCAGGATTCTTTTCGGCCTTAGGTGGGCAACTACCAACTGAAATTGGTCGTGGGGGAGTTTTAGCAAGCAGAGGAGCGAGTACAGCTTACGACGATATTCTGGATGCTTACAACAAACTGTCTGCTGTTGAACAAAGTATGAAATCAGTCCATTTTGCCATTGACAAGTTAAATAAATTGAAGTACAACCCGTATTTACCTACAGACACTATTGTGCGATTATCGAGTACAATTGTGTCTCAAATATTTAATAAGAACGTGATGAACCCTAGTGATTTTTCTGAAGTCATCAGTAGATTTAACACACAGTATACAAACTCTATGGCCAGCTTTAAAATGGCCTCAACGTCTTTTCTCAGAGAGTATAGTAATTACGCAAAATCTAGAGACGGGAGTTTCGAGGGAATTGGTTTGGACGAAACTGTTCGGGGGTTTAGTAAGGAAATTGAAACTGTATCAAAATCGTTTAACATAGATTATATAACGAACCAAATAGATTACTTGGAGACAGTCTATACTTCAATTATCTCTACCAGCTTTAGTTTCAATAGCAGTCATGCGGCAAAAGATGATGAAATTGATTTAACGTTGAACTTTTATAAACTACCTCAAAATGAAAAAGGAGAATTTCAGGCTGCAAATAGAAACGGTTTAGATGCATTGTCAAAATTGAAGGAAAAAAGCATCAACATTATTGTTCGTGGAGACATTAAAGTTTCAACAAGCATAGGTATGGCGTTTCCGACGTTTGGTGCGAGTAAAGAATATATTTATCGTGATAGTTCAATTCGAGAAATCGACGGAAGCACGTTTAGCCCGAATTTAGGAGCATATGTGAACGTTTATCCGTATACTGGTAGAACATTTCAATTAGGTGGAAGTTTTGGAGTTGGTGTACCGCTTCAAGAAGAGCAGAAAAACGTTAACATGTTTATGGGCTTTTCTATGCTGTTTGGATCAGATAGTCGCGTAGCACTTCATGGTGGTGCCAGTTTAGGACAAGTAAAGGTATTGGGCGCAGGCTATAGCTTAGGAGATCGGCTTGACCCAACTGACGCAGTTATTCCATTAAGAAATGTTTGGGAATGGGGTACTTTTATTGGCGTTTCTTTTAATATTGCTAAAGCTGGAAATTGATGAGTTGGATTTGGTATATCTTGTTAGGCGCGTTTTCGGGTTGGTTGACACAAAAATTGTTAAAGCGTGAGCCAAAGGGCTTTTTGACTAATTTTATTCTAGGCGCTGTAGGCGGCTTTGTTGGTTCATGGGTTTTTAAATTACTTAAAATCAGTCCATCCTCAGGGAAGTTGGGCTTTATAATTACAGCAGTTGTTGGAGCTGCAATAGTAGTTTGGGTTGCTGACAAACTTAGAGATTAACGATAAAGGTAATTCAAGGAAATTTTTAATTTATGTTTGCATCAAATCCCTGATGTGAAACTTTCCGTAATCATAGTTAACTATAATGTCAAGTATTTTCTTGAACAGTGTTTAATATCAGCCCAAAAAGCGTTACTAAACCTTGAAGGAGAGATTTGGGTAGTTGATAATGATTCTGTTGATGGTTCTGTTGAAATGGTTCGAGAGAAGTTTCCTTCCGTTCACTGCATTGCAAATAAAACCAATACAGGTTTTTCCGTGGCAAATAATCAGGCCATTAAACAAGCTAGGGGTGAATATGTTTTACTTCTTAACCCAGACACCGTAGTTCAAGAAGACACCTTTGCAAAGTGCGTGCAATATATGGATGCTCATACGGATGTTGGAGGCTTAGGTGTAAAAATGATTGATGGAAAAGGAAATTTTTTACCTGAATCTAAGAGAGGACTTCCTACACCCGAAGTGGCTCTGTATAAGATGATAGGACTCAATAAGTTATTCCCAAAATCACAAAGATTCGGGAAATACCATTTGGGTTTTATTCACGAAAATGAGACAGCCGAAGTCGACGTGCTGGCTGGTGCGTTTATGTTAATGAGATCAAGTGTATTAGAAAAAGTAGGGTTACTTGATGAAACTTTTTTTATGTACGGCGAAGATATTGACTTGAGCTACAGAATAACCAAAGCAGGCTATAAAAACGTGTACTTTCCTGAAACTTCTATAATTCATTATAAAGGAGAGAGCACAAAGAGAATGTCGGTAAATTATGTTTTTATTTTTTATCGAGCGATGGTCATTTTTGCTAAAAAACATTACACCGGAGGGACGGCAAAATTGTTTACCAATCTAATAAATATATCAATATATTTTCGCGCACTTCTTGCAATAATCCAGAGGTTTATCCTAAAAACGTGGCTATATGTTATGGACACGGTCTTGATTTTAATTGGTTTGCACCTGATTAAGGATTATTGGGAGGAACATATTAAAAATTTTGAAGGATATTTTTCTCCTGTTTACGCAAATACTCACTTCCCTGCTTATACGATGGTGTGGTTGCTAATGGTTTTTTGGAGTGGGGGTTATCAGAAGCCCTATTCAGCCTTGAAGGTTATTCGAGGGGTAATCGTTGGTACCGTTTTAATCTCAGCAATTTTCGCATTTTTACCAAATGAGCTACAATACAGTCGAGGTATAATTCTAGCAGGCACTGCTTTGACCAGCTTGTCGATGATATTGCTTCGTGTTATTTCACATTACAAACAGTTTGGAAACCTAAGACTAGGTGAGGCATCAAATGTTAAAACAGTTATAGTAGGACACAAAAAGGAAAGAGAGAGAGTTCTGCGGCTAATTCAAAAATCAAACAAGGCGGATAAATTTCTAGGCTTCATAACCATCGATGACGAAGAAGACGATGATATTCTTGGAAATGTTGGGCGCTTGGATGAATTGTGTAATTTATATAAAATTGATGAAGTAATATTTTGTTCGAAAGATTTAAGTAGCTCGTACACAATGGATTGGATGGTAAAAATGTCAACATCTTCAGTAAGCTTCAAAATAGTACCTGACGATAGTGGATTTATCATTGGAAGCAATGCCAAGGACATTAATGGTGAGTTATATACTGAGGAGGTTCGGTTAGCCCTCATGGATAAAAATACGCTTCAAAAGAAGCGACTAATTGACATAATTATTGGTCTGTGTTTAATCCCAGTTGGACTTTTTATTGGCTGGTTTGGAAAAGGTGTCGTGTCATATTACAAAAACATATTTGAAGTAATTATAGGCGTAAAAACTTGGGTTTCTTATGATTACACTGTTGATGTTAAAGGGTTACCTTATCTGCGAAATGGTGTTTATCCAGTTTCAATAGAGTCTAAAAACCAAGACTTAAGTGACTCCATAAAAAAGCGATTAAATTACTTTTATGCAAAAAACTACACCGTAGGTTCAGATTTTGGAATCGTGTTGAAACGCCTTTTAAAATAACGAGCTTTACTTTTCTTGAAACATCAAAGCATTTACAAAATCTCTGATTAGTCTGAAACTACCGTTATAAGGTTCGAGTTCTAGCGTAAGATTTTCACGAGTATCGTCAACGTCATGATAGTGACTATAAGGTCCCATTAAATAGAAAAAGAAGGAAGGAACTCCTGCTTCGGTGAAAAAGTAGTGATCACTATTTGCCGCTTTGCCCCTTTTTTTTGTCTGAGGCAAATATTTATTCGCCTCGTTAATCGACTCCAAGAGTTCATATTCTTTTGTAAATACTGCACCATTTACCGCCATGATACCTTCTTGGCCAGATCCCATTAAATCCATATTAACAACGAAACGAATACTTCCAAGTGGTGTGCTTTTAGCTAAATCTTGTACAAAGAAATAACTACCCACCAATCCTGCTTCTTCAGCTGCAAAAGCAATAAATACCATGGTATACTTTGGTGGATTATCAACATAATAGCTCGCTAAATCTAAAATCATTGCAATTCCACTCGCATTATCATTGGCACCAGGCATGATGCAAGCTTCACCCATCCTACCAAGATGATCATAATGACCAGTCACGAAAATGATTGAATCTGGTTGTTCCGTTCCTACTATTTTACCCACTACATTTCGTGTTTTGTAATTATTAATCAACTTGGCTTCGATGTTCACCGTTATTTCATCTTTATCTGACAAAACATCCGGTAATACACTGATAGTAACCTTGTCGTTCTGAATTCGACTTACCGACCATGTCAGTTTCTGCATTACTCTTATTGTAATAGGATTTGTATACTTTTTTAGAAGTTTATCATATCGTTTTTGAGTGGTTTTGTCATGGGTAATGTCGTCGAACATGAGAAGATTCGTTTCCCAATCGAGTTTCAAAAGTTTCTTATAGCCCGTTTTATCCAAAAGAACTTCTTTCGTAACATGGTTAACTGTTAAAGGTTTAGATTGAATTGATGGCGCATCTGGTGAGATAATAAATTCATGGCCAGGAGACAAAGACTTTTTACTCGTTGTAATTGAAACAATGCCTGGAAATGTGTTTACATTTAAACTGAAGTTATGATAATAGCTATTTTTGTAATATGGGTCTAAGCCAATGTTTTTGAACTGTTCTGAAATGAATGAAGCAGCTCTTCTATCTCCTGTGTTGAAATATCCCCTCCCATCATAATAGTCACTACAAAGCGTATCAATTATCTGTTGAGACGCATTCATGTTCTGACTAAAACCTACACAGCATAGACAAATAGTAAAAATAGATAATATAGCTCGTTTCATCCTTCGAAAATAAAAAAAGCCTTGGATTAAATGAGACCAAGGCTTTTCGTTCTGATAATTAATTGAAGTTTTTACAATTTTCCCTTTTCAGCTTTTTTCAGATATTTAGCCGCATCCTTAAACTTAATAGCCTTCGCTTTTTTGCTTGGAGTTTTACCTGAACTATCAGTAATTTTAGCATTTGCACCATTCTGAACTAGCGTTTGAATGAGGCTGAAACTCCATTGTCCAACAGCAAGATGCAAAACTGTTTCACCGTTTGAGTTTTTCTTATTCAAGTCAGCTCCGTTTTTTATGATTTCCTTAACAATGTTTATATCACCTTTTTTAACTGCCCAATGAAGTGGAGTATTCTTTTGATCATCAGACATGCTCAAATCATATCCCTGTTTCAAAATATATTTTACAGCTTCAAGGTTACTCTTATCAATAGCATGGTATAACATTGTTTTGCCCTCACCTAAGTCTAATTCGGTTTTCATTCCCAAATCAATCATTGATTTAAACATTTCCGTTCTGCCATTTTTTAAAGCAACTACGCCCAAAGGATCTTTACCTGGTAGAGCATCTTTAAGAAAGCTTGCAGTATCATTATTATATGCCCACTTGTAGATATTCCATTTGTCGAATCGTGAGGTGTTGTTTTTGCGGATAGCATATTCTAAGTTCGAATAAATTGCCATAACCTTTATATTCAAAGGAATAGTTGTTATTCGCTGAACCTCAGTACTAATTTGCTGTAATGGAATGTTATAATCATCAAAAACCGAATTAGCTTCATCGTTGCCATATCGTACTTCTTTAACACAGTTACACGTTGAATCAACATAAAAACCTTTAAGTCCTTTATCGACTCTACCTCTCACAAGTATTCCTTCGATCATGTTTAGGCCAGCGGTGTTATATACCGGGCCTCCAGAATTTCCACCAAAAGCGTCTAAGTTGGTTCCGAACCAGGAAGTAGCTGAATTTATAGTAACCTTTGCTCCGTCTGATAATTTAAGAGGTAATCCAGAAGGAGTACCAATCATTGCTAAACCATCACCTTTAGCAATTTTAGCACCTGTTCTGAATCGAAACGGGTCGCGATCTGTTTCGCGATCTAGAAGCACAACAGCGTAGTCAAGATCTGCTTTATTGTCCAATACGCTGGTTAGAACTGTTTTAATTTTATATTGCTTCGACGTTGGTATTTGTGCAACATAGTAGTTACCATATTTTTCATGATATTTCTGAGTCATCTTTATATCATTGGTATAATCCAATACCCATTTTTTACTTGAATAGGTAAATTGGCCATATTTGTTGGAATATGGCGTGTGTGACAGAACTTTATCATTATTGATTTTATGTGGGTCTCCAGAGATGCAATGCCCTGCGGTTACCATAATATTGGGAGCAATTAAAAATCCCGTACAACCACCAATTGCAGGTTGCTCCTTAAATCGCACTGTAGAGTGCACGTCATCAACCTTGAAATAGTTTTTTAATGCACCTTCCAACGTTAGTCCAACTACCTTGTCACCTGAAAAATCTGCAGCATTCATCGACGTCATTACAGCTTTGGTGTATCCGTTGTAGTCGTACTGCTTGGCCTCTCGCCTACTGTCGTATCCATAGATGTCTCTTGTTGTGGATGTATCGTTTTCTTCGATACCAAACGGATTTTGTGCAAAAACACCTATTGGGCTTAATGCAAGGCATCCGATAACCAGTTTTTTAAAATACTTCATAATCCTTTTTTGTTTTTTTAGTTATTAGCCATTTTTATATTTTCAAACTCGACTTTTTTAGAATTTGGTCTCTTTTTATCTTTAGTACCTTCTTCTTTAGTTCTGATAATAAGGTCTTCAATTTGCACTGCCTCTTCTTCTGTCATTACACTATTCCCACGAGTAACATTTGTGTCTAAATAAGATAAGCTCTTAACGTGCTTAAATACGTTTCTATCAAGATTGCCTTTTACCAATGGTCGTTGATTTTCGTCAATCAAACTACAAACCTCATTTATACTTTCATAAAAATCCTGATACGATGTAGAATCAGTTATCTTGTCAAAACTTTGAGCAACGGCAAATGTAAAAAGACCGTTTTCGTGGTAGTCTACTGCTCCGCCTAATGCATTTACTGCTACAATCTCAACAAGTGGTGCTCTATTTTCATTTGGTTTGTCATATGGAACGTCATCAATGATACCGTTGATTGCTTTTTTCAATTTTAAATTCTTTAAGTCATCCGAATACGGATCTGAATCTCCGCGGCTTATGCCTTTTGTTACTGCCTCATTGTTATGTCCAAATCCGGCGTCAATTAATACCATTAACTCTCCTTCTTCACCTAATTTGTTTTGAATATCATTTAACAAGTTGCTTAACTCTTCGTCTAAAAGATGATTCTCCATACCATAAGAGGAACTGTAGTATTTTGGAGCTCCATATAGAACTAAAGATTCATCAAAACGATCATATTCATCAGCATTTTGATCTTTTACTAATTGACCATGTCCCGAAAAATAAAACAAAAACACATCCCCTGTATCAAGAATGTCTACAAACTTTTTTAGGGTTGAAATTACATTCGTTTTCGTTGCTGCTTGATCAGTCAAACTTTTCGTATAATGAAATCCGTTTTTTTCTACGGTTCGATTCATTAATAAAACATCATTACCGGCTTTGGTCTTGCACCAATCGGAGTCATCTCCATAATTACCTACACCAATTAAAAGGGCTTTTTTCTCTGCGCCTAAGGAAACAGTTCCAATCATCATTGTGATTGATAGACCAACTAATAACTTTTTAAATACTTTCATAATTTTTCTTTAGTATATATATCGTTATCAACTACTTAGGTAAATGGATTTAATGTAAATTATTGTTTTATTTCAAAAGTGAATGAAGATGTTGAAGCTTCCATGCCCGAGCTTTTTATTTTACTAGTTGTTCCACCACGCGTAGACTCCTCATATCCTGTTTCAAAAAGAGCTTCCAATGGTGATATGTAAGATCGCGTTCTAGGTTTTTTTGTAATAATTGGTGTAAAGTCAATTGGTTCTTTGCTTGCAAAAAGTTTAAAAACTTCGATTCCATACGGTTCGCTAAATGTTACTAAACTACCGTCTACGATAACTGATTGACCGGCTCCTATAAAAAAGTCTTCAGGGTTTTGATTTAATGTCGGATCTTCGGCTGGAAGAATTCCATTAATTTTTCCATCGGGTTGAATGTCAATCACACTAAAATAGGCGTCTTGATCTCCATGATTTATTACTTGTACTAACGCTCCAACTGTTTCTGAAAACACAATTGTACCGTTTATTGAAATATCTTCGATCGACAATGTGTCTGTGATTCTACCCTCGGAGTCAAACCTAACGGGTATTAGATTTAATGTAACTTGATATCTAGAATCAGTCAGTTCTAAATTTTTCATATAAATACCTCGCGAAAAGGAGGTTAGTGCATCAATAACGTTGACAAAGTTCTCTTCTGACGATATATTTTCAGCAAATACCGAACCGTCGGAAGCCCTTATAATGTCTATTGTTCCGCGACCACCATCTTCCAAAATAAAGTCTGTTGCTGTATCACAAACATTAAATAATGGAGAATTGGATAATGAAGCCAATAAAACATCTTTATTGTCAAATCTGTCTAAATCGACTTTAATATTTAATGATAATTCACCAAAATTTTGTTCGGTTACAAAAAACCAATAGTCATCAATTGAACCAGGCAGTGTTTTGTCTAGTTTTACTTTGCACCATGTTCCTTCAGAAAATATTGTTGATCCTTCAGTGATTGGAACTTTATTTTTTATGCTTGTTGTTCCGATTGGAAACACAGCGATTTTAGTCCCATCAAAAATCCCATTTAATTTTCCTCCGTATAAATAAACTTGATTATCTCTTAGCTTATATGCTCTGTAATAAGGATCTTGATCAATAACTTTTCCTCCAAATAATAACCGGTCAATATCGCCTTCAATGGCTGGTTTTTGAGAAGGAGCAAGAATTGACATTTCTTTTAATATTTGAGCAAAAAATGCTCGGTAGGACATTCCAGAATTTAGCTTATCTGCACTGCGACTAATAGCAGTAGATAGTGATCCTGCACCTTCGTATTCATAATTTACTTGAGATGCTAACGATGCAGAGATTACTACAATCGGTGAGAGTTGCGATGCATCTATAGTCGATTTTGAAGACTGGTACATTCCAACATCCTGTTTCGTTTGGTTCGGGTTATATCCTGGTCGCTTATATGCTGGTTGTCCACCACGACTTATTGCTCCGTTTCTGCCCACAGTTCCACTATGGCATGCGTCAGCAAATACGACTAAATCACCAGTAGGACCAATTTTAAATCGAATTGCTTGTAGCAATGACTCTAACTCATCATCTCTTAAGTGTTTTGAAAAATCATAGTTAGGATCATATTTCGCAGGGGCACCATAGGCCACAATTGCTTCATCATACCCATCAATTTCGTCATTGTTATTATCTTCAATTTGCTGGCCATGACTAGAAAAATGAATTACTACAATATCGCCTTTCGTACATTCTTTTGATAATACCGTTAACCCTTTTACGATGTTTTCCTTGGTTGCTTCAGCATTTTTTAAAACCTTGATTTTGTCACTAGTAAAACCCTGTTTTTGAAGTGCAGATCGAATTAAAGGAATATCGTTTTCGGAACTTATGTCTCTCCAGTCTGTATCTTCTGGATAGTCACCAATTGCTACAATAAATCCACGTTTCGTCTGAGCATTGGTAAATATAAAAGAAGTTATAAGTACAAGAAACAAAGCAAGTTTCGTGTATAGATTTGTGAAGATGCGATTCGTTACCATGTTTTTTTAATTTGCTTTTAAATATCCAAAGTGACCTATATAGTAAACGGTTCAATGTAACAATATTGTCAAAGAAAAGGGAGTTTACCTTCAAATACAATACGTATTATTACGTATTATGATGAATTTGAGCATTTGTTTAGTTTTTGAAATCACGGATTGTTTTTTGCAATTATTACATAAAAGAAATATTATGAAAAAAATTATTGTAACATTATTCGTGGTTTTCGGTTTTACATCCAGCCTCAGCGCTCAAACAATTTTACCAAAGGATTTTAGTCAAGTTGACACTGAATGTGTACCCACTTCATCTGATTATAAGATGGACGATTCCATTAAGAAAAATAAAGTAACTTCGGATTCATCAATTAAAGTGAACAAAAATGAGCAACCTTATAAACAACCTGAGGTTATCAAATTTATGATTATCGAAAAACGAGATTAGTTAAAGTGCTATTAGAAAATCAAAAAACTGAAATTAGGAATAAAATTGAATCAATTGTTGAGCGCTTGAATCAAGACTTGCTTAATTTAATAGAACTTACCAAGCCAATATCGCCTGAAAATGCTATTGGAAGAATCAGTCGAATGGATGCTATTAACAATAAGTCGGTGAACGAGGCATCACTTAGAAACACCAAAAATAGGTTAGAGCGCTTAAAGCGCAGTTTAAAAGAAATTGATTCAGAGTCTTTTGGATTATGCAGGCAATGTGGAACTGAAATAGAGTTCAAGAAATTACTCGTTATGCCTGACAGTTTTCGATGTGTGACTTGTGTAAAATCAAATAGAGTGTGAAGAGTTATATCAAAATGTTAGATGAGTATTTGCCTCCTCAAACTGCCGAGAAAGTTTGGACTCTAATACAACAAGATCAAGTTCAATTTAGAATCTCAAAGCCACGAAAATCAAAACTTGGTGATTATCGTCCACCACATGGATCCAAGGGTCATAGAATTTCGGTAAATGCTGACCTTAATCGATTTTCGTTTTTAATAACTGTATTACATGAATTTGCGCATTTGTATGCTTGGAAAAAACATCGCAGTACTATAAAACCACATGGGGACGAATGGAAAAAAGAGTTCCAGGAAATATTAAATCCATATCTGGATTCAAACGTATTTCCTTCTGAAATCAAAAGGGCACTGGTGTCGTATATTTCGAATCCAGCAGCAAGCAGTTGTGCTGATGAAAATTTAATGAGAGCCTTATCAACCTATGACCATGTACAAAAAACGTTAGTTGAAGATTTACCCGAAGGAGCTACGTTCGTTCTTTCAAATGGACTGATGTTTACCAAAGGATTGAAATTGCGAAAACGGTATAAATGTTTGTGTATTACTAATAAACGGTGGTACTACGTTTCAAGCACGGCTGATGTTAAAATTATTATACCCGAAACCTCAAATACTTAGTTTTGAAATGAATTGTTTACAGTGTTCTTTTGTAAAAAATAGTCTTATGAAATTTTTTAGTCTCGTTTTATTGTTTTGTATCTCTTTTTCGATTCAAGCTCAAATATCCGCTCTTCCAGAAGGGTTCAAGATTGTAAACACTTGTGAAGCAACAGAAGTCAAAAGCCAAGATAGAACTGGAACATGCTGGAGTTTCTCTACAAGTTCATTTTTAGAATCGGAGGTACTAAAAGAACATGGAAGAACTGTCGATATTTCTGAGATGTTTACGGTTAGAAACATTTATCTGGAAAAAGCGATTCTCTACATAAGATATCATGGAATCAGTAATTTTAGCCAAGGAAGTTTGGCGCACGATGTTTTGTACTCTTACGAGAAATACGGGATGATGCCAGAGTCGGCTTACAGCGGAAAAAATGGCTCCGAGTATCATGATCATAGTAACTTGGTAAAGGAGTTAAAGGCTTACCTAGACACAATACTTAGTAAACCATTTATAGATCCACATTGGAAAGATGGTTTTGTTTCTATATTGGATAAACAACTTGGAGAAGTAAAGGCGGTATTTGAGTATGAAGGTAATATGTATAACTCAAAGTCATTCGCCTCCCAAGTTCTACAACTTGACATGGACAACTACATTGGTCTTACATCATTTAATCATCATGAGTATTATGATGATTTTGTAGTTGAAGTACCAGACAATTTTAGTCAAGGAGAGTATGACAACATACCTCTAGATGAACTCATGGCGGTAATGAATAACGCATTACAAAATGGCTATACGGTTGAGTGGGACGGTGATGTAAGTGAAATTGGTTTTATGCGTAGAGGCGGTTTTGCTTTTTTAAATAACGATACCAACGCATTGAAAACAGTTCCAGAGGAATTGCCAATAGAAGAAACCGTGACGCAGTCTTCTCGCCAGGTGATGTTTGACAATCATTCCACCACAGACGATCATTTAATGCACATTACTGGACTTGCAGAAGGTTTTGGTAAAAGGTTTTATGTGGTTAAAAACTCTTGGGGGAGTAAAGCCGGATTTAACGGTTATTATTTAATGAGCGAAGAGTACATTAAAGCAAAAACAGTTTCTATTGTGGTGAACAAGTTGGCTGTCAATAAAAAGATCTTAAAAAAACTAGACGACTAAAAAAAAAGACGTTTTTCAATATGAGGTAGATAGTTAGTTCAACTGTTCTACTTTCCTGCAGCATACTTTCGTTTAACTAAAAACGGAAATATATGTTTAAGGAATTCAAAAAATTTATAATGACTGGCAACGTCATAGACCTTGCTGTAGCGGTTTTACTTGCTGGCGCTGTGGGGTTGGTAGTAAAAGGTTTTGTATCTGATATTATGATGCCTATAGTTGGTCAATTCTCTGGCGGGTTAAATTTTGAGGACATGAAAATTGTACTTAGTGCAGCCGTTGAGGCTTCAGAAGGTGTAGAAGCAAAGCCAGAAAATGCAATTATGTATGGTCGCTGGATAAATTCAATTATCAATTTGGTGATTGTGGGGTTCGTTCTATTCATTATTGTTAAAGGATATAACAAAACTAAGAAACCAGTAGAAGAGGCTCCTGCAGCACCTGCCGGACCGTCAGATAATGACTTATTAACTGAAATAAGAGACTTATTGAAGAAATAGATTAGAACTAGAATTACTATTATGAAAGAAGCCCTGGTCAATATGACTAGGGTTTTTTGTTGACTTCAGTTAAAACTTACATGTATTATTGCCGTTTATCATTCTATGAAAAATAAGTCAGCACTAGGAGTTATCTTTTTGACAACATTCTTAGACTTGTTAGGTTTTGGGTTAATCATACCAATTCTACCAGCATTTGCCGAAGAGTTGGGAGCATCAGCAATGGAAATTGGTTTGATCGCCGCAATTTATGCTTTGATGAATTTCTCATTTTCTCCTTTTTGGGGAAGAATGAGTGATAAACATGGTAGAAGACCGATTATCATGATTAGCGTATTAATCACTGCTATGGCCTACTTGATCTTCTCCCAAACTAGTTCAATATTGATACTAGTGATATCGCGTGTTTTTTCTGGAATTGGCTCGGCGAATATTGGCGCTGCTCAAGCATATGTAAGTGATGTTTCTACTCCTGAAAATCGAGCAAAAAGTATGGGAATAATTGGTGCCGCTTTTGGGCTGGGTTTTGTTTTTGGCCCACCGATTGGGGGATTTTTAAAGGCTGATTTTGGAATAGAAACCTTAGGTTATGTAGCCGCAGGACTCTCATTTATGAACTTCGTAGTGGCTTATTTCCTTTTGCCAGAGTCATTGAAGGAAAAAAACAAAGACTCAAAATCAAGTAACATCGTAATTTCAATTATACAGCAGCTCAAACGACCAAACATTTCCATGTTATTCTATATAAATCTGCTATTTGTTTCTGCCTTTTCTATGATGCAAGTGACTGCAGTATTATTATGGAAGGGGCATAGCTTTTTAAATGAAAAGGAAATTGGTTTCGTTTTTATGTTTATTGGTTTAAGTAGTGCGCTGGTTCAGGGGTTGTTGGTTGGCCCCATAGCCAAAAAGTTTGGTGAGAAACAAATGTTAGCGATTGGGTTAACATTACTAGCTATTGGCTTATTTGCAATGCCATACTTTCAAGGAAAATTATTTATACCTTGGCAGTTTATTGCTATTGGACTGATTGCCTTGGCGAATGGGTTCATTAACCCAGCATTACTATCTCTGTTAACAAAAATGGATGGATCTAAAGATCTTGGAAAAGTGACTGGATTGTACCAATCGTTTGGGTCAATCGGTAGAATTGTAGGGCCCGCATTTGGCGGATTAATTTATGGCATTCACTTTCATTTGCCTTATGTCATCGGACCATTGCTACTATTAGTTGGGTTGTTCCTTTCAAGAAAAGTTGCTGTTGTTAATACAGGGTTAGCCGTGAACGAGTAATTTTTAGTTATTCTATAATAAACTTAGCTACAGAATCAAGTATGAAAAACCTAACGCTCATAGGTATATTTCTTTTAATTTCAGAAATCTCCTTTGTAACCAGCACATTTATTGGAAAAGCAACGCTTTGAAAACGTAAAGTAAATTTTAACTAAAGACCAGACAAGAAGTTAGGATCTTCCTCTAAGCGGTTGCCAATTACAACAACATCAGCACCAGCATTCCATGCTGCATGAATCCCTTCAACACTTCTTATCCCACCACCAACAATAATCGGGTGTGTTGTGTGTTCCCTTACTGCAGAAATCATTTGAGTTGGAATTGGATTTTTTGCACCACTTCCCGCATCCATGTAAATCAACTGCTTTCCTAATTGCTCACCGGCCAAAGCCGTCATCGCCGCTAAACCAGGCTTGTCTGCAGGAATCGGTGTTGTGCCAGAAATGTATGATACCGTAGTTTGTTTACCTCCGTCTATTAATATATAAGCAGTAGAAAGGATTTCTAATTGTGACTGCCTCAACCTTAATGCAGATTCTACATGTTTTCCGATGAGTAATTCAGGGTTTCTTCCAGACACTAAGGCAAGTAACAAAATCGCATCTGCGTCCCTAGATATTTGGTCTGGACTTCCCGGAAAAATGATACAAGGAAGGTCGCTTTGTTTTTTTATTTCTCTAACAGTGGATTCAATATCTCCACTTGTTAAAACACTTCCCCCTACTAATATTAGATCAATTTTCTCACGATTTTTAGGCGATAAGAGATTTTGAATGTGAGAAGGCTTTGCTTTATCCGGATCGATGAGAACAGCTAACAGAGACTTATTGTTCTGTTTTGCGGATTTCAAGAAGTTTGCAATGCTTTGACTCATCGTGTGTGCAAAGAAAGTAAAATAATTGCCAACTTAGTTGTTTTCAAACCGTTATAGTTTTATGCCATTGAACTAAAAAAATATTTATCAAATCCAAGGTGTCAAAAACTAAACATGAGCGGATTTATGCTCATAATATTGGCTGTCAGTTCATTAGGTTTTACCCATGGAATATGCACAAAAAGTTAACTAATTGTTATCAACACGAACAAGTCAGAATAAACGTACAAAAAAAATTATCTGTGGAAAAGTGTAAGCTCAAAGTCACTAAATGTGAAGCTACTTTTGAGCAAAAACCACTACATATTTTTTCTTGTGGTGAACAAATATATTTCCTTTTAGAAGAATAAAAATCACGCGGTATGAGCCCAAAGAAAGCAACATCAAAAAACCAAACAGGACTAACTTTCGAAAGATACTTTACAAAAGAAGGTAAGAACGTTACTGACCTATTCGAATATGAAATTCGAAGTTCAGTAATTCAAAATCCTGGTGGAGATACTGTATTTAGGATGGATAATGTCGAGGTGCCAAAATCTTGGTCCCAAGTGGCTACTGATATTTTAGCACAGAAATATTTCAGAAAAGCGGGTGTTCCTCAAGAGGATGGCTCAGATGGATCTGAAAATTCAATTAAGCAAGTTGCTCATAGATTAGCGGATTGTTGGAAAACATGGGGAGAGAGGTACGATTATTTTGCGTCTGAAAAAGATGCTGAAATATTTTATGATGAATTGGTATACAGTATAACGGCTCAACATGCTGCACCAAATTCGCCACAATGGTTCAACACTGGATTACATAATACATATGGAATTACAGGAAAGCCTCAAGGACATTATTATAGTGACCCAGTAACTGGAAAGTTAAAAAAATCAACTTCAGCATATGAACGCCCTCAACCACATGCGTGTTTTATTTTATCTGTAAAAGATGACTTGGTGAACGATGGTGGTATCATGGACCTTTGGGTTCGAGAAGCAAGAATTTTTAAATATGGTTCTGGAGTTGGAACAAACTTCTCGTCAATCCGTGGTGCTGGTGAAAAACTAAGTGGTGGAGGAACATCAAGTGGTTTAATGTCATTCTTAAAAATAGGTGACCGGGCAGCTGGAGCAATTAAATCAGGTGGAACAACAAGACGAGCAGCCAAAATGGTAACTCTCGACTTGGATCACCCAGAAATAATGCAGTTCATTAACTGGAAAAAGGAAGAAGAGAAAAAAGTTGCCGCGTTAATTGATGGTGGTTATTCTTCTCACTATGAAGGAGAAGCATACCAAACAGTTTCAGGTCAGAACTCAAACAACTCTGTTCGAATTCCGAATAAATTCTTCCAAGCGTTAAAAAACAATGAGAATTGGGATTTAATTGCAAGAAGTAATGGTGAAGTAATGGATAGCATTCCTGCAGAAAAGATTTGGGATGATATTTCGTTTGCTGCATGGGCTTGTGCCGATCCAGGAGTACAATATGATACAACAATAAATGAGTGGCACACTTGTCCTCAAGGTGGACCAATAAATGCATCGAATCCTTGCTCGGAATACATGTTCTTAGATAACACAGCATGTAACTTAGCATCATTAAACTTAAGACACTTCTTCAATGAAGCAAGTTTAGAGTTTGACGTTGAAGGTATAAAGCACTCTTCGCGATTATGGACAGTAGTTCTAGAAATTTCGGTATTGATGGCTCAGTTCCCATCAAAAGAAGTTGCTGAATTATCATACGCATATAGAACACTAGGTTTAGGATATGCAAACCTTGGTTCAGTACTAATGTTAAGTGGTATTCCTTATGATAGCGAAAAAGCAACTGCAGTATGTGGTGCAATTACAGCAATTTTAACAGGTACGGCTTATGCTACTTCTGCTGAGATGGCAGAACATTTAGGACCATTTAGAGAATACGAAAAGAATAAAGAAGACATGTTGCGTGTAATGAGAAATCATCGCTATGCAGCATACAACGCATCAGACTACGAAGGTTTAAGTATTAAACCTGTAGGAATTGATCCAAAACATTGCCCAGACTATTTACTTACTTCTGCTTGCGACCAATGGGACAAAGCGGTTATGTTAGGTGAAAAGCATGGATATAGAAACGCACAAACAACTGTAATCGCTCCAACAGGTACAATTGGACTTGTTATGGACTGTGATACTACAGGTATTGAACCTGATTTTGCTCTAGTGAAGTTTAAAAAATTAAGTGGTGGTGGATATTTCAAAATTGTAAATCAATCTGTACCTGGCGCTTTAAGAAATCTTGAGTATTCTGAAAAAGAAATTACTGAAATAGTTAATTATGCTAAAGGACATGGAACGCTAAAAGGTGCTCCATCTATCAATCATAAAACATTAAAAGAAAAAGGATTCACTACTGAAGATCTTGCTGCTATAGAAAGCGGATTGGTTAGTGCATTTGAGATAAGTTTTGTTTTCAACCATTGGACACTTGGTGCAGATACAATGAACCGTTTAGGTTTTGATAAGTCGAAGTATGAATCGGCTAATTTCAACTTGTTAAAAGAACTAGGTTTTACAACTAATGAGATTGCAAAAGCCAACGATTATGTGTGTGGTACTATGACAGTAGAAGGTGCTCCATACTTGAAAGATGAGCACTTGGCGGTATTTGATTGTGCAAACCGATGTGGTAACATTGGAGAACGATTTATTCATGCTCATGGCCATATTCGAATGATGGGTGCTGCGCAACCATTTATTTCTGGAGCAATTTCTAAAACTATTAACCTACCAAATGAGGCGACTCAAGAAGATATTAAATCATGTTATGAGTTAAGCTGGGAACTAGGTTTAAAAGCAAACGCACTATATAGAGATGGTTGTAAATTATCTCAACCTCTAAGTAATAAGTCTGATTCTAAAGAAGAAGAAACTGTTGAAGAAAAAATCGAAGAAGTTTTAGCTGAAAAAGCGGAATTAACTCTTGAAGATATTACTCCTGATATGGTTTTAGATGCTGCGCGAAGAATAATTGATGAAAGTAACGATACCATCTTCCAAATGCAGTTGTCTAACATTGTTGAACGTAAAAAATTACCAAGTAAGCGAAGTGGATTTACACAAAAAGCGAA
This sequence comes from uncultured Bacteroidota bacterium, assembly GCA_937124965.1. GTDB lineage: Bacteria > Bacteroidota > Bacteroidia > NS11-12g > UBA9320 > UBA987. Next base: position 34,336 of record CAKZLB010000074.1, read on the forward strand.
GGTTGGTGGACAAACATTGTTTATTCGAACTGGTGAATATAGTGATGGTCGATTAGGTGAAATCTTTGTTGATATGCACAAAGAGGGAGCAACTTTCCGTTCTCTTATGAATTGCTTTTCTATCGCAGTTTCCATTGGACTTCAGTATGGAGTGCCATTGAGAGAATTCGTAGACAAGTTTACATTTACGAAATTTGAACCAGCAGGATATGTTGAAGGACATGACAACATTAAAAATGCAACGTCAATCATTGACTTTATCTTCCGATTGTTAGGATTTGAATACCTACACCGAAATGACCTGGTTCAGGTTCCTCCAACAACAAATACTACCCCTGAGAATACAGTACAAAGCATAACTACAAAGCAAACAACAGTTAATGTTAATACTCCACAGGCACAAACAGTTGTTTCAAGTTCTCCTGAAGCTAAAGCAGCAGGGTCTGCATCGGACATGCATTTACAATCAATGCAAAGTGATGCACCAGCCTGTAATGAATGTGGACACCTTACCGTAAGAAGTGGAACATGTTACAAGTGTTTGAATTGTGGAAACTCATTAGGTTGTAGTTAAGCATTACACAAAACAAAAAGTTACTTAATAGCCAAGAATTTGCGTAAGCTGTTCTTGGCTATTTTCGTTTTAGACTAAATCAAAGTATTCGTATCATGAGCTGTTCATCGAAGAAAAAGTCATACTATGATCCAGAGAGCGCTGAACGCGCACTAATTGAAGCTAGGATACGGTTTGCTGGTAATAATGCAATAAACGTGTACCAATGCTTAGAATGTGGTGAGTGGCACCTTACGTCAAAAGGTGTGATGAATGAGCGGTTATCAGAAATGATACAAACCGGTGAGTTGAATGAAGAAATTAAAAAGTATGAATGGCGTGAGAAATATGGTGGTTAGATAGTATATCGTGTACCAATATCGTTCTAAACGTTTTTTTGTAACGATGTAATATAAATTAACAAAGGCTAGATGGATTTTTGAATGACTTTGGGGTTTAATGTTTAAACTTAATTCGATTTGGAGATCAATGGCATTTTCGCAGGTGGAGTTTCCGAGAAGGTTTTTTCGTAAAATCCATGTGAAGTCGAAAATTTGTTCGAGAATAACCCGCAGGATTCCAAAAAAAACTTGTGGAGACGAACAGCGCCAAAACAGCCTTGGTCTTTCCGTCATAAGAAGGACTATAGTTTTGTTTACTTTTTGGTTCAAGCCAGAAAGTAAAACCCCGCCTGTCTATAGGTCGGCAGACACAGCCCAATAAACTCTTTTCACAAATACTTAGGACGGGATTGTTCTTCTAACTAACTGCAAACGTCAGTTAAAGAAAAGAACTTTTAGCAATAGAATAAACATGTTACCAGAGTCGGTATTATCTCGTTCGACTGAATGTGGCCAATTTTGTCAAAATGTAAAATACTGACAACAAACGATTGAACTTTTTCCCAACGATACGTCGGTGAAAACACTGACTGAGTGCGCATGAGGATATAACCATGGATAAACGCAACTAGTGATATGGCACCGATAATTTTTTTTTTATCAAGTGCTTCTTGCAGTAACTACAAAGGACTAATAAATACCCGGATTCGAATATGCTTTTTCAGTTTAGAATTTCATAAAACGCAACATAACAGGCGGTTTTGCGAAGATTTATCAATTTAAATCTCTGCTAGAACTGTCTCACCACCTCGTGTGATTTGATCTAATTCAACGTTGATTTTGGTTCCGATTGGCAAGAAAACGTCAATACGACTACCAAATTTTATAAACCCCATTTCCTCACCCTGTTTCACTGAGTCTCCAGTATCCACATAATAACAAATTCTTCGTGCTACAGCCCCAGCAATTTGTCGAAACAAAACCTCTGTACCTTCTTCGTTTTTAATAACCGTAGTTGTACGTTCATTTAAGGTGGAAGACTTTGGGTGCCAAGCTACCAAATACTCTCCTGGGTGATACTTAAAATAGCTTACAACTCCAGATATTGGGTTTCTATTAACGTGCACATTTAATGGCGACATGAAAATACTCAACTGAATTCTTTTTCCTTCAAAGTATTCTGGCTCTTCAACTTCTTCAATAACCACAACTTTACCATCTGCTGGTGCGATTACATGATGTGGGTTTAAAACAGTGTTTCGAGCAGGGTTTCTAAAGAACTGTAGAAATAATCCGAAGACTACAATACCCGCTGTTAAAGTTAGATATCGTAACCAGTTAATTCCGGAAAATTTAAATACAAGAAAAACAATTAAACCAACAATAAGGAAGGTAGTAATTAGAATCGTATATCCTTCGCGATGTATCATTAGTACGTTCCTCTCAATCGCTTAGTGCTTGCAACCTTATCAATTGCAACGATGTAAGCAGCAATTCGCATGTCGACGTTATATTTATTCGAAGCTTCATACACTGTCTCGAAAGCTTGCTTCATTATTCTATCAGCTCTACGATTTACACGTTCTTCAGTCCAGAAATATCCTAAACGATTTTGAACCCATTCGAAGTAAGAAACAGACACACCTCCAGCATTCGCGAGAATGTCTGGAATCACCATAACACCATTGTCGTTTAATATCTTATCTGCACCAAAAGACGTTGGGCCATTTGCGCCTTCAACGATTAGCTTTGCTTTTACACGAGCAGCATTTTCAGCAGTGATCTGATCTTCCAACGCAGCTGGAACTAGAACGTCAACGTCTAATTCTAACAATTCGTCATTGGAAATAATATCGCAATTTTGGAAACCTTCCAAGGTTCCATTATTTTCTTCGACGTACTTAATCGCCGTTAAGATGTCAATTCCTTTTGGATTGTAATATGCACCAGAAACATCTGAAATCGCAACTATGGTTACACCTTGTTCTTCCAGTAACTTAGCGCTAATCGAGCCAACATTACCAAAACCTTGAACGGCAGCAGTAGATTGACTTGGGTTCATTTTTAATTTACCCATTGCTGATCGAGCAGAAACCATTACACCACGTCCTGTAGCTTCGATTCTACCTTTGGAACCACCTAAAACAATTGGTTTACCGGTAACTACAGCTGGACTTGACACTCCTTTAAGTTTGGAGTATTCATCCATAATCCAAGCCATGGTTTGTGGGTTTGTCCCAACATCAGGGGCCGGTATATCACGTTCTGGTCCAAACACATTGCTCATGGAGTTAGTGTATGCACGTGTTAATCGTTCAAGTTCACCTCTGCTCATAGAACGAGGATCACATTTAATACCACCTTTTGCACCGCCGTAAGGAATACCTACAACAGCACATTTCCAAGTCATCCAAGCAGCAAGTGCTTTTACCTCATCTAGAGTTACTCCCATTGAGTATCTAATACCACCTTTCGACGGACCTAAATTGGCAGAATGAATTACCCTATGACCTTCAAAGACCTTGATGGTCCCATCGTCCATGGTAACAGGCAGGTTTACAGTAACTGATTTTTCAGGAGATTTTAAAGCGTCATAGGTAGAGTCATCTAACCCTAGGATTTTTGTTGCTTCAGAGAATCGTTCCATCATAGAATCTAATGGATTCAGATGGTCTTTTATTGGTGCAGGCTCTTTGTACTTAGAACTCATATGAGTTAACAAATATTTAACGCAAAGCTATTTAATTAATTGGACAGCCAAACATGAGACAAACAGTTTTTTTATACCTTTTTTTTTATGCGACCGTGAAATGATACAGATAGAAGAAACAAATCGGTCCGGCGAATATTATTGAATCCATTCGATCTAAGAAACCACCGTGCCCACCTAGCATGGTTCCTGAGTCTTTGATCCCTAGCGAACGCTTTAGTTTTGACTCGAATAAATCACCTAAAGTCCCAATTGTTCCACAAATTATTGCAAGCACAATAAAATGTATTTGATCAAATACTGGGAAGAAATAATGCATAGCAATGGCAAAAAGAACAGAGAAAAAAACTCCACCAATAAATCCTTCGACACTTTTTTTAGGGGATAGCTTGGGAGCTAGTTGAGTCTTGCCAAATTTGCGTCCAACCAAATACGCAAAAGAATCATTTGCCCAAATAAGTATAAACACCAATAAGATTGGGAAACCATGATAAGGAAGCAATTCAATATTGGCCTTGTCAAATACCATATTTCCGATTCGAAGTAGTAATGCAAAAGGTACAGATACGTAAATCCACCCAAATACCAGTTTTCCTGCGTCATTAATAAAATCGTTTACAGGATTGACTATCAAATAGATTAGAAATACAACTAGTAGGGGAATTAACAACCATACCAAGTAGCCAAGATTAACAGCTGAATCTTGGTTTGCGTAGGTCATTAAAAAAACAAAGCTGCCAATTAATAAAGGAACTATTAGTGATTTAAGTGAAGACTTCTTAATGGTAATTTTATAAAACTCGTATAAGCATAAAGCCTGTATAGCCCATATATAGAATGAAGCTGTCAACAAATTGGTTAATAAAGCAGCGATAGTAATGACTACATATACACTTCCGACTAACAGACGCGATTGAAAATTATTCATAATCGAAGTTTGTTGATCGTGTATTTTTATTAAGGATAAAAAATAGGCCAACTAGAACCACCACTCCTACCAGGATGTATGGTGTTGGTACAACGAAATCTTCGGTTAACATGGGAGATTCTATATTTTGTTTGGTAGCCCAATCTGCGAAAACAACTAAGGCGTTATTTATTGCATGTAATATTATTGGAACCCAAAGAGACTGTGTTCTGTAATAGAGATATCCGAACAAAACAGCCAAAAGAACCATGGGTAAAATTTTGAAAGGTTGAAAATGTATAAAGGCAAAAATCAACGCACTGGCAAATATGCCGATATGAATGTTTTTGGTCCAGTTAGCTATTACGCGCATCAGGATTCCTCTAAAGAAAATCTCTTCACCAACTGCGGCAAGAATGCTCATTAAAAGTAGATTGATAAATAAGTGGATACCCGTATTGTGCTGTAGAAACAACCCATACGTATTGTCACTTTTCTCTTCCATTTCTAATAATTGCTGTTGTGTTTCAGCTGGAAACTCAAGTGCACCATTTATTCGCACAAGTCCATCAACAATTGGAACAATAGCAATTAACATTAAGAACGCAATTCCAAGATGTAGAATTTTTGGTTTGTTTGTTAGTCCTGAAAACGATAAAAAATCTACTCGAAACACTTTTGAACAGATAAACGCAGCCACAATAAAGGCTAAGGCAACAATAAATTGAAAACTTTTAAGACCAAGTGATTCATAAACCGACAACTCACCAATTTTAATTTGGGTTAACTCGTCGACAACTAATCCCATCCCATTTTGTACGAAAAGGTATGCTATTCCCGTCATTGCAAAAATGGAAAGAAGAAAAATACCAATCGCAAGTAAGAAATGTGATAGACCGGTTATACGTGTTTGTGCGCTGTTTTGCATGGATACAGTATCTTTGCAAAGGTGATAAAAATCGGCGACATAAACCTTGGGGAATTCCCCTTGCTCTTGGCACCAATGGAGGATGTGAGTGACCCACCGTTTCGCGCAGTGTGCAAGGAACATGGGGTTGACATGATGTATACAGAGTTTATATCTTCTGAAGGATTGATTCGTGATGCAGCTAAAAGTACCCAAAAACTCGACATATTTGGTTACGAACGTCCTATTGGAATTCAGATTTTTGGTAGTGACATAGATGTTATGAAAGAGGCTACTGAAATTGCAACAGAAGCCAAACCCGACTTGATTGACATCAATTATGGCTGTCCGGTTAAAGCTGTAGCTTGTAAAGGTGCTGGTGCAGCTCTTTTACAAGATGTTCCAAAAATGGTTGAGATGACGGCCGAAATCGTGAAGTCAACACATTTGCCAGTAACGGTAAAAACACGTTTGGGTTGGGATAATAAATCAAAGTTTATTAAAGATGTTGCCGCTCGTTTGCAAGACGTCGGTATTCAAGCATTGAGCATTCATGGAAGAACTCGAGTTCAAATGTATAAGGGTGAAGCAGATTGGACGTTGATAGGTGAAATTGCACAAGATCCGAAAATTCATATTCCAATTTTTGGGAATGGTGATGTGAATTCTCCAGAAAAAGCAAAAGAAATGCGCGACCGATATGGTGTTCAAGGCATTATGATTGGTAGAGCTAGTATTGGGCACCCTTGGATTTTTAGAGAAATAAAACATTATTTCAAAACGGGTCAAATTTTGCCTGGCCCTACGATGAGCGAACGCATCGATACTTGTGAGCAACATTTTGAAGAAAGTTTAAAATGGAAAGGCGAACGACTGGGAATTTTTGAAATGCGTCGTCATTATGCAAATTATTTTAAAGGAATTCCAAACTTTAAACCGCATCGCATGCGACTAGTGACTGCAAATACTCCAGAGGAGGTTCGTGATATTATGAGTGAACTACGTAACCAGTATGCGGTGGAGTTTGTTTAATTACTCAATCACCAATTTCCTTGTAATCGTATTCAATTCGTCTTTTAGAACCATAATATACATTCCTGAATGAAAATCAGATACGTTGATTGTACAGGTCGTATTTTCTAATTGCTGATGCGTCAAAGTTTTTCCGTTTAATCCAACAATTGTAACCGAACCGTTTGTCAAACCATGATTAATACGAATATTGTTTGAGGCTGGATTTGGATAAATCGTGACCTCAGGAACATGAATATTTTCAACTGAAATCATTTTGTCAATGGAAACAGGAAATGAAAAAGTGTCTGAGCCACAGTCGTTGTAGGCGATAAGGGTAACGTCATAATCTCCTATAGCTGGATAACTGAAAATAGGGTTTAAATCTGTTGAGTTAGCAGAGCCCACTCCAAACAACCATTTATAGGTTTGTCCGCCAGAAGAGAAATTGTAAAACTGCACGTTTTGCGCAGTTTGATCTAAGGTAAAGATCGCATTTGGGTAACAGTTGTATTTGGCTATGACGGTTTTACCATCATAAGTTAATGGATTGAATTGCCATTCATACGGACCAGGATCTAGGTCCATCCAACTCTTTATGTTTGTTGACAAATATTGAGCATTTGAATCGGCATAAAAATAAGGGGTGGAACCTCCGGGGCCAGCGTTTCCAGCTATGTGCGACATCCACTTAAGACTATCATTTAAGATTGGACCCCAAAACCGGAATGCTTGGTCATCTTTAAGTATGTAGGGCTTTCCTTTTAGAAAACTGATATTCACAGGTTTGTAATCAATGCTCACTGTATAACCATAAATATATAATTTATCAGAATTGTCTAAGAAGAAATTTATGTCGTAAAGACTAGTTGTCATTGAGTCCACTAGGACTCCGTTTATCCACTTTGTTATGTAGCTTCTGCCGTTTTCAAAATCAACCCCATTCACTTTATGATTGACGGTATCAGACGATCGTTGCACTAAATAAAGTGTATCCCCCAAACTTGTAGCGCTTCTGATAGAAGTATTTTTAGAAGCAATTAATGAATCTGAAAAATCGGTTAAATCTCCATTATATAGGATAATACAGGCTGCTGAGTCATGAACACGCTTTCCATTATCTTCAATTATGTAATTGATTTCAGCATTTGGGAAACTGAGTACAGAATTAAACGTGTAATTATTGGTCTTGACGTTTGATATTGACAAATCATTACAACTTACATGGAAGGTGACTGTCTTTTTGGCGAAAAGAGAACCTTTGATTTTCGTTGTTGTTTCAGGAATATAGTTCGTGGAGTCTGCACAATTAAATGCTAAAGGGATATAAGTATCAATTTTATTAGGAAAGAATAGAATCAGTGACGACGGATAAATCAAATCGTAATAACCTAAAAACAAGTGCCTTTGATATTCTCCATCTTTATTAAACTTAATCAATGTATATAGAACATTTTCACTTCCTTGTTTTGGTTGATAGAGTTGAAAAGACTTATTATTTGATAAGATGTTGATTGTATCGGCGGCAGTTGATGATAGAACAACAAATAAGTCCTGATTGCTTGAAACTAACAATTTTTCAATTTGCTGTGATCCAGAACCTTTAAACTGCAGGTGCTTTATATAGTTATGATTCTGCGCTTCCTGCCAAACAACATATGCATCGTTGGTATTGTCAACATACGAATTAAAATCTTGATGGTCTGGGTAGAATTTATCGCTCTCGGTCCAACTTGTTGCAATCAAATCTGTTTTGAAATCTAGTGGAACAATTGAAGTCTTATTGCCACTATACGTCAAATACAAATCTGCCAATTGCATGTTTTGAGCGAATGAATTAACGTGCCATAAACAAGTAAGGAGTAAGAATAATCGAAGTTTCATAGTTGGGCGTTTGTGCAAATCTATGAAAAAAGAAGCACTGGTTAATTAAGCAGGATTTCTTCGCTCAACCCCTTTTGTTGCCAAAAAATCTTGCCAGTTTTGAAGCGTTTTTCCTTTCATAACCCTTGGAAACTTATGCTGTGAACCTTCTTTTCCGTTGATCCGCATCCACTCCAAAAACCAATCTATCGGAATTAATTTTACATCTATATTTTTTAATGCATGACGTCTCTCAACGGCGTAATCGTCATTCAATTGGCTTAAGGCTTTATCTAAGGCATCTGAATAATCGTTTTGTACGAGAGACTCATTATGTGTTCCGATATACCATTGATGTCCAAATGCACCATCATCATTGGTTCCGAAAACGGTGAATTCTTCAAGGTTTTCATCCAACAAATCGGCCAACTGTCTTACACCATCGGTCATATTATCGACGCTTAAATGTTCACCAACAATGCTTAAAAAATGCTTGGTACGACCTGTAATTATTATTTCGCGCTTTTTAATATTTGAAAAACGTACCGTATCACCGATGAGATACCGCCATGCTCCAGAGCACGTGGATATTAACAAAGCATAATCAACTCCCTCTTCTGCTTCCCACATGGGAACAACTTCAGCGTCTGGTCTTAACTTATAGTTCTCGTCAAAATTCTTCTCATTGAAAGGGACAAATTCATAAAAAATGCCGTTTCGGAGAAGCATGCGCATTCCAACATTTTCGTCTTGTCGGTTTTGAAACGCTATAAAACCCTCAGAAGCTAAATACGTTTCGAAATATTTTAAAGGCTTTCCCAACAGCGAGTTAATCGCATTTTTATATGGTTTTATTGAAACACCTCCATGAATATACACCTCCAAGTTGGGCCACATATCATGAATATTGTTCAAGTTATATCTATCAATAATATTTTGAAAAAGTAATTGAATCCAAGCGGGAACCCCTGCCACCATGCTAACATCCCAGTTGGGTGCTTCTGCTGTAATTCGTTCAATTTTTTCAGCCCAATTGTCGCTTGCTTTTATCTCGGGTTCAGGTTTTGAAACTCGTTGCAAAAGTGGTGGAATTTTAGAGGTTGTTATTCCACTTAAATCGCCCGCATAGTATACGCCATTATAGTTTAAGCTAGTGCTACCACCGATCATTAGCCAATGTTTGGTCATATGGTCTTTGGGCATGTCGGTTCGTGCAATTGCTAAAACCTGTCTCATACTTGCCCGCCGAATCGCTTTGACCATATCTGGCGAGACAGGGATATATTTTGATGCTCCGTCGGAAGTGCCTGAACTAAGTGCAAAATGTTCAATTTTTCCAGGCCAAGTTACATCGCTAACTCCTTGACGGGTTTTTTCCCACCATGGTAACATCGTCAGGTAATCACCCATTGGAACCGACGATTTGAAGCTTTGATAAATTGCCGATGAATCGATTATAGATTCAAAATCGTATTCTTTACCATACTCAGTATTTTTGGCCTTTGTCAGCAATCTCTTCAGCGTTCTTATCTGAAACTCCTTAGCACGGCTAACCGGAATATTCAAATTAAGTTTAACTCCTTTTGATCTCTCAACCAATCTTTTATATCGACTATCCTTTTCAGACACGGGTGCAAGATAAAGAAGAAGTTTGAAGTTTGAAGTCAGAAGTGGTAACTTCAGATAATTCGGCTTGAGTTACGTTTGGCGGTTATCATACACTTTACAAATATGGCAATGAGTTCATTACATTCAACAAAAGATGTCTTTAACAAGTCTGGTTCAGGATACATTTTACTCTTTTGGATAATTTCCAAACAAGTTAACGTTTCACGTAATTCTTTTAAAGCAATACTGAGCTTATGAAAATCTTTGTGAGATTCTGCCGACTTTGCTTCACTATAGTTTAAAGCTGGAGAAGCGCTTGATCGTATTAGTTGGTGACCAAATGATTTACTAAACTCCTGTTCAATCAATGTTTTGCCAATTTTTATATTCAAGATTGAAAATTCAATACACCTATCGCGCAAGTTTCGTTTGGTCATAATTTTTTCAGCAAGCTAAATAGTTGCAAGGGATTATTATTTAATTAATCTCCCAAAATACTCATTTGACAATTCAAAGTCACAAAAAAAAACTATGAATGGTGCTTTCTAACTCAATGAACTCTTTCACTATTTATGTGGGAGTACGAAGTCGAACCTTCCACTACTCGTTTTGTAATTCTTACCCACTCCGTTCTAACTTCAGCCTTCAGCCTTCAGCCTTCAAACTTCTGACTTCAAACCTCTCCCTTCTCAAACCGTCCTTTACTAAAAATACGAACGCCTTTGTCTTTGCCTTTTCGCAAAGCACGTTGATCTTCCTCGGGGAGTGCGGCGATAGTTTGACAAGCTTCAGAACAGCAACCGTCATACTTTTCACCACAAGATTTGCATTGAATAAATAAAAGATTACAAGCCTTGTTTTTGCAGTTAACATGTTCATCAAATGGTTCACCACACTGATGACAATTTGCAATTACATCGTCCGTGATTCGTTCATGTAAACGCTCATCGAAAACAAAATTTTTGCCTATGAATTTATTAGGAAGACCGTTCTCTTTTGCGTCGCGACTGTATTTGATAATTCCACCTTCCAAATGGTAGACATTTTCAAAACCATTGTATTTCAAATATGCACTGGCCTTTTCACACCGAATTCCTCCGGTGCAATACATCACCACGGGTTTTTCCTTTTTGTCTTCTAATTCTTCAACCACCAACGGCAACTGTTCTCTGAACGTATCAACATCTGGACACCACGCGCCTTTGAAATGACCAACTTCACTTTCATAGTGGTTGCGCATGTCGATTATTATGGTGTCTGGATTTTCAGTTAAGGCATTAAAATCCTTCGCGTCCAAATAGTCAGCTGGGGAGGTAATATCAAAAATATCGTCCTCAAGTCCGTCAGCTACAATTTTGTTTTTTACTTTAATAGAAAGCTTGAAAAAGGATTTTCCATTGTCTTCTACGGCATAGTTTAGTCGAACATCTTCCAAAAAGGTAATATCGGACAAGTGACTTTTAAAGATATCAAGGTTTTTTGTTGGCACGCTTAACTGAGCATTAATGCCTTCTGTCGCCACGTAAATTCGACCTAATACACCTGCCTCTCCAAAATGAAGATATATATGATCTCTAAAAACTTGGGGATTGCCAATTTTGGCGTATTTGTAAAACGAAATAGTCGTGCGTTTTTCATTGCTCTGCTTAATTCGCTCCTTTAACTCTTCCCCATTAATAGTATTATGCAATTTCATGTTACACCCTTTTTAATGGTAATGCAAAAATATGATAACCCAGGAAATCTTGAGAAATGATATTCTTCATGTAACTTGTGGCCTCATTTACTGGTATTAATAACATGGGAGTATCAAATTTTTTAAAGAATCTATTTGGCAAGGCCAAAGAGACCGCAGATGAAATGGCACATGACGCGTCAGAAGCCGCAACAAAACTGAAGACAGAAGCCTCTGAAATGGCTCACAAGGTTAGCGAAAAAGCAAAACACGTCGTGGAAGAGATAAAAGAGGAGTCCGCTGAATTAATGGAGGATGCAAAAGAGGTTGGAGGAAAAATTAAAGAAAAAGCATCAGAAGCATATGATGAATTAAAAGAAGAAACCCAAGAACTTGCAGAAGATGCAAAAGAAATGGGCGGCAAAATCAAATCTAAAGTTTCTGAAGTAGCAAACGACGTTAAACAAAAGGTGGAAGATTTTGTTGATGGTGATGAAGACCCAAAAACAAGTCCACCAGAGGAAAATGCAACGTCTGAGCCAACAACAGAATCACCAGAGACTAAACAGTAAAAATTATGCTATGCAGCGATTTTACAATTGTTGGTGTCATATAGTAACCTGAGTTAGTGTGATATGAACCATGGAATCTTAAGTAATGTACTTTTTGCATTTGCTTTCCTAAGCCTATGGTTCTTCGTAAGCCCAAAATCACATGCACAATGTTCATCAATTTCTATTGATGTAGACACTAATAAATCCTGTGCACCAGGAATTTTTGAATTTGTTGTTAAAGGCAGTCCCTCTGGGGCAACATTTGTTTGGGATTTTAATAAAGGTGGAGCTAGTCCTGGAACGGACACGTTTCGTTTAATTGAACCGAATCCCCGTAAAATACCTGTTACGCTTTACACATATCTAACTTCTGGAGCTGTTTGCACGACCAAGGTTAACACTATTGCCGAGGTTTTCGGTCGCCCAATTCCAAGTGCATCCATCAATGATCGAGTTTTTTGCAACACGTCAGAATCATATGAACTCATTGATAAAACAGTAAATTCTGTTTTTCGAATTTGGACAATTGAGGGCACCAACTATGGAGATACGGCAAAGTCCAGAACTGGAAAATTTACTTCCGACGGAGACAAAACTATTTCGTTGATGGTTGAAGACGTGAATGGTTGTCGAGGTGTAAAGAGTTTTCCAGATTGGGCTACAGTATTGTCGAATAAAAAGATTGAAATTGTTGGGGTTCGAAATATAGGATGTGTGAACACCGACATGAGTTTTTCGTTTAATTCTGATTTTAAACCCAGTGAACTTAGTACAGTAAATTGGAAGTTTGATCACGGGTTTCCTGCCACAAGTACAGATCTTAAACCATCGAATATTAAGTATTCAAACGGTGGTAAGTATGATGTTTCCCTCACACTGGAATCTAAAAATGGATGCACTTATACAAGTAAGTCTGTTGGGTTAGCTCAGCCAAAGGATTCTGTTGTACTAGATGTTTTTGTGGGTGATTCTGCTATTTGTGCGACCAAGAATGTTAAGATTGTTGTTCGAAATAATGGTCTTTATGGTCCACTGACCTTTGATGTTCCTTCGATAAAACCAGAGCAGTTTGATTCTTTATCGCCGCTTGTGCGAACTATTAACTTTACGGATGCAGGGAACTATGATTTGAGCATAACCTACCAAGATTCGTTTTGTACCTCGAGATACGTCGAGAAAGATTTTATAGTTGCTAAACGAGTAACCGCTCAAATCAGTTCAAATCAATACTACGATTGCGAGGTTCCTTTTTTAGCAAAGCTTAAAGACAATAGTTACACATCTGAGGTTGGAAACGTTACCTATCGCTGGCTTGTTTTTGATACGTTAGGCAATTTAATCACAGGATCTACAAAAAAAGACTTTGACTTTGTTGTAAAGGATTCTGGGTATTATGATGTTGAACTTACTGTTACCCACGAAAACGGTTGCTCTGATTCTGTACTTCGGACTAAGTTTATACGAGCCGATTCGATTCGAATTGATTACGATCCAATATCAGAGGTTGTTTGTTTGAATCAGGAGGTTCAGATATTTAACTTTTCTTTTTCAAGCTCATATAAAGAGAGCGACTACTTTGTTTGGAAACTTTACAAACACGGCGACACATCGAAAGCAATAGATAGTTCATACAAAAGAGATCCTACTTTTATCGCTAAATACAAAGGAAGTTATGACTTAAAAGTGTTTGCGTCTAACGCTCTGGGGTGCACACAAACCGATTTTAGGGAAAATGCTTTTGAGGTTAATGAGCCAAAGGCAGGTTTTCGAGTCGAACGCACTACTCATTGTCCATCGGATACTTTTTCTTTGATATCTAGCAACTCACCAGAAAAAGGAGAGTACATAAGTCGTTGGGTTATATACAACGATAAAGACACAGTGTTTGCTGGTGGAAAAAGGCCTATAGTCGAAGTTGATAGCCCTGGAGAATATTCAGTAAATTATAGTATTTCCGTCTTTGGATTTTGCCGTGATACCGCCATAAAAAGTAATATTATATCGATTACAGGTATACAATCTCAAATAAAGACTGAATCGAAACGAGCCTGTAAGAATTTGCCCTATAGCCCAGAAGCATCGTACCGAAATTATGTTAGTGCATCAGATGACACCACTGTTTACTTCAGTTGGACCGTTTCACCTAAAGAAGCAACGATAATTGATGAAGCTAGTAATAGGCCAAAAATCTATTTCTCAAAAGACGGTTTTTATAGAATTCAACTGATTTGTACAAATGCTTTTGGTTGTGCTGATACATCAATAATGGACAGCGTCCAGGTGGGTTTACAACCTGAAATTGACTTTTTGGATACTGCTGTTTGCGCGGGAACTGGTCTTCGTTTTATACAGGCTACAGATAGTTTTACAAATCGTTTTTATTACCGACTGTCACCTACTGAGAATTTTACAGTTAAAACCAGCGTCTCCGACACTCAAAGCATAGTTGTGAATAAGCAAGGTGTTTATGATTTTTCAATAATTGCTAGTCGTGATTCTATTTGCTTTGACACTACTTCGACTAAAATTTATATCGTATCGCCAATAGCAGACTTTGAGGCTCTTGATAGTAATTTGTATTGTGCGCCAGTTTACCAACGATTTGTATCTACTTCACAATTTGCAGATACATTATTTTGGGATTTTGGTGATGGTAAAAAATTGAAAACAGATTTGTCGAAAGTTACAACACTCTATGAGCAAAATACGGGCAATCTAAATCCATATACAGTTCGATTAATAGCGAAGAATCGAAGTGGTTGTTCAGATACATTGGTAAAGAATAAACTTGTGAAGGTTGATGGGCCGTCAATTCAGCTGGAATTACTCCCAAATAGGGGATGTGAACCACTGGAAGTGATGTTTACAGGGGCGACAGAAAACGTACACAAAATGTACATTGATTATGGAGATGGTGGTGAGTTTGGGTATAGTTTAGGTCAGTCTCATACGTATTTTAACAAGTGGAGAATTGTTGAAACAACATATGATCCTGTGGTTCTGGTTGTAGATAAAAACGGTTGCCAGACTGCAGTTAAAAGTGATTCAACAATTTATGTAAAACCTTCACCAACGGCTGAAGCTGTTGTAGACGATACGATAGCATGCTATGATCTTACAACACGCTATTACTATATTGGTAAAGATGCAACAAAATGGTATTGGGATTTTGATGGGAACGGTACGCTGGATGACAGTAGCTCGATTGGCCTTCATTCTTATAAGACACCAGGGAGGTACGGACTAACGCTAATTAGTGAGAACAGCTTTGACTGCCATGATACCTTCGTAACCCCGGTTCATGTAGTAAAAGGTCCAGAGATAAAAATAGTAAAAAATGATGTGTTGTGCATTAACTCTATAATCGAAATCGCCGACGGAACATTGCTTGATACCACATTTAATTCACGGAAGTGGACAATCACATCTGGTTTGGATGAATGGTTTTCCACTGATTCCAACTTTACATATCCTTCTACCAAATCAGGGATACTAAATATTAAACTAGAGGTTTCAGATATAATTGGTTGTGTTGGGAGTGACTCCACCACGGTTACGATTAAAGACTCGGCAAATTCAAATCCCGCTGAAATTAAAGTGGTAACAGTTTCTGAAGAGGGTTTTGGGGACATCACAGCTAGTAAATCAGGTTTAGGATATCAATTCACACAAATCGAAAAGAAAAATGATTTTGGTGGATTTGATAATTGGTCTTTAAAGAGCGTCAATCAAACGGGTAATGTGGATTCTTTCAGTGCAACATCAACTAAACCTCAATGTTATAAAATACAACACATCGATAGCTGTGGTTTTAAGAGTAAAAAATCTCCAGAACATTGTACGATATATCTTAAAGTGGTTTCTGTTGAATCAGGAAAAAACGATTTGAATTGGACAAAATATATTGGTTGGAACGTCGATAAATATCAAATCATTCGAACGGTTGAAGGCGTTACAAGCATGCTTGCAGAGGTTAATGGTAATGTGCTTAATTATTCCGATACGCTGCTTTGCGATAAAAATTATTGTTACAAAATTGTTGGAATAAATGAGTCACTAAACGTATCTAGTCAAAGTAATTCTGTTTGTTCGAGACCTGTTTATAATGGGAATACTACGTTTTCAAATATTCAGGTCGTTTCGGTTGTTGATAATAGCTACATTCAAGTCACAGCCGAAGGATCTGTTGGAGATTTTATTATCACTAAAGAAATCAACCCAACCAATCAAGTTAAACTAACTAATAATCAAAAAGAGTATTACGATTATAATGTAGATGTATCAAGTTATAGTTATGAATACAGCATAAAGCAAATTGACTATTGTGGTGATACTTCTCAAAGCGGTCAAATTGGTAAGTCTATCTTATTTGATCTTGAAAAAGAAGGGTTGGATTTGACTATGCATTGGACGGCTTATAAATCATGGAAAAATGGGGTTAAGGAATATATAGTATATCGTAATAAGGGAGGTTCATTTGTGGAATTTAAGTCAATAACTGGATCAGATACTGCTGTTCATATAAAAGCTTCAGGTGAAGTTGGGTCATCAAACTGCTTTAAGGTAGTAGCTGTTTCTGAAAATGGCTTACGAAGTGAATCTAATATTCGTTGCATCACGGGTGAGCCAGTAGTATTCATTCCAAATGCGTTTTCACCCGACGATGATGATTTAAATGAAGGTTTAAAACCGTACTCACTATTTATTAAAAGTCCTAAAGTGTATGAAGATGGCCTATATATTTTCTCTGTTTACAATCGATGGGGAGAGTTATTATTTTCAACAAACGACCCAGAGTTAGGGTGGGATGGAACCTATATGAATAATGAACTTCCGCAAGGAAACTATATGTACACCTTGCGTTTGAAAGGACTTGATAACAAGATTCAAAATTTTTCAGGTCTTGTTACTTTGGTTCGATAATCTTTTTAAGACTGTTCGCTACATTTTGTCCGATTGCTTTTCTACCAGCTTCATCGTAATGTTCTGTTGGAAAAACGGCGCGATCTAAAAAATGTAAACTTCCTAATAATTCCATATTGTCTACGACTAAGACACCACGTTCAGTATATCGATTGACAAGGAAATCCCGGTTTTGTCTCATCAACCAAACCAAATTACTCCCCACATACTGCTGTGCATCCTCAACGTTCTCTGCGAGCAGGTTGAAAACAAGATTGATGTTCTTTTGCCCTGCAACGGCAACCATCTCATCAAATGCTTGAACCATAGGATTGGATTCATCAATTTGAAAGGCGTACGCCTTAATACTTTGGTCAGCCAGCACTCTCAGTTTCATATTCTCCACGCCATTGCTATCTGGAAATTTTGTCGTTTCACACCACCGTCTGATGGTATTTGGATCGAAAGTAATCGAATCTACTGTCGATTTAAGTGTATCAGTTGTCCATGCTTTCCAAAGTAATATGTCACGCGCATGAGCATCTTTATTGTCGTAGTGGTTTAACGAAACAAACAATCGATTCAGTAAAGGTGGTTGTGGTTGGTATAATCTAGCGGTCATTTGCAAACCAGCTTCATCTTCACCATAAATAACGTCTTGATTAAACGTTCTCATGTTAAGTGTTACTATGATTGTCTTGACTGATGAAGAAGTATCTATTTGTTCTATCAGAGGAAGAAAAAGTTGAGCATGATAAGCTCCGTGATTAATTACACCAATTCGTCTAGAGGGGAAACTTAAATCTATATAATCACTAATACGAAGTTTGGCGGTGTCGTTTGGACCAATTGTAAAGTTCGAAGACTCTGCAAAGTAGAGCATGTCTGACGTATCTTGAATTGCGTGCAATTCGTCCAACATTGTGCCATGCTTTTTTAGGTCCGACGACCAGACATATTCTGTATATATACGATTGAATCCGTATAAAACTACAGCGATTACCAATAATCTTGGTACGACTTTCTTAATAAACGATATGAAGTGGTTATCAGCCATTAGAATTGAAAGTAAATAAATGGATGATTCGTTACCCCAGCCCAAGCTGATATGCACCATATTAAACCGCAATAAATTATCCAACGCATAAGCATTGGTAATTTATCCATTAACCGATCAAAACGCGAATTATAAAGTAGAATCTCGAAAATGAGAAAAATTAATAGAATAATTACTAAGGCAGTTTCAATAGTTAACGTTTGACTGCCTACACTATTCATTAATGCGCTATAATGACCTGGTAAATCCGTTAGGTTATCAATTCTAAAAAACAACCATGCGATGTTTACTGCAGCAAAAATTAATATACCTCCAACCAATTTACGTAACAGGTTTTTTTGTAAATGTTTAGATGGTTTAATGGCTCTTTCAACTAGGTAAAGAAGCCCATGAATTCCGCCCCAAATGAGGAAGGTATAATTAGCACCATGCCAGAAACCACTGATAATAAATACGGCCAAGATGTTTATTACCCATCGAAACAAACTGACTTTGTTTCCACCTAACGGAATATATAAGTAGTCTCTAAACCACGTTGATAGTGAAATATGCCACCGACTCCAAAATTCACTAATGCTTGTGCTAAAGTATGGAGTCTTGAAGTTGTCGATCAAATTAATTCCTAAACATAAAGCAGCTCCTTGAGCAATGAGAGAATAACCTGCAAAATCAGCATATATCTGTAAACCAAAACCAAATGTTCCAAACCAGGTACTAAAGCCATTGAAAACAGACGGATCAGCATAGACCTTATCAACAAGAGGGGATAGGTTGTCGGCGATGCACATTTTTATAAAAAAACCGTAAAGCATTAGTCGGAAGGCTTTTTGGAAATTCCGATACTTCAATCCATGATTTTCTTGAAGTTGTGGCATCAAGCTAGAGAAACGTTCAATAGGGCCGGCAACTAATTGCGGAAAGAATGTCACAAATAAAGCAAACTTACCAAGATGTCTTTCTGGTTCAATACGGTTGTGATAAACGTCTAATGTGTAACTTAGGGTTTGAAAGGTGTAAAACGAAATACCAACAGGAATTGAGAAGTAGACTCCCTGAAGAATTAATCCTAATATTGGGTGGTCAGCGGTATATATATTTACCAGCATTGGATCCATTGCAGGAATAAAAAGCCTTAGGTATTTAAAAATAAAGAGCAATCCAATATTAGAAGCTAAACTTAAACCAAGTAATAATTTTCGCTTGGATGAATGCGTTGTTCTAGAAATTAATTGGGCTACATAAAAGTCTACCACAGTTGAAAAAACGATTAACGTCAAGAACTCGATTTTCCATGAGCCATAGAAAAAGTAGCTTGCACCAAGAAGAAGTGCCCAACGATATTTGTTTGGCAAGGCATAGTAAAGGATTAATACTATGGGAAGAAAAATAAGAAAGTTGACCGAATTAAATAACAAGGCGTTTTTTCGTTACTTGCAAAAATATTTAAATAGCGGATGTATCGACGTGTGAAATATCTTTTTACGTTTATCCTTTGTTTGGAGGCTTTTGTGAGTCATGCACAAATTGCCGATACGATTCAGGAGGCGATTAAATCTAAACCTTCGTTAACGCTTGGAATAAACGGCAGATTTTCTAGTGTTTCTGGAGAACCAATTAGAACGAGAAGAGTTTTTGTTGGGGTAGATTTCAATAAAAAATTTAAAGTAGAATTGGGTTATAATTATATGCCCAAGCCTGCTCTTGAAAATGGTGTTTATATTGCTGTGATAACTAATCGGTCGAATCAATTACGTTTCTTTGGGGTTCAGGCTGAGTACACTTTTTTAACAAAAGGTAAGTGGAAGTTGAGTTACCCAATTCAACTAGGTATCGGTCAAAATGAGTTGTACACGTATCAAATTAATGATAATTTTTCCAGGAAAAATATGGTGGTTCCATTAGAGATGGGAGCAAATGCAGTTTATTACGTCTATGATTGGATAGGATTGAAAGGAGGGCTAGGTCTGCGATTTGCGTTTGGCCAATCTTTTAAAACGTATACAGGGCCGAATTACAATTTTGGTGTCGCACTTTTTCCAGGTGTGCTCTACGAAAGATATAAAGATTAATCTCCTTTACTTAAATAGGAACAAAGTAGTTTCAACCAAATCCTGCTTTTTACTTGTCGAGATTGTGAGCGTCGTTGTACTCCTCTAACATCATTTCAACGATTTTACCAACGTTTTCAGCAGGAGGATTTTTGTATTTAATGACTTTATTTTCGTCCAATAGGAACAACTCTGGTGTTTTTACTTGGTTGTAATCTTTGCGGTATGTTGCGTCGTTATATGCGTCAACCAAATTCAACCAAGTCAGCTTGTTTTCGCGAATGTATTTTTTCCAGCCATCGACGTCTGAGCCAGTATAAACAGCGTATACTTCAACTCCTTTATCATGTAAGGAATCGTACATTTCTTTAATTTTGGGGATTTCCTTTTTACAGTGTCCACAGGTGTGAGACCAAAAAATAGCTAAAGTTACAGGTGCGTTTATTTTGTGTAATTCATATGTACGCAAATATGTAGTGTCCTCTAAGACCATGTTTGGTGCGACTTTACCACATTGAATCAGTTTCGTTTTTTCAATGTATTCTGTCATTTTAGCTAAGGTAGAAGAATCTGCCCAATCACACTTACCAGCAACATAATAATCTTTTGCCATGTGATACAGCACTTTGTCCATACAGATACGTTCTGACTCCTCGTGGTGATTTGTATTCCACCATACCACGTATTTGTACATTTCCGAGGCTCCAGCTGCCTCAATCCTTCCTGCTAAATCATCAATCGCTTCAATTAAGGTATCGGGATCTTGCAGGACTACTTTTCCAATATAATATTCTAGTTTGCCTTGAAATATTGGAGTTCTTAAAAGCCCGTCATCACTTAAATCAAAATGATCCCAGAAGTGCTTTTTATAATATAAGTAAGCTTCATCCGAATCGCCGTTTTTAATCTCTTCGGGAATTTCAACTTCTAGTATTGGTTTAAAAAGTTTTGCAACAAATGTATTTGGATGTTCTGTGATGATCTCCATTCGTTTTACATCAACCTCCTTGTCGAGTTCGGCTACTTCATCACGAATTCTATTTTTACACTCATCATCCTCACATTTGCGATATTCTTGGATAAGCTTGCGTTTTTTACTACCTGGACCTACTGAGAACTTATCGAAATCAAAAAAGATTTGATTTTCTAATGATCCAACTACCGACTTTGCTTGTGGTGATAAAGAAGTATCAAACGTTATTTCAAAACTTTGATCATCGTTTGGTACAATAAATTCGATATATGTTTTTTTAGGAAGTACAATTATATAAACTCCGTTGAGGAGCTTTTCTGTGCCGCTATAACGAACTATGCCTTTTGAGTTTACTGCCGCAGTGTCAACAATCTTGTTTTGGTTGGCATAGTAATGTGCGAGGATACACTCTTCACCAGGCTGCAAGCCATTAACCTTAAATTGTATATCGTATTGAGCGTGGGCAGTTAAGGTGCCAAGCAGGAATAAAAGGAAAACAGTTGTTAGAGACTTCATACTTGAATATTGAACGGCTAAATTAAGATTTCTATTTTGGTGTTTTGTTGTTTTGGTATTCTTCTAACATAATTTCCGCAATCCTTCCTACATTATCGGCTGGAGGATTTTTAAAACGAATCACTTTATTTTCGTCTAACATGTACAACTGAGGAGTTGAAATAATATTATAGTCTTCTCTGTACGTTGCTTTGTTGAACGCGTCCATAACGTTAAGCCATGACAAATCATTGGCTCGAATGTATTCTTTCCAGCCTTCCCAATCGGCCTGAGTGTATACAGCATACACCTCTACACCGCGGGCTTTCATCGAATCATACATCAATTTCAATTTAGGAATTTCCTTTTTACAATGGCCACATTGATGATCCCAAAAGACCACAACAGTCACTGGAGAGTTTTGTTTATGCAGTTCAAAGCTTTTTGCAAACGTTGTGTCAACTAAAGTCATGTTCGGCGAGATATTACCACATAAGGTTGGGCCAATTTTCCCAGCGTGTTCACACATTTTGGCGACTAATGATGAATCTGCCCAGTAGCATTTTCCCGCACAGTAGTAGTTTTTGGCCATGTGGTGCAGAACCTTATCCATGCACATTAGTTTTGACTTCTCATGATGATTAGTATTCCACCAAATAACATATTTGTACATTTCCATTGCTCCTCCAGCTTCTATTCTTGAACACAAATCATCAATTGCTGCAATCAGTGTATCAGGCTGTTGGATGATTACTTTGTCAATGTAGTACTCTAACTTCCCTTTAAAAACAGGTGTCCGAAGCATCCCATCATCAGAGATATCTATATTGTCCCAATAATGTGTTTTAAAATATTCATATTTCAATCCTGTTGTGTCTTTTTGAAGATTTTCAGGTATTTCAATGTCAATAACGGCTTTTAAAAGTTTTGCAGTAAAAGTGTTTGGATATTTTTCAATCAGTGCTTTACGTTTTGAGTCAACAAGATTGTCAACGTCTTTGATTTCTTTTCTAATGCGGTCTTTGCGGTCTTGACTTTCACAGGTTTTGAACTCATCTATAAGTTGGCGTTTCTTTTTGCCTGGCCCCATAGCGAATTTGTCGAACTCAAAGAATATTTCGTTATCTAGAGACCCCGAGGCCGACTTCGTTTGTGGAAGCAATGTAGTATCAAATGAAATTTCAAATTCTTGATCATCATTTGGAACAATAAATTCGATGTAGGTTTTTTTAGGTAATACTAAAATGTAGACACCATTAAGTAGTTTGTTATCTCCTTTGAAGACAACCTTGCCTTGATTGTTAACTGCTGATGTATCAACAACTTTATTTTGATCAGCATAATAATGAGCAAGAATACATTCTTGGCCAGGTTGAAGTCCGTTAATCGTAAAGCTAAGATTGTGTTGAGCATTGGTTATTCCAATTCCAACAAAAAGTAACAATGCAATCGTTTTAATGAATCTCATATAAAGTTCTTATCAGTTTTCTACAAAAATAAGGTGTTGTTTGTTTTATGTTTGTTACAAAGACTATGCCTACAGACAAAAGGTTGCACGAAAAGGACAAATCCATTTCATTTTTCGAAATGGTGTATGAAGTAGTGGCATTAATTCCGAAAGGGAAAGTTACTAGCTATGGTGCTATTGCGCGATATCTTGGAACTGCAAAGTCGAGCAGAATGGTAGGTTGGGCGCTAAATGCATTAAACAAGAGGCCTCATGATTTACCTGCGCATCGTGTTGTAAATCAAAAAGGTCTTTTGACAGGAAAAGCTCATTTCCATGGCAAACCCATGGAAGACTTATTGGCAGAAGAAGGAATTGAAATTAAAGATTTGCAAATACAGCAGCTTGACTCAGTCTTTTGGGATCCCAATAGTGCGTTAAGTCTCTGATTTTAAGGCATAAAAAAAGGAGGCGTTAGCCTCCTTTAATATTTATTTAAGTTTCCTTTTGACTTCCACTTCCGTGAAACATTCAATTATGTCACCGATTCGAATATCGTTATAGTTTTTAATTTGCATACCACATTCAAACCCACGATTTACTTCTTTCACATCGTCTTTAAATCGTTTCAAGGCTGCAAGTTGCCCAGTATATACTACGACTCCGTCTCTAATTAGTCGAACTTGGTTGTCTCTAAACACCTTACCATCTGTAATCATACAACCGGCAACAGTTCCAACCTTTGTAATCTTGTAAACTTCTCTAATCTCCGCATTACCTGTAATTTTCTCCTCAAATTCTGGAGCCAACATACCTTCCATTGCTGATTTAATTTCCTCAATGGCTTTATAGATAATAGAATACAGACGGATATCGATTTCTTCAGCTTCTGCTAGTTTTCTAGCCGAGGCAGCTGGTCTCACTTGGAAACCAATGATAATCGCATCAGATGCACTTGCTAACAATACGTCAGACTCGGTAATTTGACCAACAGATTTATGGATTACGTTAACCTGAATTTCTTCGGTTGATAGTTTCAATAACGAATCAGAAAGTGCTTCTGCAGAACCATCCACATCGGCTTTTACAATTACTTTTAATTCCTTGAAATTACCTACAGCAAGACGTCTTCCAATCTCGTCAAGTGTGATGTGTTTCGTAGTTCGTATACCTTGCTCTCTTTGTAATTGAGCTCTTCTATTAGCAACGTCTTTTGCGTCTTGTTCAGAGCTAAATACTTGAAATAAATCTCCGGCAGTTGGAGCGGATGTAAAACCAAGAATATTGACCGGTGTAGACGGATCTGCCTCTTTAACCTGTTTCATTCTTTCATTAAACATAGCTCTAACTCTACAGAAGTGATGACCAGCTACCAATGGATCTCCCACTCGTAACGTTCCTTCTTGAACTAGAACTGAAGCCAAAATACCTCGACCCTTATCTAGTCTAGCCTCCATTACAGAACCTTTGGCTCTTTTGTTAGGATTGGCTTTTAGTTCCAGTAACTCAGCCTCAAGTAATACTTTTTCAAGTAACTCGTCAATGTTCAACCCTTTTTTAGCTGAAATTTCTTGAGCCTGATATTTACCACCCCATTCTTCAACTAGAATGTTCATGGCAGAAAGCTGTTCACGCAATCTATCTGCATTTGCAACTTCTCTATCAATTTTGTTGAACGCAAATACAATTGGTACATCAGCAGCTTGAGCATGGCTAATTGCCTCTTTTGTTTGCGGCATTACGCTATCATCTGCTGCAATTACAATAATTGCTATATCCGTAACTTTTGCTCCCCTTGCTCTCATGGCAGTAAAGGCTTCGTGACCAGGAGTATCGACGAATGTAATTCGCTTCTTGTTTTTCAACTCTACTTCATAAGCTGCAACGTGTTGCGTAATTCCACCGGCCTCACCAGCAATTACGTTTGCATTCCTTATGTAATCCAGTAATGAAGTCTTACCGTGATCAACGTGACCCATTACGGTAACAATTGGAGCACGATCTTCCAGGTCCTCCGGACGATCTTCTTCCTCCTCCTGAAACTCTACTTGTTCTTCAGCGTCAACGAATTCAATTTCATAACCGAATTCATCAGCGACCATTTTAATCGTTTCTGCATCAAGTCTTTGATTAATAGAAACCATCATTCCTAATGAGAAGTAAGCGGTGATAATCTCATTTACCGACACATCCATTAAGGAAGCCATTTCATTGGCTGTTACAAATTCTGTGATTTTAAGAACTTTGCTTTCCAGCTCTTGTTTTGCTTGTTCCTCCTCACGAGTAGACTTATGATCGTCTCGTTTTTGACGACGTAATTTTTGGCGAGATTGACCTTTACCTTTTTTACCTCCAAGTTTGGCTAATGTAGCCTTAATTTTATCTTGGATTTCCTTTTCAGTGATTTCGTCTTTAGCTGCATCCTTATCCTTGTTGGATGAGAATTTACCCTTGTTATAATTTCGATTTCCACCTCCTGATTGATTTGAAGAAGATCCAGATTTAACTGTTCTTTTACGCTTTTTCCGCTGGTTATCTTCTGGCTTACCACCACTACTTGCAACCTTTTTCGGTTTCGGAGGATCTGGTAATTTTATCTTACCCATAATCGTTAAGCCACCTAATTTTTCATATTTTGGCTTGATAATTTCAGAATCTCCTTCTTTAGTGTCTTTGGATTCTACTTTGGTTGTCGAAGGTTTTTCTTTTACCTCTTTCTTTTCAGGTTTCTTAGGATCCTCTTTTTTAGATTCAGCTTTAGGTTCTTCCTTCTTGGCTTCTTCAACCTTTGGTGTTTCTTCAGCTTTTGGAGCCTCCTTCTTTTCAGGAGTTTTTTCTTCAACTTTTGGCTCTTCTTTTTGATCAGAAGGTTCGTCCTCTTTCTTCTTTTCTGGTTTGTCTAAGGATATTTTGCCTAATACTTTTAACCCAGGAAGTTCAGTTTTACTTTTTACAGGCTCTTCTGATTTTTTCTCCTCAACAGGTGGATTTTCAGCAACTGGTTTTTCCGCAGGTTTTTCTTCAACCGTTGGCTTTTCAACTTTTATCTCTTCTGATTTCGGTGGTTCGACAGGCACTTCTGGTTTCTTCTCAACTACAGGTTCTTCCTTTTTTACAGGAGGTGTTTCTGGAGCTTTTTCTACCTTTTCTTCAACTTCAGGAGGTCGACTCAATCCAGTATCCTTAATAAGAACGATATCCTGAGCCTCGTCTTTCTTCTTTTTCGAAGGAGTTTTTTTGGTGTTAGCTGTCAACGTTTCATCTTGACGACGAATATTGATTTCAAGAGCTTGAGATTCCTCTTTCGCTTGTTTGTCGGAGCGGTACTTCTGTTCAAGAACGGCATACATTTCTTGGTCGATTTTAGCCGTCATTTTCATGTCTACCTCATGACCATTTTGGTTGAGATATTCAATCAAGCTTTTCCAGCTAACATTGAGCTCTGCTGCAACTTTTGATATTCTGTGCGTTTTTCCAGCCATTAATTTTTAAAACTTTTTAATTAGCGTTGAACTTCAGAACTACCATGTAGCGAACGTGAACCGACCATATGTATATGATTGCCCCGTTACTTCATGCTAATTGTTCCGTTGTTCATCTTTATTTGCATTATTCACTTAGTTTATTCAAACTCAGCTTCAAATATTTTCTTTATTTCATTGATTGTTTCTAATTCAAGTTCAGTTCTTCGAACCAAATCATCAACATCCATATCTAACACACTTTTGGCGGTGTCTAAACCAATTGCCTTTAATTCGTCAATGATCCACTCATCAATTTCATCAGTGAACTCATCTAAGTCAACATCAACATCATCCTCTTCAACATTCTCGCGATAAACGTCGATATTATACCCAACCAAACGGCCAGCTAATTTGATGTTAAACCCTCCTTTACCAATAGCAAGAGATACTTGATCACTTGGCAAATATACGTCTGCTCTTTTCTCTTCTTCATCTAAAGAGATGTTAGAAACCTTTGCAGGGCTCAATGCACGTTGAATGTACAATTGAGTATTTGTGGTGAAATTGATAACGTCTATGTTCTCATTTCGTAATTCACGTACAATTCCGTGAATACGTGAACCCTTCATCCCAACACATGCTCCCACTGGGTCGATACGGTCATCGTAACTTTCTACTGCAACTTTTGCTCTGTCTCCTGGCTCACGAACAACATTTTTAATTGTAATTAAACCATCTAAAATCTCTGGAACTTCTAGTTCAAATAGTCGCTCTAAGAATATTGGTGCAGTTCGGGAAAGGATGATTCGTGGGTTGTTGTTCTGCATTTCGACACGCAAAACTACCGCTCGAACATTGTCTCCTTTTTTGAAGAAATCACGTCCTATCATTTCTGTTTTTGGCAGAATAAGCTCATTTCCTTCATCATCAAGAACCATAAGTTCTCGTTTCCAAATCTGATAAACTTCACCGGTAATAATTTCTCCTACACGATCTTTATACTTTTTGAATAACTCGTCTTTTTCTAACTCTAATATTCTAGATAGTAAAGTTTGTCGAGCTGCTAAAATTGCTCGTCTACCAAAGTCCAAGAGTTTTATTTCTTCAATAGCATCTTCGCCAATTTCATAATCATCTTCTAATTGCTTTGCGTTAACGATATTGATTTCTTGGTTTTCGTCTTCCACTTCATCAACGTCAACAATCTTACGATTACGATAAATTTCTAAATCTCCCTGATCGGTATTAATGATAATATCGAAGTTGGAGTCATCACCATATTTTTTTCGAAGCATACTTCTAAAAACATCCTCCATTACCGCCATCATGGTGGCACGGTCGATATTCTTAAACTCCTTAAATTCCGCAAATGATTCTACTAGTCCTAAAGTCATGTTGTTCTTACTTAAAAGATAATACTACGGTTGAATTTACTATTTGATCAAATGGTATTTCTACCGGAATGACCTCTTCTTTTTGTTTCTTTTGTTTTTTTGTCAAATCGGGCAACCCAATTATTCCTTCGTCTGTAACTTCTGAAAGCTTAATTATTTGAGTAACCTCTTGCGTTTCAACGGATAATTTTCGCCCAATATGTTTTGGGTATTGTCGGGGATGAACCAATGGTAAGTCCGCGCCAGGACTTGAAACTTCAAGGATAAAAGGTTCGGTTTCAAATTCTTCGTCATCAACCACTTTAGAGATTGCACGACTCACACTCGAACATTGATCAACACTAATTCCTTCGTCACCATCCAACAACACTTGCACCTTTTTACTTCGTTCACCTTTTACAATGTCAACTAGAAAAAAAGGAGTGTTTTTAACCTCTTCTTCTACAATTGACCGTATGGTGTCTACAAGTGTCATATTCTTGAGTAAAAAAAAGAGGGAATTCAAATTCCCTCTTCCTTTCTCCGTTTTAACGCCGCAAAAATAGCGATTTTGTTGGTTTTCGCAAAAAAATCATTACCCTTCCTAAATGGAGGTTTATTCTTCTAAATGTGATTTTAAGAATGAGAGCTTTTAGGCCTCAATCGCCTCGAAATTATTTATCTCAATATTGTTTGCCTTTAGTGAGTGCATCAGACTATATAAGCCGAAGAAGGTGCGATTTACATAAATGAAGTGTTTAGACCCTCTGTTTCCATTCATCTTCCGTAGGGTGGTATCTTTTGCAAACTTTTCACCTAATGTGGCTATTTCAGTAAAAAAGGCCTCATCAGAAAAATCGAAGGTAGGAGAATTTAACGGTCTGGTGAATATTGACAACAACTGATAGAACATCTCTGTGAAGAATTCAATTTCCTCCTGAGTGTCCTCAGGCTTAATAATTTCTAGATCTTTGAGTTTTCCAAGAAACAAAGGTTTATCTTGAAACACTGCTGCATCGGCTAATTCAAAATATGGGATGTAAAACTCTTCAGGGATTTCTTTCATACATCCAAAATCTAGGGCAATCAACTCTCCATTTTCTGTCACTAGAAAGTTTCCTGGATGAGGATCCGCATGAACTTTTTTCAGCACATGAACTTGATACATGTAAAAATCCCAAAGAGTTTGTCCAACCTTATTTGCTAAATGAGCATCTGAGTTTTGCTTCGCAAATTCTGAAAGATGTATACCAGTCATCCAGTCCATGGTAATAATTCTATCTGAAGATAGTTCAGGATAATATGATGGAAATTTTAAGTTTGGGATGTGTTCACAAGCATTTGCAACTTCTTGGCTTTGATTAATTTCATTTAAATAGTCCGTTTCGTCAATTAGCTTCTCCTCAACTTCTTTAAAGTATTTGTCTGAGTCTTTCCCTTTGATGTTAAACATTTTCATGGCGATAGGCTTAACCATTGCCAAATCGCTGCTAATACTTTCCGAAACCCCAGGATACTGAATTTTGACAGCAAGAGTTCTACCGTCCTTTTTCGCTTGGTGTACTTGACCGATACTGGCAGCATTGATAGAGGAAGAGTTAAACTCATCGAATAACTCGGATGGAGTTTTGCCGAAATAACGTGTAAAGGTTTTTATAACTAACGCGGGCGATAGTGGAGGAACAGAAAACTGGGATAACGAAAACTTTTCGACATATGCTTGAGGTAAGATGTTCTGTTCCATGCTCAGCATTTGAGCAACTTTAAGAGCGCTTCCTTTTAGATTTTTCAAACTATCGTATATGTCTTCGGCATTCGATTGGTCTAACTTCTCTTTTGCATCTTCCTCACTTATTACAAGTTTGTTGCCGTAATATTTCAAATAGTTTGCACCCACTTTTGCACCGGTTTGCAGTAGTTTAGAAGCGCGTTTTATTTTGGAAATCGGAATGTTATCTATTGTTTCCATGTTAACGTTTTATGGTTTCTTTGAAAAGAAATTTACCCAAGTCAACTACATCGTGAAACGGGCTGCTTTGAACCAACGAAATGCCCGTGTTGATGGATTTTTCAATAAGGACATCCGTCTTTTCGAAACTAGGAGATTCATCGTTTAACCAAAATTTCAAAACAAACATGAAGTGTCCCCATGTCATTTCAGAAGCTGTTTTTTCTTGTATTTCCTCTAATTGTTTTATGGGAAGATTAAAGGAAGGTAAATCTAAATGAGCAACGAATTTTTTAAACTCCTTTTTTAAGCCTAAAAGGACTTTAATGTTTTGAAGTGAACTGACATTTCCACTTAGAGCATAAACCACATAACTGCGATTTGCGGTCAACAGTTCAAAAAAGGTGAAATAAAAGGACAGTAGTTTGTCTTTAGCTTCAAAATCGTTGTACTCCTCATTTTTGTGGAGTAGGGTTATGGTGTTATTAAAGAACGTTGTAAAAATGGACTTTTCTAATACCTCAAACGAAGGAAAATGAGCGTAAAATTCCGACTCTTTTAAGTCAATGGTTTTTACAAAAGCAAACACGGATTTAGGTTTTTCTCCATGTTCTAATACATATGCCATGTATCCGGAGATTATTTCTTGAGACATACTTTAAGGTTTTGAATTTAAAACAACCACAGTGAGAGATTTGTTTCAAGAGCATAACGTGTATTTGGATTAAGAATGATTCTCGATAGTAACTCTATCTGTTTGACAATCAGGGTTATTGTCTTTCTTTTTACTCGGCCAATGAATGATGCCTAAAGAATACTCGACGAACACAGCGGTTTAGTTGATTTATTTCGAACTGATTATATGCAGTAAGATTAAATGAAGTCAGAAGATTTCAACTAGTCTCGCTTATATGATTAGTTAAGATTTGATTTGTTTTCTTTTGAAGGGATTCTTTAAAAAATGGTGTCCAACCCAATATATACCCGGGTAGTCCCAATGCTTGAGATGACCATCTCCAGAGATTAAAGTCATCCCGATGTTCAATAATTTTACCTTCTTTAAATTTAAAAGATGCGTGAATGTGGTTAACAACTAAACGTTTCTTTCTTCCATACACGTACTTTGCCGTCCAGTCTGCAGAACCCTTGAATTCATCATATTGAATATTTTTAACGGAAATCTCGGCTTTTTCATCAAGTCGGCTAACTAGCATTTCCCACATGTGATGTGCTTTTTTACCGTGTAACTCTCCAAACGCTGGATCACTAAATACCACATCAGCATGATAACATGCTAGCATTTTATTAGTGTCGCGTTGACTAAAAGAGTCGTAAAATTCTTGAATACAGTTTTTCACGGGCTAAAGATATTGATTGGTTAGGACTACAGAAAGTTCGGACATAAAAAAAGCCTATCAACTAGATAGGCTTTCGATTTCAATATTTTAAAAGAAATTGATTACGATAACTTAACGTTAACCGCGTTTAATCCTTTTCTACCTTCTTCTACGTCATAGGTTACTTTGTCACCCTCTGTAATGTCATCGGTTAAACCATTTACGTGAACAAACACGTCTTTACCTCCGTCTTCCGGAGTGATAAAACCAAATCCTTTGGAATTATTGAAAAATTTTACTGTTCCAGTACTCATTAAAATATGTATTAAGATGCAAAGGTACCAGAATAATTGGCAATCTGGCTATACCTTGAGTTTTATTTTATTGAATCAACGTTAATTGTGTTTAATTTCGGACGGTAAGCAGGTTCCCGTTTCTAAAAACATTGTATCGTTTTAAGCTAAACCGAGTAGGGCCTTGAAGAACAAACCCATCGAAACTATATAGGCTTTGACAGCATTGAGAAAATGTGTCGTTTTGGTAGGTTCCACATCGCAATTGTATGTTGCTCGAATCGACTTGTATGAATCCACAATCCGTGTCAGGGTCAAAGGTACAAGTGCGTTCAATCGCATAAAATTCATCATCGAAATTATGTACTAGAAATATTCCTCGATTTCCACCTTCCAGCAATGAGTAGCCGCCTAGATTCTGCAAATGAAAGTGGAGAGGAAGGTCCATATTAACAGTCACACTTACTGGTACATCTGGAATAAATACTTGTCCATTTGTTTGTGTGTCATCCTTACATGATGATCCAAGAAAAACAATTGAAACCAGCAGGACTAACCAAGACTTATGCATAATCGTAAAATCCTTTACCAGACTTTCGACCATGATGACCAGCGTCTACTTTTTGTTTTTGAATTCGACTGGGTCTGAACTTGCTATCTTGATTGAATAAGTCAAACATAGATTGAGTTACAGAATAGTTTGTTTCAACACCGATTAAATCCATCAATTTAAATGGCCCCATTTTAAAACCACTCGCTTGAAGTAAATCATCTATATCTTCATGACTCGCCACATTTTCTTCAAGAATTTTAAGACCTTCTACATAATAATGTCGAGCAACTCGATTAACAATAAAGCCAGGAGAGTCTTTTGCCATAATTGGCGTTTTTTTGATTTGTTTCACGAAATTATATGCTTTCTGCGCAATTTCTTCTGAAGTGTGTGCACCACTTACAACTTCTACTAACTTCATTATATGTGCAGGGTTGAAGAAGTGAATTCCAACAACTCTTTCAGGGTAATTAATTAAGGCTGATATTTGGGTAATTGGAATAGAAGAAGTGTTTGTAGCTAATATGGTTTCGTTGCTATTGATAGCGGCTAAGTCTTGGAAAAGCTTTGTTTTTACGTCTAATCTTTCTACAATAGCTTCAATTACTAAATCCACGATAAGATCGTTTAGGGTATCTGTAGTTGTGATAAGACTCAAGCATTGTTGCTTTGCGGTTTCATCTAATTTACCTATTGAAATTCCTTTGTTTAGATTTTTAGTAATAGACGCCTTAGCCTTTTCTAAAGCAGAGTTATGTAAATCAAATAATAATACCTCATGGCCAGCTAGGGCACAAACTTGTGCAATTCCTGCTCCCATGGTTCCTGCTCCTACAATTCCTATTTTCATTAATTTGAAGTTGTATCTGTTGTACTTGAATTAAATTTAAATCGAATCGAAAACACATGGGAATAATTTACCGCTGCTGTGGATGCAACATTAGCCATTGCGTAATCGATTGCAAATTTATCCAGATTTAACCCTATGCCAATGTTTGGCTGAAAAGACCACAATTCTTTTCTATCGATATTTTCAACTTTTTGAATATTTCCAACTCCTGCTCTAACAAAAACAGCATCTGCGTAACCAAACTGCACACCTAAGTGTGGATCGACACTTAAGGCATCCGTTTTAATTACGGTGTTTCTCTTACCATCTGTAGTTAAGTCGGCATTTAATTCTGCGTCAAGTGTATAGTTTTCACCAATTTGAACCTTTTTGGCCGCACCAAGCAGAATTCTGGGTAATGTAATTTCTAAGGAGTTTTTTGGTATTTCTTGGTTTAATTGAGCCAGTGTTTCCTTTTGAGCGTCGGTAAACGTGAAATTCCAAGCATTGAATGTGCTGGTAACATCTCTTGCAACCACAGCAAATCTCCAATCATTATCTAACTTGTATTGCAAACCAGCGTCAAGACCAAAACCCCAAGCGTTGGCAAATTGTCCAGCTTTACGCCGAATAACTTTGGCACTTCCTCCGAAACTCAATCCATTTTTCAACAATTTTTGAGCATAGCTAAACATGAACGAATAGTCGACAGAAGAGAATTCAGTAATTAAGTCGTAATCAAGCACTCCATTTTTCCAAATGTCTAATGTGTTTGGAATTCCATCGATTCCCATTCTCACAAAAGAAACTGCCATGGCATTATTTTCACCTGCTTTAAAGGCAACGCCACTATAATCATAGTTTGCAATTCCTGCGAAATAATTAGAGTGCATATAACTAAGTTGTACGTTGTCTTTTAAGTGAACCAATCCCGCTGGGTTCCAATAACCAGCAGTTACGTCATCAACGGATGCAATAACGGATTGAGACATTCCGAACGATTTGGCTCCGACACCCACAAAAAGAAATTCGTTTGAATACTTTGGGGCACTTTGGGCGTATGTTAAAAGAGATATACATGCTAGGCAGCATGAAACAACTAATTTCTTCATCATTTTAATTCAACTTCGAGTTCTTCAATTAAACTTGGCAATTGCTTGTCCAAGTTAGTGATAATTGAGCTTAATAACATCTTTTGTTCTTCGGAGAACGGTTGTAATCTCATTTTAGTACAAATTTTACCCAAAGCGTACACGATGTTATCAATTTCAGTGTAGGAGTTTAAATACTGTATTTCCTTAAAACGAGTGAAACCTTCTTCAAACAACTCAAAGTTATCGAATTCATTTTTAGATAAAAACGATTGCAACACCTTACTGTCGACGAGGTTGTATTCTGTGTATAGCTTTTTAGCCAAGTTTGGATTTTGAATGAGTAAAAATCTATCAATTGCCAGCTCAACAAGAATGTGAGATACGAACCAATCCTTAGGAATTTCTGTTGAACTAGTCCGAATAGACTGCGTCACAAAATTCATAGCTTCATGAAAGCCATCCCAAGCATGAAATGTCTTGTCACTTTGAACATGCTGAATACATCCTTTTAAAAGAGATAATTCTAAGTCATTGACTGGGGGGTCTATATTGAGGTTTAGTTTACTGCCTTTTACAAAATTTCTAACCAAATCAGGGAAAATCAATCCTAAATTGAAATACGGATTGTTCGGTTTGTTATCAAAATAATAATGGGATAAAAAGTTCACGTGTCAAAGGTATGATTAAGTGTTTTGATACGAACAAGTTTTAGATAGATATTAGGATAGATAATCAAAACTGATAAATTGCGTTTTGAAATAAAGTTTACATTATGAAATTGATAAAGATAGCTTTTATTGGATTGCTCAGTATGTCTTTTGTAGCGACGGCTCAAGATATACCCACCAATGAAGAAACAGGTAAGGCAGAGTACAAACATGCAGAAAACATTCCTGGTTTAACTCCTGAGCAGTTGTATGATCGAGGGTTGGCCTGGGTAAACAAGTTTTATACAAATCCGAATGGAGTTTTAAATACCCAAGACAAAGAAGGAGGGAAAATTGTTGGTAGAGCACGATTCAAGCTCTCAAGAATTGAAAATAAGGGTCATGTTAATCCAAACGCAGGATTTGTTTCATATCAAATAACGTTGCAGTTTAAAGATGGGAAATATCGGTATGTGATAGATGCGATACGATGGGAGAAACCTTCTTACTATGATGTCTCTCAATGGACAGATAAGGAACAATCGAATTACAACGAAGCAGAATATACTTCATACATTGAGCAGACCACCAAATACTTCGATACTCTAATTGAGAATCTAGAAAGTTACATGAAAGTAGGTGAAGTCAAAAAAACTGACGATTGGTAAGCCTATTAAGCTCTCCAATAATATTTACACGTTTTGCAACGCATTAATATATTTTTGAACCAGTTTGTAGGAAAACCAATTCCTACCATAAGTTTTTCAATTTTGTTTAATATTCGATTGCCTGAAACAGGTTTTATTTCGAATTTGTGATGGTGGCAATTGGGGCATGCTAAGTTTGTCATAATCTTGTATTTTATCTTATCTATCATAAAGGTAACAGTATTTTATGACAAAAGATTTAACAAAGGCTCCATTTTACAGTGTTATTACATATTGATGTCCAGGAGGTTATAAAACAAATTGTGTGACCATCTGTTGTATTTATCTGCACAAAAATGAGAGGAGTTCAATTCGGTCAATATTTAAATAATTCAAATGGGCAAAACCCTTTTGACTTATTGTATGATTTGTTTAAAGAGTTATTGGTTTACACTAGTGGAGATGTTGCTGAAGCGATCGACTGGTTAACGGAACTAGACAGAGAGCATAATCTTACCAAGGATAACTATGGAATTGGTGATTTCATCAATGATTTAAAAGAGAAGGGGTTCTTAGAAGAACAAGAGCCTGGCCTCCAAAAGATGACCTCCAAAATGGAGCAATCCATTCGCAAATCTGCTTTGAACGAAATCTTCGGAAAAATTCGCAAATCAGGACCTGGTGACCATTCAAGCAAGTTTACGGGAAAAGGAGATGAAGTCCAGCCAGAATTAAGAAGTTATTCTTTTGGGGACGGTTTAGATCGTATTGCGCTTACAGAAAGTCTTCAAAATGCTCAGGTGAGAAATGGTTCTGGAGATTGGATGTTGAATGCCGATGATTTGTTGGTTCGAGAAACAGAAATGAAGACTCAAACTAGCTCGGTATTAATGATTGATATAAGCCACAGTATGATTCTATACGGAGAAGATAGAATTACACCAGCAAAGAAAGTTGCAATGGCTTTAGCAGAATACATCAAAACAAGCTATCCAAAAGATACTTTAGACATTATTGTATTTGGCAATGATGCATGGGAAATAAAACTTAAAGATCTTCCATATTTACAAGTTGGGCCTTATCATACCAATACCGTGGCAGGCCTTCAGTTAGCGCAGGATTTGTTACGACGAAAACGAAACCCCAATAAACAAATTTTGATGATAACCGATGGTAAGCCTAGTTGTTTAAAGGAAAACGGTGGCTACTACCAAAACAGTTTTGGATTAGACCGAAAAATAGTCAATAAAACGTTGAATGAGGCAGCTGCATGCCGTCGACAAAAAATAAATGTTACTACCTTTATGATTGCTCAAGACCCTTACTTACAGCAGTTTATAACAGAGTTTACGGAAGCCGCTAAAGGGAAAGCATTTTTTAGTGGTTTAAACAAACTTGGACAATTTGTAATTCACGATTATGCCAGCAACAAACGCAAAACAAGATAATTTGAATAATATTACAGCTATTAAAACACTCGGCGAGTTAAAAGCAAGTGGTTACGTATCGAAGTCGATTAAAGATGAACTTCGAGAGAATCTCATTGAAAAAATGAGAAATAAGGAACTGACTTTTAAAGGTATTTGGGGGTTTGAGCACACGGTTATTCCAGACTTAGAGCGTGCTATTTTAAGTAGGCACAACATTAACATGTTGGGTCTACGTGGTCAAGCGAAAACGAAAATGGCTCGTTTGATGATTCAACTTTTAGACGAACACATTCCGGTAATTGAAGGTTCAGAGCTAAATGATGACCCTTTAAATCCCATTAGCTATTTTGGAAAAAAACAAATTGCCGAATTAGGCAATTCTACTCCAATTGCATGGATGCATAGAGATGAGCGATATGTTGAAAAACTTGCAACACCAGACGTATCGGTAGCAGATTTGATTGGCGACGTAGACCCAATAAAGGCCGTTAATCAGAAATTAAGTTACAACGATGAACGAGTAATTCATTTTGGGATAATTCCTCGAGCTAATCGCTGCATTTTTGTAATAAATGAAATGCCGGATTTACAAGCTAGAATTCAGGTGGCACTTTTTAACATTTTGCAAGAAGGTGATGTTCAAATTCGCGGCTTTAAATTTCGATTAAAATTAGATACACAATTTGTATTTACCGCGAATCCAGAGGATTATACAAACAGAGGAAGTATTGTAACCCCTTTGAAGGATAGAATTGGAAGTCAGATACTTACCCATTATCCAAAGACTATTGAGCTAGCAAAGAAAATTACACGTCAAGAAGCAGTTTTAACAGAAAATCAAAAGAAAATTGTTGAGATACCTGAATTGCTTAGAGACCTTGTTGAGCAAGTGGTAATGGAAGCACGTGACAATGAATACGTGGATCATAAAAGTGGTGTTTCCGCTCGTTTGAGTATCACTGCAATTGAAAACTTGGTCAGCAGTGCGGAGCGGAGAGCCATTATTAATGGTGATAAAAAAACCACAGTTCGCATTGGTGACTTGCATGGAATTATACCTAGCATTACTGGTAAAATAGAAATGGTTTATGAAGGAGAGCAAGAAGGTCCTTCTAATGTTGCGAATATTCTAATAGGGAAGGCAATTCGAACCTTGTTTTCGCTACATTTTCCGTTAAAAGAGAAAAGAAACAAAGAAGAGTCTGACCCATTTGGCGAAGTGGTTGAATGGTTTGAAAGCGGTAAAAACACTCAACTTGATTTTGACAACTCAGATTCGGTATTCGCGCGTGAGTTGAACAAAGTTCATGGTTTAGGCAAATTGGTAGATAAATATATCTCGGATACAGGAAAAATGGATAAGTACATTTGGATGGAGTTTGTGCTATATGGTTTGTCAGAGCATTCGAAACTGAGCAGAAAACTATATGAAGACAAAACTTCATTTAGTGACTTACTCGGGGGGTATTTGGGAGGTTAGTTCGTTTTTGAGGCCTTTATTTCTTTTTTGCAAATAGTTGTCTATAATCAAAACAATTGAGGCGAATGCGCTCAGTTGAAACAGCGGGGAAACTCGAATTAAATGACGTGATATCTCTCTTGTGTCAGCGTGATAAGAAATATAAAACTCCAAGATTCCAAGACATAAGAAGATAAGGGGTACAAAAAATAAGTTCAAATTCTTGCTTTTGTACATGTTTACTATTCCTAAAATAAGCAATAACAAAGTTGTTTTGAAGTTGAATATTGGAAAGAGAATAGTAAAAGCCCAAAATATACCATTTGAAGGGTAGTTCGGATAGGCAGTAGGAGCATCTAATCTATAGACTTCTCGATCAGTAAATGGGTATGTAATTAAATACTTAGGATGTGAAATGAGAAAAGATTGATACGTTTCCATTCCGTTGGTCTGAATCCAATGTACATAATCCTCAAGCTTCTTTGTTTTAAAAAGATATTCGTCATAAGCCCAGCTTGGTTGACCAATCATGGTGTCTAACTCAACAGGTGTTGGCATACCATGATTAATAAAATAATTCTTGGCTTCTGGAATTTGGATTAGACGCATTTGCACGAGGTTGCACGTTACAAGTGTATGTCTAGCATTTTCCTTAATTGCCTTGCTCACATAAAATGATTGTATAAAGCATAAAACTAGTACCATCGAAAAATAGGCAGTTTTACGCTTATCGATAAGTAGACTATAGATAACGGTAATTAACGAAATGGTTAAAAAGATAAAGTGGAAATGATCCCTTATTCCAGAGGTTAAAATAACACCACAAATAAAAAGTATCATCCATAGATATTTGAATTTGCTCAAGAAAATCATGAATAAGCAAGATGTGGTTATTACAAGAAAACTAAAGCACAGTGATTCCGAAAGAATCACATGGGTCCAACCAACGATATTCCACCAATTAAACAGACTGTATGAAATGATGATTAAAGCAATTTTTAAATTTCTTGAACCTACAATTCGAATAATAGCGTTTACGAAAAACGCAGCTGCAACTCCGTGTAATACTTTTTGAAAACAAACAATTTGACCACCATTTCCCTCAAAAAGAGTCGCGAAAAGATATTGAATGAGCCAAGGTCGTTGACCATTTGCACTGAGATAAGTGATAGTGTCAGCGGTAATGATTGGCTCCGATGACCAATCAAGACCAAACAGTATTAAACCATTTAAAAGGAAAAAGCCAATTTGAATATTTACAATTGATAATTTCTTCAAACGAGCTAATTCTTGCTTACTGCTTTATTACCTTATAACTTAGAAACTGGTTTTGACCCAAAACTCTTATATAATAAATACCTGATGCAATTTCGGATAAATCAACGTAGGTGTTTAACTTCGTTATGTCTGAGATGCTTGAAATTACAGTCCCATTAATAGCTTGCACAGAAATATGACTAATAGGGAATGGACTACTCACATAAACATAATCTAAAGCAGGGTTGGGGGTTATTGTGATTTGCGATTTAAGAATGTTTACCAATGAAGAATTACACGAATCAGCTTCAATAACGATTTCTTTGCGTGCTTCACATCCATCATCATCAAGAGCTTCAACTACCAACACTTTTCTTGCAGGTAAAACAAGTTCAATAATTCGACCTGAGCTTCCAGTATTCCATCCATAGGTCTTAAAACCGGTACTGGCTTTCGCAAATACTGTGTCACCAATACAATAAGGTTTTCCAGGTACAATTTCGATCTCAAGTTTCTTACTAGAACCAGACCCAATATAGATACTATCGCGACACTCGTTACCGTTTTTGTCTTTAAAATCGACCCAATACCAACCCTTCTCTTTAACCCAAATACTTTTATTATCAGAGCGTGTGTTCCACTTATAATTGCTGAAACCAGACTTTGCCTCTAAATTGATTGAATCATTTTTGCCACACAGGGTTTTCTTTGGCCATGCTTCGATAATTTCAGGGCATTTGTCTTTATTGCAGGTGTCTTTAACCGTAACTTTTAGTTCGACTCTAGACTCACAACCATTCGAATCTACAGCTTCAATAACCACTGTTTTTGTTTCTTTTAGATATAGTTCTGCGCGGTCTGATCTGTTTCCAGTGTTCCACCAATACGTTTTGAAGCCTTCTGTAACTTCGATTATTACCTTGTCATTGGGACATACAACTGCGGGGTTCGGGTTAGAATATGCAGATAGTTTTTTACTGCCTAATCCGATATAAATACTGTCTTTACACTCTTTACCAAATTCGGTTTTTGCTGTTAACACATACCACCCTTTTTTGGTTACTGTGATAACACGATTATCACTTCCGGTACTCCATTTATAAGTTTTGAAACCAGACTTTGCTTCAATAATTACACTGTCTTTTTCGCTACACAAATTCTTCTTAGAGCTGCCGATTAAATCATCACAGTCATCACAGGATTTAACTACAATTTGAATATCTTCAATATACTGGCAGCCAAATGAATCCGTTGCAACCATTAAATAGTTTGTAGATTTTGTTGGTGCTACGTTAATTTTTCGATCGTTACTTTTGGTACTCCATTTATACGATTTAAAACCCTCAGATGCGGTTAGGGTTACCGTATCTCCTTTACATATTTCTTTTTTAGTAGCTGTTAACTCAAGTTTTGAATCTCCACCTTGAATGGTAATTGTGTCGTAGCAATACTTACCAGCTTTTTCTTGAACCTTTATAATGTAGGTTCCGGCTCTTTTAATTGTCTTAACTCGATTTCTATCTCCGTCGTTCCAGAGATAGAACGAAAACCCACTGTTTACTTCTAAGACAATGGAATCATTTGTGCCGCATAATACTGTTCTTTTTGGTTTTTGAAGAATACTGTCACAACTTGATGAACTGTTGCAATCTTTAACAGTGTATTCTATATTTTTTTCATATTTACACCCGTTTGAGTCTGTAACTAGTAAGCCAATTTTACCTGAAACTGTTGGTTTAAGGGTTACGCTAGACTTAGTTGTTTTATTACTCCATCTGAACTCTTTAAACTGGTTTGTTATCTTAATTGTGATAGAATCGCCTTTGCAGATAGTTGAAGAAGGGTCGTATTTGTATTGAGGTACCACGGCTTTTACAACAGTAACTTTTACTGAGTCAGAATACGTTTTACCAGCTTTATCTGATGCGGTACAGATGTAAACACCCGATTGGTTTACTTTAATTGACTGATCTGTAGATCGAGTATTCCAACTATACTTTACAAACCCAGAAGCTGCTGATATTTTTAATGTTTCGCCATCACAAAGTGTTACCGATCCTCTTGGTGAAATTTTGAATGTTTGTGCATACGAAGTAAAGCTCGTTAAAATTAACAAGCTAAATAGCCACGTGATTTTCTGAAGACTAGTTGTTTTCATCTTGATGAATTTTTATCAAAAATACGTAAGGAATTAATATCTTTTTTCAAGATTCATTTTACAACTGTCATTTATAAGTTATCTAGTGCCTGTATTACTGCGGATTTTCTTCTTGAAGAAACAGGAACATATGAACCATCAGACAGGTTTATGTGGCCACCATCGGCTTTTACAAATTCCTGAATATGATCAATATTTACCAAATGCGATTGGTGAGCTCGAATAAAGCCATTGCCAGATAACATTTCATCATATTCTTTCAGGGTTTTTGTCACCAGTACTTTTTGTCCAGATGAGAGAAAAAACTTGGTGTAATTGATATCTGACTCCAAACGAATAATATCCCGTAACCGTACAACGTGAATTTTCTCTTGAGTATTGAGAATGATTCGCTCCATTTTATCAATCTGTTTGCCAATATTTTCTTGTAATACTTCCAGACTTTGGGGGCTATCTTTTCCAATTTTTGCTTTCCCTACGGCTAAATGAAGGTCTTCTTGTGTGATTGGTTTAAGCAGGTAATCTACTGCCGAAAACCGAAATGCCTTGAGCGCATGTTCATCACTAGCTGTAGTAAATATTGTTTTAAATGGTTTTTCGGGAAGCATTTCCAATAAGTCAAATCCGTCACCATCTGGCATTTGGATGTCTAAGAATAAGATATCAGGTGACTCCTTCGCTAGTAATTTAACCCCTGTCATTACACTTTCTGCTTCTCCTATTACCTCCACTTCTGGAGCAATTTGAGCAAGGTCCGATCTAAGTATTTTTCGAGCACCTTCTATGTCATCGATTATAACTGCAGTGTATCTTTTCATAGTTCAACGAATGTATGAATCTAATTTGTCTTTTTGCTCGGAACTGAAGGTTTTGAGACTTTGCAAAGGTTGTTACTTCTTACATCTACGTGCAGAAACATTAGAATCTAGTCATTTTTCGTTTGGTGGTTTGTTTACCAGTGGATAATTGAGTCTAAGAAACTGTGATGTACTAACTTTGCCGTCAATGGCAAAGATTTCGATTAACCTGAATACAGGGACAGTTGACGATAAAAAGGATGTAGTGGTGGGTATCGATCTGGGCACAACAAACAGCTTAGTTGCTGTGATAGATCCAGATTCAAAAGAACCAAGAGCCATTTCACAAAGTGATAATAAAAATGTTATAACACCTTCAGTTATTTATGCGCAAGCTGATCATACCTTTATTGTAGGAGAACAGGCAAAAAGAATGTTAACCAAACATCCTGAGAAGACAGTCTATTCGGTTAAACGACTTTTAGGTAAATCCTATAATGATGTTGCTGAGTATACATCTGAATTTGGGTTTAAGATTATAGATGAAGACACAGAAAGCTTAGTGAAAATACGCTTGGGTGACCGATTTTATTCTCCTATTGAACTTTCAGCTGAGATATTAAAAGAACTTAAAGCTTCAGCTGAAAAAGAACTTAATCAGAAAGTTACGAAAGCCGTAATTACGGTTCCAGCATATTTCAATGACTCGCAAAGGCAAGCAACTAGAGATGCTGGTAAATTGGCAGGTTTAGAAGTGCTACGAATCGTAAATGAACCTACTGCAGCAAGTCTAGCTTATGGCATTGGACTCGATAAGTCACAACAAAAAGTAGTCGCAGTGTATGATTTAGGAGGAGGCACTTTTGATATTTCAATATTGCGCATTGAAGACGGAATCTTTGAGGTACTAGCAACAAACGGAAATACATTTTTGGGTGGCGATGATTTTGATAGAGCCATTGTTAATTATTGGCTAAATACGGCTGCGATTGACGCTGATAGTCTGAGTGCGAGTGAAGTACAAGAAATTCGATTGTTGGCTGAAACTGCAAAAAAGCAAGTGTGCAACGGAAGTGCTTTCGTGGGGAATTTTGTTGGTAAAGAAGTTACACTGGATTTAGACGTTTTCGATACGCTGATATCAGATAAAGTTGATGAAACGATTCGTTGTTGTTCAAATGCGTTAAAAGACTCGAAGGTTGCAATTGAAGACATAGAAGAAGTTGTGATGGTTGGTGGGTCAACACGAGTTCCTTTAGTTATTGACCGTGTAACAAAATTTTTCTCTTCAAGTAACATAGATAGTTCACTAAATCCAGACGAAATTGTTGCGCTTGGTGCTGCCATTGAGGCTGATATTTTAGCTGGAAATCGCAGAGACTTGTTGCTACTAGATGTTACACCATTATCGCTGGGAATTGAAACTCTTGGAGGGTTGATGGATGTTATTATTCCTCGAAACTCAAGAGTGCCGTTTAAAGCAGGTCGAAATTATACAACTTCGATCGATGGCCAAGTGAACCTAAAAATCTCTGTGTTTCAAGGAGAACGAGACAAAGTTAGTGAGAACCGTAAACTTGCAGAATTCGTTTTAACAAACATACCTGCAATGCCAGCTGGTTTCCCTAAAATTGAAATAGCGTTTATTCTAGACGCGGATGGAATTTTGAAAGTAAGAGCCAAGGAATTACGTTCAGGTGTTGAGCAGACCATTGATGTTAAGCCTCAATATGGTTTAACCGACGATGAGGTAGAAAAGCGTTTACTCGATTCCTTGACAAATGCACAAAAGGATTTGGATTACAGGGTTTTGCATGAAGCCATAAATGAATCTGAATATCTCATTAAGAGCACATTGAAATTCGTAGAAAACCACAAAGAATCTCTTGAAGAGTCTGTTTTGAAAGAAATCGACACACTTATAAAATCCTTGGAGACGTCAATTGACGCCAAAAACAAAGAGCAGATTCAGTTGTCGCAAGATGCCTTAAATGATTTTACTAAACCATATGCAGAGCAAATGATGGATGTAACTATATCTGATGCACTGCGTGGTAAATCGATTGAGTAAACGAAATGAACTTAAAAAGCGTTATTAGTTGACATATATGCGTTTAATACTGATTATTCTTATGGTGATAACTGCTGGACTAACAAGTCGTGCACAACCTTTTCCTAAAGGTAGCGACTACAAGGTAGGTATGGTTTTTGGGATTAATTATGGAAGCATAATCGGTAGTGAGTTGCAAAATCCTTCACCGATGTTAGGCATGAATCTTGGCGCTCATTTTCGACATAAATTTGGAAAGACTTTTCATTTAAGTTCCGAACTCAATGCTACTTTTAGAGGTTCAAATTTTAACAATGGAGAAACTGATGCATACAGTCAGGTAAAATTTGTTTATTTGGATTTACCTTTAAACCTGATGGTTAATGTAGATGGAAACGACCAAAGTCAATTTGTTACGCTTGGGCTTGAGCCAGCATATTTAATGGAGTCAGAGATTTATGTAAAGCCAAATGACATTAAAGCCACATACAAGAATTTCGGTTTTCGTCAATTTGATTTAGCAGCTGTTATTGGGTATCATTTTG
The DNA here is from genome assembly GCA_937124965.1 of uncultured Bacteroidota bacterium. Taxonomy (GTDB): domain Bacteria; phylum Bacteroidota; class Bacteroidia; order NS11-12g; family UBA9320; genus UBA987. The sequence continues at coordinate 79,268 of CAKZLB010000074.1, forward strand.
ACTTTTATTATTTTGGAATTCGACCGAGTATTCGGATTGGCTTGATAAATATCAATGATAACTTATTCATGCCAAATGTGTTTCCGGAAACAGGGACTCAAGGAACCATAAAAAACGCAACTTTTGACTTAAAAATATACTTCTAATGAAAATCAAAATTGGAGCAACGATAGGGTTAGCAGTTATCTTAGGAATCGCCCTTATGTCGTCATATTCCACAAGTTCGGAGGTGTCAAAAGTGAACGAGGTAAAGGAGTCTAGCTTTAATGATAATTATCGAATTGCGATGCCGCCGATTCCAGATACTGTGCGATTTTGCGGTGAGTTAGTTCCACAATTAGATACCGAAGTTAAAGAACGGCTCGAGCGTGAGGTGCTAAGTAACACCTATTGGCAATCGAATACTGTGTTAATGCTAAAGAGAAGCGGTAAGTATTTTCCTTTAATCGAGCGTATATTGAAAGAAGAAGGCCTTCCCGAAGACTTTAAGTACTTAGCAGTGGCTGAGAGTGGATTGATTCAAGCAGTGTCATCGGCAGGGGCAAAGGGGATTTGGCAATTTATGAATTCCACAGCCCAGTCGTACGGACTAACGGTAAACTCAGAAGTTGACGAGCGTTATCATGTTGAAAAGTCAACAAGAGCTGCATGTGCTTATTTAAAAAAGGCTAAAGAGGATTTAGGTACTTGGACATTGGCAGCCGCGGCTTACAATCGAGGCTTAGCGGGTATTAAACGCGACGTGAGAAACCAGCAAGTTACGTCATATTACGACTTATACTTGAATACGGAAACTAGTCGATATGTATTTAGAATTATAGCATTTAAACTTTTGATGTCAAGTCCAGAAAAGTATGGGTTTGTTATGAAAACGAAGGATTATTACAAACCAGAATCTGTAATACTTATACAAGTGGATACGACAATAACTGATTTGGCTGATTTTGCTATAAAAAATGGAACTAATTATAAAACGGTGAAAGTGTTAAACCCTTGGTTGCGCGACGATCACTTGACAGTCAGAGCTGGGAGTGAGTATTTGATAAAGGTTCCGCGCTAATAAATTTCTTCTTCTTCGAAATAGTCAACAATGTGTTGACGAATGAGTGTTTCTTGTTCAAAAACGTCCACGAAAGGCATGTCTCCAACCTTAGTCCATTCTGGCCAACCTTTGGAGTTAACACCTGCTAATTCATAATATCCGCTTTTGCTAAATAATCGGCAAACGGCTATGTGCATCAATCTTACTTTTTCCTCCTTGGTAAACTTGTCTTTCAGCGTTCCCAACTCGCGAATTCCAATAATGAGTAGAATAGCATTCATATCTAATCGTTTTCCAAACTGTTCTTCAAGTTTGGAAACAATAAACTTCCATTTTTCTGTTATCTCTGCTGACATATTTGGGTGCAAAGATGGTTGGGTTGAATCGATAAATTAGCATCTGTTTTACATTTATTTAAGGATTTTAAAACTTCCGACCTGTAACTAATACTTTCAAAAAAAGTCAAATAAACGTTTAAACAACGCAATGTGCAATTTTTAGACTTCGATCAATAATTGAATTTATATGTAATGATTATTTGGGGCATTATTAAAAATAATTTTTAATTAAGAATTATTATATCTTCACCGCTCGAGACGAACACATGAAATATTACATTCTAACTTTATTAGTTACGCTTGCAGCTTCCCCAATTTATGGTACGCACTTGATTGGAGGGGATATAACCTACAAACGTTTGGAGCATAATCAAAACGGTTTTGTAAAATTTGAAATTACTTTGACCATTTTAATTGATAAAAACAACAGCTCGGTAAATCTCGATGACACAATGTATTTGGGAGTTTATGATGGGCGGAAAAAGGACTTAGTTAGGACATTGACAGTTGGAATAAGTTCAATACAAGAAGTCGGCGACTATTTATGTGAGAACACAAATCAAAATGTTGAAAAGGGTCAGTATAAAACCGAAATTGTACTACCCAAAAACACAGATGGCTATATTATTACAAGTGAAAGATGTTGTGGTGGAGCGGCTAACAATGTAACATTAAACTCTAATGGGGAACCAGAGAGGTCTTTTTATTTTGTCACGGAAATCCCGAATACAGATATTCAAAATTCTTCTGCAATAATCCAGCAGTATGTCAAGGCTTATTGTGATGTAACCTCTGATAGGTGGAGTTTCAGTGGTTATGATTTAGATGGTGATTCTATCGTTATTTCTCTAAACAATATTTCGAAAGGCATTGGATCCTTAGGTCAGGTAGCATCCAAGCCTTTACCTTCAGAAGTTTTTGTTGAGCCCAAACCAATTGATTTAAAAGCAGGATTTAACTATTTAAAACCTTTTGGTTTAAATTTTAATACGAGTTTGGAGGAAAACAGATTGGTTATAATTGAGTCCAGTTATAAAGTTCCTGCTGGATATTATTTTGTAAGTTTTGAGGTAAAAGAGTTTCGGAACAAAGTCCTTTTAGGATCAAGAAATGTTGAAGTCACCGGGTATGTTTTAAACTGTCAGCAAACATCAAAAATGAATACACCTGTTAATCTTAATGTAAATAAAGATGAGTATTTAAGACCAAGATTAACATGGCAAGGGTGTTCACAAGCAGTTAAACATTTTCAAATTATGCGCAGCGCTGGTGATTCAATAAATTTTACCGAAATTGATACCGTAAGCTCAACAACAAGTGTATATTGGGATAAAGGCTTGAAAACGCATGGGAAGTATTTTTATCAGGTGGTAGGAGTTCCTTATGAAAGTAATACTTCTGGTAAATCTAATATTGACGTAGCAAATTACTTTAAATCTAATGTGTTGAGTAAAACTAAAAACGCTGATTTAAAGATTTACCCGAACCCTAGTTCGGGTGCTATTCATATTTCATCTGCAAGTGAAATAATATCTGTTCAATTACGTGATGTGTTAGGAAAAACATGTTTTATGAAAAACTACGATAGTTACAATTCAGAAATTATTGAAACAATACCTAGTGAGCCCGGTTTTTACACATGTATCATTGAAACTAAAGATGGTTTTATAACTCAAAGTATACTTATTTATAGGTAAAAACCCTTCGGTTTAATAACGATATTAAGGCCTATTATTAAAAATAAAGTTTTTTCAGTGGTAACGTAAGTTCTTTAAATCACATCAGATTCGAAATTGACATTAATTACTTCATCTTCTTAGTCGTTTGATCGTTGTAATCGTCAGAATTATTTCCATTTGTATTGTAGGAAAGCTAACTTTTCCAATCTATCGTGAAGTTAAATACTGACTCAAGAGAGATGATGTCATGCCCTATAGCATTAATAGGCCAATCGCGTTTGAGTCTGAAATCATGTTTTCAGACATCACCAGAATAAAGAGGTTCATGTGTTATTGGGATTTTTTTTAGAGTTTAATAACTTTGACCAAACTGAAACTAAAATCTAATAGTATGAATTCTAGGTGGATGATTTGGTGTACCCTTGTGGCACTCCTATTTACATCGCAGAAAATTAAAGCAATCACGCCAAATGACAGTTGTTCCAATGCTATTGTCATTAAACTAAATAACCGTGATTTAGGCATAGGCACCTTTTTAAGTGATACCATAGATATTGATAGCGCTACTATTGAGAGTGGAGAATATTTTGCTAATTCACTATCATCTGCGGGACTTGACGACAAATCAATATGGTACAAGTTTTATGTTCCTGTTCGTCGGGGTGTAAATGTCAAGCTTTCTCAGGTAGGTAGTTCAATAGGAACCTATGATTGTGGATTTACGACTTATTATAGTGAATCTTGTTTACCTGGTACGTCGGAAGCTTCCAAATCACGGATTAGTGCTCTAAACCAGTTTGGTAACTCGTACTATCCTTGTTTGGACCCAGGATGGTACATGATTCAAGTGTCGACCAAATCATCGGTTAACGGAAAAGTATTTGTGGAAATCACAACATCGTATCCCTATCAAAATTCGAGTGTGTCTAACGCTAAGTATGATGTCCCATCAAATGCATATTATTTTGGTAATACTGTAATTGGAGCTAAGGGATCACAAACCAAATTTGTAAAAACTGATTACGGCTGTTATACAATCGATGATTCATCTGAATATTGTTCTGACTCGAAACTAGGTAAAGACTCATTAAAATATTCACAAAGTGGATGGTATGTTTTTAACGCAAAAAACAAGGCGGATAATTCACAAATAAAAATATCCAATCTCGATTGCAAGTATTATGATATTGACACCTTCGTTTATCGGTTGTTTAAAGGGGATTGCAGGAGCTCAGTGTCATCTCTTCAACAGATAGAAGAAAAAGTTGTAAACTGGAAAGATGATGCTTGCGATGCTTCCTGTGATGAGATCGTTTTTGATTATACATGTCAATTTGATTCTGGAGTGTATTATACGATTCAACTCATTTTCAAAGAAGATGTACAGGACGAAATACTTGTGCGATTATCCGATCAAACGGGTAACTACACGAAGCAAAATGGTCAACCAATGAGCAGTTCATCAGCAAACCTTGGGGTCTTAAATTCCAATTCTAACTCAAACTTTAGTTTTACCTGTGATCATGTTATTTCTAACAATGCTTGTGGAACGGTAAACAATTCGTCAATCTCAATCGGAAATTACAACTACAATTTAGCACAATGGTATCATTTTGAACTAAAGCAAACTTCAAACGTAGCTGTTGCGGCTAGAAGTTTAACCGGTGGTTCAACAAAGGAGCTCAGTTTGTTGGCGCTTCGCATTTTTGCAGACACCATTACTTCAAATTGTTCGGACATTTCAGAAAACAATTTGATTTACTCTGGATCGGCGTCAGCAAGTTTGACGTGTCTTCCACCAGGTAACTATGCGATTCAAGTATTAGGTTCAGATACTATTCCAAAGTTATATGAGTGTCATGGAAGTGCGACCATCGGGGGAGACTTTCGGCTTCAAGTAAATCCGTCTCCTATGCCTGATCGCAGTCATTTTTCACTTTATACTGCAGATGGAGCTGACTCAGTTAATCACTTAGACCCTTTACCAAATTATTCTCAAATTACTGCTAGTGCGGATACGGTTGCTTGCTCAAATACAATTTTACCCGGTCAAAGCTGCGATAGCTCTTATAAAAAGGCGATATATCGTGTTTTTACCATTGGAGATTCAGATAATAATGGAACCGTAGATAGTGGAATGATTAGCTATAGTTATCGCAGCTCAAACCTAAATCGATTTTATAAGGGGAACGTTTTTGGTCTTCGCAGTTCACAATCTATTCAAAGCTACCCAGATACCTTGGCCGGGTTGAAATCATATACCGACTGTATTACTAGTACAACTGGCACAATGGATGTTTGTCTAGAACCTGGAACTTACACGCATGTTGCGTTCTTCGACCAGTCCGACGTCGGAAGTGTTAGTGAGCCAAGAATGACGTTTTATCATCATCAAACTCGTTTTTCAGATCCTGCTAGTGCAGAATTTTTAGATAGCCTTTCAAGCATTGATTATGTCGCGGGCGCATACGATACTTTCTCATGTTCCGAAAACCCAACAACAATTGACGGGTATTATTGCGGAAAACGAAATACCTTCCATGTTTTCTATGTTGATTCTCCATGTGTTGTTACACTGACTGGCGGGCATTGGTATTCATTGTTTAGCGGAGATGTACGACAAGGTATTTCAGGTCTTAAACTTTTTGATGATGGACAGGACTGGAGCGGTATATACAATTCCAAAACAAGTGAAGATTGTTATCCACTTACGCCAGGATATTATACGGTAGTGGTATCGAATAACACCAATATTGATTATACTTCGAACAGAAATAATTCAAACTCCTCCGGCCTTTACACCTCAAGACATCGAGTTATTGTTACCACACGTAAAAGTACTGCCAACATTAACAATTACAATCGTCCTTGGCGCGCTGCTAATTTGGATACATTGATTAACGGTTCTAAGCCACTAGATTATGCTTCCGATTATGGAAACAATGGGATGCAACTAACACTTGCTAAATTTAACCTGCCCACAGTTATCATCGACTGTGACCCAGATAGCTCTATCGGACATTTTCCCGATTCATTAAAGTGCAACCCACTTGCAACCGACTTTGTCTATTACACCTTCAATTTAGAACATAATGCTTATGTGAAACTTGTCAGTGACTTCAATTTCCAAGTTAGAGATGGAGGTGAGTGGAATGTTCAACTCTACCCATTTGACATAAAACAAAACCCAAACATACTTTATGGGTCAAACCCACCACCTATTCAGGACTGTAATTATAATCCGAATTTCGTTGAATTTTGCTACCTGCCCGCTGGTTCATATACCATTGTGTACATGTGCAAACGTACAACTGGTCGGGCAACAAGCATTAAGCCACAACTTTATATAGACCGAGTTTTTAGGTCACGTTTTGATCACGCCAAAAATGCCTATGATTTTGGTGCAATCCCTGGAGATAATCAGTATCACGATGGTGCAGTGAATGATGTTCACCCTTCAGATACAACGCTTCCACCTAGCCATGATTATTTTACATGTCGAACGGGTGCTGCTTTATCGGATCCGAATAAAAATAGTTGTTCTTTAAACAATACAACAAACCCACTGATTTATTCAGGAGGGGATTCTGCTGTTATTTATCCTTATGATTCTGCCATGATCAGTCGACCTTCAGGAAGTAAATACGACCCATGGAAATCGAGTCGTAGAAACCTGTGGTATTCTTTCGTTATTAATGGCAAGGGAACTGCATACCTTCAATTGAATGGGCTCACTTCATCTGCTGCAGGGATACAATCATCCGTTTCAAATAATTTTTGCTTTTCCGTATTTAAATCAGATGCCTCGGGAAGTCAAACTCTCGCGCAATTATATGCTAACGGAGCGTTGGATTCTACACAAACGGACGGACTGGAAGAAGTGAATTTGACTGATTACGGATCAAGCGGCCTCATTAAATATTTTTCGCTTGAATCATGTGAACGAGCTGTTCCAACAAGATACTATGTGTTGGTTGACGTCGACGATTACTTTAAATCATCCATGGTAAACTCAAACGTTTGGATGGAAATTAAATACGACTCGGTTGATTTAGACGATACTAGATACGACTATTATTCCAGCGCCAACACGATTAATGGTTTCAATGATCAAAATAGTTTGCTTAACGCAAGTTTTGAGGATAATGATTTCTGGACCACTTCCAATGGTAATTGGGAACTGCGTTCAAGTTCTATTACTGGAATATCGGGTCGCGTGTTATATGCATATTCCTCTGGACTAGGTTCAGGACCGTTCAGTATTTACCAAACCGTAGATCTTGGGTCAGCAGCTTCGGTTTCAGGAAGTGCTTCCATCAGCGGTCATTTTTCAGGGTCAATACAAACGGGTAATGAGAGCACACCCGACGAAGGGCGATATAGACTTGTATTCTATAATAATACGAATCAACCTATTGATTCAATTATTTCAACATGGCAAAGTTCTACAACTTGGATGAGCCTGGATAGTTCATTTATTATTCCATCCGGAGCCGTCCGTATGAACGTATTCTTGGAAGCTAAAAACAATGGAGCAAATAGCCGAGCAAATGTCTATTTTGACGAATGGAAGTTCAGACTAATAAGTTCAAAACCTGAAATATCTTCTGAGTTGAGCCATGACTTTCTTTATCGTGGGGACTCAACTGTTTTTGCGGGATCAACCCACGATCTTACAGACTCATATCACGGGTACTATTCAACAAACAATTGTTTTTCTGAAGCGGCATCGGTCTGGTACAAAACCACAATACATAATTCGGGATACTTGCACTATAACATGAAAAGATCCTATTTGAGTAATGGAACACTAAAAGAAGAAGTAGTCAACAGCGTCGATCGAATTCGTGTTTATGAGTCAATTGTTGATGGTGACTCACTGAGTGGATTGACGTATCGAGACCCTGGAAATCAGACCTCAGGCAAGTACCGCGATGAGATGGGGGGTAACGCTAAAAGAATTTGTGTAAATCCGGGCACCTATTACATTCAACTAAATAAATGTAAATATGGAGATTGCTCGGATGTGGTCTTCCCACAAATCGTTTTTGAAAAACAATCGGGTGATATGTGTGGTGACGCAGCTGATATCATTCTGGACACATTTGAAACGCAGTCGGCAGAGTTGGCAATAGATTGTCACTCAATGGGTGAATCCTTCGGCGAAGATGGAACGGATTTAGCCTGTTTGTCTGGACCATACGGTTACAAGTCAACATGGTTTTCTGTGACTTACGAAGACACAGCAAAGGCTGACATCGAATTCACACTTACCGAAAATACCACGGCAAGTTCTGACCAAATTCAACTAAGAGCCTTTTATGGGGATTGTAATTCCCTAACCCCAGTTACATGTAACAGTGACGCGCTCACAACTTTCGAATTGGAATGTGTGCGAAATGGAACATATACTATACAGGTGGTAACTCCTGAAAGTGCGATAGGGGAAATTAAGTTACAAGCACAATCGGTTGCCAATACGAACTCCTCTTGCATACCTCAAGACCCAAATCGTGTCATTGCCAATTTTGACTATCAGATTTCATGTCCGGAAAACTCCATTGAATTTTTAAATCGATCATCAAGAGGAGACTCCATTGAATACACCTGGTACTTCGGTCGTACACAAGATAGTAGCCAAATGGTAAACCCATTCTACACCTTTCCTGAATTGGACAGTGCTGCGCATTATACCGTAACATTAGTAGCTGAAAATATTCAACATAATACGGCCGATACAGTTGTTAAAACGGTTCTAGTGCCTCGTGGAAACCGTTCTGTTATTTTAACCAATGATACGCTACTTTGTGAGGGAGATAGCGTTTTACTTACGGGTAGGTTAAATTACGGTACGGGTATCTGGAGAAATGGATCAACGGACTCGCAACAATATGCAACGCGAACTGGATTGTATGTTTATAGGGTGTTTAACCCTGGTTCTTACCTAAGGAACGGAAGTTTTGAAGTTCAACCCTCATCATCAAATGGTTGGACAATTAACTCGGGGAATTGGAGAAATAGCAACAATGCTGGCTATGAACCTCAGGACTCTCAATACGTTACATATGCACAGCATTCGTCTAATGCCGCTTCGTTACTTGAGATGTATCAAGATCTTGATCTTTCTTCATATTCCTCACAAGTTGATTCACTACAAATGGTTATCTCAATTTCAGGACTGATAAGAGGATATGAGGATTATGCTGATGGTGGAAGTTTTGTTTTGGAGTTTCTGAATTCATCTGGTGGTAAAATCGATGATTATTCCTCAAGGAATCACCAAGGTGACTTCTGGCAGTTTTACGAAACCAGACAACTAGTCCCATCGGGCACAAGGAAACTGCGACTTAAACTAATATCAGAGAAGAATAATACCACTTCAAGAACGAGCTATGTGTTTTTTGATGGATTTAAAATCGAGCTACAATCCGGTTGTCCTACAGCAGATTCAGTTAATGTTCACATTTTTAAAAACCCAGATGTTAGCTTGCCAGAAGAATCTATTTTTTGTAAAAATGACTCCATTGAACTTAAGCCAACAATCAGTTACGATGTACCATATTTAGTGAATGACTCAACGGAGGTTTCGACTACTGGCACATTGACTGGTGATGCTGTGGAGTCTATGTTTAATTACATTTCACTTGCCGAAGACGATGGAGATAGAGGTTATATCGATTGGGAAGACACGTCTAACCTAACTTCAAGCGACACGATTTTTGCGTCTTTTGATTATTATTTGTCTGGGAACGATAATGACTATTTATGGTTGTATGCTTTTAATACGTCAAGACCAGTGGCTTACGCGTCACGAACTAACGGCACAACGCTTACTATTCAACAAGGTTTCCGTGACCAAATTACATTATATCAAAATGGGTATTATCGCTATCGGTCTTATCCAGGGTTTTCACTTCCGAAAGGGCAATGGGTTAATATTCGCTGTGAATATATAAATGGCAAACTCTATCTGTACTTTGACGATAAACTGGTTTTTGATTATTCAATCAGTGTTGCAGCCAACAAAGGAAGTATGTTCGGAATATCTGCTTTTAGCGACGGAGCATCTTATCGAATAAAAAATGTAATGATATCTAACCACAACCCCCAGTTGCTAATTGAGCCTGATTTATCCACCTTGGATCATTCATTCAGCTGGTCAGACGGGGATACTAGTCTAAATCGTTTTGTTTCTGATAGTATAATGTTGTCTTTCTCTGTTACAAATGAATTCGGTTGTAAGAGTAATTTGGATACAACTCTTGTAGACACCAAATATCAATATACGGATCTAATTTCAGACGATGTGGTAGGAGTTTGCGACCAGCTAGACACCTTTCAGTTAGATCCACCAATTTCCAATGGTAAGTATGTCGGGAATAACGCCGTTCTTTCGGATGGTTCTATCGTAGTAGGTGTGTCTCCTTACACGAAGCAGGAAGTGTACTTTGAAGCAACAGATACTTTTGGTTGTCTTTTTCGAGATACCGCATTTTATAGGTTGGATACCATTCCTAAACTGTCGATTTATTCCACGAACAATTTATGTTTTAATAGCGACACGATTCATGTCTCATCAAATTATACGGATGGCTTTTTCTTTGGTGGAAATTATATTGATTCTGCAGGAGTCTTCAATCCAACGCAAACGGATTCTCTGAGTAATAAGGTATATTTTACCAATAACGATTCTATTTGTTCAGCAACGGACTCAATGAATGTCATCGTTTATCAGCCTGAAGGTTTCCAAATGCCAAATTACAATGACATATGTCTAAACGCTGGTACTACTACCTTAAGTAAACCGACGGCAAATGGACATTTCTATGGAACAGCTTCGTATATAGACTCAGCAGCTTCGTTTGATCCGTTAACTGCTGGAATTGGAAATCATAAAATTTATTATGTCAACCATGATACAAATGGTTGTTTCAATACGGATTCTACTACAATCACCGTTCTTTCTCTACCAGATGCATCAATAAAATCCGCTGGTCCGTTTTGTGAAAATAGCGGTTTACAACAGCTCAGTGGTTTGAATAATACGGGTGTGTTTACAGCAACTTCTTATTTGAATAAGAATGGAGAATTTAGTCCAGCAAATGCTGGAGCAGGAAGCTTTAAGATTTTCCATTCTTATACAGATACAAATGGTTGTACTTCTTTAGATTCTGCAATTATTGATGTGGATACCATTCCAGTCGTAACACTAACTAATCCCGGAGCAATTTGTCAGAATGGGTCTAGTTTTACCATACAAACTGGAACAAATAATTCAGGTACATTTAGTTCAAAAGGGTATTTGACTACAGGAGGAGTATTCTCACCGTCGAATGCCTCGGTTGGATTGAACAATGTTGTGTATTCATTTACCGATGGAAAAGGTTGTACTGCTGGAGATTCTATTTTGGTTCGTGTAGATTCTATTCCAAATGCTTCCATTACTGCAGCTGGACCTTTTTGTCAAAATGATGGTTCAAATCGACTTATTCCCGCCGTTAATTCTGGGGGGTACTTTTTCTCCAACGTATCCATCGATTCAAACGGTCGATTTACAACCGATTCGTTAAACGTGGGATCCAACCAGTTCTACTATTCGTTTACAGATGGTAACGGCTGTAGGAATGTCGACTCCATTTTGGTGCAAATAGATAGTATCCCTGATGCATCAATCATAAATCCTGGATCGTTTTGTATGGAAGATGACACAGTTACGCTCAGAGGTGCTGTCAATACAGGGACGTTTGTCGCAACAAGTTACCTTTCAGTATCAGGTTTATTTAATCCAGACACAGCTGGTGTAGGAAGACACATAATTTATCATACAAGAACCGATGGAAATAGCTGCACAAATACGGATTCATTGGAGTTAGTTGTGAATGGTTTGCCAGATGCTTCCATTAAAGCGGCTGGCCCATTTTGTGCAAATGAAGGAGCAAAAAAGCTAGTAGGAAATGTGAATACGGGCGGTTCCTTTACTTCGACTAATTATTTAGATTCCAATGGAAACTTTTACCCACAAAAGTCGGGTAGTGGGTCATTTACGGTGTATTATACCTTTATGGATACAACGCGTTGTTTTAATACCGATTCAACAACAATAACCATTGACTCCATTCCAGACGCTTCAATAGTTCCATCAGGACCATTTTGTCAGAATGCTAATGCTGTAAAGATTTTACCGAAAATTAATTCAGGTGGTTTTTTCTCCAAAACAAAATATATCGATTCTGTTGGGATTTTTAAACCAGACTCAACGCAAGTTGGAGCAAACAAAGTTTTCTATCATTTTACCGATGGAAAAGGGTGTTCAAATACAGATTCAATAAAGGTAATTATTGACAGTATTCCTGATGCAAGAATTTTAAATCAAGGGCCGTATTGCCAAAACGTTGGAGTACAAAACATCAAAGGAATAACGAATACAGATTCGTTTGCACCGACTTCTTACATTAGCAAACAAGGATTATTTGACCCTATGGCAGTGTCGATAGGTTCTCACAAAATCATTCACATTGTCACCGATACTAAAGGATGTGTTGGTAAAGACTCTACAGCTATTGTGGTCGATAGTATTCCAGACGCTTCTATTACTCCTGCTGGGCCGTTTTGCATGAATTCTGGAATTCAAAAGATTAATGCAAAATTTCATGTTGGTGGTACGTTTTACGGTTCTTCATTCATTAGCACACTAGGACAATTTAACCCCATGTCGGCAGGTAAGGGTATTCACCATATTTTATACAGTTTAACGGATAGTAAGGGTTGTACTGGAGTTGATTCCATTTCTGTCGAAGTTGATACCATTCCTGATGCGCGCATAGTTCCGTTTGATGCGGTTTGTCAGAATAGCGCAGATACCCTATTAAAACCGTTGATTAATCCTGGTGGTGTGTTTTCACCAATGGGGTTAGTTGATACCATAGGTCGGATTTCTCCATCTCAAATATCCGTTGGTTCTCATTTTGTGTATTATACGATTGTAGATGGTAAGGGGTGTAGCGGAACTGATTCCATAGCATTAGTCATAGATTCAATCCCTAATGCAGGTATTCTTGCAACCAATCCGATTTGTGAAAACGATACGGTTCAGATTATAAAGACCTATAATCCTGGAGGGCTGTTTCGAGTTACGCAGTTTATCGATTCTGTTGGTGCATTTAATCCAGGAATTGCCAAAGCAGGAATTCACAAGGTGTATCATTCTATCACCGATTTGAATGGATGTACTGGCGCTGATTCCATAGATATATTCGTTGACACAATTCCAGACGCATCAATTCTTCAAACGTGGCCGTATTGTGAAAACTCAAACATGGTTAAGCTTTCTACCATTCATTCTGGTGGTGTCTTTTTTCCAAGTAATCTGGTAGATGCCTCTGGTAATTTCTATCCAAATACAGTTAGATCGGGAATTCACAAAATCTTTCATCAATTTACCGATGGCAATGGTTGTATGTCGTTGGATTCTGCAAATGTGGTTGTAGATACGGTTCCAGACGCTGAAATTTTATTTACATGGCCGTTCTGTGAAAATAGTGGTTTGCAAAATATTTCAGGTGTTACAAATTCTGATAAATTTAGCAGCCCTGGAGCATATATAGATTCGAGCGGTATTTTTGATCCGTCCATTTCTGCAAGTGGTAATCATCCTATTTATCATCAGGTTGTAGATGGTAATGGGTGTATTGGATATGATACTGCATATGTTCAAATTGATTCCTTTCCAGATGCTTCATTGTTACAGGTTGGGCTTCTTTGTAATGATACAGTTGACATTCAATTACAGCCAGTTCACAATAATGGAGGTGTTTTCTCTCCAGCAACATTTGTGTCGTCATCTGGTTTATTTTCGGCATCAAGTCTGAACCCTGGAATTTATAAAGTCACATATACATTTAGTGATGGTAACGGTTGTATAAGTTCAGACTCTATGGATATTGAGGTATTGCGAATACCTACAAATAAAATCTCATTAAGTGCAGATGAAGGTTGTGAACCATTGCTTGTTACTTTTGCGACAACGCAAGAAGATCAGCTAACATGGATTATTGATGGTAAGAATTATTCGGATACGGCATTATCAATCGTTTTCACAAGCGGGTTATATCCAATAAATCTGCAGACTTCTACAAACCGAGGTTGTCAACAAAGCATTGATACCTCACTTATGGTTCATCCGAAACCATTCTCGTTGTTTGATTATCAACCAAAAACCATTTATGAAATAGATGGCAAGGTCACGTTTGAAGATCAATCGACTTCAAACATACAGCAATGGATTTGGGATTTTGATAATGGAGACACAAGTCATGCTTCCAACCCCGTTTACACTTTTGAAAATGCAGGCGATTATGAAACTCAGCTTATTGTTTTCAATGAATTTGGTTGTTCTGATACTTCGATTCAAAATCTAATTGTTTTAGATAATGGAATGGCTCCGGCAAACAAACTTTTGGTTATGATACCTACAGCCTTTTCTCCTAATAACGATGGTAATAATGACGAATTCAGAATAGTAAGTTTAGGAGCTGCACGAGGGTCTTATAAGATTTTCAATCGTTGGGGTGAAAAACTATTTGAGGGAGATATTTCTGAAAGCTGGAAACCGAATGTTGAAGAACTAGATGCTTTTATGGGTACATATCTCTATCTTATTTCCGTTTTTGATAATGATGGTAAAGAGCACACGTATGAAGGGTATGTGGTACTTGTGCAATAGTGTTTTTAACAAGAATGTATTGATATAGACTGGTCATGGTCAAAATCAATTAGTAATTCCATGATCGATTGATCATGGAATTGAGAATAACGTTTATAACCGCCTACCAGCCACAATTTTGCCTTATAGCACAGTGAAATAGGCTTAATAATTTTACTGTTTCGCAGCGGTCCAACCGCCAGTAATTCCAGTCCCCTTATTGTGATAGGTGCCAGACGCGTATAGTTCGCCCATTGTACCTATAAAATCAGTACCAATACTTGTTGTAGTATTTTCAAATACTCCCTCTTCAGAAACTGTTCCTGTAATTTGAAAGTTAGCACTTGTGCTATTAGAGTATCCAGTTCCGGTTAACTTTCCGTTGTTGTCAATAGTTATTGATATGGTACCTGTATCGTCACCATCATAGGTTCCTTCCCAATCACCGTCGTATTTGTAGGTGTCTTGTACAGTATCATCTGGTGTAACTGTTGGTTCGTCGTCATCACACGAAATTGCAAAAATGGATAAAGCTACTAGTAAGAATAATGAGTTAAAATATTTCATAGGGTGTTTTTGTCAAATATACGTGGATATGTTCATTTGTCATATCGTTGTGTAAACCAACTTAAAGTCGTTTTCGCCATATTTTACCGTCATTTACGAACATATACAGATAGGTATTGTTAAAAACAGGCTCAAGAGAAATGATATCATGCTGAATACCATTACTAGGCCAATCACGTTTGAGTCTGAAATCATACTTCAATATCGTGGCAAATGTATTTGAGGTAGTATTTAAGACAGAGTAGCTTTCTGAGGTCCAAAAACTAGTCAGATAATTCGTATCATTAATAATGTAAAGCCATTGATGTGAATCAAAATAAGGAGCCTCCTTGACAACAGAAGATATCTTTGTATCGAAGTCATATTTCGAGACTTTACCAGAATTTAGATAATACATGATGTGATCATTAATAAAATGAAAATTTCTCATATCGTTTTTTAAAAACCTACAAGGGAAGACCGCAGAATCCGTTATACCTGATGCTAAGTATCGATAAATTTTTAAGATATTTTCCTTCGTTTTAAACGTGTAACTCGTTTCACCTATTTTAAAATCTACTCGTGGGCCTTGGAAACTTGATGAGTTAATTGAATATCCATCAAATTTCGGATTAAAAGCATAGTGCAGAGTTGTGGCCGCAAAGTTTGAATCAAACTTCATTACGTCGAGATAGACGCTATCACTATTTGCATAAAAGTCTAGTAAGACAGAAGAATCAATTGATTGAACTACTTTAAAACTGTTACCGGCATCCGTTGTCTTCCAAATGGTGATAGTTTCGTGTGTCTTAGTATCGTTTGCTTCATCTACCCTCAATAGATAACCCGTTTTATCATCTGTAAACGTATAGGCATCTATTGACTGTGGACCAATGATATCCCAAGTCTTGCAGCTGTCAGTTGATCTATATAATTGTTTGTTTTTTAAAGTAACCATGGCATTTCCGTCATCAAGAATTTGCATGTCAGTTGTTGCGGGCCAATCAGAGTCAAACAACTCCCAGCCAACAGAAATGTTTTCTGAAGTGTTAGTGACATCTGGTTCCTCAACCGTTGGTGTTACAACCTCCTTTTCGCAACCCCAAAAGATCAAAATAGTAAAGCAAAGGATGGATAAAAGACTAAAATATCTAGTTGGTTTCTTCATATAGTCGGTTGATATTAGAAGACGGAAGTTCGGAAACTTGCAGTATTTATCCAAATACGCATTAGGACACGAAGTTTATTATTCCTTACGTTGGGAGAATCGACAACAGTAATTGTTGTGTAACTACACCCTAACATTTACAATTTTTTTAGCGTGTGAGCTTATTCTCCAAATACCTTCTGAAGAATATCATTCACTCGGTGTGATGCTTTGGTTCGTATATTTTCTTCCTCGATGGAAACTTTGACAAACAGACCATCAAGTGCCTTTTTGGTTGTGTGCTCCGTCAACGAATTAGAAGTTACTTTTGGAAATAGTACACCGTTTAAAGACGCTGTATTGTATGCGTTGATTAAGTCAGAATAAGCGCTTTCAGCAGAAATATTCCCGACCAACTTTTTGTTGAGTGACGTGCTAATTTTAGGTTGAAAAGCAGCCGTCAATTCTGCGGTCGTATTGCTTTTTAAATATTCCGTTGCTGCATCATTTTCGCCATTTAATATGGCAAATCCGTCTGCGATATCGATATCAGTAATTGCAGACACAAAAATATCTTTTGCTTCGGGAGCTGCGTCTTCGGCAGAACGGTTGATGGCTTCAATGGTTTTTTCAATCAACAAATTCCCACCTGGAACTTTTGCAATGTTTGTAACAATCACCGAAGCTTCATCAGGTAGAATTATTTTTACTAAATCATCTCCTAGATACCCATTTACTGCAGATAAAACAGTGACGGATGTATCTGTCCCAACGGTAAGTGCTGATTTTAATCCCTCAACGACCTCTTGTTCTGAAAGTCCTGTTTCCTCCAACACTTCTGTCAACTCATCACATGATGTTGAAAATAAGGAAATGATAAATATGGCTGCGATTACTTTTAGTTTCATAACGATTTTTCAGATTATGCAAAGCTAATAATATGAGTAACCTAATCAATGTATTTTCCATGGTGAAGCTTTGAACATACATAGTTACTATACACATACCATCGCTTCACGATATTCAAGTTGGACAGGGAAGATTTTTCGGATGAATTGTTGGACTTTGTCGCTGCTAGTTAATTTGGCAATAGGAACATTTTTGTTTGGAGAATAGCTTGCTGTTAATTCAGCAATGTGTGTGATGCTTTCTGTTTTAATGTCTGATGTTAATTTACTGTAAGTCATAAGATTTCTCAATTTGCTATTAAAGAGCGGGAGCGAATTGAGAAATTGGAAGTTATAAGAATCTTAAATCATGATAATTAGAATGGATAGGCAACAAGGAATTAAAGGCCTAAAACAAGATTTTTATAATTCTTGGTTCTTCATATGTACGACTTAAGGTAATTGTATCTTTTTAGATATTGTCGTTAAGCATTTTATTGCTGATCTTTGGATATTATCAATTTTAAGACCAAATGAATAAACTTTCTATAGTAATCATTTTAACAGCTTGCATAGGTTTAATACAAAGCTGTAAAGATGACGATTCCACTTGCACGAAAATTGTCTATGACTTTAAACCTTCTTTAGAAACGTATAGGCAGTCTTTTGATAACATAGATTCCATGATCTATAAAAGGGAGCGCTATGGCAAAGTTGATACGGTATTTTACGTTCGTGATACAATCATTGATGATTTTATCGTGTCACCAGATTGCCCAGATTATAATAGAGACTTTCAAAGAAAATCTATTCGTTACAAAAGCTTTTCAGATGAAGAACTTGTAATAGAAATGCTACAAATTTCCACTGGATGTATCATGAATACATTCATTAGAAATAAAATTCTTTTTACAAGTGCTAATTACCTTGACAGTTCAATTTTTCTTAAGACTGGTAATTTTACCAATTGTAATATTAGCACTGATGGTCTGAATGCTTACAATTATGTTCCTGGTTATTCGGAAAAGGTCATAATTAAAGGAGATATTGATATTGATGAGTTCGGGCAACCAACTTCTCGATCTTATTTTAACCTAAAGCATGGGCTGGTATTTATTTCATTGTATGAAAATACAGATTCACTTTTAACCTATCAACGAATATTATGAAAAATCAAATCAAGCTAATCGTTTTTACTTTACTACTTTTACTTTCGTCATTCTCATATGCTCAAAACCGAAAAAGTTGGGACAATCAAAAAGCTGCTAAACATGGTGTCTTTATAAAACAATATGAAATTGCAAACAACAAACGCACATTGTCAGGAACAGGTCCAATTCCTTTAACGGTTTGGGATGCTTCAAAGCCTGGATTCTGTCAGATTGGAAAATTTAACAAACATAACTCTGTTACCAATGAGCCCCAATCTGCAGCAAATACTAACTTACTGATAAAAGTATTCCCAGTTCCAGCAGAAGGATTAATAAACGTTTTAGTTCAAGGTGCGACAAAAAAGACAAGTACAATAATATATAATTCAATGGGCCAAATTGTCACTGATGAAAAAGTTGGTGATAATCTTACGTTAGATATCTCAAGTTTAGTCCCGGGAGTATATTTTGTAAACATTTTTTATTCAAATAACATGATAAAATGTATTCCAATATATGTTAAATAATGCGATTAATCAAAAATGTCAATGTTTAACACTAGTGATAATGCTTGTGTTCTATGCTCAGCTTGGATCATGCCAAACTGATAGTCAATGGGGATTTTCTGTTGGTGCAAGGGGTAACACATTATCTGAACAGTCGGTATCAGTGTTTAGGGCCCATCCTGTAAACTCTAAATTAAATTTTGATGGTCAAGCATTATCTGTGTCCTATAATACATCAAAAGCTATATTATTAAATACATCTTTAGCCCAATTTACATTGGCTGGTCTTCACCCAACTCCTCCTTTTAATTTTAAAATAAAGGTAGGTGATACAGTTTTAAGGGAATCGGAAAATATTGATTTCTCGCTTGGAATAGGGTATAAATTTATATTTCTAAAAAACCATTATTTCTCGATTATTGGATCTTTTACTC
Organism: uncultured Bacteroidota bacterium; assembly: GCA_937124965.1. Classification (GTDB taxonomy): domain Bacteria; phylum Bacteroidota; class Bacteroidia; order NS11-12g; family UBA9320; genus UBA987. The sequence goes on from CAKZLB010000074.1 coordinate 98,699, forward strand.
TAAGGCATACTCGTAGTATGCTTTACGTACATTCTCAGCAAGAAGGGTGGTATTTTGAAAAGTACACTAGACAAGGACTTATAGGATTAAATCCAAATATTAGGATAAAACCTGTATCCAAGATTCCAGTGTTTGTAGGATTATCGAGTTTCATATTTCCATTTAATGAAAGGTCAGGTTTCTTGAATGAGATTTCATTAACATATCACCTACCTAGACTTTAACCATTTTTGATTAATTACGAGAAACCTGAATAGCTATTTAATTATATATCTCTGTAATATTCAAACAAATGTTAACGCCCCAGCTATCAACTGAAGCGTATATAAATTCAGTAAGTTTCGGTTACACGTCAAACTTCATAATCATGGTGTCTAAATCACCAATTTTGTCTGCAATTAACGTCTCTAAATACTGAGACATTTCTTTAATCACAAACCCGTTACTAGTTCGAAACACATTCCCATTTGGATGGGTAATTTCCAGTTTGCAGGAATGTTCGTCACTTCCAAAACTAAACTCACGAATTTCGGCTCGCTTTGCAACGAAAATGTTTCGTTTTTCAATCAACGCTTTTAGTTCGTTTACACTTTGAAGGCGACTTTCTAAGGTCACTTCTTGTTTAGCCACTGGCTTTACCACTGATTTTGATAGTTCAGGTTTTGTTGTCGTTTTGCTCGCAGAAGCCTTGCTTCTATTTTGAGCTGCTTTTGATGCTACAGTCATAATCTATATGTTTTGATGGTTCGGATAAAGCCCCGATAAGCATCAATACGACAATACTTTTGGAATAAAATTTCCTTCAATTTTTTACAAAACCTGCTTGGTGTTGGCATTTGATGCAGGGGCTAAGTTTGAACAAGCAAAACTTTAGAGACGAATAGCATGCAAAGCCAAATAAAAACAGAGGCTGTCAACTTAAAAACAAGATAATGCTGAGTACTTAAGCTCAGGTTAAAGGTTGATTTCAAAGCAAGGCGGCAGCTTTCAAATCTTGTGGCATTTATTCGCTTAACTGTTTCGTGAAAATTGACCTGATGAAGTGGTTAAAAAAACCCATAGAACCACAACCTAAATTATGCGTAAATCCTGTTCATCGGGTTCTAAATTTTAAATAGCAAGGGTAATTGCATAAATACTCAGCTCAAAACACATATTTGGTGTGCTTAAAATCTATTTAGAACAGCATTGTTATATATTAACTAGGTTTTGTTTAGAAGGTTTCGTATCTTTCCAATTCTGAACTAATATCATCCCATTGTGAATAACGTTAAATTTGTGATCTTAATCCTCATGCTTTGTGGGTGTATATTTATTAATTTACTTTCTAGTTGCAGTGAACCCGTGGCAAATTCAGGTATTACTGACAGAATAAGTGACACGGTAAAACAGTATTGTTTTTATAATTCTGACAGTTATTGGATTTATGAAAACTCAAAAAGCGAAATTGATACCGTCACAGTAGTCAAGGATACATCATATTTTTACTTTGATGATGAAGAGGGACGTACAGTTGAAAAATCGCTAATGACAATAACTTCTTCATTACATCCTCAAAGACAAAAAATTTGGAATTTCGGCAATGTATACTATTTCGGCTTATCTGGAGTTTCAATGATTAGTGAATATTTTGAGGATGACATTTTTAATCCTGTAGAATCATTTTTCAACTATAACGAACCAATGGAAGATTCTGTTGGGTCCAGTGTAAGTATAGTTAATAATCGGAATGTTACGTACAATTATAATTATCATATTTTTGATAGTGATGGGACTGTCTATAAGGATGTACGACAATATGAACATTCAAAACCCTCATCGGAAAATAAGAAATATATATTCTGGTCTAAGAACATAGGTCCAATACGATATGTTACACATGACGGAGAGGAGTGGAACTTAACTAAATATGAAGTAAATCAAAATTAATTATAACACCTTTTATTAAACCAAATTATGAAATTTTCTTTGAAGTTTTTAGCTACGCTATTTATTGTTTTTGGCAACCCATTTTCATCTTGTGCCTGGGAAGATGAGCCAACATATGGCAAGATTCACTTTCAAGAATTGACTTCACATAACGGCGAAATTTCCTTAAGTGCTTATTGGATATTTACTGACTCATTACTGGTCTTAGACAGTCTTAATGTATCTCTTCCCGACCAATGGAGTTTATCCTCGCACAATTTTAAAGGAGTGGATGAGTGGTACGTCAAGGGGGATTCCATTGTTTTAAATATGGTCATAAATTATCCATATGATACCACGTCATTTGATAGCTGTCCTTATTATCCTTTAGATATACGGTTTAGTCAAACTATGTTACGTAAAGATGGTTCCGTATATGTTTCAAATTTGTATGGAAAAGTTTTTTTTACACCATGGAATACTATTGAAGTGTGGGATGTGTTTGATTATCACAGGCAGGGAAGAGTATGGAAAATACCGTATGGAAGCAGTCCAAATCGTGTTTTTATACATAAAGATTCCGTACCTACGTCAGACATTGACCCAAATGATACAATTGTACATGATTGGCAAGAGGACTATCAATTGGTTGATTATGAAGGCTTGCCTTTTTATGTTAAAATGATGCCAATACATCCTGATTCCCTAGAACTGTGGGATAGTATTTATACGGATTCCATATATCAAAACTCTCATGGTAAATGGGGTCCAAATTATCAAGGAACGTTTACTGGAACTTTACAATTTGATGTTTTAGATGAGACAGGAACAGGCACAGTTCGAGTCCCAATGTCTGGTATTACGATAGAACTTCACGAAAGAGATTTTCATCCATGGCAAAGAACAAAAAAAATTGGAGAAACCGAGTCAGGAACCGACGGTTCTTTTTCAATCACATTTAACGAGAATCAGGCTGGAGAAGGAGCTGGTCTAGATTTGGAATTACATTTCAAAGCAAGAAACAAAACCCACAAGTTTAAAGTCATTAGACACAAGTCTATTGATAAATTTGATCTAAGTTTCATTAACCAGGCAATCACCAGTTCTATGAATATGAACAATATATTTGGAGCGATCCGTACTGGAAATAGCGGAACTATGGCATTGGGGACTATTGTACTCGTAGATAATGGTTTTAATGTTTGTAGTAAAATGGAAGATGGATTTAGATTTGCTAGTGACAATGACGCTGATGCAGACATCATGTCAGGTGTAGGTCGAGGAAATTTAAATGTTTTTGTAGATAATCTTACTCTGGGCAATGTATTTAATAGTGTGGTAATGTTAGGTGGTCCCAAAATTTCCTTGACTGTAGCCGGAGCTCGAAGAGAAAGAACTCCATATCACGAATGGGGGCATTTTTATATGTGGGCTTTACAAGGAGGAACATGGATTACTTTGTTAGATGATTTTAGTTGTAATCCAAGTGCTTGGGGATCTCATAGCGACAACCGGATGCAACATCATTCATTTGCTTGGACAGAGGGGTTTGCTGATGCTATACGTAATATTTTGGATACACATTATTCAAATGAAGATACTGAGTTCGGTCTTATAAATCCAATGATATTAGCCTCTGGTAGTCCTCTATTAAACAGTTATGAGGTTAGAAGAACTTTACCAGCAGTAGTTACAATTGGTGTGAAAAACGAATACAATATTGCTTGTGCTATTTATGATATGTGGGATGGTCCAAACACTGTGGTTGATGCAACAGGCAATGAACTGACTAGTGGAGCGAGAATGGGATTACCAAATGCCCATCCTAATAATGATCGTTTATTGAATGGTAATGCCATCGCGGTCGCAGGCGATTGGGATAAGCCTGATGATGTAGAAATAACGTTCAAAGATTTAATGCGACCGCTAGTTTATGATCGCTTTAAAAACATTTATGGATACTCAGACCATTTAATGAACTATGTTTTTGATGACGATTGCATAAAAAGAAGTGGAGTTGCAAGATGTCTTGCAGAAAACCGAGTTGTTAATGATATTGTAGGCTATGATAATGACAGAGTCAATTTCAATACAGCTATTACTTCAGATATGATTTATAGAACTATGCCGATACTTGATTTTGGTAAATCCATTATATGTATCTCTGGTAAGCATGAGTATACTTACTTATCAAACCCAATCGACGTAACTGCAGGACAAAGGACTAGTGTCCCTCATCTCACTTTTATTAGTGAGTTTTCGGGATTGGAACTACCAAATAAATACATTACGGATGATTTGAGTTTAGGCTTCAATTTTCCGTCTGGTCCAAATCCAACTCCAACTACTCTTGCAATAAATAATACTTCAGTTGCTTATAGTTTTGATTTAACTATGGAAACATGCGGGGAAGTCGACTGGCAATTGGGTAATACCATTTTATTAATGGGTAGAAACGATGGTAGTAAGCAAGGAAATTTGATTTTTAACGAAAACTCGAGATTGATATCAAGTACAGATAATATCATTCACATTAATAACAATTCAAAATTGACTATCGAGGAAGGGGCAGAATTAGTTATCCATCCTGGGACAACTATCATTTTAGATGGCCCAAATGCTATCCTAGAAATCCGAGGTAATTTGGTGTTAGAAGAAGGAGCAGTTTTTAAACCAATAGCCGGAGCCAACGGTCAAGGATTTGTGATTTTCGACATAAGTGATGTGGCAAATTCCACTGATGCAAAAGAAAAAATTCAAGTGAACAACAATACTAAAATGACATTTGAAGCCTCCAGCCAATCAACAAAGGTTCTTGAAATTAGGGGGAACGGATTGTGGCTTGATGATAATAATAAAACTTTTGAATTTGCTATTAAAAATGGTAGAGCAGAAATAGAGCAAAATGCATATTTGAACTTAGGCTGTAAATCAATTTTTGATGGTGCTTATGTCTCAAAGTTTGCCGGTGGAGGTAATTATAAAGGTGTTTATTTGTGGGGACATCCAGGTACACGGGTTGATTTTAGCACATTTACTGGTGGCGTTATTGGGTTACAATATTCCTCTACCCGATTTGGGACTCGATTGAAGGTTAATTCATCTGTTTTTGAAGAAAACTTTTATGCTTTGAAAGTAAAAGGTGGTGGAGTTACAATAAAAAACTCATTCCTAAACGACAATACTGGTTATGGGTTACATGCTGAAAGTATATTAATTCCGTCATTTGTATACTCCACTGAATTTAATTCAAATGACTACCAAGGAATTTCATTTGCAAGTAATGATTTGGCTAAAATGTCAGTCATAGGTTGTGATGTCAACAACAACCCTAATGGTATGATATTTATAAGCCGAAACGACTTAAGAATTAAGTGTTCTAACTTTTTAGGATTGTCAACTTCTCCCTACACACTTGACATGTATGCAGGTCATTTGATGACTTCAAGTAAGCTTGACGCAGGATGGAATAAATTTACAAATTCCGAAGAGAACATTATTTTAAATAAGTATTGGGGTGCTCCGAATTTTTTTACAGATAACGGCTACAATCAATTTAGCAGTGCGACTGGTGGAGGACAAGGTCAACTGGGAATTACTGGAAACCAAAACAATGTCCCATTAGGACCACCACCACACTCTGTTGCGGCAAATTATAATTGTTGGGATGCAAATAGTATGACTAATAATGCCCCCTCACTTGACAATACCGATGTTAACAGTCGTATGAATGGTCGAATTAATTACTCGGATATTAATTCAATGTCGCTATCTTCGTTTGCCAGTGAAAGAAATATAGAATGCCCAACTTTAGACGAAGAAGCAGCAGGAGGGTTAAACAGTGGTGATGGCAACCTCTTTGCATCTGAGGGCACATTAATTTCTACTACAAACTTTTCATTTACACCAATCTCTATTGCTGTTGATAGTGTTCTAAAATGGTGCGGTGATACAAATAATGTGTTAGAAGACATCATGGAGTATTGGGGTGAAGTGTTAACCTTTACAGAATACCCATTGCCATTGACTGAAACCGATGCAAAATACATAGATATTGCAAGTACCCAAATGCTTAGTGTTGTCGGTCAGCATTTCGCCGATAAGGACAAAGTTGACTCAAATGATATTAATACAATTCTGGTGCAGAATGCATTTGATTATATTGGTCATTGGGTGGACACTCTGGCAACTGCAGATACAAGTACTCCGCATTCGTTTGACATTCGTGAGAAAATGAATCTTAAGAAAGCTCATCTAAATATGTCACTAAATGAATTATCTACAGCCTCTACAATCTTAAATTCTTTAGGAAGTTGGGCAGAGCCGGTAACGTTGGATATTGCTGATTATTGGCTCTGTCAAATTGGTCAATTTGAATATTTGAATCTTCACCCATTCGATTATCATGTTTTAGATAGTCTTCCTGACTGCGGAGATTCAATTGGATTGATTCAGTGGGAAGATGGTAAACTTGACATTAAGAAAAAAGCTGAAACTGCTTCAATTAAGGTATATCCGAATCCCGCGAGTTCAGAGATAAGTATTGATTTATTGAATAGGCCTGCAGGTATTTACAACGTTTCTTTTACAGACGTTATGGGTAAGAAAGTTATCGAGGATGTTGAAATCAATTGGTATGATTCAAGCGAAAAACCTAAAGTAGATATTCACACAATGACCAGTGGTACGTACTTTATTAAAGTACGGAATGAAGTAGGTAATGAGTTTGTGACAAAAATTATTGTTAGTAAAGATTCAAAAAAGTAACCAAAACAAATAACAATAAAAGCGACCTAGCTTGGGTCGCTTTTATTATTAGGTTTAGAGTAATTAAAACCTAAACGTCAAACTGCATGATCAAGACGTCTAATTCCCCAATTTTATCTGCGATTAAGGTCTCTAAATACTGAGACATTTCTTTGATAACAAAACCATTACTGGTTCGAAACACATTCCCATTCGGATGTTCAATTTCAAGTTTGCAGGAATGTTCATCGCTTCCGAAGCTGAACTCTCGAATTTCGGCTCGCTTGGCAACGAAAATGTTCCGTTTTTCAATCAACGCTTTTAATTCGTTTACACTTTGAAGTCGACTTTCTAAGGTCACTTCTTGTTTAGCCACTGGCTTTACTACTGATTTTGATAGTTCAGGTTTTGTTGTCGTTTTGCTCGTAGAAGCCTTGCTTCCATTTTGAGCTGCTTTTGATGCTACAGTCATAATCTATATGTTTTGATGGTTCGGATAAAGCCCCGACTAGCATCAATACGACAATACTTTTGGAATAAAATTTCCTTCAATTTTTTACAAAACCTGCTTGGTGTTGGCATTTGATGCAGGGGCTAGGTTTGAACAAGCAAAACTGTAGAGACGAATAGCATGTAGAGGCAAATGATAACGCACAGGGTCCAGGGATAAAGAACAAAAATCAATGAAGATTAAATTCTTAGGTAATCAGATTGAAGCAATAAATGCACTTAAATGATCATTAAACAGAAAGTATATAGCTAGAGAAGCTCTTCAAGAAATTCTGCCGGCAAGAGTTGGATAGCTCACCGATGTGTCTTGGAGAAAGCTGCATGTCCAACGTAAATAGTTTTAATCGGATTAATGAAGGGGTAGTTAGCCCTGTTGGCTTTAGATCCTGAATAGGTGTATCGCCAGACCAAGCAGTATTGCTGCCAGTAGTGATCATAGCGGCTAAGCAATGACCCGTTTCCATTTGAAAGGCGTCTTTTGAGACGATTAGTACAGGTCTAGGTTTTGAAACCGCACTATCAACAAAAGGGAAGGGAACTACACAAACATCCCATTGCTTACAACTCATCGTAGGCCTTGCAATCTTCTAAGCTATTCCATTCGCAAGAAAATGAAGCGTGAAGAGATTTATAGTAAGCTTGATCTATTTTGGAAGCTTTGCGAATTAAAATGGTGTCTCCATTTTGCTCAAACAAAATTTCATCACCGTTGGAAAGTCCAAGCTTTTTACACAGACTCGAAGGAATGACTGTTTGACCTTTAGCTGTGATTTTTCCTGTTTCAATGCGCATGATAATGCCTCCTTACATTCTTACTTTATCACATAACAATCGTGTGTATCAAATACTATGAATCCCTATCTTTGAAGAAAAAACATACGATATAGAAAAGACGTAACGTAAAAAACATAACATATAGATTTTAGCTGTTTACAGCATTCTCCTACCCGAAACTGGTAATTTCAAAACACAGGAAGATTGAATGTAAGCTGCGCCGGTTAGGCGTGTGCTTATTCGTTTCCTGTGAGGTATACCAGTACCTGGGTAGGGACGTTTAAGTTTCACGCCTTTTTTGTTTCGGTACTCCACCGTTATGAAAGCACATCACAAATTATTCGAAGTAAAGCGTTTTGTTTTAGCAAAATGTCCATTAATCCTTTTTTCACTAGCACTACTCTGCCTATTTGGCTTTGCAGAAATAGGGAGGGATAATAATCCCACACACTTAACAGAGCAAGTTGACGAAACTGACCCCGTCCATGTTCAAGTTTTTGATTTTAGAGGCCAAGGAGACAGCGTTGCGGTTAACAGCGCTGTTGGGAATTCCAAAAAGAATGTGTTGATTCTTTTGGTTCGAAGTTCAAATATGGATCATATCAAAGCAGTTAAACAATGTGCCACAATTGTCGTTCGTCAAGGAAAATCAAGAATTGCTCTTTTTTTAGGAGACAAACCATCATCAATTAAAAATGATGCAACGTTATTTTTTGCAAATGGAGAGTTTAAACGAGTAGTTCTTCAAAGGCCGGGAACTGAGACGAATGGAACTACCCTTATCCATGCCATTCTGGAAGAATATGAATCACATGTTGCCATTCACTAAGGCTTTGGTGAATCAAAGTTAAAAGTTACGTCTTCAAAACTGGATTGATTATTTTCAGAAGTCTGGGTTTGATTGACTAAATCCGCGGCAAGTTTTTCATACTGAATCAAATCTGAATAGGGTTTAACGTTACCATCATGCATATCATCAATTGCCAAATCTATGACCTTAAGCTCTGAAACTTTAACATCCAATTCATTAAGGTTTTTCTGAATGTCTGTATCAAGTATTGTTTCCTGCTCTTGTAATGCTTTAATTATAACAGCAATTTTCTCTGCACTTTTGATTTGGTCAAAATCAAAAACTGTATTGTTCTCTTCTTCCCATTTTTTAATCGCTTTGAGAACCATGGGATTATTGGGACGATTGTTTTGATCAAGATCATAATGCCCAGTATTTTCCCAATGATCCAGAAACTCGTTTAACCCATCCCGCATTTTGATCACTTCATCACGATCATCAACCAACTGGTCTATGACTTCTTGCAACTCTTGCATCTGATTAAGTAAGAACAATCGAGTGTTTTGAAGTCGGATAAGAAGTTGGGTAAGAACATCATCTTTCTTTTTATCCTTTGAATACGAATTTGAATGAGAAGAAACCTGATTAACGGGAATACGACCAATACTCTCTGCGCCATCCTCCAGCATTGAATAATTATGGTCTAAGATTTTAAGACGGTCAGCTTCTTTTGCCAGTTTAAGACTGGCGAGATTAAAATCATCAGAAAGAGTGCTAATTGCCATAAAGAATTACCAAAATCTAATTTACCTAAATTAAGTATGGCATTAAATGGTTAAGAAACCCTTACAAAAGGGCTTCATCGGCAAAGGATAGATAGCCATCAGCGGTTAGAATGATGTGGTCTAGAAGCATAATGTCTAATAATTCTCCACCGTGTTTAATTTTTTCAGTGAGCTGAATGTCCGCTCTACTGGGTTTTAAATTGCCGGAAGGGTGGTTGTGACACAAAATAAATGCAGAAGCATGGCAGAGTAGGGCGGTTTGAAAGATAATTTTTGGATCACAGATTGTTCCAGCAACTCCGCCAATGGAAACAATGCAATAACCAATGGTCGTGTTTGCACGATTAAGATAAACACACACCATCGCTTCACGATATTCAAGTTGGACAGGGAAGATTTTACGGATGAATTGTTGGACTTTGTCGCTGCTAGTTAATTGGGCAATTGGAACATTTTTGTTTGTTGAATAGCTAGCTGTTAATTCTGCAATGTGTGTGATGTTCTGTGTTTCAATGTCTGGCGTTAATTTACTGTAAGTCATAAGATTTCTCAATTTGCTTTTACAGAGCGGGAGCGAATTGAGAAATCTTATGTTAAAAGCCTTGAGTCACGACTGTAAGATTGGAAACGTTTTGGGAGTGGGAGGACAAAAGAATAAGAATGTTCTAATTCTATGTTTTTAAAATATTTGAATAAGCATATTTTTAGGTTTTGTATCTTTTAAGATATTGTGGTTAAACATTTTATTCAAGACATTTGAATAATAACTAGAAAATTGTCTTCATGAAAAAACATATTTTATTGGCCACTTTTATAGCAAGCATTAGTTTATTGCACAGTTGTAACGATGACGATTCCACATGCACAAAGATTGTCTACGACTTTAAACCAATTTCAGAAACTTACAGGCAGTCATTTGAGAACATAGATTCCATGATCTATAAAAGGGAGCGTTTTGGTAAAGTTGATACGGTAATGTACGTTCGTGATACAATCATTGAAGACTTTATCGTTTCACCAGATTGCCCAGACTTTAATAGAGACTTTCAAAGAAAATCCATTCGTTACAAAAGCTTTTCAGGAGAAGAACTTGTAATAGAAATGCTACAAATTTCCACGGGATGTATCATGAATACATTCATTAGAAATAAAATTCTTTTTACAAGTGCATCTCACCTTAATAGTTCAATTGAACTTGAGACAGGTTCGTTTGCCAATTGTAACATTAGCCGGGATAACCTTTTTACTAATTATATGCCAGGGTATTCCGAAAAAGTTATAATAGACGGACATATTAATATTAATGGTCAAGGATCCTCGACTTGTCGATCATACTTTAACTTAGAGCATGGGGTAGTTTTTATGTCTTTATATCCAAAAACTGACTCAACACTAACTTATCAACGAATATTATGAAAAATCAAACTATACTAATCATTTTTACTTTTCTACTTTTCTGTTCATCATTTGCTTCAGCACAAAATCGAGCAAGTTGGGACAACCAAAAAGCTGCTAAGCATGGAGTATATATAAAACAATCAGAAATAGCAAACAATAAACGTACCTTGACAAGTCCTGGCCCAATTCCATTAACGATTTGGGATGCTTCAAAATCTGGTTTCGACTTATCTGTGGAAATAGAAAAGCTCCAAAATGCTTTAGTCGGTGAAGTAAATCCTACGGATGACGATATAAATAAAGCTAACGACTATAAAATTTTGCTCGATTTAGCGGACAACAATTCTTTTGATAATTTTGATTATTGGAAGGTGAAAAATAAATCGGATGGAGGTAAAAGAGACAAACATGTTTCAAGCGGAGCTTCAATTGGCTTAAGCGCTGCTTTTGTTTACTTAGTAGGTGTCATAAGAGACTCCACAAACCCAGACTCTCTGGTCCTGGCAGACACTACGATATTGTCCCATAAGTTAATTTATCATGGCTATCGGTATCGTGCATTGAACATTCTCATTAAACTCAAAAAAGACCGTAGAATAAAATTTAAACCAAGTCCTAACTTGCGGTTTAAACAAAACGTACAATATAGGTCACGTGAAATAATAGCTTACACAACGACCTATGACCTTTTAAGGTTGGCTTACGAACTTGAAGAGAGAACGGTCGATTTGGGAGATTTGTCATTGGCAAAAATGGCATTGCAAGGAACAGTTGCAAATTTCTATGAAGCCTGTGGTTCTGGTGTGAAACTGTACAGTAATAATCATTTGTTGGTTTATTCAGGAGCCTTAGGCCTTGCATCAAATGTTCTAAATGATGTTGGGCATTCTAAGCGACGTAAAAAGTATCATTCAGCGAAATGGGCAGAAAAAGCAAATTGGTGGATAGAAAATACGTTATTCGAAAATGGTAAAAAAGGGCGGATGTCCGAAAAGGATTTTATGGCTGGTTATGCCGAAGGCCCTCATTACTTTCTATATGCAATGGAAGGGTTGGCTCCATTTTTCCTTTCCTATAGAAACATGTTTAACGAGGATTTTGAGCAAGAAGTAAAACCTAAATGGAGGAAAGAAGGTCATACCATAACGAACTATGATTATACAGATAAAATTCATCGACTATATAATTGGTACAACTATATTTTAATGCCTAAGGGGGTTCATCCGCCATATGACGCTTCGCAAATCACGAATGGATACCCTTTTGGTTTTAAAGTTTTAAATGGTGGAAAACACTTTTACTATGCCAATGGTACATTCGGCGGGTCACATTGTTATTCTGGTTTTAGTGTATTGCATTATCCTGAAAAAATCGCATCATTTAATAAGGTGCAAAATAGAACATATTCAAATAACATCGTAATCCCAGGTAGTGGCGATTTAGTGCTTCAAACACCATTTTCAGAGAAGGAGTCGGACCGAATATATTTACACGTTCTAAATGAAACAGGTAATGCGGAGACCAGAAATAACAAAAAATAAACGTGCACAACAAACGGCACTATTTTGTGCACATAGTGTAGATATGCACAAAAAGTTTGCAAAATGTGTGCATAACGTAACCATCTGCACACATATTACTGGAAAATTGTGCAAGACAAATACCATAAACCTTAACCAAATCCTCGATGCCTAAAGACTGGAAGGAAGTAAAATTGACGGATCTAGGAACGGTGGCACGAGGGAAGTCAAAGCATAGACCACGAAATACTAGTTTCCTGTTTGGAGGTAATTAGCCGTTTGTATAACCATGGGCCCGTATGTTAGTCGCCCATGCGAAAAGAGTCGTGTTACGCTTAGAACCAAATCAACAACGTTATTCAAAGAATATTACCTTGCATAGTTTTACTAAAGGTTAAATAGGTGGTACATGTCAAATAAGGCTGGTTATCACCGTACTCTCCGGTTGAGTTTCCTACGTAAAAAGTGTTACATTGCTTTTCATCTTAAAACTAAATGTATGAAATCATCCTTAATCAGTTTAGGTTTTGCCCTGTTTCTTCTTTTAAGTATTTTTTCTTTAAACTCATGTAAAGATGATAGAATCGTTCATCCTCCAGACAATGAATACAAGCTTTTGAATTATGATAAAATTGGACAGTATATTTTCGATTTTAAAAGTACTCCTGTCTTAAGATTCAAAAGGGTAAAAGACAAGATTCCAATCGATACAATTGAATTAACCTTAGTAATAAGCGCTTTTGATACCATGGCCTTCGAAGCGGAAGAAATAGATGGGGCATATAGTCGGAATAATATATTTATGGAGCGAGATAACTCTGTCTATTATGACTCAATCTCAAAAGAACGTATTGCAATAAACTTCTATGGTGAAACTCCTGGAGGATTAAATGACGGAACAATATCTGTAAGATTTTCTGATTTTTACTTTGTCTCATATTTAGGAAAATTTGGTGTAGGTGATAGGTCTGATAATGAAAACCCACATAATCTTACAGTCAATGAAGCCTTGTATACAGATGTTTGGTCAAATTTTAGGGCATATTCTCAATTTAATGCTGTTGATGGGACATTTAGTTTTGGATCAAAGCTTACAGGTAATATGCTACATTATAGCCCAAAGAATGGAATAATTAAAGTTGAATTTTCAGATAAGACTTATTGGGAACGTATTTGAAAATAAAAATAAACCAAACAACATATGAAAAAACGATTTTTTTACTTTGGCTACCTAATGACTACTTTAGGGGCTTTGATAACTCTTTCAAGTTGTGGGTCAGAAGAGTATCCAGAAGATTTATTGAACAAAGACATAAAGGATTTTTGTATATTTCAGCAAGGGTCTTTTTGGGTTTACGGAAGTGAAAATGCAGTAACTGATAGTTTTTATTTAAAACTTCATGAATACGCAAACGATTTTGATCATGAAGATAAAAGAAACAAAGAGGGTGCACGTATGCTTCTTTTATCATCTCGGAATATCAATGATGATTATTACATCGGAGCAACAACTCAATTTGCCATAGATGGTGGTAAAACCAGTGTCTGTGAAGAATATTTTGGTATTACTCCTTTCTCTGCTCATATAACTTTTTTTTCTCGGGATGATAATTCAAGCTTGAGGGAAGGTGATAAATTAAAATTAGTCGGCGACCACACAACAACATTAACAAGCATTCTAGACTCCATGTCTGTGCGAGGCAATATTTACACAAATGTGAGAGAATTCACACTAACAAGTTCATTGCCTGTTTATCACAAGAAAACCTATTGGGCCCGAAACTATGGACGTATCTGTTACATTGATCAAGATGACAATCGATGGGAATTAATTAGTTCCAAAATAATTCAATAAATAAACCAAAATATATCAATTATGAAGTATCGCCATTATCTGGTGCATTTTATTACAGCGTGCCCCCACATGCTTCACGTAGAAAGCGACGAATTGTAAAGAGCTATGAAGCATATGTCAACCATAAATATGGGTGCTTGCATATTTTCGCGTTAGGGAAGCATTTTGTTTCGCTTTTAAATAAAGATAATTGGATTATCAACTTTATTGATTTTTTTTGTTCTAAAGCCTAACCTTTTGAAATTTCTAACTAACAACATTCAAATAATTTTACTATTAATTTTCCTTGCATGCTTGTTTACCAGATGTGAAGACCAAAAACCATGTATAGATTGTGAGAAGCAAAATACTCAAAGAGACACTATTTTTCTATCAAATGAATTAGAAAGATTTTTCCCTGATTCTAAAGACCTACAATGGATATATGAGTTCACAGTAAATGATAAAACATTTTTTGACACTGTTACTATTTTAAAATCTTATAAGGAAATTAGGTCTGATTGGACGATTAGAAATTCCGATTATGAGGTTAAATTTATTGAGAGAATCCATTCAGTCATTGGTGTTGGAAACGTAAATTCGTTAACTGAAGAATTGGAGATGAATTCATTGCATGGATCAACTCCACAGATAGTTAACACGAATTATTGGGAAAAACTTTTTAATTACCCGATTTACGATGGCTACAACGAGGTAACGGATTCTTATATATTAACAAACCAGAAAATCCAGATTTTTGATTCAACATACTCCGGAGTACTTCAAGTAGTCAAAAATAGTGATACGTTATGGTTTAAAAGTGGGGTTGGATTAATTCAAAAATCTAATAGCAGAAATGAACATCTCAGACTAATAAAACTAAATCAATTCTGAAAAAAATAAACCTGACATTATTGTTTACAATTCTCTTTGCTCATGCCTTGTTTTATTTAAACTCATGTAACGTTAATGAGCCACCAAAACCTGCTACGGTATTTAACCCTATTAACTATGATGCTATTTCTAATTATTTGTATAATTACGAAAACGATAAAATCAGTTCGTTTAATCCCAAAAGTCATATTTTTCTACGTTAGAAAAATAGAAAACCATCTTATGGATACAGTTAACAGGGTTGTAATGGTTATTGGTTTGCTAATAGCAATCACATTAAATGGTTGTAACGATAGTTCAACGCCTTGTTCAGAAAAAGATTACCCAATATTGTCACATGAATTACCATTTGTGGAATCTATGAATAAGATGGACTCAATTTATTTCAAAAGGGATCGATTCGGAAAAGCTGATACTGTTCTTTTTACTACAGAAAATTTTATTGAAGATATTTTGATTTATTATGATTGTCCTATTAGAATGGATAAGTATGAACGTGTTTCTCTTCGGCTAGTTAGTGATAATGATCAAGAAATTGTCATCGAACTTTTTAATTATTCTGGATCAACTACGGTCTTTTGCACATTTGTTCATGGTGAGATATTGTGGACTGCTGCTGGAGTAAAAGACCATAGTGTTGAATTAGAAACCGGAACATTCAATAATTGTGTTTACAAACGGGATCTTTTTTATAAAAACCTTGTTCCGGGTTTTAGTGAACGAGTATTCACAGGAGGTGGTGCGTTAGACATTAAAGAAGACATAAACGACTTCTCCTCAACTGCATATTTTAATTTAGATAATGGGTTAATTAATATCAACTTATATTTAGACACTGATTCATTCTTAACATATCAACGAATATTATGATAAATCAAACCAAACAAAATCTGATTGTCACTATTTCATTATCAATTAATTGACCAGATGAAAAAACTTTCTATATTGATCCTTTTAACAGCTTGCATTGGTTTAATGCAAAGCTGTAAAGATGACGATTCCACATGTCCTAATAGCACATTCAACTTAAATCCTGATTCTGAACGAACTGAAACGTTTGAAAACATGGATACAATGACGTTTAGAAGGGAGCAAAATGGTATAGTCGATACTATAATGTATACACAAGATACAACGATTGAAGATTATATCGTTGCAAATGAGTGTCCTGACTTTAAACGTAATTTACAAAGAAATTCTTTCAGGTATAAGAGTTTAAAAGGTGAAGAGCTCGTTATTGAATTGGTCCAAATTCCTTTATGGCCAATGATGACTACATTTATTAATGACAAAGTACTTTATACGAATTGGGGCGCATTTGATAGTTCGATTACATTGGGGTCACTAACTTTTGAAAGTTGTACAATTAGCAGGGATGACCTTATGACTAATAACGAGGTTGGATATTCCGAAAAGGTCATAATTGATGGAGACATTGATATAAATGGTCAAGGAGAAAATACATCTCGATCTTATTTTAACCTAAATCACGGGCTAGTATTTATGTCATTGTATGAAAATACAGATTCACTTTTAACCTTTCAAAGAATTCTATGAAAAATCAAGCCAAACTAATCGTTTTTAGTTTACTACTTTTACTTTCGTCATTCTTATATGCTCAAAATCGAAAGAGTTGGGATAACCAAAAAGTGGCTAAACATGGTGTTTATGAAAAGCACTGTGAAATTTAAGGTTTGTGTGGTTGCGGGAATAGTCCCGATAGCTTTTGGACAAACCTGTGTCAGCCAACTGGCTGATAGTTATTAGCTCGACGGACTATAATTTTCTTCAATAAGTTTTCTTAAAAATAGTCTTCCCCGACTTGATTTTAGTTCTGTTTCGCGGGTAAGTGCGTCTTTTTTGGAATCGTAAACTTCGATGTATGCGACAATCCAAGGCCGAAAACGAATCGTGTAACCCTTAGGTGCCAATTAGTTGTGCGAATGAAAACCACTAATTAAATCGGACGTGTAGCCGATGTAGATCTTGTTAAACTTTATGGAGAATAAACAATAAACGGTGTACATAATATCAAATTAATAGGAACGTGGTATTCTTTAAAAAAGTAACTGGTTGTACACTAACATACCAGTACATTTTACAAACAATATCAAACCAGTCGTTCAAAAAGTGAGAACTTCTTTGTTAACTTTAAATCAGAATTCGTCAGGTTTTCCGCTATTCGTCACTTAGGCTTATCAGCCTACAACCGATTTTACTTTTTGTAACGCAAAAACTAAGGAAAAACGTCTTGACAGAAATATGCTATCTCCGCTCTCTGCTGAATGCTAACAAAATCTCATAAAAGAAGTGCAAGCACTTTTATGGATTTTCTAAATCATTCATCATTCACCCAGCCGCCGGCCCGCATTTCTGTCTTTCCTACGCTCAGTTCGCATTGTCAATTGTTAACAAGTTTAAAGCAAAGCTCTAATTTTAAATAGCTAGTGGTATGATTGTGTATATGCAAAAAAGAAACCACCGCACGTTAAGACAAAAACCCTTGAGTTACCAAGGGTTTCTAGTTGCGGGAACAGTCCCGATAGCTATCGGGACGAACCTGTTGTCCGTCAACTGACGGATATTAGCCCGACGATCTTGGTTAGAATTGAACATAAAAAAAACCCTCAGTTTCCTGAAGGTTTTACTAGTTGCGGGAATAGGACTCGAACCTATGACCTTCGGGTTATGAGCCTTATTCTGTATGTCGTGTGATGTGTCTAAATGTACTTATAATCAGCTGATTGTGAGAAAATACGTCCAATAGAATTCAAAATAATACATGTAAAACCATGTTTTGTTGTACCTATATTGTACCCATTGAATGAAAAAAGCATTATCTTTGCCTAAGAAATCTCAATCAATGGCAAGTGTAAAAATCGTAGTTCGACGCAACAAAAGAAAGAACAATGGTACAATTCCATTGGCAATACGTATAACAAAAGATAGGAAAAGTCGGTTTATTTTCACCGGGCAATACATTGATGAAAATCATTGGAATGACCAAAATTGCACTGTAAAAAAGTCGCATCCAAACTCATCTCGCTTAAATTATCTGCTATCACAAAAACTTGCGGAGGCAAATGAAATGCTCCTCGAGGCTGAAGTGTCCAAAAGTATTAATACTGTGGATGATATAAAGAAAAAAATCAAAAATCAGGCAGGTGGATCATTCTTTGAAGTAGCCGAGGAGCGAATTCGGAATAAGGAAGCAGCTGGGGTTTTTTCTGTTGCAAGAGCAGAGGCATCAATACTAAATAATATACGCAAGTTCCACGGAAAGGTTAATTTGGACTTTCCAGAAATTACATCATCATTTTTAAAACGGTTCAAAATATTTTGTAAAAATGAACTCGGCCAAAAAAGCGAGAGAACTATAACCAATCAGCTCATTTTCATACGAACTGTATTCAATATTGCTGTTAAAGAAGGTATTACTAAGTCTGAATTTTACCCATTTGCCGGAGACAAAGAGAAAATACGATTGAAGCGGGGTTTGAAAGTTGGTCTATCCCGAGAGGAAATTACTCGAATTGAAAACTTGGAGCTAGATGAAGGAGGGGGTATTTGGCATACACGAAACGTCTTTCTTTTTTCTTTTTACCTCGCAGGCATCAGAATTTCTGATGTCCTTAAGTTAAAATGGAGTGACATTAAAGATGGGCGTCTTTTTTATGTGATGGAAAAAAATGACAAGTCAGGTAGCCTCAAAATTCCTGTAAGTGCCCAGAAGATTATTTGTCTTTATGAGCATCTAAAAAGTGGATATGAAGATTTCATTTTCCCCGACCTAAAAAAGGCAGATCAGAGTAATCCAAAGGATATATTCACAAAAACGAGAACGGCAACAAGGCGCTTTAATAAATATTTGAAGGATATTGCAAACCTTGCAGACATTGAAAAAAATCTCTCCAACCACATTTCAAGGCATAGTTTTGGTAACTTAGCAGGCGACAGTATTCACCCACTTATGTTGCAGAAATTATATCGCCATTCTGATCTGAAAACGACAATTAACTATCAGGCAAATTTTATTCATAAAGAAGCTGATGAGGCATTGGACAAGGTATTGAACGGATAGATAGGAACTGTTGGGGGCAATTAAACAAACTATGGAAATATTTGAACTTTTAAGAGACATAGGAATTTTTGGACTTGCGATGTTCTTTATACAGTTGATCATTTCGAAATCAGCTGATCGAAAATTTGAAAGCTACAAATCTGAGCTTGATAGTAAAACCAGAGAATTCCAAACCACATTGGACAGTAAGCTAGAACTCTATAAAGCTGAGTTAAGCCTTCAGAACTATAAATCAACTCAAGCATATGAAAAACAACTTGAGTCCATCATTATCTTAAATGAGAAGCTTTCGCACCTTAACCGTGAAATGATAGCCATGACGAGTTTCCTTAAAACGGTTGAAAAAGATTTTGATAAGGAGGAAAAAGAAAGAATTAGTAAAGCTGCTAAATTGTATGATGAGTTCATTGTGTATTATGATGCACACAAGCTGTTCTATCCTGAATTTACAGCTCAGAAGATTGAAAAAATTAGAAATGATTTTTTTACCAGCTTTATTGACTATACATTTAGCTTTGAGATTGGGTATAAAGACAAGCAAACTATGCGATTAGCAAGAGAGGCCTCCGGCAGAATACAGAAAGAAATTCCACCTGCAATTGAATCTTTGATCTCGGACTTTAGAGATTTAATAGGAATAAACTAAAAAAGTAACTGCTCCGAACACTACCTATGCGTAATGCTCGCATCCCACTACACAGACGGTGATGAGGTTTTGGCTGTAAAAACAGCCAACAATCACGTTTCCCTAAAACTTTAAACAATTTAAACCGCACTACGCATAGGTAGGGGACGTTAAAAGTAAGTAAATCCAATTTTAATAAGGTTTTCGACGCATGCGATTCATTAAGCACGGTCAGTAATGATTTCTTAAGCATAACCCATGTTCAAGTATTCCTTCTGACGTACTACTTTTTCGATCGAGCACCAAAACAAAAATCTTTCTACTTAAGATTCAGTTGGCGTCTTTGGTCCGTTGACTTATATCGTATCTCGATCTACTTGATTGTCATTTACATAAAGTTGTGAATCATAATGCCTTACAAGCAGAGGGTCGTAGGTTCGAATCCTACATCGCCCACCTGATAATCAATCACTTAGAAGCCTTCTCGTATGAGAAGGCTTTTTGTTTGCACTCAATTTGCACTCAATCTAGTCGAATTTTCTGATTCATTAAATTTTTACGGATTTGGCCCATTGAATACTGTCAGCTATGAGTGAACTAATAAGGTGCGTTTTTAGCTTTTCAATTCATTAAGTGCTTCGGGACTTGGTTTGTTCATTTTTCCTAAAAGGTTTAGTTGTTGAGTTTTTAGCTTAGTACTATGTTGGCTACAGTTTTTTATCCTTCATTTTCTTCATTCTCAGTATTTACAGCGTCTTTAGCTTTACTTTCGTAAAACTTATTAGTAAGTTCAGAAGTCAGATATGCATCATCAAGCATTTTTATAAATAACTCTTTAGAAATCTTTGTTTCAAGAATTATTTGGCTATCATCTTCACTGTAACTCATTTTGTTTCTTAAAGCTGGATGCGTTTTGGTAAAAATAATTATTGTTGCATTGGGAATATTATTTATTAAAACAGGAGAGTTTCTAATCTTCAACACCTTTCTTGCAAAACTTATGTTACCTAATAGGGCAGTCAAACCATCTGTTGTATCTAATAAATTTAATTCTTGAATTAATTGAATGCTGGCATTTGCTTCTCGCACAATTACATCGTGAAAACCGTGGGTTCTTTCAAGCAATTTAAGTTCCGTAAAGATGAACGTATCGTTTATCTTTAGTCCGTTAAATTTAGGAGTAATTCGTAAAACTTTATCTTGGAATCTTTCAAATTGTTGATTTGATTTCCATAGCATATAGCCGCCTCGTCCAAAAACTTCAACAGGGGAAAGTTGTTTAAGTAGAACAATTTGATTTTCTTCTGTCCCAATTTCTATAAGTAAAGATTCAACATTTACTAAATCATCATCATTAAATGCAAAAACTGGAATATTGTCATCTAATTCTGAGTTAAAGTATTCTAAACTTTCAGGCAAATCTAAGTCGTATTCAAATATTGTATTAGCCCTATCATCAGCGTCAGAAACATTCACTAGTGTCTGTTCTTCAACATCCACGATGTTTGCCCTAATACTCTGAATAAACAAGTTTTGAATATGTTCAATTTCGTCATTTACAATATTCAATTGTTTAATTTCATAAGTGTCTTTAAATACAGCATAAACTACTGTTGAAAGTTCATTTCCTTCTTCTAAAACCAAGTTAATGGCATTTATTAATTCAAGTCTTGTCATACGCTTTTTGGTTTAGCATAATAAATTCTATTATCTAGTTTTATGTAATCACACCTTTGATTGATTTCAAGTTTGGACCTTGTAATCAATATGATATTATTTCTAATACCTTCTTTAAATTCACCTTCTATTTTATAAATTCTATAATTTAAGAGAGCTAATGTTGGGTTAGCATAAAACAAATCTGTTCGGATGTATATAATTCCAATAACTACAAGGAGAATTAGCAATACAATTTGATATCTTGAATCTATGAAGTTAAAGCAAACTAAAGGAACGATATATGTTGTTAAAAATGTTAAGTGTTCATAGTCAATGTTTTCCAGTTTGACAATTTTAAAAGGTATTTGTGTAGCATCTTTTAACTTGTATGTGAAGTCCAAATAAGAGTAACCCCCAATTAATAAGCATATAATGCATATAATTGGAATAACATTTCTCCTTAAAAGTTCTGAAAATTCGATGAATTCACAATTCTTTGAAAAGCAAAGTGGCACATCAATAGTTATAACTATTGTTAGCAAAAAGAATAGCCAAAGTGATAAAAAGAATAATCCTATTTTTCTATACATTGCTTTTTATCATTGGTTTTCGGTCAAAATGTTCGTTAAAATACATAGTTTACAAAAGTTATAGTCAACGTTCTTGTATAAGATTAGTTGCGTGTATTAAGCACTAAAGTTGGCAAATAAATCACGGATAAAAAGTCCGCGAGGACTTTCGTAAATAGGCAAGAAGCAAGCAATTAATTTTATACGGTGTTATGTGCTGACTATTATATTTTCGGTGCTATGTTCAACTATTCCTAATATCTTTTTCATTTCACTTTTTATGAGAGGAATTAATTCCCCTTTTTTATCTAACTCAACGGCTTCTTCTTTTGAGATATAATATTCCATATATAATGCTGGACATAAATTAACGGTTGTATATCCCTTATTCATTATTTTGGTTTCAACTTCTTCTTTTTTCTCATTAGGGTATTCTAAAACACTTAAATTAACCAAATCATTTAACCAATTTTGCAATTCACTTTTTGGTATTTGCCTGATTTTCGTCCAAATAGCATCCTTGTCTTTGAAGTAATTAAAGTATTTGTCTAAATCAGGAGATTTAAAGAATACTAAATTTTGGTTTTTAAATGCTAAATGAAAGTTTGGATAAATAGACCATTCACTTATTTGCTCAAGTGATTCTATTTTCCTGTAAAAATCTCGAGCCTGTGAAACTGTTGAACCGAAATCAGTTCCGATAGTTAATCCGTTCCAATTTCCGTCTTTATCATAATGTTGTAATAGTGCTATTTTTTTTATTTCAGAATAATCTAATTCAATATAATATCCCCAGCCTGAATGAAATTTCACTTTATCTTGGACTGTTGATATTTCCTTAAGTATCTGGTCTATCCTTTTACTTACAAGATAATTTGAATGACATTTGGAAAAATCATTATAAGGATTTAAGTAATCAAAATGAGAATTTACTAAATCAAAAAAATCGCTTATTAGTAATTTTTCATTTGGTAAGGTTATTTCACTTTCATTTATATTATGAAGAAAGTTTACTATTTCTTTCCATTCTAATTTTATAGGTTCTTTTATTAGGGTACTATCTTCTGGGATGTCACTTATTGCAGGGCAAAGTTGATTTTCCCAAACATTGTTTTTATTTGGCTTGGTTTCAATAAAAAATACTACTTCATTGTTGAAGTCGATTACTCCGTCATAAATTGCCTTTCTTTCAATTGGTGTTATTTCTCTTTTTATTTCAATATTTTCATTTGTAATCAATACTGAAACATAGGTGTTTGAATTTGGTAGTGAGCCAACTTGAGTTTGAAAGTTTACATTTTTAAATTCGAATTTGTGCAAAGGCTTTAATTCTGAATTGTCTGTTTGTTCTTTAACGTAGGTGTAGAAACTTTTTAATGCAGAATTTGAAAATTTCAATAATACGAGAAATGCTCTTGTTAAATGGTCTTCGTGATTATTTGTCCCTTTGTCATAAGGGAGGAAGTAGTTTAAGTTTCTCATATTTATTGTTCAGTTTTCTGCTTTCACTTAACGGCCCTGGCTATGGCAAGTGCGGGGCTTCAAGGCACTTTCCCTTCAGCTTAGCAGTTAGTTTATTTATTGTAATTACTTTCATTTTAGCACTTTCGCCCGCATTTGCTATAGCCGATGTTGGCGGTTCGGTTTTTTTATCTTCTAATTCGCAATCCTATTCTGTCGTTGTCGATATAAATGTCTTGTTCTTTATTTGTCTCAAATATGAATGGTCTAACTTCATTCGTAATGCCATTTTCAGCATAGTCTCTAATAGCAAATGGCAGAATAATTCGCGGTCTGTAATACTCAAGAATTTCTAAATGCCAAAAGTGACTAAATGGAAATTCGTCTGGGAATAATTTTTCAAATGGTTTATAAGAAAGTTCAATCTCATAAAATTTTTCGCCTTGAATTTCTGTTACACTATAGTTGAAATACTTTTCATTTAAAAACTCAGATAGTCCACTATAATATTGTCTTGTCAATCGTCTTAGTAACTCATTGTCATATGGTACATTATCATTGAATGGGTCGTGATATTTACATTTTACTTGATTGTATAAGTCATAAGAAACCGAAGCGATTGTAAAATTTACTCGGATACCACCTGTTTGTGATTGATTTTTATGATTGTTCATATTTCCAAACCCGCTTGAAAATCCCTTTGCTTCTATAGCAAATCTTGAATTTGAAGTATATGCTAATAAATCAGGTCTTCTAACTTGTCTGCCATTTACAGAAAGAGGAATAATTGGATTGTGAACTCTCATTGCGGCTTCATAATTTACTGTGTAAATACTTTGGTCAATGCGTTTTGAAAGAAAGTCAGCAATTGCCTTGCCTGCAAGATTTGAAAATTGTCCCTTTTCTGTCGGGTCAGATAATTGTATAGGTGGTTGTGAAAATCTGTCGTTGTAAAATGCTTGTCGTTGTGTATAATAATTGTAATGAAAGAACATCGCAAGTGTCCGAATAAGTTTTTGAGGCTTGGGTGCGTACCCTTGTCCTGCAACAGCTAAATGTTTTGCAAATGCAAGTCTTGTCAGTTTGTGTGTCTGATTATGTGTCGTCCCCGATTGGTCTATGTATTCAACTGCAATATTCATTTTTACTGTGTCGTTTTAAACTGTCACGTCCTAAAATACGGCTACATGTTATAAATTTAAATTAAGCGACATTTAAGTGGATATAATTTGGTGTTTTAAAGCTTAAAGATAGGTGTAATCTTTTAGAGTTATAAAGTTTGATGGCGTTTTTTGTTACTGTTTTAGCGTGCATCATCGAAGTAAAGGTTTGCCCTGATCCAAAGCCTTGTATTTTGTTTTTAATTTATTCATTCTTAAAAGCCAAATCAACGATTTAGCGGTGTTTCAAATAACTACAGAAATTTCGAAAACCACCGAACGCCCTATTTGCTACATACTGTGTTACCACCAGTTTTTTCTCTTTATTTGAATTTAATTGGAAATGACGCTTGAAATGTCAGAGCATATTTATAATCACCTTTTTTACCCTGAATAAATTCGTTCATGATTGCAAAAAGTACTTGATCGGGAAATGTATCAAGCCCAAATGTCGGTCCAAAGGCAAAGCAGTTCCGAGTTTTAACTGATTCAAAAGAACTCATTATTGGTGAATATGAAAAAAGAACACCAACAACAGGTTTTTTCTCTCCAGTCTTATATCTAAGAAAAACATCTGCTCTTGGTACAAAAAAGAATTCATGATCTGGATTCCCTGAGAAATATGACTCTTGCTTCCCAGTTTGCAATATTTGAGTAGAATCTTTGGTGTTATATGGCTGACCACTTAAAGATGTCAAATTTGTTTCTGAAAGTGTTCTGGTGCTGTTACTTATGGAACTCAAGTTAGCAGATAAGGATTGTGAGAAAAACCAATTACTTTTAAACTGATGCATAACGTAGTAACCAATTGTTCCTGTTATGTTGTTTTTCAGTGGGTTATTTAAGGATATGAAGGTTGTATCTGCATTTAAAGGGGTACTTTCAAAGGTTCTAATTCTTTCAAAACCATCAGAAATTCTAAAGTAAAGTGTTCTTTGTTTAATGTTGGTTTGGAAGTGAGTAATCCCATCTTCACTTTCTTTCATTTCTATTCTTGTACTCTTGTCCCAAGTTCTGAATATAGTAAAGTCAAATTCTACTCCACCTTGCCATTTCTCATCACTCACTAACGATGTCTTCCCTTTATCAATCTGTATACCAGTCCCAAGGTTAACTCCCCAAAAATGAGGGTATGCATTTCCAGAGGCAATATCCTCATCCTGCTTTGTCATCTTATAGTTGAACGAAAATTTTTCTGAAGCATTTTCATAGCTAATTCCCGCAAAATCAGTAGTCGATCCAACTAAAATTCCACTCTTACTATTTGCGGTACTTAGTATCGATTGACCGTATAAAGAACTGCTAGATATAAGTACAGCAGAAATAAATAATAGCTTTTTCATTATTAGTCTATTTGTGTTAAATCAAACTTAGAGAATGGTACGGGTAGTTTTATTTCTATCTCGTCATACTTGAATTTGACATCTGAAACTTTATACCCTGTTTTACGATTTATTTTGACCTCAAATTTTTTAATTGAACTTCCTTTTACTCCTGTAAACCTACCAAGAACTTGTAAGGGGTCACCGTCCAAAACAATTTCATGATTTGTTCTTTGACTATTTATAGTTGGAATAAATTGGTTTTCGATTAGGATTGCATGATTCCTAATAGTTCCTTCAAATTCAAGTTTAATTGTAACATGAATTTTATCTCCCTTTCGTACCTCTTTTTGCATATGTGCTTTTTTATTGGTGGTAAATTGTTTTTATCCAAAACAAAGCTACCGATACCACTTTGCCTAAACTGAATGTCGGTAAAATCGAATCATTCTCTATGTACCAAAAGTAAAGTTTAAGAACATCAAAAAAATCACTACTCCTAGTGAAAAACATCTCCAATAAACTCATCATCTTTGGCAGATTGTGAGTCATTTCAAAACTCATAATCCAAAATTGAAGAAAAAAAACTTGGCAATTGTATCTTTTTAGATATTGTCTGGTAAAAAGTTTAGACAGATAATGCGTCAAACAAACTCAAGAAATCCAAATGGAAGTAATCTGTCTTCAGGAGGAAGCGTTTTATACGCTTATAGAAACGGTCGTTGAGCGGCTACATCCAAAAAACGAAGCACCGTTGAGTAAATGGATGGGGACGGAAGATACGATGCAGTATTTGGGTGTAAAGTCAAAAACGACGCTTCAGAATTTACGGGATACGGGAGCAATACGGTTCACCCAACCACAAAAGCGGATCATTTTATATGATAGAGAGTCCCTGGAGACCTATTTAGAAAAGAATGCACATAATACCTTTTAGATAATGGAAGAACAGCGATATACAAGCGGATTTAATGCTGGATATAGCATCCAACAACGCGAGCCTAAAATATTACGGATTATGCTGAAAGGGATGACAAAGGAAACGCCCTATAAACAAGGCCTTCGAGACGGAGGGAAGCAGTTCGAAAAAGAGCAGCTCAGAGACAAACTGAAACAGCAAAGCAAAGCACAGGAAATCGATAACCAAAAAGGCAGATAAACCACCATTTAAACTAAACCAACCATGATTAAATCTTTAGTAAAACTGACCCTTCTTTTTAGTATTGTATGGTTTTTACGACCTGTTTTTGAGGTGCTACTGCCACTACCAACAGAGTCGATGGTGGATGGTTTTTTAAACCTAGAAAATGCATCAGATAAAGATCTGTTTCAGGTTCTACGCTTTAGTTTTTGGATGGTTTTTGTTGCGGTTATCCTAAAATATGGTCGCCCGTTTTGGGGGTTTGCCTCTCCTATTTATCGCCAATATTCAACAACAAAACTGCTACGAAGAATTCAAGGGTTAACTCTAAGTATTGGAATCTTGGGTTTTCTGCTACTGCTCTCAAGTTTTCTTGTGGCTGTTTACCCTTCGTATCAAACCTACCAACAGACGTTTGAAACTCAAAAAAAACTGCAACTTGATACGCTTCGCGGAGAAGTGGTTTTAAAGAAAAACAAAGACTCCATGCTACAAAACAGAGTGTCGGCTTCGTATTTTGTTAAGAAGAACTCGCTTAAATATTACACGGTTTTTAAAACCACAAATACCGGTGGCTGGACGACACAAGTTCATGTGTGGCCGCTTGATAAATCAAAGACTATTGAAAGTTACAGCTTACCTGAACCTTCTAATTCCTCTTATTTTGCTAAGAAGGACATTCGACAAGTTGCCACATACAGAAACTATTTTAACAGGCAAAAAAAGCTTCAAAAAGTAAAAGATGAATATACGAACTATCAAGGTTACGTCGATAGTTTTTTATTAGAAGACAAGGTTTCTATTGGATTGGACTCAATGGTCAAATCCCACGTATGGACATCACTTGAAAGTCCCTTTGAACTTGTAAAAAAAGAAGCCTTAGAGCGAAAACCCTACATATGGGGTCTGGCATTACTTTTATTGTTAGTTCACTACCTGAATAAGCAAGAAACGGGACAATTCTACTCCAAGATCATTCACTTTTTTGAACAAGGAAAGTTTGGTTTAGGAGGTTCTTCCAGATTTGCCGGTCTCATGGAAGAATGGGTGCACAGGTACCGTCAGAAAGAACAGAGCCTATTTATGGGCAAATCTCTGTTTAATCCTTTTTTAAACATCGGTCTAAAAGATAGCAGACATATGCTTACCATTGCTGGCTCACGAGCAGGAAAGGGCACCTGTGCGATAATTCCCAACTTACTGCTTTGGGAAGGATCAACCATTGTGATTGACCCAAAAGGAGCTAATGCAGCCGTTACAGCCAAACGCAGAAGAGCGATGGGTCAACAGGTTCATATAATAGATCCTTTTAATGTGCTACCCAAGGAAACGGAAAAAGCGGCCTTTAATCCCCTTGACTGGATTGATCCAAAAGCACCCAATGTTCGAGAACAGGTAAACATCATTGCTGAGGCACTGGTTGTTCCTGACCCGCAACAAAAAGAAAAACACTGGGATGATGGGGCCAGAACAATCATTGCAGGAATGATTGGACAACTAATATCTAGTCCATCCTACGACAAACCAACCTTGTACATGCTTAGAGACATGATTTCGGCATTACCAGAAGAGCAAGCAGAATTGTGGGCGGATATGTCGCTTAACGAAGGAGCAGGGCGACTGGCTAAGGATGCAGGAAATCGAATTATTCGAGGCATTAACACGAATGAAATGGCAAGCATTGTTTCAAATGCCGATAAACATACTGAGTGGCTTTCGAGCCCAGCGATTCAACAAACTCTAAGTCATTCGACGTTCAACGTTGCAGATTTGAAAGACACACCCACAACAGTCTATTTAATCTTACCACCTGAATATCTTGAAACCCACAACCGTTTTTTACGACTGTTTGTAAATTACATGATTAGTCAAATGTCCGTTGGAGGAAAAGCAAAAGTACCCGTCATGTTAATGATGGATGAGTTTTTAGCTCTTGGAAGAATGACCGAAGTAGAAAAAGCTTTTGGATTGATGGCTGGATACAACTTAATTCTTTGGCCGTTTGTTCAGGACTATGGAAGATTGCAAGACTTGTATGGGAAAAGTGTAAATGCGTTTGTGGCCAACAGTCGTGCAATACAAATCTTTGGGGTGTCTGATGAGGAAACAAAAGAATTTGTCAGCAAATACATAGGAGATCGAAGCAACAAAAAAAATCCAAACGGATATGTCCAGCGGCAAATTGTTAAACTACGAAACACAACTGAAGTGGCCATAGATGTGGCCGCTGAAACAGACAGGCAATACATCCTTAGGGCAGGGAAGGCACCACTATTTTTAGAAAAGGTCAAATACTATGACTCTGCACCAATTAAATGGCTTTCAGGACTAGGAAGATTTACCAATGGAAAGTTCCATGGCCTGTATGAGAAAGACCCAGACTATACCTAAATAAAATAGAAAGAACAAATTCATGAACTATGCAAGAGCGATCCAACAACAACCCATCGTCCAAAAAGGAGTTTAACAACGCCCAAAACAATATAAAAAAACAACAGGTCGACAAAAGACGTGAAATGGTGACCAATCAAATGGCTCAGAACTTGGAAAATGAGCGAGCCTCGCCTAGCTCTCAAAACAACTTAACACCTCCTGGGGGCGCAATGCCCACCCAAGCCTACCAACAAGCTTCAAATAAACGTGAAGCGCGCATTAGATATATCCGTGAACGTATGAATGAGAGTCAAGAGAGACTGCGAAAAGGCTTTGACCAATCGAAGTAGGTTATCGCTTAATCTCGTTATTATTTTTTTGCTGTTGAATATCTAGGATATTTTGCTTGAGGCGATTTCTATTTTCTTGTGTTCGCTGTTCCTTTTCGTTTAGTGCATCTAGGGCTGCTTGCCTTCCTGTTTCTCCAAAATGATTAAAATCCAGACGCTTTTCAAATGCCGATAGCTCGGATGCAATCTTTAAATTTTTGGCAAGTTCTTCTGCCTTCTTGTGCTGTTCAAAAAACGAAGGAGGTCCTACATAGGTTTTTTGTGCGTAAAAAATATTCCACTTGTTGGTTATCTTCTCTCGCTGGGCTTCAAGGTCTTGTTGGTAGTGTTGATCTAGGTAGTTAAAGCCGTCTCTGTCCATAGTTGCATTGGTTTGGATGATTTGATATAATTCGGTATACCAAATATAAACAGATGAAGGGAAAATATCCAGTGAGATACTTTGAAATGGAAGATGCCGATAGGATATATGACTTTTTAATGGAGGCGGATATTCAAAACATTCCAGGAAAGGAAACTCCCCAAGAAGAGTTTGATCGTAAAAACTGGATGTATTTGGATATGATTATTGCCTATGATAACTGCCCTTCAACCAGTGCTCAAGCATACAACAGGGCAAAACAAGAAGCCTTTCAAGCCTCAATGAATGCACAGGATAAAGTGAACCTGTTTTATCAGATGATGCAACGCGAGTATTTTGACAAAGTCATCCAACAGCGATGGAACACCCTAAAGCAGAATAAAACCAGAACTAGCGTCCTAAGTCATCGCCTTTATCAGGATTATTTGGACGCTTTCGATCTTCAAGACTACGTCGAATATAGTCCAACCGCTCTTGCTTAGTGTCTTTTTCGACAGGTTCACTATGTGAAGGTTTGTCTTTTAAAGAAGTCTCATATGAGGTTTGATATTGCTCAGAAATCAAAACTAGCTATGGTTTTCTGATGTTAATAAACTTTTTTGAAACGGAGATGGACATTATATAATAATCACGAAACATTTCAAAAAAAGGAAATCAACTACCCCCTTACGATTTTCGGACTAGTGATCGTATTTTGTATTGCAGATACAAGATATTCTTAACATTTTTTGTTTTGTAAATCGACGAACGTCACAATTAACGTAGAACCGCTTTAATTTGCACTCAAATAATTTGAATTAAACAGAGTTTATTTACAAGTCCATGCACATATGAGAATTGATAAATTTAAAACAACAAAATTCGCAGGGGTTTATTGGAATAATTGTTCCTTCTATTTAGTCTTAGTACTTTTACTTCCAATGCCAGCAATGGCAAATATGAAGCAAATCGAAACAACCAACGAAGAACTTAGAAGGTCTCGTCCCGCTTATATTAATGTTGGATTTGGATTTGGCTCGTCCAATTTTAGAGATTTTGCTACGTCACCACTTATCTATTCAGGAGTGCCATTTTATACTTCATTGTCGCATATTGATCGGGATCAAAATAGAGAATCCCTTATAAATCTAGCCTACTCATTTGGCACATATGGTATTGATTATAATCGACAACAGTCAGAAAGTAAAGTCAACTCCTTTTCACTAAACTACCTAGAACTATTTCAGTGGAAGAAGTTTTGTACCGACAAACGCAATATCAAGTTCGGAGGTCAATTTAACGCTACGATTAATCTTCGAAATAATGAGCAGCTTTTTAACAACAGCGAAGGCGTTGATTTTATATCAAATGTCATGGGCTCTGTACAAACCACTTTTGACTTACGTCAAAATAAAAACACGACTAGAAAGTTTTTATTCATAAAATACAAAGTCCAACAGCGGGTTCGTAGTTTGTCTTACACGCTCAACGTCGGTTTAATAAATTCTTCGTACAGAAATGGTTTTGCCTATACCAGTCCATCAGCCCCTCTAAATAATGACGAGTTTTTTGCAGGATATGCGTTTAACCTTTTTAACGGTTTTCGAATTAACAGCACGTTGGATTATTCCATATTCCTGGAGAATAAAAATGCTCTACAAGTTTCTTATCTATGGGATGCGTACAGTACTGGCGGTTCCCACGATACTTTCGAAATGGCAAGTCATGTGCTTAAATGTTCTCTTTTATTCCGTTTAAAATGATCAAGACATTACAATTACTCAGCGTTTTTACATTCCTTTTGATGACTTCATGCGAAAAAGTTCTGTTTCAAGAAGATGTCACAAGCTCTAATCCAAATGAAAATTTTGAATATCTTTGGAATGAGTGCAATGAAAAATATTCATATTTTTCGTTAAAAGAAGTTGATTGGTCAAAGGTAAAAAACGAGTATTCTAACAAAGTCTATGTTGGCATGTCAGACGATTCATTGTTTAACGTTCTCGGTGGAATGTTAAAAGAACTAAAAGACGATCATGTTAATCTGGTTTCGAACTTCAGCACTTCGTTTTATGGAGTTGAATACCGAGGACAGGATAACTTTAATTGGCGCGTACTTGTTGACAATTACCTTACCACAGACTTCCAAATCTCTGGTCCGTTTACACACAACTTCATAGCAAACAATGAGGTTGGTTACATTCGACTTTCTTCATTTGCCAATTCGATCGATTCAGAAAATTTGAATTTCATGTTGGATAGATACAAAAACACGAAAGGGTTAATATTAGACCTTCGATCAAATGGTGGAGGTGCCATTGCCAATGTGTTCACTCTATTAAGTCGATTTGTGGAATCTGAAACGATTGTATTTTATTCCAAAATAAAATCTGGACCAGGACACGAAGAATTTACAGATCCATCGGCAGCAAAGGTTCATCCGTCTTCTAATATCCGATATACAAGCGATATTGTTGTGCTCACGGATAGAGGAACATATAGCTCAGGCTCTTTGATGGCATTGGCAACCAAGGCCTTGCCAAACGTGACATTAATTGGCGATACAACAGGAGGAGGGCTTGGTATGCCAAATGGCGGACAACTGCCCAATGGGTGGCGATATCGATTTTCAATTACACAAACCTTAACCACAGACAAACGGCCTGATTTCGAAAATGGAGTTCCACCTGACATTAAAGCGCAGTTTGATTGGAGTGATTTAAGCAAAGATGAAATACTCGACCGTGCGATTACTGAATTACTTTTGTAAGCGTTTAGTCTTAATGAGAAATCAAAAAAAGCGGAAATCTCTGTATAGTTCGCAGAAAACTAAAACTAGCGTCCTAAGTCATCGCCTTTATCAGGATTATTTGGACGCTTTCGATCTTCAAGACTACGTCGAATATAGTCCAACCGCTTCTGCTTAGCGTCTTTTTCAGCGGGTTCATTTTCAGAGGGTTTATCTTCAAGGGCCTTTTTATCCAAGGCTTGATGCTGCTCAGAAATCCGCTGATCAATACTAGCCAGTGTCCGTTTGAGGTTATCTAGATGCTCAAGACGTTTTCTTTCCTTTTTGGAAAGTTTGGTCACAAATTCATTTCGTGAGGAATCAAGTTTATCTTGAAGCTGTTTCATTTGCTCAACGACATCCACTCTTTTATAATTCTCTTGTTGACTGATAAGTTCATCTTTTGAGCGTTCTGTTTTTTGCTCCCATTCACGCAAGGCATCTAAATGCATTAGAAATTGCTCAGAGCTGTAATTGTAATGAGTGGGTAGAATATGTTGGGGTTTGTTCGTCAAGGGTACATTCTCCTGGGTTGGTGGGTTTACGGCTGGTGAAACTATTTCGTTTTTGGATGGTTCATTGCCTCCATCTTTACTCGTTGATTTATCGGTATTCTGAGTATTCTCAAGTTTGTTCTGAGCACTTACTTTCCGCTGCTCAGAAAGTGTTTTAGCGTGCTGAAGCTCTCCAACATCAAAGAGTCGTTCTTTGATGTCTTTGGCTCGCTGACCTTTTAACTGCCTTGAAAGCGAGGTAATTTTTCCTTGTGCATCAACCAGAACAAATCCGCGTCTATCTCCGCGAGCTAAAGTATACCCTTGCTCTTCTAGCGCCTGTTGAAATGCTGTACCTGAAACGCTATTTGTATAAAGTGATTGAATGCGCTCAGCCATTTCAAGTCGCTGCTCTTTATGTTTGACTACATTGCTGTTGTCATTTTGTGGTATTCGGTTATTGCGTTTGGCATTGTTAATCACACGCTGCTCACAACGAATTTGGCCTTCATTGTTTTCTAAGTCCTCTGCCCATGCCGATAAGGTTAATCGGTCATAGGACATGACCTGGGTCTTTCCCGTATCAGGGTGCACCAAATTGGCAATTACATGAACATGTGGATGTTCAGTATCGGTATGACTAACAAACACTGCCTCATGATCGTAAAGATCCAATAGCTCAAGGGTGCTAAAGGCAGATTCAATCATCATTTCTTTATCGGGCTTTTGATGTGGGTGCCAAGCAAGGGAATAACAATACACCTCTCCAGCTGTTGATTTTCGTCCAGAGGATTTAATGCCAGAGCGAGCTTTTAAACGCTCTGCGTTCATGGCTGTATGAGCCATCCACGAAAGTGCGGTATCTGCATTATCTGTTGGCAGATTATGGACATACGTAAAGCCAACACGCTCTTTGGTGCTTGCTTGTTTGTCATGCAAATAATATTGACCAGCTCCTTTAAAGGAGTGGCCACGTTTTGATATTCGTGGAACCATAAATGCCTATTTCAGGAGTTGATCGATGAGCTGTTCAATTTTCAAAAGGGTTCTGTTCAAATCCGAGGACAACGCTCCTGTTGAATTGATCAGTTTGGCATGCTGATTTAAATTGACCCCAATCTTCTTGAGTTGAAAGATTGTGTCAAAATCAGCATCACTTTGCTTGATGGTAATTTTTCCATTAAGCGCCATTGAGCGGATGTATTGGCTGAGATTTAATCCAGCTTCTTGCGCGCGAAGTGTTATCTTTTTTTTCTCATCTTCTGTGCACCGAACAGGTGGCAACACAGAGGTGAGTTTGGTAGTTTTCTTGGTTTTAGTTTGTGTCATTGACCCTCTTTTGTTGGTTTTTAATGTGGTTCATTTATGAAGCATTCGGGGGATGCAACGGGGGGTTACCCCCTTGTCAAGACGTTTTTGTATATACAAAAACATATCTTGCTACTCTCTTCTATTCTCAAATCTACGAATTACTCCCCATTGTTCCAAATGACCCGCAGATGCATCGGTTCACCACCCAAGTGTGCTGTTCTTTTTTTTAAGCCCAGAACAACGTTCTAAGGCGCATCCATTTAAATAAGCGTTGTTCGAATAGAACAACTCCAAACGTTTCGGAGAAGGATGGATTAATGAACAACACTATGTTAGCCCCATAACTTAATGTGGGGCCAACTGAGCGTCTTTTCAGTGTATGTGGTGTAATGACTAGAAGATCACTGGAATGAGCTTCTGACGGTCGTAGAGTTCACCTGTGTTGATGTCGATTAAGACATCTTGGTTGTTGCGATAAACAACTACGCAGTCGTTAGGTAAACGCCATCCTTTTTTCATTTGGTAGGTGTCCGTGTCGTTTCCATATGTGGCAACTTGCAGTGCCTCATGGATTGTTTTTCCGAAACCTGAGTATACTGAGCTGGAACCAGTTGGTAAAACTTCGACGTAAAAGGGTAATGTATATTGTGTCATTGGATGATCCTTGTTTAATTTTGTTCAGATCGCACCATGCAATCTTTATGTATACGTAAAACAAGGCTAGACGTTGATTTGCATAGTAATTTGACTCGCGAGGAATGCCCTGTAAGGGCAGGGGAAATTACGTCATTGTAAATCCACTTCTCGACTTGTAGGATACATCCTAAAGTTTGCTTTGGTTTGAGCCCTGAAATCTAGCTAAAGGGTAATATGTACATGAATAGTAAATTCTGTTCCTACAGAACTTTGGACAGCTTTCAAACCAAAGAATTGGATTTACATTTTGGGTCCGTTTTGTGTTATTCAGCGATACTTTCTAAAAAACAAAGAGAGGAGGCATGCGCCTCTTCTCTAGTTTCGGTAGTTTACTCTTCTTGTTTAGGCTCTAACAGAACCAAGTTCAAGGCTGGGATAGTTAATCCATTGCGTCCATCTTCGGTTGTGAATTTGAAAGCGCCTCCTAAAGAGTTCCAGAAATCATCTTTGTCTTTTCTTGAAACGACGTTGTATACGTTGAAATCTACTATACTCATGTTTATTACTCCTTGTTTAGTTCAGATCGCACCATGCAATCTTTATGTTTACCTAAAAACAAGGCTAGTTGTGGATTTGCATAGAAATTTGTCTCGCGAGGAATGCACTAAAAGGGCAGGGGAAATTACGTTATTGTAAATCCACTTCTCGACTTGTAGGGTACATTCTAAAGTTTGCTTGGGTGTTATTGGCCATGTTGAGCAGTTGAACGTCAGTGTACAGAGTTAAACTCTGTAAAATTTAACTAAAATCGAATATTCATGGTATGAATAAAATTTAAATTCTAATGACTTATTTACCCGTATTAAGCTTACTAATAATATTTCCGGGCTGTTTTAAATTGGCAACATTTTATAATCAATTTGGATTAAATTTTAGGCTTTATTGGTCTGTCAGAAATAAGTCACACAATGTTCGATAATTTTCTGTTGCTGTATTTTTGGATTAAACGGTACCTTTTTACCTTCTTTTTTTAAGATTAAACCTGAAATTATAGCTAAAAAAATGCCGACTATGGTTTTTAACTTTAATAAGTAAAAATATTTGCCGAAAATATCGTTTCCTTCTCATCCTTTTGATTATAAAGATTACACACTTAGGAGAAAAAAGAACATTTTCAATTCCAAAAAAGCTTGTCAAAAAAGTTTGTTTTTAAGTAAAAAAGGCAAATTAAGTACTGTTAGAGATTATAACGCCTTAACCACCGTCTCTAATTTTCTGGAGACATATGACCTAACATAGAATTACCCTTGTTATTTAATCGTTTGAACCCTACTTTCACTCTTTCTACATTTATAGGTTTAAAAACCTTCAACAACTTGCGTTTATTTTTAACAGAATAATCCCGTACAACATTTACAAATTTGTCTATAGATTCATCTCTTAAGGATCCATAGAGGTTGCCATCAGTTCTTGAGGTGCTAAGCTCATAAAATATTCCCATTGATCGATCCTTTGATTTTTCTAACACCTGCACCACCAATTCTTGATTTAGTTGTAAAAGTTGATCCAGAATTTGATTTCCATTAAAGTTATGAAATGGAGG
The DNA here is from genome assembly GCA_937124965.1 of uncultured Bacteroidota bacterium. Classification (GTDB taxonomy): domain Bacteria; phylum Bacteroidota; class Bacteroidia; order NS11-12g; family UBA9320; genus UBA987. The sequence continues at coordinate 135,771 of CAKZLB010000074.1, forward strand.
ACTATATCTATTATAATACATACGATGATTGCACGCCATCTTTGAATATCCAGTAACAAGACCACTAGGAATATTATTAATTGCCACAGAAATGTTATCAATAATCCTTGTAGGTACATTCACTTGAGATGGGATTTGAGAAAGAATCTGCAAATTATTAAGTATAAAATCAATCACAGGATGTTGTTTTACATCTATGTGATTAACCTCGAAAAGGGTTCTGCCTTCCTCATTTTTCTGATCTGGTATTGGCTCTCTTATGACATAGCCTGCCGATTCATAATTAAAAAAGTGTTTAGAATTGATTAACTTTTGAATCTTTTCAATTTTATTTGAATTTTTTATGATTTCAGCCCACTGGGCATTGGGATGCTGAATCAAATATGAATCTGCTAAAACTACGTCAAATAGCTTTTCGGCATTAGAATGATTGCTTCTAAAAGCAGCACCGCACAATTCTTTGTATAAGTGCTCATCGTTTGAAATAAGAACTTTATCATTCGGACTTTTCAAACAATCAAGAAAGATTTTCAAACTTTCTTTGGTTTCATATATATTATCAATAGTTTGCGTGTAGCCATGAAAATCATTTCCTTCGAACACAGTGGTTAGGTACATTTGTTCTCCTTCAACTTAATCTATTTATAATAATCCAAAACAATAGCATATGACAAAAGAAACTGCAAGTGTTGAAATCATCAGCATTAAAGAGGAAGACTTGAGAATCCCGCAAAGCCTTGAAGACTTACGAATAACCTTTGAGAAAAACACAAAATTTCTATCACGTGAGTTAGCGTTGAATTATTTCAATTGCTCCATGCCCTCTGAAGAGAAGTCTTGGAATGGTTTAGGTATTCTTGATCAAAAGAGAGTTAAGGACTGCCACGGAAAATCAGCTTTAACTATGAACTATGACATTACAAAACTGCCTAGTGACAGAAAGGATCTGCTTGCAAAAAACGTTTTAATCATAGGCGCTGGTGCATCATTTGACATGTATAAAGATATTCCTTTAGGGCAGCAAGCCATCAACTTAATTTACAATAGCTACATCGTTGGCGAAATTGCTCTTAAGGATAAAAAGCCTTTTGAGTTAAGTCTGGGTTATTTGGCAGATTTATTTGTTTATGATAGTAATGATGCGGATAAGAAAACTCAAAGAGAATCTAAATGTAAAGATTTAAAAATTACCATAGATGAAGAGGTAGATAAGCTGATAATGAACGCTGACCCGAATAATGGTGAAGATCAGCTTTTTTTTTACAAATGTCTTGGAGAAAAATATGCTCGAAATTATAACAAGATTAAATACAGGGCTGGACTAACAGAACAAGGAGGCAAGAAAATTGACTTTGAACAAGCATTGTATTTACTGTCCCAAATGTTTACTGGAGATATTGTAAGAAAAGACTTAGAGTTGCTATACGACAAAAGGTATGGGCATTCATTTTTTTACAGTCTCGTAGCTGTACTTTTTAGACAAAGGGCAATTGACGTAATAATTAACTTTAACTTTGATGAATTACTCGACCAGGCAATCGAAGATGAGTTGGGTGAGGGTAGATATAATCGCATTGTAAATGAGGGGGATTGCTTAACATTTGACGATTATTGCGAGGAAGTAAAAATTCAAGGTAAATACTACCAAAAATTAATTTCCCCATTATATGTAAAGCCACACGGAACTTTTAGCGATAAAAAATCTATGCGGTTCACTAAAGATCATTATGATGATATTCCAACGAGCATAGAAGACTTATTAATAGATTTATTCAACGATTATAGTAATACTAACCTAAGAACCAAACCAGGATACGCTGAAATTACGGATAGAGGTGATGTCCTTAAAAATATCTTTTTGGTTGGGTTTGCTATGGGAAGTTTAGAGCTTGATCGTATCTTAAGAAGGTCAAAGCCAAAAAGACTCAACCTTTTTCCATTTGTAGTAATATCTGGTGATTATAAACAACCCATTAGAGACGCATGTTTGAATTATTGGAACATTTTAGGTCATAATTACCCTGCTCAAACTGCTAATTTTTTGGGTATTTATCCTATACCACTAGGTCTTCCAAGACACGAAGATGAATCGGGCCTTTTGTACCCTGACAATGATATTTTATCCCCTTTATTTAACTTGATTTATTCTGAATATAGAAATATGTTTCATGATCCATTCAAACCGGTCAAAACCCCTAAACAAAGGATAAACCATTTAATTTTTAATGACCCTAGTTTCTTAGAGGGTGTAAATTCTAATAATGCATATAAATCAGATAGGTTCTACAAAAAAGACAAAAACAGAATATGGGGATTAACCCCAAAAAACAGATACCCTGAATCCTATTTTGATTCGTCAAAATATTTTAAAGACAAAACACTATTGGAGCTCCTGATAAAATTTCATAGGGCGGAAGGAGGCATTGTACCTTACAAGGGGCTGGATTATCTCGTAGGTAAGTATTTAATGCTGTATGTAAAATCTACGAAAAGCAAGAATCGCCTCACATTTATGAAAATGGTTCGGACAGCGCTAGACCCAGGGTCGAAACTTCAACCTTTTGATGGATTTTTTGTAAAAAATTTCAACGGATTTAGATCGCTCACCACCCAAAGTAAATATCTTGGACTATTTTCAAATGAATTTAGAGAATTTGTGATACAAAAACTGGATGATATTGATTGGGTAAGCGCAATTAGCTCTGAATTTACGGACATTACCTCGGAACTATCCACTATGATTAAATCGTATCATTCTGGATCTAAATATCATTTTTTCGCGGAATTCGAGAGAAAGGATATACTCTTTTCCCATTTAGGCATTGATTATCACTATTCAAATCAACTTACAAAAAAGGAGGTTGACACCATTTGCATCATATCAGAAAGAGGTAAACGTTTTTCAAGATTTTCTAAACTTATTTCAAAGGGAAAAATAAAAAATATATACATTATTCTTAATGCACAGCGTGATGAGCATGCTAAAGATAAAGAAAAAAGAAAAGCTTTATATGAAGACTTAACAACAAATTTTACTAAAAATTTCGCAGATACACTGGTGGGTATAAATGTGGAAATTTTGTTTTTACCTGTAGGACGGCATAATCACCACCTTACATTATTTCTCGGTGAGAACCCTTTTGAAAAGGACCTTGAAGATATTACCCATAAGGATAATTTGGGTATTTATTACTACCAACAAGGTTACAATTCAATTGTCAGTCCAATTCGAGTTAAGGTTAAGCAAAATATTCAATCATTAATTTGGAAATTTAAAGCTGAATGGGGAAAAGCAAAATCTTATAAAGATTCGGGTGCGTTATAACGTTTAATAACAAAAGAATAGTTTTATTGGAATTGTAAAAATTGGAGTTTTGTCTCTTTACCATTAATAGTTCACTTTTTGCTGACGGCATACACTGTATTTACAGGAAAAGTGCAAGTAGCTTTGAAGGTTAAATATCCAACATATGAACTCTAATGCCTACTTATAGCCAACAATGATTTAATGTTTGAATTTATCAATGCTTTATTGTTAGTATTTGTCCAATCCATCATAGTAGTTTTCCGCTTTTCGTTTGTTTTGGATTAAAATGTTCTCGACATTTGCAAAGGACATTAGACTCTTGAATGGAATCAAAAAATAATTACCTAATAATTATCTTTATTGTTGTTTGTATTGTACTGGCAATAGCTTTTCATGTAATAAAAAAGGATATTCAGTCTAATGAAGATACATTGAGGGGTGTTGGTAGGTTTTTAGAGATACCTGAGAGTGTTAAGGTTTTGAATTTAAGCTAAGGACCTCCCATTCGTTGAAAATTCAACGATGCTTTAAATATTAAAAGAGCCCCTCAGTTTGACAATTGATTACCATAGTCACCCAAACGAGATATAAAGCGTTTAAATTCGTTAAGACATTCGTCTACATCCTTGTTAAGATGTTCTAATGATTGTTCAAATTCGTTTGTTTTATTTAATCGTTGAAAATTAGAAAGTTCTCTTATTCTGTCGTAATATTTGTTCAAAGCAATAATAAGGTCGTGTAATGCTCCTTTCATTTGGGGATGATAAATATTTATTAAGCATTCCAACTTATTCTGTTCGAAGGATAGATTTATGGCATTCGAAAAAGTTTCATCTTGATAATAAAGCTTCGCTGTTTCATATTGTACACCCTGTTCTAGAGTGCTAATTGATGTAACAATGTCTTCAAGTTTATTGAAAACGAATTTTTTCTTCTCTGTTTGATAATGTAGCATACTTGCAATTACTTGACCTATAACGCCAGAAACTATTGCAATAGCACCACCTATAATAACCGATAATAAAGGCTCATTCATAACTATCAAATATACGATATACCGGAAATTATGGTAATAGCCAAGGTTTAAATAAACCCCAGATAATTCTTCTAATAGATACGATTTTTTAATAAAATTCGTGAATTCAAATTAAGCAGAAGAGATGAAGGCGTTGTTTTGGGTATAGCAACAACATTAGTTTTTATCATTCAACTTCAAAAGCTATTTTCTTTAACCATTTGTGTTTGGTCTCAAGATTATACCCTCTACCGTACTCCATTCCTTTCTCGACATGCCCCATTAGGGAGTCTATTAAGTCTGGAAACGCTTCAATATCTCTTAGTCGATCTTTGAAGGTATGTCTTAGCGAGTAGATGGTATGTTTTGGTGTAGGTTTTAAATCATTCTCTCGAAGATACTTGCCGATCGTATTTGAAAAAGCATCTCCTGATCGAAGGGAATTAAACCCATTTGGAAACTTCTGAAAGGCGTAAAGAGCTGTTCCTACTAATGGGATAATTCTTTTGGACGAACTTGTTTTTAACTCATACTGGGCTCTTGGCTCTATTGATATGTAGGGAATGTCCTCATCTAAAAATATATTGGTTGGCAATAGTCCTACAATTTCTGTTTCTCGTGCACCAGTGTCGGCCATGACATAGGCTATCATTCGGTCAATTTCATTTAAATCGACTAACTTCGGGAGTAGGGTTGATTGAACATAGCTAGCACTGAATGACGGCCTAGGTACATATTTGTGCTTAAAGCTTGTTTTAACGAACATGGAATCTATGTCAATATTGATTTCATTATTGATCGCAACTTTATCGAGTATTTGTTTTAAGTGTCTTAGTTGTTTTTTGCCAGCTTCACCACTTAATTCACCTGTGCCAATTTTACTCATAAACCAGTAATGAAAACTAAGTATGTCTTTTCTGGAGATTGTGTGAAGTGGTTTGTCTTTTGTTAAGGTTATAAAATTTTTCATTGCTAGTTTTCTTGGATTTTTCCATTTTCTAAGCTGGTCTTTCGATTTGTTTCTGAGTACATCCGCTACTAGTGGCCAGTATAAATCCAGACATTCCGAGAGCATGATTGTTGGAATGTCAATACCTCCTAAAATTGCTGTGGCTTCTTCTGAGGAGTTAATTGGTGTTGTTGCCCGTTTATAAATATCCTCAATTTTCGATTTGGATATTTCTTGAGCGGTCATATATGAAAACCCTTTAACTCTCGCTAACTCTACAGTCGCTTTATAGTGTTCTCTAACGTTAAGTGCATTCCCGGATAGGGCAAGTGTGTTCCAAAAATGTTCAAGTTGTTTGTTAAGTAACTGACCTTTGAGAAAAGCCTCATGTTTGTCTTTGGTTTTCAGTGAAACACAAACCTCTTTTCGAGTGTCAAGTTGGCTTACAAAGGTTGGTACTCTTCTTCTGTATTGATACCTCCCGTTAGGGGCTTGTTTGATATATTCTAGTTTCATTTTGGTCCCAATGTGTAAGCTTTTGTGTAGCGTTTTGTGTAGTAAAAATTATAGCTTTTTTATTTAGGGAATGTCAAGAAAGTAAGGGAATTCAACGGGTTGAGTTCGAAAAGAGTGCATAAAAATGGGGGGATTTGGCTCCTCGAGCAGGATTCATGTAAAGATTAAGCTTATGCTAAGCCATTGATATTTAAAGCAATTTGAGGCTTGTAGATTTTGGCAAATCTCGTTTGTGTAGTGAATTGTGTAGTGTTTTGTGTAAAGATTTGGCCCTTAATTAAAGTTGATATCTAACTATCGATTTAGAAACAGATAAGAAAACGGCTAAACTGAAACCTACTCTGTCTTCTCAATCACAACTAAAACATCGAATGCCATTTTCGATTTTTCTGTTATTCAGAGATTTGGTCTCAATAACCCGTTGCTTAAATTTACAAAGGGAGTTTAAGTCTAGGATTTCAACGATTGGTTCGAATGCTGCTATTTTAGTTTGTAAAACTTCTAAGGAATCACTTAGCCCGACAGAATCAAGTCCTTGATTTAAATAGAAAAAGTAAGAATCGTCGATGGTGTTAAATACTTGTAATGAGCTAAAGGTCACAGAGTCCGCAGCGATAAGATCTTTAAAACGATTTATGACAGCCTTTTTATTGTCAATGGGCAACCCAAATTTTATGACCCAAAGTTTTTTACGGTTACTTTTAAGAGAATCTTTTTTTGTCTTTTGCTTTTGTGTTGCCTCTTGAATTTCGTCAAGTAAGATTTTTCCAGCATCCACAAACACTTCTTCTTTGGTTTTTTGAGGTAGATTGTGAACGACTGTTGGAGTTTCTTTTTTAGCAGGAGATGAAAGTGATAGTATTATTAAAGCAAACCCAAGTGCCATTGTTAAAATAATAGAAACACTTGCAATGGTATCGGCCTTTACTTCAGAAATATCTGTAAATATTTTTTTAATTAAACCGCTTATTAGTTCTCCAGAAACTAACTTAAGGATGAAGAGTATCAATGAAAACACCGACAAAGCCAACCCAACGTATCCAGATGTATCAAGTTCCATATTTTTTAGTGCAAGAAAATACCGGATTTTCATAAAATCAATATCTAAAAGAATACATCAATCAAGCTTTTTCTCATTAAGCGTTGCGATATTCAGTGCTTTATGAAGAACCGCATTCCTTTTCTCTAGTATTACTATTTCGGACTCTATGCGCTCAAATATTGGAAGATATTGTTCTCCATAGGTAGCAATAAGAACCGCCATTTTGGTGCGCGCTTCAATCAACTGGTCAAGGTTAATCTCGGTCATACTTTTTCTATTATTTCAATGTGAAAGGGATTGGATGAGTAATTAACAAAATCTGAAACAATAAATTCAGACTAATGCCTTAAAACAAACTCAACTGAGCTTGGTCAGCTTGATTTTGTTTCCATTTAGGAGATTTAGCGGCTTTGTTAAGTGCATTGGTAACAAATTATACTAAACAACCAGATTGCTTTAATTCAGCCGCTGATATGAAGTGTGAACGATAACCTGTTTCGGTTTTGGGTAACGGCTCATTGGCATAGATTTGAATATGGGCAAGTTCTTGCCCATAAATATCCTTAAAGGCTTTGCTGTAGGGTGGATTGTAATCAATGACAATATCAATCGAGTTCCATTTGATGCGCTGTCTCATTAGGTTCTCCGCAAATGTTAAAAAGAAAAGAATTACAGCGAGTTAATATTCACTCGGAAGCATGCATACGTTATCGGTCAGATAACACTTGAACGACTTGGCGGGAAAATCTGTGTAACCGATTTCTTGTCTGGCATAGTCAAAGACATTTCCGTTTCCATCTTCAGCAGTAAATACCGCTGAATCATCTGGGTTTACTTTTAGGTTAAACACCATAAAAAGTCTCTGGTCGGTATTGTGTCTTTCTTGTTTAGTGATGTTAGCAGCATGGGAAAAGATTACGTCTAACAGCCAGTAAGCTTTTGCTTTTTCTGCAACATGTTTTATCCCATCGGTATAGGTAAAACGTGAATAGGGATATTTCCACCAGTTTTCCGTTCCAGTAAAATGATGCAAATCAGGTAGTGTTTTTGGTCTAATCGTGCTCATGGTTTCTTCCTTTGATTGGTTAAAAATTAAGAGTGAAGGTTCTATTGGAAGTCATTTAAATACTCAACGGCGCGTGCTGCTTGAGCAGAGGCTTTAAAGATGTGCTTGTTATCGTTTTTAAGTGCTTGAAGCCAACTTTTGATGTATAAGGCATGATCTTCTCGCGGTGCTTGACTAATACCAAGCTGGGCGCATAAAAACGCGGCACCAAGTTCGGCTACTAACTCTTCAAAGGCGTAAGCTTGTTTTACTGAATCCGAATCCGTTTTGATGCGGTTCAATCGCTTCGTTGATCCTGTCCAGTGTGTTAACTCGTGAAACAACACGGAGTAATAGTTTTGCGTAGCACTGGAGTCTGATGTTTCTACAAACTCCTTAGTCCTTGGCATGTTAATGAAATCTCTTGCAGTATTGTAATACGCCCGAGCCTCACCTGTTCGAATATCGGCCTTGGTGTTTGCACAAAACCTGTCAGCTAGTATAATGCGCTCAACCATGTCTACCTTTTCGGTAGCCTTAATTTCTGAATTGTATCCATCGACTTGATTGGCATTAAACACGTGGTACAATCTAAGCATGGGAACATTTACTGTTTCTTCTTTACCTTGATTGTCAGTTTCGGTTTTAACCAGTGTTTTGTAAAAGACAATTGGACTTGCTTTTTCTCCTTTGCGGACTGAGGCTCCTTGTTGTTTCCATTGCTTAAAGGTTGCCCACTCATTGGAACTGTAGTCTTTTTCCTGCTGATAAAACCACAAACAGGGAATGTTTACTCCTTGGTAGTGGTTTTGAGTGGTTGGGTTTACAGGTAGTCCTTGTGCTGCAAGTGAGGCAAACGGTGCTTGGTAATTCTCCAAGTCAACGTTTTCAAGCAGGTTAACAATCTTATTGGTCAGATCTTGATAGATGGTTGTTTTAGGTGATTGAGCCATTGTACTTCCTTCTTTTTAACTGAATGAATGGGTTCGACATAGAACCCTCTGGCTTTTCGCCGAGAAATGGGGTGGCAAACTCAAGAGGAGGGGTATCACCCAATGTGCACAAACAGCGTGCGGAACGTTGGGGATACCTCTTGAATGCGCTAGGGCAATGCCCTTAGCTCTTTCCTTTTTTTTGGTTGTATTTAGGAATTGCTTGCCTCATCAAAAGGAGCAACTTCTATCTTGTGAGCAATAACTGAAGCCGCCCACTTTTTATAGGATTTGCCGTCATCTGAGGTCACTTCAAAGGGTTTGTAGTGCAGGGCACCAAAGACCTTAACAAGCGATCCTTTGTCGAGATTTTCAGTGGACTTAATCGTGTCCTCATTAAAAATGAGCACTTGATGCCAGATGGTTTTGGTGTTTTGCCACTCACCTTGATCGTCTTTGTAACTTTCTTGAGTGGCCATAGAAAAGGTGGTAAATAAATCCTCTCCTTTTGTGATGTTTTTTGGCTTTGCGCCTAGGTGTCCAGTTAGAATAACGTGATTGTGTTTGGTCATAGAAATAGTCCTTTGGGTAAATTGTTAGAGTGGTGTTGTGATTGATCTAATAGGTTAGTCAAAGAGCGATTTACCTTGTGGTTGATCTAGTACAACATGAATGGATTGATCTAGTGGAACGGGTTCAACAGAAAGGTAAAACGCAATGCGGCCGTTGTAGTGATAGCCATTTTTTAGGCACATCTCACCGCCTTCGTCTTTGAGCATTGTCCAAACCCTTGCAGGGTCTTGTCGTCGAATGTATTCCAGATCCGGTCCATTAGGCTCAAATCCCATTCGACTTCGCAAAGCAAAGTTGGAAAAAGGGTTATTGCATAGGGTATAAAGTGTGTTAAACTCATGTTCATTGAGTTGAAAATGGTTCATGTCCATCATTCATCGTTCCTTTCGAGAGGTTAATATGTTTGAAACATGGGCTATAACGGAGATTCTCCTGCAAGAGAATCTCCGTTTTTATGAGCCTTTAATGTAAGATGTTGCGTGCCCCCACATGCTTCACTTAGAAAGCGGCGAATTGTAATGAGCAATGAAGCATATGTCAACCATAAATACGGGTGCATGCGTTTTCTTCAACCGAATTATGCGTTAAAATGGGAGAAGAGGCCAAAACGGGCAAAATGTAAAATGGATTTTAATGTCAATTATTCTTGTAGCAAACTGGCACTAGAGACATTGGATAATTCTTTTAGCAATAGTTATTTCACTAGAATGAAGCGTAGGGCTATACCAGTCATAAAAAAAAGAAGCCCCGTCTTATTAGACAGGGCAATAAACCAAACTAACCATGAAAAATTACCTTCTCACGAAGGCAATGAAGCATCAAGTATAATCATTCAGCTAAATTAGGGTGTATTGCTCCAAACTATGATTGAAAAATGAACTAAGAAAAAATCAAAAAAATGGTTAGGTTGGTTTTGCTGTAAAGGTACTGTTTTCAATAACCTGTTTCAAGTGTACATTTGATTGTTGTCATAGCATTTAATGAGAATTGAGGTTTAATCGCAGTTGTTTGCATATTACTACCTCCAACTGTGGAGTATAACTCTCCAAACGAAGATAAATGTAAAAAAAAGAAGCTGTCATCATAAATGAGCAGCTTCTTTTTACTGTTGAACATTTCGTACTGCTACAATGTGTTAATAAACTTATTCTTTTACAATCTTCACCGTCTCACCGGTATCTAGTTGTATAAAGTACAACCCAGAAGGTTGGTTGGATAAGTCAATGGTCGTTGCTCGTTGCTTGGTTGTTGTTTGTTGCAGGGTTTTTCCAACACCATCTAAGACCATAATTGTATGCGATTCTGCTTCGTCCTCTTCAGGAAATACAACATTGACCTCACCTTTGGTTGGGTTTGGGTAAATGCTGGTGATACGCACGATTTCTGCTTTTTCGAAGAGCACTTTTCGAATTGGGCTCAACGCCTCTGTTCCATC
>CAKZLB010000075.1 GCA_937124965.1 uncultured Bacteroidota bacterium
AAGAATTAGACAATGCAAAAATTAAACAGCGTAACGATTAAAAAGAACGAGATGGTGCTGAACTTCGTGTCAGACTTAGCACGACAAACTGTGCCTGTTGTGGTGGATTTAGATCACGACGTGGCAATTAAGATTAAAGAAAGTTTGAGCGTATTGCGGTTGATTTTGCTCAACCAGGAAGGTGTTGTGCCTTCTGAATTTCTGGAACTTGCAGGATATGAATCCGAATACGACTTTAAAGAAGTGGACTTTTCAGATGCGTTCATGCAGCACTATAAAGAGCTTGAAGAAAATATTGAAGTGACACATTTCAGTATGCACGAAAATGACACAGTCTGCAAAATTAAGGCTCGTAAGAAAACAGGCAGTGAAGAACGATTTACACTCGTGCAGTACAATGCAATCAGCTTGTACGAAACTGAAAACGATAAACTTGACAGGTGCTTATTTGCATTTGAAATTATTTCGCAACATGCAAGAATGCAGGAAATTGCACAAGATGTGTTCAAGGGCTTTGCGGAAAATGTTTATGCTGAATCGGACAATCTGAGCGTCACAAGCGATGATTTGAATGTTGAGTATAATTTGCGAAAATGAATAAAATAAACTTTTATTAAAATAATTTACTCACAAACTTGTGAGTTTAAAAAATGTTACTTATCTTGTGGACATATTAAGAAACAATAATTAACAAACTAAAAATAAAGACCATGACTACTGAATATGTAAGAGTAACACTAATCAAACCAGACGGAATCACAAAAAAACGTACGAGTGTTCGTCACGAATTTCTAAACGAAGATTTCAAGGCGACATCAAAGGAAAGGATCAGTATAAAAGAGTTTTATGATGATTATTACAGCAGAAAAAGTACAGCTTGGTGTGTTTATGAATCTGACGAAATGATTTCATTATACTTTGAGAATTAAGCATAAAATGAATAACCAAACACAAGCACTATTAAACCACTTGCTGGAGACTTACAAGAAAGATATTCTTGTAAGTCTTTTCGGCATTTCTGCTGCTATGTGGCGACAGCATAAAGCATTCGTTGACACAAAAGGTCGAAGCGGCACGAAAATAAGTTCGAAGCACTATGCAAATATTAAACGTAAGTATGTTGAGTATTTGAATGATAAACTTCGGGAAGTGAAAGATTTAGATGTGATTACCGATTAATTTTGTTATATTTGTAAAAGATTCGCAAGTGACTGCGACCATTTGCGAATCTTATTTTAGGTTCTAACAGGGTTAATTGTGTCGCAGCGATTAGCCCTTTTTTTGTATATGAATAATTTATTAAATGTTTCAGAGCGTAACGAATTAGAACGATGCGAAGTCGTCATCAAGCAAGGTCTGCAGACTTTTGTTGAAGTTGGTCAAGCGTTGATGTTGATTCGTGAAAAGAAGTTATATCGTGCTGAATATGGTACGTTTGAAGATTATTGTCAGAATAAATGGCAGTTGACAAGACGGCACGTAAATAGGTTAGTTGGTTCAAGTCAAGTCGTAAGTAATTTGGGACCCATGGGTCCCAAGCCACAAAACGAACGCCAAACCAGACCACTAACCAAATTAGAACCTGAACTACAAGCCGAAGCATGGCAGCAGGTAGTTGAGCAGCATGGTGAAAAAGTTACACAAAAGAAAGTACAGGAAGTTGTCAAAGAATTTGTGCCTGTAAATGAAGAATTGAAACAGGCTAAGAAAGAACCGATGTTTGCAATGACTGAAGAACAGATACTTGCTAAGGCTAAGGAAATAAGGGAAAAAAGTCGGGAACACAAAAAAGCACAAATTAAGGCAGATTTAGAAAAAAGAAAGCAGGAATCCGCAAAATATACAACTGGACAGATTTTAAACAATGTTATTTTAGGTGATGCAAAAAACATTGATTATCCAAAAGGAATTAGTCTTATAGTGACTGATCCGCCTTATGGTCAAGATTTCATATCTAATAGAAGAGTTGCTTCGCCTAAAGATGAAGGCATAAAAAATGATAATACAATCGAAGCAGCACTTGAAACCTTGGATTCTGCTTTGTCTAATATTTATGAGAAATTAAATAAAGACTCACACGTTTTTATTTTTACTGGTTGGCGTTACGAACCCGAATTTAGATTGGTAATATCTAATTATTTTGAAATAAAAGGCAGTTTAGTTTGGGTGAAAAACAATCACGGTTCGGGCGATTTGTACGGTAGTTTTGCACCTAAGCACGAACGCATAATTCATGCAGTAAAAGGCAATCCTAAATTAATAAAAAGAATACCTGATGTTATTTACGGAAATGATTTTAGAACTAATCATCCTACTAAAAAGCCAATTGATTTAATAGCCGAATTAATTGAATGCACAACAGTAGAGGGCGAGTTGGTTGTCGATATGTTTGCAGGTGAAGGGTCAACAGTTATAGCAGCAAAAGAAACAAATAGAAATTATTTTGTGTCTGAACTTGATAGTTATAATTATTCTCAAATATTAAAACACCTTGATAATGGCAAATAGTACTTTATTTCCTAAGTATGAATATCAAATCCGTAGAACTTTTTCAGATAAATTTGAACGCCAAATTAAAAGAATATTAGGCGAATTGTTTTTTGTAAATGTATTCCATAAGGATACTAAGGAAAATACAGATTTAATGATTTTGGAGGCGGCAAGTATAGATTTTGCTTGTCGTGTCAGAAAGTTTGATTATTACAAAAGGTATCCTAATGATATCACAATTAGGGCTGTAAGTAAAAACAGAAAAGAAACCGAAATTCATAAAATAGCCAAAGGTTTTGGAAGGTATATGTTTTATGGATTTTGTGATGAAGAACAAAAAAGGATTATATCATATAGGATTATTGACTTGAATATATTTCGATATAAAATGATAACTGACAAAAATGTTAGGTCAGTTCTTTTTGACGAGCCAAAGATGAATAAAGACGGAACTGGCTTTAAAACGTTTAATATTCCAGATAGTAGCAAATTGATTGCTTATTCAAGTTTAAGTCATCCTGAAACTTTAGATAATATTTAAAAACAACAAAACAATGAAAAAATTAAGCACAATCCTTATTGCGCTACTATTAACAGCAGCAGCAACAGCACAGGTCACAAT
>CAKZLB010000076.1 GCA_937124965.1 uncultured Bacteroidota bacterium
ATGCTACTCCTAGAGCTGCAACTGCAAATAATTTTCTTTTCATTCGTAATAGTATTTTTTAGTAGAAGTCCGAATGAGTAATTCGTTATATCAAAGGAGAAATAAATCATGCGAACTTGTGCTAGAGGAGTTCCAAACGATGTGCCAAAACGCGGCATGCCGCTACCAAAAATCGCTACAACGCAGTAATAGCAGTACTTCTACCATAAAATCATTTCGTGCCAAAAAAGAGCAAACACTTCAAATATGTTTCATAATGGGAATCATTATTCATATTGAGACTGCTTGATGGATATTAGAATGGGTTTAGTTTAATAAGTCGTCGGTGAGAACACCGACTTGAGCGGAGATAGTTCGTTGGTGAAAACACCAACTCGGGCCGCGTGGGTTTTGACTCGACAAGTCAATTACAATTTGCCTTTGTCGGTGTTCTCACCAACTCGAACGGGCGTTATGTCTTGATTTGATATGTTGTTCTAACCAAGGACGCCACGCCTAGTGTAACACCATTTTGTGGATTAATCTTCAGTATGTTCAAACCTACCACTTAACCCAGAAATTAAACACCGCTCATTAGTGAATAAAAATATGTTAATCTCAACCATGTTTACAAAAAAAGAGCCTGGATAATATCCAAGCTCTTTGACTTTTATTCGTTATTGAGACTATTATTCTGTTTCAATTACTTTTATCTTACCATACCCAAGCTTCTCTAATCCTGGTTTAACCTTGTACGCATGTCCAACAACAATAAATATCATATGCTCAGGTTCGATATATTTAGAAGCTAATTGATTTACTTCATCCTTTGTTAATGCGTTAATAATTTTAATCTGCTCATCTTTATAACCAACAGGAAGATTGTTTTCTACAATATCAGCAAGGAAGCCTAATTTCTGACGAGGAGTTTCATAATTTAGTGCTTGACTTAACAAAATAGAACTCTTTGTAAATGCCAACTCTTCATCTGTAATTCCACCTGTCTTAAAGCCTTTTAGTTCTTTCATTACTTCCATAATTGAACTATCGGTCGCTTCTTTTTTGATGTTTCCACTAAAAGTGTAATTACCATAGTATCTATTTCCACCAAAATTGGCACGTGCACCGTAGGTGTATCCTTTATCTTCGCGAAGGTTAAGGTTTATACGACTACTAAATGCCGACCCAAGGGTAAAGTTCATAACATTAGATTTGAAATAATCTCCATTATAATCATACTTCAATGAAGGATATCCTGCAATAATCAAAGACTGAGGAGCATATGGCTTATCAACTAAAATAATCGTCGTTTCTTCTGGCTTATTTGGTGCAGGCAATTCAGGAATTGTCACATTCTTATTTTTCCAATTCTTTAAGAAGTCTAACTTGCCTATTATCTCTTCTTGAGAAACTGGTCCTAAAATCGACAAGCTAGCAACGTTCGGAGAATAAAATCGTTCGTAAAAGCTTTTACAATCACCTACTGAAATTTTTGAAACGCTTTTAAAATCTCCAGATGAAGACTCGGAAAGAATGCTTTTTCCATAAATAGCTTTGTTAAAATTAATGGAAGCTAAATAATTTGGATTCGATTTTCTATTATTAATTGATTCCAATACTTGCTTTTTAATACGTTGGAAGTCTTTATCGTCCAATCGTGGGCTTTCCAAAGACTCTTTAAGAATTTTTAAAGTTGCGTCTAAGTTGTCCTTAAATGACTCTACGTAAATAGATGTAGTAGTTGTTCCGCTTCCATAAGAAATTGTACTTCCCAATAAATCGAGTGCTGCACTATACTCCTCTGATGTCATAGAAGCAGTTCCCTCATTCATCAACGCAGCAGTAAGAGATGCAGTTCCTGAATTTATTTTCTTATCGGCTTCCAACAAATGTCCTCCTTCAATTTGGAAGTACAGATATACCTTTTTAAGGTCTGTCGCCTTTGAACCAATAATTTCTAAACCGTTATCAAATTTTTGACGGTAGTAATCTGGTACTTTAATTGACTTTACTGGGGCAGCTTTAGGCTGAACTGATCTGTCGAAATCATCTACTGGTGGATTGTATGTCAAACCATTATATTGAGCGTCAATCACTTTAGGTTGACCTGCATGTGGGTTTACACTTTTAGATCCCTCATCATCTCCTTCTTTTGGAGCCTGACGAGAAACGGTTAAAATTACCGCTTTTTTGTTTAAGATATACCTTCTAAACACGCGCATGATGTCCTCTTTAGTAACTTCATCATAACGTGCAATTTCATCATTTAAGTTGTACCCATTACCTTTCATCATATTCCATGTAGCTAAAAGAGTAGCCTTACTTGAAACTGAATTAACTTGGTCAACGAGATATGTTCTGTAACTCATCTTCGTCGCTTTCAATTCTTCATCAGAAACGCCTTTTTCATTAAATTCTTTCAGCACCTCGTTGATCTTTTCTTCAACTTGGTTGAAATCCATTCCCATGTATCGAGCAATTACTCGGATACTAAAGAAACCCGCCAATTCTAATGCGTTGTTATTAGATCCAGCCTGAACAGCTTCTTCTGATTTTACAAATTTCTTGTACAACAACGAGTTGTTACTTCCTCCTAAAATTCTACCTAACAAGCTCAAAGCAGCTTCATCTTTGTGATATTCAGGTACCGTTGGAAAATTCATCACCGTCATAGGTAAATAAATATTATCCGTCATTGGTACATATTTATTTACTGGTAAAATTGTCTGTGGTGCGCGTTGAGCTCTTACTTCTGGGCACTTATTAATCGTACCATAGTATTTGTCAACCCATTTTTTTACTTCCTCTGGATTCACATCACCAGAAACCACTAATGTTGCGTTATTTGGACCATACCATCTTAAAAAGAAGTTTCTCAGGTCTTCAAATTTAGCGTCATCTAAATCATCCACGTATCCAATTGGTGTCCATTCGTATGGGTGATTGGGATAAAGACTTTTGAACAACACCTCGTTCACCATACCATAAGGCTGGTTGTCGTAACGTTGTCTTTTTTCGTTCTTTACAGCGTCGCGTTGATTATTGAATTTTTCTTCAGTGAAACCATCTAAATGCGTTCCCATTCTGTCCGCTTCTAACCATAGAAGTGTTTCAGTTAGGTTACTTGGAGCCGTGTTGATATAAACAGTTTTGTCAAAAGATGTATATGCGTTATTTGTTCCCCCTGCTTCACTAATTATTTTAAAATGCTCTTCATCTTCAACATTCTTTGAGCCCTGGAACATCATATGCTCAAAAAAGTGAGCAAATCCACTGTTTCGTGCACTTTCACGAGCCGATCCCACATGATACGCTACCTGAACGTGTACGATTGGATCACTATGATCTTCGTGAATAATAAGTGTTAAATCGTTTTTGGTATGCTTAAATTTTTGATACGGAATAATGTTTTCATCAACATTACCTTTTACTTCTTCAACCAGCTCATACTGGCCAAAAGACGTATTTACAAAAAGCACCGCTAGAATTGACAGCGCTAGAACTTTGATCTTCTTCATCTACTATACTAATGTTTTGGCCAAAAATACGACAGCCAATTTTAGTATACCTATTGATTCGATAAAAAACCTATTTCTTCGTTGTAATCTTATTCGTAGGAAATCCAGGCGGATGGAATTCCATGGCTTTTTGCATACCCTAATAACTTAACCGCTTCAGGTCTCAATTTCGTTGCATAAATACCAACTCGATAAAATCCATTAGGCTGTGGTAGTATTCGAACATTGTCAT
Organism: uncultured Bacteroidota bacterium; assembly: GCA_937124965.1. Classification (GTDB taxonomy): domain Bacteria; phylum Bacteroidota; class Bacteroidia; order NS11-12g; family UBA9320; genus UBA987. The sequence continues at coordinate 3,730 of CAKZLB010000076.1, forward strand.
AGTCCTTTGAAATCAATTGAGCAGAATTCTCAGCTAAACTGCGATCTTTAGTAGAAATCGCAATGACGTAGAATGACAACTCTTCGCCAGATTGTTTATATGTCGGAGTTTGAGAATCAGCAGTATTGGCCATTCCTTCATCATTCACTTTGTCGTCTATTTCGGGAACATCAGGAACATCAACATATTTCTTTTCATCAACCTCAGTTTTCTTTTTTACTATTGGATTTTCTTTAACTGGAACTGGTGTCTCTGTTAATGGCTCTGTCTTGCGATCATCTGTCATTACAATTGGTTCAGAATAAATCACTTCAATTACTTGATTTTGGGAAAGATTGTATACATCTGATTTTAAAACAAGTAACATCTGTTCCAAATCATCAATCAGTCGGTTTATAGAATCTTGATATTCTAGAGAAATGCTATTTTTTGCTGAACTTGGACAACCGTCTAACGAAGAATCTCCCGCAACATCGGGGCATTTATCGTTTAGATCTGCAACACCGTCAAAGTCCGAATCCTTAAGTTCTTTTGGAAAGGATGGTTTTACCGTTGACTTACGACCAATTGCTTGACTAAACCCTAGCCTATATTGCATGTGGGTTTCATACTCTCCGTTTAACTGCTGATTTAGTGCTGTTGAAAGTACCACTTTTGATTTATCTCCAAGTCTAAAATTAACACCAACTCCATATTCGTTGCTCGTAACCATTGGTTTTAGCCCCATCTTCTTGTAAGCAGATAAATAATTAAAATTGTATCCAAACGATAAAAAGGGAGAAACAAAAGCATCGGTTGGCAGCCATTTGCCATTATTAAAGTTAAATAAAAAGTCAATATCCCAACCTAATAGATATGATTTCCGAATGAGCTTATTTTCTTTTGTTTGATTTAATAAAAACCCATTTGAAATACCACTTGACACAGACCAACTTCGACTCAAATATCTGTTGTAAGAAATACGCAAACTTTGAGAAAGCGACGAATCAAAACTTGTGATTTTATTATCTAATAAACGAACGTTGTAATCGTGAAAGTCCTGATTGATCCCAAATCCATTTTTGAATTCTGAGGTTTGGGTATATCCCAAACTAGGAGCCAAAATTATCAAAAATAGAATGTACAATCGGTTCATCAGAGTTGTGTATTTATTAAGTCTTTAACAAAGCTATTTGATTCTCAATGTTTTACTAAAATACGATGGAAGCAGTTTCAAACAAACGTAATTCAAAGACTAAAATTATATACACTAAACCACAAGTTTGGTACCACCCGGGCAAACGATAATTTTCTGGCTTCGTCGTTACCCCTCGAACCCGATTTTATTATGGCCACCATCACAATACGGTTTGTTTTGGCTGGCACCACATCTGCAGAATGCTGTAATGTTTTCTTTCATCTCGACTTCTCCATTGGAATTTGTAACCTCCACAGAACCATGGCAAAGCAGTGGTCCATTTGGTCGAACTTGAATTTTAGTATATTCTACAGGGTTCTTCGTAGCATTTTCAGATATGTTCTCTTCAAAACTTAGGGCACCAGATGGACATAGTTTTATTTGGGCACGCAATTCGTCGGCATTGGCATTTTCTGGACTAAGCCAAGGTTTCTCATTCGGTTTGTAAACGTTTGGAAGTGCTTTTACACACTCACCCGCATGAATACACTTCGCAGGTTGCCAAACAATAGTAATGTCACCAGCATCATATCGTTTTGTAATATCTTTCATAATTAGGGTAAAAATACACTATTCAATGTAATAATCATCGGGTTCAAACTCCTCAATTAAGATCCCCATACGACCTAATTGAGAATCACGCATGGCCTCCATTATCTCGGTTTGATTGTTCATTACAAATGGCCCATAATGTTCGATTTTTTCACCAATTGGCTCACCACTAAAAATAATAAATCGGGTATCAAAAACAGCTTTAATAGTTACACTGTCTCCATCGTGATTCATGGTAACAATCTGCTTATTAAATATCGTAGTACCATTTATTTCTAGCTCTCCATCTAATAAATAGATTACCGTATTATGCGACCTCGGAATAGTATACAACTGAGACCCGTTTCGATTTAATGAACAACGTAATAGAATTAGCGGGCTAATTGTTGGAGCAGGACCAACTTTGCCTCCATACGATCCGGCGACAACAACTATTTTTCCCGTCTCGGATTCAATCACTGGAGTTTCGTCAAATGAAATGGCCTTATATTGTGGGGTCGTCATCTTTAAACGGGCAGGAACATTGACCCAAAACTGAATTATTTCGATTTCACCACCTTGACTGGCAAGTTCTTTCGTATGTCGTTCGCTATGTGTTACACCTCTCCCAGCAAACATCCACTGAGTTCCACCCTCTTCCACTGTTTGTTTGTTTCCTAAAGAATCTCTGTGAACAACATTTCCTTTGTACACAAATGTAATTGGACAAAATCCACGATGCGGGTGTGGACCAATACCAACGTCATTTTCACGTTGTTTTGGCAACACAATGGAATGCATATGATGAATTAAAATAAAAGGATCGCAGTATTGAAGAGACGGTTGAGGTAATGGTTGGTTAATTAAGTGTCCACCCATATCCACTTTAGATGAGGAATAAATCTGATTTATGCTCTTTTCAGAAGTCATACATTTCTGAAGTAATATGTAAACCAATCTCTGGTTCTGGTGGAGGGAATAATTGATTTAATATCTTTTCACGATGCTCAAATACTTGATGTAATCGTTTTTTTAGAAAGACTCTATTAGTTAACTCACCCCAAAAACCAAAAGGCATTTCGTAGTGAAGTTCATCACGCAAAAAAACAGAACCATTATATGTAATTACGGTGTGTTTATGTCTCCATTTTTTGAAAGGTCCTTTTATTTGCTCATCTACAAAGTAATCATTGTTTTTGACCTCCGTAAACTCTGCGACCCAACGAACCGAAATAAACGACAACGGCTTCATTATATAAGTAGCTTTCATTCCTTCGATTACTCGATCGTATGGATCTTTTGAAACAAGTTTTCCTCCCATACCATCGGGCGTTAGAAATTCTAAATTCGATGGATTACTGATAAAATCCCACAACTGTTGGTGTGAAGTGTGGACTTGAACATCTCGTAGTATATTGTATTTTGCCATAGTTAGTCGTTTATTATGTAGATAAAAACGGACTTGCCATCATCCAAGAAAGCAAAGTAATATTTGATTCGTTTTACAAGAAACAAACGACCGTTTTTCAATATTTCTTTCGTCTCAACGAAACCGTACTCTTCTTCCACATTTTTAGAAGTGCTAATTGCAAGAACGTAGGTTAAACGCTCATTTAACTTATCTGCAATTTTTAGTGAGTCCGATACTTGCGTGAATTTTTTATTTTTAAGAACCTGAATTAAATCAGCACGCGATTTGGCTGAAAGCTCTACCAACGACACTGAACTATACCCTGCTCCTTCTTCATTGTCAATCCAAGTGTCCGCAAACTTGTAATCTCCGTCCGTAGGAAATTGGGTTCCTGTCGCAACTAAATAATGGCGCTCATAGAGACCATAAGGCTTATAAACCCCATTAACTAATCCGACTGACAATAAAATAAAGCCAGAAATGACAAGAATAAGCGACCATTTTGGCTTATTATTTTTTCGAAGAAATCGTATTAAAGCAATCGACGAACCCAATAGAATAGCGAATCCAAGGATAAGCGGGAATACGTACATTAGTTTTTGCATAGTGGATTAACAGAGAAGCAAAGTTACACCGTTAATTTTTTCTTTATTAAATGACTAATCTGTTCTGCTTTGTCAACAACCATAAAATGCCCGGCATTTTTTAAGATAATTGTCTTTGAATCTCTTTTAGGAGGCAATACTCGATCTGCTTGACCGCCAATTTTCAACACGTTCGTTGCAGGAGATTGGTTGTCCCACTTCATAATTTGTCTAACCGCCCATTTTGTAAATGGAACATCCACATCATCCAGAATATAGCTAAGTAATTCAGTGTTTTTCGTTCCAAAAAACCACGCCGCTACCGGACGAGGAACCTCCATAAAGCCATTGGGTATAAGTCGAGTTGCATTCAACGTGCCGACCATTCTAAACCACCACGGTAGACCTTTACGAGTTTCTGCAGATGACACTAAAATGGTGTGCGCTGGGTTTATAAACTTACACATTTCCGTCGCCAACATTCCGCCAAAACTAAGACCAACAAGGGCAAAGGGCTCTGAGGTATCGATTTGTTGAGAAAGGCGAAGTGCATACGAATTTAGTGATTCATCAGGTTGAGGATCGATCCAGCGAACATGAACAACTTCAAATGGGACGTCTAAAAACTGAAACGCTCGCTCGTCTGCTCCTAACCCACTGATTGCGTAAATTTTCATACTTCGTTGAAGCTGCAAAGATGTATCGTTAATTTAGAATTGTCAATATTTTTGTTTTGCCGATAACCACTTTTGGTTTAATCGTTTGACTGGGAGATTAACGACTCTAAAAGTCACTGCCTTTCGACTATTTCTGAATCGTTCGCTAATTCTGTCATGACGGCTATAAGGAAGATCATACTTATTTATTGCATACTCATTCCGAGCATTATCAAGAGAAGTAAAGATTAAATCATAGGTTTGAATGAAGGCATTCAGAGAAACCGTATCACCGTAATTTAAATACAATGTGGATTGATTTGTATCAATCTTTTGATTAAGATATTTTATTAGCTCTGATTTCGAAAATTCCTGTTCATTAAGAGTCCATAATTGATCATTTGTTATGTGAAGTGTGTCTCTAACAAAACGCTCATCTTCTTTTCTAACGGGTAATAATTCCAAATTCGAATCAAAATAGTAATATGGATAATAGATGCGCAAAATTCTAGAAGGAGTCTTTGAAATATTGTCGGACCGGTTTACTGCAAATCCAATTTTATTTACTTCAGATTTTAAAACTTCCTCTACGACTTTATTAACTTCTGACATTAAGACATTTTTGTCAACTGCTAAAATTGCAGTCAGATATTGTCTAGTATACTCATGGTGGGAGCTAGAATTTGTTTTCAAGAACGATTTCACTTCTTCCAGTGAAATTCGTGTGTTGAAGACACTGATTACAGTTGTATCAACTAATTCGTCCTTTTGAACATAAATCCTATAAGTCCAGCTTCTTTTTACAACTCTATCATAATTTTTAGCAATTGGATAATTCAAATCATAGTTCAATTGCGGTGCTCGCTCTTTAATACGTTCATCCATTTTAGTTGTATTTATTGGACTCCATAAACTTAGAATTATTGATGACACACCCACCAATACAAGCGATGCAAGCATTTTTCGCACACCCTTTTTACCTAACATTCGATTAATCCCAACCCAGCTGTTTAGAAAGACAACAAGGGATATTAGTACGACGATAAGAAACGTATGAGAGCCAAGGTTATTTATCAATTCAGGGCCCAAAGCGTAATACATAAACCCGATTGTGATTGCTACTTTGAACAAAAAAAACAGGGAATACCAAGTTAAGTTAGTTTGATTGTTTAATGAATAACGTAATAAGTAACGATGGTTTATTGTCTTACGATTAATCTTGGACAGCAAAATTTGCATAAATACTGCATGACCGAAAATCATGGAATAAGCAGCGAAAACAAAGTTTCTTGAAAAACTATTACTTGAATCTAAAATCCAATAATCGAGCTGATGTATTAACGACGCTTGCCTAAAGGCCTCGAATACGACAAACAAAAAAGCATAAAGCGCAATCCCAAACCCTAACCCGAACATCAAAGAAATGATTGTCCAACGGCGGTTCTGAAAAAGGTCAATTTTGATTCGCATGCGATTTATGTTTCACTTTCTTTCGCATACACCACAACTGACTTGGCGACCATATCATGTATAGCATGGCGTTTTTCTTTTTTAGAAACTACAAACAACGAAATACCACCAAGAACAAGTTTAACAAAATAACGAATTATTGCAGCAACAATGTTTATGTTTTTTGACACATCAACTTGACTTTTAACCCGCAAGCCCATTATTCTGTGACCAATGGTGCCACCCAATATTGAAACCATTAACGGATCATACAATGCAAAAATTAAAACAATAGTTATACCTCGCGCAATTGGAATTTCTTCGCCAATGGATGTAAATATTTGAGACGCTATAACTGACAAGGCTACCAAAACAAAAGAATCTGTAACCGCTGCTCGAACCCTGTCTGATACTCCAGGTATTTGATCTAACTCATCATATTCCAGAGGCCGTTTCTTTTCGTTGGTTGTCATTTGATTTTAGTTTTCCCAAATTTAAGGAATTTGAGACACTATAAACATTGGCCTCAGTTGAATACCTAGAAACCTGAGTTCGATTCTTCTTTATAGGTTTAGAATTTCATAAAAGTCCACAGACAAAGCGGTTTGAATAATGAATTTCTAGCCGAAATTCAACCATAAAAGGTGTTTTTACTAAAACACAAACTAGCACATAAAAAAAGCCCAGATTCACATCTGGGCGGACTACAACTATTATATTTATTATTATGATGAACTAATTTGAAACCGTGTAGTACACGACTATTTGTTGGTTAATACCATCAGAAGGTTGATTTATTTGCCGCTGTATGTTTGGAACTTTCAGCATCTGAACTTCCTGATTTTGTTCTATGGTTAATTGGACTGTGTTTGTTTTTAGAAACGAACTTGTCGAAATCATGCTATCTTTATCCTTAACTACATCAATAGAAATACATTTAAAAGTCGCAAATTCCGGTTCACCAGTAAATGTTACTGCCAACTCCTGCGTTGTTTCCTTCAGTTCTACTTGGTTTATCTGAGGAAGTCGTATTTCAAGGCTATGGCTAGCCTGATTGCTTTGTGTATATCCATACCCTACTCTCATGACAAGCAGAATTATAGTATATAATATTGGTAGTAGATATCTTTGCATTTTTTCTTGTAAACACAAAAAAGGTGTTTTCCCTTTTTGACAATACAAGTATCAGCAGAGTAATTGGTTGATATGGTGTTTTTACGTATATGTTAAAAAAATGTACGTATAAGTTTAAAAAGCTGACCTACGCGACTATTTCTTTGATTGCATGGGAGACTGTCCATAGTAACCCTTATACGAGCGCGTAAAATAACTTAAGCTATTAAATCCTGTCTGGAAGGCAATTTCACTAAGGCTAAAATTTGTATTTTTTATTAGTTGATGAGCTTGTTTCAAACGATATTCTCTTACAAACCGTGATACAGATTTATTCGTGTTTTTCTTAATATTCTTTTGAAGAGAAGATGGACTCATATGCATTAATTCCGCTAATTGGTCTAATTGGAGGTTTGAATTATTTAATTGTTTACTGAGCACAACTTGAAGATTTTTCATAAACGACACATCACGGGTTTGCGATATCGGTAGTGTGTTTGTAGTAAATATTTTTTTAACTAATTCCTTCCGCGATTCAATGACGTTCCTCACTTTCAATAGTAGTTCATCCATTGAAAACGGTTTGGAAATATAATCTATCGCTCCAAGGGTAAGACCCTTAATACGATCGCTTTCAGAATTGTTACCACTTAGAAATAAAAAAGGAATCGAACTCGTTTTATCTTCATTTCGTATTTTCTCAGCCATGTCTAACCCCGACATGCCTGGCATCATAACATCAGACAATATCAAATCTGGCAATATTCGTTGTGCATTGTTAAACCCACTTAAGCCGTTAGTTGAAGTGTAAACTTCATAACCGTGCAGATTCAACACATCCTCTAAGGTTTCCAACAACGTCGAATCATCTTCAACAACGAGTATTTTTGATTTGATCATGACTTACTAATTTGCAAATACGTTAGATTTGTTTGGAAAACATACATCAGAAATGGCACACAAACGTATTGTTCTAATTGACGACGAAAAAGCATTACGAGAAAGTATCGCGGATTTTTTACGTATAAAAGGAAATATTGTTTTCGAAGCTTCCAATGGTGCACAAGGGCTCAAAGTTATTGAACATAACAAACCCCAAGTTGTAATTTGCGACATACTTATGCCTGAAATGGACGGATTCGAGGTATTACAAAACGCGTCGAAACTTATTGATCGCAGCAACATCACGTGGATTGTGCTTACTGCATTAAACGATGAGGACACGAAAGAAAAATGCTTATCTTTAGGAGCACAACACTTCATAACCAAACCTTTCCGCATTAACGATTTATTAGAAATTTTATAAATCATTGGGAGTTTGGTCGTAGGTAAAACAGATTTTCACCTCGGTTCCTTCATTTAACTTCGAAGTTATGTCCAAATTGCCTTGATACTTTTGAACACATTCTCGAACAATTAACAGACCAAGTCCTGTACCAACGGCAGCCCCAACATTTGAAGCACGTTTAAACGGTTTAAGAATATCATTTAATTCTGCTTCGGGAATTCCTATACCATTGTCTTTAACAATTACACAAAACGCAGATTGCTCGAAAGAAACCTTGATAGTTATCTTTGAGTGTTCATCAGAGTACTTAATAGCATTCGACAATAAATTATCCATACAAATTTGGATATCTCTGGTTGATAATGACACTTTACGTGGATCGCCAATAACTTCAACCTGTAGAGAAACGGTGTCAGACACTAACTTGCGTTGATCTTCAACAATTTTATGGATAATAGACACGAGATCTAACATTTCCGAAGGCATTTCTTCAAAAGATTTTGCCAAGTCTCCATACAACATTACATGGTCCATCATGGTTTTCATTGACGCAACCTCTTTTTCTATTCTATAAACGGCTTTTGTTGCAGTATCTTTAAGTGCATTCGTCGTTTTAAGTTGACTAAGTGAATACGCAAAAAGTTCTGCATTGGTTTGAATAATTGCCAATGGGGTTCGAAATTGATGAGACGCCATGGAAACAAACTGCGTTTTCATTTCGTTTAGTTGCTTCTGATTGTTAAGCTCTTCCACTAACTTATTACGTTCTAACTTTTCATCAGAAATATCTCGAAGAATGACCAAAATGTTTTGGGTCATGAATTCCTTAAATCCATGAATTGCAAATTGACAATTGTTACCGTGCTTTGCATGCAATGTTCCTTCTCCAGCCCATTCGCGCTCATCTGACTTCAACCACTTGTAAAATGACTCACTTGAAGCATCAATAGAAATAAGTTCTTCCATATTAACGCCAATGACATTTCCATCAGATAGTCCCGTAGATAGAAAAAACGCTTCGTTAGCGTGTTCGACTGAACGGTTTTCATTTAGTCGAATCGTAATAAATGATTTATTAACAAACTGATACCAAGCGTACCACGTTGCATATCTGTCTTGAAGATCATAATTACTCAACATTACCGAACCTGTTTCTAGGTTAGGTTCTTTTAATTTTAATAAAAGTTCTAACTCGCGCTCACGTGTCACATCTCTTACCAAACCTATCAACACTTTATGATGTTTTTTGTCTTCTCTAAACGTTGTTTTACACTCGAAATACCGCACACCTCCCTCCCTTTTGACACGATATCTTATTACATTGTTTGACTGTTGATTGATTGTAGCCCGAAAAATTAAAAAAACGCGATGCTGGTCTTCCTTATGAATAAGGTGCATCCAATCTTCAACTGTCGAAACTGATCTAGTAGCACCGTGAAGTTTTGACAATTCATTACTCCATAAAAACTGATTGTTAGTTAAGTTATACTTCCAAAACCCAACGCCTATAGCTTCATGTAAAAATTCGTATTGGTCGAATGCCGAAACTAAAATTTGTTGACCGTATCCTTTTTTTTGGGGTTGTTTTAAGAACTGATTGATTTTTTTTAGAATTTTCATTTCGATTTGGATTTCTGAAGTGCTCTTACTTCAGATATTGTGTATCAAATGTATTAATTGAACGAATGTCGTCTGGTTTAATTATCTAGGGTATTCACGATATTTTGGACTTCATCAATTTTAAACCGAATATTGCGCGCAAGTCGAATAAACTCTTGTTGATATTCATCCAAAAATCCTTCAGGATTGTGTGTTGCTATACTACAATATATCACCCGTTCCTTATGTTCGTCAATTTGGTATTTACCTATTAAAATAACGTAACTACAAACTACTTTCTCCGCTTCATAAATTTGTTGTAGCAAGCTTGTTTGCATAGTATCTGTCCAAAACAATTCATATTCAAACTCTTCAATTTTATTCAACATTGCCTCATAATGTTCATCACCAATAACATTTACATATCTACCTGTTGCACCTACACTTATCTGAGCTTTCTCCTCATTTGAGTGTTCATATATTGCTGAAATATTAGTACCTAGTTTTTCACTTCGTGTAGCACTTAATATTAAAAAGCGAGTGGCATTAGTTTGTTGAAACATTTGATCAACCTGTTGTTCAATGTGCTGAAAGGTATTTAGAGTAACGAAGATACCTGCAGTTGGATCACCGACTTCTGCCTTAACTTGTTTTAACTTTAAGTGGTAATACAGCACTAGTGTTAGTAGAATTAAGATAACAATAGACAGAATGTAAGGAATCACAATCATTTTTTATCTGAAGTAATCGCAAAGGTCATAAATTGTTGAACTGCACGCAATATCTAATAAGATACAAAAGTATGTTATTTTATTAGCCAGATATAACTAGTTAGTGCATTTAAGTAGAAATAGTCTAAAAAGCGTAGTTCTGAGGCAAAAATCACAATAAATTGTTAGAATTGATCAAAGTCAGAACAACATTCCCTGTTGAGAAAATCAGAAAGCCAGCAGTACTAAATAATATTTTTCGTTACACCTAACTGTTTGACTATTAAACGCTAATACCAATCTCTAGATTATCGACATTCAATCTTTTGTGGTGTTGAATGTTAAGACTCTTACTGAACCAATATACGTTTTAGGATAAAATGCTTTTAAAATTGTTGGAAAATCTCAATGTTTTTTTAAATATCAAAATATCCATCACCTATTACATGACATTTTATTATTGAAGGAATTGACTACTTTAAAAATCTAATTTGCAAATTTAGTTTAAATAGTAGCTCATCATTTTTAATATATATTTTTCCAAAATCATGTCGTGAGCTACTTGCAGTCTCTAGTTTGGTATTTAAAAGTAAATAATCCTCAAATTCATTTCGGTTATAAATATGGTAGCACAGTATTTCACCATCTTCTTTTACTATCAAATAGCCACCTGTTGTGTCTAAGTGGCCTGTCCATACTTTTGAAGGCATCATTCCTAAAGCAATGTCTGTTAAAAATCGTTTGATTTTATAAGAATAATATGGATGGTTAGACTCCGTATTAAACTTTAGAGGATTATCTCTGGCTGTCGAGTTGACTAAATCAATAGTTTTTGTGAAACTCGAATTATAGAAATTACAGACGATTTCTGCAATTAAATTTGGAAGATAAGAGTCAATTAAAACTAGGTTGTTTCCAAAGACGGTACTTTCTGTACTTACGAATTCCAAGCCATCCGAACTTTTTTTGATTCGTTCAAGTCTGTCTTTTATCTTACTCCTCGAGCTAATGGCATTGATCTCCTCAATTTGATTATCAGTTAAGTTCGAGTTTTTAATTCTATATATAAAGTTAGTTGTTTTGCCTGCATTTAAGAGGGTGGAGGCCCCGCCTAGCTGAGATTTAATACTAAAACCTAACTGAGGATTTGTTCCTGTTCTTTGGTCATGTATTACAATTCTAATATCACTTTTAACGCTGGACTTAGCTTTTATAGAAACACAATTAAATGAATTGATAAAACTTTCAATCTCAGGTATGGTAAAGGTTGATGAAGTTGATTCCTTCAATTTTGCAAGCAGAATAGCAGCATTTACTTTAAATGCATTAAGTGGAATTCTAAACTCTTCTTCACTTCCTTTTATCAGGACTATGTCTGTTTCATAGCTATACACATTGGTTCCATTAAATTCGTCCCTCAAGATATGAATAATAGGAAAAACTACACTTTCGATTTTATTTAAATCTCTATCACCCGCAAATAGTTTTTTATCAGAGATGATTTTTAAGAGAGTATAAATTTCACTCCATTCTCCTTTATTACCTCTTAACATATTTCAAAATTCGATTTACAATTTGATCAGCTGTCGCTTGAATAGCAGGCACCGCAACAGAATTACCAAATTGCCTATAAGCAGAGGCATCTGCAACTGGGATGACAAAACCATCTGGAAAACCTTGAAGTCTAGCCCATTCCCTCGGTGTCATTTTTCTAATACCTTGTCTATTAACTTCTCCTTTTATGTGTGTGATAGGAGTAAAATCTTCCAATCTATCATCATAAACTAAATTACGCTCCCTCCCCATACCGCCACAAACGACTGCATTTGCTATTCCGTCATCAGGTATGATTTCATAACCAAATCCGTTCCCTTTACTTTTGTGTCTTTCTTTATGTTTAATGAGAGTATTTAAATAAGTGTCTGATAAGTAGTATTTTACTGAAACTATTTTTTCTTCTTTAACATCCTCAAATTTTACTTTTTCTTTTGTCGATTCGGGATATACAAAACTTTGAACGCCTAAATCGTTTCGAAAACCGACGATAAAGATTCTTTCACGATTTTGAGGAACACCAAAATTCTTGGCATTCAAGATCTGTGGTTCTGGTACAAAATAACCAAGATCATTTCTAAGTACATTTAATATCGTGGCCAGCGTCTTGCCACCATTGTGATTTCTTAAACCTTTTACATTTTCCAGAAAAATTGCTTTTGGCTGTTTTCTTTTAATAATTTTTGCAACATCAAAAAATAAAGTACCTCTAGTATCTTCAAATCCGCCTCTTTTTCCAGCAATTGAAAACGCCTGACAAGGAAATCCAGCGCACAGGACATCGAAATCATCTGGAATAAAACTTTTAGTTTCTTCTTTTGTTATGTCCCCGAATGGAACTTCTCCAAAATTTGCAGCATAGGTTTTCTTTGCTTGCTCGTCCCATTCGCTCGTAAAAACACATTTACCACCAAGATTTTGCATTGCAAGACGAAATCCACCTATCCCTGCAAATAAATCAACAAATTTGAATTTTGGTTTTGTAGGTGGTAAAAATGGAACATCAACCTGAGCATCAAATAACATTAGTTGTAAGGCTTCTTCTGCTGCTCTAGGCGTAATACTGTCCTTGGGGTACTTGTACTCTAAGGCTCGCCGAACATGATTAAGTGCCTCTTTTTTATAGAAACCTGAAACCCCATTTTTATAATTATGTAAGTAGTGAGTAAAGGCAGCATGACCATATTCAGATGCCTCAACCATCCTAATTTTGAACACTTTTCCGTTTACTTCTTCTAATGTAATTTTTTCTTTTAACTCCATTTATTGACTTAACATAAATCAGCATTGCAAGATACCACATCACATATTTTTCATGTACTTTTAATCAGTTGAATTACTCACAATTATGCTTAGTTGGCACCCTTACTTATAAACAAGTTGAAGTTTTATGAGGATTTTTATTCAAAAAATATAACACCAACTGACAGGTAATTTGGTTAAATCTTTGGTCAATGATAAATTAATCAATCTGCAATCTCAACTTCAAACAGATATGGATCCAAAGCTTATCTAAAAAAATGCATAAAAAAAACTCCATCGACTGATGAAGGTTTTCCGTCAGAGGACGGACAAGAAAGCACAACATAAAACTGCTCAAAAAAAAACTGTCTCAGAAATTAATCTAAGACAGTTTCATAACTCTGGGTGGATGACCGGGCTCGAACCGGCGACCCTCGGTACCACAAACCGATGCTCTAACCAACTGAGCTACAACCACCGTGTTTTTTTTAAAGGGATGCAAAAATATGTCTTTTTCGATTTTTACAATACTTTTTTCTTCGATTTTGGAAAATGATATGTGCCCACTAAACATGTCGCTCATACCCCGCATCTATCCACATATGTGCAGAACAAAATACCAAAACCCCTATTATCAAAGTTATTTTTGAAACAATCTTTTAAACGTGTTTATGCATTTACCTCTTAAACGTCACTATTTTGCCTCCATCGTTCTAACGATGACGTTGTTTGTGCCCGCTATTGCTCAAAAAACACAGGTGTACGAACAACCAGAAGAAATGTATTACCACGCGGTAGAACTGTACAATAAAGAAATCTTTGGTCCAGCAGCTGAAGAGTTCGATCGCTATATTAAACTCGATCCACAAAATGACTTACTCGTTTCTAAGGCTGAAATATACAGCCTGATGAGTCATATGCAGTTAGATCATCAAAACTACGATCGCAAACTTGATCGATACATTAAGAAAAATCCGCAAAATTCCCTTCACAACTTGGCTATGTTCGAAATGGGGAATTACTACTTCAATAACAGAAAGTTTAAAAAGTCTGCCAAGTACTACGAAGAACTAGATATCTCTAATCTTCCAAAAGAATACTGGGAGGAAGCAAACTTCAAAATGGGCTATGCCTTTTTCAAAACAAAAGATTACGATAAGTCCAAAGCAAATTTCAATAAAATTCGAAACCAAAAAGGTGAGTATTATGTAGAGTCAAACTACTTCTATGGCTATATGTGTTATAAAGAGTTTGATTTTGAATGTGCACTAAAAAGTTTTCAGCGCATCCAAGATGCTGGACCAGCAATTATGCATCTATACATTGCTCAAATCTATTACGCGCAAAAGGGCTACAAACCTTCGCTTGATTATTCAAAACAACACCGAAACGATAAATACAAAACGGAGTATGACCTATTGGAAGCTAAGTGTTACTTCCAACTTAAAGAGTATGATAAAGCACGTCCGCTGTTTGCTCAGGTTGACATATTGTCGTTTTATCTAAGTGACGAAGACCGTTATATGATTGGGTTTACACAGTTTCTGAGCGACAATCATGAAGCGGCTCAAGAGGCATTTGTGCAAATTTCTAGTTTAGAATCAAGCCTAGGTCAATTGGCAAACTACCAATTGGGTCAAAGTTTCCTAAAAACCAATGATAAGCAAAAAGCATTCTTAGCACTTGGTGTAGCTAAACGAATGGATTACAATGCGGAAATTCAGGAACTGGCACATTACAACTATGCAAAGCTTGCATACGAACAAGGATCTCACAACAATGCGATTCAAACTACTCAAGAGTTTATTAAAAAGTACCCAAATAGCAAATACAACGATGAGGCTAAGGGTATTTTGGCTGAAATGTTGGTCAACACTAAAAACTACGATCAAGCAATTCGTATTTTAGAAGAGATAAAATCGTTTAACGCGCAGAGTAAAGGGATTTATCAAAAAATAACGTACAACCGTGCAGAGCAGTTGTTTACAGATAGAAACTATGATGAATCAAAAACCTATTTCGACAAGTCATTGCGGTTTACCAACGATGCGCTGCTTCAATCACAATCATACTATTGGTTGGGTGAGATTGCCTTTATTGAAAAACAATATGCAACAGCCCGAACCAACTACAGCCGTATGTTAAACATTTCAGAATCTCGAAGAAGTGATTACTATAGCAAAGCTCTATATGGAATGGGCTACGCTCATTACATGGAAAAAGATGTAAATAAGGCTCTGAACTACTTTAACAAATATCAGAAAACTGCTACTGATCGAGGATCAAATGTTTATAATGACAATTCTATACGTCTTGGTGATACGTACTTCCTCAAGAAAATGTACGACCAAGCGATTGCAGCGTATGCTTCTGTAGCTAATGGAAGATTCGAACAAAGTGATTACGCTCTTTTCCAATCAGGAATTATTTACGGATTACAGCGTAACCCAGAGAAAAAGGTTGAATATCTAAAACGAATTGAAACGAAGTTTCCAAAGTCAGTATTTGTTGATGATGCCTTATTTGAAATTGGAGATACCTATTTCAAGTATTTAAATCGACCCGATTTAGCGATGACTATGTTTAATCGTGTGATTAACAATCATTCTGGTAGCATTTTTACACCTGCGAGTTATGTTAAAATAGGTAACATATATGCAAACTCTGGTGATAACGACAAAGCGATTGAATACTTCAAAAAAGTAATTGAGCAATTTCCAAATACGAGCAGTGCCAAAGAAGCATATGCCCTTGGTGAATCGACATCAATTGCAGACGGAAGTTTAGATGAGTGGTTTGAGTATGTTGGAGGTCGACCAGACGGTAATGTACGTCTTACGTATCAGGATTCATTGTTATATCAATCGTCTTTACAAAAATATAGGTTGGGCGATTGTGAAGCTTCCTCCAAAGGATTCAACTCGTATTTAAAACGATTTAGCAAGTCAGGTTACTTTACCATTGAAGCACACTACTACCTGGCGGAATGTGCATACAAGAAAAATGATTACGACGCGGCTGCAGAACATTATAAATATGTTGCTGACCAAGCACTGAGTGAGTATTTAGAAGATGCAACCTATAAACTAGCAGAGCTTTATTACTGGCAAAACAAGTTTACTAATGCATTGCCGTATTTCAGTAAGTTAGAGCGAATTGCGAGTTCAAAACTGCACTTCACTTCGGCGGTTGTTGGTCAAATGAGATGTAATTATACACTCGGAAACATCGATGCGGCAAAGAAAAATGCAACTGACGTATTGCCAATCGAAAACATTGAGTCAGAATACTTGATTGAAGCGAATCTAGTATTAGGTAAAATTCAATTTGAAGCTGGAAACTACCTCACTTCTATGTTTCACTTGGATTATGTTGTTAACGAATCCACTACGGAAGAAGGTGCGGAAGCTCAGTATTACCGATGTAAAGTATTGTTTAATCAAGAGAAGTTAGACGAAAGTAGAAACCAAATATTTAGTATGAGTGAAGATTTTGCTTCGTACGAATACTGGGTAGTAAAAGCGTTTATTCTGTTGTCTGATATCTATGTTGCAGAAAAAGACTATTTCCAAGCTCGGGCAACACTGCAAGGTGTTCAAGAAGCTTACGACGGTGATCAGTCGATTCTGAACGAGATAGAAGCTAAGTTAAAAGCATTAGACGCATTGGAAAACGGGTCATCTTCGGAAGATTTAGAAGATGAAGATTCTGATGAAGAAGGTGAAGAAGGAGAATAAGATTAATCTTCTCGACTTCTACCCTTCTGTTTGTTTATAATCGCTATACAACGAACGCACTATACCATCCGATAATCCAATTTTAGGCACATAAATTTTCTTTGTTCCAGTGTGATTGATAATGTTTTGAAATATCTCACAAGCAGGAATAATTACGTCGGCACGATCTGGATTTAAGTTGTATTGAACGATACGTTCTGTATACGACAACGGTTTAATCTCTTTGTAAAATTCTGCCAAGGCGCTTGCGGAAATGTGCATATCAGAATTACGTCGTCTTTTAAGCTTGAATATTTTGTTGATGTTACCACCAGAACCTAAAATAGGTATAGACGAGTCAATTAACTTGTTGGAATCTAGCCAGTCTTTTAATCGATCTAACTCAGAATCTTTAACTTCATTAATCATTGCTCGAATTGTTCCAATGTTAAAAGACTCACGAACTGATTTCTTTTTATTGTGATAGGTGATTTCAGTACTTCCACCACCAACGTCCACAAAAAGTATTTTGTTTCTAGTTTTAATAAATGCAGGTATTTCATCCCCTGAAATGACATTAGCCTCCTGCTCACCTGAGATAATGTCGATTTTTATACCGCATTTTTTTTGAATATGATCGACGATTAACGGCCCGTTTACTGCATCACGCATCGCTGAAGTAGCAAATGCTTTGTAGGAAATGATTTGTTGTGCATCCATCAGATATTTAAATGAATGCATTGTGTCGATCATTTGTTTCTCCTTTTCAATGCTAATTCGCTTGAGTTTGAAGGCATCTTCTCCTAAACGAAGAGGAACACGAAGAAGTAAACCTTTTCTAAAAAATGGTCCATCTGGAGTTTCGAAAACATACGCGAGTAAAAAACGGATTGCGTTTGAACCGATGTCGATAGAGGCAAATTTTAGAGGCTTCAATATGTTATTTGTTTTTTAAATAGTTATAAAAATCAACTTGCGAACGATGTTTTTTTCCTTCAATGCGAACGTATTCATTTTTCATGTTTTCATCAAATAATCGTCCTTTAACGTTATCGGACAATTGAATATTAATAAAATCAACTAGTTCAGCTTTTAAATCTTCGTCATAAATTGGGGTAGCAACTTCAATCCGACGATCTAAATTTCGAGTCATCCAATCGGCAGATGAAATGTAAATTAAACGATTTGGTTCTTTACCAAAAATGAACACACGCGCGTGTTCTAAGTACTTATCTAGTATGCTAATTGCTCTGATATTTCCGTTTGCACGTGGCTCCTCAGGAACGATGGAGCAGATCCCCCGTATGATTAAGTCAATCTTCACTCCTTTTTCGGCCGCTTCATAAAGTTTCTCAATCATTTCCTCATCCATCAAACTGTTAGATTTCACTAATACATAGCCGTCTCCTCCTTCTTCTGCAATGGCAATTTGATCATCAACCATACGAATAAGACTGTTTCTAGTATAACGCGGGCTCACTAACAGGTGGTTAAACTTCGTTGCAACATACGGTTTTTCAATAAATCGAAACACCTTCTCAACTTCATCTGTTATCTCTGTTTTGGCAGTTAATAGGGAAATATCACTGTACACATTTGCAGTTCCTTCGTGAAAGTTACCAGTGCCAATGTGTGCAATACTTTTACGTCCACCTTTTGCTTTGTATTCTATCAATATAAGCTTCGAGTGAATCTTCAATCCAGGTGACCCTAAAATCAAACGAACACCTTCGTCGGTCAACGTTTTTGCCCATTGTAGGTTTGCTTCTTCATCAAAACGTGCTTGGAGTTCGATAATCACGGTGACAAGCTTACCATTTTTAACCGCGTTAATCAGGGCGTTAATAACCTTCGAGTCGGATGCCAGTCGATATATCGTAACCTTAATTGATTTGACCAATGGCGAAATTGCAGCTTCACGAAGCAAATCAATGATGTAGTCAAAATTCTGAAAAGGATAATGCAGCAACACGTCTTTCTTAGCAACTGCCTCAATTATGCTTTTTTGCCCTTCAAGATACTTATGGATCAATGGTTGATTCCGTTTATAGACTAAGCTTTCATCCCCGAAATTGGGGAATTTCATAAAATCTTTAAAGTTGTGATAACGTTCTCCAGGAATAATATTTTCTTCTGCAGCAAGATTCATTTTCTTCAACAAATATTGTACAGACGTTTCGGGCATTTCTCTATCATAAATGAAACGTAACGGCTCACCCTTCTTACGTTTTTCCAATCCCTTTTTTAACTTATCATAAAAACCAACAACAATATCATCATCCAAATCCAACTCTGCATCTCTTGTAATTTTAAACACATGCGATTCGAATTCAGATGTGTCAAATATTTTAAAAATACGTGGAAGGTTATGCCTAATAATATCGTCTAAATAAATGATGAACTTTTTTCCTTTTCGCTCTGGTAAAACTAAAAAGCGACTAAGTTGATCACTCGGGATTTCAATTAAACTGTATTGAAATGTTTTGGTTTGTGCGTCTTTAAAACCCACAAAAAGATAGTTTACATCATCGTCTAAATATGGAAACTTCTTAAGGTTTTTCAGCATAATGGGAACCAAAAGTGGTTCCACTTTATCCAAATAGTATTTCTCAACAAATGTTCTTTGAGTTTCACTAAGCTTTTTTTCATTCGTAATGAAAATACCTTGTTCTTCTAATTCTTTATTGATTTTGGAGTAAACCTTTGTAAACCGCTGTTGCTGGCGCATAACCGTTTCATGAATATGATTCATGATACGCTGCGGTGATTCTGGTAAGACGACCTTTGTTTTACGCTGTAGTTTGATCAGTCTACGAATCGTAGCGACTCGTACTCTAAAAAATTCATCTAAATTGTTGGAAAAAATACCAAGGAAACGCATCCGTTCAACCAACGGATTGATTGGGTCTTCAGCTTCTTGCAGTACTCTTTCGTTGAAAGACAACCAACTTATCTCTCTGTTAATTGATTTCATCGACCGAAAAAAAATTAGTAATTAAGCAAATAGGATATTGATGCTCTAAAGACTCTAGCTTTTGATGAGCCTTTTATTATTCGACCAACATTATCTGTTATGACATCGCCGTTTCGATCAAAATCATACTCAACTGTTTGGCCTTGACCATATTTGATATTAAGCTCAACAGGGCTATATCCTCTCCAAAAATGAATTCCCAAACTCGCCACGGGTAATACAAAGCCTTTATTCAAGTCGTTTGCTTCAATATCAGATGGATTATCAAAACGCAACAAACCAATTTTATTAAATTCAAATCCAAGACCAAGTGAAATTCCATAGTCTTTTTCAGTTTCGTAAGTAGAACCAGAGCCAACATACAGTTTTGCATATAACGGAATCTGTATACTCCCAAATCCTTCTATTGATCCAACTGAGTGATTGGCAAGTGGCGGTTGAGTAACCTGTCCTAAACCGATAGAAATTGGCGAAGCCAATGCAATTGCCGAATTTTCATCTAGTTGTTTAATGTTATAACGTGGCTCAATCCCAAAAGAAAAAATGTTATTTGTAAAGGATTGAAACGGAATATTTTTGAATTCAGGTTGCTCCTGCCCATCTACTATAATGGTATTCCCTGTTGGTGCAAATTGCACTTTTAATGGAGTCCAAATAAAATCGAAGTACGCTGTTGAATGAAACGAAATAAAAAAGTCATCGTTAAACTCCTCCTGAGCATACAACGAAGGGTTTAGACAAATTGAAAAGGCAAATAATACGATTAATTTTTTCATATAATTTTGTTACTACTTAGAACAACCACACATAATAAATGGTGTGTTAACACAGTCAAGTTTCTGTTTCTTTATTGATGGTCGAAGGTACTGGAATAAATGCAAATACGAATATACAAAATAGTAAAATCCCTTGTTGTCGTTCAAGAAACGACTCTAACATTAAGCTGACAAAAAAGGCAACAAACACCGCCAATAGTATTGGGTTTCGTTTAATTGATACAAACCAAATAAGCAAAAATGCTAATAATAGCATCAGTCCCATTAAACCATGCGCCATGGTAATCTCTAAAAACTGATTATGAGGCCCGACTCTATTGTCTTTGTATAAAACCGTTTCGTCTTGTACATATTGTTTCTGAAGGTACCGATCTGTATTGGTTGCTCCCACTCCTATCACGGCGTTATTTTGAATAACGTGTAAACTTGTTTTCCAAGCTTCCACACGCATTGCAAGCGATTTATAGTTAATTTCTTTTTGTGATTTAAGTGCATTAAAATCTTCTAAAGAATTCAAAACTTTGTTTCTAAACGAACTTGAAACTGTGTAACCTACAATTGGCAAACACAATAACACGATCAGTGAGATTAACAACCGCTTATAACGCTTAGATTTCCATTCATTGGCAATGAGAAATACGACGATTGAAGCATATAAAGACACCAAACCCGTTCTTGAAACTAAAATGTGCATTAGTACAAATAATACTATTCCGATGCTGGCCCACCACGTTGCTTTTGTGCCATTTTTATAAAAGTACATTGACACCCAAATCGCGATTGTACAATATACACCAAAGTAGATGTGATGCATGTTGCTAAAAATTGGAACATGTTTACTTTGCAAGAGCAACTCATTGATTTCCTGATAATTAATAAAATAGTTTACGGCACTTACTACAGCAGTTAAAGCAGTAATAGTAACCAAAATCAACCAAGAGTTTTCATTCTTACACGATGTTTTTGGTAGCAGTATTGCATAAAGTGAAACGATAAGAATTGGTATTTTGAGTGCTATTTCTGTTAACCAGTCAGTACTATTTTCTGTTCTAAAAAAGTCGAAGATTACAAAAAGTACCCAAACACAAAGTAGAATCAAGAGTCGTTTACTAGTTTTGGTAAAAATCGACTTGAAGATTGTTTTATTTTTTTTGAGTAATAAGATACTCCAGATCAGCATTAAACCCACACTAACAGACAAAAGGGCTCTACTAAAAAAAACACTTGTAGCAAACAGTAGAAATGGGATAAATTCCCATCCATTAAAAAAGAAACTAGGCTCTTTTTTATCTTGCAAAACTCACCATTACAGCAGCATTCGATTTCATAGAAAGCGCATTTAAGGCCGATTGACTCAATTGAATAATATTTCCTTTTGATTCGTCAATAGTATGATTGTCCACTACAGTTACAAATACTGCCTTTCCGTTCTCAGGGTTCGTAATCATTACAATGCTTCCAACAGAAGCAGAATGATGTGAGCAAACACGCTTATCAGTAGTTTCGCTATTCTCGGCCATGACTTCGACATATCCCTTTTCTGATACTTTTTGCTTATCTGCATTTGGCAAGGTCTCAACTGAAACCTCATATTTGTCTTTCTTTACGGTTTCTACTTCTCCAACAGGTTGTTCATTCGGTGAAGCACCATTTACAGTTTTTAGTTTAATGAGCTTTGCTTCAGCATCGTTTAGTTTCTGCTTTGCTTCAGTCATTTTTTCATCTTGGGCTTTTTTATCCTCTTTTGTCGCTGGAACCATTATTTTTTGGTCAAGCGAAAGCTCATCAGTTGTTAAGCCATTGAGATTTTTTAAAACACTGACTTTGGTATTATAGAGGACAGATATAGAATAGAGAGTTTCTCCACTTTTTACAATGTGGTATTTTGCAAATGTTGTTTTTTTACTTGAAGCTTTTCCTCCTTTTTTCGAGGCTTCCGCTTTGTCCTCCGAAAAATAATCTTTTACCGCTTTTTCTTCCATAGCAGCGTCTTTACCCGTCGGAATCATAAGTATTTGGTCTACCACTAGAGCCTCATCTGACCCAGGATTTGCTTTAATTATATCATCTAAAGTAACATTGTACCTACGACTAATTGAGAAAAGCCCTTGAGCCTTTTCCACTTTATGAAGAATAAAAATCTTTCCATTTTTCACCTTGGTACCAATCGAATCGGTTGGATTCGACAATGCTGTCAAACAACTCACTGTCATTAGAATCATGACCCCTACCATCTGCTTTACTCGTCTCATTTTACTTGTTATTAATCTAGCCCAAAACTGACAACTACTATTCCACACAAATTTATTGCCTTGATTCCTATTTTTTGAGGTAATTTGCACACAGTCTATCCAGTTAATCGCACTTATTGTTGTATAAATGAAACACTTTTTAACGCTATTATTCATTAGCATGTCTTTCTTGGGTTTTAGTCAGGATTCTGAACAAACCGTAACCTATGTCAAATTACATGAAGATATCGCGCCTTCTGCAACTCGATTAATCACAAAAACGCTACAAGCTGCATCTGAAAACAACAGCGAGTTAGTAATTATCGACATGGATACGTATGGTGGATTGTTGCTCGACGCGGACAGTATTCGTATTCAATTGTTAAATAGTGAAATTCCGGTGTATGTTTTCATCAACAAAAATGCAGGTTCTGCCGGTGCATTAATTTCAATAGCCTGCGATAAAATCTTCATGGCTCCTGGAGCTACCATAGGATCAGCCACCGTGGTCGGCGAATCCGGAGAAGTTCTTCCAGACAAGTACCAGTCGTATATGCGATCGATAATGCGTTCAACGGCCGAAAGTCATGGCTCGGATACAACAATCTCAAACGGTGATACACTGATACAGTTTAAGCGAAACCCACAGATAGCCGAAGCTATGGTCGATGAGCGTGTTGAAATAGAAGGTCTCATATCAAACGATCGAGTACTTGCATTTACTACCTCTGAAGCAATAACCAATGGATATTGTGAAGGCGAGGTTAGTAGTTTACAAGAAATATTATCATTGGAAAACAAAAGTGCCGCAACCTTAGTGGAAGTCACGAAATCAGGATTGGATAAAGTAATTGGCTTTCTTGCTAAACCGGCACTTCAAGGTGTTTTGTTGATGTTTATTTTCTGGGGCATTTTCTTTGAACTTCGCAGTCCAGGAATTGGGTTTGCCTTGGCAGTTGCTCTAATCGCAGCATTGTTATACTTCGCACCTTTGTATTTAGATGGACTTGCTCAAAATTGGGAAATTTTATTGTTTGTGGTAGGAATCGTTCTAATTGGACTAGAAATATTTGTAATACCAGGTTTTGGAGTCGCAGGTATTACAGGGATTTTGTGTACCGTTGGTGGACTGTTATTAAGTATGATACGGAATGTAAACTTCGACTTCTCTCAGTCGACTGAAGTTGAGTTGGGGAATGCACTTACAATTATTTTGATTGCGCTTGTTGGCTTTATTATCGGCGCAATCTTGTTTGGGCGAGGAATGACAAACAGTCCATTGTTTAGAAAGCTCATTTTAACTGAGACATTAGAAGGAGCAAAAGCAGGTCATTCGTTAATGGAACCGGCCGTTAGTTTATTGGGGCATCAAGGACTTGCACATACGGATATTAGACCATTTGGAAAAGCATTAATCAACGGTGAAATAATGGATGTAAAGTCTATGAGTTCTTTTATTGACAAAGGCTCTTCAATAAAAGTAATTGGTCGAGAACTAGGATATTGGATCGTCGAGTAATCATACAATGAAGGTGTTAATCATACGATTTAGTTCTATTGGAGATATCATTCTAACGACTCCAATTGCTCGGGCAATTAACGAGCAAATACCAAACAGTGAAGTACATTTTTTAACAAAAAAACACTTTACCGGTTTGCTTCAAAATAATCCAAATATCAGTAAAATATGGGGGTTTGATAAAAACGCCAAAGGATTGTTAAAATCACTGAAAGCTGAAAAGTACGACCATATCGTAGACCTTCATAACAATCTACGGACAAAGCGTTTTAGTCTTTTGTTAAGGGTTCCAACAAAGCGCTTGAATAAACTGAATTGGCAGAAATGGGTAATGGTTCGATTAAAAAAAAACCTGTTACCCGACAAACACATTGTAGATAGAAATTTTGATGTGGTTGCAGGGTTGAATGTTACAAATGACAATAAAGGGTTGAACTATTTTATTGATGAAACGTGTCAGATACCTGATAGCATTCGAGTCCCAAATCGATACGTTTGTTATGCTATTGGTGGTCAACATGCAACGAAGAAAATGCCTCACAGCAAAATGATTGAGTTTTGCGATAAATCAGAGATTACCGTTGTTTTAATTGGTGGTAAGGAAGATGAAGAAATGGGTCGAAAACTAGAATCTTCTTGCAGGAACGTTATTTCGCTTTGCGGAAAATTAAGTATCGACCAGAGTGCTCTAATAATGAAAAATGCCCTTTGGGTTGTTACGCACGACACTGGAATGATGCACATTGCAGCGGCTTTAAAGAAAAAAATTATATCAATTTGGGGTAATACGATTCCAGAATTTGGTATGTATCCATACCTTCCAGACGATGAATCCAAATCGTTCGAAGTTTCTGATTTGCACTGCAGGCCTTGTTCAAAAATAGGCTATGAAAAATGTCCTGTAGACAACTTCAACTGCATGAATCAACAAGATATTGATGGAATGTTACGCGTTATTGCGGAAAGCGCTTCAATAAGCGATTAATTAATGCCTTTGTAAAAACTCCTTTTGGCATTTTCGAAATTGTCTTCATGTTTTTTATAAACGATGACTCCTCGTCTAAGAACATAAATATATCAGTAACCTTCGAGGTCTTGAACATACTAGAAAACAGCCAAGAACCAAGATGATTTGTTTTACTAAGAATGTCGATTAATAGCAAATCATAAAACCAAAATTGGGTCTTTTTTTGACTAACAAGATTCTGAGGGTTTGATTTCATTTGTTCAATTAAAATCTTAGTGCGTTTAATCGAATTCATAAACGTATAACCTGTGCTTGCTTTGGTCCATCCACCAGCCATACCAATGTGATGAATATGTCTCGAGTTTGCATTCCAAAATGGATAGCACGTCATTGGAATACAGCCTTGTTCGATTTCTGTTATTTCATAATCAGTAATACCTAACTTACTTAAGTAATCAATAATACCTTGTTCGTACTCTTTCGATTCTAACAGATCCTTCGAAAAAAGTGTGTATTCAAATAAAGCCTCATTTGGAGAAGTTGGAAGCACATACATAAATCGCGTATTCTCCTTTTGGGGAATGGTAAAATCCATAAAAGTAGCAACTTCAGGATTAAATGCTGGTGTTTTCGTTTTTACGAACCAACCAATAAAATGCTGATTGATTAACGGGTACTTTTTACTGGATTTGTATTCATTCGAAAATAGAATACTATTAAACACTTGAGGAGTTTTAAAGCTTGTTTGAGTTGTCTTCACAACTGCACAATCGGAAGACTCCTCAACATTAATAACAAGTTCGTGTAGCCAATCAACATTGCTGTTTTTCTGAATTATTGACTTTGCAAAGTGATAAAAGTCTAGCCCCTTAATCATCTTGTACGTGTACGGATCAATTGAAGTTTTCAAGTCTAAGTCATGACCTGCAAATCGTATCACATCCCATGAAGAATGTACAATTTCATCTAAAAAACCAGTTCCTTCTTCCCAATAACACCAAGTTCGATCATTTGTGGTTTTATCTGAAGCATCAATTATTAAAACCCGCTTAGTTTTGAGAACATCATCGCACGACATACGATACGCTAGAAGCAATCCAGCAGCACCAGCACCAGTGATTATTATGTCGTAGTTGTTATTCAACCGTATAATTTGAACTTACAACAAATCTAAGGTCTAATTGATTTCGGAAACATTGAAAAGTGATTTAAGTACACCTTTCGCTTGTTAGTCGAAATGTGTTGCTAAAAATCCTGAACTCTTTCAACGAATATGCAGAATTGACTATTCACTCATTCAATAAACAATGATGGAATCGAGTCTGTTGTTTTGTCAATTACAAAAGCCTTTAAATACTTTGAAAGCCTATTCGAAATCAAATGTAAAATACCTATTTGGTTGGATGAAAGTAAAGCCAAACTTGATCCATCTTCAAAAACAATATTCATTGCAAAATTTGGAGAGCTTATCCATGAAGGTATCCATTTGTTTAACTTTAACGAGCGTAAGGAAATTTTGCGTGCTAAAATCTCCAAATGATCTATTTGATTCATCTTACGCCATTTGCCAAATTGAAAATTTCCTAATCGTAAGCCACATCGGTAGGTTTGGTTATTAAGGTTGATTTCAACCCCAACCTTACCAAAAACAATTATTAATTGAGGCACGTATAATGCGAATAGAAACGGGTTAACCGATTCCAACAAAGAACAGGTAATCATAGTAATAGCTAAGATTGCAAGCAATTTAAACCAGCCTGAGAAATAGCTTTTCAAACTTGCCCGATAGACATTATTTTTAATGTAACTTTTAATAAATGAATCGTGTGAAGTAGACATAATTAGATGATTTATTGTGTTATTTAACATGAAGATACTAAAAAACGAGCTTTCTTTTCTTTTAGAATTCTTGATAAAATAGCACCTCATATACTAGAATTATTACCTTTGGTCATCGTTGATGAAAACAAACCAAAATTCAATTTCCACCTTAAAAAACTCCATTTTTGTTTTATAAAAAGTATTGGCGTAGTAATAACGAGAGGTGTAATTTGTTTTTGTATTCACTTCCATTATTCAAGAAAAAGCGTATCAATTTACTATGAGCTCACCGATATCTTCCAATCAATCAGACATCGATAATTTTCATTGGGTACATGAGTCTCTTTATCGTTCTGGACAACCGAATAAAAGAGATTTTGAACAGTTAGAAAGCCTTGGTTTTAAGTCTATTATTAATTTGAGAAAAAATCATTCAGATGTTGACAAAGCAGCTACAACTAACTTGACAGTCTTAGAGATACCAATCAACACTTGGAAAATGGATGTCGATGATATCAAATCAGGTTTGAAAGCCATTCAAAACGCAGAGAAGCCTGTTTTACTTCACTGTTGGCACGGTGCAGATCGAACAGGAACTATTGTCGCTTCATACCGAATGATTTATCAAAACTGGACAAAAGAAGCGGCTATTGAAGAGTTTAAACACAAGAACTATGGTTTTCATGATAGGTGGTTCCCAAACTTGATAAAACTTTTGGAGAGTCTTAATATTTCACAATTAAAACAAGAGTTGCTTGTAGATTAA
Source organism: uncultured Bacteroidota bacterium (assembly GCA_937124965.1). Lineage (GTDB taxonomy): Bacteria > Bacteroidota > Bacteroidia > NS11-12g > UBA9320 > UBA987. The sequence continues at coordinate 31,814 of CAKZLB010000076.1, forward strand.
TAGGCTGTCAAAAATTTGTCAGCTCATCAAGAACACTTCCGACTTATACACTGTTAGACATACCATATGCAGCAACTTTATCAGCGATATAAAACAACACGGCAACGAACAATGGATATTTGCAAACCATTGAAAACAGAGGATTACATCCCACAACCCGTTGTGTTTGCAAGCCCGGCCAAATGGCAAATAGCACATACTACTTGGTTTTTTGAGGAAATGATTCTTAAGAAATATGCCAAAGGGTATCGAGAGTTTCATTCAGACTTTAGTTTCCTTTTTAACAGTTACTACCAATCTGTTGGTGATCGCACACTGCGGGCAGAACGTGGCAACATGACCCGCCCCTTGCTTGAAGAAGTGCTCAACTATAGAGCATACGTCGACGAGCATATGCATTCGTTTATTCAAGACATTCCACTACAAGAAACCATTGATTTAGTGGAACTCGGCATCCAACATGAGCAACAACATCAAGAGCTGATGCTTACAGATATCAAATATTTGTTTGGACATAACCCACTTTTCCCTGTGTATAGCCCGACCAAAGATTTGAGCAACTTTCGAAATAAACATAGTGGTTGGTTAACAATACCTGAAGGAATTTACAGTATCGGTTATAACGGTGAAGCGTTTTGTTTTGATAATGAAACAGCCTTTCACAATGTCTTTTTACAGACGTACAAGGTTTCCAAAAGTTTGGTAACAAATGGCGAATATCTTGAGTTTATGGAAGACGGAGGATACCAATCTTTTCAGCATTGGTTAGACGACGGTTGGAGTTGGTTAAAAACAAACAATATTGAATCGCCGCTATATTGGCATAAAATTAACGGAGAATGGTTCCAATACACCTTGGCTGGTTTAAAGCCATTAAAGCATGATAGTATTTTAACGCATATCTCGTTTTACGAAGCTAATGCCTTTGCTGCATGGAAAGGCTTGCGTCTACCAACTGAATTCGAATGGGAAATCGCTTCAGATCAGTTTGAGTGGGGAAAGCGCTGGGAATGGACAAATAGCGCATATTTACCGTATCCAGGTTTTAAAGCTGCTCCAGGCGCAGTAGGTGAATACAACGGCAAGTTTATGATAAATCAAATGGTGCTTCGTGGTGGTTCGGCAGCTACGTCAGAAGGTCATAGTCGAAAGACTTATCGCAATTTTTTCCACCCTCATTTTCAATGGCAATTTTCAGGAATACGATTAGCTAAATAATGTTAGAACAATTTAAAGCCGATGTTGACGAAGGCTTGAGCAGTCAACCAAAATTTCTTTCCTCAAAGTATTTTTATGATAAGTTAGGTGATGACCTGTTTGTTCAAATAATGAACTTGCCCGAATACTACCTAACTCGAGCTGAAATGGATATCTTCCAAAATCAAACAGACGCTTTGATTGAAGCTATTCACGTTAAAACTGATACCAACTTTGAACTCATTGAGTTAGGTGCAGGAGATGGTACTAAAACCAAAAAACTACTCTCAAGGCTTCTTGAAAAAGGTTACGCATTTGAATACTTTCCGATTGACATATCACAAAATGCACTCAATCAATTGGAAGATTCATTGAAACGAGAAATGCCACAATTAAACGTTAATCCGCAACAAGGAGATTACTTCAATGTACTGAGTTCATTAAAGCCAAATCAGAAACCTAAAGTTATATTGTTTTTGGGTTCGAATATTGGAAATATGATTGATGAGCGTGCGTCGGCATTTATCTACCAGCTTGGTGAAAATGTGCATACAGGCGACAAACTAGTTTTAGGCGTTGATTTGATAAAATCAGAAGAAATTGTTTTGCCTGCTTACAATGATGCTTCAGGTGTTACTAGAGCCTTCAATCTAAATATTTTGAAACGAATAAATGACCAATTAGGTGCAAATTTTATTCTAGAGCAATTTGATCATGCACCAGAATATTCAGAAGAAACAGGTATTGCTAAAAGCTATATTATGAGTTTGGCAGATCAAGTCGTGCACATTGAATCGTTAGACACATCGTATGATTTCAAAGCTGGAGAAAAAATACAAACAGAAATATCCAGAAAATATAATGACGACATCTTAGCAAATATTTTAAAACTTACTGATTTCAAAATCATAGAAAAACTAAGTGATCGAAATGGCTACTTTGCCGATTATATAATTGAAAAACAATTCAGTGAATAATCGCTCAAAACACCTGGGGATTTTAGGATTAGGAAGCAGCAGTACGTTGTACTACATAAATCAGCTTAACAAAAAGTTCAACGACAAATTTGGAGGCTATAGCACTGCTCCTTTTTTAATGTTGAATATCAACTTTGACACAATCAATCCATACTTACCCGAAGGTTTTGAGATTTTGGAGCCAATCGTCCTCAACTCCGTCAAAACCCTGGAAAGAATGGGCTGTCATACCATTTTAATTCCTAACATTACGATACATCGAACCTTGGATAGACTCGAAATAAACGCTTTAAACGTGCTTCATCCAATCGAATTAACAGCTAATCATTTAAAAGCAAGTGGTATCGAAGAAGTAGTTTTATTGGGTTCGATTTATACCATGCAATCGAAGTACTTCGAACAATTAGGTGTGAATATTATTCGCCCTTCAACAACAGAGATGCAAACCATTGATAACATTCGAAAAGATGTTTACCAAGGTAATATTTCCAAGAAAAATCAATGTCAATTTCAAGAAGTTATTGGAAGGTATGAACAAGAAGCACCTATCGTTTTGGCCTGTTCAGAATTATCAATGATTGCTGAATCCTGTTTAAACAAGAACACTGTCGATATGGTTGATTTGCAGGTTGAAGCGGCTTTGAAATTTTTGGAAGAATGAGGGAAGCGATAATCTATTAGAACATGTCGTTTTCAGTTCGTGGGATTCTTCGCTCAGGTACTTTTGCTATCTCTCCTGATTGTTAAAAACGCTCTGAATGACGTCAAGGTAATAAATGTTAGACTGAAACGCCCTTTAAATACAGAATTTGATATTATCACGACCGTGATTATCCTGCTCATTATAACCCCATAATAATCGTCATCAAAATAAATCATTCTGTTTATACAATTTTTCACTAAAAATCCATTTCAGGGACCTAAAACTATTCACTAAAAACTATTATCTATTCACTATGAACCTATCCTCCTTTGCCTTCATATTCTTGCATTTCTTCCATGTATTCGGGTTGATCCATGTCCATTTCTTCATTTAATTCAAAATCTTCATGTGTGTATTCGTAATAGATTCTGCCATTTCGCACGTTGATCGTTTGAAGAATTTCACCATTGTGGTCGTATCGAACAAAATCGTAGTTGCCTTTATCATCAATGATTTTATATATCATTCGATCTGGATAACCGACTTCAGTGTTTGATAAGATATCGCTTGAATAATCAGCTGAAAGTGCTGTTTTTACATTGCCTTCTTTATCATAAAAAAGCGTGTACTCCAACTCATTGTAATGTGATGCTGTTGAGTACATCTCTTCAACAATTTTAGTACCGTCCATAGTATCGGAGAAATAAAGCCACTTTCCTCGTCTTACGTTACCTCGATCAATTTTCCCATACCAAACTCCTTTGCCATATTCATAATTCAATAAAATCATTTCATCTCGATACCATGGTCGTTTATTAGAATCTTCGTGTTTAACGGTGTACGAAATGATATTCCCACTTTCATTGTAAGAATACGTCGCACTGTCTTTTCCTTTCTCATCAAAAAATTTGTAGGTGTCCGGAAAGTAATCGTCCCTCGTATTAGTTTGATAATATTGAATTTTGTGCGTAATTGGATGATATGAGCTCTTTGACGTAAGTCTGAAACTCTCCTCACCGTCTCTATGAACATGTGAGTAATTATAAACGGTGTCGATATAAAAGTGCTGACTGTAACACCTATCTAACAAAGCTTTTGAGATAAAATGGCCATGCTTTGTGCGTGAGGTGGATTGGTACTTAATAATGGAATCCTGATCCGACAGTGGTTTTCCATCAAAACGTTTGATGACTTCTATTTTAGACTTGTTTATTCTAATTCCTTCTCCAGTTATCCGTGACCTCGCAAAAAAGTTTGTGGTATCGCCTGATTGATTTCTAGTTAACGTAATAAAGCTGTCTGGTGTTTCTGTAGTGTCCCATGACCAATTGTAATTTGGGTTTGTAACTAGTCGGCGACGTCTTCCATCTTTGATAGGTTCATAATAATCTGTCAAATTACCTTTGAGGTCATAACCACGCAGGTAAACAAGTTTCCCATTCTTATAAATCTCTTTTTTAGCTAATTGTCCATTTTTCTCATGATAGTAAAGCCACTCCCCTACTTTATTTTCTTCATCAAAATAAACACCTTTAGAATTAATCACTCCATTCTTGTAATATTCTATCATTGTATCTGGCTTATTTTGAGGAAACAATTTTCCTGAAGCGCCATATTTTTTCGAAACTATTTTAGCAACTTTCCCGTTGGTGTAATATCCTGTGGTTGAAACTATTTTATCGGTTTTTTTATCCTTTTTTAGTACACGTTCAATATTTCCATTGGGATAGTAAAACGTATAAACCTTCTTTTTTTCATTATTCGTCTGTCTTAACTGACCATTAAAGTAAAAGGCGTCTTTTTGAATAAACTTACCATTATGAATTACTTCTTTAGATGCAACTGTTCCATGTAAGGAGTCGTAAAACTCCACAAACTCCTCACGCTCATTATGATTATCAATACGCGTATATTTACGATAACTTCTAGGCGTGTAGCGTACCTCATAATGCAAATTACCTCTTTTATATATTATCGAATCTTCTCTCCCGTTTCTGATATAACCACGCATTGGTTTAACCCATAGCCCATCATACAACTCAGTTCCATGGGTGATTGTATGTCTGGTTTCACGTTGTTCGCCGTTAATCCATGCATAAAATTTCTCTTCTTTAATTGAGACATTTTTTTTATCTGTATATCTTTTTTCAGTATGCAGCAAATGACCAAAACTATCGTATTCTTGAACTTCTAAGGCAATCGGACCAGTGAATTCGTGAATGGAGTCGAATAGTTCATAAGACTTTAGATTACCATTTGGCCAGAACTTTTTTGAAACTCCAAGTTGTATTCCGTTTTTATAGTTCAAAGAGTCCTTTAAAATTCCTGTTAAATAATAATTCAATTGTATCCCATGCTGCCTACCAAGTGAATCATAAAACCGTTTGGTTCTAATTTTTCCCGTTAATGTGTCACTAATTATGTAGGCTCCAACTTTACGAAAAGAGCATCCGTATGGACTTTTCCCAAACCCTTTTTCTTTATAGGTTGTTCTGCGATCTCTAATTGTGTAATCATAGTTCCTTTCTCCAAAACAAACTTGTTTACCACGTTTATATTCATAATAGATTTTAGAAGAGCGTTTATATGGTTTTCTCCAACTCACACCGTGCTGCGAATCAAATAAATAAGGAGTAAAACCTGTCGTATCACCGTTCTCGGAATATTGGTAAACATGATATACACTATCATTTAAATAGAGGTATTCTGTCTGAAGTGGGCCAATTATTCCATTATTGTAGTGATAGCCCTTTCGATTGACTAATTGATCATTTCGAAAGGTTTTTTCTGTATAAAATCTTCGGCCGTAAATTGCCCAATGCGCATCACCATTTTTGTCAATGGTTAACAGCATTGTGTTTGATAATGGATTTGATTGAGTCAGCCCTATAGTTTTACCAAAAATAAAAAGAGTTACGATGAGTAGAAGACGTTTATAATCCATTTGCTGTTTATCGATTACAAGTCTATTTAAAAAGAAACAAACATCAGCCCGATCCGAAATAATTTTACCTCTTTGAAACTTCGTTATCTTGCACAAAATTGGTAAGCATAGTTTGAAGAAACTCTTTTTCATAGTAATTACACTGTTAGAATCACTCTTGAGTTTAGCTCAAAATGATACGATCGACCAATATTATCAGATTAATTTTAACCTTGATATTGAACGGTTTGAACGCGAACACGACCCATTGAATGGTAAAACGGTCAAAATGATACCGTTCCGTTCGTCTGAGCTCTTTGGGTTTGCAAAAAATGGAAATCCGAAAAAAATAATCATACCTCCTCAATTTGAGCAAGTATATGGCGTGTATGGTGACAACGCTATTGTCAAAGACACAAATGCTGGTTATGGTCTAATCAATAGAAAAGGGGCTTACTTAGTTCCTCCATATTTTTCTAATTTATATCCAGAAGGTAAAGTATACCATGGTCTTTACTATGGATCTGCCGATAGCATTTATGAACTTCCTGAAAATGATAATTCTTGCTGGGTTAATTATTATTTTGACGTAGAGGGCGAATTGTTGTTTACTGAAAAAGCCCATGATTTTAGAGGTTTCACCGCAGGTGATAGCTTAGCCTGGTTTAGATTTGGAAGGTTTTTTCACATTCGCAGTAACACTGGTCGTTTGGTCAAATCTTTTCAAATAGATTCATTATGTCAGTTTGTTGGGATAAGCAACAACACATTAGTGTATTTGTGCGACAACGACACTGAGTATGGCTCGTCGTATATTGGTTATGATGTTTTAGGTAATAAACAGTTTCAATTTGATATAGGTGGCTGGGGACTTGATGGCGTATTTAAATTGTCTGACAACTTTTACGGATTGCAAGGAGGAAATGGTGACTATTATTTCTGCGATTCTACAGGTGAGATAAAACCATATGGATCCTATACCTACAGTGTTGGAATGTTTTATGGTGATGCTCGTTATTTCGATCAGAATCATTTTGTATTAACCGATGAGGAAACGCGCAAACGTGGAATTGTAAATCGAAATGGAAAGGTCGTGGCTCCTTTTGTCTATTCAGAATTATGGCCTCTGCAAAATGGTTTAAGTTTTGGTGTACTAAATGAACGGCAAATGGTAAATGGAGTCTTGTCTTCTTCAGGCGATGATTATCGATTGATATTCGTTGACACATTTGGTAACGAGACGGTACCTAAACTTCCTCCACCCGATGAAAAGCACTACCAAATGTTAAATAAAACCATTGGGTTTTATGACAATGCCTTTTTAACAAAAATATACCGAAAGTTAGAGCGTATAGATTCCAACGGTGCAATTCAAAACTATTACCATCCCGATTCAACAGCATTTGCATATTACTCCATAAACGGAGAAGAAATCGTTCAACTTAGTTCTGATATTGAATTTGCAGGAGTTTTTACAGAAGGTTTGGCACCAGCCGCCACCACTGAATATAAACTAGGGTTTGTAAACAAAAAGGGAAATTGGGTGGTTCCTCCTATTTATGAATTACAAGCTGCTGGAGCGTATCCATTTCCATACTTGGTAGTGCCTGAATTTATCGGCGGCTTTGCCTATATCAAAGCTTTTAAGGGATACGTAGATAAAAAAGGTAGGCCTTATTTTGATGGAAAACGTATGCAGGATCGGTATGACTTCAGTCATTAGAGCAATCAAGACAACTTCAAACGAAATTTATAATGTCAATAGTAAATATCAACGAAAAACTGAAAAAAATTTCAGATCACTGGAATCCACGAATTGTTGGAGAGTTAAACGATCAGCATGTAAAGCTAGCAAAGCTAAAGGGCGAGTTTGTATGGCACAAACACGATAACGAAGATGAATTGTTTTTGGTAATAAAAGGAAGTTTGGATATTCACTATAGAGATAGAATTGAAACCATTTCCGAAGGAGAGTTTACCATCATACCAAGAGGAGTTGAGCATAAACCTTTCGCTAATGAAGAAGTATCCGTTTTATTATTTGAACCAGCCACAACGATTAACACAGGTGATTCAGAGGGTGATTTAACACGTGATACGTTGGAGTGGATATGAGATTACATTACTGAAAAAGTTGGTTGATAGTATTCATTGGAAGAAATCGTTTACCACTATCAGGTAATTTGATAAAACCATATTTATTATAAAATTGATCCGCCTGATTGTCAATTGGGTCGACAACCACTGCAAAAGATCCCAGACTTTTTGAAATCTGGTGACACCTTCTTAATGCATCAATTAACAATAACTTTCCAATTCCTTGTTTTTGAAAACTGATATCAACCGCTAATCGCCCAAGAAGAATCGTTGGAATTGACGAATACGCTTTTGGCAATTTCTGTTTAATTTTGGATGGAATCCAGTCCTGTGGAACACTATTACTTGCTAGAGTGTAAAAACCCTTTATTGTGTTCGTGTCCTCATGAATAAGCACAAAACACGCAGAAAGTTTACGCTTTATATCTTGGTTAGCTTGTTTTTGCAAATAGGTATCGAGTTGTACATTGCCCGAATAAAAATCCTTTTTTCTATGAATTGTTTTTAAAGTTTGCGTTAACTCATTCATTATTAATTAGGGTCTTATACTCAGTCGCAGCATCAATTAGATCCTTGTTGGGTTTAGGAGAATGTGTAATAGCATTAAAAAAGATTTCACTATCTTTTTTGGTTGCAATAAATTGCTCCCTTTCCATAATTATCTGTTTTGCTTTTTCTTGAACTGTTAACACAACAAAATCTGTTAAACTTCTATATCCACCTATTCGAGCAGCTTTTTCAAAAAACAGTTTTTGTTCTTTTGAAATACGCGTATCAAATCTTGCTTTCTCGTTACTAGGCTTTTTAGTTTCCATGTCTCCAAATGTACGGCAAAAAAACGTACAAATACAACATTGCGTTTTCAATTTTCATTCCCTTATCGAACATATGAACCTGAGTTGGATTATTATTTATGGTTTAGAACGCTAGGAAATAGTGATTGTCGACTAAAATTTATGCAGTAATAGCGGGCTATTTCAAATAATTTTTAGGAAGAAAAGCACTTTTTCCTAGTGAAATAAGTATGTGTTGTTCCATAAAACCCAATATACTTCGTTGGATTTAGCCCGCTAAATCTTCACAAAACCGCCTTGTTTATTGACTTTTATGAAATTCTAAACCTATAAAGAAGAATCGAACTCAGGTTATGAATAAATCTAAGGCCGTTTTTATTGTAAACAATAAAGTTCATTACATAAAAATTAAATCGCCGTAAACTAATCACCTAACGCAATAATAAAGGCAATTTACACGCATTGACTCATTGTATCATTAAGGCATTACGTCATTAAATAAAGCCACCAACTGCTTCCGGTCGCCTCTCTTTAAATGTTTGATTTACGATAACATGTAGTAGTACATCAGCAAGTGTCTTTAGCCCAATGAATAGCAAAAACACACCTTCAATATCGTTTCCTCTGCTAAATCCAAATAAGATTAACAAATGCATTGGCACAATTCTTAAATACGGTTGAAACATTATTAGCAAAGGCACCCTCATTCCTTCTTTATCACGCTTAACGTCTGAAACTGTTGACAAAATAGTATTACCCAAAAGAGCTAATACAAACCATCGTAGTAACCCAAAATCGATGTCACCAGAAAGCTTGCTCAAAATACTTATTAGAAAAACAACATAGACAACATGAAAAAAACCGTAGTGAAACATAAAAAAGAATGCTAGCTTATATCCTAAACGTTTACCTGTAGTTGGGTTCTTTCTATGCCCCAATATCAGCATTCGAACAAAATACTGAACGCCTATAAAAACGGATTGAATGAAATACATCAAGACAATCAAGGAAGCAGATGTTTCTCCGATAAAATACGTATACAGTAAGACTAAGTTAAAGGCTAGAATTAACCAAAACTCTTTGTCAGAAAATACATTACGGAACGGACTGGTTTTCATATTGACACAATTATACTGACGAATTGACACAGTTTATGAGTTCAATATCACTTTTTGCAAATTGGTAAACAATTTGATTAGAGTGTAAAAACAAAATATACTTAAATGCAAAAAGGAAAGGTTTCAGTAAATACGGAAAATATTTTCCCAATCATTAAGAAGTTTCTTTACACCGATCACGAAATTTTCTTACGAGAGTTAATATCAAATGCCGTTGACGCATCAAACAAATTAAAAGTGCTTGCAGCCAAAGGTGAGAAAACTGGTCAGCTTGAGGACTTGAAAATCACCGTTAGTTTAGACGACAAGAAAAAAACGTTAACCATAAGCGACCAAGGAATTGGTATGACAGCCGAGGAGATTGACAAATACATCAATCAAATCGCTTTTAGTGGCGCTGAAGAGTTTGTCGAAAAATTCAAAGACGACAAGGAGTCTGCAAACATTATCGGTCATTTTGGTTTAGGGTTTTACTCGTCATTTATGGTGGCAGAAAAAGTAGAAATCATTTCAAAAAGCTATAAAGAAGATACGGAATCTGCTCATTGGGAATGTGAAGGTTCTACTGATTTTAAGATTAAAAAAGGAAAACGCAAAAAGCGTGGTACAGACATCGTATTGCACATCAACGAAGAGTCTTCTGAGTTTTTAGAATCTGGCAAGATTCAAGGATTACTCTCGAAATACTGTAAGTTCTTACCAATCGAAATAGAATTTGATGGCAAGGTAATCAACAACACAGAACCACTATGGAAAAAGAATCCTGCTGATTTAAAAGACGAAGATTATCTCGCTTTCTACAAAGAGTTATATCCAATGGCGGAAGATCCATTGTTTTGGATTCACATGAATGTAGATTATCCATTCAACTTAACTGGAGTTCTTTACTTCCCAAAAATCAAAAAAGACATTGACCCGAATCGAAATAAAATTCAATTGTATTCGAATCAAGTATTCGTTACCGACAATGTTGAAGACATCGTTCCTGAATATTTGATGTTGATGCATGGTGTGATAGACAGTCCTGACATTCCATTAAACGTTTCAAGAAGTGCTTTACAAGCGGATGGTAATGTGAAGAAAATCACTGGTCATATCAGCAAAAAAGTAGCAGATAAGTTGAATGAATTATACAAAAAAGATGCTGCAGACTTTGAAACTAAATGGAGTTCAATTAATCTGTTTGTAAAATATGGAATGATCAGCGATGAGAAATTCTATGACAGAACGAAAAAGATTTGTTTGATGAAAGACGTAGATGGAAAGCACACCATCCTCGAAAACTACATCGAAGATATAAAGGCAAATCAAACGGACAAAGATGGCAACACTGTCGCATTGTACGCGTCAAACTTAGATGAGCAATACTCCTATGTTCAACAGGCTCAGGACAAAGGCTATAACGTTCTTTTGTTGGATGAATTAATTGACAATCATTTTGTTTCAAACATTGAGCAAAAACTTGATAAAGTTCAATTAAAGCGTGTTGATGCGGATACCGTAGATAAGCTAATTGACAAAGACGAAAAGTCTGAATCTGTTTTAAGTGAAGATGAAGTAACCTCGTTGAAAGAAGTATTTGAGACTACAGTTGATGCTGAAAAATTTACAATCAATCCGGTTGTATTGTCTCCAAATGATAACTTTATAACGATTACACGATCCGAGTGGGAACGTCGTATGAGTGAAATGGGTAGCATGGGCGGAATGGCAATGTTTGGATCAATGCCTGAAAAATACACCATAAGTGTAAACTCAAATCACACATTGGCTAAAAAAGTCCTAGAAACTAAGGATGATGACGCTAAAAAAGCGTTGTTGAACAATGCTCTTGACCTTGCAAAATTGGCTAAAAATTTACTTAAGGGTAAAGAACTTAGTGAGTTCATAAAGCGTCAAGAAGCTGGATTATAGTTTCAGCTTAAAATATTTATTGAAAGGTCTTGCTAAAAAGTAAGACCTTTTTGTTTTGGTATATTTGAGATTAAATCTATTTATGCATTAGCAGCTAATGGGGCAGTACCGAAAAATAGACTGATAACTAAGCAAATAAACAAACATTGAAAATAGCATATATTGTTTCTTTATTTTTGATTGTTGCCAGCACATCGTGCAGTACTAAAGGATCTTTTGATAATATTGATGATCATTGGTCAATTGAAAATGGGTTTTACAATAATGTAAATCTAAATAATGTGCGTGAAGATGACAATACCTTGGTATTCATGTCTGATATGTACTTTTATAAAAATAAAATGTTTTTGCACCAAACTGATAATCATAGGATAGTAGTTAATTACGAATTGATAGAACAGGTGAACGAGTTTATGTATAAAGTACGAATAACTTGTAAGAACGATAGTGTTGATGAAGTTGGATTTGCAATATGGGACAATTTATCGAATGGTATAGATAGAAATGGATGTGAGGAAATGATGTTTAGAAGTCCAAACTTGAATTTATATCTGTGGCGACGATGTATCGGTAATAAATCACTTCTTAGTGTCATTGACAATGGTAGAGATATCGATAGCAATCTGCTTATAGATAAAATCGAGCAGTTTAATAGTTATGGTGTTGGGCAAAAAACCGACAGATAATACACCAACCACAACGTCATAGTTCACTTCAACCAATAATTTCCTCGCACGCCCATAGTCGGTGTTTTCACCGACGTACGAGGCTCAAATTAGATGTTCAATTTTTAATCGTTCTATTAATTTCCTAGGATTGAATGGGGTACATTGCCTCCAGTTTAAAGTCGTCGGTGAAAACACCGACTGAGGCGTGGGTAGATTCCGTGAAGAGTTCGTAATTAAGCTCATTTTGCTTTCGCCTCAATGTTTTTTATTTGAAGCGGTGTGACTAAAGACAGTGTTACGCTTAATACACTATTTGAAGTTTAGATTGATTCGTACGTTTGTATACAACCACTTAGTTTTTAAAAACGACAACCGCAAACGTCATAATTCACGACAATGAATAAACTCCTCGCACGCCCATAGTCGGTGTTTTCACCGACGTACGAGGCTCAAAACAAATGTTCAATTTTTAATTGTTCTATTATTTCAAAGTCGTCGGTGAAAACACCGACTGCGGCGCAGGTTGATTCGGTGAAGAGTTCGTAATTAAGCTCATTTTGCTTTCGCCTCAATGTTTTTTATTTGAAGTGGTGTGACTAAAGACAGTGTTACGCTTAATACACTATTTGAAGTTTAGATTGATTCGTACGTTTGTATACAACCACTTAGTTTTTAAAAACGACAACCGCAAACGTCATAATTCACGACAATGAATAAACTCCTCGCACGCCCATAGTCGGTGTTTTCACCGACGTACGAGGCTCAAAACAAATGTTCAATTTTTAATTGTTCTATTATTTCAAAGTCGTCGGTGAAAACACCGACTGCGGCGCAGGTTGATTCGGTGAAGAGTTCGTAATTAAGCTCATTTTGCTTTCGCCTTACTGTTTAGTGCATGATGTCTTGCGACTAAAGGCTGTATAACGCTCAAATCGCCCCAGTTGCATTTTGAAATTGATTGTACACAAGTGTCGAAGTGCACCGTTTTTTAATACAACAAACACAACCACCATTATTCACAACAATGAATAAACTGCTCGCACACGCTCAGTCGGTGTTTTCACCGACGTAACATGCAAAGGAAGCCACCTACTGTAAGTCATTCTGAAGCGGTGCGACCATATACATTAGTGCATGTAATATTTTATTGAAGCCTTATAGTTTTAGTACCTTTGATGTTAATGATAAAACAGCTCTTTCATATTTCAATAATTTCTATTCTAGTCATTGTGATTTTTGCTTTCAATCAACCTAACGAATCGAAAATAGAAATGCTTCAGGCAAAGAATATTACATATGTCCAATATAGTTTTGGCTGTCCAACGTTGAAAGATACTTACAAAATCTATGGGTTTAAAATTACCTGTGCGGGATGTTCTGTTTCAAAAAGAGCTATAAAGAAAAACAAAAGAGCAATACGAAAAATTGACTCCATTTACGGGAAAGGTTGGTTTGATGCAAATTATGAGTCTTTCATTATTCCATTTGACAAATGAGAAGTAACACTTCAATACAGCAATACATCCAAACCTACTTCGGCATAACAAACGATGACGTCGAAAAAGTTGTAGCATTATTTGAAGAAACTACCTTAAACAAAGGCGAGTATTTTGTTAAAGCAGGGCATTATTGCGACAAATTAAGTTTTATAAATGAAGGCTTAATTCGAGTGTGGCTGCCATCTGAGTCAAAAGAAATTACTCAATGGATTTCGACATCAGGGTACTTTGTTACCGATTTGTCGAGTATGGTTTTTAACACACCTGCACGATGGAATTTACAAGCATTGACCGATTGTAAACTATTTACAATTACAAAAGAGCTCTATGACAGCATGAATCAGGTAGTGAATAATTGGGACGAATTAGAAAAACTCTTTATTGCAAAATGCTTTTTAACGTTAGAAGACCGTGTATTCAGTCATATTTCTATGTCGGCTGATGAGCGATATAATCAATTATTTGAATCAAATCCTGCGATCTTCAACCAAGTACCACTTCAATACCTAGCGTCAATGTTAGGTATGTCGGCTGAAACCTTCAGTCGCATTCGTTCAAAAAAAATACAATCGTAAGCTGTCAGTAAACTTCTTGACAAATGTCAAGAGGAACAGTAACAGTTGACTGGAACTTTGTACTCATATTAAACAATATGAAAACAATTACAGTAATCGCATTTACACTTTTAACACTAAACACAATGGCAGCAAAAAAAGAAATCTCGACTCAAATTATCATTAACGCATCACCTGAAAAAGTCTGGACCGTTTTAACCGATTTTGACACATATAGTGATTGGAATCCTTTTATCAAATCAATTAAGGGAAACGTTAATGTTGGTAACAAAATAAACATACTCATAGACGGGATGAAGTTCAAACCAGAAGTTTTGGTGTACGAGTCTAATCAAGAGTTTAAATGGATTGGAAATTTATTGGTTAAAGGTTTGTTTGATGGTGAACATCGTTTTCAACTAATCGATAATGGAGATGGCACAACAACGTTTATTCAATCAGAAAAATTTAATGGAATACTCGTAAATATGTTGAGTAAAAAACTTGACAATGAAACTATACCTGGCTTCGAGGCGATGAATTTAGCCCTTAAGAATCGTGTTGAAAGTCTCAATTAGAATTCGCTTCAGATCAAGTGGTTTGTGAGAAGCAGTTTTACCAAAAGTAATTCAATCATCAAAACATCAGGGTACTGGCTTTTGTTGTACCAAATGGCATGAAACATTGAACGCAAAGCGTATCTTTGAAATCATGAAGTTTTTTCACGTTTTAATCGGGATCCTATTGTTTAATTTAGCAGAAGGTCAAGAGCAAATTGACTACCAGAAACCACCACAATCTATTCTTGAATTAGTTGACATTGAACCTGCACCGGCTGCAGTATTTGACACGAAAAAAGAAAACATGATTCTTTTACATCGTGACTCTTACAAGTCGATTGCAGAATTATCGCAAGAAGAATTACGTTTAGCCGGATTACGAATTGACCCAGCTACAAACATCGGTAGTAGAACCTCATTTTATCATACAGTCAAACTAAAGAAGTTAACAGATCCAAATGCGAAAGCTCAAACGTCGCAAGGACTGCCTACCAACCCAAGATTAAGCAACTTCGTTTGGTCGCCAGATGAAAAGTATTTAGCATTTACCAATACCACACAAACAGGTAACGAATTGTGGATATTAGAGATTAAAAATAACAAAGCAAAAAAACTGTCAGAACCGATATTAAATGCTAACACATATGACGTAATCAATTGGTTTAGAGATAGTAAGTCGGTTATTGTAAAAGCAATTCCTTCAAGTCGAAAAGCACTAATCAATACAGATGTGGCTATTCCAACAGGACCGATTGTTTCAAATAGTGATGGAAAAAAAGCACAAAATAGAACGTATCAAGATTTGTTGAAAAACAAAAACGATGAGTTCAATTTTGAACAATTAGCAACTTCAGAACTTTTAAAAATTGATTTAAATGGAAAGGCTCAAAAATGGCTAGAAACTAACATGTTTATGGATGTTAGTTTTTCACCTGATGGGAAATATGTCATGGTTTCAACAATTGAAAAACCATTCTCTTACCTGGTTACCTATAATCGCTTTCCATCAAGAACGAATATCTATTCAGACAACGCTGAATTAATTCAAACAGTGTCTGTTGTTCCACTTATTGAAGACCTGCCAAAAGGATTTATGGCTACTCGAAAAGGTAAGCGCGCGTTTTCTTGGAGATCAGACAAACCTGCAACACTAGTATATGCCGAAGCTTTAGATGGAGGAGATCCTGCCAAGGAAGTTGAATTTAGAGACGAAGTATTTATGGTAAACGCACCGTTTGACGGTGAAGGAAAATCATTATGTAAAACTATTAATAGATACAGTGGTATACGCTGGGGAAACGACAAATTTGCCATTTTAACGGATTATTGGTGGAACACTAGGAACACTAAAACGTACTTAATTAATCCTTCCTCCAACAACAAAAAACAAACGATTCTTTTTGACCGAAATTATCAAGATCGATACAATGATCCAGGGTCGTTTTCTATGCATAAAGGAGAATATGGTCGAAGTGTATTAACCATTGATGAAAACAACAATGCTTTTTTAATTAGTCCCGGTTATACAAAAAGTGGCCAGTTTCCATTTCTTGATCAATTTAACTTAAAAACGTACAGCATCGAACGGTTGTTTCAATCGAAGCTCACAAACAAACTAGAAAATGTATATTCCTATGATCTGGAGCGAAATGAGTTGCTTGTTCGAATAGAGTCTCAAAATGAATATCCGAATTATTACCTCAGACCTGTAAATGATACCAAGGCTCTAAAGCAACTTACATACTTTACAAATCCCTTTAAAAGTATTGAATCAGTCGACAAGCAAGTCATAACCTATAAACGTGAAGATGGTCTTGAATTGACTGGAACATTGTATTTACCATTAGGGTATGACAAGGTTAAAAAAGAAAAAGTTCCATTAATCATTTGGGCATATCCAAGAGAATTTAAAGACAAAAACAGTGCTTCTCAATCCACTCAAAATTCGAATAAATTCACCTATCCATATTACGGTTCAATGATATATTGGGTAACACAGGGGTATGCAGTTCTAGATGATGCGTCATTTCCTATTGTTGGTGAAGGTGATGCAGAACCCAATGACGATTTCAGGAAACAACTAGTAGCCAATGCAAAAGCTGCAATTGATGCCGTTGATTCTTTAGGGTACATCGACAGAAATCGAGTTGCTTGTGGTGGTCATAGTTACGGAGCATTTATGGTCGCAAACCTATTATCGCATTCAGATTTATTTGCGGCAGGTATCGCGCGAAGTGGCGCGTATAACAGAACTCTCACTCCATTTGGTTTCCAGAGTGAAGAACGCTCATATTGGGATGCTCCAGACGTATACAATACCATGTCACCATTTATGCATGCAGACAAAATGAAAACACCACTTCTTTTGGTTCATGGTGAAGCTGATAACAACTCAGGAACATATCCTTTACAAAGTGAGCGGTACTTCAATGCCTTAAAAGGACTTGGTGCTCCCGTTCGTTTGGTAATTTTACCGAAAGAAAGTCATGGGTATGCGGCCAAAGAAAGCATTATGCATTTATTATGGGAGCAACACCAATGGTTAGAAGAACATGTTAAAAACAGAGTTCTCGAGAAATAATAAAATCACTTTACCAGTCATCGTATTACATTTACAACAAGCAAGCCCACGTATAAAAAATCATGGACAGAAATAAATCGTTAGAGGAATTAGAAAACGTTTTTTGGGAGAAACAAGACCAATATTTTTCCAAAACCCTCAAAGACATTCATTATTTCAGAAGAATTCCGATTAAAAAGCTCACCATTTTACAAACAGTGGCTTTATTAAAACAAGACATCGGTTCGGAAATTTTACTGCCAATTGTTTTCGAGCGCATGGAGGCCGACTTATACGAAGAAGACCCTGCAGATGGAAGCACGTTTTTATCGCACATCGACACGTTTCACAACGATATGTTCCAGAGGAGTTCAGATATGTGGAAACCAATGATGGCATTACTTAGAACAAAACGCGAAGAGGTAGAGCAATTTATTGGGTGGAAACGATACGAGGATTTAATAAATAAAATGATGGGACGCGAAATCAAACCATAGAGTTTCGCTTCAGTCTGCAAACTTCATCATCAATCGAAAGTAAACCTGAACAAAAAGAAACCGCTAATGTTAACTAATTATATGAAACCACTATTGCTTGCATTATTTGCATTCTCAATAATTTCGTGTTCTAAACAGGAATCAAAACCAATTCTAAAAGCAGTTAACTACGATGAGTTAAAACCTGTTTTTACATCAAATAACGACACATTATATGTTATTAATTTTTGGGCAACATGGTGCAAACCCTGTATGGAAGAACTTCCTCATTTTTTGGAAGTTGATCAGAACTATAGAAACTCTAGTAAGTATAAAATGATTTTGGTTTCACTTGACAAACGTGATAACATTGATGTTGGAGTAAAAAAGACTATAGCCACGTTGGGTATTAAACCAGATGTATATGTTTTGGACGATGTTAAAAACATGAACTACTGGATTAACGATGTGAATCCGGAATGGAGTGGATCATTACCAGCTACCGTAGCGTATAAAAACGGTAAGCAAGTTTCTTATCATGAAGGAAAATTATCGAAAGAAGAATTAGAACAATTGATTAACAAATATTTATGAAAAACACACTAGTTATTTTAAGCTCAATTTTGTTACTGGCCTCATGTGGTCAAAAGCAATCCGATGCACCAGAACAAGTTGAAGAAACAAAGGACACTGTAGTTACTGAGACCAAAGAAATGGGAATCATGCCTAAAGGGTATGGAATCTTGGATGAAGCAACTGATTTCAAACTACCTTCAACAAATGGGACTATGGTTTCTTTATCCGACTATCCCGATGCCAAAGGTTTTATCGTAACGTTTACGTGTAATCATTGTCCGTATGCAGTCGCGTACGAACAACGAATAATGGATTTAGATAAAAAATATGCACCACTGGGTTATCCGGTAATTGCAATTAGTCCAAATGACCCGGAGCTTGTACCTGAAGATAATATGGAAAACATGAAAAAACTAGCAGAAGAAAAAGGCTATACATTCCCTTATTTATTGGATGAAGGACAAGCAATTTATCCTCAGTATGGAGCGACAAAAACACCACATATGTTTGTGTTAAACAAAGAAGATGGTAAAAATATTGTTAGATATATTGGCGCGATTGACAACAATTATGAAAACGCTGACGACGTGACTGAACGATACGTTGAAGACGCCGTAGATGCATTGTTGGCTGGTAATGAAATCGCTATGACTAGTACCAAAGCAATTGGTTGTAGCATAAAAGATAAGCGCAAGCCAAGAGGTAAAAAAGGCAAGAAAAAGCATCACGAGAAAAAAGAATCTTAAGTTTTAACGACATTCTTAATGAAGCCATTGAACGATAGTATTTGCTAAGTTCAATGGCTTTTTTGTTGAGCATTTTTTTAGGACCAATCACAACTAGAATATAAGCGCTTTAATTGTCGGTGAAAACACTGGCGTGGTTGATTTAAGACTCTTTCATCTTACTTGTCGGTTAAATAAATCGACAACGATGAGTTTGATTTATGACTATTTCATTGAAGTTGCTGAGATAAAAAAAACGCTTAGATTACCCCTCCTTACGTAAGAGAATTTAATCGTCAATGAAATCACCGATTTTGGCGTAAGAAAAGCATCCAATGTAAGGTAATCTGCCTTTCCCTTCTGCAGACCAAGCACACAAAAATCCAACTCAATTCCAACAAAACTATTTCTCAAGACGCCCAAAGTCGGTGTTTTCACCGACACTTTAGTCATGATAAAAATTTGTCACAAAATCCCATTCGTATTTCCCGTCATAATAATTCGAAGCCGAGGAAAACTTGTAATCTTGTGGACATAATGCTAAGTGCCAATGCCTTTGTAATGGATTGTTGTGAATGTAAACCATTTTCTGTTCAAACACTGAAACAGAATACAGATTAATGGATAGTGAACGTTTCTGCCAAAACTGGTATTGTCGATCATTTAAACTACTTATAAAGGTATGGAGTCTATTATCATTCCGTTCCAATAAATAAAACTTAAAACATTGTGCTGTATATTTTAAGAAATCTCGTTGAACATTCTTCAACTTATGGGCATGTAACATTTCCCAAATAATGTGTAAATGATTTGGCATAATTACAAATGCAAATACTCTTACCCGTTTATTAGAAACCAAAAACCTAAGGCTGTCAATAACAATCATTTTTAAATCGTCTGATTTCAATAAATGCTTCCATTTCACAATGGTTGCAGTCGTAAAATAACAAGAGTCGGAATTAACTAAACTCAACATCTTGACAAATTTGAGACTCAATTATAAAATCTTTAAATCTATTCTTTGGACTATTAGATTAGTCCTCCTTACGTAAACGAATTTCGATTTTCGCCTAATTGTCGGTGAAAACACCGACACTGGCGTGGTTGATTTAAGACTCTTTCATCTTACTTGGTCGCCCAAAGTCGGTATTGTCGTCGATGCTTCATGTGCTTTGTTTGTCGTTAAAACACCGACACCTGCGTGGGGGTAGAACATTGGCACTGGCGTGCGGAAACAGAATTATATTGTGTTATATGTAAAATAGGTAACATCATTGAATACAAACAAGTAAATATGTTCCCTGCCAGTTTCGACAAATTCATATACCACAGCATCATTTCTTTTACTACATCGTTTCCACCAAATCGGACAGCTTACTAAATTGTTCATGTTAATGGAACTAGTAGCCAATGACAAACCGTTTTTTTGAACAATAGCATTAACAACTTCTTCATTGTTTTCGAAACTGATATACACTGCACATCCATCGAAAAATGAAATTCTGGACGCTTCTAAGACAGTTACCTTCCGGTTTTCAACACTTGTAAGGGTGTAGCTTTCAAAAAGTTTGTTTTTGGAGTAACGCCAGGTATCGAATGATAACAAAGCTACGATGGATAGTACTCCAACTATTGAGAATTGCTTAATTGTCCATTTATTTCGAAATAAATACACCACCACTTGTATTGGCAATAAAAACATCATCAAATCAATTGGCACAGGTGATAGTCTATCAGAACCAAGAAAATAAATAAGTATCCTTGAACTAACTATCAAAGCCGCAACATAAAGCAGCTGCACAAGACAACCTTTTTTCATTAATAAAGGAATTGAGCTAAAATTTCTCCTAAAACGTTGCCTAGTTGATCGATTTGATCTTTTATAAAATCCCTTTGATTCATTTTTTCAAGTATCTATGCTCATGCCTATTTGATTTTCTCCGTACATTGTGATTTTTAGTTGCTTGTTTAATGCTCACTACCACATCGTCGGTCAAATAAACTTTATCATCTACTGGTGCAGAAATTTCAAGCACTTTACCATAACTTACAGGCAATCCTAACTCCGACGCTTCTTTCCAATTCCCTTCGCCAAAGATCGCTACTTCTTCATTCTCTTCCAAAATGCCTTCGTTATATCGTAATGTCCGGTTCATCCCGAAAAAACCTTCACTTTGTGCATTATGCCTATTTAAGAATTTTTCTAAATGCTTTTCAGCATCATTTCCAAACCCAGAGCTGTAGTTTTTATCTTTAACCAAATAACATATTAACGATTTATGATTTATGAAAGCGTAGTGTTCGTCTTGTTTAATCAAGTAAGAAACATGTTTCCTTTCAGAAATGATTGTATCCCAATACGAGTTTTTACCATTAGACTTTTTATGCTCAACCTCTACATCATAAAAGGCACATTTCCTGTTCGAAAAAGGAGCCGTCAAGGGTTTGTCAACAAAACGTACATTACCGATAACCTTGCCAAATTCGCCATTCTTAAAACTTGAAATCTTTTTTAATTCAGCCTTTTTTAATTTTTTACGAATAACTATCTTATCAGAAGAAAAATATGAGTAAAGTATAACGCCAAGACCAAATCCAATAACTAAAACAATAATGACAGTCATAAACGGCTACTTTTGGTCAAATGTAATAAAACGTTTAGGCAAATATTAAAACTTAAATTCAGATGGTTTCACTACTTTCCAGTATCTCTTAGAATATTAGAATGTCTAGTACAAATGATTACTTTCGAGCTTATATTTACTAAATAACAAGGCAAAGTCTAAAAATATTTTTTATACTTAATGACAAAATTTAAACAGGTTTTTGGAGTTCTATTTGGTTGTTTCGTATTTGCCAATGGGTACTCAGTTAATTCGACAGTTGATTACTCAAAAGAACAAAATTGGGCAGTAACTCCAAATGCATACCCGAGTAGTTTAATGGCTCTGATAAAGGATTCAATAGTTCCTAACACAGATGTTTTTTATGTTTATCCTACATTATACACACAGAAGAGTGATACGGGTTGGAACATTGCTATTGACAACAAAACACAACAGAAAAAAGTGCTAAATTCTGCAGTAAAATACCAAGCCTCAGCATGGGCAAATGCAGGTAAACTTTATGTTCCTTATTACCGACAAGCACACATACGGTCATACTCAAATTTGAAAGGTAAAGGAAGAGATGCACTTATGGTTGCTTATTCTGATGTTAAGGCAGCATTTGAATATTACCTCAAAAACTATAACAAGGGTCGAGGAATAATTCTCGCTGGACATAGTCAAGGCAGCACTCACCTTACTCTTTTAATAAAGGATTTTTTCGACGGGAAACCTTTACAAGACCAACTCATTGCTGCGTATCTTCCAGGTGTAGGTGTTAAAACAAATGAATTTAACTCAATCGAGCTTTTAACACACCAAGATTCCATTGGAGGTTTTGTTACATGGAACACGTTTAAACGTAAATACAAAACACCATTTTATAGGAAATGGTATTCAGGGAAAGCGGCAATTAATCCAGTTACGTGGGATACTCTTAAAACGGCAAATAAGAAACTTCATAAAGGCTTTTTGTACACCAATGATAAAACATATCGAAATAGTTTTACTACGCACTTAATCAGTGGCGGCGTCTGGATATCAACTCCACGATTTCCGCATCGATACTTGGCATTTACGATGAAAAATTATCACATTGGTGATGTAAATCTATTTTGGGAAGATATTAGAATCAATGCTAGAAATAGGGCAAAAAAGTATCAAACGTTCATCAAGGCACTTTCGAAACCTGAAAATTAATATTTTACAAAAGGAATATTGCTTCTCAAACCATCATATTCAATCAATAACACATACGCTCCACTTGAAATGCTCAGATTGAGATTTATCTCTTGAATATTCTGGTATTCTTTCTTCACAACAAACTGACCGATTTCGTCAACCAAGGTGAGTTGAACATTTTCATACTGCATACCCATGTCAATTGTCAAAGCTCCAGAAGTTGGGTTAGGATATACTTTGATAGTTGGGCGATTTGGATTAGTCACAAGGGTATCATAACTCGACACCGCATAACACTCGGATGTTGACTCACAACCAGCCTGCGAAATTGTCACAGCATATCTTCCATTATTTTGTGCGACAAAAGACTGATTCGTTGCACCTTTAATTGGTTCAGATGTCTCGCAGTCAATCCACTGATATTCAGCATCGTCATTGTTTGACGTTAATAGCGAATCTGAGACACGGATAGATGTGTCAAGATCTATTACAGTAAGATTAAAAACCACTGTTGAGTCGCAGTTATATGGGCCAACGTTGGTAAATACTTCGATAGCACCTTGAACTGGAAACGTGTACTCTGTTCCGTTGAGTGTTATAGTGTCACCTTTGCAAATCGTTGCATCAAACTTACTCTCCTTTTCCTCTAACACAGTGAGACGAGTTTCAATGACACTATCACAACAAGAAACAGTGATTGTATCGTAAAAAACTCCGCTTGTATCAATCCACTCACCTTTTATCATAATTCGATCTCCGGAGCAGATGCTGACTTCTTTAATTGTGTTTGGTTTATCACAAGTTGATTCTACAAGTTTTAAACCCGTCAATACAATTCCGTTGCTCCCATTTGTAGCATTGTTGCTCGCACCAATAGTACAATTACTTTGGGCGGAACTTAGGATAACGCCCGAAGAACCTCCTTGATTTGAAACGTTTACTGAAGTAGGTTGTAGAGCTTTTGAAAACCAAACCACTCCTCCTGCACCACCGCCTCCTGGGCCATTGCAATTGACGGTCGATAAATTTTCTACATATCCACCATCACCTCCTTTAGCAGTAATGTTTAACTGACCGATGAAAGAATTCACTTGTAACAATGCCGTTCCAGCAGCTCCACCACCACCAGCACCATCTAATGAAGTATCCGAAACAATATCACCACTGACATTAATTGTATTATTATTTGATACAAGTGAATCTGCAACTAGAAAAACGATTCCGCCGCCATTACCACCTGAAGTAGCTGCGTTCGCATTATCTTCATGACCAGCTCCTCCTCCACCTCCCATGAAAACGCGATTATCGATGGTTGAGTAATTGTTTTGCTTTCCACCAATGCCTGGAGCAGTTGCTCCGCATTTGAACGCAGATGATCGTATTCGTTGACCACCAAAACCTCCTGCAGTTGCATTAGCTCCTCCTCCTCCACCACTATTGTGATCATTGCCACCACCGCCGCCATTTGCCTGAGGTCCACGTCCACCTGTCTTTCCGGTGATATATTTTGCAATACCCTCGCCTTTCATCGCACCCTCTCCAGAATTTATGTCGTAATAGTACTCATCAACAAAAAAGAACCATACACATGGATATGAAGATGTTGTGGTTTGTCCACCGCGAAAACCTATACCTTGCAGATTTATATCATCCTGTAGTGCCAATTTTCCAGAACACTTTAATGCCAACACTCCTCCTGTTTTTCCATCCCAAGGCTTTGCTTGTAATGGAGCAGTAACAACAGCGTCAGTGTAACTAGGAACTTGAACTAACTGCACGTTACCATCAATCGAATAGGACCTAGAAATGGCAGTGACGATAATTTGAGAGTCATTTAGAATATTACAAACTGAGGTAAACTCATAGTTCCCTGCATTCTTCATCGCTGTAATATCTCCAAAGCTAGACGTATTCGTTTCGTCAATAATTGCCCCTTGCATTTGAATTATAAGAACCTCATCTGAAACAGTTAAGTTTCTTGTAGTTTCCATAGTTATCGTGTCTCCTGATATCATTGACACTCGTTCATAGGAATTTACAACCCCAGAAATCATAGTTGTTTGCGCCAAACCGACAGAATAGCTAAGCATGGTTATGAATATGACAGAGAAATACCTCAAGATGATATCATTCAAATAATAGACTTTCAAATCTAAGTATTTATAAATGGTCTTGAAACCTTAGAAGATTGATAGATTAGGTTCTGTGCGATGAGTTTTAAATTGTATTGATGATAAACTTTTCACCCTTATAGTAAATATGACTTTAAGTTGATTACATTTGTTTAACATGACAGTGATATTCAATTTATAAGTCATTGTCTTTAATGATATAATTTAATAAATATGAAAAAAGTAGTACTCCTTTTAATCTCAGTAAGTTGCTTAACCTTGAGTTATGGACAAAATGTACCTATTGATTTTGAAGCTGGTGGACATGGAGCTGATTGGAATTGGAAAATGTTTGAAAATGACAGTGATCCTGCAATTGAAATCGTTGATAATCCAGACAAAACAGGTTACAACACATCATCAAAATGTGTAAAATTTACAGCACTAAAAGCTGGAAAACCATACGCAGGATGTGAGTCCTTGCATGGAGCAGGTATTGGCACTTGGACCATTGACGCAACGAACTCTACAATCCGAATTTCTGTATGGAAATCAACAATTAGCGACGTAGGAATCAAATTAGTACGAGCTGACAATTGGTCACTCGGAGAAATTAAAATACCAAACACGAAGGTTAACGAATGGGAACAACTCACTTTTGACTTTTCTGCTCATATCGGAAACACGTATGATCAAATCGTAATCTTTCCAGACTTTTCAGAAAGGTCGGAAGATCAAGTAATCTATTTTGACAATATTTACGGAGACGTAGCAACAAACAGTTCTGTTGAAACAGTTAAGACTAATTTCATTACTGTAAGCTCGAAAACGGCTACGGATGAAGTAATTGTACGAGCTAACAATCAAATTGACAATGTGAACATTTACACTTTAAACGGTGTACTTGTAAAAACACAAGGTAACGTTGATTCAACTGAATCTACTATAAACGTGAGCGAATTAAGTGCAGGGATGTACATCCTTAAAGCGACTGTTGACGGACAAGTAGTTACAGAAAAGTTCCTCAAATAGAACCAATTATTACACAAATAGAAAAGCAGCTTAGAACACCTCTAAGCTGCTTTTTTTTTCAACCTACTAGCCATGGCGTTTCAACGTTTCACAGCAACCTTATCACCAATGTTTCGCTTGAGAAAGTCCAACACTTTCGCTGGTTGAGCAATTAAGAAATATCCATACTCGACCGTGTCTCCATTTGTATGAAAGATTAATTCTGAGTCTGAAACCTCAACTTTATCAATCTGGTCATAAACAAGCTTTTTATCACGTCCATATCTTTTGTAAATCAGATGATCTTGGAATAAAAGTAATTCATAATCATGATAAACGGTCAAACTAATTACCACGTGTAAAACACCTAAATAGCCCAATGTCCCTAATCCAAAATAAGATATACTGTAACTTGATGGATTAAAACCCATTGTAAAAAACACTACCCCCAAAACCGCACTTAAAACGTTAAATAAACTATTGAAACGGTTATTTTTCTTCAACTTAATGGCTTTCATACTTCTTGAAAGTGATCTGAATTTCAAGTGGTCGTACATAAAAAAGGCGGATAATAAAAATGTCCCTATCGGAAGCATTACACCAGTGTTAAAGAGTTTAAACACTCCATATGTCACCAAGTAAATACCAATCACCAACACTTGTTTTACAATAATTTTCATCGGCACGGTTTCGCTTTAACTCGGTTTATGTTAAAATGTTTTCAATTTTTTATAACTAGACTTAATATGCACAATCACACTTCCTGTCTTCTTGCCTTGCATGACGTATTCATAAGCTTTAGCAATGTCATTTATGTTATATTTTCGGTCAATTACAGGTTTCAACTTCTTTGTTGCTAATTGGTTTTGGATGAAAGGCAACGTTTGTTTAATGGGAAAAGGAACCGGAAAAACAACTTTCTTTTTCCCTGTTATCGCACTTCGAATAGCAAAAAACACATTTTGTGCAAATGGACCTAATTCAGAAGAAATATAGACACCATTTTCGGTTAACAACGATTTACATTTCCCAAATGTACTTTTTCCAACGGCATCAAAAATGTAATCATAGGTTGCAGGTAGTTTAGTAAAGTCGTCTTTAGTGTAATCAATAACCTTATCAGCACCGAGAGACTTTATTAAATCGATGTTTGGGGTGTTAGCCGTTGCGGTAATGTGAACATCAAACTGTCTGACAAACTGCATTAGCGTGGATCCAATTCCACCTGTTGCCCCATTGATAAACACTTTTTGTCCTGATCGAATTTCAACTTTATGAATAAACGAATAAGCATAATGTCCGCCTTCAACGCTTGCTGCCGCATTTTTATAATCAACACCATCAGGAATTGTAAGCATATTTCCATCATGTTTCAAAACCATATACTCTGCTTGTGACTCTAGGCCCGTATCAAAAAAGCCAAACACTTTGTCACCCCTTTTGAAATGCATTACCCCTTTTCCAACTTCGACAATATCACCGGCAAAGTCAGTCCCTAAAATAGGTTTTTGTGGTTTTAAAAATCCAAGAACAAAACGCATGATAAACGGCTTAGCAGTAAGATTGGCGCAATCTGTTCGATTGACGGTGGTTGCTTTGACCTTAATTAACACCTCAGCATTGGCTGGAACTGGTCTTGCGACCTCTTCAACTGTTATGACCGAAGGTGAACCATACTTTTTGCGAATCGCTGCTTTCATAAGGATATTACCAAGCAGTACAATAACAATTATAATTTGAGTAGTTCACAACAATCATTTTCGTTCTTCCAGAAGATCTTTAGCTGCGGCAACAGCATTAGGATTTAGAGTATAGTTTTCCGCAATTTTAAGTAATTCCTCATTCGTCTTTTTTGAAAAGTTTTCTTTGAATGCGTTTCTTTGCTTTTTCTCGTAGGTTAATTTGTTCTCTTTACCTCTAACCATACGTAACACCCATTTAATGAACTTGGAAAAATATCCTCTATTCATAAGAATATGAATTACCAACAAAAGTAAAAATACAACATCAAAATGTACCTGAAGCTCTGCAATTCCAAAAGATACATCTGTGCGCACTGGAAGGCAGTTTGCTAAACGAAGTGTGCCTAAGATCAAAAGTATAAAAGTAGCCTTTTGTCCATAGTCAAATCTTATAAATGCTAAGACTGTTGCTAAAACCAGAAGAGAATAACCTAGTCCATATGAAATAATCGTCTGTGCTTCGGTAAAATATACACCAAAAAATAGTTGAATTACAGCCCCAATCCAGAGAAGGATCAGCACAACCCAGTTTTTTAGTGTTGGGTTAGGTTTTTTGGGCGAGAATTCTATAACTTCATCATCAAGCAATTGGTCTGATTCTTTCATTTTTTTCGATTATTATTCGAAAAAACATCAATTGAATTAAAAAGAGCTCAAAAACTATTTATTTCTGTATCACCACTTTTTGGGTTGCTTTTTCAGATGGAGTTTCAATACTAATTAGATAAGTTCCTCCGTTTTCAAATCCTTTCAGTGCACTTGTGAAAACATTAACACCCACATGTAAATTGGTTAGTACTTTTTCTTCTAGCTTTTGACCATTTTGGTTATAAACGGTAATCACAGTTTCTTCAATGTCACGTAGGTTAAAGCGAATCGACAAATGCCCATTGCTTGGGTTTGGATAAACTTGCATTTTTAAACTACCTATACTTTGTTCGTTGAGTTGATCTATGTTTGAAGATCCATTTTTAACAATGTATACCTTAAAAACCTGGTTGCTGGCCGAACTTTGAGTTCCGTTATTCGTGAAAAAGATATTGGCTTCTGTACTACTGATTCCACCATAAATATAGCCCACCAATGTACTATCCGATGTAAAATCGTCAAAGTTAAAAACTCCATTATTATAGGAAGGAACTTTCTCATTTGGAATAAATTCAGCGCTTGCGCCCATCAACGATGGCATTTCAATAGGTAATTTATATTCGGCCATGCTTCCATTCGACGTTCGAGTAACTCGAGCAATAGTTTTTACAAAAGGAACGTCGTTATCTTGAATTAAGGTTCCAGCGCTGTCATAATATTGCGCAATTCCACCGAAGAATATGTTATGCATTTCGTTATCATTCGTAGCATAAATAGGAACTACGGCCCCATGATAATGATTATAATACTGCTGAAAGTTTTTGTCAACGGCATAACTTGAACTATCCACAGTAACGGAACTTAAAAACGGTAAATCTAGTGTTGGTTGAAACACTCCTGAAAATATTGTAATTCCCTCTTCCCCATTTGGTAAAATTTGTGGTACAGCATTATAATCACGTCGGTGCAAATTTGCTGCGTCAATCATTGGTGTGAGATGTGTAACTTTTATCGTGGTTCCATCATCAATAAGTGTAAACTTACGTATTGCTTCGGTATACTCTTGTGTATAACTTCCACCACCCATTGGGTTGTAATCCCCGTCAAACTTATTGCCACAGAGTAGGTAATATGTGTTGTTTATTTTTTTAAGATGGCCACCGGTAACCGCAAATTCATTATCCGTTATTTGTCTAAAGTGATTAACAATCGACTTAGAATTAATAACTGCATCTATGACAGAAGGAACATCTACTGCTGTTAATTGATTAAATGTCATTCTCCTATTCGTTGCAGCATTAAACCCATACCCTCCAATTATATATAGATAATCTCCGTCCTGGTGAAACTCCATATTTGTCGAGCTCATTTGTTCTTGAAGGGCTGTCGACAATGAAGTGATTGACATCGTCCAACGTTTTTTAGCAATGGGATCGACGACTATCAGTTGATTATTATTTCCAGCAACATCAAAAGCTGCCCATGGTTGACGTCGGTGAAGGCCATCTAAGCGGCCACCAATAATTAACCATTTACCATCGTGCTGTCCGAATGCATAGGCTTGAAGTCCACCTAAGTCAGTTACCGACATAGGTTCCATATGAACGGTAAAAGGAGCGACTTGCGAGTAGCTTAAAAGACTTAATAATAATAGGGAAACTGCTGCAGTTAATTTTGCTGTAATATTTAACATGTTGATATTTATTTAAAATAATATAGAATACAAAAATAATAGACCAAAAAGTAAATGCCACTGATATCTATCGTGTGCAATAATGACAAATGATAGGATTACGTGTTCTGGTGACTCCCTTTTGCAACCTTCACTTCAACGCTAATTAAAACAACTACCAACAGAATTTCAACAAGAAGATATGCCCAACCTAACACGGTGATTTGTCGGTAATGAAAAATGGCAGCAAATAATGATATCAAGCAATATAGACTATTCAATAAGGCAATGTGTTTTAATGACTTTCTGAAATCAATATTTTTCGTTACGTAACAAAATCCATCAAATAACGCAAACACTAAAGGAAAAATAGCTAAGAAATAAAGAGTGGTTTTCGGGATTCCAAATACGTTCACATATGCGGGTAATACTGCACTTAAAAAGAAGCCAGACACCAAAGCACCAGCACCATCGATGAGGTGTAGGTTACGCGGTGAGATTACAAATTTGTTTAGTAACTCACCCAGTACTTTCATAATGATTAAAAAGCTTAATCAACCTTAAACCTTTAGATAATTTCCATTTTGCATTACAACCTATCAGCGTTCATAACCTTTACCCAAGCCTTAACGAAGTCTCTTACGAACTTTTCCTTGTTGTCGTCTTGAGCGTAGACCTCCGAATAAGCGCGAAGAACAGAATTTGAACCAAATACTAAATCGACACGCGTTGCAGTCCATTTTGTTTCGCCATTCTTACGGTTAACAATATTGTAGAGACTCTCTGAAACTGGTTTCCACGAATAATTCATATCCGTTAGGTTTACGAAAAAATCGTTGCTCAACACCCCTACTTTGTCTGTAAATACTCCATGATTTGTGTTTCCATAATTGGTTCCTAACACGCGCATCCCACCAACTAAGACAGTCATTTCTGGAGCAGTTAAACCCATCAATTGACTTCGATCTAATAAGAGTTCTTCTGGAGAAACCACGTAGTCCTTTTTCTGCCAATTTCTAAAACCATCATGAACTGGCTCTAACTCTGCAAAGGATTCAGCGTCGGTCATCTCGTTTGTTGCATCTCCACGTCCAGGTGTAAACGGAACAATCAATTTCACACCTGCATCGTTAGCTGCTTGTTCAACAGCTGCAGATCCACCCAAAACAATCAAGTCAGCTATACTTACTTTTTTGGCTAGTGTTGATTGAATTTCAGTGAGAACCTTTAATACTTTTTGCAATCGATCAGGCTCATTTCCGACCCAATCTTTTTGAGGAGCTAGGCGAATTCGTGCGCCATTAGCTCCACCTCTATAATCTGACCCTCGAAAGGTGCGAGCACTATCCCAAGCGGTGGTTATAAGTTCTGATTTTGAGAGTCCACAATTTAGTAATTGTTGTTTTAACGCATCAATCTCCGATTCGCTTAATGTATAGTCAACCGTTGGAATTGGATCTTGCCATAACAAATCCTCAGTTGGTACATCTGATCCGAGATATCGACTTTTAGGTCCTAAGTCTCTGTGTGTTAATTTAAACCACGCTCGAGCAAAAACTTCAGAGAAGTATGCTGGATCCTTGTAAAATCGCTCTGATATTTTTCGATATTCAGGGTCTTTTATCATCGCCATATCCGCATCTGTCATAATTGGATTGTTACGATGACCAGCAACATGTGCATCAATTGGTTTATCTTCTTCATTGATATTTATGGGCTCCCATTGCCATGCACCGGCTGGACTCTTTTTGAGCTCCCATTCATACTTAAACAGCAATTCGAAATAACCATTATCCCATTGAGTTGGATTGGTAGTCCAAGCACCTTCAATTCCGCTACTAACGGTGTCTTCTGCGTTTCCTTTTCCAGTTGGATTATGCCACCCAAAACCTTGCTCATGCAAACCTCCTCCTTCTGGCATTTCACCTAAAATCGATGCATCACCGTTTCCATGTGCTTTTCCAATTGTGTGTCCACCTGCTGTCAATGCTACTGTTTCTTCATCGTTCATCGCCATTCGTTTGAACGTCATTCGAACATCGTTTGCAGTTTTTAGCGGGTCAGGGTTTCCGTCTACACCCTCTGGATTTACATATATCAAACCCATTTGAACCGCTGCCAACGGATTTTCAAGTGTTTGACGATCTGTTTCGTTATCGTATCTGTTTTTAGTTTCTGCTAACCATTCTTTCTCTGATCCCCAGTATATGTCTTTTTCTGGGTGCCAAATGTCTTCACGACCTGCTGCAAATCCAAACGTTTTTAGTCCCATAGATTCATATGCTATGGTTCCAGCCAGGATTATTAAATCCGCCCAAGAAATTTTGTTGCCATATTTTTTCTTGATTGGCCAAAGAAGTCGCCTTGCTTTATCCAGGTTTACATTATCGGGCCAACTATTTAATGGTGCAAAACGCTGGTTTCCAGTGTTGCTTCCACCTCTTCCATCAGCCACACGGTATGTTCCAGCAGCGTGCCATGCCATTCGAATCATCAATCCACCGTAATGTCCCCAATCTGCCGGCCACCAGTCTTGACTATCCGTCATTAGTGTTGTTAAGTCGTCTTTTAGTCCATCATAGTCTAAGGTATTAAACGCTTTTTTATAATCAAAATCGTCGCCAAGTGGATTGGTTTTGGTATCGTGTTGATGCAGAATGTCTAGGTTAAGCGCTTTAGGCCACCACTCCATTACATTATTTATCGTTTCAGTGTTTGCGCCGTGATTTACTGGGCATTTACCCATGTTCGAGTTACTCATTTATTGTTGTTTAATTTAGTGGTTTGATAGGTTAACGTAATAACTAACAGATGAAACCAAATCCTATTTAAATTATATGGGTGAAGTTAATGGATATTTTTGACAGATGCAGATAATAGTAGATCAATTTGCAGAAAACCCTAACGATTGCCTAAAAGAATTCGTAATGTGAATACCAACTAATTCAGCGTCTTTATACCATTCTTATATTTCTCTACTTTGTCAATAGTTCCATCTTCATTCCAATACTTCCATTCACCTGTTGGACATTCATACCAGACATAATCATACAAGAGACAATCCTGGTACACAAAATACTCTTCACGTTGCTTTTGTCCATTTACATACCAATAAGTCCACTTGCCATTTTTCATTCCATTTTTGTACGAGCCCTCTTCCAACTTTTGTCCAGAGTCATACCATTTAGTATATCTGCCATTTAAAGACTGCTCACCATATTCATTTTTCACGTAGTTACATGTTAGAATTTTAGAACCACTCAGACTCCAGTATTGCCAGTTACCTGATTTAATCGATACAGAGATATAGTTTCCACTACCCGCGCAACCTAACTCGAACGTTCCTCCTTCGAAACTACCTTTAGCTCTTAGCCTTCCATTTGGAAAATAAAAACACCATTCTCCGACTAGACTATCGTTAAACATAGTGCCTGATGACATTGTATCTCCACTTTTGTAAAAAGATGTCCATGTTCCAGATTTTTTTCCGTTTTCACAACTACCAGTTGCTTTTACAGAACCGTCGTCATAGAATAACTCCTCTGCACAATTACTATCAACACTAGTTCTGTAAAACGGGAAGGTTATATCATGAAATATCAAAACACTATCCTCCAAATTAGGCAGATCTTGACAAAAAACGTGGTGCGAAAAACTGGTTATAAGTATTAGGGTTGCAAGGTGTCTCATATGTTGCTTTCTATATTGATTACAAGTTACCTGCAAAAACCAAAGAAACATGACATAATAATCCTCCGATTCCCACTAGCTTTTATTCGGAAGCATTTATTGATTAATTAAAATCACACTTCCTAAGATTCGCTAAGAGAGTAACTTCTTGTAAATATCAAAGCTTTCATCATCAAAACAGACAATAATCACCTCTTTAATTGACAGAGGTTGAAGTGAATTTATAGCGCTAATTGCAATGCTTGCAGCTTCTCTTTTGGGATAACCATAAATTCCTGTACTGATATTTGGAAACGCTATGCTGTGAGCATTATTACGTTCTGCCAGTTTTAACGAATTTAAGTAACAGTTTTTTAGTTTTTGTGCTTCATCGCTGTTTCCGCCATTCCACTTAGGACCGACGGTATGAATTACTAAATTTGCATCTAAATTTCCCGCAGTTGTGACTACAGCCTCACCAACGTTGCATCCTCCTTGGCGATTTCGTATTGTTCGGCATTCTTCCAAAATTAATGGACCGCCCGCCTTATGAATTGCCCCATCTACTCCTCCTCCACCCAACAATGACGTATTTGCGGCATTAACGATGACATCTGATGTTACTTTCGTAATGTCGCCCTGAATTAACCTTATTTTGACCAATGTTATTCTGGAATTTTTTCAAATACTACAACCTCACCTGAACTCAAATGTTTATCTCTATATTTTATAAGACCGTCTGTAAAACTGTAATACATATAGTTTTCAGGTGTTCCTAAATTATATACTTGATGATACAATTTCTCCAAAACTCTTAATGTATCCTCGTTTTGCCCAGTAAATAAGCTGTCAGTAACTGGAATACTAGGTCTTCCAAAGCAATGAGACATTGCAATTGTTTTCAATCTGGCTCCTGAAATATTTCTAATCTCAAAATATCCATCATCATATAACTCTGGAGGTGTTAGCAAAAATTCCAACCCATAATCGGAATTAATGTACTTAAAGGAGTTGATTATACCTGTATATCTTGGTCCACACCCATCGACATACGGATCGGTGAAGAAATTTTCAGATTCTTCTATCCCTTGACCTGATAGTTCAACAGTATCCCCCTTGACTAAAAACTTTAAAACAGCATTATCTTCATATGGGACAAACATTTTTTCACAATCGGTTAGATGTACAATGGTACCTGAACCTCCACATTCACCGCAACCAGTTTGAGTAAGTGCGACAATAGACAGAATAAAAAACAGGCGAATATTCATTTTCTCAAATCTATGAATTTATCATTTGCCTTGTCCAAAAATCTTATTGAATTTATAAGTAAGTCTATGTCTCATAAGTCCCATCGCGATCAATAACCAAACGATTACAAATTCATACCTACCCAAATATTACTATAGACCCCGTTCAATTGTCAGTGAATCATTATTTTAGCAACTAACAAGAGAAAACAAGTGTATGAACCCATTCAAATTAGTTGCCTTTAAAACCTTAGAAGAAAAACAACCTACGCACCAACAAGTTAATGGCCTTGACTTAGTGGTAATACGTTATGACGATAACGTTTCTGTTTTATATGGTCGTTGTCTTCATAGAGGGGCGTTAATGTCGGATGGTTTCGTTTCAGGCCACAATTTAATTTGCGGGTTACACGGATGGGATTATCGCATCGATACAGGTGTTAGTGAGTATAACAATGAAGAAGTTTTGCATAAATTTCATTCCGAAATTATTGACGGAATGGTGGTTATTGATGAGGAAGAAATAAATGAATATTTAGTTTCGAACCCTCAACCCTTTAATAGAGATCAATATCTTGGTCAATATGCAGACACTCATCCTGAACCTACCGAACCTTACACCAATTATATCAAAGATTTAGCGCAAAACGGACTCAAAAACCATGGTCATCATGGTCCTTCTGTTTCCATGGGTGTTGATCGAACTACATTACCGAAGTGGGAAGATATTCAGTTTTTACCAGCTCAACTATCTCGACGCCCGCTCATGGATGATGCGGATGTTGACTCATCAGTAATTATTGGCCCCAATGCCAACAAGCCATTGCAATTAGACATACCAATCTTTGTTTCAGATATGAGTTTTGGTGCATTATCACGCGAAGCTAAAATTGCTTTATCGAAAGGCGCGGATGCTGCAGGTACAGGAATTTGCAGTGGTGAAGGCGGAATGCTTCCAGAAGAGCAAATAAACAATTCTCGTTATTTTTATGAGCTAGCTTCTGGTAAATTTGGCTTTTCGTGGGACAAAGTAAAAAAAGCACAAGCCTTTCATTTTAAGGGTGGTCAAGGTGCAAAAACAGGAACAGGTGGACATTTACCAGGAAATAAAGTAACTACTGAAATAGCTGAAGTTCGTGGTTTAAAAAAAGGTGAAACGGCAATTTCACCAGCAGCTTTTCCAGACTTAGTTACTGCAGAAGACTTTAAAAAATTTGCTAATGAGGTACGCGTTCAAACTGGAGGTATTCCAATAGGTTTTAAAATTGCCGCAAGTCATATCGAAGCCGATATTGATTTTGCATTGAGTGTTGGTGTTGATTATATCATCCTCGATGGTCGTGGCGGAGGAACGGGATCTGCTCCAGCCATTTTACGCGATAATATTAATGTTCCAACAATTCCAGCACTGGCGAGGGCAAGAAAACATTTGGATCAAAAAGGAGCCAAAGATATTACATTGATTATCACTGGTGGATTACGAGTAGCAGAAGACTTTGCAAAGGCACTAATGCTTGGTGCTGATGCGATTGCAGTCTCAAACTCTGCCTTACAAGCTATCGGTTGTTTAGGCATGAGGGCTTGTGGTTCAAATAATTGTCCTGTTGGAATAGCAACTCAAAAGGAAAATTTGAGAAGCCGACTAATAATCGACGCTTCTGCACAACAACTGACGAACTTTTTTAATGCAAGTACCGATTTAGTCAAAGTCATTGCTCGATCATGTGGATACAACTCAATTGGTCAGTTTAACAAAAATGACTTGTCAACCATGTCGTATGATATGCACCAACTAACCCATATAAATTATGCAGGAATACAATAGTACCGACCAACATATTCATTTACTATGTCAGCCAATAGCGAAACTAAATCGTACGTATGTTACTAAGAAAGAAGATGATAGCCATACAAATTTGTTTTTTGACTCTGTAAATAATCGAATATTCGGGCGTTGGGTAGAAACCAACCAAGGTTTTGTAGTGTTAGCACTGAATTTAGAAACTCAAGAATATGAATGGTTAACAAAATCATTACACCAAATTAGTACTCATAACGTTGTCGGAAAAACTATAGAAGAAATCGAAATCGACACAGAGCAATTATTAGATTCAAAAGGTCAATCCATTGCTGGATTTAGAAAGCCTTTACATTTTGACATTCCTGATTATTCGTTTAAAGAGGAGCCCTTCAAACCATTCAACAAGGTAGGGTTATCAGAATGGAAAGAATACAGGCGTCTAGCTAATAGCATGTGCTCTTCCGTATTAGGTATGTTGCAAGCCGATGGCGAAGCGCGCATTTGGCCACATCATTTTGATACAGGAATCTATATTGAACAAACGTCCTCATTAGGAATCGGGTATGGTTTAGCGACGTTTGACGGAATGCTAGATTCTGCATATTTCTATGTTTCTGGATATGGGCTAAATGATGCTGCGATTGACTATAACAAACTGGAACAGCCAAGTTTTGGAAAATGGCTCACTGAAGACTGGAAAGGAGCTGCTTTGGAAATTAAAAAGCTTCAAGGTCTTTCATTGCTTGAAAAGGTAAACATCGTTGAAAAATTTAGTGCTACCGCCATCCAGCAACTTATGATTTCTCAAGGCATTCATTAAGTATCTTACATACTTCTACCTGTATACAATTTTTCTTAGAATCATTACTTTAGCACCATGGCAAAACGTATTATACTTTTTTTGATTTTGAATTTCGTTGCACTAGCAATCGGTGGTTTGTTTACAGGGACGGGTGTCACTTCCGAATGGTACACTTCTTTAAATCAGGCGCCTTGGACACCGCCAGGATGGGTGTTTGGAGCAGCTTGGACAACCATAATGATTTGCTTTGCGATATTTATGGCGTTCGTTTACGAAGCTTCTGTAAATAAAAAATTACTGCTTGGACTATACGCTTTTCAGTGGATATTAAACGTTGCCTGGAACCCAATATTTTTTGAGTTTCGCCAAGCAACTTTTGGACTGATAGTAATTTCAGCCCTCACGATACTTGTAGGTTATTTCTTTTTCAAATACCGTAATCTTATTAAAGCAAAAGCTCTACTTATCCTTCCATACTTGGTATGGTTGTTAATTGCAACGTCGCTAAACGCTTATATTTTGTTAAATAATTAAGGCGTCTATTGTTTCAACTGGAAGCTCGAAAAGAACTGATTGAGTTCATGGCTATCCAACAATTTACGATCACCAGAAATTACAAGCTCATATAAACCTTCGTCTCCTGTAGGAATTTTAACGGTGTAAGTATATCCCATAAAGCGTTGGTCTTTTACCTCAACTTCATATTCCTTGCCCATTATGGTAATCATTAAGGCAGGTGTTTCAACCGCTTCTTCTTCAACCTCTTTTTCATCTTTGACGTCTTTCGCAGCATCCTTAAACATTTGACTCATGGCATTTGTCATCACTGACTTCATTACGATGCCCCAATATTCCTCATTCATTCTATCCTTTAGTTTTTTAGGACCTTTATCTTTTTTCTTTTTCTTCTTTTTTTTCTTTTTCGAATTTTCATAATCACTGTCAGCGTCGAAATCAACGTTCATTTCATCGGCATAAGCTACTTCATCATATGCATCCTCTACTGGATACTCCTCGGCCTCTTCAATCTCTTGATCATATACATATTCTTCTCTTTCCTCGATAACTTCTTCTGAATATTCCGTCTCGGAATACGCTTCTTCTATTGGATACTCTTCCGCTTCTTCCATCTCCTGATCTTCATCATACTCCTCAGAATACTCAAAAGTTTCCTCCGCGGGTGCGTCTTCAACTGCTTCCTCGTAATAATCAGTTTCAGACTCCATTGCGTCATACTCGTAGTACTCAGCATCCTCTGCTTCTTCAATTTCTTCTGCGATATACATAAATTCTATGCTGAACTGCGCTTTCCCTCTACTCGTGTAAATGGATGCTGATGGATTACCATCTAAGCTTCCCATGTAATCATAGTTGTCGCTATCCATGGTAAAATTTGATACTCCTGTTGGAATAGAAACAGAATATGCCTCGGAATCAAACGTTGTCCATGTTACAGGTTTTGTGGTTGGTGCTCCAATATCAATTGGTCTCAATGTGTATCCAGCTTTTTTGTATTGCTCAACCAAGCCTGTAATACCACATAAGTGACCAGCGCCCACAGCAACAAACATTCTCTGTTTCTTAAGCATTTTATCCGTTCGAGTGAACATGATAGCATTTCGATCATCAAAGAGTTTTTTGTAAAAATCAGTTGCCATTGAACTTGATGCAGTTTCGAACTGTTTGTTAAGTTCGTTACATACATTCGTCAAGCTTCTTGTAGAATATGATTCAACCAGACGCGTTTCTGCTCCCATCATTACCTCTAAATCAATATCCCAATTATCTGCTTCTATAAAGTCAACGATCGCCTTCTTGATACTGGATTTATCCATA
The DNA here is from genome assembly GCA_937124965.1 of uncultured Bacteroidota bacterium. GTDB lineage: Bacteria > Bacteroidota > Bacteroidia > NS11-12g > UBA9320 > UBA987. Next base: position 71,365 of record CAKZLB010000076.1, read on the forward strand.
CTCAATACAACGTTTAGTTGCTCTTGAATGGATTCGACGGCCACAATCTCTTTACCCATTTTTTGAGCATATTCTTGTAAGAATTTATCGATAAATGTTCCTCGCTCATTTTTATCCTTTTTCAACAACGTACCCAATGCTTGTCCATAAATACCTGAGATACGTGCACCTAATGTGTCTGGATCAATAATAGCTTCTATGGCAGGTGCCAAATCATCGGCTATAAAGTCTTCCCATTCTTTTTGCGTTTTCTCGTCGGGTTTTATTCCTTTTGCGAGTTCTTTGCCATTCATGTCTATTTCAAAAGCAGCAACATCAACCTGCTCAATTGCCCACAGAACGCTGTCGTTCCAACTATACGCCGCCTCATCTTGAACGTGCATTGTACCAAACAAATAACTTGGTTTCTCTAGTCCGTTTCCCGTTATTTCAAACAGTAATGAAGACTGACTAAACCCAATTGTAGTCCACAGAATTAATGTGATTGACAATAAATTTTTCATATTTCAAATAAAACACAAGTATACAAATACTTACTTTGCTTCAATGCTTCAAAAAAGGGATAAATTCATTTTTATAGGGATACTAGCCTTACTTGTATTTCTTACATTGAATAGGCACTCAAAGCATGGCCCATTTACCTACCATTCGGAGATATTCTCGGACAAAGCAGGTTACCACGTGTACCTTCCAGCCCTTTTTTATTACAATTTTGAAGGTAGACAATTCCCTGAAGATATTGCAAAGAAGACTGGAACTGGTTTTCAAATTGACACCAATAGCAATAAGGTCATTTCAAAATACCCCATTGGCGTGGCAGTGCTGCAATTACCTTTTTTTACTACTGGTGTTGTTTATGATAGGCTGACTAATAATACTGAAGCAAAAGGCTATTCAGCGACACAACACAGGATGATCGATTTGTCAAGTGCTTTTTATGCTTTCTTAGGACTGCTATTTCTGTTTAAACTCTACCAAAAATCACACACTCGCAAGTCGGTGTACCTGCTTCTATTTCTTACAGTCTTTGGCTCAAATTTATACTTTTACATTACCCGGGATGCTGGTTTATCGCATGCATATTCGTTTTTTGTTTTTGCAGCCTTCTTTTATTATTTGGACAAGTTTTTCACTAAAAAACCGACCGCACAAAACATAGTCCTGGCGTTATTTTTCGCTTCACTAGGTTGTCTTATTCGTCCAAACAACATTTTATTCATAGGTCTTGCCAGTTTGTATTATGTCATTCCTTATTTCAGTGAAATCAAAAAACATTCAAGTACGGTTTTTAAAGGTGTGATGATTGGTTTACCTATAGCGCTTTTACTCCCTTTATTGCAGCTCGTTTATTACAAATATGCCTTTGGTGACTTCTTTGCCTATAGCTACACTGACGAGCGATTTCTTTACTTGACAAACCCAAAACTAGCGCGTGTATGGTTCGCTCCGGCCAACGGGCTCTTGTTGTATAGTCCTATTTACCTGCTTGCGCTTTGGGGTTGTATTAAACTTTTTAAAACTCAGACAATTAAAACGGCAATACTGTTGATTCTATTTTTCTCCATTAGTTATGTCTATGCATCATGGTGGAGCCCTGGTTTAGGATGTGGATATGGCCACAGAGGGTTTATCGAACATTTGCCGTTTTTCAGTTTACCAATTTTAGTATCGTTCACAAGTTTTAAGTCTCAACTTAGTAAATTTATAGCTGGATCAATAGGTTTGATATACATTATTATTTTAGTCTATATGCAGTATCACTATGATGGATGCTGGCATGGGAATGGATATTGGGATTGGCAAGAGTTTAAACTTATATTCGATATAAACTAATGTAAAATCAACTTTGACCGCGTTTATTTATAATTTCTTTTTTGCAACTTTGTTCAGGTAATACTACTATAGAATTGAATCATCCATCCACAATATCTTCAAAACTCCCAAAAAACGGAACGTCCATTTTTTCGGTGATGTCTAGCCTTGCTAATGAGCATGCTGCAATCAATTTAAGTCAAGGATTTCCTGACTTTTACCCTGACCAACGGTTAATGGATTTGGTTACAGAAGGAATGCGAATCGGTTACAACCAATACGCTCCAATGCCAGGTTTAATGGCATTACGTGAAGTAATCGCACATAAAACCAAAAGCCTTTATAATACAGATTACAATCCCGATACTGAAGTTACAGTCGTACCTGGCGCTACCTATGGAATATTTGCAGCAATTACGTCGGTTGTGCGAGAAGGTGACGAGGTGATACTTTTTGAACCTGCGTATGACTGCTATGTTCCTGCGATTGAGTTATCTGGAGGTAAACCAATACAGGTCGAACTTAAATTCCCAAACTTTAATATTGATTGGGATGAGGTAGCGAAATTGATCAATTTCCGCACAAAAATGATAATCATCAACACGCCACACAACCCAAGCGGTAGCGTGTTAAAGGAAGAAGACATACGACGATTGACAAAGTTAGTTCATGGCTCCGACATCGTTATATTGAGTGATGAAGTCTATGAGCACATTATCTTTGATTCTAATCAACATACAAGTGCGGCGTTATATCCTGAACTAGCTGAGCGCAGTTTTATAGTTTCTTCATTCGGAAAAACGTACCACACAACTGGTTGGAAAATGGGTTATGTTTTGGCACCAGAAAATTTAACAAAAGAATTAAGGAAGGTCCATCAATACCTTGCCTTTAGTGTTAATAGTCCGATGCAATATGCCTATTCTGTAATGTTACAAGACCCAACGACATATAATGGATTATCCAGTATGTATCAGGCCAAACGTGACTTCTTTGTGGATTTAATACGTGGTTCACGTTTCGAAATCCAACCGTGTTCTGGTTCCTATTTTCAGTTACTGAAATATGATCGTATTTCTGATGAAAAAGATGAATTATTTGCAAAGAGGTTAACTATCGATCATAAAATTGCTTCAATTCCAATCTCTGTATTTTATAGAAATAAAACAGATAATAAAGTTCTACGATTTTGTTTCGCTAAAAGCAATGAAACCTTAGAGAGAGCTGCCGAAATACTATGCAAGATTTAACCATTTCATTAATTCAAACTACTGTTGACTGGGAAGACAAGTCTCAAAACTTAACACGTTTTCAGAAATTAATTAGCCGAACGCCAAACTCGGATTTAATCGTGTTACCAGAAATGTTTAACACTGGTTTTAGTATGGATGCTGAAAAGCATGCAGAAACCATGGCAGGAATTACGGTAAGCTGGTTGAAAGAAATGGCATCCACTTCAAAAAGTGCGGTCGCAGGTTCTCTGATTATTGAAGAAAATGGTAAATTCTACAACAGATTTGTAATGGCACACCCCTCTGGTACCATTGAAAGATATGATAAGCGCCATGCATTTTCAATGGCAGGCGAAGATAAAGTATTCAGCAAAGGATTGTCGGTTGCTTTATGGAAAATCAACGGTTGGACGATTTGTCCGATGGTTTGTTATGACCTACGTTTTCCAGTTTGGAGTAGAAATACCAATCATTATGATTTGTTATTGTATACAGCCAACTGGCCAGAAAAACGCATTGGTCATTGGTCAGCTCTATTAAAAGCGCGTGCTATAGAAAATCAGTGTTATGTTGCAGCCGTAAGTCGAATTGGTGAAGATGGACAAGCAATTAACTATAATGGTCAGTCCACAATTATCGACTTTGATGGTTCTGCGTTGAATCAGACTACAAGTTCTGAGACTGTTATTACAGCTACTTTGTCTAAAAAGTACTTACAAGATCGCAGAAACCAATTTCCTGTGTTGGAAGATGGGGATACCTTTCACGTTGAATGATTTTTATTAAACGTGTAGCTTAACTTTACCTTAAATGACCTTCCTGGCTCTGGCAATCCTATAATCTTGTATCTACTTAAATTACTGAAATAAAAGGCATTAAGTAAATTGTTTGCAGTAACATTTACTTCCATACCGTTGTGAAAATACATCGATATATTCCCATTAACCAATTCATATGACGTTGTAGGAATATCATTCCTAGGCACTTTTTTCTGAGCGCCATATAAACCAATATTCAGTTCTGCATGAATCTCGTCTACCGCATCGTTCTTTGGTTTAACAACCGCTTCTACCCCACTTTTCACGGATAACGGCGCAACAAACGGTACATACTCATTTTTATCCGTGTTTACTAAATCAGTATACTCACTGCTTATGTATCCGGATATAACGGATGTGAAAGAATACTCAAGTTGAGCTTCGTAACCTAGGTGTCTAGCCCGCGATTGAGTATGCTCAAATAATTGACCAGCTTCAGGATAGGGGTAAATTGTTCCTTCAACATTCAATTGAGCAAACCTTGCTGATGGTGATAGATAAACGAAATTAAAGAAGTGATTGTAAAACACTGAAACGTCTACAATCCAACGTTTCTTTTCATAAAATATACTAGCATCATTTTGAATAGCCCTTTCAGAGTTTAAGTCAATATTCCCTCGTTCAAACCGAAAAGCACCATGATGTAGCCCATTGGATCCAAGCTCATTAGCCTGAATCATCCTACTCGTTTTTGCAACATTGAATTTTACAATTAAGTCTTTTTTGAGTTCCTTGTTCAACCCAAAAGATGCAGAAACTATTGGTCGAAATTCATCAAATGATGGTGATCTGAATGCATCTCCTACATACTGTCCATTTCTATAATAAGGTGTTTTACTTGAATCGAAGGCTAAATAATTAACCTCAAAACGTGCACCAGTACTTAGTTTCCAACCGTTTTTAAACGTTCGATTGTACAAGCCGAATAATCCTATTAAACCTGTTTTATATGCTGGTATAATAAATTCATAACCTGCGATTTGATTAGATTTATACTGAGCGGATAACCCTATAATTCGTTTACTCGTTGAGTCTTTAATAAAATAACGTGTATTGAAGGTATACGTCGAAAGATTTAAATCTAACGCTTGATTTGGATTTCCATTTTCTTTTTCATTTAAAAATGCCGCAGAATGTGGTTGTGCTATCTCACCTCTTTGGTTGTTTTGATAGCCAATATCAAACTCCAGCCAATTTTTATTAATCAGCATATTACCATGCCCACTGATACTGATGTGTTGCACTTGTTGGAGTGGTAGGTCAATATCTCTAAAATCATTATCGTGTATTAACAAACCGGCATTGGGAACACCAAAAGCACCTGTAAAAAAACCTGATTGTTGGTTAAAATAAGAACCGTTTACATACCAATATCCCCAGTTTTTTGAAATACCAGCATATGCGTTGACAACCTGCTCGCGTACTGCAGTATTTTTTAATCGGTTATTATAAATGGGTAAGATTGTTGACTGGTAGACAAAGTTATCTGAGGGTACTGTGTAATCGCCGGCATCCAAAATGCTTGCACGTATTTTGAACCATTTACCTTTACTATTAGCTGACAGAAATGTACTGGATCTAAACGCATTATTCAATGAATTGAAACTTACGTGTTGTCCGGCGTTAAATTGATTATTCTTTTTAGGTAGAATCGGGCGAACATTAATAACACCAGCAACTGCATCAGTTCCATAGACCAACGAGGACGCACCTTTGATAATTTCTATCTTATCGGCGTTGTTTACATCAATTTCTAACCCATGATCACTACCCCATTGCTGACCTTCTTGTTTAATTCCATTAATGGTTACGACTACTCGGTTTCCATTTAGTCCACGAATGGATGGTTTTGAAACTCCTGCTCCATTATTCAAAGAACCTACTCCAGGAATCTTTTCTAAATTCTGCATAAAAGATGAACCACCCTGTTGTTTCAGAAAATGGTTATCTAAATGCACCACCTGAAGTGGGTTGTTTTTGATATCAGATTTTTCGATGGAATGTTCAATAACCACTTGATGAAGTTCATTCACAGATTCTTCTAATACAAATGACAAATTAGTAATAGAGTGGTCAACATCAACATCGAGCTGTTCAGAGTGATATCCAGCAAAAGTCACATGCAAGTGATAGTGCCCAGCTTTGACTCCTAAAATAGCAAAATAACCCTGAGAATTACTTGTGGCTCCTTGATGCGTTTCATGAATGAAAACATCAACACCTTCAAGAGGTAAACCTTTTTCGTCTGCCACCGTGCCACTAATTTGATATTGTGCTTGAGTGGCAAACGAAAAAAGAATAATAAAAAGGAAAACGCTTAGCGCTTTATTGAACATCTATCTCAATTTCTGCAACTGTCATGTTTTCATCGCTGTCTAACGCACGAACCACAAACTCTAGAGTTGTAAGTACGTTCCCTGCAGAAAAACTTTGATCGAAAGCGAAACTTAAATCATCTGGACCATCCAAATCAATATCACCATCTGCCAATGCAGGTGCAGATGGATCATTATGGTCTAGCAAAATGTATGAAATTTCTTTAATATCAGTATCGTCTTCGACTTCAAATGTTACGTTAAAAGTAGAATTTGGGCTTACGGTTAAAGAAGTAGGGAACGACTTAAAAGTCGGCTGATCGTCTTGAAGAATAGTCATTTCAAACACTTTAGTGTCAGACCGATTTCCTGTCCCATCTAAAGCAGATACCTCAATGTGGTAAGGACCTGCTGCTGCGTTTGAAGGAATTTCAAAGCTCACATATTGCTCCGAGTTAGTCCCAGATAACGTCAAAATTTTCGAATCTGAAAACTTCTGATTTACTTTTCCATGTTTATGGCCTTCGAAGTTTTCGTGTACTTCTATAAAAGCTTCGGATAGTTCCATATCATCTTCAAAAGTCACTCGAAGATTTAAGCTATCGCCTGCTCTTACTGAAGCTCCATCTAAAAAATTTATACTTGTGATTGTTGGTTTGGTTTCGTCAGTTGCAGGATCATCGTCCTTGCAACCAGCAGCAAATAGCAATGCTGCAATTAGTAAATAATTGAATTTCATTGTTAAAAATTGTTAAAATAAATTGATGGCTAGCAATGCTAGCATGTTAAAAGGTTAAGAAATGATGAATGGTTTTACGCCATTTCTGGAGGACCCCTACCTTTTATTATTTTAACTGATGTGCCAACAAATTGGCTCGTATAGAATGTCGTAATTTGTTTCGAAAACCTTGAAACAAAAACACGATTGTAATAATCAACAAGTAAATCATTGTTGTGAATGATACTACAAAAATCACACGAATGAAGTTCTAAATGTGGTTGACAAAAATGAGAATTCCCGACTTCACAAACCTCTTCTTCCTCGTGCTCTTCTAAGTGATGCAAAATGTCAATGACATGCACAGAGCACCATAGCACTAGCATGGCAATTGAAAGAATGTGTTTAATCGACTTAATCACACGTCAAAATTAGTCTTATTTATCGTGATTTGGCTTTCTCTTGAGCCGCTTTAACAAATTTTACAAAAAGTGGATGAGGATTATCAACCGTGCTCTTCAATTCAGGATGAAACTGTACACCAATAAAAAACGGATGTTCTTCGATTTCAATGATTTCAACCAAATTATTTTCAGGGTTTATACCTGACATGACTAACCCATTGTCTTTGAATTCCTTGATAAACTTATTGTTGAATTCGTAACGGTGTCTGTGACGTTCTTTTATAGTTGTTTTGCCGTAAACCTTATGAGCTAAGCTACCTTTCGTAATCTCACACTCATACGACCCCAGTCGCATGGTTCCTCCTTTGTTTTTAACTTTTTTCTGCCCCTCCATTAAGTCAATCACAGGATACTTAGACTTAGGATTCATTTCAATGCTGTGGGCAGATGGATGTCCAAGAACATTGCGTGCATATTCAATAACAGCACATTGCATTCCCAAGCAAATCCCAAAAAATGGAACGTTGTTTTCTCTCAAGTATTTAATCGTGCTAATCTTACCTTCAATCCCTCGATCGCCAAAACCTGGTGCAACTAAAACACCATCCAATCCAGCAAGACGTTCGGCTGCGTTTTCATCACCTAGCGCTTCCGACTGAATACTTATAACATTGACATTGCACTCGTTTACAGAACCTGCATGATTAAACGCTTCATTAATAGATTTATACGCATCTTGTAGTTCAACGTATTTCCCAACCAAGCCAATTGTAACTTCCGATTTTGGGTGACTTAATCGGAATAAAAAGTCTTTCCATGAATCTAAATTTGGCTCAACTTTAGAACTTAATCGCAGTTTCGCCAAGGTTACCTTGTCAAGCTTTTCTTTAAGCATTACTAAAGGCACTTCATAGATCGAACTAACATCTATTGATTCGATAACTGCGTTACGATTTACGTTGCAAAATAATGCAACCTTTTTTCGTATTTCTGGCGTTAGTTTATGTTCTGTTCGACAAACTAAAATATCAGGCTGCACACCTAGTTCTTGAAGACCTTTAACACTATGTTGTGTGGGCTTTGTTTTTAATTCACCAGCGGCTTTAAGGTACGGTACTAACGTCAAGTGAATTACGCATGTATCGTCGTTTCCAAGCTCCCATCGCAGTTGCCTAACCGCTTCCACATATGGAAGAGATTCTATATCACCAACGGTTCCACCAAGTTCGGTAATTACAACATCATATTCGCCTGTTTCACCAAGCAACATCACTCTTCGTTTTATCTCATCGGTAATGTGTGGAATTACTTGAACAGTTTTACCAAGATATTTCCCTTCACGCTCATTGTCGATTACCGTTTGGTAAATTCTACCAGTAGTTACGTTATTCGCTTGAGATGTTGGAATATTTAGGAATCGCTCATAATGTCCTAAATCTAAATCCGTTTCTGCGCCATCATTGGTTACATAACATTCACCATGTTCATATGGATTCATGGTTCCTGGATCCACATTAATATAAGGATCAAATTTTTGAATGGTCGTTGAGTATCCTCTTGCCTGTAAGAGTTTTGCAAGGGATGCGGCAATAATACCTTTACCTAATGATGATGTTACGCCACCCGTAACAAAAACGTATTTTGCTTTCTTCATTAATAAAATATTAAAGGGTAAACTGAAAAGAGCTTACGCTTGTGTACGGGAAACAAAGTTACAACGGCTAATCCGTTGAAACGGTCTAACGTCTATTTGCTTTTCAAGATATTTTCAACAATACGAATATCCTCAGGCGTATCAACACCTTTAGAGTCATTATCTGTTTCAATTACCGAAACAACGTAGTGATTTTGTAGCCATCGCAGTTGCTCTAATTTTTCGGCTGACTCTAAACTTGATTCAGGAAGCGTTTTCAACGAAAGTAACACCTCAATCGAAAACCCGTAAGTCCCAACATGTTTATAAAACTCATGCTCTTTTACAACATTATCCGACGGTTCGCGAACAAATGGAACCGCTGCACGGCTGAAGTACAAAGCATCTGCAACGCCTTCTTCAAATTCTGTCAATAGTGCTTTAACCACATTTGGATTATTAAGTTCTTCCTTAGAGTCAATTCGTTTTACCAACGTTGCAATGTCCGTATCATCTTCTTCAAACACGTCCATTAACCTATTTATATCTTTGGGGTTAATTAATGGTTCGTCGCCTTGAACATTTATCACACATTCATATTCTTCTCCCTCATCCATTAGCCTCTCTACTGCTTCAATGATGCGTTCAGTGCCATTTGTATGCGACTCAGACGTCATACAAACATTGCCATCAAACCCTTGAACGTGATCAAAAATACGTTGATCGTCCGTTGCTACAATTACATCTTCTGCGTTGGTTTGAAGACATTTTTCATAAACGCGTTCAATTAAGGAAACGCCGTCAATCATTTCTAAAGGTTTTCCAGGAAATCTTTCTGACTGATATCGAGCAGGTATTACAATAAGAGTTTGCATAATGATGGTAAATATTAAACGATTTAATTGCTTTAGTGAGCTATGTCTTCCTTTTCTTCTTTAAAAATTACTGAGAGAACGATACTTACTCCGAGAATTATTCCAATAATTAATAGTGAGCGAACATTGTCGATGCCTAAAGTCTCGACCATAAATTCATGAAATAACATTTTAGCTCCTATGAATGTGAGTAAAACGCCAAGTCCATACTTTAAGAAACGGAACAAATGCACCACGTTTGCTAGAAGAAAGAACATTGACCGCAGTCCCATAATTGCGAAGATGTTGGAAAAGAAAACTATATAAGGGTCTTTGGTAACGACAAATATTGCGGGCACCGAGTCTACTGCAAATATTAGATCAGAGAACTCGATGACCATCAGAACGATAAACAAAGGAGTAGCCCATGTTCGTTTGTCTTTTTGAATAAAGAAATTGTGCCCAACGAAACGGGGAAATACCGGTACAATTTTGCCAACCAACTTTACAACAGGATGATTTTTCTCATCAATCTTTTCATCCTTTTCACCTTGAATAAGAATTTTTAATCCACTAAAAATTAGAAATCCTCCAAATAGGTAAAGAACGAAATGGAATTGTTGGATAATGGCTGCTCCTGCAAAAATAAAGGTGAAACGCATGACAAGTGCGCCAAGAATACCCCAGAACAACACACGTTTATAGTATCTTTCCCTAACGCCAAACGTCTGAAAAATTAAGAGCATGACAAAAATATTATCAACGCTCAACGCATATTCAATAAAGTAACCTGTGATAAACTCAATCGACAAATTTTCACGGTACTCTGCTTTCAATTCATCAAAACCCTTCCCAGTTACATCAATAGGGTGCTCGAACTTTTCGATTGTATAGGTGAGTTGATCCAAATCCGTAAACCCATGAATGTTATGCCCATACGATTTAAGAAAAAAGAAAAATCCTATTGCGCATGCGACCCACACGGTTGACCATGCAAGGGATTCTTTAAAGCTAACAATTTTGTTTTCTTTTGAAAAAATACCAAGATCGAGCATCAAAACGAACAAGATAAACCCAATGAAAATGGAGAAAAATATAAGTTCGTTGGACTGAATTGCTAATAAAGGTATTTGCATAGACTGATTACAGGCCGGCAAAAATACAATTTGTTGAGGTTGGAATAACCATTGAATCACACATTCAATCAATTATCTAAAAGTGTGTTTTATAAGTCGCTTTATTTCCGTTGTCGTTAGATTTTTATTAGAGATAGTTTTTGATGTTCCACAATAGTTTTAGTTTTGACAGCGTATAATTATTGTATGCAACTACGTAAAACTTTATTAATCCTACTTACCGTTTTCTCAAGCTTTGGTTCCACTGCCTTAAGCCAGACAAAAGTGTTTTTTGAAAAATTAGAAAAGGTAGGAGAAATATATCAATATAAGGGAAAACCTTATACAGGTACATCCATTTTAATGTATGATAATCGAAAGACATGGCAGCGTGTTGAATGGCAAAATGGTCAGATACATGGAATGTTTAAAAGCTACTATCAAAATGGACGACCTGATCAAGAAGTCCATTACCAAAATGGCAAGCGACATGGTTTGTATAAGACCTTTTACGACAATGGTAATGCTCAGGTTGTATGCACGTATGACAATGGTATTAAAGATGGCCTATACACCGAAAACTATTCTAGTGGTGCACCCAAACGAAAAGTTAACTATGACCAAGGAGTAAAAAATGGTCCGTTATATCTATGGTTTCCCAATGGAAAATTAGAACAAGAAGCAAATTTCAAAGAAGGAAAACCCCATGGAAAAGTAATAAGCTACACGCAAATTGGAACGAAAAGAAAAGAGGTAAGTTACCAAAACGGCTTGCGTCATGGATTTTCATACATTTATCATTCAAGTGGAAAAGTTGGAGAAGAATCTGAATACAAAAATGGGTTCTTAGATGGAAAGAAGATTGTGTACGATGCACAAAGCAACAAACTTTCTGAACAAACTTATGTCATGGGCAAGCTCAACGGTTTATCTATAAAATATTCTCCCCCAGTTGACAATTCTCCAATTGGTTACAAAATTGAGCAAGCCTCCTATAAAAATGGAGTTTTAGATGGAGAGTATATCCGCTGGAATAATCAAAAAATTGATACCAAAGGAACCTATGCCAATGGATTAAAAACGGGTCCTTGGATAGAAGATGCCAGCCAAGATGGCACAAAATCTAGTGGCAGTTATTCCAATGGTAAAAAACATGGCCCTTGGACAATTGGACATTCTCGGTTATTTGGCAAAATGGAAGGCAGTTTTTACAACGGATTAAAGGATGGGAAATGGGTTGTGTACAACCATCAAAACAAAAAAATACGGGTTGAAAGTTGGGATAAAGGACAACTGTTAGAAGTTGTGGATTAACCACTAGTTTTGGGTTGGAAATTCCATTTTGATACTATACTTTTGGCTAAAATTAATAAAACAAAATGAAAAAGTTAAGTTTATACGTAGTGCTATTATTGAGTGTTGGATTTTTAGCTGCTTGTGGTGATGATGACACAGTTGAACCAACCTCAACAACCTCATCGGGAAAATTGAGTGCCTCGCAAAAATCAATGTTATATGACAAGGTTTGGTTTTCGGCAAGTTCTGCAGGTGGAATTGAGCACGAATTCTTAAGTGACGGGACCTTAAGATTATCACGAGGCCTTGATGGAAGATGGACTTGGCTAAATAACGGTGATACGATGAGTTGCGAAGATCATACTGGTGGAAGGTTTAAATACGCGTTTCAAACGATAACTTCAAACACTATGAGTTTTAAAGGAAGCACCGATAATTATAAAACTCTTTTCGAGTACAAAGACACGGAATAAAACATTTTAAAAATCACTAAATCATGCCAATATTTCTGAAACGAATATTGGCATGATTTTTTATATAGACCACGTAAACCCTCAGAGTTTTGAGGAATTAACAATAACTTAGATTAAAGCATTCATGCTAGGAAATTTAGTAAAAGGCATTACAGGAATATTTGGCAGTAAAGCAGGTCGTGATTTCAAAGAATTACAACCTTACGTCGACCAAATCAATACTTTCTACAGTCAATATACTTCGCTAAACAATGATCAACTAAGAGGAAAAACGGCAGAGTTTGTTTCTCGAATTGATGATCATTTAAGCTCGATTGACTCTAAAATAGCGGAGTTAAGATCAAACATCGACAAGGCAACTGTCGAGATGGTCTCCGAAAAAGAGGCCTGGTATGACGAAATTGACAAGCTTGAAGAAAATCGAAATAAAGAGTTAGAAGTTATTTTAGAAAAGATTCTTCCTGAAGCGTTTGCCGTAGTTAAAGAAACTGCTCGACGTTTTACTGAAAAGGATGAGGTCTTTGCAACAGCAACCGATTATGACCGCGACTTAGCTGCAAGTCGACCACATATTCAAATTAAAGGGTCTGATGTCGTTTATCAAACAAAGTGGTTAGCGGCAGGTGCCGAAGTAAACTGGAACATGATACATTATGATGTTCAGTTAATCGGTGGTGTGGTTCTGCATCAAGGGAAAATTGCTGAGATGGCAACGGGTGAAGGAAAAACTCTTGTTTCTACATTACCAGCTTACCTTAATGCCTTAAGTAAACGTGGTGTTCATATTGTTACTGTCAACGATTACTTAGCACGACGTGACTGTGAATGGAATGCTCCTATTTTTCAATTCCATGGATTAACGGTTGATTGTATCGACTATCACCGTCCAAATACAGAAGATCGAAAAAAAGCATATTTAGCAGATATTACTTACGGAACCAACAACGAGTTTGGTTTTGATTATTTACGTGACAATATGGCTCATGAACCTTCTGACTTGGTTCAACGAAAACATCATTACGCCATGATTGATGAGGTGGATTCAGTATTAATTGATGATGCTAGAACACCTTTAATTATTTCTGGTCCAATTCCAAAAGGAGATCAACACGAGTTTGCTGAGCTTAAACCTAGAATTCAACGACTGGTTGAAGCTCAAAAGAAGTATTTAAACTCAGCCTTACTTGAAGCTAAAAAGCTGATTAGTGAAGGCAAAGACAAAGAAGGTGGTTTTAAATTATTCCAAGCACAACGTGGTTTACCAAAAAGCAAACCTTTAATAAAATATCTTGGAGAGTCAGGAACTAAAGCTTTATTGCTTAAAACTGAAAACTATTACCTTCAAGATAATCAGAAAGAAATGCACTTGGTTGATGAGCATTTGTATTTTACAATTGATGAAAAGAACAATCAGGTAGAGCTCACAGATAAAGGTATTGATTTAATTACCTCAGCAGGTGAAGACAATAAATTCTTTATTATTCCTGATGTTGGTGGTGAAATTGCAGATTTAGAAAAAAGTAATCTATCTGATGAAGAAAAATTAAAACGCAAAGATGAGTTGATGCGTGATTTTTCAATAAAATCAGAACGTATTCACTCTGTCAACCAATTGCTTAAAGCGTATACGGTTTTCGAGAAAGATGTTGAATACATTGTTCAAGATAACAAAGTAAAAATTGTTGATGAACAAACAGGTCGTGTGATGGATGGTCGTCGGTATAGCGATGGCTTACACCAAGCGATTGAAGCAAAAGAGAATGTTAAAGTAGAAGCTGCAACCCAAACGTTTGCGACGATTACCCTTCAAAACTACTTTAGAATGTACCATAAACTAAGTGGTATGACGGGTACGGCAGAAACTGAAGCCGGTGAATTATGGGAGATCTACAAACTGGATGTAACGGTTGTTCCAACGAATAAGCCAATTATCAGAGACGATAGAGAAGATCTCATTTATAAAACCAAGCGAGAAAAGTACAACGCCGTTATCGACGAAGTTTTACGTCTTCAGCAAGAAGGTCGTCCGGTGTTGGTTGGTACAACTTCTGTAGAAGTATCGGAAGTGCTCGGTAAAATGCTGAACATGCGTAAGATTAAGCACAATGTGTTAAACGCAAAGCAACATCAACGTGAAGCAGAAATCGTTGCAGAGGCTGGTTATGTGGGAGGTGTAACTATTGCAACCAACATGGCTGGTCGTGGAACGGATATTAAATTAAGTCAGGAAGTATTAGACTCTGGAGGACTTGCCATTATTGGTACTGAAAGACATGAGTCACGACGGGTTGATAGACAGTTACGTGGTCGAGCTGGACGACAAGGAGATCCTGGATCATCGCAATTCTTTGTGTCATTGGAAGACGATTTAATGCGTTTATTCAATTCAGATAAAGTGGTAAAGATGATGGACCGCTTTGGATATGAAGAAGGAGAAGTGATTCAACATTCTATGTTGACGAAATCTATTGAACGTAATCAGAAAAAAGTAGAACAAAATCATTTCGGAACACGAAAGCGTTTGCTGGAATATGATGATGTAATGAACAAACAGCGTGTTGCTGTTTACGCAAGAAGAAAGCACGCCCTATTCGGTGAAAGGCTATCTGTCGATATCAACAACGCTCTTTATGATTATTGTGAAGAAATGGTTGGAGTATATCAAGAACAAAGTGACTACGAAGGTTTTAAACTAGCGATTTTAAAAGACTTAGCTACTGAACCTACAATTTCTGAGCAAGATTTCTTGAACAACAAAATTGACGTGGTTCAGCATGTGTTTGACGATATGGTTAGACATTACAACCAGAAAAATAAGTTTATTAAAAACCAAGCCGTACCTGTTTTAGAAGGAATAAAAAACAACAAGGGAGACACTGTAAAAAATGTTTATGTGCCATTTACAGATGGTATCAAAGCGCTACGGGTTGTTGTAGACTTAGATAAATCTGTAGAAACTCAAGGTGATCATTTAATTGATTCTTTTGAACGAGCCACAACGCTATCGACGATAGACGAGCACTGGAAAGAGCATTTACGTGAACTTGATGATTTAAAGCAAGCAGCGAATAACGCTTCGTTAGAACAAAAAGACCCTTTACTTATTTACAAATTAGAATCATTTAATCTGTTTAAACAGATGGTGAGCACTCTAAATATTGAAATGCTTTCATTGTTGTTCAGAGGGTATATTGAGAATCAAGATCCAGACCAAGTAAAAGAAGCTCAGCAATCTAGAAAACCAGCTGACGAAGGTTTAAAAACAAGTAGACCTCAAGAAGTTGGTCCTAGCCAGCAAGGCGGAAGTGCGCCACAACAAGTAACACGCGATAATTCCCAACCAGTAAAAGTTGAGAAAAAAGTAGGTAGAAATGAACCGTGCCCATGTGGAAGTGGAAAAAAATATAAGAAATGTCACGGCATTAACCAGTAATTTTGAGTTTATGAGAGCACTTCTGTCCAGCATTCTTCTAGTTCTTGTCACCCAATACGCTTTCGGGCAACAAGGGAGTATTGTTGTAATAAGTGATGTTGAATTAGATATAAAGATTGAGCAAAAGATTGCAGCTGTCGATACTGCAGACCAATGGGGATACAGAATTCAGATCTATTTTGGCAGCGATAGAAAGACCGCTCTTGAAGTATCTTCGAAGTTTAAAACGAGGTATCCAGAGCTAGCTTCTGAAGTCTACACTGACTATTTTCAGCCAAACTGGAGAGTTCGCGTGGGTAACTTTTATCGAAAAATAGATGCCCAAAAACTTATGTATAAGTTAGAAAATGAGTTCGGTGACGTTTTTTTAGTTCGAGATATTATTGAATTACCCACAATTTAATGATATTTTTGTCGTTGTGGAAACGTTTATTGTCAAGTCGCAAGATCTAGTTGAAAAACTAGATAATTCTTATTATTCATCACTTTCACGAATTCAGCAAAAACGAATCGTTCATGAGGTGAGTTTATTAGCAGAGAAAGAAAATTCTCTAGATTTCATTCAATTCACATATGATAACTTTAGTCCGGGCAGGTTTTCTGGTTTAAGTCATATCTATGAAGCATTAAGCCACAATTATACGAAATGGGGGAATTTCATTGTATTAGAGTTTGAGCGACTTATTGGACTAGCAAAAGGTCGTAATGATGGACATCATATTATTAAAAACTTAGCTGGTTTTCATCCACCTCAGCACAAAACAACGACGACCTTATTCTTAAAGAACAAGATTATACAAATGATTTTAGGTAATTTAAAAAGCCCAAAACCATCTGTAGTACAAAACACTATGCATCTTGCAGATAAGTGGATAGACAGTCAATCTCCTTATCATCAAGCGTACATCAAAACGTTGCAGAAACTTCTCAAAAATCCAGATTTAGGCACACGTGAATTGGCTCGTAAGAAACTTATTAAACTTAAACAAACACCTTTAATGCGTAAATCCGTTAAAGACATGCTGCTTAATAAATTTCACTCTATCAGCGACCAGATTGGTGTTTCTATGGGATAGACAATAAGATTTTTGATTTCAGATTTTTGATTTGTGATTTCAGATTTCCTGATTTGTGATTACAGATTTATGATTTTGGTGAAAGGTTGGAATCCAAAACAGACCTGACAATATATTGAGTTAAGTATTGTTGATTATCGGCCAACCTATATCAGGGACGTACAACTATTAATTATTCACTACAAACTATTCACTATAAGCTATTCACTCTCAACTATTCGCTATCAAAAGATTGCATCAACGGCGTTAATTTTTCCAGCGTCACATGATCCATCACAACAATTTTATACCATGATGGGTTATCGTGTTTGTCTGGAACCAGCCCGTACGTTTGAGCAAGTTCTTTTGTGATGTGTGAAGCACGCATGGTCACAATATTTGATTTTGGATGCCTGTAATACGGTACTTCTAGCCTATCCAGCTGTTCACAAATCCATAAAGTTCGGCGTTGTAAAACATACACTTTTTCAAACCATCCATGAGGTCCATTTTTGCTTAATATCATCCAAATTGCAACCGCATTTGCCCCAGAACGACTTCCGATCATTGTGCAATCTTCACCTTCCACATAGCTGGCTTCCTCCGTATGTGCATAATGAATATGGTTCTTCCGTATCAGAAAAATGCCCGTTCCATAAGGTGCCTGAGCCATTTTGTGTGCATCCAGCGTTATAGAAGTAACTGCGGGATTTGCAAAACTCAACTGATTATCCTCTTCAGAAAATGGATAATAAAAGCCACCATACGCACCATCTACATGCAATTTATATGAAAGCTTTAAATCGTTCAGTGCTTTGGTATACGTACCTATTGTATCAACAGACCCAAACATTGTTGTCATCATATTACATACAACAATAAAGTGTTTTTTACCGGCAGACACTGCCTCTGTTAACAGCCCAGTTAACGAGTCGTACTCAACATCACGAGTCTTTTCATTTACTGGAGTTTTGAAAACGTCTAACATTAAGATATTCCCTGCTTTATCCATCGAATAATGACTATCGGAACTACAAACGATCGCAATATCAGACAATTCAGCATTGTGAACACGCATAAAGTAATTACGATACACCCATATCGCCTGCATGTTGGCCTCGGTTCCTCCAGAGGCAACATAACCATCAAACTCTTCCTCACCTCCTTTAAGAATATCGGAAGCACAGATTCGAATTACTTCTTTTTCAATAGCTTGCGTTCCTTTGAAAAAAGATTCTGATTTACCTAAAGTATGACAACCAATATGATTTGGATTTTGAACCAACGTAGATATGAATGGTGCATTTTGTAAAAACGAGTCATCCTGGTTAAAAACCTTATCGTCTAAATAGGACGCTGGAATTCCTAAAATCGGTTCCTTTGTGTAATTTACATTTTCACTTAATGCTGAAAATACTGTATCCTTTAGTTCTTCATGTGATTTTTTACTCCAAAGTTCTGACATGTTTTTTTTGTTTAAGGCCGGCAAAGGTCATCTTCATAAATCCTTATTACCACTATAATAATATGATAATAGTCATATTGCAATTTATTTGGCGGAGCCATTAAAACAAATTAAATGAGCTCCTTAAAATTGTTTAGTGTGACTGATAGTGTCCTCCTTATTCCACTAAAATTATTTTAACATTTAATTGAACGTTTTAGCATCATTTGCATATTACAATAAAAGCAATACTATGAGAGCATTAAAAATAATCACATTAATACTACTATTCTTACTAGTTAAAATAACTGCAAACGGGCAAGACAAACCAACAAAGCAAACTGTATACTCGATCGTAAAACAACAAAAACCAAAAGATTGGTACGGTATCCAAGCAGAACTTTGGAAAAAACATATTGAGACTCATTTAGATGACACAGAGGCGTGGCTTAATTATTACACGGCAAGGCGCATGATGAAGCTTTATGGTTTGGGTGTAACACAAGAAGACTTAAACGACCTTGTAGATGAAATGGAAAAAGCTATTCCAGAAAGCTTTGAATATCATTATGTTGCAAACTGGAACTTCGGAGTAGGTAACCCAGAAGATGGTTACAGTCACTTGCAGAAAGCCTATCAAATAGCTCCAGATAGAGTTGAACTTTTTGATGATTTGTTATTACACTACGAAGTAACACGAGACATGGTTCGAGCTAGAGAAATGGCAATAAAATGGTTTAATTCGAATGATATGGCAAGTGGATTATATGCATGGAGTTATAATACACTAATTGGTCTTGAACCTAACGCAATTCTAATTACCTCTGGCGATAATGACACCTACCCTGCTTTAGTTTTACAATATGCAAAAGACATTCGATCCGATGTTTCTGTATTGAACAATAGTCTCTTAGGTTTGAATAAATACAGAGCTAGTTATTTTAAGGAGCTTGGCATTCCTCCTATGACTACCTCGTATGACGATTATGAAACGTATGAAAAACATCAGCAAGCAATTATTCAGCACATTAAAAAGTACAGTTATAGACCATTGTACTTCGCGGCTTCTGCTCGAACATTTTTATACGAACCGTTTAAAGATGAAGTGTATAATGTTGGATTAACCAGTAAATGGAGTTCAGAAAAATTTGACAACATCGCTGTAATTAAAAAGAACTTTGAGAAAAATTATCTAACAGACTATCTAACCATTGATCTTGACAATCATATTAGCAATGGTGTCGTTCATCATATAAATAGCAACTATTTAATTCCAATGATTACACTTTACAATCATTATATAGAAAGTGAGGATCCTAAAAGTGAAGCATTATTAAAAGTGATTAATACAATTGCTGATAAAGGAAATAGACGTACTGAAGTTGATGCTATTCTGCAAAATACCAAAACGTACCAAAACAATTTAGTCGATTTAAACATCCGTCAGATTGAAAACTACGTTGAAAAAGTGAATGACAGTTTATATGCTGGAACTACAGAAGTTAGCAACGAAATGTATGAATTGTTTTTAACGGACTTATTGAAGCAAAAGCGCTATGCCGATCTTGAAATTGCCAAAGCAGTAGGTGTTGATTGGCGAAGCCTGCTACCTGAGCAACTAAAAAAATTACCAAATGACTCAATCTTTCCAAATGGACACCCAAATGATGCACTTGCTCCTGTGGTAAATATTAGTTATGAAGGTGCAAAAATGTACTGCGAATGGTTGACTCTGATTTACAATCAATCTGACCAAAAAAAGAAAAAGTATGAACTAGTTGAGTTTAGATTACCAACCGAGAAAGAATGGGAGTACATAGCAAGCAGTGGAAAGTCCAACATAAAATATTCATGGCAAGGAGATTACCTAAAAAACTCAAAAGGTTGTTACTTGTCTAATTTGAATTACGAGGAGCCTAAATCACCTTCACAATGCTCCATATCAGGGGTGGATGGGGCTTATTTCACTGTTAGAGTTGATTCGTATTTCCCTAATAGTTTTGGGTTATACAACGTCACAGGTAATGTTGCTGAAATGGTTTTAGAACGTGGAAAATCCAAAGGTGGTGGATGGAATACGAAACCATCAAAAGCTGTGTTCTCTGATTATCAAGTGTATACCGAACCAAGTGCTGAAATAGGATTTAGAATAATTATGATTGTCAAATAGTTCATTTTGATCAACCCCTTTTCAAATACAAGTGATGAAGAATTGATGGTTCAATTCCATAAAGGACAAAGGTCTGCTTTTGATGAAATTTACCGTCGCTACAGCAGCTTGTTACTGACGTTGATGTATCGACTATTAAATCAAGATCGTGAGTTGGCACATGATTTACTTCATGATATTTTTATCAGACTCATTGAGAATCCAAATAAATTTGACCCCAATAAGCGATTTAAACCATGGATATACGCTGTTGCAACCAATGAGTGCATGAAACAATACCGGAAAAAGTCAACTTCTCGATTAGATGAATTTCAAGAAAACACTTTTGCTGAAGATCCTGAAATCCTTATGAAGTTAAACGACATACACTTTAACAAATCGCTTAAGAAGTCTTTGAGCGATCTAACATTCGAACATCGTTGTTGCTTTGTATTACGCTATCAAGAAAAACTATCAATTCGAGAAATAAGCGAAGTAATTGATTGTCCAGAGGGAACTGTTAAATCTCGAATTCACTATGCAATTAGACTGCTATCTCAAAAACTATCCATGTTTAACCCAAATAAAATAGAAACGTATGACGCCAATAGAAAATAACATCATTCACTGGATTGAGACATATGACTTTAATGACTTATCCTCAGAACAAAAAGCTATAGTTAGAGAACTTTCATCTGAAATAGAATACCAGCAAGAGCGTTCTTTGGTTCTTTCTGCCCGAAGACTGTTTGACGAAGAGGAATTACAGATACCTGATGCATCACTGAAGGGAACCCTAGACAACCGATTCCAGTCTAACAATAAACGAAAAGGCAGGTTTGTTGGATTTAAAAAAGTAATTACTCATCCAGTCCCTGCGTATCAAGTAGCTGCAGCTTGTTTCTTACTTTTTATGAGTTCGTTTTTATTTATTAAGAGTAACAAGAATGGCGGTTCACCTAACGAGTCATCTATTGTTTATCGAACTGTATACGACACAATAGTTCAGCAAATTCGAGATACTATTGAAGTACCTGTGGAAACGATTGTAGTACAAACTGTGTATAAAAAGAATACGAATACACAGAAAAAAACACCCTCATTGGAATCCACTCCAATTATCAATGAATCGTACGTCGATTATGTTCCTCCCATTATACAGGATGACGTTCAGAAATCGATTGGGAATACCAGTATTCAACAACATGAATTGGAACAGTTTAGAGTGAGTATGTGATTACTTAAGATAGTCTAACATTAACGGAATGTTGTCTGTTTGGACGTAATTTGGGTTAAGCGATAAAGCTCGGCGAATGTCCTGCCTAATTTTAATTCCATACACGGAAACTTCAAGTTGTTTGGATTTAGCTAATGCCATGGTCTCTTCAGTTTCATCCAAATAATGGGTAACCACCCCAGATATAATTCCGTCCAAATCGTTTAATGTTGTTGTATCAATTCGTTGGGTCAAAAACAAGCGTGCGTGGTTGTTATCACTCAGCGAACGAATCTGCTTCAACATTGGAATATCACTGGTTTCAACCATGACCTTCAATTTACCTGAATAGTTTTTCAACGTATTGCTCAGAGCTCTTCCGAAACGGTTATTGTAAGCAAATTGATCCTTGACTTCGTATTGATTTTGAATATTTAGAGAGAGCCAGATGTCTAAATTATGATTTTCGAGAAACTTTAATAAATCCTCAAGTCTCCATAATTTACTGCTTTCATCTATGATCGAATTAGACATTCGACGGTGTAGTTTCGAAAGCTGAACCCATGATTGTGCACTGATAAAACCTGTATCGTTGCAGCCAGACTCTAATCGTTTGTCGTGATAAAGAACTATCGTAGAATCGGCAGACAGTTGAATGTCAATCTCAACCCCATCAGCTTGTTGCATGAGTAACGCTTGTTTGATGCTTTCCTCAGAGTTCGTTGGATAACGATTGTTATAATTCGGGAAACCTGCCCCAGCATGCCCCATTACGATGACACTACTTCGTAAGACTTCCGTTTCTGTGCAACCAGCAATGAACAGAATTACAACCGATATGACAACCCTAGCGATACGCAATACGAAAGTCCGTTTAATGAATAATCTATGGTTGATCTAGAGGTTTCTTCATATCCTCCAAAACCAATTTCCTGGGTAATAATCCAGTTCTTTGAAACATTCACATGTAGTCTGTAACCAACATATGCTTCATGAATAATCGCCTGTGTTTGTGGTAAAAGCTCGTAATTCACAAAAGCATTCGCTTCAATTCGGCTAGAATCCGTCAGGCTGTAGACCATTCCTACCGATAATCCTGTAGACGAAGAAAATGGAGTTCGTGAACGGCTATAGTTCGTTTTTGGGCCAACCATCCAATCAAAACCTTTTACCTCATAGACACCTCTAATCGATTGAGAGAAACCACTATATGAGAGCATACCGCGCGTTTCTACTTGCCAATTTTGAGAGTAGCTAGTAAACCAACCTATGGTGCATAAAACAAAAATGCCAAATGCCTTCATAAGTCAAATGTAGTTGTTATCTATTAAAATTTGTACGAAACCGATAGACTCGGCATAATTGGAAGTTGATTGATTCGTGTATAACGAACCCGATCAAAGTAGAATATGTTTTCACGATTGTAAACATTTGTACAACTCGCAATAACCTCCATCGTTTTCTTAAGCTTAATACCATCTTTTCGGAACTCAATCGTTCGTTTCAAACTTGCGTCAAGTCTGTGGTAATACGGTAGTCGACCTCGGTTTATGTCATCGTACGCAACGGTAAAGTCTCCGTTTGACGTTCTGTAGTCTTCTGAAACTCCATCATTGAAAGAGATGTTTTCATAAAAGCCTTGAGTTAATGTAAATGGGAACCCACTTCCAAAATTCCAGCGCACATTTGCTTCCCACAACTGCTTTTCTCCTAAAACATACGAGGTAACAACGTTGACATTATGACGTCTGTCAAAATGTGGTTGATACGTTCGTATACCGTCGTAACGTGAAACATTGTTGTACGAATAAACAAGCCATAGATACCATCTCTCTGTCTGACGTTTGTACGTAATATCAAAACCATACGCCAACCCAGTTTCTACGATAAAGTCTTTACGCTGAGACTCAGGCTTATCTGCATAGTTCTGGTTATCATCATAAATCTTATCTCGGTTAATATTGGTGATTTGCGTAAAATTCTTAGCGTAGCCTTCAATGTTGATGGATGATAAACTATCTACATCAATTTCAAAACCACCGACAATATGCTGGGCAGTTTGCATTTTGTGCGTTACTTGTTTATCACCTACACTGGAAGGTAAGTCGTCTGGACCACTCAAGAAACCATAGAACAAGTTAACCACATCTCTATCACTTGAGGCACTAATCAGGTTTTGAGAATATAGACCGGTTGCAAACTTGAATCGCAGTTTTGAAGTCATTAAATACTTAAAACGCAGCCGAGGTTCTAAACTGGTATTACCTAAAGACGCATAATGCTGAATACGGAACCCAGGTTCAAAGATTACTCGCTTTTTGTATTTTACATTGTAATTTATAAAACCTGCAAGTTCAGTGGTATTGTTTTCTTGAGTAATCTTTCGATTAACAGAGTTGTAAATCTGGAATGCCGTTTTAAAGCCGTTCAACTCCATTCCATATTTCAGGTTAGAATTTTTGAAGAAATACGTGAAGTTCAGTCCAACATTAAACCCGTCTATCCCAGAAGTACGTGGTTTTGCGTCTTGTTCAATTTGGTTGATGTTATACTTTGAATAGGCAAACGAACCGTCAATAATATTTTTAGATTCCTGAGGAACCAATAGGAACTTTCCACCGAACCCATTTGAAGCCCAATCATACGTAGTTGTATTTGGGAACGACACGTTATCATTAAAATCAAAATAAAACAGTTTTAAGAAACTACCCGTTTTAGAATTGAATGACAGCTTCGTGTATAAATCGCTAAATGAATACGGAAGTTGATCTTCTCCAACGTAGTTGTAAAACAAGTTTGACGTTTTATCAAGGTAACTATTTTTATAACTGACGATATAGGAAGCATTCGCTTTTCCTTTGTTCGATTTACTTTTTAACGGACCTTCAATGAGCGCTTTAGCGGTAAAAGGATTAACATTTAACTTCCCTGAAAGCTCATTTCTGTTCCCATCACGCGTTTGAACATCAACAATTGCGGAAACTCTACCACCGTACTCTGCCGAAAAACCTGCTGAATAAACATCTGTAGTTTTTAAGATATCGGTATCAAAAACAGAAAACAACCCAATCGAGTGGAATGGGTTATAAATTGTCATACCGTCGAGCAACACCTTATTCATAATTGGTGACCCACCACGAATGTATAATTGTCCACCTTGATCACCGCTAAAAACAACACCAGGTAATACTTGAAGATATTGAACCAAGTCTGGCTCCCCTCCTACTGTAGGAATTTGAGTCAATTGTTTCGGACTAATACTAACCTCACTAATTCGGACTTGTGCTTCATTCTTCTTTCGCTCTAAGTCAATCGAAACGCGTCCAAGAGTATTTGACGTTTGGTTTAAAGAAAGGTTAATGATTACATTTTGACCTGCTCTTAATTTGACCGTTTTGGTCATCGTGTCGTAGCCCAATGTAATAGCTGATATTGTATATGTTCCAGCTGGAAGATCGCCCAACCGATAAAAGCCATTGTCTTCAGTCATTGCACCTAATGGTTTATCTTTCACGATAATAGTACAATACGGTATCCCTTCTCCCGTTTTTTTATTAAAAACAAATCCTTTAATCTCTCCTAATTGTGCAAAGCTGCTTGAAGCGAAAAGAAAGAGACTAATAAGCGTGAATAATACTTTCAAAAATGGGTGTTTTTTTGTTGCGCAATGTTAAGTTAAATTATACAAGATGCTGCAACCTTAGAATGCAAATTTGTATCTTTACCGTAAATTAATAGAACAAGATTTACAAGTGCTTAATTATGGTTAACCAACGGAATTTCATTTACTTAGTTATCATCTTCACCGGAGGTATAATCTCATTTTCTTCGTGTGCGAAAGACCCTGATTTAGACTTACCTATTCGGAGTTGTGGCACTCCATATTCTGTTGAGATACCTGCTGGAACACCACCAATGCCTATTCCAGACGATAACCCAATGACTGTTGAAGGGATTGAATTGGGTCGTCATTTATTTTATGAAAAAATGCTTTCTGGTGATAGCACGCAAGCATGTGCAGGATGTCATTTGCAATCAAAAGCATTCGCAGATGTAAATAAATTTAGTATCGGAATTGATGGATTTGCAGGAACTAGAAACGCCATGCCGATTGCAAATCTTGGCTGGTCAGAGAAATTCTTTTGGGATGGTAAAGCGAACTCGTTAGAAGAGTTGGTGCTGTTTCCAATTCAATCAGAAGTTGAAATGCATGAAAGCGTCTTTCGCGCGGTTAACAAGCTGCAAAAATCCGAGAAATATCCTAGAATGTTTTTTCAGGCATTTTGCGATTCTGCAATAACCGTTGAGACCATGTCCAAAGCCATAGCTCAATTTATGCGTTCAATTGTTTCGTTTAATTATAGATCAAATCCGGTATTAGGTAAGGATTTTAGAAATTCTATTCAACAACAGGGGTTAGATGTGTTCGAAGATGAAACTAAAGGTGACTGTTTCCATTGCCACACATTAACCACGTTTACAACAACATTTGATTTTGCGAATAATGGATTGAATGAAGACCCAAGCTTAGATCCAGGTTTGGCAACTCAAACAGGTGATCCAAACGACGTAGGTAAATTTAAAATTCCAAGTCTTTTAAATCTGAGACATACTGCACCATACATGCATGATGGTCGATTTCAAACAATCCGAGAAGTTGTAGACTTTTACGACACTGGATTTCATGTTTCGCCAACCGTCTCTATAGATATCTCGAAGCATGCTAAGGATGGCAAACCAGTCCCAAGGCTTTGGACTGAGCAAGAAAAACTAGCGCTTATTGCGTTTTTAAACACTTTGGAAGATACTGCTCTAATCAATAATCCTGCTTGGTCTGATCCGAATCAGTGAGAGATTCTTTAAACGAGGATAGGTTAAATTATCAGAAACCTAGATTTACCGAATCGTATCACTTTCTAGTGTCGAGGTAAGAAACGCTCCTAGACCATTCGTTACGTTGCTATGTACGATGACAGCACTGCCAAAAGGACCTGCTTGTTGTAAATCGTCTTGATCGCGG
Source organism: uncultured Bacteroidota bacterium (assembly GCA_937124965.1). Taxonomy (GTDB): domain Bacteria; phylum Bacteroidota; class Bacteroidia; order NS11-12g; family UBA9320; genus UBA987. The sequence continues at coordinate 98,352 of CAKZLB010000076.1, forward strand.
TATTGCTGAAGCGTTTTGTAATATTTGTAATAATCGGAAGTTACTGTTCGCAATTCTATCAAATACAGCTCATCGGGGTTTCCAGCAACCAATCCACCTGGAGGTACAACTTGTATTTTCTTAGTCGTTCCATTAAACAAATCATCATTAAATAAATAACCTCCATCATCCAATCTTAATGTTTCTGGAGCACTTAATGTTGGGTCAGTAAGCTCAAATTCGAAAGGGACAAACGATTGCGCGGTTGGACTATAATAATAGAAATGAAGGATATAATAATTTTTTAAGCTAATATCCGTCCACTCTATAGACAGCAAGTCTGATGACCGACCATCCATATCTACACCGCCATTTTCGATATATCCAATTTTTTTGTTGAGCGCCTTTGCCGGCACAAAACCACGAGCATTCACAGTTTTTCGCAAACCTGTATTGTCGATTACCTCAATTCTATAACTATTGCCAGGAGCTGGTATCGTAGTTGATTTATATGTTTTTGAACTATTGTCGTAGGTAAGCGGAATGTTGCTTTGGTCAGACCGCAAGATTACAGTTGCATCTTCATAAAACGTTGGAAGATCTTCTGTGTACGCACTAACATTTGTGCTAATACCTATTTCAAAAGGTCGAGTATTGTCCAACACCGCGTTTACCACCAATTTGTTTTCAAAAGTTGGTAATTCTGATGAAGGAATAGGTCGATCTACATCACAACTACTTTGCAATAGAATAGCACTGAAAGATAAAAGTATGGCAATGTATTTCATTAGTTTATTCTTAAGCGATAGGTTAAAAATGGAATAAATCGGAAGCTAGAGCGTGCGTATGCGATATAACGTGAATTTGTAGAGGTGGAGTCCCGTTGACTAAAAATTGATTGAACATTGTCTGTTCCAAGTAGATTATACACCATAAACTCAATACTTTGAATTTCATCACGTAAAAACCACTCTACCTTAGCGTCTATTCTGCTGTATTCTACAGATCGGTAATTATTAATTTCGTCATATGCTAGAACGATGTCGCCGTTCACATCGCGATACTTTGAAGTTGGAAGTGTATATGGGTTTCCAGTTGCAAAGACTCCTGTTGCGCTCATAACAAAACGATCGTAGTTGTACACAAACCCGACTTTACCAATAAAACGTCGATCGTAATCAAAAGAAAATGCATCACCTCGATTAAGTTCCTCGTATTGCCGAGTTGCGTTTGAAAGACTAACACTTGCAAATAACATTGTATTATCTAATGTGAACTTCATGCTATTCTCCCATCCAATAACTTCCCCCGTACCAACCAGTGAATTTGCTTCGATATCATTACGGTCGAAGACATCCGATGCATAAAAAATAGGCTGATTGCCCAGAGTTTTGTAGTAAAATTCGCTTAGCAATGTGAGATCAGCATTTGGTCGCTTTGCAAATCCTAGAGTAAAAATATTACTTTTTTGGGGCTTCAAATTTTCTGTTGCTGGCAGATACGAAACAAATTGGTCTTGGGCAGAGCCATCGGTATTGAATAGGTGAACGTATTGATTTACACGAGCATACGAAAGGCGAATGGATGAAGACTTGTCTATAATATACCTTCCTGAAAATCGAGGTTCTGGATACAATCCAGTAAAACCTTTAAACGTGTACAACGTTGTACGAAGACCAGCATTAAACTTTAACTTCTTGCTATGTTCGTACTCGTACTCACCATACAACGAAGTTTCAAAACCCTTTTGTAGTATGGTATCTCCGTACTGATTGTCTGAGAGCAGATTTGCAGCAATGTCGTATCTCTTTTCTATAGATGAACCAGAGTTACTCAAGTGTAATCGATTTTGCAAACCAAATCGAATCATTGTTTTTTTATCTTTTCGAAGTTCGAAATCTGTATTTAAACCGACTTCACCTGCAGAAAATTTTACTGAATAATCAGAAATTGCATTTGAACCGATAGGAACACTAAAGTCTGTTTCCTTGAGTGAAACTCCATTACTAAAGTTTGTATAATACGCAGTAGCTGACCCTGAAAGTCTTTTATTGTGAACGTGCAGGTATTGCGCCGACATAGTCTGATTTTTTGAGACTAGATCAATTTCAAATTCTAAATCAACCATCCCAGTAGAATCACTGGTATCTTGTCCGCTAAACTTTACGCGATCTCTCAAAGAGTAGAAATTAAGAATTAATCGGTCTTTTTCGTTTACGACAATATTGAGCTTCGTATTAAAATCGCGAACAAATAACTCTTGCCCAGGTAACTGAAATAATATATCGACATATGAACGTCTGAAACTAATTCCGAGTGATGACCCATTAATGCCTAACGGCAATCCAACATTTAAGTTTCCGAGCACAGGGCTAACAGCTATGTCGATCGTTGCATCTTCTGCGTTACCCGCGTCAGCACTTACCTCCATAACGCTTGCCAGTCTACCACCATACCTTGCGGGAAAAGCTGCTTTGTACAAGGTTACCTCATCGGTCATGTTTGAATTAAAATTGGAAACATATCCCATTAAATGACCAAGACCATAAACAGGTACGCCATTCAATAAAATTTGATTTTGGCCCAAACCACCACCACGAACCGTCATGTCGCTCAAACCATCGATTGCAAATTCAACACCTGGAGAATATTGTAATGCTTTTGTTACATCTGGTTCAGAAAAGATAAAAGGCAGGTGATCCAACTCTGCTCGATTAAGGACAATTTTATCACTTTGAACATCGTGCACCTCTCTATCAGTTAATGAAGGCGGAAAAAAGATCGTGTATTCGTTGTTGAATATTTCCTCAAGCTTCAAAATCACCAACTCTTCCCCGTAAATTGTAAAGTAGCCGTTTTTCTTGTCATTTTGCGAAGAGTTATGAGAAATGGATGAAGGTCTCTGCCCGTCTTCATTTAGAACAACTTTTAACAGTCGTGTCATATATCCTTGTTTCTCGATACTGACAATAAACGTATCGTTTGAAACAACAAGGTTAAAATATCCTGCGTTATTTGTGAGAGTTTCAACGGTATCTGTTTCAACAAACACGCGAGCATTACTAAGTGTTATTCCTTGCTCTTCTGATGCAATGTATCCATGGAAATGGTACTCCTTTTGGCAAAATGCGAAAGATGAAGTAAGAATTGAAATAAATAGAAAGGTAAATTTCTTCATTATACTTGATTGCAAACAAAGATATATAACCGTAACATTTAATGGTTAATTATTGATTTTTGTTAGACGAATATTGCAAGGAATCCGATTCAAAATAAATCCTTAATAAAAAGTTTTCTATTTGGCATAAACCGTTTTATCTTTGCAGCCCTTTAACGGCCCTGTAGCTCAACTGAATAGAGTATCTGACTACGGATCAGAAGGTTCCAGGTTTGAATCCTGGCAGGGTCACTAAGAGACAAAAGCTTTCACCGGATGGTGGAAGCTTTTTTTATGACCGAAAAATCCAAGCTCGCTTGAGATTTGGAGGGCATAAAAAAAGCGTACCGCGCAGCGGAGCTTTTGTCTCGGAATTCGGAGCCTTACAGGATCACGGAGTAATCCTTAAAAATCCACCAAACATTAAACAGAAACCAGCCAAACCGCGCAGCGGAGCTTTTGTCTCG
>CAKZLB010000077.1 GCA_937124965.1 uncultured Bacteroidota bacterium
CGTTCTGAGTGTGAGAAACTTTCAACACTTCTGTAATTAGCTTCTCGTTTGTTCTGTCAAATACTATTTCTTTTATATTCATATTGAAAATATTTCTCCTCCTGTTTCTTCCAAATAACTTTTTTGAGATACGTTGGAAGGGTCGCACGCTAGGCCCAACGCCATGACGTTACTAATCATTCCATCTACTTTTAACTCCTTACTGTCTTTTACGATTTTTATATTTCCAGCTGGGTCCGTTGCAATACTTGCGTTTCGATTCATCCAAGCCAAACACGGATTATCTAAGTGATTAAATTTTTTAGACAAAACTAATTTCTCTAGCTCCTTAGTTGGGAAATTCATAGAAATATAACCCTGTCGGTATTTAATCATGTTTAACCCATCGTCTAACAACTCTAACACTGTCCCTGTTGCGTTATAAGGGTCGTAAGCTATGCCTTGAACATCATACACCGTTGCACATTCTCTAATTGTGTGCTTGATATACTCATAGTCTACAACGTTACCTGGCGTTTCAATTACCACACCGTCACGAACCCACGTTTGGTAACTTCTTATTTTTTCCTCATTGATACTTTCGGAGTTCTTTTCCTCTGGAAGGAAAAACCAATTAAGAGAAACAAACCCATCATTAATAGGGAACACCAAACTAAAAGCCGTTATGTCTGTCGTACTTGACAAATCTAACCCGCCCCAACAAGGACGGCCAAGTAGTAACTCTTTGTCGAACTCCCAACTCGAAGCCATCCAAACGTTATCACTAATGAATTGGTCTTTTGTGTTGTTCCAAATGTTCAGATAATAACGCTTAAAACTGTTTTCAGCCGCTGCACTTGCTTTTGCCTTGTTAGCAAACTCTTGCATTTTATCTATCGAAATAGATACGCCTAGCATCGGGTGAACTGCTGCCCAAACTTTTGGGCTATGAATGTCATCATCTTTTTCGGCACAATAAACGCAGACGAGTAACGTCTCATCTTTGATAATCCCTTTTGAAACTTTTTTTGCGTACTCACTTCGCTCAAATCCTATCCCTTCTAAATTAGAACCTGCCGTTGTTGTGATTAAAGTCAAAGGTTGCGCCCTTGTAATAGTCGATTTTTCAGCCATCTCTAAAAGTGTGCCTGACTTATGTTCGTGCAACTCATCCGCTAGAACAACACTAGGCATCTGACCGTCATTGGATCCTGTTTCTTTTGACCAAACTTTGTAAACCCTTTTCCCGTCCTTTGAAAGTATAGACTTCGCATAAAATGTAAACTTATCTTTTGCCCTTGCGCTGGCTTTCATTGACTTATTAACCATGTCCCAAACAATCTTTGCCTGTTCACGCCCCCAAGCTAAACCAACGACTTGCATGGTATCTTCAGTCTGGTCAATGTCCATTAACAATTGTATAATAGCACTCGATAAAGTTCCCTTCCCTGACTTCTTCGGGACTTCCATGTGAAGCGTTGAGAATTTACGTTTGTTAAAACTCTTAATCACATTCCCGTTTGCGTCTTTTATTTCGGTTGGCTTAATGTGCTTCCAACCAAATAAGGGTTTAATTATTCTTTCCTTTTGCCACTCCTGGAGAATTAACGGAGTGCCTGACAATGGACCCTCAGCATGATAACAATGAGTTTCGATATAACGCACCGCACTATTGGCAGCCACCTCATCAAAGTAGTACTTCTTTAAGTCAATTTTAGATATGTCGGTGAATGCACTCAATCTATAATTCTATTGTTCTTAACTCAACATCTTCACCGTTATCAAAGTAGTATTCAACAGATGTAAACTTCTTTTGAGTTGAACTATAAACTAGTCTGTCAATACTATAACCACGAATACCATCCGAAGTGTAAGGAATTGGTATTACGTATCTTTCGCAGTTAAGTATGTCCGCTTTGGTAATTTCGCACTTATCAATATAATTCAATGCGTTCTGCTTAATCTTATTTTCTAGTTCTGTCATAGATTTTTCTCTTTTTTTAATATCTCCCAGCTTATTGAAATTGCTTTGTTTATATCGTAATGATAAATGTCATAATGTCCAACTGGAGTATCTGGATAAAACGTCACACACACAATTGTGTCCAATTCAACCATTTTTAAATAAACATCTGAATCAATATCGCCATCATCGTAATAAGGTCTTCTGAAATAATCCTCCACACTTTCATAAGTTGTTTTGTGGTCATCTACAAAAATGGAGACACCAGCAGCGGAGTGCTTAATTAGTTTTTCTAGTTCTGTCATATTTGAAATTCGTCTTCTTGTTTTTCTTCCTTTTCTTGTTGGGCTAATTTTATATTCGTTCTGCTAGATGGACTCAAACCAAATTCAGAACATAGAGATCTAAACGTTTTTTCTGTTGA
>CAKZLB010000078.1 GCA_937124965.1 uncultured Bacteroidota bacterium
CTACGAGTGGAGATTTGGTGGTGCAGATGGATCAGGAATGAGTACTTCAAACTTGACTTCGCCACGTCATAACTATGTATTGACAGACGAAAGTGTAACAGAATCTTTCCGAGTAACGTTATTAGCGTTAGTACCAGGTGGATGTTCTGATTCAATTGCAAAAACTGTAACAGTTAATGCAAAATCAGATGCAAGCTTTACTGCAGGATCAACTTGGAAAAACTTAGAGATCACCAACCAAAAAACTACAGATAAAGATGCAAATCAATTTAACTGGAGATTTGGTGACGGTGCAAGATCTAGCGATGTAACGCCATCATACAAGTATGCTACAGAAGGAACGTACGAAGTATGTTTAGCAATCATCAACAATGCTGGATGTATTTCTGAGCACTGTGAAACGGTAACAGTTGGTGGAAGTAATGTAAATGACATTGCTGCAAATGACATCTTCAATGTATATCCAAATCCAAACACTGGTGTATTCAACATCTCAGTTGAGAACCCACAAAGTGACTTAAACATTGTAATCATGGACGCAACAGGTAAGACTATCAAAACAGTATCTACTGACGCGAGCGGTATTTACACAGTTGATATGACAAACGTATCTGCAGGTGTATACATGGTACAAGTAATCAATGGTAACTACTCTGCTATGCAGCGTGTAACTATTGCGAACTAATACAAGTAAAACTTCTTCCAGTTAAAAGCTGGTATAAGCCCCGACACAACTGTCGGGGCTTTTTTTGTGCCTATTTTTGTGCCATGACTATGAATATGAAATATGTTCGGTACAATAAAACGAATCGGATATCCGAAATAGTTTTAGACCGACCAGATAAGAGGAACGCACTCAATGAACAAGTTGTAAGCGAATTAAAAAATGCATTTCAATTAGCAAAAGATGATGATGAGTGTAAAATTGTTTTGCTGAAATCAAGTTCTGATGTGTTTTGCGCAGGAGCAGATTTGCAATATTTGCAAACGCTACAAACAAATACTAGAGACGAAAACATTGCAGATAGTAGGCATCTCATGGAGTTATTTCAGGCAATCTATGAATTTCCAAAGATTGTAATTAGTGTTGTTAAAGGAGCTGCTATTGCAGGGGGCTGTGGGTTGGCCACTGTAACTGACTACTGTTTTGCTACAGAAACGTCTAAGTTTGGATATACTGAATCGCGTATTGGATTTGTTCCTGCAATTGTAATGGTATTTTTACTTCGAAAGATTGGAGAGGGGCGAGCTCGTGAAATTTTATTAAGTGGTGAGGTATTTGATGCAAACAAGGCACTCAAAGTTGGACTAATCAATAGGGTTCTTCATGAAAACGAAATTGATGATTTTGTTGATCATTTTTCATTGAACATTATAGACAAAGTATCAGGAAAAAGTATAGAATTGATCAAAACAATGATCGCTGATATTCCAGAAATGTCACTTTCAGGAGCATTGGACTATGCTGCAAACATGAACGCTGAAATGCGCGAATCAGAAGATTGTAAAAAAGGAATTAGCTCATTTCTAAATAAAGAAAAAATTTCATGGAGTTAAACTTTATTGACACGCATAGCCATCAATATGCAGAGGACTTTAAAGATGATTTAAAGGAAGTAACTCAGCGCACTATAAAATCCGGAGTCAACAAGGTTCTAATGCCAAATATTGATTCAGGAAGCTTTGAGTTAATGAACAAATTATCGAAAGAATATCCTGATTTATATATTCCAATGTTGGGACTGCACCCGTGTTCTGTAAAGCCTGAGACTTATAGATATGAGTTGGATTTTGTACTAAGTGAGATTCAGAAGAAAAACTTTATAGCTATTGGTGAAATCGGTATGGATTTGTATTGGGATAAAACAACTCAAGGTATTCAAGAAGAAGCCTTGAGAATTCAATGTCAGCTTGCCGTTGATACTCAGCTCCCAATCGCTTTGCACACAAGAAATGCGACCAAGGAAGTGTTGGAAATAATCAATGATTTTAGTTCAACAAATTTAACAGGAGTATTTCATTGTTTTGGTGACGGAATTGAAGAAGCAAATAGGATCATTGACCTAGGGTATAAAATTGGAATAGGAGGAGTAGTAACGTTTAAAAATAGTGGTTTGGATAAGGTTATCAAAGATGTGAGCATGGAAAATATACTTTTAGAAACAGATTCTCCGTATCTAGCACCTGCACCGTATCGTGGAAAGAGGAACGAAAGTTCATATTTGCCACTAATTGCCCAAAAAATAGCTGACGTTAAACAAATTTCTCTTGAAGAAGTGGCGAAAATTACAACTCAAAACGCGAGAGAACTGTTCTCAATTTAGTTAAATTTGCGCATTAAGGAGAGATGCCAGAGTGGTTGATCGGGCTACCCTGGAAAGGTAGTGTGCTCGTAAGGGTACCGAGGGTTCGAATCCCTCTCTCTCCGCAATATTTTAAATCATGATTGTATATAGCGTAACATGCCTAGTGGACGACTCTATTCATGACGAGTGGTTAGTTTGGATGAGTGAAGAGCATTTGCCTGAGGTAATGTCAACAGGTAAGTTCATCAGTTATGAAATGTTTAAAATCGATCCTCATGATGAATCAGATACTGGAACTAGTTATAACATTCAGTACAAATTGGAAAATAGAAGCTTATTAGAGGATTACAGTAATAATCACGGCCCTGCACTCAAAGCAAAAACAGCGGCTAAATACGGCGAGCGTGTACTGGCTTTCAGGACGATATTAGAAAAGGTATAGTTAAATCAATTCTTGCTTTTTGTTTGACCACCTGAACCAGAAGTATACACATATTGAGAAAATGCATATTGCTATCAATTGTGAGTGACTTAAAAAACCATTAAAAACAAAACCTCTCGCTTCATCACCTCTAAATGTTTCGTTAATAGAACGACCAACTGCGTACATCATCATGTATAAAAGCATTAGCTGTCCATCAAATCGTTTCTTCTTTTCGATAATCAGCAAAACAACAATGATAATCAAGTTTATACCAATGTCGAACAGTTGAGTTGGGTACAATGCAACGTTTTTAGGATTTGCTAAACTATCTGGATTTGTAAATGTGACCCCTAGGAAGTTATTACAAACCTTACCATGACAGCATCCTGCCAAGAAACACCCGATTCTTCCAAACGATTGCACAATGGGTCCAACGAATGCAATAATGTCAAGAAACGGACGAACAGGTATTTTCTTCCTTTTCAACCATATTACCAAAACAGGAACGACAAACAGCACCGAACCATAAAATACAAAGCCACCTCCAGAAATATTTAGAAACAATTTTGGATTGGAAATATACTTTGAGAAATCTTCAAAAAAGAAAAAAAGCTTTCCTCCGATGAACCCTGCTACAATCGAATAAATATACACTGTCGAAAGCTGATCCTTGTTTACGTTAAATGGTTTAAGACGGTTAGATATAAACCAATAAGATACTAATATGCCAATCGCAATCATTAAACCGTAACTATACAGAGTTATATGGTCTGGCAGTATTCCTCTCAAAAATTCAGGAGTGTCGAAGCTTATTAATTTGGGATACATATAACAAATTTAGGTCAAATCATTGTTTCGATATATTCGACCTTTCCATAAAGACGGAATAGGTAGAAAGTAAAAAATACCTGTAGCAAATGTATTCGACATTACATAAAATTCATAGACAAGAAGTTGAATAAATGAAAAAGCTTTAAGTCCAACTTTGCCTGCCAGGGTTGTAATGTATACACTTTGAATAATGAACTTTGTCAACCATATAGCTAATGAAACTTTTGGAAAGTATAAGGCGAATAGAACTAATGCTGGTAAAAATAGGCCATATAAGACGATCATAAACTTCCAATTTAACGGAAGATCTCGAGCACCAATTAGCCAACGTTTTCTTTGATGTAACATTTCAATTGGATTGTCTATGTACCATGCCATTCCGAGACTTTCTGGCGATAATATAGTTCTCCACCCCCAACCATTATTGGTAACTGCTTCAAACAACTTATAGTCTTCAGTTATCGAAAAATCAATGTTTTCGTAACCTCCTGTTTCCCAATATGCATCTGCTAAAACAGCCATATTGTTACCAACGGATGTGCATGCGACACCTACATTGGCAAAACTTTGGATGTAACCCATAAAGTGCAACCAATCAATTGACTGCATCCGTGAAAATAGTGTACCATTCGACTCACAGGTGCTAGTTCCAGATACTATTCCAATGTTATCATTAAACTCTCTCACTAGCGACTCTATCCAACCTGGATGAAGCCGAACGTCAACATCCGTTATAAAGAATACCTTACCCTTTGCTTCATGAGCTAAATGAGCCAAAACATTAGCCTTCCCGCGCCCTTTGCCAAGGTTCTTTGTTATATTAATGATTCTAGCGTTGGAGTGTGTTTTACAATACTTCTCGGCAATTATTTGTGTGTTGTCAGTGCTTCCATCATTACCTATTAGTATTTCCAATTTATCCTGTGGATACTTTAGTTGAGAGATTGCCTCTAAGGAACGAGGGAGTAAAACTTCCTCATTTCTCGCTGCTAAGAGTAAGCTAACTTTAGGTAGGTCAGCGTTAGTGTAATTCTTAACTTTCCTTTTATCAGTACTCTTGTTAATTGAAATCAGACTAAAAATTTGAATACCAAAAAAAATACTGAAAACAATGCAACAAACTAGAACTACAAGATGCATGGTGTAAAGTCATTATTACTCAAGAATTTACAATATTCTGGGAGTATTTTTGTAAGATTTGAAAAGGCTTTTTGACTATCGTGAAAAACAACAATAGACCCGCTTCTTGTTAACTTCTGAATCTGTTTAATTGCTTTATTTGGGTTCAGCGAGGAAGAAAAGTCTCCAGTGAGTATACTCCACATCACTATATCGTATATGGATGAAAGTTCTTGAATTTGCATTCTTTTTATTCGGCCATAAGGTGGACGGAATAAGTTGCTGTGGATTAATTCAGCAGCTAACTCGGTATTTGAAATATATTCATTTGTATTGGTCTGAAACCCATTAAGGTGATTATACGTATGATTCCCAACCCTATGTCCGTCTGAAATAATTTCTTTAAATATGTTCGGATGTTTTTTTACGTTTTCTCCAATGCAAAAGAATGTAGCTTTAAAGCCATACTGCCTGAGTGTTTCCAAAACAAAAGTTGTTACCTCAGGGTCTGGACCATCATCAAAGGTTAGATATACCTCACGTTGATTTGTTCTTTTATCCCAAATTAAAGTCGGGTATAACCATTTCAAGAATCTAGAACTGTGCAACGCTGAATTCACGTGTCAAGTTTAATGGATTTCTTTTGAAATATAGAAATAATAACAAGCTTAATCGAAACTGGATAAGTTCATACAAACCTTAATGTAGCTTTGCAACTATATGAAGCATATGAAATCCATCGTTTTATTTTTTATAACAATACTAGTTTCATTTCAAACAATAACTGTATTTGCATCTGTCGATTCGCTGAGTCAGGAAAGTGAAAAGGCAAGCGAACGTTGGACACTAGAGAGATGTATTGAATATGCATTAGCGCACAACGTGAACATTTCTGACCAAGATATTAACGTTAGGAGGAGTGAAAACACGTTAAATCAGAACAGGTTGAATCGATATCCGACGTTAAATGCAAGTGCTTCACATAATTATAACTTTGGACGATCAATTGACCCATTTACCAACCAATTTGTTACTCAACGTATTCAATCAAACAATTTTTCAATAACTGGAAATGTGGTAGTATTTAATGGAAAGAGAATTACAAACACGATTGCACGATCGGAAAACGAGTTAGAGCGGGCAAGGTTGCAAGCCAAAACTACTGAGAACCAAATTGCATTAAATGTTGCTGATGCATTTTTACAAGTAGTATTTGCGCAAAATCAGTTAAAAAATTTCGAGGAAATAAATAAATCGACAAAAACACAGCTAGATCAAGCCAAATTAATGGTTGATGCAGGTGTGACAAATGAAAGGCAATATCTTAACTTGAAAGCCCAAGACGCTCGAGACAAAATGAATATTCAGTCGGCTAAGGGTTCAATTCGCATGGCAACACTGCGATTATTGCAAACTATGCAATACGAAGGAGAGTCTATCCAGATTGAGAAACCAGATTTTCAAGAGTTTGGAGTGTCTAATACCATTTCTCCTGAAGGAGTTGTTATGAATGCTGAGAGTATAATGCCAGACGTTAAATTAGCTCAATCTCAAATGAAGTCAGCACAGCTAAACGAAAAGATATCTAAAAGTGGCTTGTACCCTAGATTATCGTTGTTCGTCAACGTCAACTCGTTGTATTCAGAATCTCGTTTAGAACGATTTAATCAAACCTCAGAGTTACGGGAAATTGGATTTGTTGAAGGATCTAATCAGCCTGTGGTAACTCAGTTTACAAATTATGAAACCAGAGTTGCAAGTTTTGGGCAGCAACTACAAGACAACTTTGGACAAGCCGCAGGACTTAGTCTTTCCATCCCAATTTTTAATAACAATCAGGTGAGAGCAAACATGGTGGACTCTAAACTAAGTGCTTTGATTGCCGAAAACAATATTGAACGGGTTAAGGTGAATTTAAGAGCTGATATAATTCAGGCTTACACCGATTATGAAAATGCCATAGCTTCTTATGCCTCAGCTATTGAAAATGAAAAAGCTCAAAAGGAAAATTACCTATTTGTTGAAAAATCTACAAATGCAGGTGTTTCTACGACCGCAGAAATGGTTTTAGCGCTAAATGATTGGAGTGTTGCTAAAAATGATGTTGAAAGAGCCCGATTCCAGCTAGTTTACAGTCGCACGATTTTAAACTTTTACAATACAGGAGAAATAAGTATTTCAGGAAACTAATCTGGAATTTTGATTTACGGCAAGGGTGCTCTTTATTCGTACTCTTGAATTCAGAAAAAGTTACTATATCGGTTATTGGTGGTGGTAGTTGGGCTACCGCATTAGTCAAAATATTTTTAGACAACCATATTTCTAAGAACGTAACGTGGTGGCTTCGTGATGAAACTAAAGTTAGGTTTATAGATGAACACCATCACAACCCAGACTATCTGAGCTCAGTGACGTTTGCGAAAGATTCATTGAATGTTATTAGCAATTTGACTTCAGCAGTAACTCAAGCGGACATTATAGTTTTGGCTATACCTTCCGCATTTGTTTATTCAGCATTTAGTCAATTGGACATTGATAAATTTAAACGTAAATATGTTGTGTCTGCCGTAAAAGGCCTAATCCCAGAAACAAGCGAAATTTTAGGAGATTATTTTAAGAATACACTTAAAGTAAATTCAGACCGTATTGGTGTAATCACAGGTCCGTGCCATGCAGAAGAAGTTGCTCTCGAAAAGTTAAGTTACCTAACTGTCGCTTCAGAAAATAGAGAATTTGCAACTCAGTTGTCTCTGTTATTAGACGGACGGAATATTAGAACAGTAACTACTGACGATATATACGGAACAGAGTATAGTGCCGTTTTAAAAAACATCTATGCTATTGCTTCGGGCATTTGTCATGGGCTAAGATTCGGTGACAATTTTCAAGCTGTGTTAGTTTCAAACGGGATAAGAGAAATAAAGCGGTTCATTGCTGCAGTTCATCCAATAGAGCGAGATATCGATGACTCTGCATACTTAGGTGATCTGATAGTAACAGCATATTCGCAGTTTAGTAGAAATAGAACTTTTGGGAACATGCTAGGAAAAGGGTACTCCGTAAAGTCAGCCCAATTGGAAATGAATATGATCGCAGAGGGTTATTATGCAGTTAAGACCATTTGGGAGATGAATCAGGAGTTGAAAATATCAATGCCCATAGTCGATTTCGTCTATCAAATTGTATATGGAGGCAAAAGGGCGAAAGATGTAGTAGATGATTTGCTCATCTCACTTAACTAAGTTTTAGTTTACGATCATCTTAAATGGACAAAAGGTTTCTGGCGTTGTTACCGTAACAGTATAGATGCCTTTCGTCAATGTCGAAAGATCTATTTCGAATTCTGATTTTTTTGTATGTGATTTTGAGATTATCTGTCCATTACTATTGATTAAAGTGACAACAGCCTCACTTTCAATATTTCGAATAGTTACTTTCTTGTCAAAGTAGGTTTGTGTAATCATAAAGGTGTTTGATTCAGTATTAAGGTTGCATGAAGCTTGGCCAACGATGGTTTCTTTGCCGTCGTAATCCATTTGAATTAGTCTATAAATGCATTTTTTCACATCAGTAGATTGGAGGTTATGTTTAAAACTGTATGAATTTTTTGCAAAGGAATTACCTACTCCTTGAACATATGTAACAAAAGACCATTCGTCATTTGTTTGATTATACTGTTGCAGCATAAACCCCATATTATTTAACTCCATTGCTGTATGCCATTGCAAATCAACGGTTGTCTGATTAGTTTTCTTGGCGACGAATGAAAGTAATTCAACTGGCAAGGCTGTCCCATCCAAACTTGATGCGACGTCATTGGGGAAAACATTGGAGGTCGATAAACTAGTCCAGTTGGAATCTGAATTAATTTTTGACCTACAATGCGTGATTGTGGAATCACACGTTGTTGAACCAACATACAATGCTTCGTTCGTTAAATGTATTGCGTTTGCACCTAACGTAAGCCCAGTATTTGATAAAGTTTGTCGTGATCCTGTGCCATTGTTAGGTAAGGTAGAGTGTCCAATCATTGCGAGAAAAGTTGGGTTTGATCTTGTTCCAGATATTGCAAATATTTGGTCTGTAGAAGCTATTTCAAAACCCGCATCTGATTCTGTCACGGTACCAAGGTTACAAGTTGGATTATTATCAGCGTTTTGTATAATAATTACTGTGCCTCGCTTTATCATGGATCCAGTTGAATTAGTCCATTTATTTTCACCTTCTCCAGTTGGAGAATAAAAACTGCTACCCGTCCATTCTTCATCAATAAAACGTATGACCGTGTTTGAAGGACACTCATCTAAAAATACAAAAGCGTAACCATCTTGATTTGATCGGCTCCATGCGAGAAAAGCAATATCTCCGGGGTCGTTTATCGTACTATCAATTTGGGCAGAACAAGTTGAATACGTAAAAAGTAATGTCAGTAAAAGACTAATAAAAGTCAAATAAATTAGTTTCATAGGTGTTGTTTGGTAGAGCTAAAGTAATTGTCACGACATTAAGTTTTTATTTGAAACATCCTAACGCAACAGATTAAAGATTCAAACGTTAGTTTCCTGTAGTTCATGTACTTTTGCTTCAATGACAAAAAATAGGATATTCAGCCTTCTAGTTTTGATCGTCACAGTCACTGCTTTAATTTCATGTAACAACGATGATTCGTTTTTTACTGGAGCAAATGCAGAATTGACTTTTTCACAGGATACAGTATTTTTTGACACGGTGTTTACTGCTGCGAGTCCAAGAATACCAATGTCTGTTAACAAACAGTTTGTTGTCAGAAACCCGCATAACAAACGTGTAAAGAGCTCATTAAAGTTAATGAGTCCCAAGTCAGTTTTTAGGATTAATGTAGATGGTGAGGTCGGTCCGATTGTTTCCGATATTGAGATTGGACCCAATGACTCCATTTTCGTATTTGTCGAATTGTCCGTTGACCCAAATAATGAACCAGAATCTTTGCCATTAATCGTTAGAGATTCAATCGAGGTTGAAACTAATGGTAGTATTGATTACGTACAATTGATAGCTTGGGGGCAGGATGCCCATTATATGTTTCGAGACACTGTGTGTAATGTTGTTCTGAGTGATAAAATGAAGCCTTATGTTGTATATGGTTACTTGTACGTGCCTGAAAATTGTACCTTAACAATTGAAGAAGGAGTGCGTATGCATTTTGCACCTCAATCATGGTTATACGTTGAAGGGACGTTGATAATTAATGGAACTAACGAGGAACGTGTTTTGTTTCAAGGAGATCGACTTCAGCCGGAATACGAAGAAGAGGCTGGTCAGTGGGGAGGAATTTGGCTTGACTATTTAAGTTCGGGAAACCGAATTAACTATGCCGAAATAAAGAACGGAACGGTTGGTGTTTATTGTGATAGTAGTGATATTCAATCTAACCCTAATTTGCTTCCCAAAGTGGTCGTGCGTAATACTGAAGTTCGTAACATGAGTTTTGATGGATTGTCTGGAAAGTCAGTTTACCTTCAGGCTCGAAACAGTGTATTCTCGAATTGTGGGCGTTACACGTTCCTTGGTTTGTGGGGTGGGAGATATGATTTAAAGCACTGTAATTTTACGACCTACGGATTTGATTTCAGCAGGAGAGAGCCAACTTTTGTCTTAAACAATGCAAAAATTAATGAGTTTTTTCAAATTGAACGAGTTTATGATATCAAGTATGATGTTCAAAATTGTATCATAGATGGAGCTTTAGAGGAAGAGGTTTCTTTTGGTTTGTTCCGGAGTGCTCCAGTTAGGTTTGAGGTTAATGATACGTTGTTTCAGAATAACCTCGTAAGAACAGAGTGGGAATTTGGTGGAATACATACTGATAACGTTACAAGCGTCTCGCCTAGTTTTATTGATATAAGAAATCACGATTATCATATTGAGTCCAATTCGGGTGCAATTAACATTGGCAACACTGCCGTTGGGTTAGCAAGAGATTTTGAGAATAGATTAAGAGATGCAAAACCTGATGCTGGTGCGTTTGAGTATTTACCATAGCACAAAACGATAATAACACATTTTACGAATAAGGAAACGGAGCAGATCACTGCTCCGTTTTTTGTGTTAAAGCGTATTAAATCGGATTCGTTAAAAGGATAAAGAACTAACTAACGCACTATTGTCACGAATGCGTCATTCAGAATAAAACTTAAGCGTTAAAATATACGTTTTGAAATGGCCAATTTTCAAAGAGGGAAAATGTGTACTTTTTTGGGAA
>CAKZLB010000079.1 GCA_937124965.1 uncultured Bacteroidota bacterium
TGTCCCTCTGGCAATACCAAAGCTCTTTAGCGTTGTTTCTGCGAACTTTTGAACCTCTTTTGAACTGTCCCCAAATGCAACATCAACTTTATTGAGACTTTCTTCTGTATCACTTGCGAATTTAATCATAGCAACACCAGCAGCGGCTAGTGGAAGTGTTAAGGCTGCCGACATTGATTTTCCTAGTGACTGCATTTTTTGCCCCGTCTTTTTCATCTGACGTGACACGTTTTGCATATCCTTAGAAAAGTTCTTAAGGTCTGCGCCTATCTTTATATTTATTCCTAAATTCTTAGCCATTATTTAACAAATGTTAATTTACCTTTTGGGTACTTCTTTTTCATTTCAGCTTGAATTTCTAACAACTCATCTACATTTGACTTTTCCCAATCAAAAGTGCCTAAATCTTTAGGTTTGAACCCTTTTTTTGAGTGAGGTATCAAAGCCCAATAACCTATCATTCTCGCACGTTCCCACTCAGAACGCTCTACTTGTTCACGTCTTAGTTTAACTCCATCAATGAAGTTCCTAAACTCTTTAGGTGTTAGGTCGTAAACATTTGGGACGCCCCAATAAGAAGCGGACTTCTCTAGTTCGTCCCAAAAATCTACTTTTTTCCTTCTTCGCCCTCCGTGCTATCATCACTTGACTTAGTGAATTGAGCCATATCTTCAGTTACGGCATCCTTAAGCAATCCAAAAGCAGCGACGTCAGAATCCATTAATTCTATCAAATCGTCGTGGCTTAATTCTTTAGCCGAGCCCTCTTTTTTATACCCTTTATTGATTGCTTTTAAGGCTATTTTTTCAACCATTTCTGCACTACTAATGGCTAAGTCAATGTCATTTTTTCCTTTTGGAACGATAGTTACACCGTACTTGAAAATCGAGTATGTCAAGTTAAAAGGTACGTCCGCGTTATTTATAGTGATGTGTCTCATATTACGCTATTGTTGCTTTTGCTAGTGCTGATGTTCCTGCGAATGATGCCGTAAAACCTACAACGTCATTTGCTGGATTCGTTTTTGTTGCGTCTGTAATGTAACAAGACCCTGTATATTTAACGTCTCCAGTTGTTCCGCTTTGGTCTACAACTGTGAGTAATGTCCCAGCTAACCATGCGTCGAACACATCCTCCCAACCCCAAGTAGAATCATTATCGAATAAAAATTCCCCGTTGAATGAAAAAGACGTTAAACCGTTTATGATTTCTGTCTTACCTGCACTGTCTTTTGTTGTCACGTCTATTGGTGACATGGATAGGTTCAAATCACTAGATTTGCCTAATGCGATTAAGTCTGTCCCTATGTATAGACCAATCGTATTCCCATTAATTACTCCTGTACTTGCTGCCATTTTTTATTTTACTTTTGTTTTTGTCTTTTCTTCAGCTGCTTTCGGTGCAACTTTTACCGTTTTTTTTGCTGCCTTTTCGGCTTCTAAGCGTTGTTTTAATCCATTGTTTTGAGGGCTTGAAAAATGTCCATCTTCGGCCAATACTTCAAAATCTGTATAGTTGTGACCCCTTGAAGTCTCAATTACTTTCCCAGCTTTTAACATTTTACCCGTTGGGCTTTTTTGCGCTTTGTTAATTCTTATAATCATGTGTTCTTAATATCTAAAATGTAACCTTGTGCTAAATGATGTGTATTTGTTTCAAAGTCTGGATCGCGGCTATCTTGACCGTCAAATCTTATGTTTGAAATATCAAACCCTGTGTAAGTTCCGGACTGCCTATTCAAAGCCGTTTTAACTAGTTCGCCAATCGAAAGAACTGTGTCGCTATTATTAGCGAAGATGTCTATCTCAAAAGTTACTAGTTGCCAAACTTCCGCGTCTTTAGTTGTCTGTGGAAGAGTTGAAGCACGTTGGTATATTACGCAAGGGTTATCCGCTGCCATTGGTGCGTTTACGCTGTAAAAAGACCCAGCAGGCACAACCGCAGTCAATGCTGAATTGCTCGTTAATATCCCTAAAATTGCCGCCTCTATGCTCATACAAAACCAAGTTTTAAAGCCTGTTTTTTAATATACTTTTCTAGTTCCCCGCTTGCCTTTTCTCCCATTATCGCACTAACCAAACTGTCAGTCGTTTTTACGTAATCATTCTTCCGCCTTATGCTTCTGCCGTCACTTCTATTTGTCCCGTGTTGGATAAAATAAGAGTAGTAACCGCTACCTTGTGGCTTCTTAGCTTGCGCTCCAACATAAATAGACGGGTAATCTTTGTTCCTTCCTGTAAAAGTCTTAATTGCTCTTTTCAAGTTCCCAGGATTGTACACAATTGAATTATCCCTATGATATTTGATACTTCGATTGCCTTTTACAACTGGTGCTTGTTGAATCATTACTCTTTTGGTTGGCACTGCTTGACGTCTCAAAATCTTTAAAACTTCACGTCTCTTTGTCCTGTCGTCTCCAAGTTCTTGAATAGCCTTTATAACGGTATCCCAGCCCTCAATTTCAAACGATATGTTGTCGGTTGTTGC